>JAKVCX010000005.1 GCA_022448525.1 Tenacibaculum sp.
TGCCACTGGTGGGAGAGTAGGTCGTCGCCTTTCTTTTTAAGCAAAAAACGTTCAATATCTTATTGAACGTTTTTTTTTGACCTAAATCTAAATAACTATATATCGTTATAGTTAAGACTAAGTAAAGTTTAATGAAAAATAGCTATAATTTTTATTAACTTTTTATTTTTTATAGCCTTTTTTTAATAATTATTTTAACCGTTTTTAGAGCCTATTCGTTAACTTAGAAGGAATATTAATACCTCTCTTTAATGAAAGTTCTCCACAATAGTTTTGAATGTTATCCGATAGCGAAAGTTGGTGGTTTAGCTGACGTAGTTGGATCTCTACCTGCTTATCAAGCAACATTAGGAATAAAGTCTGACGTAGTCATGCCTTATTACAGTAACGGCTTTGTACAAAAGCAGAAAAAAAATGAATTTTTTTCAAGTACTATATGCATAGGTAGTAAAACATATAAATATAAGGTATACGACATTATTAATAAGAAAATTAAATATGGTCTGTATTTTATATATATCGAAGGGTTATTAGATAGGGAGGCTGTTTATGGATATGACGATGAAGCTGATAGGTACTTAGGTTTTCAATTAGCCGTTTTAAATTGGTTAACATTAGAAAAAATAAAATATGATGTAATACACTGTCATGATCATCATACTGCTTTAATTCCCTTTATGATTAATAATTGTTATGATTTTAGAGGACTTAGTAACACTCCAACTGTTGTAACTATTCACAATGCTCAATATCAAGGACAATTTTCACATGATAGAATTGATGTTATCCCAACTTTTGATTTTACCAACGCTGGTCTTTTGGATTGGTATGGCTCAATTAATCCATTAGCAACAGGTATTAAATGTGCTTCCAAGGTGAATACAGTTTCTCCTTCATACATGGAAGAACTAAAAAGTCAGGCGAATGGTTTAGAAGGATTGTTAAGAACAGAATCAGATAAGTGTACAGGAATTTTGAATGGAATTGATACTGATTTTTGGAATCCCGAGACAGATAAGATGTTACCAAAGAATTATAAAGTTAGTAATGTGGTGTCGGGGAAAAAGGCTAATAAAAAAGCATTATGCGAGAAATATGGCTTCGATATAGAATTACCATTATTTGGCTTTATAGGACGGTTGGTAGGAGAGAAGTCTGCTGACTTACTTCCTGAAGTTATACGAGAGGCTTTAAACGATAATAGGGAAATTAGTATATTTATATTAGGATCTGGTCATAAAGAAATAGAAGATCAATTAATTGAGTTAAAAGATCATTTTAAAGGTAATTTTAATGTGCATATCGGCTATGATGAAAAACTTTCACATCTAGTATATGCTGCTTCAGATTATCTATTAATGCCTTCAAGGGTTGAACCTTGTGGCTTAAACCAGATGTATTCTTTACGTTACGGAACAATACCAATAGTTAGAAGAACAGGTGGACTAAAAGATACTGTTATTGATATAGGAGATGGAGGATTTGGTATTTGTCATGATCAAGCTTCAGTTTGGGATATTTGTTATTCCATTGGTAGAGCTGTTGAGTTGTATAAAGATGTAAATTCATTTAGAAAAATACAGAAACGAATAATGAAAATAGATAATTCTTGGGCTAAATCAGCACAAGAGTACATCAACTTATACAAATCAATTTAACAGACCGACCATGATAAACAAAAAAGTTTTAGCTATTATTTTAGGAGGAGGACAAGGTACTCGTCTATCACCACTCACAGACAACAGATCTAAACCAGCAGTCTCGATAGCTGGAAAGTATCGTTTGGTAGATATTCCTATTTCCAATTGTATTCATTGCGATATTAAAAGAATGTTTGTTCTCACACAGTTCAATTCAGCATCTTTAAATAGACATATTAAAAATACATACACATTTAGTACATTCAGTGAGGCCTTTGTTGATATAATGGCGGCCGAACAAACTCCTGAAAATAAAACATGGTTCCAGGGTACAGCAGATGCAGTTAGACAATCAATGCACCATGTTTTGAATCACGAGTTCGAATATGCTTTAATTCTTTCAGGTGATCAATTGTATCAAATGGATTTTGATGATATGCTTGATCAACATATAAATAAGAAAGCCGAAATTAGTATAGCGACGCTTCCTGTAAACGCAAGCGACGCTACTGGATTTGGAATATTGAAGACTGATGATGAAAGCTTTATTTCTTCTTTTGTTGAAAAACCTTCTTCAGAACAATTGAAAGGATGGGAATCAGAAGTTGATGATGAAATGAAGTCTCAAGAGAGAAATTACTTGGCCTCTATGGGAATTTATATTTTCAATCGTGAATTATTAGTAGAATTAATGTCTAATCCTGATACAATCGATTTTGGAAAGGAAATCATTCCTCAATCTATAGGAAAAAATAAGGTTCTTGCTTATCAGTATAAAGGTTACTGGACGGATATTGGAACAATTGCTTCTTTCTTTGAAGCGAATATAGGATTGACTGAAGAAGTTCCACAATTTGACTTATTCAATACTTCAAAAAACGTTTTAACAAGACCAAGAATTCTTCCTCCATCTAAAATTTATGGAACACTATTAGATAAATCAATGATTGCGGATGGTTGTATCATCAACGCAAAAAATATTGAAAACTCCGTTATTGGAATTCGTTCCAGAATAGGAAAAGGTTGTGATATAAAAAGTACTTATATGATTGGTGCAAATGTATATCAAGAAATAGATGAAATTGAAAAAGATAAAGAAAAAGGTATACCATATATAGGTGTTGGAGAGAATTGTATTATCGAAAACGCAATTATTGATAAAGATGCTAGAATAGGAAATAATGTAGTACTAAAAGGAGGAAAGCATTTGAAAGATGTAACGGAAGATGCTTATGTAATCAAAGATGGAATAATAGTAGTAAGAAGAAGAGCTATTATACCGGAAGGATTTACAATTCAATAAGCCTATTATTTTTTATGAGTAAAGTTATTGCACATAGTTTTTTTACAGATTTTGATATCAATTTATTTAAAGGAGGAAAACATTACCGACTATATGAAAAGTTAGGAGCTCATATTACTACTGTAAACGGAGAGGAAGGAACTTACTTTGCAGTTTGGGCACCTTCGGCTAAGTCTGTTTCAGTTGTTGGAGATTTTAATTTTTGGAATGAAGAAGAACATCGTTTAAATGTTCGTTGGGATGAGTCTGGAATTTGGGAGGGTTTTATACCTAAAGTGGGCAAAGGAAATTTGTATAAGTATAAAATTCATTCAAATAATGATGGAATTTTTACCGAAAAAGCAGATCCTTTTGCTAGACGATGTGAACATCCACCGAAAACTGCTTCTGTAGTTTGGGATGATCCTTTCATTTGGGGAGATAATAAATGGATGAAGAAACGTCATAAACATAATGCTATTAATGCACCTTATTCGGTTTATGAAGTTCATCTTTCTTCATGGAAAAAGAAATTCGACGATAACAATCGATCTTTATCTTACGTTGAAATGGCAGATGAATTGGTTTCTTATGTAAAGGAAATGCAATTTACACATGTAGAGTTAATGCCCGTAATGGAATATCCATACGATCCTTCTTGGGGTTATCAAATTACAGGATATTTTGCACCAACTTCACGTTTTGGTTATCCTGATGATTTTAAATTCTTAATTGATAAGTTTCACCAAAATGATATTGGAGTAATTTTAGATTGGGTTCCATCTCATTTTCCTGAAGACGATCATGGGTTAGGTCTATTTGATGGAACACATTTATATGAACACCCAGATAGAAGAAAAGGATATCACCCAGATTGGAAAAGTTTAATTTTTAATTACGGAAGAAACGAAGTCAAAAGTTTTTTAATAAGTAATGCAATTTTTTGGTTAGATCAATACCATGTAGATGGATTGAGAGTTGACGCAGTAGCTTCGATGATATTTTTAGATTATTCTAGAAAGTATGGAGAATGGGAACCGAATATGTTTGGTGGAAATGAATATTTAGAAGCAATTGATTTTCTAAAAGAATTAAATGAAGAAGTTTATAAAAGTTTCCCTGATGTTCAAACAATTGCCGAGGAATCAACCGCTTTTCCTAAAATCTCCAGACCAACTTATTTAGGCGGTTTAGGTTTTGGGATGAAATGGATGATGGGGTGGATGCATGATTCTCTTCAGTATTTTAAGAAAGAGCCTATTTATAGGAAACATCATCAAAACGATCTTACTTTCAGTATGACTTATGCATTTACCGAAAATTTCATGTTACCATTATCTCACGATGAAGTTGTATATGGTAAGCAGAGTATTATCGGAAGAATGCCAGGAGACGAATGGCAAAAGTTCGCGAACTTAAGATTACTATATAGTTATATGTTCACACACCCTGGAGCAAAACTTTTGTTTATGGGAGCAGAATTTGGACAACATGGAGAATGGAATTTTCAAGAAAGTTTAGATTGGTATGTTCTTGAGTATGATTTTCACTCGGGTGTTCAAAAACTAGTAAAAGATTTAAATTCTTTATATAAAAAATATCCTGCGTTATACGAAAAGCAGTTTGAGCAAGACGGATTTGAATGGATCAGTTACGATGACCACGAAAATTCTGTAATTAGCTATATAAGAAAAGGAGCAACTGAAAATGAACTTGTAGTTGTTGTATGTAATATGACGCCAATTCCTAGATCAAATTATAGAATTGGTTTATCTCACTTTGGAAAACTTACCCAAATATTTAATAGTGATTATAAAAAGTATGGCGGTAGCGGTGTGTCAAATAAAAAGCATATCGATATTGATAAAATACATTGGAATCACAGAGAATATTCTGCGGAGATTACACTTCCTCCTTTAGGAGCAGTGGTATTTAAAATTGATAAATAATTAGATAAAACGATTTCGTAAAAACAAGAAATAATCGTTTCATAATCAAATGCTATATCGTTTTTTTATAAACAAGTTGAATCATAGAAATAATCCTAAAATTGAAGTAAAATGATCATTAATACAGAACTAGAATACAAAGGAAATTTGTTTCCAGGAAGGATCAATTCTTTCTCACAAGATGTAGATAAAATCTACTTTAAAACAGAAAACGGAGTCATTCTTCAAGTTACCGTATTAAGAGGTAGTGTGATTCGTTTTAGGTATGCCACTGATAATAATTTTGAAAAAGATTTTTCTTATGCAATTAGTGAGGATGGTGCTCGTGGGTATAGCAAACTTGAAGTCGAAGAACATGATGACTGTTATAAAATAGTAACTATAAAAATTACGATTAGAATCGATAAAGCTGATCTGAAAGTCTCGATTTTTGATGTTAATGGAAACGTAATTTGTAAAGATGATTGGGGCTTTCACTGGGAACAAAGTTATGAGTTTGGTGGAAACATTGTGAAAATGAGTAAAGCCGCTCCGCAAGGAGAATGCTATTATGGTTTAGGTGATAAACCAATGCATTTAAATTTAAAAGGAAAAAGAATTGAAAACTGGGCAACCGACCAATATGCATTTGGTAAAGATCAAGATCCTTTATACAAGAGTGTTCCTTTTTATGTGGGAATGCATGAAGAGAGAGCTTACGGGATTTTTTTTGATAATACATTTAAAACATTCTTCGACTTTTGTCATGAACGCAGAAATGTAACGAGTTTCTGGGCACATGGTGGAGAAATGAATTATTATTTCTTTTACGGACCAGATATGCAAGATGTTGTTACACGTTATACCGATTTAACTGGAAAACCTGAATTACCACCTTTATGGGCATTGGGTTATCATCAATGTAAATGGAGTTATTATCCAGAATCAAAAGTAAAAGAAGTAACAAGTAAATTCAGAGAATTGCGAATTCCTTGTGATGGGATTTATTTAGATATTGACTATATGGAGGGATTCCGTTGTTTTACATGGAATAAAGATTATTTCCCAGATCCAAAACGTATGGTGAAGGAACTTGCAGATGACGGATTTAAAACAATTGCGATTATTGATCCAGGAATTAAAATAGATGATGATTATTGGGTGTATAAAGAAGCCATGGAAAATGACTATTTCTGTAAAAGAGCTGATGGCCCGTATATGCGAGGAAAAGTTTGGCCGGGTGAATGTTTCTTTCCAGATTTTACAAATCCAAAAGTTAGAACTTGGTGGTCTGGATTATTCAAAGAAATTATCGATGAAATTGGAATTAAGGGAATTTGGAATGATATGAACGAACCTGCCGTAATGGAGGTTCCAGGTAAAACTTTCCCAAATGATGTACGTCATAATTATGATGGACATCATTGTAGCCATAGAAAAGCACATAATATTTACGGAACTCAAATGGCGAGAGCTACTTATGAAGGAGTAAAGAAATATGCTTATCCGCTGCGTCCCTTTATTATAACACGCTCAGCGTATTCAGGTGCACAACGTTTTACATCTTCTTGGACAGGTGATAATATTGCAACTTGGGAACATTTATGGATTGCCAATATTCAAGCGCAACGTATGAGTATGAGTGGAATGTCATTTACAGGAAGTGATATTGGAGGTTTCGCAGAACATCCAACGGGAGAATTATATGCTAGATGGATTCAGTTAGGAGTTTTCCATCCTTTCTGTAGAACACACTCATCTGGAGATCATGGAAACCAAGAACCTTGGACATTCGGAGATGAAGTTGTAGATGTAACTAGAAAATATGTCGAGTTACGTTATCAACTGCTTCCGTATTTATATACGATGTTCTGGGAGTATGCTGAATATGGCGTCCCAATGCTAAAGTCGCTAGTTTTATACGATCAATACGATCCACAAACGCATTATCGAACGGATGAATTTATTTTTGGAAATCAAATTTTAGTTTGTCCAATTCAGGAACCAAATTCTAAAGGAAGAAGAATGTATATTCCAAAAGGACATTGGTATAATTACTGGACCAAAGAATATGTTTCTGGAGGAATGGAAAGATGGGTGGATGCTGATATTGACACTATTCCAATGTTCATAAAAGAAGGAGCGATTATTCCAAAATATCCTATTCAACAATATGTGGGAGAGAAAACAATTGATGAATTGAAATTGGAGGTTTATTTTAAATTAGGAGAAAAAGAAGTTTCTAAAGTTTTTGAAGATGCACAAGATGGATACGATTATATGAAAGGTAGATACAGTTTACGTACATTTACGTTTACCGGTAAAGAAAAAGAGATTATTATTCAACAGCATAAAGACGGAACTTTTGTAACGGAATATGAAACCATGCTTTTCAAATTTGTCGGTTTACCTTTTCAAATCAAGGAAGTTGAAATTGATAATGTAGTGGTTGATTTAAAATCTGTAGACTTTGATTCGAAGAATAACACAGTTAGTATTCCTAAAGGTTTTACAGAAATTCATTTAGTAGGATAAAACTCTTTTTTGAATAGCTTGCTTTATTAAAATTAGACTAATTTTGCTTAAAATTAGAATATGAATAAAGCAATTTATATAGCGGCAAGTGGTGCCAATTCTGGGAAATCTATGTTAAGTTTAGGTTTAATGCAACTTTTACTTCGTAACAAACCCAAAGTTGGCTATTTCAGACCCATTATTGATAACCCGGTAGAAGGTAAAAAAGATAATCACGTTAATACGATTGTAAACTTTTTCAATCTTAAATGTGATTATGAAGATACCTATGCTTTCACAAGATCAGAGTTATTAGATTTATTAAATGATGATCAAGAGGATGAAGTTATCAATCTAATCTTAAGCAAGTATAAAAAACTTGAAGAAGAGAACGATTTTGTGATTGTTGAAGGTACTGACTTCTCAGATCACGGAGCGGTTATTGAAATGGACTTGAATGTACTAATTGCTAAGAACCTTGGAATTCCTGTAATCATTGTTTCTGGAGGTATTAGTAAATCATTAGAAGAATTTATTCAAGGATTACGAATTACCTACGATTCATTTACCAATAAAGAAGTTGAAGTAATTGCGGTTATAGCGAATAAAGTTCAAGAGAAAAATGTAGATATTATTATTAATGGAATAGGAGAGAATTTACCAAATTCTTTATTAATTAATGCCATTCCAATTAATAGTAAATTAAACAACCCAACGATTCATGAAATTTCAAAAGCTCTTGATGCCGAAGTTCTTTTCGGAGAAGAATTTTTGAATTCGACAACAGGAGAGATTAAAGTCGGAGCAATGCAGTTGTCCCACTTTTTAAATCATCTTACTGATGAAGCAGTTGTTATTACTCCTTCTGATCGTTCAGATATTTTGTTAGGAACATTACAAGCAAATATTTCAAGTCGTTATCCAACAGTTTCTGGAATTATTTTAACTGGAGATATGGATTTAAGTCCTTCTGTAATTGAATTAATTACTGGATTAGAAAAAATTGTTCCTATCCTAAAAGTAAAAGGAGGAACTTTCGGAATCGCTTCAAAATTAGGTTCAATTCGTTCTCATATTTATGCGGAGAATAAAAATAAAATCAAATTATCTATTAGTACTTTCGAAAAGTATGTCGACGTGGACGCTTTAAGTGATAAGCTAATTACATACAAAGGAACAAATATATTAACGCCAAGAATGTTCCAGTATAATTTATTGAAAAGAGCAAAACAAGCTAGAAAACATATTGTTTTACCGGAAGGAAATGATGATAGAATATTAACTGCAGCATCACAATTACAAAAGTTAGATATTGTGGATTTAACGATTCTTGGTAAGCAGGTAAATGTTGAAGCAGCGGTAAAAAGATTAGATATATCTTTCGATTTTGAAAAGACGAAAATTATAAATCCTAGTACATCTGAATATTTTGAAGATTTTTCAGAAACCTTATATGAATTAAGAAAACACAAAGGGTTAAGTCCAGCAATGGCAGAAGATTTAATGGCAGATGTTTCTTATTTCGGAACTATGATGGTGTATAAAGGTTTAGCAGATGGAATGGTTTCCGGAGCTGCTCATACAACTCAGCATACTATTAAGCCTTCATTACAATTTGTAAAAACAAAACCTGGTTTTTCAGTAGTTTCTTCAATTTTCTTTATGTGCTTAGAAGATAGAGTTTCTGTTTTTGGAGATTGCGCAATTAATCCAAATCCAACTTCAGAACAATTAGCTGAAATCGCAATTTCTTCTGCAGATTCAAGTATCGCCTTTGGAATTGATCCAAAGATTGCTATGTTATCATATTCATCTGGAAGTTCAGGTAAAGGTGAAGATGTAGATACAGTTAGAAAAGCCACAGAAATTGTAAAGCAAAAACGTCCTGATTTAAAAGTGGAAGGACCAATTCAATATGATGCAGCTGTTGATCCTACAGTTGGAAAAAAGAAATTACCAAACTCGGAAGTAGCGGGACAGGCGAATGTGTTGATTTTCCCAGATTTAAATACAGGAAATAATACCTATAAAGCAGTTCAAAGAGAAACAGGAGCATTAGCAATTGGACCAATGTTACAAGGATTGAAAAAACCTGTTAATGATTTAAGTAGAGGCTGTACAATTGATGATATTTATAACACTATTATTCTAACAGCAATTCAAGCACAAGAAAATTAGTATATGAAAGTATTGGTTTTAAACTCGGGAAGTTCATCCATAAAATATCAATTATTTATAATGCCGGAAGAAAGAGTAATTTGTTCTGGTTTAATTGAAAGAATTGGTTTAGAAGAAGGAGCAGTTCATTATGAATCAGCAAATGATGATGTTACTGAACATATAAAAATTGATAATCATAGAATCGGTTTAGAAAAGGTAGTTGCTTTACTTTTAGATGAAAAGATTGGTGTTATTTCTTCAACCGATGAAATTGAAATTGTTGGTCATAGAGTTGTACATGGAGGAAGTTCGTTCACAAGTACAACTGAGGTTACCGAAGAAGTGAAAAGTAAAATAGAAGATTTATTCTCTTTGGCTCCTCAACACAATCCTGCGAATTTAGAAGGAATTAAAGTTGCAGAAGCAATTTTTACTAGAGCAAAACAAGTTGCAGTTTTCGATACAGCTTTCCATCAAAGTATTCCAGAGAAAGCATATACGTATGCAATTCCTAAAAAGTTTTTGAATGAAAATAAAATTCGTTTATATGGATTTCATGGGACAAGTCACAAATATGTTTCTGAAAAAGCGATTGATTATTTAGGGAAAAAAGAATCTAAAATAATCACAGTTCATTTAGGAAATGGATGCAGTATTTCAGCTATTGAAAATGGGAAAAGTATTGATCATAGTTTGGGATTTGGTCCAGTTACTGGTTTAGTAATGGGAACAAGAAGTGGAGACATTGATCATACATTGATTTTCTATTTAGTGAATAATTTAGGTTATGATATTAATTCCGTAAATACACTTTTACAAAAAGAAAGCGGAATGTTCGGATTAACTGGTTATAGCGATTTACGTGATATTGAAGCAGAGGCCTCAAAAGGAAATAAAGATTGTCAGTTAGCGCTAGATATTAATACCTACAGAATTAAAAAATATATTGGATCGTATATCGCAGCAATGAATGGTGTTGATGCAATTGTTTTTACAGCTGGTATCGGAGAGAACTCTTCATTAGTTAGAGAAAAAGTTTGTACGCATTTAGAGTTCTTCGGAATAGAAATCGACAAACAAAAAAATGATACAAGAGCTAAAGAATTAATTAAAATTCATAAGCCAGAATCTAAAGTGAAATTATTAGTAATCCCAACAAATGAAGAATTGGAGATTGCAAAACAAGCTTTCCAGTTATAAATAAAAATATAAAAGCGATTTAGAATTTCTAAATCGCTTTTTTAATGTTACGAATAAGACGGGTAAATTATTCTACATCAAATCTATCTAAATTCATCACTTTTGTCCAAGCGCTTACAAAGTCTTGTACAAATCTTTCTTGAGCATCTTCACTTGCATAAACTTCAGCTACAGCTCTTAATTCTGAATTTGAACCAAAAATTAAATCAGCTCTTGTAGCAGTCCACTTTACTGTATTGTTGCTTCTATCAATAATGTTGAAAAGTTCTTTTTTATCTGAAGTTGCTTCCCATTTATATTTCATGTCTAATAAATTCACGAAGAATTCATTTGTCAATACTCCAGGAGTTGAAGTCATGATTCCAATATTTGATCCATTATAATTGGTGTTCAAAGCTCTCATTCCTCCAACTAACACAGTCATTTCAGGTGCAGATAAAGTTAATAACTGCGCTTTATCTACTAATAATTGTTCAGCCGATAAAGTATAATCTGTTTTCTGGTAATTTCTAAATCCATCAGCCATAGGTTCTAAAACAGCGATACCGTCAGTATCCGTTTGTTCTTGTGTTGCATCAGCTCTTCCTGGTGTAAATGGAACCGAGATTGAAACTCCAGCTTTTTTGGCTGCATCTTCAATAGCAACATTTCCACCTAAAACAATTAAATCAGCGATTGAGACTTGTTTAGTTCCTTTATTAAACTCTTGCTGAACTGTCTCATAAATTTTTAAAACTCTTTTTAATTGAGAAGGATTGTTAGATTCCCAATTGACTTGTGGTTCTAAACGAATTCTTGCTCCATTTGCTCCACCACGTCTATCAGAATTTCTATAAGTTGAAGCAGAAGCCCAAGCTGTTGATACTAATTCACCAGTTGTTAAACCAGATGAAAGAATCTTTGATTTCAGATTATTAACGTCTGTAGTTGTTATTTTCGATGCATTTGAAGAAGAAATTGGATCTTGCCAAATAAAATCATCTTTAGGAATTTCTGGACCTAAGTAAGTTGATTTCGGTCCCATATCTCTATGCGTTAATTTAAACCAAGCTCTTGCGAATGCTTTATTAAACTCTTCTGGATTTTCATAAAAGCGACGCGAAATTTTCTCATATGCCGGATCTTTAATTAAAGCAACATCTGTTACCAACATTGTCGGTGTATGATATTTTGTTTTATCAAAAGCATCAGGGAATTTTACAACTGAATTTTTTGCTTCGAATTGATGAGCTCCACCAGGACTTTTGGTTAAAACCCATTCGTTTTCAAAAAGAGTTTCAAAATAATTCTGACTCCATTTATCAGGAGTCACTGTCCAAATAACTTCTAAACCAGAGGTAATGGCATCCTTTCCTTTACCAGATTTGTAGTCACTTTTCCAACCTAATCCTTGTTCTGCAATTCCGGCTCCTTCTGGAGCAGCTCCTAAATGATGACCACCTGCTTGTCCGTGTGTTTTACCTAAAGTATGTCCACCTGCAATTAAGGCAACTGTTTCTTCATCATTCATTCCCATTCTTCCAAAACTAATTCTAATGTCTTTCGCAGAGGCGATTGGATCAGGATTTCCATTCGGTCCTTCAGGATTTACATAAATTAATCCCATTTGAACGGCAGCTAAAGGTTTTTCTAACTCACCATTTTTATAACGTTCATCATTTGCAAGCCATTCAGTTTCCGATCCAAAATATACATTTGTTTGTGGTTCCCAAGTATCTTCTCTTCCACCAGCAAATCCAATAGTTTTAAATCCAGCTTCTTCTAAGGCAACATTCCCTGCTAAAATCATTAAATCTGCCCAAGATATTTTCTGTCCATATTTTTGTTTTACAGGCCAAAGTAATCTTCTTGCTTTGTCTAAGTTCGCATTATCAGGCCAACTATTTTGAGGAGCAAAACGTTGTCTCCCTTCACGAGTTCCGCCTCGTCCATCCCCAGTTCTGTAGGTTCCAGCACTGTGCCAAGCCATTCGAATAAACAAACCTCCGTAAGTTCCATAATCAGCTGGCCACCATTCTTTAGAATCGGTTAATGTTTTCGCAATATCTTTTTTCAGTGCGAAGTAATCTAAACTTTCAAATTCTTTCTTGTAATCAAACTCTCCTAAAGGGTTTGATAAAGAAGAATTCTGTCTTAGTACAGATAAGTCTAAACTGTTCTTCCACCAATCTTTTGTTGTTTTTCCTTCTCCTTTAATTGTTAATCCTGTTGATGGAGTTTTTCCAAAACCAAAAGGACAAGATCCTCCTTCTTTGGCTTCACCTTCGGCTTTGTTCCCATTACACGATACTAACATTAATAAAAGAGTTCCTGTTAATAATTGTAGTTTCATAATGATTCGATTAATTATGTTACAAAGGACGAACTTCAGTTTTATTTATAAAAACGATATTTGTATTGTTAACATCTACAATGTAAATATTAATGTATATTTGCTTCATTATGAATATTCAACAATTTCAATATGTATTAGCAGTTGTAGATTTTAAAAATTTTGAAGCTGCTGCCGAAAAGTGTTTTGTGACTCAATCTACTCTTAGTACCATGATTGGTAGGTTGGAGAATGAAATCGGAATTAAAATATTTAATAGAAAAACAAAACCTGTTTCCGTAACTGCCGAAGGAGAGGAAATTATAAAGAGACTTCGAATTCTTGCAAATGAGGTAGATGCTTTGAATAATTTGGTGCAAGAGTTAAAAGGTGAAATGATAGGGGAATTGAAAATTGGAGTAATTCCTACTGTTGCTCCATATTTGTTACCATTGTTCTTGACTAATTTTGCTAAGATTTTTCCTAAGGTGAAAATTATAGTTCGTGAAATGACAACAACGGAAATTCAAAAAGCAATAAATGTAAGAACTATCGATGTTGGAATATTAGCTTTACCGCTGGAAGATCCTAATTTAAATGAAATCCCACTTTATTCTGAACCTTTCGTACTTTATGATTGCAGTGGAGAAGCTAAAACTGAACAAATTTCTGTAAGTGATTTAGATTATTCTAAATTATGTTTATTACAAGAAGGCCATTGTCTTAGAACGCAAGTACAGCGAATTTGTGATTTAACAGATCAATGCGCAAATAAAGAAGAAAATTTTGAATTCGAATCTGGTTCTATGGATAGTTTATTAAGAATTACTAAAGCGAGAAAAGGAATTACCATTTTACCTTATTTAGCAACACTTGATTTAACGGAAGATATAAAGAGTAAAATAATTGAATTTAATGATCCGATACCAGTGCGTAATATAGGATTAGTTACACATAAATTCTTTGTAAAGAAAAAGCTCCTAGAGAAATTAAAAACTCTTATTCAAGAATCAGTAGTTGATTTTCTACCTGATAATCAAGAGAACTACAAAATATTAAAACCATTATAGCTACTAATAACTATAATGGTTTAGATATAATTATATGTTTTCTAAGAAAGTTCCAATACTTTCTCCAAGAGTAAACGAGTAGTTTTGTTTGGCAAGAGCAAATTCAATTGCACTAAGTGTGGCAACAATATCACTTTTGTTAATAGCTCCCATATGTCCAACTCTAAAATATTGAGTTTTTATTTCTGCATGTAAACCACCAGCTAAAATTACTCCGTATTCACTAATATCTTTTCTAAATTGGTTTCCATCGATTCCTTCTGGATAATAAATGGCACTCATTGTATTTGCGGCAATTTCTTCTCTTTTAGGAACTAATTTTAAACCTATTTTTTGAATAGCTTCTCTGAAGGCTTTAGCATAAATAAGATGCGATTCAACTCTATTCTCAATTCCTTCAGAATTGATAAGGTTCAAACTAACTTCCAATGCACGAATTAAATTTACTGGAGGTGTTCCAAAGTATGAAGGTCGTCTTTCTTCATAAGCTTCCATAATTGGCAACCAATTGGTAAAACTTCCATAATAATTTTGAACAGGAGTTTTTCTGTTTTTCCAAGTTGTCATTGCTTTTTCAGAAACCACTAATAAGGCTAATCCAGGAGGAACTCCAATTGCTTTTTGAGAACCAGTTAACACAACATCAATTCCCCAATCTTCTTGTGGAGTTCTTTCACCAGCAGTTGCGCATACACCATCTAACACCGTTAGTGTATTATATTTTTTTGCAATATCAGCAACAGATTTAGGATCGGTTAATACACCAGTTGAAGTATCAACATGAGTAATCGTAACTAACTTGTAATTTTTAGAAGATAGTTCTTCTTCAATTTTCTCTAAAGGCACAATCTCTCCAATTTCAGCTTGTAAAACCGTAACATTTGCTCCATAAGTTGCTAAGATATTTTTATAACGTTCTCCAAAATATCCAGTAGAAATTACTAATGTATTATCTCCAATCTCAAGTAAATTACTAGCGGCCATATCCATTGCTAAAGTTCCACTTCCTGCTACAATAAAAGGTTGTCCTTTTGGAGCCAACCAAATTTTACGCATTAATTCTAAAGAATTTCCAAAGCTTTCAATAAAGTTAGGAGCAACATGACTTGTAGTTACTTCTCCCATGGCTCTTAGTACTGAAGGATCAACTTCAATTGGGCCAGGAATCATTAATAATTTTCTGTTTTTCATGAAATTGTGGTCTAAAAAAATGAATGTTATTGCTGTGAAATTACAGAATAGTTTTTACTAAAACCTTATAGTAACAAAAGTTTACGGTTATCATAAAAATGAGCTGTTTATTTTATGATTTTCTGATTTTGAAATAGTGAATTTTATGCATTTGTAGCGATGTAAGTTTGTTAGCTTTGCAATATGAATTACAATTACTCATATTTAGTTAGGTTTCAATATTTAGGATTCCGATTTCATGGTTGGCAAAAACAACCGAATTTGAAAACAGTTCATTGGGCTTTGGATAAAACATTAAAATTTGTTTGCAAAGGAATTCGGTTTAAAACAATTGGAGTTGGAAGAACGGATGCGAAAGTATCTTCAACTAATTATGCGTATCAATTATTTATTGATGAAAAAATAGAAGAAAAAAAGTTTATAGAGAGTTTTAATATTAATTCTCCAGCCGATATCAGGGTAGTTGAAATTGAAGTATTAAAAGATGAAAAGTTTAATATTATTCAACATCCAAAAATTAAAGAGTATCGCTATTATTTTTCGCATGGAGAAAAGAATCATCCGTATTGTGCACCTTTTTTGGTAGGATATTTACAAACTTTAGACATGGAATTAATGACAAAAGCTGCCAAGTTATTTGAGGGTTTCCATAATTTTAAACATTATTGTACAAAACCATCTGAAGAAACAAAAGTTGAACGTACTATTGATAGTTGTGAGATCATCGAAAATACAGAATTAACTGCATCTTTTTTTCCTGAGAAAAGTTATATTTTAATTATAAAAGGACAAGGATTCTTACGAAATCAAATTCGATTAATAATGGGAGCATTAGCCGAGGTTGGAAAAGGAAATTATGATTTAGATTTTATAAAAGAAAGTTTAGATGGAAACAAAGAAATAACTTTCTTAAAAACAATTGCTCCTGCTTCTGGTTTGCATCTTCATAAAGTAGAGTTTAAAGAATAAAAAACTGTTTTTAAGAAAGCTATTTGATTTTATTTTTTCAGAAATTTAAATTTAGCTGCATTATCATTTTCCAGCTTTATAAAGTACAAGCCGCTAGTTAAATTAGAAACATCAATTTGTTGTTTTTTAGCCGCCGGCAATTTAATTACTAATTGGCCTAAAGTATTGTAAATCTCAATAGCATCTTCCGAAGTTGTTGAAAATTCGATAGTTAATTTATCGATAGTTGGATTTGGGAACACATTTAAAGTTTCAATTGTGTTATAATCATTTGTGCTTAAAGTATTCAGTGTGAGTTTTTTTACAAATGAATCTTGACTTCCAAGTGCTGTCAACTCTTGAATGTCTGATGTAAAATCAAAATCTACAGTATTTCTAAATTCACCACAGACGTAAATATTTTTGTTTGAATCGATTGTAATCGAAGAACCAATGTCTTCTCCAGTACCTCCAACACCATAAGCCCAAATGAAGTTACCATCAGTATCTAATTTTTGAACGAAAATATCTTCATTACCTGCAGATACTAGGTTTTCGATTCCAGCATTTGGGTTAAAATCAGCGGTATTTTGAAAATACCCTACAGTTAAAATATTTGCTTCAGCGTCTGTTATTATTTTACTAGAGTAATCAAATTCGGTTCCTCCCATAGTTTTTGCCCAAATGAAGTTACCATCGTTATCTAATTTTTGAACAAAAACGTCACCACTTCCCACCGAAGTAAATAAAGCTTGTGCTGTTCCATAATCTAAATCAGTTTCTCCATTAATATGACCAGTAACACATAAATCATTATTCTTATCTATAGTAATAGATTTTATTCCTTCATCGGTTTTACCAGTTAATTGGTGAGCCCAAACAAGATTACCGTCTTTATCCATTTTCATTAAAAAACGATCAATAACACCATTTAAAACCGTAAAGTTTTGTTCGTTTGGACCCGGATCAAAATCAACAGTTTGACCAAAATAACCACCACCAAAAATGTTATTATCTTTATCCGTAGTAATAGTTCTTATTGCTTCAGTGCTTGTTCCTCCGATTGTTTTAACAAAGTTAAAACTTCCAGTTGAGTCCAGTTTTAATATAAAAATATCAGTTCCACCATTAGAAGTAATTATATCTGAGGTTGTATCTGGGTTAAAGTTAACGGTTCCTTGAAAGAACCCAGAAGTAATAACATCATTATTACTATCAGTAGTTAAAGTTAAACCATTATCAAAATTATCATCTCCATAACCTTTTGCCCAAAGGAAATTTCCGTTTGGATCTAATTTTAAAACGAAAATATCAGTTAGTCCATTTGAAGTAAGATTGAATACATCGGCGCCAGGATTAAAATCAACTGTATTCCTGAATGTTCCTGTTGCATAAATATTCCCATCCGAATCGGTAGTAATATAATTTCCTTCATCAGTTCCACTTCCTCCGATAATTTTTACCCATAATTGGTTTCCATTGGAGTCTAATTTTTGAATGAAGATATCTCCACCACCATTCGAAGAAAAGTTTTGTACAGTTGAACTTGAATCAAAATTTACAGTACCAAAGAAATACCCGATTGTATAAATGTTTTGGTTATTATCTACAGTTATTTCATTTGCAATTACAGAGCTTGTTCCTTCAATGTGATTTATAAAATCAAGTTTATATTCTTGGGAATAAAGTGATATTGCAAAGAATGAGCATAGAATAAGTAAGTAATTCTTTTTCATAAAATATTGTTTTTTTAAGGTTGCAAACTTAATATTTAATATGGAATTGAGATAAATTGCTTACAAAATCTTTTTACAAATTCAACTTGTAGTTAACTGTTATCCTTTGAGTTCTTCATAAAATTTATTCTCTTTTCGAATACTGAAGGCCACAATTATGGCAATGATGAATATCGATAGAAAACCTGAAATTAAAATATAAGTGTAAAATCCTTCTGAAAACTCTTGTTTAAAATAGGGTAGAAGCAACGTAAAGCCATAAGTGTAAATAATAAAACACATTGGAGTAACTCCATAGTTTATCATCTTCCTAATCTTAAAATGTGTTCCTAGATAATTTTGAAAAGCTTTACTATTTAATGCAATAATTTGTTGTTCTTTTTTATAAAGCGAGAGAGTTTCTAAAGCAATTCTAAAAGTCAAACTAGTTATCATTAATAAAAGTCCGATTGTAAAATTGTTCCATTCATAAACCGAACAGTAAATTGTATATGCAATTAAAATTACAATTGTAATTGATAAAATAGTTATAGATAAAAACTGTCCGTTACGTTGTTTTTGTGCCAGTTTAATTATGTTTTCTGGCGTATTAGTATTGGAATTATCTTTTTGACTTTTCCAAAGTTGATTTAATTTATCATTTTCCATTTGTGATACATTTTAAAAGTGCTTTTCTAATTCTTGATAATCGTGTTCGTAAAGCACCATGAGAGATTCCAGTTGTTTCTGCAATTGTTGCTTGAGGAATTTCTTCTAATTCTAATAAAATTAAAGTCTTATTGTTTTTAGTTAACTGATCAATACAGCTATACATTTTTTGTATATCCTTATCCGTTGAGGTTTCAGAACTTGAATCCATCGGAGTGGTTAAGATATTTTCATTAATTGGCTGAAACTTTCTGTTAGATTTTCTTAAATAACCCAAACATGTGTTAATGGCAATTCTATAAATCCAAGTACTGATGGAGGCGTCTCCTTTAAATGAATTTCTATGTTTCCAAATTTTTATAAATGTTTCCTGTTGCCATTCCTTTGCGATTTCATCTACTCCAGATGCATAACCTAAACAAAGCTTGTATACTTTTGGCGCATAGGTATTGTATAAGTCTGTAAATTGATTTTCTATATTCATTTATTTCAAAGCTAAACTTTTTTTAATTTGTTTTAAGAACCATTCTGGTTGATCAAACATTATAAAGTGAGCAGAATTTTCAGCTATTACAAAATCGTAATTAGCTAAGTTTTTATATTGTTTATCATAAGTTTGTTTTACCATATCTTTTCCATAAGGTTTTTCTGCAGCTAATAATGTAACTGGCACTTTTATGTTTTTCAAGTTTTCACGAACATCAAATTTTAAATAATCAGTATAACCATACACGTAGGTTTTTCGATCTGCTTGAAGCATCCATTTTTTGATATTATTTTGAGCATCTTTATTCAAGCTCATTCCTTTAGACATGGAACTCACTAAGTTTTCAAAATCTTTGGTACTCATTCCCAGTTGTTGTTTGTTAAACGGACTTTCATATACCAAATAATCAGGATTGTAATTCGGAATCATTAAAGCGCCAGCGGCAGGTAAAGCATCAACTAATATGATTTTTTCGATATTATTTTTTTCTCTACTAGCAAGCCAAGCTGCGATTGTTCCACCTAAACTATGTCCAATAACAGTTATGTTTTTTAAGTTGTTCTTGGAAATATAATTTTCTAATGCTTCGTTTACTTTTGGTAACCAAGGAAATTCTATAGCCTTTTTTCCACCAAATCCAGCTAAAGTAATTACATGACATTCGTAATTTGCTTCAAGTTCTTTTACAATTGGTAGCCAACTATCTCCAGGAACAGTAAACCCAGGAAGTAAAAGAATAGGTTTTCCTTTTCCAGAAACTTGTACATAAATTGGTTGATTATCTTTTTGTGCTTGTACAGAAGTAATAAAAAAGAAAGTTAGAAGGTAAATGAAATTTTTCATGATATCTATGTTTTAGTTTTCCTTTAGATGCAACAATTAAAAAATGTTACATTTTAATTTTTAAAAACTAAAACACAGATATCAATATTTCATATTTTCTTAGTGTTGATGTGATTAGACGAGATTATATATTAATTAGGAAAGTCATGAATTCTTGTGAATGATCTTGTCACAGTACTGTCTGAATTCAGTAAGGTTAAATCGATTTGGTTTTCTTTAAAATCTACTTTCCAAAAACTCCTTTTCAGATTGTCTCCATAAGGTATAAATTCAACTTCCGATTTATGTCCATGAGCATTATAAACACCACTAAATCTTCCAATATCAGAAGCAACCTCGAATCGTTTGTCCCATCTTAAAAATAAAAACCCATTAGAACTATTGAAAAAACTACCTTTTCCTTCCAGATTATCCAATTTCCATAATCCAAGTAATTGATCTCCGTATGTAGTAGGAAGTTTGTGAGCTCTTTTTAATTGAACAACAACATCCATATTGTTTTCTAATCTTTTCCAAGTCATAGTATCTCCTGAAAGATTGATTACAAAAGGTCCAGATTTATCATTGGTTCCATTTGTATCAGTTACAGATAATTCCTTTGTTTCTTGATCTAGTTTATATGTTCCAAAAGAATGTTGAAACCAACCATTTCCTGAAACTTGAGTGAAATCTTTGTAAAAACGCATCCATCTTGCATTTGGAGTCATTGTTTTATCACCCATTTTTACAGATTCAACAATCCATAAACCCTCAATTGAAGATTCTTTTTGTTTACATCCAGAAAGTATAATTGTAAATAAGACAAAAATAAAAGTTAAGTTTTTCATAGTAGTTAGAGTATAGTTTATCGTTTAGTTTTTCAGAATTCTAAGAATAAAAGATGTTATGTTTTCACCCTTTCTAGTATCGATATTCATTTTAGGGATGTACGCCTTACATTCAATATTATTAATTTCTGATATATCCAGAATCGCTTTTGCATGTAAAGGATGATGAAGTAATTGATCACTATTTTCTGGGAATTTGTACTCAATATCAGTATTAGATACGTAAATTTCTGGATCGTCAGTTGAAATTAGATTAAGCATATCAAGTGATTGTGCATTTGTTTGAATATCAGTATCATCTAGTTCTTCTAATTTTTCGATTCCATAGAAATTTAAAAGTGTTTCTTCGGAAACCAAATTTTTTATCACATCAAAATTCATTCCAAGATTTTCATATTCTTGAAAAGTTGAATTATCCCAATTCAAAACATTGTAACTCGATTGAGTTGATAAGGCGACAATTCCACTTACTCGAGTGGATTCTCTTAAAATTGGATCAGTAGCATTTAGATTTGCTAAATCATTACTCAAACCAATCCATAAGCTGGTACCGGCTCCAGCAGAACTTCCAAGAAGAACAATCTTGTCTTTTTGAATATTGAATGAGTTTGAATAATATCGAATAAACTGTAAAGCTTTTTTACTATCGAATATGGAATTTAAAACTCCTTTTCGATCTTTTTTACCAATAAAACGATAGTTAATTGCGGCAATAGAAATATTTTGAAATAATAATGAATTGATTAAATTTTGAAATCCTATATCATTATAATTAATAGATTTATCTCCACCTGTAAACCCACCACCATGAATAAAAATTATTAGTGGAGTAGGAGCTGAAGTTTTTGGTGTAAAATAATCTAGTTTGTTTCTTTCGTGTTGTCCGTAGCTAATGTCTTTATAAAAGATAGAATTTGAACTTAAATTAAAAGGAACTTCTGAAGGTAACAAGTCTAATTTGGGTTCTGAATTTATTTCTGAAGAAGTTTTAGTACAGCCCAGAATAAGAATAAAAATAACGACTGAAAGGAATGAGGATTTCATAAGTAACGATTATCTTATCATCATCAAAAGGTTTTGAAGATGAGGTTGTTGATTAAAGATAATCAATTATTTGACGAAAGAATAATCTTAAATTATCAATCTATTATTTTCTTTTGGTATAAATTATTTAAAGAAAGTGGCATTTTTTTAGTACCAACTTTTAAAAATCCTAAATTTTCATAATAGCTACATAATTTTGTGTTCTTGGTAACTGCATCTAATCGTAAATAAACACAACCATTTGCTTTTGCATTTTTCTCTATTTCATCTAATACAGTTTCACCCATTCCTTTACCATTAAATTCTTCTTTAATAACTAAAGAATGAATATATGTTGCTTTTACATCTTGTTTTCCCCAATACAGTTCATCTTCATTTAATATTCTTACCATACCAATGTTTTGATTGCGTAAATCATTAATAAAGAAAAACTCTTCATTTTCTATACCGGCTTTTACCCAATTAATTTTTTCTTGAGGAGGATTTTTCCAATATTGCCAATGATCTACATTCTTTTTTGCAATTTTTTCTGCGGCACTTTTAAAAAGACGGAGTACCAAATCAAGATGTTCAAGTTGGATTTTTTGAAATATGATTTCCGAATTAATTGACATCTTACTTTTTCTTTGGTCTAAATGGTTGTATAACTTCTGGATCACAATCTAAATATGGACCTTCCATTAAATCAATACAATACGGAATAGCTGGGAAAACAGCATCTAAACATTCTTTAATGGATTTTGGTTTACCTGGTAAGTTTAATACCAAACTATTATTTCTTAATCCAGCGGTTTGTCTTGAAAGAATTGCTGTAGGAACAAATTTTAATGATTCAGCTCTCATAAGTTCACCAAACCCAGGCATCATTCTATCACAAACAGCTTCTGTTGCTTCTGGAGTTACATCACGTTTTGCAGGACCAGTTCCACCTGTGGTAATAACCAAACAGCAGTTCTTTTGATCTACCATATTGATAATGGTTTTTTCAATCACATGTTGTTCGTCTGGTATCACTTCATAAACTTCTGTCCACTCAGATATTAAATAATCATTTAAGGTGTTGATAATTGCTTTTCCACTTAAATCTTCATAAACACCAGCACTAGCTCTATCGCTAACTGTTACTATTCCAATTTTGGCTTTCATATGTATTGGGTTAATTTGTACTTTTCTTCAACTAAACAATGCAGCTGATCTTGATTCCGATAAAGGTAAATGAATTTAGAGTTTACAGAAAGAGTAATTCACAAGAATAAGGTTATTCAATTTGAAATTCCAGAAGAACAGGTAATGCTTTGTTATTAAAATTGAATAAAGCTTGATTTTCCCAGGGTGAAGCTTCTGTTCCTTGTTCACCTTTCCAAGCGATAAGCTCGCCTCCCCAATAACAAAAGCCAATTCCCATTTCAACTTCTTTTATTACTTGTTTAATATCTGAAATAAATTTTTGTTGCCCGCTCGCAGTTGCTGGATATTCAGGTAAAATAAGATGTTCTTCTAATCCAACAATATTGTTAGTCCAGTCATTCCAATCTAAAGTAAAAGGATAAGCTGTTTCAGCAATTAGTATTTCTTTATTATGAGAATTACTAAGTTCAATCATTTTGGATTTAAGGTTGCTCAAAGATTTTCCATGCCATTTAGGATAATATGATAAACCGATAATATCATAATCGATATTTTTTACTTGATTAAAGAACCAAGTAGAATTTTCGATTCCTGCAAAATGAAGTATAATTTTACAATTTGATGAATGATTTCGTACAGCAGCTACTCCTTGTCTGATTAAATCAAGGAAATTCTGTGTGTTATCTGAGATATTTCCAGTTGGATGGAGTAGGCCAGCGTTTATTTCATTACCTATTTGAATATAATTTGGTTGTATTTCTGAAACAACTTTTTTAGTGTAATTATAAACACTTTCTTGGAGCTCAGAAATATTTTGATTCTTCCATTCACTTGGTATTTCTTGTTGAGAAGGATCAGCCCAAGTATCAGAATAGTGAAGTGTTAGCCAAATTTTTAATCCTCTATTTTTAAGTTGAGATGAAAACTGTTTCACTTCTTCAAAGCTAGAATGGTTGTTTTCTGGCTTTACCCATAATCTTAATCGTATTGTATTAACACCATTATTTTTGAGTATTGATAAAAAATCTTCTTGAGTTCCGCTACTGTTGTAAAATTTTGGAGAGAAGTCTTGTATCTCGGGTAAACTTGAAATATCAACAGCACTAACAAATGTAGAGGTTGGATTATCAATAAAGGTATCATTATCCATCTTTTTAGAGCAGGAGTATATGACTAAAAGTAGCATAAGAATTTGAATAGTTTTACTCATATATAAATACTTCCAATTTTATTGATTCGCCTAATGCTATGACAAGATACTTTTTTTAGATTTAATAGATTCGTTATTATTAACAACTACTGATTTTTTGACGAGATAAGGAATTAAAAAAGAGGATTACAAATTGCAATCCTCTTTATATTAATTTGATGCGTAAAATTAATTTACTTCCTGAATATCAATTAGCATGTTTTCCCAATTCTTTTGGTTCTCATGACTGAATTGTGCACCGTTTTCATCTGCGTAAGTAAACCTTTTTATTGCAGGAGTTTTACTAGTTGCTTGATATAACTGATAAGCTTCCTCTTTTAAAGCATCTTCAATTGGTAAATCTATTGAAGCATACACTGCTCGCTTACAAGCTTCGATTGATTCTGCTGGGAACTTAGCTATTCGTTCTGCTAAGGCATCTACATACGGACCAATTTCATCGGCATTCAATGCTTTGTTAATAGTTCCAAATTTTTCTGCTTCATCAGCATCCCAATCTCTTGCTCCTAAGATTATTTCTAATGCTTTTCCAAGTCCTGTTTGTCTTGCCATTCTTGATGCTCCACCACCGCAAGGTAAAATTCCCATACCAACTTCCATTTGCATAAATTTGGCTTTTCCACGAGCAGCAAATCGCATATCTAATGCTAAAGCCATTTCATGTCCACCACCTCTTGCAAATCCTTCTATTTTTGCAATTGTAGCTTGAGGAACATTACTTAATCTTTCTAAAACAGCTTGAAGATCTAGTAACTTAATTTCATTTCTAGGCACAGCTTCTTCAGACATGTCTCTTAGTAAATTCGTATCGTAATGACATACCCAATATCCATCGTTTGAAGATTGGAAAACTACTACTTTAACACTTCGATCACGTTCTAAACGTAAACAAAGGCTACTTAAGTCGGCAAGCATTTCTTGACCTTGAACATTTACAGGTCCGAAATTAATTGTTACATACAGAATTCCTCCTTTTTGTTCTGCAGTAAAAGTTTGAAAATTTTTATAATCCATGATTTATATATTTAAAATTAATTAATTATTCCAGCGAAAGTGTGTTGAGTAATCTTCCCGTTTTTGATTATGTAGGTGTCTGTGGCGATCTCAACGTTTATAAATTTGTTATGTCCGCGCCAAACAAAAAAGACAAGATCATTATGTGTTTCTCGTTTGATAGTTTTGAATTCAAACCCATCAAAATTTGGAAGTAGATTTTTATAAAAAGAAAGAATTTCTTCCTTTCCTTTGTAGGTATGATCTGGTGTAATAAATACCGCGTCATCAGAATAATCTTCCAATACCGTCAAAGGATTTAAGGTTTCAACGGCTTTCTTATGACTATTGAAAACCTCTTGTGGATTTTTCATAATAAAATGTTTGATAAACTTTACTATGCAAAACTACCTCAAGGTTGAAGCGAAGGTTTGGTAAGAAAAAATGATGATTTAGTAAAAAACGAAGTTTTAGTTATTTTAACTGTAGTTTGTAGTTGCTGGCTGTTACTCCTTTGTAAGAAATAAAGGTTTTGTCGAGGTGGCTACTATCAGTAAAACCAAGTTCCAAGGCAATTTCAGAAAGAGTATAATCTGTATATTTTAAACGAGTTTCTGCTAATTTCAATTTATGATTGAGAATGTATTTTTTAATTGACATTCCCATTTGTTTTTTAAAAAACTGGCCGATATAATTTTTAGAAATATTAAATTCTGAAGCAATTACTTGATTTGAAATTAACGTAGCATCATGAATATTATAGTGAATATAGTTTATGATTTGTTGAACTTTTGAAGATTCTGATTTTAATACTTCATGACTTACATTCCTTGAAATAATATGAAGTAAGGATTGAAGAGTTGATTTTAAAATCAACTCATTTTTAAGTTCATTATTGGTGAATTCATTTAAAAGAACTGTAAATAAGGCCGATATACTATTTCGTTCTCGTTCAGAACTAAGTTTAATATTATTTACTCTATTCGTACTATAGAGAATGGTTTCTATTTTTTTAAACCAATCTTTTTGATGAAGAGCATCGGAATCTGTAGTGAATTTTGTAAAGAAATTATTTAAAAATTTAATTGCTGTTACTGTTGTAGGTGCTTCAATTTCAAAATTGTATTTGTCGTTGGGAATAAAAACAAATACTTGATTATCTCCGTAGTTAATATTATGGCCATTAATATTTAGTTTACCACTTCCTTTTTCAATAAATAAAATCTCAAAAAAACGGATGGCTGTATATTGACAAAATGCAATGGAAGTTGTTTCTACGAATTTTTGAATTACAATATTTTCGAATATCGTCCGAGGCATGTAAGTTTTTAATTGAATTTATTTACGAGGTTAAATTAGTTAAATTTTTATTCTATCGTAATGTTTAACGCAATTAAAAAACGAATAAAAGCTGTCTCAAAATGGGAAGTTACTTTTAAAAGGAGTAAAAAATAAATACTCTCTTATTGAAAATTCCTTTGAGACAGCTTTTTATAAATTAAAGAAAACTCTTTTTTATAATATTTCTTAAGAAGTTAGAATGAAACGAAAAAGGTTAACTTATAAAAATCATTTTGAGAAAAGGCATCACTATCTTCTGCATTCCATCCACCAGAAAACCTAAAACCAAGACCATTTTTTTGAAGTTGAACATATGGACCAACCCAAAAATATCCGTCTACTCTGTCAAGGTCGCCTCCGCCATTAACACTACCGCCAGATAAGAACAATTGTTCAAAGTGAGCTCCAAAAGAAAAAATAGAAGAAACTTTGTGACCTAAATTTGCCCAATAGTGAACATAATTATTAGTAGCTTGACCAGATTCTGTATTATCTATTAATGCAAGATAATAACCAAAGTAAAATTGTCCTTCAAACTTATCAGAATCATAATTAACAGTTAAGTTAGGGACAATACCGTCTCCAACGATTCCTTCTTGATTTGCTCCACTAGATAATAAACTACCCATTGTAAAACCTAATTGTGGGTTGATATCAAAATCACCAACGTTAAAATTATATCCTAAACCTATTTCTGTCCATTGTCCCCAAGCGCTTCCAGTACCAGCTCCCCATTGAATTCCGTAAGCTGTAATTGAACCTTTTTCTGATAATTCATAAGAAGCAGTCATCATAGGGTTAAAACCAAAAAAGGCATCGTGATTTAAACTAAGTCCAAAACTTAATTTGTCTTCTGGATTCTCTTTATCGTCTTGAGCGAAACTCACATTTAACATTGCTACTAAAGCAATTGTAGTAATGATTTTTTTCATTTTTTTAAAGTTTAATTAATTAATGAAAGGAATTTTAATATGCTCAAATGTAGTGCTTTTAGAATTAAAAATAAGTATAAATACGTATTTATTTATTTTTAAAGTAAGTATTATTGTGTTTTTAATACGTAATTTTTCGTGGTTCAGATTGATGTGTTATGGTAGAGGAGAGAGGTTGTTTATATGATAATTATGGCTTTTGATTAATAGTGTTTTTTTATTAATTTTCTTTTATCAAATCCATCAGTTACAATTTCAATAGTATCTCCATTAATTTTACCTTCATATTTACGCCAATTATATTGAATGCCATTTGTCTAATTACTATTATTATTTTTTACACTAAATGGAGTAATAGGTTCGTCAAAAAACATAGAATCGTTTACATATAAACTAAACGATATATTAGTTCTGCTTATTTTGAGCGAATCCATTCTCGTCCCGAAAAAACCAACATAATATCCTTCACGAGCATCATCAAAATCATCACTAGTTCCGAAATAAGTACCTGTATCGTTTTTAAATTTTATATAATGATTCTCATTTATATCAGTATTGTGCTCATAAACATATTCTTAGGTCCCTTCTAAGAATTTGAAATTTTCATTTTTCTTTTCTCGGAGAACAGTAGCGATATTTTTTACAGCTTCTCCAAATCCTTGACCAATATTGCAGATAATAATTAAGAAAAAAGTAAGTAATCCAATAAAAGTAACCACCACCATTAGACATCCTAACTTTCCTCTTTTTACTTGAGATTCATACTTAGATTTAGCCATAATTAAATACCATTTCCTATTTGTCTAAAATTAAAGCAGGAATATTTAAAGATTTGTATAACTCATTATATGCTTTCATTTCTGTATTGATTATAACATCTCTTTCATTTTTATACACTTGCCAATCTTGCATTAAATCTTGAAATCGTTCTTTTGCTCCTCGAGTAACTTTAGGATCTGCTTGATCAATATAACTTGAAAGTTGAATAAGTTGAGAATTCAATTTATTATTGAAATTAATCACATCTTGAAAGGTTTTTTGTTTTTCTTGAATTAAATTTTCTTCCCAAGTATTAATGCGCTTTTTCAATTCATCTCCTTTTTTTAAGAGCTTTTTAGCCGAATCATTTCCTTTCAATAATTTGTTATACGTATTCAATTGTGATTTAGCCGATCTCATTTGATTAACAGATTTATGCATGTCCTTTAAAGTAGCTTCAATTTGAACTAACATATTTTGTTGTTCCGTAAAATCTTGAGGAGTTGATTTGATGGCTGGATTTGGTAAAATTTTAGCTCGAGTTTCTACTGTTGTTTCATCTAATGTCAATCTTAAGGTGAAGTTTCCTGGCGCAACACTAGAACCTGAAAGGCCTCCAAAAACAAAAACTTTATCAATCGCTGGAATTGCTTCTCTGTTAAAATCCCAAGTAAATCTATTATAACCTTTTTTAGAAGATAAAATTTGTGGTTTTGATGGTCCGCCAGGCCAAGATTTAAATCCTTTTGTTTTTTTATTAGTATATGTTCTTATAACTTTCGAGTTTTGTAAAACTTCTAATTTTAAATCTAAAGTATCAGCATTTTGATCTAAATAATAATCGAAAGTAACTCCACTTTTCGGATTTTGTCCTTGTCCAACAGCTTTTGAAACTCCTCCGAATATTCTGTAACTATCTTTCGGTTTAAAAATTTCAACTGATTTTTTTTCTTTCGTCATATTTTGTAATACACCTAAATCATCTAAAATCCAAAATCCTCTTCCAGATGTTGCTGCCACTAAATCATTATCTTGAATGGTAAGATCGTTAATAGCAACAATTGGTAAATTTAAATGTAAACGTTGCCAGTTTTTTCCATCATCATTTGAAATATATAAACCAGTTTCGGTTCCTGCATATAATAATCCTTTTCTTTTTTTATCAGCACGAACAACTCTTACAAAACCATTCGGATCATCTAATCCATTTACAATTTTAGTCCATGATTTTCCGTAGTTGTTAGTTTTAAAAACATAGGAATTTAAATCTAAAGATTTGTATCTCATTACCACTACGTAAGCAACTGCAGGATTATGTTCAGAGATATCAATGCTATTTATAATTCCATCCTTAATTTCTTTAGGAGTAATATTTTCCCAATTGGCTCCTCCATTTCGTGTGATATGTAAAAGGCCATCATCACTTCCAGCATATAAAACACCTTCTTCGTGTTGAGATTCAACTAAAGCAGTTAGTGTATTATAATTTTCTCCACCAGCTGCCTCGTTTGTGTATGGTCCACCACCTGGGCCGTGTTTGTCTTTTTCGTTTTTGGTTAAATCCGGACTCACAGTTGTCCAATTGATTCCACCATCAGTAGTTTTAAAAACAACATTTCCTCCGTGATAAATCGTTTTTCTATTATGTGGAGACGAAATAATTGGAGCATTCCAATTATATCTATATTTCGAGTCTTTAGGAGCAATACTTAATCCTAGTTCTGGATATTCTTTAATGGATTTTTGCTCTCTCGAAGCCTTTGTCCATTTACTAATATTTCCTTGATACGTTCCTCCATAAACAGTTTCAGGATTATCCGGATTAAAAGCAACAAAAGCACTTTCTCCACCAGCAACAGAATACCAATCTTTCCAATCAATTCCGCCATCATTTGTTCTACTTGCAATGGCGATTGCAGAATTATCTTGTTGTCCACCATATACATTATAAGGAACTAAATTATCTGTAATTACTCTATAGAATTGAGCCGTAGATTGATTTTGCTGTGTACTCCAACTTTTTCCTCCGTTGAAAGAAATATTTGCACCACCATCATTTGAATTGATGAGGTTTGAATTGTCATAAGGATTAATCCATAAATGATGATTGTCTCCGTGAGGAACAGGAATATTAGAAAATGTTTTTCCGCCGTCAATAGATTTCATTACTGGAGCATTTAAAACATAAACAACATTTTCATTTTGTGGATCAGCAAAGATTTCCATGTAATACCAAGATCTTGCAATATTAATACGATTACCATTTACTTGTCTCCATTTTTTTCCTGCATCATCTGATCTGTAAACTCCACCTTTTTTTCCTTCAGCCTCAATAACAGCAAAAACTCTTTCTGGGTTTGCTCGAGAAACAGAAATTCCTGATTTTCCAAATTCTTTTGGTAATCCAGTAGATAGCTTAGTCCAAGTTTCACCGGCATCAATTGATTTATAAAGAGCAGAATGTTTTCCTCCAGATTCTATAATCCAAGGATATCTCCTGTGTTCCCACATCGACGCATATAAAATCCTTGGATTCGTCATATCCATTGATAAAGAAGAGGCTCCTGTTGTAGTATTTGTATATAAAATTCTTTCCCAAGTTTTTCCTCCATCAATTGTTTTATAAATACCTCTTTCTTCTGTTGGTGCATATTGAGCACCTTGAGCAGCGACATATATGATATCTGGATTCTTAGGATGAATAATTACATCAGAAATATGTCTGGTTTTTTCTAGTCCTAAATGAGTCCAAGTTTTACCTGCATCCATTGATTTATAAACTCCATTACCCATAGACGTCATAACACCACGAGCAGCGTGTTCCCCCATTCCAACAAGTACAATATTAGTATCACTTTCTGAAACTGCAATTGCTCCAACCGATCCTGTTTTAAAGAATTTATCAGAAATATTTTTCCAAGTAATTCCTGCATCAGTTGTTTTATAAAGTCCACCACCAGTAGAACCCATATAATAGGTGAGTGGCTTTCCGATAACTCCAGAAGAAGCAACACTTCGTCCTCCTCTAAACGGACCAATATTTCTCCATTTTAATCCGTGGAATAAAGAATCGGTAAGTTGAATTTCAGGTTGGTTGCTTTTCTTTTTTCTTTTTTGAGCTTCAGAATTAAAAGGAAATATAAAAAGACAAACGAGTATAATTTGAAGGGTTTTCATGTAGTGATTATTATCTGGTTGGTTGAATTATTGGTAGTTACATAATCAATGCATATACCACCGTGAATTTAACCTAAATATTCACATGAAACAAAGAAAAGGGATGTGTCGGGTTTTATTTATACTTAGTTCCTATAAATTATTGTAATTTTTTAATCCTGACAATAGGACCTGGGCATAAGGATTGATGACAAGTCAAACAATTGTTTACCATGTTTTTATAGTTTGTTGCTGTTTGATTTGTGTTTGAAAATTTTAAGTTTTTTATGCTTTGTAAGTATGAAGTGGCGAAAGCTTTGAATTCAGGAGAAGCAGCCTTTTCAGGTTCTGTGGCAATAGCACTAAAAATCTTTTCATGATCAAGGTTGATTTCTATCGGCTCGTTATTTTGAATATGTTTTTTGTTAATCATTGCTTCATCATATATTTCTCTCATTAACAAAGCAAGTTCACTATCTTGATTTGGACTTACAATATTTTTGTTCTTCTCTGTTTTTGGAGCTTCACAGGAAGTAATTATTAATATTGATGAAAGCAAAAGAATAGTGATGATTTTATTTTTCATTTATAGTAGTTTGTTTATGACTTATTATTAATCCAATATAAATTTAATTTTGGTAAAAATAAAAAGCCTAATTTAAATAACTAGGCTTTTATGTTTTACGGGTAAAGTGTATTCTTAAAATGGGATAACTAATCCAATCCCTGATCTAAAACCACTCCAATTTGTTTTTACTTCTTCTCCACGATCATTCTCTAAATAGAAGTCGCTATTTTCACCAAAACGTAGTTGACCACCAAACATTAAGTCATACCCAATATTTAATCTTAATTTGAATACATATATCGATATATCATAAGTTAGCCTTGCTCCTAGACCAAAATCTACAGAACTACATTTAACTACTTGACCTGATTCATTACCTAATATGTTTGAATAACTTTCAAGCTCCATACTAGAAAAGTTAATGATTCCTCTTAAACCAAGGTAGAAAGTATCGTTTCGATTTTCATCTGATAATCTAAGTTGATATTCACTTCCTAATGAATATGCTTCAAGTAATTGTGTTAATCTTATTGAACCTGAAAAATCTGAGTAAGATATTTTACCTCCCGTTGTATTATATGATAGAAAGAATTGTGCTTTTAAGCTTTCTACTTGTACACCAACGGTATAACCGATATTACTTCCAAATTCATCATTAACGCTTAAGTTTACTTCAGTAATTTCATTTTTTAATTGGTTTTGAAAATCTTTTAAGTTGTTTTGAGAGAATGAATTATAATTTACTTCTAAGATTCCCGAAATATTGTTTTGTGCCTTAATTTTTACCGTGCTAAACACAAATAAAATTAGGATGAGTTGTAACTTTTTCATAATCAATTTGTGTAAAGGTTAGATTTAAAATAAAATCCGTTAGGAGAGAAAATGTAACCATTAATATATCTATAAGATTGTTCAGCGAATGTATCTATCAATCTAGTGTCATTTATATCAACATCATAAATATGTGATTTGTTTCCCGCTGAATAGTGATCACTATTTATAAAAGGTTTTCCTTCGTTAGTATAAGATACTTCAAATACTTGTGCAGTTTGATAAATATTAGTTTGGTTATAATCAGATAAATTCAAATAATAAGTTAGAGAGTTAAAATGATAAACGGCAGAATTACTTTGTTTATCAAAAGCCATTACATCCAGTGAAGTTGGTGTGTTATTATATTGATCTTTTAAGATATACTGGAAATTAAACTCTCCTGATTCTAATTTATAAATTCCTCCATTTACGTAAAAATGACTTGCATCAATAGCGCTAAAAAAAGATGTTGTTTTTTGTGCTTTGAATTTTTCTAACCCTGTTGATATTTCAAAAATTGAAACTTCACCTGAAAACCATGGTTCTTCTAAAATTACATAGTTACCTCTATAATATACATCGCTACTAGATTTATTAGCGTCAAAATCTGATGCTGTATAAGTATTATCTGTGTTAAAAGAAATAGGATTAAAAACTATTGATTTCTCATTTAAATTAATAATTATTTTTTCTGTGGAGTAGTCATATTCTGCAGAGTTAAAATCTGTGCTAAATGATATTGAAGTGATTGTTTTAGACTTCTCAATTTCGAAGGTTTCATCTTTTAGCTGATAAATTATAATATCATTAGAATTATTCACGTCTACAGCAAAGTATTTATTAATAGATTTTACATAAAAAATTTCTTTGAAATTTGTGATTGGTAGATTGTTGCCAACTTGAAGTTGAACATGTAAATTCTCACTTACTCCTGGTTTAGAAAGCTTAAAAATTTCATAGAAACTTTCCCCAAAGTAGTAACCGTAAGGAATTATAGTTTCTCCACCTTGAGGATTTAAAGAATGAACTTTACTTCCAGAAGCTTTATAGGTATAATCAAATGTCAAATTTTCAAAGTTTCCATAGAAAGGATGACTGTTATAGATTAGTTTAAAACTAGAATACGTTAAAGGCTCAATTTTAAAAGTCATTTTTTCCGTTGGTAATAAAACAAATTGAGAAGTTTTCTCTGCAAATGCATTTTTAACTTTAATTGCAAAACTAGGATTGTACGTCACAGTTTTATTGTCATGGATCTTTAAGTCTTGTAAATCTTCTGAAGAAATGGGTCTTTCTTCAATGATAAAGTCATGTTCATTTTTAATAACCAGAATGGCCTCATCAAAATTTGGATCGGTAATAGTTTTAAGAGTAATGTAAATTGAACCATTTAAATGGTCAATTTTTTCAATACCAAAAGGTTCCGCTAATGACTTGTCTACAGAAAAATTGTACGTGTTTGTTCCTGTAAAAAACTCTCCATTTAAATTATCCGCTAAGCTTCCAGAATTTGTTGGGAATATATATTCAAAAGTGAGTTCATGTTGTCCATTAGATAGTTCATCAATGTAAAGATAAAACTCACCTGATTTATTGTAGTTTCGATGTATTTCTTTTTGATCAACTTTCACAATAACTTCAAATTCATTACTTGAAATTCCAGTGAAATTGTACTGTACTGTTTTAGAACTACTGGTTTCTTCTCCATTAATAAACCCAGTTAAAGAAATGTTTGCATTAGGTTCAATCAAATTTATATCATTAAATGAATCTTCCTGAAATTCATAAGAACAATTATAAAGTAGGGTAACGCTAATGGCAAAAAGTAACAAGTGTATTTTAGTTTTCATAATCATCAATTATGAGTTAAATTTTTACTAGTTTTTAATTACCTAATAATTACTTTAGAAGTAAATGATCTAGAGTCATCTAAAATAATTTTCACAAAATATATTCCTTTACTGCATGAAGAAATATCCAGCTGTATAGTTGAAGTTCCTTTTATATTTTTTGACAGAGTTAATTGCCCAAGTGTATTATAAACCTCTATTGACTTTGTGTTTGTGAATTTTTTAATATCTACATTTAAAACTTCTGATGCCGGGTTTGGATAAACAGAAATATTTCGACCAAGTTCTAAATCCGATACACTTAATGTGCCACTTGTTTTATATTGATAAGTTGCCGAATAAACTGGATTTCCATTAAAAGTAGCGGCTAATCTATAGTAATAAATTTGATCTGGTAAAGGATCATTAATCATAGCCGTAATAATATTAGTATTATAATTGTAAACATAGTTTGGAGTTCCTTCGATGGTTGATCCAAAACTTTCGGTAGTTCCATACTCAAAATGTATATTTGATAGGAAAGAACCATAACTTTTTATTAACCCTTTTAATTCTAATTGATTCTCATTTTGTTCAATAAGAGCAGTATTTGTTAAGATGATATCTCCCGAAAAATTAAAAACACCTTCTGAACTATATATATATTCGCCATTATGAAATGCTTTTATTCTATAGTAATATGTTAGTGATGTATCGAGGTCAGAAATAGTTGCACTTAATGATCCATATCCATTTGCATCTACTTTAGTAACATCGGAAGAAATTTCATTTTCATATTCTTGAGTTCCATATTCGAAAACAATATCTGTGATTTCATGTCCATAGGAAGTTATATATCCATATAATGAAACTTCTGAATTAGAAACGCTTGGGTTATATAAGAGTATGTCGTATTCTCGTTTAGTTGTTACAAAACTAGTATTTCCATATATAGTTTCACCTTTATGAGTAGCTTTAATTCTGTAATAATATGTCGTATTTGCTTCAAGATTTTCTAATTCAGCTGTAATAAAAGAAGAGGTACTACCAGCTACAATACTAGGATTACCGGCAATTTCATTTGTTAGTTCATTTTCATTTGTGCCATATTCAAATACAACATCCGTAATGTCTAATTCATAAGAAATTATATTCCCGGAGATACTTGCTGTAGAAGATGTAGAAGAAGATGAGAAATTGGTAGAAATATCATAGTCAGAAGTAGTTGTAAAACTTCTGATAGAGCTATATCGAGAAGATCCATTATGTTGACCAGATAACGCATAATAATATGTTGTGTTTGGTTCTAGATTTTCAAGAGCAACTGAAACAATTTCAGAGGTGTTTTCATTTACAGTCGTTATTGAAGCAACGACACTAGAGGTTAGAGCACCATCTTTACCATAACGAAAATGGATATTCGAAATCATTCCGGAGTTTGAGCTTAAACTTCCTGTAAGTGTAGCTTTAGAGTTAGTGATATCTTTTGCATCGTCGATAATTATATTAATATCGTTATAAGTAATCGTACTTCTGAAAATTTTCCCAAAAATTCCAGCAGTATAAACTTTGTCTTCAATAATTTCAATATCCTTAATTCCATATTGTTGAGATATAAAATTCCAGCTTAGTCCACCATTTTCAGTTTTTTGAATTCTTCCGTTATCATCTACAATAAATCCAATATTAGCTGTAGAAAAAATCATTTCTTCATAGAACTCATATGGAATATTTAAATCATTCCAACTTTCTCCACCATTAGTAGTTTTGTGCATTAATCCTTGGTCACCAACAAAGTAACCGGTGTTTTCATCAATGAATTGTAAAGCATTAATGTTTTTACCCGATGATTCAAAAATCATATTCCAAGTGTTTCCACCATCTGTTGTCTTGTAAACTTTATCTTTATAGTTTCCTGAGGTATGTCCATAACCTACTATTTCATTCACAAATTGGATGGTTTTAAAAGCAGTTTTACTTAAAACTTCATTCCATGTTTGTCCACCATCAGTAGTTTTCATAACACGAGAATTCCAAATATTTGAACCACCACCACCGGATACGTAGCCTGTATTTTCATCTAGAAAAAACATTGATGTCACTTCTCCAATAATTACTCGAGCGTCATTTTGTAAAACATTCCATGTAATTCCTCCGTCCGAAGTTTTGTAAACTTTACCTGCAAAAGCACCGAACCCGGTATTTTCATTTAAAAAAGTAAACGATACGCCTATTGGAGATATTGGTTCACTCTCGTTTACTAAAGCCCAATTATCACCTCCATCAGTAGTTTTATAAAATGTTTTTCCTGATAGTGCGTACCCTATATTTTTATTTACGAATTCAATTTGTTGAAAGTCTTGATAAGTCATTGCATACGGAGACCAATTGATTCCACCATCTACTGTTTTCATAATTCTACCTCTCATACCAGAAATATAACCGACATTGTTATCCTGAAAGTAGATACCATACATGTGTGTACTATCGTAGTATGCATCTTGGAAGAATATATTTTCCCATGTTACTCCACCATCAGTAGTTTTTACTGTATATCCGAAATCTCCTGTTGCGAAACCATTTTTTTCATCTAAAAAGTGAAAATCACGTAGAAGTTGAACTGTTGAAGAAAGTTTTGTCCAAGTTTCACCACCATCTATCGTTCTATATACATCATAATGATCTCTAGAAGCAAAACCGATATTTTCATTCACGAAATAAACTGTGTAAAAATCTGAAGGTACTGTATTGGTAGATAATTTTAAAGTCCAGTTTTGCCCACCATCAATAGTTTTTAAAATAATCCCGTTTTTACAAACTGCATGTCCAATTAATTCACTCGTAAAAAATGTTTTTATTACTGAGACATTAGGTATACCATAATTTTCCCAGGTTGAACCTCCGTCGGTTGTTTTTGTAATACTATTATCAGATGATAATATGATAATGTTACTATTAATAATTTTAGCAGTATGATATGAGTTATTAAATCCAGTAGAAATTTGATTCCAAGTATTTCCTTTATCATCAGACTTTAATACGTAGCCATGACTACCAACGATTATACCAGTATTTCCATGGAAAAAGAAATCTTTAGCGTTAAATAGATTAGTTTTTTTTGTCCAAGTTTCCCCTGCATCTGTTGTCTCCAACAATTCATTTGATGTGATAATAAACCCATGATCCTTCGATAAAAACTCAATGTTTTTACCAGAGTTCTGTGAAGGTTGAGGATTTAATAGTTCCCAATTGATTTGAGCATTGATTGAAAAAGATAGAAGGAAACACGAGATTAATAAGAGTAGTTTTGTTTTCATTACAATTTTTTAAATTCTACAAATCATAGATTTTACAGATTAGTTTATATAAATGCGATATGCATTAATTCCAATATGAATTGGATTATTAATAAAATTTAATAAATCTAAGACTGGCTCTTATAGCAATTATTTAAACTGAAAGTCTGTATTTTCTAATTCGGTTACAAAAGTAATTATTATTGATTTGATAGAAAATTTTTGACGTAGAATTTACCTAAAATTAACTTTTCATGCTTGTTACGATTAGCTAAAAATTTTGGATGGTCAAAATTAGTTGAATCTTAACATACCATATTTTAATATGCAGTAAATTGCTTTTACACCATCTTTCCATCCAATTTTTTTGCCCTCATCATATTTTCTTCCATAATAAGAAATTTCAACTTCCTTTAATCTTAAATTTTTAATTCGTGAAAGTTTAGCTGTTACCTCTGGTTCAAAGCCGAAACGTTTTTCGGTTAATGGAATAGCTTGAATAATATCCGTCTTTAATAATTTGTAACATGTTTCCATGTCTGTTAATTTTAATTTGGAAAATAGATTTGATAAAAATGTTAAAAATTTATTCGCAAAATGATGTGTGAAATAGGATTTTTGATGAGGTTGATTTCCTAAGAATCGTGATCCATATACAATATCAGCTTCTTCGTTAAGAATAGGTTGTAATAGTTTATTGTATTCATTCGGATCATATTCTAAATCAGCATCCTGAATAATTAAATATTCTCCAGAGGCATGAGATATTGCCTCATGTATGGCACCACCTTTTCCAACATTTTTTTCTAACGGATAAAACTTTACATCTAAATTAGGATTGTCAGATATAAATTCTTTTACAATTGCAATTGAGTTATCTTTTGATCCATCATCCACAATAATAAATTCTTTTTGAATATTATTGATTAACTCAACGTTCTTTACCTTAGTAAGAAGCTTTAACAAGGTGTTTTCTTCGTTATATACTGGGATTAAGATTGAAAGTTTATTGATTAACATTTACAGAGTCTACTTTTATATTATTTTCATATCTGGATTTTTCTATGATTTGTCCAGCCTTATTTTTCTTTATTACTTCTCCATTTAGTTTTCCATTGGTCCAAGTTCCATGAAGAACTTCACCATTTTTGAAACTTAGCTTTCCGTCACCGTGACGAAGATTATTCTTCCATTGTCCCATATATTTTTGACCATCGTCCCAAGTATACGTTCCATAACCATTTCTTTTTTCATTTTTCCAATCGCCCCAATAACCTAACTCGGAATTAAATTTCATTAAATATGTATTGGGATTAGAAAGTTGTTTAATGATTTTAAATTTTTGAGGATATCGATCAATAGCAGGAAGTAAATATTTTGAAGTTGAAGAGTAACCTAATTGTTCAACCACAACATAATCAACATTTTTATTTTTAAGGTGTTGAATTTGCTCTTCTCTGTTTGTTGTGTTAAGATATCCGGTTACATATTTTCCAGAAAATAAATAAAACAATGATCCTTTACGAGAACATGTTACTGAATTTTGAGAAGAATTGTTTTTGATCCATTCTGCAAATTCAAAGTAATTTGTGTAACTATTTACGTATTCTGAATTCGCTTTTTTATTGAGTTTTTGAATAGAATTAAAACCATAATTAGAAAGCCAAGAGATTAATAAAAAACTCATTGTTAAGTTTTGAATTAATTTTCTTTTAGAGGAATTCACTTTTTTCAAAATGAATTTAATCATATGAAATATCCCATAAACAAATAAGAAAACTAAAAAGGGAATTAAAGGAAGTAAAAATCGTGTTCCGTACCAAACATATGGCCATAACATGAGTATTCCAAAAAATGAGAAAATATAAATAATAACTAAATTTCTATGTTTGGTAAGCTTAAATAAACCCAATAAAATAAACGCAATACAAGTAATACCTATAATCCATTCTTGAGTATTCGAAGAATTCACGTACAATACCTCTTTGGTGTGAGTTAATGCTGAAGGAATTTCTTTCGTAATATATCTATGAATATTAATAATCATTCTTTCGAGAAAATCACGAAAATTTATGGTTCCTAACTCTGGTTGATAAGGGTTTTTGAAAGAAAGTTGACTCGCGTAGGAATTGTGTGAACTTTCATTTCTTAATAACCAAGGTAAATAAAGAATCATAAAACTTAGAACTGTTACCAAACTATGTTTCCATTTTTTTTGGATAATCAGAATAAAAGTAAAGCTGAATAAAAGAGCTATTCCAATTGTTCTGATGTAAAATGAAAATATCAAACAGCCTAAAAACAATAAGAATTTATAGTTTTTTAAAATGGTTTTTTCAAAATCAATTCTTATAAATAAGAATAATGATAAAAGTGAAAAGAAAGTAAAAGGTATTTCACTCATCATTATTGTTGAATATTGGAGTAAATGAAAATTAAAAAGGACAATTAGGCTACTTATCCATGCAATGAAATTGTTATTTGTAATGTTGATGATAAGATAAAATAGTAAACAAATACAACCAATAAAGAACAATCCATTTGTGATTTTAATTACTGAAATTCGATTTGAAATAGTTTTGATTGTAGTAGCTATAATTACCGGGTAGCCAGGAGGAAAGTGAAAGTGTTCTGATTTCGATTTGTTATGAATGTTTTTATATCCTTCTCCATCAGCGATCGAATTTCCTAGTATATAGTAGTTGGCATTATCTCCACCTAAGCTAATTTTACTGTCAAAAATAGAGTTATATACTGTCAAAAAGCAAAGAATTAAAGAAAGTAAGTAAACGTAGTTTTGATACTTTTTATACTTACTAATTAAATTCTTCATGATTTTGAAACACTATCGATTTATTGCGATAAATGTAATCAATATAATTACAAATAGAAATGAGTAAAAATGAGAAATTACTCGATTTTTATTTTGCCTAATAAATAAGTTTTTATAATCTCAAGAAGTTCCATTGTTTCATCAGAAGGATCTATTAGTTTTTTCACATTTAATGTGAGAAATATAAGCGAAACATATTCAGTGTCTTTTACTTTAAATTCTCTGTTAATGATGAACTTGTGTAGTTTGTTATCGAAAAAATTTGATAATTCTTCTGAACTATAAAAATCAACAATTTCATTTTCTTCCTCGGTAACTTTAACTACCACTCGTGTGGTCAGAATAAGAAGTTGGTTAAAAAGAATTATTTGTTCTTCTTCTTCATAGTATTCTGCAAGAATCGGGACTAAGTTTTTACCCGGAAATTGAGTGTTCCAAAATGTGTTTTTTATGGATAGTAATCGTTCAACTTTAGATTCTTCTGAAATCATCCCGTACACAAAAAGAAAATAAATTGATAGAATAATCGTAACAAGCGTTATTACTTTTTCAATAGCTCCTAAAGGCCAATTTAGATTGCGTAAATAATAATGATAGGGGTTTATATGACTACTCAATAAAAAATTTTCATCCAAGAAAAAATTAAATATGCAAAGTAGAAAACCGAGAAAAGATAAATAAACTGCCGCATAATTTTTAATTATGTTTTTTCTATTTAACGGTATTTTGTAACTACCAAGTTCAATCATTCTATTATGAACAAAATAGCTTTGGTAAGGTAAAATAGGCAGTCCAGCAATAACTAAAAAACGTGTTGTAATAAATTGTTTTCCCGTTCTTTCCGAATATAAAAGACTTTTAATTCCAATCATAGCAAGTATTAGTATTCTTATTTAGCAATTATTTAGACGGAAGTAAATATATGGAGAAAATTTATCGAAGGAAACAAAAAAGCTCATCAATATTGATGAGCTTATCTTTTTAATAATTGAGAACTACATTTATAAATGCTCCTGTCCAGAGAGCGGTTTCGTCTACTATAGTTGAAATTCCATCTCCTGCAACAGAAAGACTAAATCCTGCATTCACATAAATATTTTTAGTTACTACTTTGTTATATTCAATGAAAAAATCATCAGCTAAATGAGCATTAAGTACTCCGGATACGACAGTCGGAATACCATCAGAAAATTCTACACGGGCCGCTTGTCCAAATTGAATTGGACTTAATAATTGGTGTGCTCGTATATGTGTATATCGTAACGTGATTATATCTCTAGGTTTTATTTGAAACTTACCAGTTAGTCCATGTGCTTGTACATTAGAATTAATAAAAACCATAGAAGATTTTGATCCAGTAGACCACGCACTTGGTGAGCCTTCAAAATATAAAGGATCAAAGCGTTCTAATCCATCGGTATTTGGATCATCTCCTGAAAAAACTTGATATGAATACATTACTGTAGGTTTCCATTTGGTTTGAGGAAATTCATGTCCCAACTGTATTCTTCCACCCCAAGAATTGAGGTTTATTCTGGAATTCCACTGATATGCGGCATCAAAACCGAAAAACAAATTTTTTAGTTTGTTTTTGAACGGATTGTTTCTAGCGTATAAGTTTAGCGCATTTAAGTTTTCTCTACTTCCAGGTGTAATTATCGGAGCTCCAATTCCATTTGGAGCAGCTTTTGGATAGGGAGCTTGTGATGAAATAACATTAATATAGGAAAGTCCGATATAACTATTTTTTGAGGCGAAGTAATTAATATCAGAACCTATTAGCGCGTTATCAGTATCATTTGAAGGTAATTCGTTTGGTGCTAAGTAGAAAAATTTACTGTTTAGTTTTTTATAATTCATTTCTAAAAGTCCCGCATATTGCCAAGCCTTTCTCGGTCCAAATTTTAAAGCTCCTCGTTCAAACCCACTTGATGCTCCATTCGAGATTAGCATTCCTGTACCAAGTTTTAATTCCTGTGAACCTAAAACCGTATGAAAAGAAAAGGCATCAGAGAATTTAGTTTTGTAACCTATATGAGCTTCTTCAAGTGTTATTCTTCCAGTATTTGCTTCATCGAAGGCGTCTGTACCTAGAGTATGTGAACCAACAATAGAAACTTTTGTGTACAGTTTATTTTTGGAGTTAATATCATAGATAAATCCAATCCCTGGTTTAAGATACGATTCTATCCATTGTGTGTCTGAATCGTAATCTAAAGTTGGTGTATCAGCAAGATTCCAAAACAAATTTGTTTCTGCAACTAAATTAATTCCAGTTTGTAAATAACCTCGTAATTCTGTTTTTGAATTTTTATGAAATAGTAACGGGTTTTGCTGTTGTGCAGTTATTGATGTAACATATAATATTACTGTAAATAAAAGACAAGTCTTTATAGTTTTTATGAATCTCATAGTTGCTATTTATTCATTAAATAATCTGCTACAGCTTGATAAGCCGGTAAAGAGGTTGGATCAATTTTTGCGTTTTTTGCCTCTGGATGAGATGCGAAACGAACAATAACCATTTCAGCTGCTGGATCAATATATATTGTTTGTCCGTGTACTCCGCGAGCGGCAAATGCTCCATTTTTATTATGTGTAATCCACCACATGTTTCTATAGCTCCAATTATTTAAAGATGAGTAGACGGATTTTTTAAATGCTTGTTGACTTCCACCTCGCATAATATCTTCGATTAAGGATTTCGGTAAAATTTGCTTTTTATTGAAATATCCTTTTTTACGAATCATTTCACCAAACATTCCCATGTCACGCATGTTTGCGCTAAATCCACCACCAGCAAAAGCGATTCCTGATGCGTCTACTTGATAATAACCATCTACATGCGTTCCTAACGGTTTCCATAATTTTTCAGAAAGTAATCGAGTAAGACTTTTTCCAGTAACTCGAGATATTATCCACCCCATTACATCAGTATTTACTGTTTTATAGGCAAATACTTCTCCATGTTTTCCTTTATCTTTTTGTACTGTTTGCAGATATTCGAAGTAATTTTTTGGTCCAGCGTAATTTTCAGGTTTCGGAAGTGGGTTTCCGGCAGCCGAGAAAATCCAAACTTCAGCTTTTGGATCAGAATAATCTTCACTGTATTTTAGACTCGTTGTCATATCTAATATTTCACGAATTGTAGCATCACCAAAAGCACTATTTTTTAATTCTGGAATATAAAAATCTGCAGTTTTATTTTCATCGAGTAAACCTTCGCTAACTAACATCGCTCCTAATGTTCCGGTGAAAGTTTTACTCACCGACATTGCGGCATGTATACCTTCTGGTTTTAGAGCTCCAAAATATTTCTCATAGATGATTTTACCTTTATGAAGAATTAGAATTCCGTCAGTATAGTTTTTGTAAAGAGATTCAGACCAACTCATCTTGATATTACTTTCTAGTGGAGTGAATTCAAGTTTATCGATTTTAGGATCTAATTTAACTTTGAAATTATAACGATTCTTTTGTGCTGCTGAAACTTCTGTTGTTGGAAGGAATTGACGCATATGGCAGACACTATAGCGTAAGGCAGGGAATTTAAAAAAACTTCCATCGGAAGCAAGAGCCAAGGTTTTTTCTGAAGTTGGAAAACCTTGCATCCAACCCATTTTCATAGGGTCGGATTCTTGAGCATTTAAATATTTTTGGCTGAATAAAGCTGTAGCATTTAAAAAAAAGGTAAGTAATAGTAAGGTAGTTTTTTTCATGTTTAATACTTTGAAAAAATTAAGAATCATTGAGAGAATTCTTTTGTAGTACTAAGAGATTCTCAAGAGGTTCTTAAAAGATTTATTAGTTGAATTTATTTCCTTTAAAGATAAGGCTTATTCGTTTTTGTATCAAGCTGTAAAACAAAAAAGCTCATCAATATTGATGAGCTTTTTGTTATATATGTAGTTGTAAAACTATTCTTTAATTAAACTTCTAGAAATTACAATTTTTTGAATTTCAGAAGTTCCTTCATAAATCTGAGTAATTTTTGCATCACGCATTAAACGCTCAACGTGGTATTCTTTAACGAATCCATTTCCACCGTGAATCTGTACAGCTTCAACTGTGTGTTCCATTGCTACTTTAGAAGCATATAATTTTGCCATAGCTCCAGAACGATCGTAATTGTTTCCAGAATCTTTATCACATGCAGCCTGCATTACTAAATGACGAGCAGCTGTAATATCAGTATACATATCAGCTAATTTAAATGCGATCGCTTGGTGATTACAAATTTCAGTTCCAAAAGCTTTACGCTCTTTAGAATATTTTAATGCTAATTCGTAAGCTCCTGAAGCAATACCTAAGGCTTGAGCAGCAATACCAATACGTCCTCCTGATAAAGTTTTCATTGCGAATTTAAATCCAAATCCATCTTCACCGATTCTATTTTCTTTTGGAACTTTTACATCGTTAAATTGTAAAGTATGTGTATCAGAACCACGAATTCCTAATTTATCTTCTTTTGGTCCAATATGGAATCCTTCCATTCCTTTTTCAACGATAAACGCATTAATTCCTCTGTGTCCTTTTTCTCTATCTGTTTGAGCAATTACTAAATAAACATCAGAACGTCCACCATTTGTAATCCAGTTCTTAGTTCCGTTTAATAAGTAGTAATCTCCTTTGTCTTCTGCAGTCGTTGCTTGAGAAGTTGCATCAGATCCAGCTTCTGGTTCACTTAAACAAAAAGCACCAATAGATTCACCAGTAGCTAACTTCGTTAAATATTTTTGTTTTTGCTCTTCAGTTCCGTATGCTTCTAAACCGTAACATACTAAAGAGTTGTTTACAGATACCATTACAGAAGCAGAAGCGTCTATTTTAGAAAGCTCTTCCATAATTAATACGTAAGAAATAGTATCCATTCCGCTTCCTCCGTACTTTGGATCTACCATTACACCCATAAATCCAAGTTCTCCCATTTTACGAACTAATTCATCTGGGAATTCTTGTTTATCATCTCTTTCAATAACACCTGGTAATAATTCATTTTGTGCAAAGTCGCGAGCAGCATCACGTATCATTAAATGCTCTTCTGTAAGATTAAAATCCATTCTAAATCGTTGTAGTTATAAATTATTCTTAAAAAATGTTCCCAAAGATACTCCTTTAATATTATTTTTTCAAAAGCTTTTATAATTTTACATTATGCAGAATGAGTATAAATATGTGATCGGATTAATGTCCGGAACTTCACTAGATGGATTAGATTTAGTTTATGTGAAATTTAATAAAAAAAACTATAAAGATTTTCAAATTCTTAAGGGCGCAACAGAATCATATACAGCTTGTTGGAAGGAAACGTTGCAACATGCAATTCACAAGTCAAAAGAAGATTTAGATTGTATGCATATTGAGTATGGTCAGCTTCTAGGGGAAATGACAGACGAGTTCATAAAAGAGCATAATATTTGTAATGTTGATTTTATTGCTTCACATGGACATACGGTTTTTCATCAACCAGATAAGGGAATTACACTTCAAATAGGAGATGGACAAAAGATAGCTGATGTTACAAATTGTAAAGTAATTTGTGATTTTAGAACTCAAGATGTTAAATTAAAAGGACAAGGGGCTCCTTTAGTACCAATTGGTGACGAGCTGTTGTTTTCAGAATATGATTATTGTTTAAATCTTGGAGGTTTTGCGAATGTGTCTTTTAAGAAAAATGGAGAAAGAATCGCGTTTGATATCTGCCCTGTAAACATTGTGATGAATCATTACACCAAGAAAATTGGTTTAGAATATGATGAAGGAGGAAAAATAGCGGCTACAGGTACAGTTAATGAAGAATTATTAAATGAATTAAATTCTTTAGCCTTTTATAAAAAAAATCCGCCTAAATCTTTAGGATTAGAATGGGTTCAACAAGTTGTATTCCCGATAATTAACAATTTAGAAACAGATGTTCCAACAATTTTAAGAACATTTGTAACTCATGCTGCGGAACAAATTGGTAAGATTTTTGAGAAGTCAGAAAAGGTTTTAGCTACCGGTGGAGGAACTTATAATAGTTTTTTAATAAAGGAAATTGAACGATTTTCTAATAGGGAAATTAAAATGGCCGATGCAGCTATCATAGAGTTTAAAGAAGCATTAATATTTGCCTTTCTAGGATTACTGAAGGAAAATAATGAAATTAATTGTTTGAGTTCGGTTACAGGTGCTGTAAAAGATCATTCATCAGGAAGAGTTTTTTTGCCGCAGGAGATGGATAGAATATAGAGTTAATAAAAAAATGTTAAAAGAAGTAAAAAACGAAGGAAACTTTTTGGGTATAAAAAGTTTCCTTGTTAAATTAGCGCCGAATTAATAAGAAACAATAATTCATACTGTTTCATGAATTTTGTATCGATATTTGTAATACTTAACGACTTTTTTTTTGGTAAGTTTGCCTGATAAGATAAAAATTTAAATAAAACAGAAATGACACAACTTTAGCTTACATGATTTAAAAATAACAGAACGCACAAACTAAGAATTAAACAAACCTTAACTTATTTTAAATCATGAAAGAATTATTAAAAAAATACGAAGAAAAACAGCCGGAAATAGTATTCAATTGGAAAGACTCAGAAACTGAGGCTGAAGGATGGACAGTTATCAATTCACTACGTGGAGGTGCAGCAGGAGGAGGAACAAGAATGCGTAAAGGATTAGATAAGTATGAAGTAATGTCGCTTGCTAAAACAATGGAAGTGAAATTTACAGTTTCAGGTCCAGCTATTGGAGGTGCAAAGTCAGGAATTAATTTCGATCCGCACGATCCAAGAAAAGAAGGAGTGTTAAGAAGATGGTACAATGCTGTGGCTCCTTTATTAAAAAATTACTACGGAACAGGTGGCGATTTAAATGTTGATGAAATCCATGAGGTAATTCCAATTACTGAAGAAAGCGGAGTGTGGCATCCACAAGAAGGAGTTTTTAATGGTCACTTTAAACCAACTGAAGCGGATAAGATTAATAGAATCGGTCAGTTGCGTCACGGTGTAATTAAGGTCTTAGAAAACGAGCATTATTCTCCGTCAGTTCAAAGAAAGTATACAGTAGCAGATATGATTACTGGTTATGGAGTTGCGGAAGCAGTTAAACACTTTTACTCTATTTATGGAGGTGATGTAGTTGGAAAAAGAGCCGTTGTTCAGGGGTTCGGAAATGTTGGGTCTGCGGCTGCATACTATCTAGCTCAAATGGGAGCAAAAGTTGTTGGAATTATTGACAGAGTTGGAGGAGTTATCAATGAAGAAGGGTTTTCTTTTGAAGAAATTAAGGAGTTATTCTTACATAAAGATGGTAATACTTTAGTTTCGGAGCAAATGATTCCATTTGAGGAGATGAATGAAAGAGTATGGAATTTACCTTGTGAGATTTTCGCTCCTTGTGCTGCCTCTCGTTTAATAACAGAAAAGCAAATTAATCAAATGATAAACACAGGATTGGAAGTTATTTCTTGTGGTGCAAATGTACCGTTTGCAGATAAAGAAATTTTCTTCGGTCCAATCATGGAAGAAACTGATAAAAAAGTGAGTTTAATTCCTGATTTTATTTCGAATTGTGGAATGGCAAGAGTATTTGCTTATTTCATGGAAAAAAGAGTTTCTATGGATGATGAAGCAATTTTTCAAGATACATCTGATACAATTCGAAAAGCTTTAGAAGTCGCTCATGCTAAAAATTCATCAAAAACTAGCATTAGCGAAACAGCGTTTGAAATAGCGCTAAAAGAGTTAACTTAAAATTAAATTTAATTATGTTGAAACATTTCTTAGGAAATAGCCCCAAATGGTTTAAAATGACCATGATTGGTTTCTTAATTTTCAATGTGTTTTCCTTTTTTGTATTAGGTAAAACCATTACGGCTTGGTTGTTTATTGGTGAGTTTATTTTCACTCTAGCCATGGCATTAAAGTGTTATCCTTTACAATCAGGAGGTTTGTTAGCGATCGAAGCTTTAGCTTTAGGTTTAACAACACCAAAAAATGCATATCATGAAGTAGATCAAAATTTAGAGGTAGTATTACTTTTAGTATTCATGGTTGCAGGAATATATTTTATGAAGCCTTTACTGATGTATATTTTTAGTAAGGTGTTTACTAAAATAAAATCAAAGTTAATTCTTTCATTATTATTTGTATTTCTGGCGGCAATATTGTCTGCATTTTTAGATGCGTTGACAGTAACAGCAGTTTTGATTAGTGTAGCTGTTGGGTTTTATGGAGTGTATCATAAAATTCATTCCAGTGCAGCAGCTGATTATGACGACGATGGAATTTTAGATAGAAAAGAGTTAAGTGGTGAAACATTAGAACAATTTCGTAGTTTCCTAAGAAGTTTAATAATGCATGGTGTCGTAGGTACCGCTCTTGGTGGAGTATGTACGCTAGTAGGAGAACCTCAAAATCTATTAATTGGTGAACGATTAGGTTGGGATTTTGTTGAGTTTTTCTTAATGATGGCTCCTATTACAATTCCAGTATTGGCAGCAGGGCTATTAACAACTGTAGTTTTAGAAACAACAGGTTGGTTTGGATTCGGAGCGAAGTTACCAAAGGTTGCGGCAGAAATTATTGAGAATTATACACTTGAAGAAGATAAGAAGCGTACGGATAAAGAGAAATACGGACTTGTTGTTCAGGGTGTTTCAGCAGTGTTATTAATTTTAGGTTTAGCTTTACACATTGCACCAGTTGGATTTATTGGCTTAGCATTAATCATTGTACAAACTGCGTTTATGGGGATTATTGATGAACATAAATTAGGTCACGCTTTTGAAGAGGCATTACCTTTTACAGGTTTATTAGTTGTCTTTTTCGTTATTGTTGCGATGATACATGATCAGCATTTATTCAAGCCGATTATTGATTGGGCTTTACAACAGGATATTGAATCACAGCCAGGTCTATTTTATATTGCAAACGGATTTTTATCAGCTATTAGTGATAATGTGTTCGTTGCAACTGTTTACGTAGGAGAAGTAGAAAGTGCTTTTAAAAGTGGTGTTATCACCAGGGAGCATTTTGAGAAGTTAGCTGTGGCAATTAATACGGGTACTAATTTACCAAGTGTTGCAACGCCAAATGGTCAAGCTGCATTTTTATTCTTATTAACATCATCTTTAGCTCCGTTAATCAATTTATCGTATGGTAAAATGGTGAAAATGGCTTTACCTTACACGATAGTTTTAGGTGGTTTGGGTTATTTAATGGTGAAAATCATGTTATAAGAACTAAATTCTAAAGAAATATTAAAATCCTGAATTTTTAGAATTCAGGATTTATTTTTTATACTTTTAATCAAAAGAAAACGTTTTACGAAAAACATCAAATCTGTTTTATGCTTTTATTTATTCAAGAAGTCGAAAAAGAAATTACTGAAGGAGTTTTAAACGAAGCTACACAAGAAAAAACATTATCAATCATTCAATTAATAAAAGATGGTGGTCTAGGAGGGCAAATAATCATCGCTTTGTTATTTGTTTTATTAGGAGTTGCGCTTTATATTTATTTTGAGAGGTTTTTTGCAATTAAATCTGCTTCACAAGTAGATAAGGATTTTATGAATCAAATTCGCGATTTTGTTGTTAACGGACAATTAGATGCAGCAAAAGCTTTGTGTCAAAATACAGACAGTCCAACTTCTCGTTTAATTGGAAAAGGAATTTCAAGAATAGGAAAACCTTTGGAAGATATTAATACAGCAATTGAGAATGCTGGTAAGCTTGAAATTTATAAACTTGAAAAAAATGTTTCTGTAGTGGCAACAATTTCAGGGGCAGCTCCAATGATTGGATTCTTAGGAACAGTAATCGGTATGATTGTTGCAATTCACGAGATTGCGAATTCTGGAGGGCAAATTGATATTAAAATGCTTTCTGATGGTTTATATACCGCTATGACTACTACAGTAGCTGGATTAATTGTTGGTATTGTTGCTTATATTGCTTATAATCATTTAGTGGTGCGTACCGATAAAGTAGTGTATCAAATGGAAGCTAAATCAGTTGAATTTTTAGATTTATTAAATGAACCAGTGTAATGAATTTAAGAGGTAGAAATAAAGTAGATCCTAATTTTAATATGTCATCAATGACAGATATTGTCTTTTTGTTGTTGATATTTTTTATGTTGACATCCACTTTGGTTACTATTAATGCGATTGATTTGTTTTTGCCAAATGGAAATGGGAAAACTGAGAATAAAACAAAAGTCGCTGTTTCAGTAACAAAAGAAGGAGTATTTTATATTAATAAAACTAAAGTTTCAGCGGCAAATTTGGAAAAAAGACTTGTTGAGGCTACAAGTAGTGAAGAAGGCACTAAAAGTATAGTGATTAGAGGAGATAAGAAAGTCAACTACGAAGAGGTGGTAAAGATCATCGATATTGCGCATAGAAATAAATTGAAAATGGTTTTGGCCGTAAAAGGAAATTAAATTATGCAATTATTTGACACTATACACAAGAGAAAATCTGCAATAATAACTTCAGTTATATTGTTGTTATTGATTTTTGTAATGTATGGTTTCGGTATGAAATACATGGATCCTCCTATTGAATATGGAGTGGCAATAAATTTTGGTGATTCTGATGTAGGAAGTGGTCCGCCAGTGGAGAAAGTTAAAACTACTGAGCCTAAAGTTGAAGAAATTGAAGAGATAAAGGAAGAGGTTCAAGAGGAAACTGTTGAAGAAGCTGTATCTAATAAAACTAATGAGGATGTGCTGACAGATGATTCGAATGACGATGTGCCGGTTGTTGAAAAGTCGGATCAAAAGAAAGAAGTTGTTGAGGAAGAGAAAAAAGAAGAGGTAAAAAAAGAGGAGAAGCCTAAGGTTAAACCGAAACCAAAACCATCTAAGGCAGCAACCGATGCTCTAAATAGCCTGTTGAATGGAACGCCTTCAGATGGAGATAATGCAAAAGGAGAAGGTGATGATATTCAGGAAGGAGTTAAAGGAGATAAAAAAGGAGATCCAAGCTCCAATAAATATTATGGACAAACAGGTGGTGGTTCTGGTGGTAATTATAATTTGTCAGGAAGAAAAGCTTTGTCAAAACCCATAGAAAAGCCAGATTGTCAAGAGGAAGGGATTGTTGTTGTTTCTATTCGAGTTGATCAGAATGGGAATGTTATTGAGGCCAAACCTGGTGCAAAAGGAACAACGAATTCTGCAACATGTTTGTTTCAAGCGGCTAAGAAAGCAGCTTTAAAAACCAAATGGAATCCTGACGGTGAAGCTCCTGAAGTTCAAAAAGGATCAATCATATATAAATTCTCTTTATCTAAGTAAATTTATGACATACCAAGAGGCTGTAAGTTGGATGTTTCAGCAGTTGCCAATGTATCAAAACCAAGGGAAAACTGCATACAAGAAAGATTTGTCAAACACTATAAAACTTTCAAACTATTTAAAAAAACCTGAGAATAAGTTTAAATCCATTCATGTTGGCGGTACTAATGGAAAAGGTTCTACTAGTCATATGATTGCTTCCGTACTACAAGAAGCTGGTTATAAAGTGGGATTGTATACTTCTCCCCATTTAAAAAGTTTTACTGAAAGAATTCGAATTAATGGAGATGAGATTCCGCAAGAAAAAGTTTTGGATTTTATCATTGAACATAAAGCTTTTTTTGAAGAAAATCAATTGTCATTTTTTGAAATGACTGTAGGAATGGCTTTTGATTATTTCGCTAATGAAGAGGTTGATATAGCTGTAATTGAAGTTGGTCTAGGAGGAAGATTAGATTCAACAAATATAATCTCACCTGAGCTTTCAATTATTACGAATATAGGTTTAGATCATGTGCAGATATTGGGAGATACCTTAGAGAAGATTGCTATTGAAAAGGCTGGGATTATAAAGCCTAACACTCCAGTAGTTATAGGTGAGAAGCAAGTAGAGACTGCACAGGTGTTTATAGAAAAGTCCAAACAAGTAAATGCTGAAATATATTTTGCATCTGAAGAAATTCAAGAGTATTATGCAACAGATCTATTAGGAGCTTATCAAAAAAAGAATGTTAAAACAGTGGTTTTGGCTCTAAATAAACTTGAGAGTTTCGATTTAAATGAGAATCATTTAAAAAAAGGATTATCACATGTTCGGAAAAGCACTGGGTTAAGAGGTCGTTGGGATGTTTTACAAGAAAAACCTAAAGTTATTTGTGATACAGCACATAACAAGGAAGGTTTAACTTATGTAATGGAACAGTTGAAAAAAGAAAGTTACAATAGGTTACATATTGTTTTAGGTGTTGTTTCAGATAAAGAATTGGATGCTATTTTACCTTTATTTCCAAAAGAAGCGACCTATTATTTCTCCAAACCTGATATCCCAAGAGGTTTGTCATCAGAAATTTTAAAAAAAGTTTCAGAAGAATATAATTTAATCGGAGAAGAATTTAGTAGTGTTTTAGAAGCTTATAATGAGTCTCTTAAATCGAGTGGTGATGACGATTTAATCTACGTTGGAGGTAGTACTTTTGTGGTGGCAGAAGTTTTATGATGAAAAAAAAGCGAAAAAACATTGTCGGGTTGAAAAACTGTCTTATATTTGCATCCGCAATAGCAAACGAGGGCGCGTAGCTCAGTTGGTTCAGAGCACTTGGTTTACACCCAAGGGGTCAGGGGTTCGAATCCCTTCGCGCCCACAAAATCTCAAAAGCTAAATTGCATTCAGGTTTTCCGAATCCTGATAAGAAAAAATATTCGGGCGCGTAGCTCAGTTGGTTCAGAGCACTTGGTTTACACCCAAGGGGTCAGGGGTTCGAATCCCTTCGCGCCCACCAAAGCCTTCAGGAAACTGAAGGCTTTTTTATTTTACTTCACTCTATACTTTGCTTTAGATTTTGTAGGTTTGCTTATTAGAATAAATGGTTCGATTTTTATGAATATTAAGCTTTCAAATAAGAAGATTTTGGTTACTGGTGGGGCTGGGTTTATCGGTTCTAATCTGTGCGAAGAACTTTTAAAACGAGATAACTATGTGGTTTGTCTTGATAACTTTGCTACAGGGAAAAGAGAAAATATTGAGGAGCTTATGAAGGATTCGAAATTTGAATTAATTGAAGGAGATATTCGCAATATTGATGATTGTCAAAAGGCGGTCATTGGAGTTGACTATGTTTTACATCAAGCAGCGTTAGGTTCTGTGCCAAGATCAATTAAAGATCCAGTAACTTCTAATGATGTTAATGTGAGTGGTTTTTTAAATATGTTAGTTGCTGCTAGAGACAAAGGTGTGAAGCGATTTGTATATGCAGCTAGTTCATCAACTTATGGTGATTCCGAATCTTTACCAAAAGTTGAAGACAAAATTGGAAAACCTTTATCACCTTATGCTATAACCAAATATGTAAATGAGTTGTATGCTGATGTTTTTTCAAAAACATATGGTTTAGAAACAATTGGTTTAAGATATTTTAATGTCTTTGGTAGAAAACAAGATCCTAATGGAGCTTATGCAGCTGTAATTCCAAAGTTTGTTGGTCAATTTATGAAAGGAGAATCTCCAGTGATTAATGGTGATGGTAACTATTCAAGAGATTTTACATACATTGAAAATGTAATTCAAGCTAATTTACTTTGTTTAGAGTCCGATAATTCAGAAGCAATAAACACAGTTTATAATGTGGCCTTTGGAGAAAGAAATACATTGAACGATTTAGTAGGGTGTCTTAAATCTCTTCTTTCGGAGTTTGATTCATCGATAGGAAAAATAGATGTAAAACACGGTCCGAATAGGCAGGGAGATATTCCCCATTCTCTAGCAAGTATAGATAAAGCGAAAGAATTGTTGGGTTACAAGCCTGAATATTCTTTAGAAAAAGGTTTGAAAGAGGCAGTGAAATGGTACTGGGAAAATTTATAATTAAATTTTATGAGTGAGATTAAAATAGGAATAATCGGTTTAGGGTACGTAGGCTTACCCTTAGCTAGATTGTTCGCAACAAAATATTCGGTAGTTGGATTTGATATTAATCAAAGCAGAGTTAATGAGTTAATGACAGGAGTTGATTCTACCCTTGAAGTTGAAAATAGTTTATTACAAGAGGTTCTGGTTAATGATGATTCTAAAATTGGATTGTTTTGTTCTACAGATATAAATTCATTATCGAATTGTAATTACTTTATTGTTACGGTTCCAACACCTGTAGATAAAAATAATCGACCGATTTTAACTCCACTTATTAAAGCAAGTGAGACTGTTGGTTCAGTATTGAAGAAGGGAGATGTAGTAGTTTATGAATCTACAGTTTATCCTGGGGCTACAGAAGAAGATTGTATTCCTGTATTAGAAAGAGTTTCCGGTTTAGTGTTTAATGAAGATTTCTTTGCTGGTTATTCTCCAGAAAGAATTAATCCTGGAGATAAAGAACATACGGTTGAAAAGATTCTAAAAGTTACTTCTGGTTCAACTCCTGAAATAGGTAAAAAAGTTGATGAATTATATCGTTCTGTTATTTCTGCAGGAACGCATCTGGCTCCAACAATTAAAGTAGCAGAAGCTGCTAAGGTTATAGAAAATTCTCAACGAGATATTAATATCGCGTTTGTAAATGAATTAGCTAAAATCTTCAATTTAATGGATATTAATACGTATGATGTTTTAGAAGCTGCAGGTACAAAGTGGAATTTTCTTCCGTTTAAACCAGGTTTAGTTGGTGGACATTGTATTGGTGTTGATCCTTACTATTTGGCGCAAAAAGCACAGGAATTTGGATATCACCCAGAGATTATCCTAGCGGGAAGACGTTTGAATGATAGTATGGGAGAATATGTAGCTTCAGATGTTGTGAAGTTGATGATAAAGAACGATATAAGAATTAAAAATGCTGAAGTTTTAGTTTTAGGTATTACTTTTAAGGAAAACTGTCCTGATGTTCGAAATACCAAAGTTGTTGATGTGATTCATGCTTTAGAAGATTACGAAATGAATGTTTCTTTATTTGATCCATGGGCAGAGCCAGATGAGGTTAAGCAAGAGTATGGTTTGTATTCAGTAAAAGAGGTTCCAAAAAAGAAGTTTGATGCTGTTGTTCTAGCAGTAGCTCATAATGAATTTAAAAACTTAGATTTCGATTCAATAAAAAATGACAAAGCGATTGTATATGATGTTAAAAATGTACTATCGAAGGAATTAAAAGATAAAACTTTATAAATGAAGAAGTTTGCGTTAATAGGATTGGCAGGTTATGTTGCGCCAAGGCATTTGAAAGCTATAAAAGACACGAATAATGATTTAATAGCTGCACTTGATAAATTTGATAGTGTAGGTGTTATGGATAGCTATTTTCCTAACGCAGATTTTTTTGTTGAAATTGAACGATTTGATCGATATCTAGAAAAATTGAAATATGAAAAGAATCAAGTTTTAGATTACATGAGTATTTGTACTCCAAATTATTTGCATGATTCTCATATCAGAATGGCTTTAAGAAGGGGTGCTGATGCGATTTGTGAAAAACCTTTGGTTTTAAATCCTTGGAATATTGATGCACTTCAAAAAATGGAAAAGGAATCAGGGCGTAAAATATGGAATATATTACAACTTAGAATGCACCCGAGTATTTTGAAATTAAAAGAAAAAGTTCAAAATGCTCCTAAAGAAAAAGTTTTCGATATCGATTTAACTTATATTACTTCAAGAGGGCATTGGTATTATACTTCATGGAAAGGTGATGAATCTAAGTCTGGTGGTATTGCTACTAATATCGGAGTGCACTTTTATGATATGCTTTCATGGATTTTTGGTGAAGTAAAAAATAATACAGTGCATGTTCATACTCATGATCGAGCTGCTGGGTATTTAGAGTTTGAAAAAGCTCGAGTGCGTTGGTTTCTGTCTATTAATCATAATGCTTTACCAGAGGAAATTAAGGAAAAAGGGCAACGAACGTATCGTTCCATAATGATAGAAGGAGAAGAGTTGGAGTTTTCTGGTGGTTTTACTGATTTGCATACAAGAGTATATGAAGGTATTCTCGAAGGGAATGGGTATGGTCTAGAAGATGCTAGGCAAGCTATTGAGATAGTTCATGAAATAAGAAATTCAAAGCCTAAAGGACTAGTCGGAGAATATCATCCATTCGCAAGAAAAGAATCAGAACCACATCCTTTCAATAGATAGTATTTTATGAAAATCATCGCCATTATTGGGGCTAGACCACAGTTTATAAAACATTTTTCATTTGAAAAAGCGTGTGAAAATAAGGTTGATTTAAAAACAATTCACACAGGACAGCATTATGATGAAAACATGAGTGCTGTTTTTTTTGAGCAATTAGGGATGAAAAAACCTGATTATATGCTCAACATAGGAAGTGGAAATCATGGATTTCAAACTGCAAAAATGATGTTGGAGATAGAGGATGTTTTACAGAATGAAAAACCTGATGGTATCGTTGTGTATGGAGATACCAATTCTACTCTGGCAGGAGCATTAGTTGCGTCTAAAATTCATGTCCCAATTTTTCATATTGAGGCAGGACTTCGAAGCTTTAATAAATCGATGCCTGAAGAAATAAACAGAGTTCTAACAGATCATGTTTCTGCTTGTTTATTTACACCTTCAGAAGTTGCAACCAGTAATCTTAAAAATGAGGGGATTGTAAAAAATGTTTACGAGGTGGGCGATATCATGAAAGATTTAACGAATTATGCTCAAAATAGTGGATTATTAAAAGCTGTAGATATTGATAGTTTCTATTATGTAACAATTCATAGGCCTTACAATACTGATGAGCCAAAAAGATTAGAATATGTTTTGTCAAGTTTAAACAACTTAAAAAAGAGAGTTGTTATGGCGATTCATCCCAGAACTAGAAACTTAATGGATCGTTATAATTTGAATACACTTGATTATCAAAATATAAATTTTATTCCGCCTCAGTCATATGTCGATAATCTTTCTTATCTTGAAAAGTCCAGTGGATTAATAACTGATAGTGGAGGAATGCAAAAAGAAGCTTACTGGTTAAAGAAAAATTGTGTCACAATAAGGACTGAAACTGAATGGGTAGAAACTTTAGAAGATGGAAATAATGTTTTAGTTTTTGAAGAATTAGAAAACTTAGAGAGTCATATTGCTAAAGAAAGAAATACTTGGAATGCAAATTTATATGGCGATGGAAACGCTTCAAGAATAATTGTAACGAAAATTATCGAGTATTTAACTAACTAAAGTTACAACGAAATTATTTTTATATAACTAGTTTCTTTAAATGAAGAAAAAGTTAATAATTGAAGAAAAAAGTTTCCATTCTGTAATAACTTAATATATTTGTTCATTAAAAGAATTAGAATATGAAAGTAGGTATAACTTTTAGCGCATTTGATTTACTTCACGCGGGGCATATCAAAATGTTAGAAGAAGCCAAAAGACAGTGTGATTACTTGATTTGTGGCTTACAAACAGATCCAACATTAGATAGACCCGAAAAAAATAGACCAGTTCAATCAGTAGTAGAAAGATACATTCAACTAAAAGGATGTAAGTATGTTGACGAGATAGTGCCTTATGCCACTGAGCAAGATTTAGAAGACGTTCTTAGGTCTTTTCATATAGATGTTAGAATTATTGGTGATGAGTATGCTAACAAAAGATTTACAGGAAGAGATTACTGTGAAAAGAAAGGCATAAAGTTATATTTCAATAAAAGAGAACACCGTTTTTCAAGTAGTGGATTAAGAAAAGAAGTTCACGAAAAGGAAAGTTTAAAAACAAAGGATAAATAACATATGAATATAGCTGTTATTGGTACAGGTTATGTTGGACTAGTATCAGGTACATGTTTCTCAGAAATGGGAAATAGAGTTACTTGTGTAGATATTGATCAAAATAAAATAGATAAACTTCATAAAGGAATAATTCCAATTTACGAACCAGGTTTAGAGAAAATGGTTCTTAAAAATGTAGAAAAGCAAAATCTTTTTTTTACCACAAATTTAGAAGAAGCAATTAGCAACGCTGAAATTGTGTTTATCGCCGTGGGAACTCCAATGGGAGAAGATGGTTCTGCAGATTTACAGTATGTATTAGCTGTTGCTCAGGAAATTGGTCAGAAAATGAACAAAAGATTAATCATTGTTGATAAATCTACCGTTCCTGTTGGAACTGCCGATAAAGTGAAGGCAAAAGTTCAAGAAGAATTAGATAAAAGAAATTCAGATTTACAATTTGACGTGGTTTCTAATCCCGAATTTTTAAAAGAGGGAGATGCTATTAATGATTTTATGAAACCGGATAGGGTTGTAATTGGAGCAGAGTCGGAGTATGCTTTCGATAAAATGAAACAATTATACACTCCATTTACCATGTCTAGAGACAGGTTTATAGGTATGGATATTCGTTCGGCCGAAATGACAAAGTATGCAGCCAATGCAATGTTAGCAACTAAGATTTCATTCATGAATGAAATGGCCAATATTTGTGAGAGAGTTGGTGCAGATGTCAATAATGTTAGAATAGGAATTGGGTCAGATTCAAGAATTGGATATAGTTTTATTTATCCTGGAGCTGGTTATGGTGGTTCTTGTTTTCCTAAAGATGTAAAAGCTCTTAAGAAAATTGCAGAAGAACATAATTATAAAGCACAATTAATCGAATCTGTTGAAGATGTGAATAATCGTCAAAAGTTTGTTATTTCTGATAAGATTATAAAAAAATACGGAGACGATTTAACAGGTAAAGTATTTGCTGTTTGGGGATTGGCTTTTAAACCAGGTACTGATGACATGCGAGAAGCTCCAGCTATTTATGTTATAAACGAATTGGTAAAGAGAGGCGCAAAAGTTAAGGCTTACGATCCTAAAGCAATGGAGGAAGCTCAACATTTTTATTTAGAAGGAGTGGAAGGTGTAGAATACAAGGAGTCTAAGTATGAAGTATTGTCTAATTCGGATGCTTTAATATTACTGACAGAATGGAAAGAATTCCGTTCTCCTGATTTTGAGGAAATTAAAAAGCAACTAAATACACCTGTGATTTTTGACGGAAGAAATCAATACATCGCTTATAATTTAGAGGAACAAGGCGTTGAATATTATAGAATAGGAAAGTAATGAAAATCTTAGTTACTGGGGCTGCTGGTTTTATCGGCTATCATTTGTGTGATAGATTGTTGAAAGATGAAGAATTACAGGTAGTAGGTATTGATAATATCAATGATTATTACGATGTTAATTTAAAATACTCAAGATTAGCAGAGTTAGGAATAGATAAAGATGACGCAAAACACTTCAACAAGGAAGTTGTAAGTGATTTACATAATTTTAAATTTATTCGAATTAATTTAGAAGATGGAGATGAGTTATCATCTTTGTTTGAAAAAGAACAGTTTGATATTGTTTGTAATTTAGCTGCTCAAGCGGGTGTGAGGTATAGCCTTGAAAATCCGAATGCTTATATTCAAAGTAATATTGTAGGTTTTACAAATATTTTAGAATGTTCTAGACACAACAAAATTAAGCATTTACTCTACGCTAGTAGTTCAAGTGTATATGGAGCAAATACAAAAGTTCCATTTGAAACAACCGATAATGTCGATTATCCAGTAAGTCTTTATGCTGCAACAAAAAAGAGTAATGAATTAATGGCTCATACTTACAGCCATTTATATGATATTCCAACAACAGGTCTTAGGTTTTTTACGGTTTATGGTCCTTGGGGAAGGCCTGATATGGCTATGTTTTTATTTACAGATGCGATAATTAAAGGAAACCCTATTAAGGTCTTTAATTATGGTAAGATGGAAAGAGACTTTACTTATATTGATGATATAGTTGAAGGTGTAAGGAGAATAATTTTGAAAGATGTAACATCTAGAGAGAAGTATAAAGTTTATAACATTGGAAATAATAACAGTGTCAAACTTACAGATTTTATAGATGAAATAGAATTGAAGCTTGAAACAAAAGCTGAAAAGAATATGATGCCAATTCAACCAGGAGATGTATACAAAACTTGGGCTAATGTTGATGATTTAATTAAAGATTATAATTACAGTCCAAATACATCAATAAGAGAGGGAGTGGGAAAGTTTGTTGATTGGTATAAAAATTATTACAAGGTATAATTAAGATGGAGAAAGTAGAAATATTACAATTACCTAAAATTTTAGATGAAAGAGGAAATTTGAGTTTTCTTGAATCTAATGCGCATGTTCCATTTGAAATTAAAAGAACCTTTTGGATTTATGATGTGCCCGGAGGAGAAATTAGAGGAGGTCATGCTTTTAAAGAACAAAAGGAGTTTATTATCGTATTATCAGGAAGTCTTGATGTAATAGTTTTTGATGGAGAAAAGGAACAAAAGTTTTCATTAAATAGATCATACTACGGTTTATATGTACCAAGTGGTATTTGGAGACACATGGAAAATTTTGCTACAAATACGTTAGCATTAGTTATATCAAGTACAAGTTATGATGAGAATGATTACATCAGAGATAAAGATGAGTATTTAAAAATGAAGGAAAATGAAAGTTAATATATCTGATTGTAAGTTGATTGATTTACCACGAGTAAAGAGTAGATCCGGAAATATAACACCTGTTGAGAACAATAAAGAAATACCTTTTGATATTAAAAGGGTATTTTATTTATACGATATACCTGGAGGTGAGAGTAGAGGGGCACATGCTCATATTGACTGTCATCAGTTTTTAATCGCAGCTTCTGGAAGTTTTGAGGTAAAACTTGATGATGGAAAAGAACAAAGAATTGTTCAATTAAATCAACCATATAAAGGACTACATATTCCACCTGGAATTTGGGCGTCAGAAATCAATTTCTCATCAGGAGCCATTTGTTTAGTTTTAGCGTCACACTTTTATGACGAGCAAGACTACCTAAGGAATTATGACGATTTCCTTAAATTTAGAGAAAAATAATGAAGTCATATTTTTTCATACCGGGAAATCATCCAAAATTAGAGGAAAAATTAATTTCTATAAAAGCTGATACGCTGATTATAGATTTAGAAGATTCTGTTGGAGAAGATGAGGTTGTGAATGTTCTTGAGAAAATTGAAACAATAGAGAATAAAGCTATTTTCGTTAGGCCAAGGATATTCAAAGAAGATGTTTTTTTAGAACAGACTTTGAAAGATTTATTGAAGTTTGGCTTTAGGAATTTTGTTATTCCAAAATTTGAAACAATTGATGATTTACGTAAAGTTGAAAATACTTTAAGTGATTTATCAATAACAGATGAAAAGATAATTTTACTTATAGAAAATCCAAAAGCGTATCATTTTTTAAAAGAATTAATACTTCAAACAAAATTAAATCTGGTAGGTTTAGCTTTTGGTAGTCAGGATTATTGTAATGAAACTGGGTTAAAGCATGAATTAGATTTATTAACCGTACCAAGATTTAATATTTCTAGTATGGCAAAAGCTTTTAATCTAACTGCTATTGATATTGCCTGTATGGACGTTAAGAATGATGAAGTTTTTCTTAAGGAGTTGGAATTAGCAAGTGATATGGGATTTGAAGCTAAATTTGCAATTCATCCACGTCAATTAAATTTAATCAAAAACCATAAAATATATTCTGATAGAGAGGTAGAAGAGGCCCAGGAAATCATTGATGAATTTGAGCGTTTAAATCAACCATCTGTTTTTGTATACAAAGGAAAAGCAGTTGAACCACCACATATTCAGGAGTATTTAAAAATATTAAATTGGAAAACTAATTATGGAAGCGAGTAAATTAGGGAATTATTTCGAAGATTTTAAAGTAGGGGAAACTATAAATCATACACTTTCGAAAACAATTTTTGAGAGTGATAATAATTTGTTTAGTCTTCTAACAATGAATCACCATCCGATTCATACAAATAGTGATTACGCAGAGAAAAATCAACATGGAAAAGTATTAGTGGTTGGAACATTAGTATTTAGTGTTGTGGTAGGGATGACAGTTCCGGACATTAGTGGGAAAGCGGTCGCTAACTTAGAATATGAAAGTGTAAATCATCTTGGACCAGTTTTTATTAATGATACTATTTATGCAAGTACAACTATACTTGAAAAACGAGAATCAAAGAGTAAGAATGATCGAGGAATTGTTTATGTTGAAACAGTTGCAGTGAATCAGCACGGAGAGAAAATATTAAGCTTTAGAAGAAGAGTATTAATCAAAAAGAAAATCTAATGAGCGATATATTATTACGTAGTTTAATGTTCGTGCCAGGACATAATGAAAAATTACTGGAAAGTGCATCAAGGTCAGATGCAGATGTATTATTATTAGATATTGAAGATTCTGTTCAGCCAGTTTCAAATAAACAAATTGCAAGGGATAGAATCGTTGAAAGAATTAACAAAGGAGCCTTTAAAAACCATATGGTTTTTCCTAGGATTAATGATAGGGAAAGTGGACAACTGCTTAAAGATTTAATGCAACTTTCAATTGAAGGAGTGGACGGTTTTATGTATCCGAAATCTTATACTGGAGAAGATGTTTACTTTATTGATAAGTTATTGGATACCATCGAGTACGAAAAAGGGTTTCCAAAAGGTAAGTTTAAACTTATTCCTTTAATAGAAACTTCAGCCGCAGTATTGAATGCTCAGGATATTTGTAAAGCATCTGATAGAGTGGTTGCTATTGCATACGGAAGTGAGGATTTTATTAGTGATTTAGAAGGTATACATGATAGAGAACACCAAAGTTTATTTACTCCACGAGCAATAATTGCAATGGCAGCAAGAGCTAATAACGTAATCCCTATTGATACAGTACATATTAATGTGCACGACATGGAAGATTTAGAATATAACTTAAAACTTTCTAAAAACTTAGGTTTTGAAGGGATGTTAGTTCTTAATCCGAAAGAGTTACCATTAGTACATAGCTATTTTTCTCCTTCAAAAAGAGAAACGGAAAATGCTGAAGAAATGCTTAGGTTATATGAACAGGCTAAAACAGATGGAAAAGGGGTGGCTTTAATGAATGGAAAATTCATTGGTCCTCCAATGGTATTAGCAGCAAAAAAGGTAATAAACAGATCTAACTTAATAAAACAAAAGAATAAGAATAATGAATAAAAAAGTTCTTATAATAGGAGGAGAAGGTAATGGAGGAGTTGTAGCTTCTTGTATTGAAGATAATAGAAATAGATTCAATGATTACGAATGGGAAGTTGCCGGATTTATTAATGATTATGAAATAGGGAAGAAAATTAATGGATACGATGTAGTCGGTGGTACCGATGATATAGAAAAGTTCTTAAAAGAGGATTATTACTTTATGTATGCCATTCATATGATAGGTAGAAATGTAAAGAGCGAAGAAGTTTTCTTAAAAATGAACATCCCAAAGGAAAGATTCGCAACTGTAGTACATAAAACTGCATTTATTGCCGATAATGCAGTATTAGAGCCGGGTGTTTTTATCATGTCAAATTGTTACATTGGACCAGCAGCTAAAATTGGAATGTGTTGCTTAATAATGGCGAATTCAATGATTGGTCATAATACAACAGTAGGTCCTTTATGTCATTTTTCTGTGGGGTCAATCACAAGTTCGTATGTTGAAATCGGAAGAGTTTCTGATGTAACGTTAGGAGCTAGGGTTTTGGAAAAAAGAAAAATAGGTAACTATGCTGTGGCAGGAGCAAGTTCTTTAGTAACAAGAGATATTCCTGATTATGAAATTCATATAGGAAGTCCTGCTAAGTTTTATAAAAGAGTAAAAGAAGATTAATAATGGTAAAATTTCTTGATATAAAAGCTATTAATCATAGCTTTGAACCTGAGTTATCAAATGTAGTTAAAGAGGTTGTAGAATCTGGTTGGTATTTGTTAGGAAACCAAGTTAAGGCATTCGAAAACGAGTACAAAAATTATATCGGTTCAGATTTTTGTATTGGAGTAGGAAATGGATTGGATGCACTAAGATTAATTTTTAAGGCCTATATCGAAATGGGACTTATGAAAGAAGGAGATGAAATTCTTGTACCGGCAAATACTTACATAGCATCTATTTTAGCAATTACCGATAATAACTTAGTTCCTGTTCTTGTAGAACCTAACGAAGTTACCTATAATATCGATGCTTCTAAATTAGAAGAAAAAATAACAGATAGAACTAAAGGAATCATGATTGTTCATTTATATGGACAAAATGCAATGGATGCTGACATACAGCAGGTTGTTGAAAAATATGATTTAAAATTAGTAGAAGATAATGCACAAGCTTCTGGGGCATATTACGGAGATGTAAGAACAGGAAATCTAGGTGATGCTGCTGGTCATAGTTTTTATCCAGGTAAAAACCTAGGTGCTTTAGGTGATGGTGGCGCTGTAACAACCAATGATGAGGATCTTGCAAAAACTATTCGTGCAATCGCCAATTACGGTTCTAACAAGAAGTACGTTAATATTTATCAAGGTCTAAATTCAAGATTAGATGAAATTCAAGCAGCGGTTCTTAATTTAAAACTTCAAAGGTTGGATGAAGATAACCAACGCAGAATTGAGATTGCCGAATTCTATAATAAAAACATAACCAATTCAAAGTTTGTCTTACCAAATTCAACTGTATTTCACAATGGAAAAACAAATCATGTTTGGCATTTGTATGTAGTACGAACAGAGAATAGAGACGAGGTACAGAAACATTTACTTGAGAATGATATTCAAACATTGATTCATTATCCAATTCCTCCTCATAAGCAGCAAGCTTATAGTGATTTAAACCATTTAACCTTTCCTATAACGGAAAGAATTCATGAAGAAGTTTTAAGTTTACCAGTAAGCCCTGTAATGTCAGAAGAGGAAATTACAAAAGTAGTTCAGGTGATGAACTCAATTAAATAACAGGTTTTGATAAAAAAGATAAAACTGTTTTTTAAATCTGAATTCGCAGTAGCATTGTCGACAACTTCAATTACCACTGGAATTCAAATGATGGTTGGTTTAGTAATAAATAAAATATTAGCTGTTACCATTGGGCCAAGTGGAATTGCTCTTATGGGGCAGTTTACTAATTTTAAAGAGTTAGTAACTAATTTAGCTAACGGATCTTTTGGTCAGGGGGTTACAAAGTATGTTGCAGATCCAGAGGTAGATAATAAAAAAGTATTGGCTACTTCAAATTTGTTTACAGCAGTTTTAAGTATATCGATAGGAGTCATCGTAATGATTTTTTCTTCCACTTTTTCGGAGATGTTATTTAAAACAAAAGACTTCAGTTTTATTTTTATAATATTTGGATTTACTGTTCCTTTTTTCGCTTTTAATAACCTATTATTAGCGACAGTTAATGGTTACAGAAATTATAAAACTTTAGCCAAATTAAAAATTGCAAATAGTTTAATCGCTCTGGTGATTTCAGGTTCTTTAGCTTGGTACTTATTGGTTAAAGGTGCTTTAATAGCGCAAGCTATTAATACTTCTTTGATATTTTTTGCTTCGTTGTTGATTATATTTAAATCGAGAAAATTATATTTTTCATTTGATCGAAGTAACTACGATAAAAAAGTATTAAAAATGTTACTTGCTTTTACATTGATGGCAGTAACATCAACAATGTTAAAACCAATTGTTCAAATGATTATCAGAAGTTATATTCTGGATAATTCAGGTGAATTTGAAGCTGGTATTTGGGAAGGAACAAAAAGATTATCAGATTACTACACGCAAATTATCACAGTTGCGCTAGGGGTTTATTATTTACCTAGATTATCATCTTTGCAATCAAATAATGCTCTTAAGAAGGAAATATTTTATGGACTTAAAATAATAGTTCCATTTATAACTGGTTTGGGGTTACTTATTTTCTTTTTAAAAGATTTAATAATACTTACTTTATTTTCGAAGGAGTTTGGAGTCATGAGCGAGTATATTTATGCTCAGCTAATTGGTGACTTTTTTATGATAACTTCTTTTATGATAGCTTATTTGATGCTGGCCAAGGTTATGGTTAAATTATTTGTTACTTCTCAAGTAATCTTTGCAATTACTAGATTAATATTTAGCATGTATTTTTTCGATATCGCAGGAGTAGAAGGTGTTATTTGGGCAAATGCATTGAATTATTTTTTATACCTATTGTTTGTTACTATAGCATTCAGAAAAATTTTATTTACAAATTCTAATACATAATGAAAATACTCTTATTTGGGGAATTTAGTGGTTTACACACAAATTTGAAAAAAGGACTTGAGGAAAATGGACATGAAGTGACCATGGTTTCTTTTGGTGATGATTTTAAGAGTTTACCTGGAGATATTAATATCAATCCAAATAAATTTAAGAATAAGTATGTCAATTTTATAAGTTTTCAATTATCGCTATTCTGGTTGTTGAGAAAATTAAAAGGATATGATATAGTACAACTTGTTGCTATTTCACAATTAGTAATTCCAAGAGGAAGATTTGGAAGATATTTCGTGAATATTCTTCGAAAAAGAAATAAAAAAGTATATCTAAATAGTTGTGGAGACGATATTTTTGTAATCCTAGGGTTTATCAAACAGGAATATTCACCTTTTCAAAATGAAATTAAAGCTGGACTTAACTGGCGATTGTTTCACTTCTGTAAAAAATCGGAATACTTCAACTCTAAGAGAATTGTAGAATCTCTTGATGGTGTTATAGCAAGTAACTCTACGTACCATAACGCTTATCATACATTCGAGAATTACAAAGGATATATTCCAATGCCCACAATTGTTCGAGAAGATAAGAAGGAAAATATCGTAAATGAAAAGGTTAAAATCTTCTTTGGAATTGGAAGTAGACGCCCATTAAAAGGTGTGGAATATATTTTGGAAGCGTTAAAGAAGGTTGAAACTGTTTATCCAGAAAAAGTTGATATAACAATTGTGGAAAAAATTCCATACAAAGAATATATCACGCTATTTGATGAATGTAATATTTTTATCGATCAAGCTTGTTCTTACTCTTATGGAATGAATGCCTTACTAGGTCTAGGGAACTCTAAAGTAGTTTTAAGTGGAAATGAACCAATTGTTGAGGAACTTCTAGGGAATTCTTGCCCTGTTCAAAATATTAAGCCTAACAGCGAAGATATATTCAATAAAATCGAACAATTAATAAATAATCAAGATCTTATACCTCAAATTGGTTCGAAGAGCTACGATTTTGCGAAAGAATTTCATGACTATAATAGTGTTGCAAAAAAATATGAATTAATATGGAATCAGTAACAAGCAAACCTAAAGTCAGTGTAATTGTTCCTATTTACAATGTTGAGAAATATCTAAGAAGATGTTTAGATTCTTTGGTGAATCAAACATTAGCAGATATTGAAATTATATTGGTAGATGACGAGTCACCAGATAATAGTAAGGAGATTTATAAGGAGTATCTTGCCAAAGATAATCGCATTAAATTAGTTCAAAAGAAAAATGGAGGCTTAGGATTTGCAAGAAATTCAGGTCTTGAAATTGCAACAGGAGAGTTTATTGCCTACATCGACTCTGATGATTATGTTGATGTGAATATGTTTAAGAAGTTATATGATACTTCTAAAAGCAATAACCTAGATACAGTGTATTGTGGTTATAATAATTTGGATGATGAATTAAAGGTTCATTCGTTTAGTGAAGTTGATGACTTAACTATCTTTAGCACTAAAGATGAAGTTAATGGAGTGTTATTGGACATGATAGCGTGTAAACCATCTTCTCCTCTTGAAAGAAAATATAGAATGTCTGTATGGCATGCCATTTATTCAAGAGATTTAATAGAGAACAATAGAATAAGATTTTGTTCAGAAAGACAGTTTATCTCAGAAGATATTATTTATCATATAGATTATTTGTCTAAAGCAAACAGAATAGCTTTTATTCCAGATTCATTCTATTATTACTGTTATAATGAAGATTCATTAACTAAAACTTTTAGAGAAGACAGGTTCGAGAAATCGGTGATTTTACACCAAGAATTATTGAGAAGATTTAAAGTCGAAGGATATAAAGAAAGTGTATATAAGAATAGAGTTGATCGTTTCTTAATTGGTTATGCTCGTTATACAATTGTAAGATTGTCTAAGGCAGCAATTAGCTATTCAGTAAAACTAAAAATCTTAAAAAGAATCTGTAAAGATGATGTTTGGAATTCTATGAAGTATTATCCTGTTCATGAAATGCCATTCAAACAAAAACTTGTGTTTTACATGATAAAATACAATATGTTGAACTCGTTATTATTTATATCTAAATATAGATAAAGTAATTTGTAATTTATATTAGCAACAATGCTACAGAGTATAATAGTTTACGGTTTTTTAACCATTTTCATGATGATATTTTCTAACATTTCTGCCAAGTTTCAGGAGAGAAATGTGAAGTCCTTATTTCAGGTAGAAATATTTTTCTTGATAATGGCTTTTGCTATTATATGTGGTTTACGATATGATGTTGGTGTGGATTACTTCAGTTATTTAGGGTCCTACGATGATATCTCCAAATACAATGATAGTGAATCTGTAAAGTTTGAGATAGGATTCAAAAGTATGATGCAGTTATTAGCAGCTTTTGAAGCGCATTTCTTTTGGTTTTTCTTTGTCACTTCTTTAGTTCAAATCTATTTTATTACAAAGGCTTTTGAAACAGAGAAAAGAGTATTACCATATTTGTCATTTGTATTAATGACAGGAGGTATTTACTTTACTTTAATGAATGAAATAAGACAAGGTATTGTTGTTTGTATATTTTTGTTTGCGACCCGATTCATTCTCGAAAGGAATTTAATTAAGTACTTACTTTGTTTTCTTTTATCTTATACAATTCATAAATCTGCTTTAATTTTTATTCCGATTTACTTTATTTTCAGAATAGATAGAGATTTCTTTAAGAACACTCAAATACAACTCATAGCATTGTTTATGGCGGTAGTGTTAAGTAGTTTTAATGTTTGGACTTATTGGTTATCGTATATCGAGAAAATTATTGTTTTCGCTGGTTATGATAATAGCTATGGAAGTATTTCAGAGAGAATGGCGCTTTTTGAGCATGAATATAGTAAAGGAGCTCGTTATTATTTCCCAGTTTTGATTAATATCATAATCATTTTATATAGTCGTAAAATGAAGAGTTATTTCGAGCCAAAGAAATTTAGACTTTTTTACAACATATATTTTATAGGTGCCATAACCAACTTTTTATTTTATAATAATACACTAATGCAAAGACCAGTAAGGTTCTTTACATTTTTTCAATTGATAATGACTTCTTATTTGTTTTTGTACTTATGGAAAAGCAAACAGAGAAATAAATATAATTTTTTAGCTTTTATTTTTTTAGTAATGTTGCACTTGGTAATATTTTACGCTTTTGTCGCGTCCGATCATCATACCATGTACAAGTTTTTCTGGGAAAAATAAGATGTATAATATTAAAGAGAGTAAATGAAAATAGTAATAATTCACTATAGATATTACGAAGCAAGTGGTCCAGAGAGGTATTTGTTCAATATCACAAAACTTTTACAGGATAATGGACATGAGGTAATTCCGTTTTCTTTAGATTTTAAAGAAAACAGAAGTAGTGAATATTCAAAGTATTTTGCAAAGCCAGTCGTTGAACATTTCCACGTTGATAAAGCAAAATCTAGTTTGTCTTTTTCTGATAAATTAGGGATAATTAAAAATAGCTTTTACAATACTCAGGTATATAATAAACTAACAGAACTTTTAGAGATAGAAAAGCCCGATTTAGCATATGTTTTACAATATGGTAATAAATTATCTACTTCTATTTTTGATGCATGTAAGGATAAGAATTTACCTGTTGTACTTAGATTAAGTGATTTTAATTTATTGTGCTCAAAAAATATTTTCTATCGAGATGGGGAAATTTGCACCAAATGTATAAGTAACAAATTTCAGAGTGTAAAACATAAATGTGTACATGGAAGTCTTGCCCAGTCTTTTGTTTACTATTTAACTCAAAAATATAATGAGCTTAGAAAATTTGAGGATAAAATAGATGCCTTTATTACTCCTTCAAAGTTTACCAAGGATACAATTCAAAAATCTAAACAATTTAAGAATTCAAAGTTTTATCACGTACCTACATTTATTGAGAAGTTTCAAGAATTAGCAAAAAAGGATAGAGCTTATAATACAAATGATACTATTAGGTTTTGCTATGTAGGTCGAATTGCAGAAGACAAAGGAATTGATATACTGATTGATGCAATTCATAAACTGTCCGATAAAAACTTGAAGATTCAGGTTGATATTTATGGAGATAATAATAATCAGTACGCCAGAGAACAGTTAGAGACTGTTAATAAATTGAATCTGAAAAACGTTGAGTTTAAAGGTTACGTAAAGGCAAGTACAATTAATGAAGTCTTTGAAAAATATCACTACTCAATAATACCTTCGAAATGGTATGATAATATGCCAAACTCATTAATCGAGAGTAGTATCAATGGAATTCCTGTAATTGTTTCAAACGTTGGAAGTTTAGGTGAGTTAATTAATGACGGGAAAAATGGTTTTGCTTTTGAACATAATAATTCTCAAAGTTTAGCAGATAAAATTGAATCGTTGTTTTTAGTAAATGAAGAGAGTTATAATCAACTATCGCAAAACTCATATAATTGGATTAAAGATTATAGCGATAAGTCAAAGCATTATAACCGATTAATAAATATATTTGACAACTTAAATGAAAAGTATTCTAAATAAAATAATACATCTTTTAGGAAAGAAAGATTATAAGTTGGATGACAAGCTATCTAGTTATGACTTGTTTCTAATCTTCTGGTCCAAATCTTTTCAAATATTTAGAGGATTACTACTTAAACTACAACTTAAAAAGTCAAAGGGACTTGTCTTTGTAGCAAGAAGAGCAAAAATTAAATTTAAACATAAAATATCCGTAGGTAAAACTATTTTTATTGGTGATAATGTAGAGATTAATGCTCTTTCGGCAAATGGAATTACAATTGGAGATAATTTTTCTATTCACAGAAATTCAATTATAGAATGTACAGGAGTAATTAACGATTTAGGTGAAAGCTTAACAATTGGTAATAATGTTGGAATCGCTCAAAATTGTTTTATTCAGGTACGCGGAGAAGTAACTATAGGAAATAATGTGATTTTTGGTCCAGGAGTTTCTTTATTTTCTGAAAATCATAACTTTGCCGATGTAACTAAATTTATAAATGAACAAGGAGTATCACGAAAAGGAATTAGGATCGAAGATGGTGTTTGGTTAGCAAGTGGAGCAAGAGTTTTAGATGGAGTTACCGTTGGAAAAAATAGTGTAGTTGCTGCTGGAGCAGTAGTAACTAAAGATGTGCCACCATATTCAATAGTAGGTGGGATACCAGCAAAAATAATTAAAAACAGAAACGACGAATAAACAATAAAATAAATGAAAAAAAAGATTTACATAGCAGGATGTGGTGGAATGTTGGGAGAAGCATTTTATACTCAATTCAAAGGCGATTTTGATTTAAAATGTACAGATAAAGATGTTAATGAAGATTGGTTATCTTTTTTAGACTTCAGAGATGCTGAGGCTTATGAAAAAGATGTTAAAGAATTTAATCCTGATTACCTTTTTCACATTGGAGCTTACACAGATTTAGAGTTTTGTGAGAAAAATGCAGATGATACTTACAATACAAATACTTTAGCAGTTGAAAATGCGGTTAGAATAGCTAACAGTTTAAATATTCCATTATTATATATCAGTACAGCTGGTATTTTTGACGGAAAAAAAGAACTTTATGACGATTGGGATTTACCAAATCCATTAGGAGTTTACGCTAGATCTAAATATATGGGTGAGCGTTATGTATGCGAAAATGCTGATAGATTTTTAGTTTGTAGAGCCGGATGGATGATGGGTTCTGGACCTAAAAAAGATAAAAAGTTCATTCAAAAATTGATGAAGCAAATTAAAGATGGTAACAAAGAGTTATTCATTGTTGATGATAAAGATGGAACTCCAACTTACACGCACGATTTTGCTAAGAATGTAAAATTATTAATCGAAAAAGAATACTGGGGACTATATAACTTAGTATGTGGTGGACAAACTAGTAGATTAGAAGTTACTAATGAATTACTAAGATTATTAAACTTACAAGAAGAAATTAAAGTTACAGCTGTAAAATCTGATCACTTTAAAGATATCTATTTTGCTGAAAGACCTCCTAATGAAAGATTAATTAACAAAAAATTAGATATCCGTGGTTTAAATATAATGCAAGATTGGAAAGCTGCATTAAAAGAGTATATCGATAATTACTACCAAGATTATTTATAATCTTACTAAAAATATGAATAGAATAAAGAAGAAAAAAATAGCCATTATTGGTTCCCATGGTCTATATGCTAAGTATGGAGGATGGGACCAATTAGTTAATAATCTAGCGGAAAAAAAAGCAGATAATATTGAGTATATGATTTTTAATTCTGCAGATACTGAGTATGTTAAACCTGCTCCAGAAGGCGTAGAAGTAAAGAAGTTAATTTTTAAAGCTGCTGGTTATCAGGGCTTTTTCTATGATTTTTATTCTATTCTTTTATGTTATTATAAAGTTGATGGTTTACTTTTATTAGGAGCTCAAGGAATGCCTATCATTCCTTTCTTATCAATATTCAAGAAGAAAGCAATAGTTACAAATATTGGCGGAATAGAATGGGAAAGGCCGAAGTATAATAAAATTATCAAGGCGTTTTTTAGGTATTGCTTTAGGTTAGCAAAGAAAAGAAGTATTTTAATTTTAGATAACGAACATTACAAACAGTTTATTCCAAAAGGCGGGAATGCAGATTATCGAGTTATTCCTTACGGAGGAGAAATTGATAATTCTTTGACCGTTACGGAAGAAATGGTCGAAAAGTATCCTTTCTTAAAAGAAGAATATTTCTTATCAATTAGTCGATCTTTAAAAGATAATATGATTGCGGAGTTGTGCGAAACATTTATCAATTTAGATAAAAAGCTTGTACTGATTTCTAATTTATCCAGATCTGATTATGGAATGAAGGTCATGAAGAAATATTCAGGTTACGAGAATATCACCTTGATCGATGGACTTTATAATAAACCTGAGTTAGATCTTGTAAGAAGAAATTGTGCAACTTATATTCATACACACACGTTGTGCGGAACGGCTCCTTCACTTGTAGAAATGGTTGTTTCAGGTAGACCAATCTTATCTATTGATATTCCTCAAAATAGATTTACCCTAAATAATGAGTGTGGTTTTTACAAAGATTTCGATGAGTTACGTCAAATTTTAATAGACACTAAGGATCTTACAAAATATACTCCTTCAACATCACTACAAGAAGGTTACCATTGGGAAAATATTGTAAGAGATTATGAAGCTCTTTTTTAAATTAATTAATCAATAATCTAATTTTAAAAACAATTATGAAAGGAATAATTTTAGCAGGTGGTTCGGGTACCAGATTGTATCCAATTACTAAAGGAGTTTCAAAACAATTATTACCGATTTATGATAAACCAATGATTTATTATCCGTTATCGGTATTAATGCTAGCAGGTATTAAAGAAATTCTAATTATATCTACACCACATGATTTACCTAATTTTAAGAAGTTATTAGGTACTGGTGAAGAACTTGGTATTTCATTATCATATGAAGAACAACCATCTCCGGATGGACTTGCTCAGGCTTTTATCATTGGAGAAGAGTTTATTGGAAATGATGATGTTTGTTTAATTCTTGGTGACAATATTTTCTATGGCCACGGATTAACCAGTATGCTTAAAAAAGCGAAAAGCAATGTTGAGTCTGAGAATAAAGCTACAGTATTTGGTTACTATGTAAATGATCCAGAAAGATATGGTGTTGCTGATTTTGATAAAGAAGGGAATGTAATCTCGATTGAAGAAAAACCCGATAACCCAAAATCTAATTATGCAGTAGTTGGATTGTATTTTTATCCAAATAGTGTAATTGATATTGCCAAAGGAATAAAACCTTCTGATAGAGGAGAGTTAGAAATAACATCTGTAAATCAAGAATATTTAAACAGAGATTCTTTGAAAGTTGAGTTAATGGGAAGGGGATATGCATGGCTAGATACAGGTACTCACGACTCGTTGATGGAAGCAGGACAATTTATTGAAACCATTGAGAAACGCCAAGGGTTAAAGGTGGCTTGTTTGGAAGAAATTGCATTGTACATGGGATACATAAATAAAGAGCAAGTGAAAGAGTTAGCAGAAAAACTTAAGAAAAACAATTACGGTCAATACCTTTTAAATCTTATTAAGTAGTAGTATTTATGAATTTTACTAAAACAGAAATCCCTGAAGTAATTATTATAGAGCCAAAAGTTTTTGGTGATAATAGAGGATACTTTCTAGAATCGTATAATCAAAAAGAATTCGAAAGTAATATCGGAACTGTTAACTTTATACAAGATAATGAGTCAAAATCGGTAAAAGGTGTATTAAGAGGATTGCATTTTCAATCACCACCATTTGCACAAGCAAAATTGGTTCGATGTATTGAAGGTAAAGTTCTGGATGTTGCCGTTGATATTAGAGAAGGTTCACCTACTTATGGAAAACATGTAGCAGTAGAGTTATCTTCCGATAATAAAAGACAATTATTTGTTCCTCGAGGTTTTGCTCATGGATTTGTCGTGTTATCAGATGAAGCAATCTTTTCTTACAAGGTAGATAATTATTACTCTCCTAATCACGATTCAGGAATTAAATGGGATGATAGTGATTTAAACATCAATTGGAATATTGATGTGAGCGATGTGAATTTATCAGAGAAAGATAAAGACTTAATCGCTTTTAAAGATTTCAAAAGCCCATTTACGTATTAATATAAAATGAAAGTATTAGTTACCGGAGCGAACGGACAATTAGGTTCTGAAATTAAAGAGTTATCTGTCAACTTTCCAAATCATCAATATTTTTTTGAAGGTTCAGAAGGATTGAATATTACAGATGCTAAGGAAGTAGAAACATATATTCAGTCAAAAGAAATTGATATAGTTATCAATTGTGCTGCATATACTCAAGTAGATAAAGCTGAATCTGAAGAAATAGCAGCAGAGAAAGTAAATGCGGAAGGAGTAAAAAATATTTCAAAAGTCCTTGAACAGAGAAACGGGAAATTGATTCATATATCTACGGATTATGTTTTTAATGGAAAAAATTACCTTCCCTACAAGGAAGATGATGCAATTGATCCAATTGGAGTATATGGTAGAACAAAACGAGAAGGGGAAGAATTTTTTTTAAATTCGAAAGTTGAAGGAGCAATTATAAGAACGGCTTGGGTTTATTCTAGTTATGGTAATAATTTTGTTAAAACTATGATGAGATTAGGTCAAGATCGTGATGAACTTAACGTAATTTTTGACCAAGTTGGTTCTCCAACGTATGCAAAAGATTTAGCTGAGGTATGCCTAAAAATGTTAGACTTTGACTTTAATGGAAAACAGGAGGTATATCACTACTCAAATGAAGGAGTACTTTCTTGGTACGATTTTGCTAAAAGCATTATGGAAATTGGAGGTATTAGTTGTAGTATTTCTCCAATAGAAACAAAAGATTACCCAACTCCAGCAAGAAGACCTAATTATTCATTATTGAATAAATCAAAAATAAAGAAAGATTTAGGAATTGAAATTCCTTATTGGAAAGATTCATTAAAGAAGTGTATTAAAGAACTAGAAAAATAAAAAAATGAAAAATATATTAATAACAGGTGGAGCGGGTTTTATTGGTTCACACGTAGTTAGATTATTTGTTAATCAATATCCAGATTATAATATTATCAATTTGGACGCATTAACCTATGCAGGTAATCTTGAGAATTTAAGAGATATAGAAGATAAACCTAATTATACTTTCGTTAAAGCTGATATATGTGATTATCAACTAATGGAAGAAATTTTTCATAAATATGACGTTGATGGAGTTATACATTTAGCAGCTGAATCACATGTAGATAGATCTATAAAAGATCCGTTTTCGTTTGCTAAAACAAATATAATGGGAACATTAAGCTTGTTAGAAGCGTCTAAAAAGAAATGGAATGGGAACTTTGAAGGAAATTTATTTTACCATGTTTCAACCGATGAGGTTTATGGAACATTAGGGGATGATGGTTTCTTTACGGAAACAACTCCATATGATCCGCATTCTCCATATTCAGCTTCAAAAGCTTCTTCAGATCACTTTGTAAGGGCATTCCAAGACACTTATGGATTACCAACAGTTATTTCGAACTGTTCAAATAACTATGGATCTTATCAATTTCCAGAAAAATTAATTCCGCTTTTTATTAATAATATCTGCAACAATAAACCATTACCTGTTTATGGTAAAGGGGAAAATGTACGTGATTGGTTATTTGTAAATGATCATGCAAGAGCGATAGATGTTATTTTTCATAAAGGAAAATTAGGAGATACTTATAATATCGGTGGATTTAATGAATGGAGAAACATTGATTTAATTAAGGTTTTAATTAATACAGTTGATAGACTTTTAGGACGTGAAGAAGGACAGTCTTTAGATTTAATCACTTATGTTACAGATAGAGCAGGGCATGATTATCGTTATGCTATAGATTCTTCTAAATTAAAGGATGAATTAGGCTGGGAGCCATCTTTACAGTTTGAAGAAGGAATCGAAAAAACAGTGAAGTGGTATTTAGAAAATGAAGCTTGGATAAATAATGTTACAAGTGGAGATTATCAGAAGTACTACACTGAAATGTACAATAATTAATATTGGATAATGTCTGATTTGGATAACGATTTATCTAATATTTCGAAAGTTTTAATTACTGGATTAACTGGGTTTGTAGGTAGTAATTTACAGTCATATTTAAAGGACGATTTTTTAATTCAAGGAATTTCAAGAACATCCTCAAATGATTTAATCTCTTATGAAGAGCTAGATAAATCTTCATTTGATGAATCTAAGGCATTTATACATTTAGCTGGTAAAGCCCACGATTTGAAAAATACTTCTGATGATTCAGAATATTTTAATGTTAATACAGAGCTTACAAAGAAATTATTCAATCAGTTCTTAGATAGCGATTGTGAAGTTTTCATTTATATGAGTTCTGTAAAAGCGACTGCAGATGAAGTTATAGGTGTTTTAAGCGAATCTAACGAATCGAAACCTGTAACAGCTTATGGTAAATCAAAATTAGCGGCAGAAAATTATTTACTAAGTAAGGAATTACCTTCAAGTAAAAAGTTATTTATTTTACGACCTTGTATGATACATGGTCCTAATAATAAAGGGAATTTGAACCTCTTATACAGTTTTGTTTCGAAAGGAATTCCATACCCATTCGGGAAGTTTGATAATGAACGTTCCTTTTTATCTGTTGATAACCTATCTTATGTTATAAAAGAATTAATTACAAACAAGAGTGTAGAGTCTGGTGTTTATAATGTAGCTGATGATGATTCGTTATCTACTAAAGATTTAGTGATAACAATAGGAGAAACAATTGGAAGAAAAGCAGCAATACTAAACATCCCAAAACCAATAGTTAACTTAATTGCTAAAATTGGAGATATAATTCCATTTCCAATTAATTCCGAAAGAGTTCAAAAATTAACTGAAAATTATTTAGTGTCTAATGAGAAAATAAAAAAGGCACTTAATAAAGATTTTCCTTTAAATACTCGAGAAGGAATAGAAATAACCATTAAATCATTTAATAAGTAAAATGAATTACTTAGTAGTATTTTTAATTTTAACTGTTTTATCTTTTTTCTATTTGAAGATAGCGGATAAATTTAATATTGTAGACAAGCCCAACCATAGAAGTTCACATACAATACCAACCATTAGAGGAGGCGGAATACTTTTTTATCTAGGTTGTCTTATTTTCTTTATTTCGTCAGGATTCCAATATCCTTACTTTTTTATTGGAGTAAGTTTAGTAGCTCTTATAAGTTTTATAGATGATATTCTGACTTTGAGTTCTTCTGTAAGGTTACCGTTTCAGTTTTTAGCAGTTGGTTTGAGCTTTTATGAAATAGGTATGATACCTGAAACGGGATTATGGATTCTACCATTTTTTATACTCGGAGTTGGTTTAATCAATGAATATAATTTCATGGATGGAATTAATGGAATTACAGGTTTTTATAGTTTAGTTACACTAGGTGGACTTTTTATAATAAATGAAGAAATTCAAGTCGTAAATAAAGACTTATTATTGTATGTACTGATGTCGGTTATTGTATTTGGTTTTTACAATTTTAGAAAAAAAGCTCGAATGTTTGCGGGAGATATTGGAAGTATATCGATGGCAGTTTTAATTTGTTTTGTTGGCGCTTCTATTATATATAAAACACATTCTCCAATAATTTTACTTTTGATTTCTGTTTATAGTGTAGATGCAATATTAACCGTTATTTATCGTAAGTCGATAGGTGAGAAGCTAACAGAGCCACACCGAAAGCATATATATCAGAAACTGGTGCACACCGCTAAAATGCCCCATTTAAATGTTTCGATTATTTACGCATTACTTCAAATGGTTATTAATGTAATTGTTTTATATACATACAAATTAGATTTAACTATACAATTTACAACTTTGGTTGTAGTTATATTATTTTTAATCTTCTTATACGTGCTAATGTTTAAACGATTGGAGGTAAAGGAATAAGATGATATAAATTATGAATAAAATTGCAATTATTGGTTCTGGTGGACTTGGAAGAGAAGTATTAGGAATTATCCAATCCATTAATAGAAAAGAAAAAACATGGGATTTTATTGGGTTTTATGATGACAATCCGTCTTCAGAAGTAGTTAATGGCTTCCCGGTTTTAGGTAAGATTGCGGAATTGAATGATATAAATGAAGAAATTTATGTTGTAATTGGAGTAGGTAATCCAAACGTAAGAGAGATTTTATTTAAAAAAATAAATAATCAGAATATTTTATTTCCGTCTTTAATCCATCCATCTGTAGAAATATATTCAAATGAAAGCGTTACTATTGGTAACGGAGTTGTTATTGCGGCAAATGCTGTGTTAACGGTAAATATTAATATATCGGATTTCGTTTACATTAATGCAATGTCTCTTCTCGCACATGATACAGAAATTGGTAAATTTAGTATGATTATGCCAACAGTATCAATCTCTGCCGGTGGTAAAATTGGAGAAAGAGTATATATAGGAAACGGAACTAAAATCGATTTTCCGATTGAAATTGAAGATGGAACCGTTGTTCCTGCGGGTTCAGTATTGACGAAAGAAAAATGATAAAGTATTTTTTAAGAAATATAGATAGAAAAACAAAAAACCGATATAAATTATATCGGTTTTTTGTTTTTATACTAGTGAAAATATATTATTTCAATCGTTCTAAAGTAAGATCATCTTTATATCGAACAATAAATAAACCTCTATTACTGTAGGATCCAAATAACTTTTTATTGAAGTCGAATTTATTTTCTAATCTCATCGAAACACCTTCCTTATAAGTATCGGTTAAATCTTCTCCAGATGCCATTCTGATTAAAACATCATAAGTCAAATCGAAACCTCTTATGGCATATTCAGAAGGAATATCTTTATTTCTTTTCTTGTAATGCTTAAAGAAGTTCTTAAGATTTTGATCATTCTCGTCAGAGTAATTATCTGTTACATATGTAAAGTCGATTCTAGCCAACGTGTTATTGTTTATGTAATCGTAAGCCGGAGTTTTGTCGATTGTGAATACTTGTGCAGTTACATCTTCTGGTAAAACAACCATGCTATTTATGGCATCAGCGATATAAGACTTTTCATCTGAAGTTAAAATAATCCAGTTATGAACTTTTGGCTTCATTTTATCAGTAAAACGCTCTTTCTTAATGTAATTATTTTCAGGTTTTAGAGTAACGATACTTTTAATTGAATCATTTTTTTCAAATTGTTTTTCTAAAAATTCTAATTGTGCATCTGATTGTTTGGAACCATCACTAACAATGAAAATCGTTTCTCCGTTATAAATTTCATTCAAATACTCTACTAAAAAACCACTGTGTGTGTCTTTATCAGGAGCAGATTTTATAATTCTAGATGAAGAAAATTCATCTTGATTATTTGAAAAGTGAGGAAAAACGACAGGCACGTTTACGTCATCAGCTACTTTATCCACTTGTCCAGAGTAAAATGGTCCGATAACGACATCAACATTTTCTAGTTTATCTTCAGCTAAAATTTTCTCTACTTCCTTTCCTCTATTTCCAGTATCAAATACAGAAACATCTACTTGAATCCCACTTTTTTTAATAGAATCTAAGGCCAATTCTGCACCAAGATAAAAGTCTGTTACCATGTTAGCAACTCTTGCGCTACCACCATTTTTTGTGTCAAAAATATCTTCGCTAGCAATGCTATCGTATTCTTGAGCTTTGAAAGGTAATAGAAAAGCTAATTTAATTGGTTCGGTTACAGCAATCGTGTCTATATATATTGCTGAATTGTCAGAAGTCAACTTTTCTTCAATTGGACGAATTCTTAACACCTGTCCGATTGAAAGATTATTATCAGCTATTTCAGGGAATTCAGGATTTAAATCTATTAATTCCTGTTTTGTGATATTATAAAATCTTGTCAAGCTATAAACCGTTTCTTTTGGTTTAACAATATGCGTAACATGATTTTTTAAATCTTCTTCTCGTGTAATATAAATAACCTTTTTCTCAGCTACTTTTACCTTTATTTCCTGACCAACACTTAGTAAGTTATCTTTAATTTTAGGAAACTCCGGATTTAGTTTAATTAATTCGTCTTTGCTAATGTTATAAGTTTTCGTTAAACGATAAACAGTTTCACCAGGTTGTACAATATGAGTTTTATACTCATAAACGGTACGAACAATTTGAGTTGAGTCTGGAACATTTTTAACTTCATCAACTTCCTCTTTAATTGTTTCCTCCGATGTTTCTTCTGTTTTGGTTACAACTTCCTCGTCTTTATTAGGTTCTTGAATTAAAGGTATTGTTTTCTTAAATTCTGGATTCGGAATTACTATTGTACTATTTGCGGCAGGGTTTGTACCTACGTCTGGATTTAACCTATCTAAGTCTTCCGTTTTTACATTGATTCTTTCAGCAATGTCTCTCATTGTTTCTCCCTCTTTTACCTGGTAAGAAATATATCTTTTTTGTTGACTACAAGAAACTAATACTGCTAAAACAAATGTAATAGCCCAAAATTTTATTTTATTCATATAACTTTCTTTAAACTAAAACTGAGATGGTTTATTTTTAATTAAATTATTATTCCCATTCAATAGTTGCAGGAGGTTTAGAACTAATATCGTAAACAACTCTATTCACTCCTTTAACGTTATTTATTATTTTATTAGATGTTTTTTGTAAAAACTCATAAGGTAAATTTACCCAGTCAGCAGTCATACCATCAGTACTTTCAACCGCTCTTAGAGCAACTACTTTTTCATAAGTTCTTTCATCTCCCATAACACCAACAGAGTTCACTGGCAATAAAATTGCACCAGCTTGCCATACGTCGTTGTATAATCCGCTTTCTTTTAAACCATCTATAAAAATAGCATCCACTTCTTGCAAAATACGAACTTTTTCTGAAGTGATATCTCCTAAAATTCGAATTGCTAAACCAGGACCAGGGAATGGATGTCTTCCTAATAACTCCTTATCAATTCCCATTGAGGCTCCGACGCGTCTTACTTCATCTTTAAAAATCATACGTAATGGCTCAACAACTTGAAGCTTCATAAAGTCAGGTAAACCACCTACGTTATGATGACTTTTAATTGTAGCAGAAGGACCTCCATTAACTGAAACTGATTCAATTACATCAGGATAAATTGTTCCTTGAGCTAACCATTTTGCATTTTCTACTTTAGCAGCTTCATCATCGAACACTTCGATAAATACTCTTCCAATTGTTTTTCTTTTTGTTTCTGGGTCACTTATTCCGTCCAAAGCTGATAAAAAACGTTCAGATGCATCTACACCTTTAACGTTTAATCCCATTCCTTCGTATTGCTTAAGTACATTTTCGTACTCATTTTTTCTTAGAAGGCCATTATTAACAAAAATACAATGTAAGTTTTGTCCAATAGCTTTGTGAAGTAAAACACCCGCTACTGTAGAATCTACACCACCAGATAAACCTAAAATAACTTTATCATCACCAATCTTTTCTTTTAATCCATTCACTGTTGACTCTACAAAAGAGTTTGGTGTCCATTGCTGTTCTAAGCCTGCTATATCAACTAAAAAGTTCTTTAATAGTTGAGTTCCGTCAGTAGAATGATAAACTTCTGGATGAAATTGTATTGCATATGTAGTTTCTCCTTCAATTTTATAGGCAGCATTTTCCACATCATGAGTACTAGCTAATAAAACCCCATTTTCAGGTAAGTTCTTAATAGTGTCTGAATGACTCATCCAAACTTGACTTCCAGTAGAAATGTTTTTGAAAAAAGCTTCATTGTCCTTTACGAAAGAAAGATTAGCTCTACCATACTCGCGAGTATTTGAAGGAGCCACTAATCCTCCAGAAAAATGTGCTAGATACTGAGCTCCGTAACAAACTGCTAATAAAGGTTTTTTCCCTCTAATCTCAGATAAGTCTGGATGTGGAGCTTCTTCTGACCTTACAGAGTATGGACTACCCGATAAGATCACAGCTTTAAAATTATCTATATTGTTTGGAATTTTATTGAAAGGGTGAATCTCACAATAAATATTTAATTCTCTTACACGGCGCGCAATTAATTGCGTGTATTGCGAACCGAAATCTAAAATAAGTACGTTGTGTTGTTGCATCCGCAAAAATAATAGTTTGATTTTATTTTTGCTTGTATTTTTTTAGAATTTAATATCGATATACAATTGCGTTAATATTCATACCCGCACCTACTGATGCTAAGATGATTACATCACCTTTATTTACGTTATGATTTTCAATTTTATTATTTAAAACCAAGTCGAGTAGAGTAGGTACAGTTGCAACTGAACTATTTCCTAACTTATGAATGCTCATTGGCATAATAAATTCTGGTACTGGTTTTTTATATAACCTGTAAAAACGTTTGATAATTGCTTCATCCATTTTTTCATTAGCCTGATGAATGAATACTTTTTTTACTTCTGAAATATCAACATTACTTTTATCCAACGCAATTTTCATTGCATTTGGAACGTAAGTTAGCGCGAATTCATAAATTTTTCGCCCATACATTTTGATGTATCGAACATTCGGGTCTTCATTCTTATCGTAGGAGTTACCAAAAAATAAATGATAAGCTTCTTTCTTTGCATACGTTTGTGATGCATGACTTAGAATACCACTTTCCGTATTTTCTGATGCTTGAACGATACAAGCGCCAGCACCATCACTGTAAATCATAGAATCTCTATCGTGCTTATCAACAACTCTCGAAAGTGTTTCTGCTCCAATAACCAAAACTGTTTTTGCTATTTCGGCTTTTATGAAAGCTTTTGCTTGAATTACACCTTCAACCCAACCTGGACAACCAAAAAGAATGTCATATGCAACACAATTAGGATTATGAATACCTAATAAGTGTTTAACTCTAGTTGCTAAACTTGGCAATATATCGCTTTGAATAGCATTGTTTTTTACGTCTCCAAAGTTATGAGCAAAAATAATGTAGTCTATTTCTTCCGAATCGATTCCTGCGTTTTCAATAGCTTTTTCCGCAGCCAAATAACCCAAATCAGATGCATTGAAATGATCTTCGGCATATCGTCTTTCTTCGATACCGGTTATTGTTTTAAATTTTTGGATAATAACCGTATTTTCAGATTCAAAAGATGAACCGTCTGCATTTAAAAATCGATTACCACTAAATTGTTTATTTTCTTTCTTAATGGTAGGAATATAACTACCGGTTCCAGTAATAACAGCTGTCATGTAAATAAATATTAGGGCTTACTATAACAACAAATTAAAAGGATTTAGTGTGTATAACCTATTAATTATCAAAAGTATATTTTATTTTTATGAATCTACAAAAATACAATAGATGAAATTGGTTTATTCGTAAAAAATAAAGGTTTTAAATACGATAATCGTATTTAAAACCTTTTCGTTGTTGCGGTGTTTTAATAAAAAACCACGTTGCTTTGTTATATTGTTAAATTACAGGTAAGAGCTGTCAAATGAAAAAGGTAATAGAGATGCTAAAGACTTTACTTTCATTATTTTACCCGTTTCTCCCATGAAAATTATTTCAATTGGTTCCTTTTGATTGAATTCATATTCATATAATGCTTGTCTGCATGCACCACATGGTCCGACAGGGTTTTTTACTTCAACTTCAGAAGAAGCCGCAGTTATTGCAATTTTTTTAACTATCATATTAGGATATTTTGCTCCCGCACTCCAAATAGCAACTCTTTCGGCACACATTCCAGAAGGATAAGCTGCGTTCTCTTGATTACTTCCAGTTTCAATAATGCCGTTATCAAGCAATAACGCGGCTCCTACTTTAAATTTAGAGTAAGGAGCATATGCCTTATTTCTAGCTTCTATAGCATGGTTCATTAGATTTTGTTCTTCTTCAGTTAGTTCAGAAACAAAATCATAAACATTTGCTTTTAATGAAAAATCGATTTCTTTCATAAATATTAAGGTCAAAAAAAGCAGTCCTTAGACTGCTTTAAAATTTGTACTAATATACGAAAACACTATTAATAGTCATCGTAAATTTCTCCTATATCAAACGCTAATGAAAAGCGTAATGTATTTTCTAATGGATTATTTACATCAGAAGTATTAATTAAGTAAGATAAATCAACAGAGAAAGCTTGAGCTGTAAATCCTGCACCCATTGTAAAGAATTTTCTGTTTCCTTTTTCTTCGCTTTCATTAAAATAACCAGCTCTTAAGGCAAAGGCATTGTTATACATGTATTCAGCACCAAGTGACCAGTTAACTTCTTGTAATTCTTCACTAAAACTTCTATCACCTAAAGATGTAAACATTCCTTCGAACCATCCTCTTGTAGATCTAGATCCACTTGATGGTACTAAAAGTTTTCTAAATTCAACATTAACACCTAAAGTATTATAGTCATCAAAAATGAAATCGAATCCACCACCTAGTTTTCCTATTGTAGGAATAAAGTTCTCTTCACCAGGAGTGTATTCTACTTTTGGTCCAATGTTAGCTACATTTACACCAATTCTATATCGTCCGTTGAAAGTTCCATAATTTTCTTCATCTGATTGGTAGTACGCACCAATATCAACTGCGAAAGAGTTTACAGCTTCTAATGAGTTATTATCAACATCTAAATTAGAGTTAATATATTTTAAACCAACTGCCATTGAAAAGCGTTCGCTTAATTTTAAAGAATAATATCCAGATAATGCAAATTCACTTGGATTGATAGTTCCTGTGCTATTACCACTGTTATCAGTTAAATCAATTCTTCCTAAAGAGAAATATTTAAAGTCTACTCCCCAAGCACTATTTTCACTAAATCTATTTACTACAGAAAGGTTTCCAGCAAAGATATCATCAGTTAAATTACGTAACCAAGGCACATAACTTACACCTACACTCAATTTACTATCATTAAATGCGATTTTGGCAGGGTTATGAAATAAAGAGAATGCATCTGGAGATGATGCTACACCAATTTCACCCATACCACCCGCTCTTGCATCTGAGCTAATTTGAAGGAAAGGAACAGAAGTTGTTATTGATCCTTCATTAACTTGTCCTCTTAAATTGAATCCTAAAAAAGTGAACAATAATAACGTTAATGTTGTTGATTTTTTCATTTTAGATTTTAACATTGTTTTGGCAAATATATAATTTTATTATAGTATAACGAGTTTCTCGTATTTTTCAGATGTCAAATTACTGACTGTTGATTTTACTTTTAACTTGTACAAATACACACCTTTTCCAATTTTATTTCCAAAATCATCTAAGCCATTCCAGTTTATTGTTCTAGATAAACCACCTGCGGTTTGAACTGTTTGATTAATGGTTTTGACTAATTTCCCAGAAATTGTAAATACTTGAACTTGCACCTCCAGAGGCTCGTTAGGTTTATTATGGTTGAACCAGAACTCAGTATAGTTTGTAAAGGGATTTGGATAATTTAAAACATTTTCCAAAACTAATTTGGTATCACTTACAACCTCAAAGGTTAACGTAGCTTCAGATGAATTATTATATGTGTCCCAAGCTTTTATTTTAATAGTATGTGTTCCTACTGATAAATCTCTAAGTGGGTAATTAACAACGCCTTTCGTAAAATCATCTAGTTCCGTTTCATAAAAGTCGTTCAATATGATTGGTTCTGATTGATTATCATCTATAATGGCTACAATATCATGATCAACTGCTGTTATGGAAGTGTTGATTCCACTAATGTCAGATAGTTTTACAATCAAATTGGGCGAAGTATTTGTTGTGCCTCCGTCAATAAAGGATTCATCATTCATGAAAAGTTGAATTTCTGGTCCAATAACATCGGTGGGAGCATTATCGTTAATACCTCCAACAATGGCATCCAAATTTATCCCTGATTTATCAATAGTTTGATTTTCCCCATAGAAACTAATTTTGGCATTTCCATATGTAATTTTAATATCTTTAGGAACTATAAATTCAAAGCTAAAAGTTCCATTTTGTACGGACGATTTTCCTCGGAATATTTTACTTTCCTGTGAATCAAATGTATTGATGATTCCGAAACCATCGTTATCTAAAGTATTTTTATCAATTGGTTTGTCAAATATTGTAGTAAATACTGTTCCATTAAAGTTGTTAAGAGGAGTACCAGAATTATCTGTAACAATTCCATCAATTTTAATTCGAGATAACGCTTTTAAAGTGTCAACGGGTTGACTAATTGGAACATCATTAATTCTGCTTACTCTAATATCTGGTTTTGGAATAGCTAACTTCATTGCTGGGTCTCCGAAATAATAAATGAAAAATCGCTGACTACTTGAAGTCTCATTTTTAGTTTTTATCAGATTTGTAGAAATGGCATCATCAGCATTGTCAAAATCTAGAACGTATTGAGTTAACTCTTTATTGAAAGCTTCTCCAAGTGAGATAAAAACATCTCTTGTAGTAGTAATCATGCTTACCGCTCCACCATTTGAATTCAAAAATAATTGTTCTCCAGCAGTATCCCGTAAAGGGTTGTCAAATCGGGAAAATTCACAAGTTACTGTAATAAATAGAGGTAAATTGTTGTTGTTGAATTCTTGTATTTGTGGAATTTCAAGGATTCTTTCAGCAGCTAATCCATCTTCCCCACCATGACCAAAATAATCCAATACTAAAGTTCCTTTTTCAATAGCATTTGTAATGGCATTTTTAACTTGTGGGTAACGTTCACCACCTGAGGAGTTTTCTTGTTTGAAGGCATCCGCGTAAATTTTATTTACGTTGAATATTGGTTTGTACTTTTTTATGCTGTCAGCCACTTCCTCTAAACCTGATTGTAAAGTAGCATCGGTTGAAACATCTATATCATCAGCTACTAGAGTTACAGTGTTTCTCCAATCACCAAAAGAAGAAGTGTCATAATATTTTAAAATTTTATTGACAACCTGATTTGCTTGTTGAACAGTGGTAACAGGAATTCTTCCAGAACTTATGTCGATGTCGTCACTTCCTAACATTCTACCATCGTTATCATCAATCATTACAAAATAGTCATCTGTAACATATGAAGAAACTAAATCAAAACTTTGAATTGCATGAAATGTTGGGACTATATTATTGTTACTTGAAATTCGATCTTTAAAATCGTAAGAAGAGTCTCCAAAAAAACACACATACTTTAATGTATTACCTGTAGAATTATCGTGGAGGTATTTTATGAAATCCCTTATTCCAGTTATGTCTTTACTTCCTGAAGAAAACTCATTGTAGATTTCAGATAATAATACAACTCTAGAGTTAAGATTACTGTTTGCTTGATGATAATCGGCTAACCTCTTTGCTTCACTGAATAATTCTTGATTCGTAATTACCAGGTATTCTATATTCGAAAGTGCGTGTAAATTTTGATTTGTAACAGTTCTTTCTTGTATTTGTTTTGGACTATAGAAATCATTCTCATTAAGAAGAACATATTCGCTTAAATTTCCTCCATTAGATTTAAATAAGAATTGGTCTGCTGACGTAGATTCGTTTTGAATGTTTACAATATTAATTGGATCTGAAACATTCCAAACTTGGAATACATCCGTTGCGTTTGAAATAGTATATTCAACAATTCCGGCTGATTTTGCTTCTGCAAAACTTCTGAATGTAAATTGTTTTCCAGAAGATGTTAAATTTTTCTTTCCTACTATTTCAATGTAGTCCAAAAATGACCTTGCGGAAGGATTTCCATTGTTATTATAATCAATTCGTACGCTTACCGAACTAGAAGGAGTACTAGAAAAAGTACTTTGTCCATATCGTGCCAGTCCAGATGAAGTGGAATTAGAAACAGGAGGGAAGCTAATAGATGAAGAACTTGTTCCATTAACCGTAATATTCATATTGGATGATGTTGAAGATTGAGCTACCGCTGTTACTTTAACACTTATACTAGATCCTGTTTGTGCATTTTCAAATGGTATAGAAAAATTTTGAGAGTTATTAACTGAAAAGTTTTCGCCAAACCATAATCTTCCTACTGCTAGGAGATTTGTGTTCTCTTTTTCGTAAAAAACAAAGTCATCAAAAGTACTTATAGATGTAGTTGAACCCCCTGTTAGTATTGGACTATCAGTAATTCTTTTACCAGGAGTGTCAGCTACTGTGATAAAATAATAAGCTTCTTCGTTATATATGTTCTGAATGTGTGAGGCAGTTTCGTTCAAAATATTTGTTTCCCAACTGTGAGGACCAATACCATAAAATAAAATATAATCGTCACTATTAAAAGAGCCATCATTCTCACCACGAACAAAAATTGCATTTTCTTGCAAGTCATTATATCGAAAATCTGAAGCAAATTCTGGTAAAGTTTTGCCTCCATTCCCATAAATTTTTATATTTCGAGGATCAATGTTATTAGTGTTAATACCCAAATTTCTTAAGAATGTGGCGTCAATTCTGAAAACACCTGTGGTATCGATAGCAAATTTATGCCAAGTTCCATTAAAAAGGACAGAGTTGGTAGTTTGGCTAACGCCGATAAAACTAATGAGTAATATGGTAAGAAGTAAAAGTCTTTTCATAAATTCATTATAATAACGAAGTGGTTATTACGTTAGTATATCTTTTGCAAGATTACTTATAATAAAATGAAAAAACAATCGTTTAGAAATAGTATTTAGAACCTATAATAAAATTATTATATTTATATAATTGAATTCAATGATAAATGTTGTAAATTGCCGGACCCTAAAATTAAGTAAATACATGAAAAGTACATTTAAGTTATTTAGCTTACTAACAATTTCCTTAGTGATTTTAAGTTCATGTCAAAGTTCAAGAAGAGGCTCAAGTTCTTCTTCTTTAACAGGTTGGAACTTTAATGATCCTAGTTATGGAAATTATTTAAAAGGAGAATTTAAAGATGGGAATGTGCCTCCAGGAATGGTTCACATTGAAGGTGGTACTTATACTATGGGATTAGTACAAGATGATGTGATGTTTGATTGGAACACTACTCCGAAACAAATGCACGTTCGTTCGTTTTATATGGATGAGGCAGAAGTAACGAATGCGGAATATGGTTTATTTCTTCAGTACACGAAAGATGTTTTTCCTCCGGAAGACCCTCAGTTTAAGCATATATATCCATCTATTTTACCAGATACTTTAGTTTGGAGAAAAGGTTTAGGAAATACAAATTTACTTTCTGAGAGTTACTTAAGACACCCAGCGTACTCTGAATATCCGGTTGTTGGTGTGACATGGTTACAGGCAAATGAGTATTGTAAATGGAGAACTAATGCTGTTAACCTTAAAATATTAATGGATAAGGGTGTAATCACGAATATCTTTAAAGAAGATTCTTTAAGTTTCCGTGGTAAAAATAACTTCGACACAGATGTTTATTTAGATCAACCATATGCATTATTCGATGGTGATTCTACAATTTATAAAAGAGGTATTCCGGTACCAAGAAAAAAGGGAGAACCAAAACCTGTTAAAGGTGCTTTTACAGGAAGACAGGTAACTTCTTCTGATGGTATTTTATCGCAGAAGTTCAGACTTCCAACTGAAGTAGAATGGGAATATGCTGCAAAAGCTATTTTTGAAAATAGAGAATATAATAATATCCGTGGTAGAAAGAAATATGCTTGGACTGGAAAATATACAAGAAATAGATCTAAATCTAGAAGAGGGGATCAGTTAGCTAACTTCAAGCAAGGAAAAGGTAACTATAGTGGTATTGCAGGTTGGAGTAGTGATGGTGCAGATATTCCAAACTCAGTTAAGAGTTATCCACCAAATGCATTTGGTTTATACGATATGTCTGGTAATGTTGCAGAATGGGTTTCTGATGTTTATCGTCCAATTGTAGATTCTGAAGCGAATGACTTTAATTACTTTAGAGGTAATATTTTTACAAAGAAATTAATAGACGCAGAAGGTAAAGTTGTAATTGTAGATGATAGTCAAGTTGAATTAGATACTTTAGTAAATGGAAAAGTAATGCCTAAGGCTTTACCAGGTTCTTTCAAATATATTCCTATAACTAAGGATGATACGTATATGAGAAGAAACTATTCATTTGCGGATAATTCTGACTTGAATGATGGAGATCAAAAGTCTTCTCAATTCTTTAACTTAGAGGAGGATCAATTAGCAGGAACACCTCGTATGTATAACTCACCTGTGAGACCAGAGGCTGAAAGAGATTCTTTAGGAAATGCCATTGTAAAGTTAGAGTATGATAAGAAGAAAAGAACTACGTTAGTAAGTAATAAAACAAGAGTTTATAAAGGTGGTTCTTGGGCTGATAGAGAATATTGGTTAGATCCTGCTCAGAGAAGATATTTCCCAGAGTATATCTCTACTAATTATATTGGATTTAGATGTGCTACGGATAAAGTAGGACCAATGGTACGTAATCAAAAGAAGACTGCTACACCAAGATATATTTATTCTAGAAAATAGAAATAATTAAAATAAATTATGTGCTATATAAGAAATGCACATTAATAAAACCTCGCTGAATTCAGTGAGGTTTTTTATTTTTACAAAATGAAAATTAAGGAACTTTACGAGTTATATAGAAAGAATTATCTAGTAGATACTGATACAAGGAGAATTAGAAAGGGAACCATCTTTTTTGCATTGAAAGGAGAGAATTTCAATGGAAATGAATTCGCTTTAGATGCTTTAGAAAACGGTGCTGATTTTTGTGTGATAGATGAGGAGAAGTATCTAGTAAATGAAAAATTCATTTTGGTTGATAATGTATTGTCTACGTTGCAGAAGCTTGCAAATTATCACAGGAATGCACTAAATATACCAATTGTTGGTCTTACAGGAAGTAATGGTAAAACTACGACTAAAGAGTTAATTAATTGTGTACTGTCTTCAAAATATAGAACTACTGCAACTCAAGGTAACTATAATAATCATATAGGTGTCCCATTAACTTTATTATCCATGACTAATGAAACTGAAATAGGAATTGTAGAGATGGGAGCTAACCATAAAGGAGAAATAAAAATACTTGCGGAAATAGCCGAACCGTCAATTGGATATATTACTAATTTTGGTAAAGCACATTTAGAAGGTTTTGGTGGAGAGGAAGGAGTGATTCAGGGTAAATCAGAGTTATACAGATATATTATTGGTAAGGGTGGTACTTTAATTATAAATCCGAATGATTCAATTCAAATAGAGAAATCAGAAGGAGGTAATAAGTATTTGTTTTCCAAGGACGTTGAATTATTAGAGGTAGATCCATTCATTAGGATGAAACTAAATGGTAGTGAGATTAAGAGTAATTTAATTGGGTCATATAATTACCCTAATATTGTTGCGGCAGTTACAATTGGTAATTATTTTGATGTAAACCAAGAATCTATGATTCATGCAATTCAGGGATACGTACCAACGAACAATCGATCTCAAATTATTTCTATAGGATCGAATGAGATTATTTTAGATGCATATAATGCGAATCCTACAAGTATGAAGGCAGCTATTGAAAATTTCAAAGAGTATGGAAAAAGGCGAAAGGTAGTTATTCTAGGGGATATGTTTGAGCTAGGGAATAGTAGTGAGGAGGAACACCAGAATATTGTTGATCTTGTGGAAGAATTAGGTTTCGAAGAAACAATTTTTGTCGGAGATCATTTCGCTAACTCTGTCACGTTACATGGAAAGCAGTTTTCAAATTTCGAATTACTCTCGGTATACTTGGAAAAGACGAAATTTGAAAACAGTGAGATATTAATAAAAGGCTCTCGTGGTATGGCCCTTGAGCGATGCCTAGAATATTTTAATTAATATTTTGTTTATGATATTCTAGTAAATTATCTATAGGTCGTTGAACTATCCCTGTAACCGATAATCCATGCTTATTGGCAACCTTTTCAAGTATATCATTAAAGTAAAATGCGATAGAACCGATGAAATAAATAGGAGTAGTGCTATCCTTTTTGTAAGGTAAAATTCTATATTTAAAGAATTCTTGAAAGCCTTTACGAATAAGTTTCTTGACATATTTTTCGCTTTTAAATTCAAACATAAACTTAGCGAAAGTGGCAAGATACATATTTGGGTTAGGTTCTCTGTAGAGATGTTGCTTAATATAATCTGCGTCTAAATTAAACTCACTTTCAAAACTTTGCGCGATTTTTTTTGGCATTTTTTTATAATAGTAATCACGAATTAAAAGTCTTCCAAAATAGTTGCCACTAGCTTCGTCCATAATTGAGTAACCTAATGAGGCAGCTAACATTTCTATATTAGTTCCATTAAAATAACAACTGTTTGAACCCGTTCCTAGGATACAAACAATAGCTGGATCATTTCCACTTGCGGCGTAAACAGCGGCTAACATATCCTCTGCAATACTAATATCAGCTTTTGTGAAAATTTCTTTCATTACATCATGGAGAATTTGCACTGGCTTAGGAGTACCACAGCCAGCTCCATAAAAATGAATTTCTTCAACTTCATCTTTGATATTGATAAGTTGAAACATATTTATAATTCTATTTTTTAATTCTTCTGCCGGAACTACTGCAGGATTTAAACCTAAAGTTCTGGCTCTAAAAACTTCATTTTTATTCTTGTCTAAAGCAATCCAATCTGCTTTTGTAGATCCTCCGTCTGCGATTAAAATCATGTCTGTAATTGAATGTGTTATTCAAATATATACTATCAGTTTCTACTACACAATAGCTGGTTAAAACTCAATCGTTTTCGAAAGAAATAAAGTAGATTTTTATGTAAAAAAGTTTAATTTTGTTTCGCTAAACACATATAATATCATGTTTTTTTTAAAGGAAAAGTCTATTTCACTTACAGAAATATTTAATGATAAGTTTGTAGATATTCATTCTCATTTACTTCCAGGTATTGATGACGGAGCTAAGACTATAGAGGATTCAATATCCTTAATATCTAAAATGAAGAGTTTTGGGATTAAGAATTTTATCACAACACCGCATGTGTTAGGTGATGTTTATCCAAATTCCACAGATACCATTTTACAAAAACTAGAAGAGTTAAAATATGAATTAACACTTAGGGAAGGTTTTGAAGATATAAGTTTAAGAGCTTCTGCAGAGTATATGATGGATGAACAGTTTGTTCAGAGATTAGAGCAGAACGATATTTTAACGTTACAGGACAATTTTATTCTTGTAGAAATGTCCTATTTCAATGCACCTATCAATTTATACGATATTCTATTTGAGATTCAGTTAAAAGGGTATAAGCCTATTTTAGCGCATCCAGAACGTTATAATTTCTATCACAACGATTTTCAAAATTATTATAAACTTAAAAAAGCGGGATGTTTATTTCAGTTAAACTTACTATCGTTAACTGAGCAATATGGAAGCCGAGTAAAAAAAACAGCGGAGAAATTAATCAAGGAAAATTTGTATGACTTTGTAGGCACTGACACACATCATAAAAATCATTTGCGATTGATGGAAAAAATCGGTACTAAAAAGATTAAAAAGAACATTTTAGATCTTGTGAACAATAATAGTAAGTTTTATAAATAAAAAAAGGAGCTTTTTAAAAAGCTCCTTTTTTTATTGGTTTAATTTATTGTTCTATCCGAATAACCGTTTATACCATGGTTTAGTAGTTTCTTCTTGAACATTTCCATAACCATATCCATAACCGTATCCATATCCATAACCATATCCTCTTTTCATGTCTGTATCATTTAATATGATAGCCATGTTAGGTAGTTTGTTTTCTTTGTAAAGTGTATCAGGTACTGCTAAAAGTCGTTTATCTAAATAATTTGCTCTACTAACATATAGGAATACGTCAGCATATTTTGAAATTAATAGTGTGTCAGTAACTAAATTAACAGGTGCTGTGTCGATAAGTACATAGTCATATTCACTTCTTAGAGTATCGAAAAGTTCGTTTACTCTTGAAGACATTAGTAGCTCTGCAGGATTTGGTGGTATAACTCCCGATGCTATAATGTCTAAATCTTTTAATTCAGGAACCCTAAATTTTAGTGAATCAATAGTTATACTTTCATTTGTAATAAAATTAGTAATACCCTTTCTCTCTGGGATATTTAAATACTCGGTCACTTTTGGTGCACGTAAATCCATTCCAACAAGGATTACCTTTTTACCCGATAATGCTAGAGTAGCTGATAGGTTTATCGAAATGAATGATTTACCTTCGCCACTGGTAGTGGATGTAATAAAAATAGTTTTACCAAGATTTGAATTTTCATTGCCTGTAAGCATAAAATCAAGGTTTGTACGAACTAATCTGAATGCTTCGGCAGTACTTGATCTGGCATCTGTACCTACTACAATTTTTTCTTTAACTTCAGAATGAGGTATATCTCCAATAAATGGTACTGAAGTTAAATCCTGAATATCTTTTTTAGTATGAACTTTAGTGTCAAATAAATCTCTGACGTATAATAAGATAAAAGGAATGATAATTCCCATAAATAGAGCCCCAAGAACTATAATTTTCTTTTTTGGAGAAACAGGGATGTTTGAACCGTAAGCATTATCAATGATTTTAGCATTTGGTACTGTAACCGCTAATGAAATTGCCGTCTCCTCTTTTTTCTTTAATAAGTATGTATAAAGTCCAGCTATAATTTCTTGTTGACGTGCGATATCCAGAAATTCTCTTTCTTTAGAAGGAATAGAAGAAATTTTCGAATTGAATTTATATGCTTCTCTGTTTAGGTTGTTTACATTTAATTGGATAGTTTTTTCCTGACTAGCTAAACTATTTTCTAAGGAGGTTCTTATATCTTCAATATTTTCTTGAATTTCAACAACTACGGTGTTTTTTTCTCCTGCACTTTTTAAAAGTCTTCTCTTATCACTTAATAATTTATTGTATTCTGAAATATACTTTCCAATGTTTTGATCTTGTAAACCTAAATTTACCGGCAGAATATCTTCTGATTTTTTTAATTCTTCTCTTAAAGATTTTACAATACTAAGTTGAATATTCGCTTCTATCAGTTTTTCTTTGTTCTGAGAACTAGTTTGAAGTACTAATTGAGCTTCAGATTGAATATCCGTAACACTGTTTTTCTTTTTGAAATTCTTTACATTGTCATCGACAATCGCAAGTTCTCCTCCAACATTTTCTAATCTTTCATTAATGAACTCAACCGTTTTTCTGGATACCTCACTTTTGTCATTTTTAGCATCTAGATTATATTGATATACAAGTTCATCTAAAACATTTTCAGCTTTTTCTAAAACTGTTGATTCCAATAGTAATTTAAGAACACTAGAATTTTTGTTAATAGGTTCAACAATTATTTGTTTAATTAGACCGTTAATAATTATGTCGTAAGGATATATGTTAACAATAACTTTATCACTATTGAAATCTTTGAAGAACTCAGCATGTTTCAATAATTTGATATTTGTTATTTTGTTTGATGCTAGTTTTTTTGTCGGAAGATCAAAAGTTGATCCAAAAGGTAAATCAGTATGAATCACCTCTCCCTTTTCATTAATGATGTCAACTTTATCCTCTCCTTTAAGAAGTACTGAAAATGATAATGGTTGCTCTAATTTTTTTAGTAATAGAGAATCTTGTGTGATAATTGTGACAGGACTGGTTTTATACAATTCTGTATTTTTTACACGCCCTTCGGAAACATACTTAATATTAAGACTTAGTTTTTTTACTACACCTTCTAATATTTTTCGTGACTTAAGTATTTCTATTTCATTATCAGGGTTATTACTTGAACCAGCACCAATAATTCCTAAATCTTTAAAAGCTTCTAATTCAGCTGAAATCCCTGATTTTTTATTATCCTTAATAAGAATAGTCGAAGTCGCTGTGTATTTGGGTGTACTATATCTTAAATAAACGAAAGCTAAAAATAAACTTATTATAATTCCCACTAAGAACCAACGCCAGTGAATTAGATATTTTTCTAATTCAGCTCTAATGTTGATAGTATCATGTTCCGCAATTTGTTGAGTATTAATATTGTTGTTCATTGATAAAGGGTAATTATCTAGTTAATACTGCAATTAATGATACAAGAATAGATCCTATGGAAACGAATAATCCAGTATTTCTATTAAAGGCAGCATCTTGTGAAGAAGATTTGTTTTGGTCTACATAAACCAAGTCGTTTTGTTGAAGATAATAAACAGGAGAAGTAAAAATTTTATTAGATCGTAGATCTACATCAAACTGAATTTTCTTTCCATTTATTTCTCGAAAAACCTTAATTGTATTTCTCTTACCAGTAATATTTAAATCACCTGCTAATCCAATAGCCTCTAATATTGTAATTCGTTCATTAGGAATAGTATAAGTTCCTGGTTTTTTTACATCACCTAATATTGTGATAGTATAATTAGTGATTCGTATGTTTATGGTAGGATTTTTAACATAATCAGGGGATAGCTTGTTTCTAAGTAGTGTTATCACTTCTTTTCTCTCTAAACCACCAATCTTAAGTCTACCTAACACAGGGAAGTCGATATACCCTTCATTATCAATAAGATATGCTTGTTGTTGTGGTGTGCCTAAGGCACTATTTGTTGTTGATGCAAAGTTAACAGCTGGTAAGTTAAAATGTTTTACGGCTTCTAAATCAACTGCGGAAACCGTAATTTGTACCAAATCATCAGGTTTTAAAACGGTCTCATATGAATTAGTAACATTGGCTTGTTCTATTGCATCATACTGAAAATATGTAATATCTTTTTTAGAAACACATGATGTTGCAGATACTATTAATAGTAATAACAAAACAATTTTTTTTGCTTTTTGCATTTTTAAATTTTTTGCGAAAATAATCAAATTTATTTGGTTTTAAAGCGTGTCTAATTTTTCGTAAACAGAATTGTTCGATATATACTCAGGAACAATTTCTTTTACCATTTTTACAGACATGCGATTGTCATTTTTTATGTTTTCACAACACAAAGCTTCAATTTGAGCTTTTATTGTATTGACATCAATTTTTTGGTTTTTTGCTATCATGATTTTTTCATGATATGTTGGAGTAGTGTTTTCCCCATTAGCCAACAATTCCTCGTAAAGCTTTTCTCCCGGACGTAAACCTGTAATTTTAATGTCAATATCTTCAGGGTACTTCAAACCAGACAAATGAATCATTCTTTTGGCAATGTCATAAATCTTGACAGATTTACCCATATCGAAAATATATATCTCACCTCCGTCACCCATAGTACCGGCTTCCAGGACTAATTGACAAGCTTCTGGAATCGTCATAAAATATCTCGTAATATCTTTATGAGTAACTGTTAATGGTCCACCTGATTCTATTTGTTTTTTGAATAAAGGAATTACTGATCCATTAGAACCTAATACGTTTCCAAAACGTGTCGTTGTAAATTTTGTTGTTTTGTATAACTTACTTAGACAACAAATATACATTTCAGCTACTCGTTTTGTAGCACCCATTACATTTGTTGGGTTTACTGCTTTATCTGTTGAAACCATAACGAATCGTTCAACATTATATTTAACTGATAAATCAGCAATATTTTTAGTTCCAGCTACATTAATTTTTATAGCTTCATATGGACTTTCTTCCATTAAAGGAACATGTTTGTATGCAGCAGCATGATAAACTTTATTAGGGTTGAAGTGTTTGAAAACGGCTTCCATTCTCACAGTATCACGCACATCGGCAACTATTGAAGTGAAATTTTGAATTCCTTTTCGAATTAACTCTTGTTGAATTTCATAAAGAGGCGATTCAGCTTGATCAATTAAAATCAGATGTTTGTGTTTGTATTTACTGATCTGTCTTGAAATTTCACTTCCAATTGAACCTGCGGCACCTGTAACTAAGATAACTTTATTATCAACGTCACGTTTTACAATAGGGTTGTCTATTGAGATTGGTTTTCTGTCTAATAAATCTTCAATCTTTACTTGTTTAATCTGATTTGCCTCAAAGTCTCCACCAATCCAGTTTGACAGTGGTGGAACGATTTTAGGTTTTACACCTAATTCAAGGGTTTTATCAGTTAAGAATAATAAACGTTCTGACTTGATATTTTGAATTGAGAAAATAATCTCATCAACTTGTTTCTTTTCAATAAAGTCTTTATCAATCTCTGATCGACTATAAATTTTTACTCTATCTATCTTTTTACCAACTTTATTCTTATCGTCGTCGATAAAACCAATAACCTCATAGTTATTCTTAGTGTCACGATTTAGAGCACCGTATGTAATTAAACCAGAGTCACCAGCACCATATATCATAACATTTGTAATGTCTTTGAGTTCAGATGAGATGATTTCGTAAAAAGCTTTGAAAATAAATCGGCTTACTATTAATACAAAAACTGTAATAAAGTAATGTATTAAGATGATTGTTTTTGGAATGGTATGATTCGGGAATATCTTATAAACATTATTAACCGCAACAATAAAAATTATACTCATTGAAGCTATTGTAACCCCTATAAAAACATTAAAAGCATCTCTTGTGCCAGTATGACGAATAATTCCTCTATTCGATCCTACAAGCCAAAAGGATACCAAATAAATAAAAGAAATAAAAGGGATTTGATAAGATAAATCACCAATATTAAAATTTAAAGAAGCATTAAATCTAATAGTATAAGCCAAAATGAATGATAATGCTACTAGAAGTGTGTCTATAAATAACACAATCCAATGAGACGCATGTCTCTTCAAAGCTTTTAAAAGAAAGTTTCTAATCATTTTCCAGAATCCAAACCGGGTTAAAGATACAATAATTGTTTAAATCAAATAAAGAACTTAAATCTTCTTCATTTGTTGTTTTAACATTTGTATTTGTTCTTTAAGCATTCCGTGCTTGTCAAGCTTTTTTGCTTCATTCATTAATGTTGTAGCTTCTCTTTTTCTTCTTTTCGTCATTGCAATACCAGCTAATTGTAACTTGGCCATGGCTAAATCATGATCCATAGATAAACCTAGCTTAACTGCTTTTTTTAAGAATTTTTCCGCTTGCGTAATATTCGTTTGAGACAACATAATCCCATGAAGATAGTTGTAATAACCTTGTTGTTTTAAAGTTAAAGCACCTTCAGGTTTTTTAATATAACCTAACCATTTTTGAGCTCCTGGAAAGTTTTGCTTTCTAAGTTGTAAAAAGGCTAATAATATAAATTCATTTTTAAAATAAAAAAGAACAAATATCCCTGCGAATAATAATAAAGCGATTCCATCTCCAATATCTCCTTGAGTGAATTTGTAAACGGCCCAAATCGTTATTAATACTGCTAAAACTAATTTTATATTTTTATTAAACATGTTATTTCTTATTTGATTGGCAAATGTACATTTTTAAAGCTAACTGTATTACTTGCGATAAACTTTTTTGTTTCTAAACCAAGCTATAGCTCCTAGTACTGTTACAAATAATACGGATAAATAAACTGAATTAGGTGTAATAACCTTATCTCCACTAGCATATGAATGTAACCCTGATAAGTAGAAGTTTACTCCAAAGTAAGTCATCATAATTGAGGCATATGCAATTATTGACCAAAGATTAAAAGTGTACTTTCCTCTAAGACCAGGAATAAGTCTCATGTGAAGAACAAATGCATAAATCATGATTGATATAAGTGCCCAAGTCTCTTTTGGGTCCCATCCCCAATAACGTCCCCAACTCTCGTTGGCCCACATTCCTCCTAAGAAGTTTCCTACTGTAAGCATTACTAAGCCTACTGTTAAAGCCATCTCGTTAATTATCGTAAGCTCCTTAATATGAGTTTCCATTTTTTTCTTATTCTTGTCGTTGGTGAAAATAATTAAGAATAAGGCAACAACTCCTAAGACCATACCTAAAGAAAATGGTCCGTAACTTGCTACAATAATTGACACGTGTACAAGTAACCACCAAGAATTTAATACTGGTTGTAAATTTGCAATCTCCGGATCTAACCAGTTTCCTAGTGCAATCATTAATATTACACAAGAAACGAAAGTAGCTGCGCCAATGGTTAAAGAAGATTTTCTACCTAAATATAGACCAAATAACATAGTTGCCCATGCGACATAAATAATACTTTCGTATGCATTACTCCATGGAGCATTACCACTAATATACCATCTAGAAATAAGACCTAAAGTATGGAATACAAATAGTAGAATTATAATTCCTATTAATCCTTTTACAACATACTTTAATGTTTTCTTCTGGGAGAAAATACTTAAAACTTCAAAAGCGATTAAAAGGAAACCAAATAATCCATAGAATAAAAATAGTTTTTTAAAGATGTTTATTTTGTTATAGGCAATCTCTAAATTGATTTTATCATCAGACGGCATAACTTCACTCCCGTATTTTTTCTGGAATTTTTTTATTCCGTCCAATATTTGATCCGGTTCTTTATAGTCTCCGCTTTTTTTAGAAGCTTGTAATAATTGCATGTAAACTGGTAAAGACTGACGAACGAAAACTGAGTCTGTTGCTCTAAATCCTGCTGTAGCAGTTTCTGGTTGTGAAACCCATTTGTTCTCTTCATTTCCTGGGATTGGATAAATTTTTAAAATTCCTCCTCCTAATGCTTGAGATAATAACCAGATTCTTCGTTCAATTTTAACTAAATCCTTTTCAAACTTATTTTGAATTTTTTTCTTCTGAGCTTCCGCTACTAAACTACCGATAACCGAGTTACCGCGCGCATCATAAAAATCAATAAATCTAGCATGTGTTGCTTCTTTTGGAAGACCTAATATTTTTCTGATTTCAGTATTTCCTTCTTCTAAATAAATAAAAGGTACTTGTAACCAGAAAGTTGGGTTTTCCGTAATAGAAAGTAAAACTTGACTCGGAGTCATGTCGTTAAACTTGTTAGTCTGAGCTACTTTTCTTACAAGTTCTGAAGCAAATGTATGTGCTGGTTTCATTCTTCCTCCAGCGTCTTGAATTACCAAACAACTAAACTTCTCCGCATGTTCTACACTTACAAGATTAGATTTAAGTATACTGTCGATTTTCTCATTACTCAATTTTGATCTTAGTTCGTTTCCATGGTCAGAATTGTGTTGAGCAAATGAAAAGGTAGAAGCAAATAAGAAAGGGATTATAAAAGCAGCTTTTTTCTTTCTAATTTTTTTCAATCCTTTTTTAAGATCATCGAAGCGTGTATGTTTAGCGAATAAAGCAGAAATTAGTCCGATGTATAACAATGAATATCCAATATAGGTAATAAATGTACCCCAGAAATCATGATTAACTGAAAGATGTGATTGCTCAATAGCTTCTCCAGCATTCTGATAACTTGCTTGGAAGAATTTATATCCTTTATGATCTAAGATGTGGTTCATGAAAATTCTATAATCAAAAGTTTCTTCTTTATCCACAACCGTAACTTCACTGGCATATGAGGAAGCACTTTCCGATCCTGGATATTTCTCTAATTGAAAGTCATTTAACTTCACGCTAAAAGGAGTCTGTAGTAACTTAGCTCCGTACCAAGCTCTAAAGTTTAAATTGTCAATACTAAACTCTTTTTTACCCTTAGTATTAAATTGTCCACCAGTAAATTCTACTCTTTCTGTTTTACCATTTGTGGTAACATCGAATACAACTAAATCAAATTTTTTATCATTTTTCTCACCTCTAATTGTTTTCATTTCCCCTTTTTCTGCTGGTTCAGGAACTACGAATTGAAATCCATTTAAAGTGTGTAATGTTCTATATTGGAAGTGTTGAATACTGTCTTGTACAATTTGACCTTGTTTTTGATCAGCCATTCGTAACCATTGTCCTTCTTGTTTCGAAGTCATTTTTAAACTTCCATCTACATAAAATAAATTGACTGTTGCATTACGGTTCGGTGCATCAAAACCTACTAAAATATTATGAATGTTTTGAATGGTACCTCTTTTAATGTAGTGATCGTGTCTAGTTCCGCTTGAGCTTTCTACAAAATGTAAATATTCAACTCCATTTTCATCTAGAATTAATTTTTCTTCTGCCCAAGGAATGTAATCGACTAACTTAAAGTTTATTTCTTGCTTAGGTTTGTTTTTATTTGGTTGAAAAACAAAAGAAAAATCTTTTGAATTTTTTCCCCATGCAGATAAAAGTAGTTTTTCTTCATACGATTTTTGAGAAGCATTATCGTCAATAATTACATTTAAGTAATTAGTTTCAGATAGAAATACATTAGTTGTTTCTCCTTCATCAAGAATCATCATACCTTCATAACCAATATATCTAGTAATACCGGCTCCAATTAAAATAAAAAGAAAGGAAATATGAAACATTAATACGGTCCATTTCTCTTTTCTCAATAATCTATATCTGAAAATATTTCCGAAAAAGTTTATAACGAATAAAAGCATAATAACCTCGAACCACCAAGCATTATAAATAAGCTTTTTTGCAGTTTGTGTTCCAAAGTCATTTTCTATAAAAGTTGCTATTCCCATGGCTACTGCGAATACTATAAAAAGTGTAGCCATTAATCGCGTTGAGTAAAGTATATTTAAGATTTTTTTCATTGTAAAATGAGTAGATAAAAACTTTGCAAATTTACGGAAAGTTAGACGAACTCACTTTAGAAATGAACTGTTTTTTGGTGTTTAGATTAAGTTAAAATTGAGGCTTAATTATGAACCAATTTTTTCACCCATTTTAACGAAGGTTTCAATGTTGTTTTTAGTGTTGTCTAAGATGTCTTGATCAATTTTGATTTTATCTTTATCAATCAGTACTACAACAGTTGATCCGCCAAAAGCAAAATACCCCATTTCGTCTCCTTTATTTAATTCTTGATTAGGAGTGTAAGTCTCTATAATCGTTCCAACCATGGTTGCTCCAACTGGTGCAAGTAAAATATCACCCTTGTCTGAAGTTTTTAAAATGCAATATTCACGTTTGTTTTCACAAAAAACCTTGGTAAAGTTTCCAGCTAAAGCATAAGGAGAAACAGATAAATAACTACCGTTTATTTTTACCATTTCGCTTGGTGTTCCGCTATATGGAAAATGATATCGGTGATAGTCATTAGGGGCTAATCGTAAAATTAATAGAGATGCGTTTTTATAATTGTTGGCAAGATCTTTATCTGCTAGAAATTCTTGAAGTGTAAATTTTCTTCCTTTTACAAAGAAGTCGTGTACATCTTCAATGTTTTCGAACGCCAGTAGTTTTCCATCCCCAGGCGAAACGAAATCATCTCCAATTGGTCTAGCTTCTGATTTTAATTTACGGTAGAAAAAATCATTAAATGAGGTGAATTCGCTAATCGATTTTTTAGCTTCATCAATATCAATATTTAAATCATCAACAAACTTTTTAATTTTAGAAACAGAAGATGGCTTGTTCATTTGTCGTCCATACCATTCAGATAAAAACTTACGTTTTACTAATGGGAGTAAAGCGAGTTTTCCAAAAGGATTGTTGTATAACATTTTTAGAAAGCCTTCTCCTGGTGGAGTTTCAATTTGAGTTTCTCCGGTTTGTCTGTTGATGAATTTAATTTGCATGTTTATTCGTCTATACTGTCAATTAAAATCTCTAACATATCAATTGCTGCTTGAGCTATTTTTGTTCCAGGGCCGAAAACTCCAACTGCTCCCGCATCAAATAAAAATTGATAATCTTGTGCAGGAATTACACCACCCACAATTACCATAATATCTTCACGACCATAACCTTTTAACTCTTCAATTACTTGAGGAACTAATGTTTTGTGTCCTGCTGCTAATGATGATATACCAATAATATGAACATCGTTTTCAATTGCTTGTTTTGCGGCTTCTTTTGGTGTTTGAAATAAAGGTCCAACATCAACATCAAAACCTAAGTCGGCATAACCAGTTGCAACAACTTTAGCACCACGATCATGACCATCTTGACCAAGTTTAGCAATCATTATTCTTGGTCTACGACCTTCTAAATTCGCAAACTCATCAGCAAGTTCACTTGCTTTTTTAAATAATGAATCGTCTTTTATTTCTTTACTATACACTCCAGATATTGTTTTATGAACAGCTTTGTGTCTTCCAAAAACAGCTTCAAGAGCATCAGATATTTCTCCTAAAGAAGCTCTGTTTCTTGCTGCTTTTACTGCTAAATCTAGTAAATTTCCATTACCTGTTTTAGCACATTCTGTTAAATCTTTTAAGCAGGCTTCAACTTTAGCTGTGTCTCTTTTTGATTTTAAGTCTTCTAATCGTTCGATTTGAGATTTACGAACAGCTTCGTTGTCTACTTCTAAAATGTGTAGTGGATCTTCTTGTTCTAATTGATATTTATTTACACCAACAATAATATCTTGACCACTATCAATTCTGGCTTGTTTAATTGCGGCGGCTTCTTCAATACGCATCTTCGGAATTCCTTTTTCAATGGCTTTGGTCATTCCGCCTAGTTCTTCCGTTTCTTGAATTAATTCCCAAGCTTTATTCGCTATTTCTTCGGTTAATTGCTCCAGATGATAACTTCCAGCCCAAGGGTCAACGGTTTTGGTAATGTTTGTTTCTTGTTGTAAATAAATTTGAGTATTTCTCGCAATTCTAGCAGAGAAGTCTGTTGGTAAAGCAATTGCTTCATCTAACGCATTCGTATGTAAGCTTTGTGTTCCTCCGAAAGCTGCTGCCATAGCTTCAATTGTTGTTCTAGCAACATTATTAAATGGGTCTTGTTCAGTTAAACTCCATCCGCTAGTTTGACAGTGTGTTCTAAGTGCTAATGATTTTGGATTCTTAGGATTAAATTGCTTTACGAGTTTTGCCCAAAGCATTCTGGCTGCTCTCATCTTGGCAATTTCTCTAAAATGATCCATTCCAATTGCCCAGAAAAAAGATAGGCGAGGAGCGAAAGTATCAATATCCATTCCTGCGGCCAATCCAGTTTTTATGTATTCTAATCCATCTGCTAAGGTGTAGGCTAATTCAATTTCCGGTGTAGCACCTGCTTCTTGCATGTGGTATCCTGAAATAGAAATTGAATTGAATTTAGGCATGTTATTACTGGTATATTCAAAAATATCCGCAATAATTTTCATTGATGGAGTGGGTGGGTAAATGTAAGTGTTACGCACCATGAATTCCTTTAAAATGTCATTTTGAATTGTTCCTGATAATTTTTCAGGAGAAACACCTTGTTCTTCTGCAGCAATAATATAAAAAGCAAGAATAGGAAGTACAGCTCCATTCATTGTCATTGAAACAGACATTTTATCTAATGGAATCTGATCAAAAAGAACTTTCATGTCTTCTACAGAATCAATAGCTACCCCAGCTTTTCCGACATCTCCTTGAACGCGCTCATGGTCTGAGTCGTAGCCTCTGTGTGTCGCTAAATCAAAAGCAACTGATAGTCCTTTTTGTCCTGCAGCTAAATTTCTTCTATAAAAAGCATTACTTTCTTCTGCAGTTGAAAAACCAGCATATTGTCTAATTGTCCAAGGTCGTCTTACGTACATTGTAGAGTAAGGACCTCTTAAATTTGGAGCTAAACCAGCAACAAAATCTTCGTGTTTCAAACTTTGATTTGTTGCAGAAGCTTTCTTTTCTAGTTGTATGTTTGATATATCTTTTCTACTCATTTTCGACGTGTGAATTTAAGCATGCATAGAATAATTCAAATGCAATAAAGGTTTTGGTAGCTTTGTTTTTATAATCTTCATTGGTAAGATTTACTAAAGCTGTAGCTATTAATCCTGAGTCACTATTTCCATGTAACTCTTTAAATGTTGTTATTAAGTCAGCAATATCATCATTACTATTGATAGAAATGTTTTTACCATATTCATCATAATAATTGATGGTGAGTTCAGAATCTTTTCTTTCAAGATTCTTGTAGTATTTAGTGGTTGTGCTATCTAATACTTCTTTTACTTGAGGTGAAAGTTCAGAATAACTTAAATATTTTGATTTTTGTTGTCTTTGTTTCTTTGTTATCCAGAGGTAATTTTTTAATTCGATTTTCGATTGATTCAATAAATCAAATGATTCTTGAGTTGCAATTTGTTCTAGGTTCTTAAAGCCTTTGAAAACCTCATCGGAGTCATTCGTAAACTTTTTAATTGCTTTAAAAGATTCTTCCTTATCAATGTTGTAATAATTACACAATATGTTTTCGAAATGATCAACCATAACTTCAATCAAGTCGTTTCTGCTTTCTTTTAAAAGAGAATTACTTTGACTGTTTAAAGAGAAAGTCAATAGAAAGAAAAGCAAAATGTATAATTTTCTATTCATTATCTACTTTAGAGTTAAGGCAAGTGTAAAAGAATTCAAAAGCAATAAATGTTTTTACAGCCTGATTTTTGAAATCTTGCTCTTTTAAATTTAACATCGGAGCGATTAGAAGAGGATTATTGCTATAATCTTCTCTAAAGGTTAGGATAAAATCTTTAATGTCATCATTGTTACTAATGGATATTAGTTTATCAGAGAATTCTTCTTCGTAATTTATGACATAAACGAATTCCTTCGCTTTAATCTTACTAATATATTTTTCGAAAAATTCTTCGTCCTTGAATTTTTTTAGTTCTTCAGGTGTAAACGCTGTGAAACTAAAATGGGAAAACTTATGTCTATTGTCAGAACTTTTGATCCAAACATAATCAGCTAGTTCATCATGAGATTGTTTTAGTAGCTGTAAGGATTTATCCGAAGAAAGTTTAGCTAAAAGAGTAGGGAAGTTTACCTTCTCTTTTGAGATTTCTTCAAGATATAATTTATAAGCCTTTTGTGACTGATCTTTTTCAATACTGTAGTAATCACAAATTAAACCTTCGAAAGTATGCACCATTTCTTTGATATAATTATCATCAGAATTGTCACTGAAACTTTGATAAAAGTAATATTGTGAAAAACTCAACTCGTGAAAGAAAATAAAAGTAAGTAAAAGAAAAAGCTTATTCATTTCCTAATCGTTCTTGTTCAATTTGTTCTGCTAATCTTTTTGCGATTATAGGTTGTATTAATGTTTTTTGGGAGCGTTTTTTTACAAAAGGATATAGCTCCAAATCGTTCTTCATTTTATCGTTTTCATTTGGAATTTTATTAGTTCCTAATAAAACCAATTCTCCTTTGTCAAAAAGTTCTTGTTCTTTCTGTGCAGCTTCTGAAATTTTACGTTGAATAATTCCTTCTTTTAACTGCTTCATAAAACCGCCGCCTTCTTCTATTTGCTTGAAAATTTCCAATGCTTTCTCGGCTAATTGTTCCGTTAAGCTTTCAATATAGTAACTTCCGTCAGCAAAGTTTTGTGAATTTTCAAATCCACTTTCTTCTTTAAGAATTAACAATTGATTTCTTGAAATACGTTCTCCAAATTCATTTGATTTATGAAAAATTTCATCGTAAGATACGTTAGTGACTGTATTTGCTCCACCTAAAACAGCGCTCATACACTCAGATGTTGTTCTAAGCATATTTGTGTTGTAATCATATAAGGTTTTGTTTCTTAAAGTAGGTTGAGCGAAAATATGTGCTTCATTCATCGAAGTGTTGTATTCTTTGAGTAAAGCGTTCCATAAGACTCTAAAGGCTCTTAGTTTTGCGATTTCAAAGAAGTAATTTGTTCCTACAGAAAAATTGAAATGGATTTTACTAGCGATATCTGCACCAAAATGATTTAAGTATTCATTGGCATGACTTAAAGTATATGCTAGTTGTTGAATTGTATTGGCTCCTGCATTTTGATAAACGGAAGCGTTTACGGCTACACAGTTTTTTAATTCTTTAAGTTCTTCTAGTTTTTTATGATCACTGTTTAGGTTCTCGAACCAGTTTCCAGTTTTTGCTAAATTACCAATGATATCAATATTTAAAAAACAGTTTGTAGAGTTTGTTTTCTTAGCTAGTTTTTTAATGAATTCAACATTTAAAAAGTTTAGTTTAAAGTAAACTTTAGTTGTTGTAATATCGATGTTGTTAAGAACCTTTGTGAAATCGAAATCGTTATCGGAAACAAATTCAATAGCATTTGCCCCTCGGTTTAAAGCATCAACAGCTAATTTGTTTGCTACAACTTCATTGTCAATATATATAGATTGGCAAATTGAAAAATTGGCTTTTGGGAGATCAGGAGTTTGATGAGTTCTATCTTCTTTTGTGTAAAAAGGTTTTACAGTAATTCCTTCGTTTGTATGCCATAAAAGTGTTTCGTTATAATCTAAACCTTTTAAGTCAGCTTGGATTTTTTGTTTCCAAGCTTTTTCTGAAATACCTTCAAATTCATCAAATAAATATGTTCCCATTATTTTTCTATAGTATCAAATTCGATTATATAAATATCTTCATTTTTCTTTTTCATTAAGTACTTTTCTCTAGCGAACCGTTCTAGTTCTAGAGAATCCTGAAGATTTTTTATAGTTTGTTTATCTTCTGCAGTTTTCTTCTTGTGATAATCAATCCAAGTTTGCAGTTCTTTAATTTCATTGTCAAATTCACGATGAGTTAAGTATGAATTTTCATCAAAGAAAAGCATCCATACCACAAATACAGTAAGAATAATAACATAAATATTAGTTACTACCTTAACTAAAGGCTTGTTTTGTATAGATTTTAAATTCATACCTAAAGGCGTTCGCTAATTACAGATCTTACTACATCAATTGCTACAGTATTATAACGATCATTAGGGATAATAATGTCAGCAAAATTCTTTGTTGGTTCAATAAACTCTTGATGCATTGGTTTTAGAGTGTCTTGATATCTGCTTAACACTTCGTTAATATCTCTACCTCTTTCAGAAATATCTCTTCGAACTCTTCGAATCAATCTTTCATCAGCATCGGCATGAACAAATATTTTAATGTCGCACAAATCTCGTAATTCTCTATTGTTAAAGATAAGAATTCCTTCAACAATTACGACTTTCCTTGGATGTGTTTTTATTGTGTCTTTTGTTCTGTTATGAGTTACAAATGAGTAGACTGGTTGCTCTATGATTTCAGCATTTTTAAGCCTTTTCAAATGATCTACTAACAATTCAAAATCAATAGCTCTAGGATGGTCGAAGTTTATTTTCGATCTCTGGTCGTATGTAAGGTTGTCTGTTGCGTTGTAATAAGAGTCTTGAGAGATAACACAAACTTCATCTGGTGGAAGTTCATTAATGATTTGATTTACTACAGTTGTTTTACCACTTCCAGTTCCTCCTGCAATACCTATTATAAATATGTTTTTCATTGTTGTAGTTTGTGTGAGCAAATTTAGAAAAAATAGAGCATAAAAAAAGACATCATTTCTGATGTCTTTTTATGCTTTTTGAGCCGATAGAGGGACTCGAACCCACGACCTGCTGATTACAAATCAGCTGCTCTAGCCAGCTGAGCTATATCGGCCTCTGCTTTAAAGCGTGGCAAATATACTATGTTTTTTAAAACTGGCAAATATTTTTAATTTTTTTTTAATTTTTTTTATGACCCAATTTTAAATGATAGCACAGGTAGTGGAGAATGATTGGCAACATCTTCTGTAATACTACCATCGAAAAAATGTAAAAGCCCTTTTCTTCCGTGGGTTGCCATTGCTATAATATCAGCTTTATGGTTTTGTGCAAAATTTATGATACCTGCTTCAATTGTATAATCAGAAACATATTGAACATCCTTGATATGATGTGCTTTGGTTCCTGCTTTTTCAAAAAAGTTTTTCACAATTTCTCGCATTTCAGAGGAGCTTTTAAATGATTTAGATGGAGTGTTCACGTAAATCATTTTCATTTTACAATTAATTTTTTCCGCAAATTTTCTCGCCTGTTTATAAGCATCTATAGAATCTTCAGAAAAATCACAGGCAAAAACGGCGTTTTCGAAGGTTTCCATTGGTTTATTTTTTACTACCAAAACTGGAATGTCAGAATTGCGAATTACTTTTTGCGCGTTTGAACCGATAAATAGTTCTTTTAATCCTGTCGCTCCCTGAGAACCCATAAAAACAAGATTTATTTCTTCTTCTTTACAGAGGTCATTAAGTTCACTAAATATTTTATAATGTTTAATTATTGGGGTTATCTTAAGGTCTTTTAAGTATTTTTTATCTAAAAATTCATTGAGTTTTCTTTCTATTAGTTTCAAGTAAAAAACTGTTTCCTGTGTTGTAACTGTGTTGGTTGCAACTGCGTTTGATAATTCTAGCATGTGGAGAACAACTAATTCAAATTTGAATTTTCTTGCAAAATTTGCTGCTGTTATTAGTGCGTTTTCAGATTGTTCAGAGAAATCGATTGGTACTAAAACTTTTTTCATAATTGCGGAAGTTTAAGGTGTTACACTTCTTAATGTACAAAAAAAATAGCTTATTTCCCAGTTAGTTAGATTGTAACTTGCGATTATCTATGGATAGAAAGATCTTTTCTGATGATAAAGTAAGAAAAAGGATTTTTATTTAATCTAATGCTTTTTTATATGTTTCTAAACAACGCTCTCGAGCAAATTTATGATCCACCATTTGTGCGGGATATGTTAATTCTTGAAATTCTGGAACCCACATTTTAATATATTCTAATTGCTTATCGAATTTTTGTATTTGCGTTGTTGGGTTAAAAATCCTAAAATATGGTGCAGCATCAACTCCACAACCAGCAACCCATTGCCAATTACCTATATTACTAGATAGTTCAAAATCTAAAAGCTTTTCAGCAAAATAAGCTTCTCCTAATCTCCAGTCAATTAATAAATGTTTGCATAAAAAACTTCCAACAAGCATTCTCACACGGTTGTGCATGAATCCTGTTTCGTTTAATTCTCTCATTCCTGCATCTACTAAAGGATAACCAGTTTTTCCTTCACACCATTTTTTGAAATCATCCTTGTTATTTCGCCATTCAATAGTGTCGTATTTTGGTTTGAAGGCTTTTGTAACAGTGTGTGGGAAATGCCAAAGAATTTGCATGAAGAATTCGCGCCAGATTAATTCTTTAAGAAAGGTAATGTTATCACTTTTTCTGGCTTCATTTACTGCTTCTCGAACTGAGATAGTTCCAAATCTAAGATGAATTCCTAATTTTGACGTAGCATTAATAGCAGGGAAATTTCGTTTAGCTTCGTATTCATTAATAAGAGTAGATGATATTTTGTAATCTGGAATTTGTATTGCTGAATTTTCAAACCCCATTTCACTTAAGCTTGTAATTTCGTGTTTATCGATTTTTACGAAATTCTCCATTAGCTTTTCCGAAGAATATGGTTTAGTATGTTCTGTTGTAAATGTACTTAACCACTTTTTGGAATAAGGAGTATATACCTTGTATGGATTTCCATCATCCTTTGTAATTTCGTTTTCTTCAAAAATTACTTGATCTTTAAAAGATTTGAATGATATTTTGTTTTTTTCTAATAATTCAAGAATGGCTTTATCACGTTCCGAGGCATATGGTTCATAATCACGATTCGTGTAAACGGAAATGATATTATGCTTTTTTAGTAACTCTTGGTAGATATCAAAAGGGTTTCCGTAAAAAACATGAATTGAGCTGTTTACTTCTTGTAGTTGTTGGTTTATTTTTTGAAGTTGTGTATGAATAAAATTTACTCGTGCATCATTTTTAGGAAGTTTGTCGAGTATATTTTTATCAAAAATAAATATCGGTAGGATATTTGTATTGTTACTTAGTGCTTCAAATAATCCGTGATTGTCATTGAGCCTTAAATCTCTTCTAAACCAAAAAATTGAAATTTTATCCATTAAACTCTCCAAATAGTTCTATTAATTTTTTCTGTCTATATTCAAATATCTCGTTCAGCTTAGGTTTTACTAGTAATGGATGTGCTAGTCTTCCAAGAAATCCTAATGGGATTTTGTAGTCTATAATATCTTCCATTTCGACACCACCTTCAATTGGATTTATAAAATGTTTATGATGCCATAAAGCATAAGGGCCATAGCGTTGCTCGTCAACAAAGTATTTTTTATCCATAACATGAGTTATTTCTGTTACCCATTTTGTTTTTATCCCTAAAACAGGAGTTACAATGTACTGTATAATTTGTCCTGGATACATTGGTTTTTCAGCTCCTGATAAAATTTGGAATCCCATATAGTCAGGAGTTATTGTTTTTAAATTTTTAGGACTGGATAAAAATTCCCATGCTTCATCAACTGTTATCGGTAAGTTTTGTTTTTTGTGAAGACGGTAGATTTTCATTTTAATTGTGAATTAGAATATATAAATTCAGTGAAGTTGCAATACAAAGCCATATTATATATGGTAGTAATAAAAGCCTGGTCTTTTTTATATCATCACTTAAATTGAAAAAGAAATATAATAGTGTAACTATTAAAAGAATTAAAACCAACACTCCTATACTCACTAATTTCTGATTGAAGAATATAAAGTTCCAGCTAATGTTTAATGCAAGCTGTATTAAATAAGTAATTTGTTCTTTTTTGGTGTTTGATTTGCTGAATAAGTATCCTAAGTAAATTGAGAAACAAATCATTATAAATGTCCAAGCAGCACCAAAAACCCATCCAGGTGGTGTCCATGGAGCTTTATTTAAAGATAAATACCAATCGTCTCTTGGTCCAACTCCCATTAACAAGCTACCAACCCATAAGGCACCGAAATTAATAACTAAAAACAGAAGAATGTATTTTACTTTGTTCATGAGTTTAAATGTTTGGTTATTTTTTTGCTTTTTGGTTTTGTAATCGAATACCAATAGTCAACTAAATTACCGTTCTCATCAACTAAATATTTTTGAAAATTCCACTTTACGGACGAATTCTTTTTTCCGTTCAGCTTTTTGTCAGTTAAATAAGAATAAAGAGGATGTTTTTCACTTCCTTTTACTTTTATTTTTTCTGTAATAGGAAAAGAAACACCATAGTTAATCGAACAAAATTCTTGAATTTCCTCAGAATTACCAGGCTCTTGTCCACCAAATTGATTACAGGGAACACCTATAATCACTAAATTATTCTGGTATTCATCTTGAAGTTCTTGTAGCTCTTTATATTGAGGAGTAAATCCACATTTTGAAGCTACATTTACGAATAAGATTTTCTTGCCCTCAAATTCTGAAAGATTTAATTCTTTCCCTTGAAGGTTGTTGATTTTTATTTGGTAGAAAGACATAGTGTTGTGCCACTAATTTAATAGTGGAGTAGTTTAGTTAGGTTTATGCAGTTAAAGGTTTTCCCTTTAATCTTTTCTCAATACGTTGTTTTACGGCAGTTAATCTTTTCATGATTTCCATTAGATTACTGTCTTTACTCTTTTTGTATTCTTCATTAATTTCTAAGATTAAAGCTTTTGCTTCTCTAGAAGCTAAAATTCTATCACTAGTTGTAATAAATTTGAATTTTCTGTTCTCGAATTCTGATGCTTTCTCTATTAATGTCATAACTATTCAATAATTATAAAGTTATTCCAAACTATGGTTTGGATTGTTAAATCGTAAAATTAGACGTATAAGTTTTGAGGTACTTTCATTATTTACACCTAATTTATAATCTTGGGGCAACAAATGTATATATAACTTTAATATATAGCGTTACAAAATCTATTGTTTTATACAATATAATGATATATTTTTCTTATATCGCAATATTTTGTTTATTAAAAACTAAATTTTGTTAAACAAATATAAAAAAAACCTTTTTATTTCAAACTTTTTCAAAAAAATAAATTTAACAGATAGATGAGAATTTGGCTTTTTTGGAAGATTTTTATTCAAAAGAAGTAGTTTCTGATGTGAAAAAGTCTTTTTTTTGAATAATTTGAGGGTTATTATTCTTGGTTGAACGGTATATTAAAAACATAAAAAAAGCCTTGCAATATTTTGCAAGACTTTGTCGGGGTGGCAGGATTCGAACCTGCGACCTCCTGCTCCCAAAGCAGGCGCGATGACCGGGCTACGCTACACCCCGTTTTTCGGACTGCAAATATAAATGTTTTTTTAAATAATAGTATAAGATTATAGAATTATTTTTCATTATTCATCGATTGATAAAACGTATATGCAATAGCCTGTAGTTTTTAAAAAAAAATTACATTTGTATTTCGATAAAATTAATACCCTATGTCAAATACTGTTGAAAGAATTAAATGTTTAATAATAGGATCTGGACCAGCTGGTTATACTGCAGCTATATATGCGGCTAGGGCAGATATGAAACCTGTAATGTATACAGGAATGCAAATGGGAGGTCAATTAACAACTACTACAGAGGTTGATAATTTCCCAGGATATCCAAATGGAACGGATGGAACAGCAATGATGGAAGATTTGAAGAATCAAGCAGAACGTTTCGGAACGGAAGTACGTTTTGGAATGGTTACTAAAGTTGATTTTTCTACTGAAGTTGGAGGTATTCACAAAGTAGTAGTAGATGAAACTACTGAATTAGAAGCTGAAACAGTAATTATTTCTACAGGAGCTACAGCAAAATATTTAGGATTAGAAAGTGAGCAACGTTTAATTGGTGGAGGAGTTTCTGCTTGTGCAACTTGTGATGGATTCTTTTATAAAGGTCAGGATGTTGTTGTAGTAGGAGCAGGAGATACAGCAGCTGAGGAAGCGACTTATTTAGCGAACATTTGTAGTAAAGTTACAATGTTAGTTCGTAAGGACTATATGAGAGCTTCAAAAGCAATGCAACACCGAGTAAACAAAACAGAAAATATTGAAGTGTTATTTAATACAGAAATTGACGAGGTTTTAGGAGATAATGTTGTTGAAGGTGTTCGTGCGGTGAATAATCAAACAGATGATAAACATGATATTCCTGTGACAGGAGTATTTATAGCAATTGGTCACACACCTAACACTGAATTATTCAAAGGTGTTTTAACCATGGATGAAACTGGATATTTAATCACTGATGGAAAGTCCACTAAAACAAATGTTCCTGGAGTTTTCGCAGCAGGAGATGTTCAAGATAAAGAATATCGTCAGGCGGTAACTGCTGCAGGTACTGGTTGTATGGCAGCTTTAGATGCAGAACGTTATTTAGGAGCTTTAGAATAGAGAGTTCTTAAAATAAAACATATAATAAAAGAGATTACTTAGGTAATCTCTTTTTTTTGTGACGTATATTTAAAAACCAAGTAAATCTAAATATAAACTCAACTCACAATGAAAAATAAAATCGCTATTAGTCTTATAGTTTTCCTTTCTGGAATGTTCTCAATTAGTGCTCAAAATATTTTTTTTAAAAATGCTGTAGACTCCTATATTTTGGCTGTCAAAAAAAAATATGAAATCCCTGGTTTGTCTTTGTGTATTGTTAAAAACAATGTAGTTATTTATCGAAATTCAATTGGTTTGGCTAATATTGAGCATAATGTGCCGATTAAAGATTCTTCAATTTTTAGAGTTTATTCTTTAACAAAACCAATTATTGCGGTAGGAGTTTTTCAATTAATAGAACAAGGTAAACTTCAATTAGATGATCCCATATCAAAATATATTGATGATATTCCAGATGCTTGGAAGTCAATTCAGATCAGGTATTTATTAGCGCATTCTTCAGGACTCCCTGATATGAAATCTTTTGGTGGTGGAAAACAACCAATAGAAGAAAAGGCAAAAGAGTTGGCTTTCCGTGAAAAAATTAAATTTAACACTGGTGAAATATATGAATATAATCAAACCAATTTTTGGCTGTTGAAACTAATAATAGAAAAAGTGAGCGGTGAGAATCTCACTAATTTTATTTGTGAAAATCAATTTTCGGGAGAACAAAACAGTGTCTTTTTTTCATCAGATTCCAAGCAAATTATTAAGAATAGAGTTACATCTTATTTTCCATTTTCAACAGGTAAAATGATCATTGATTTACCAACAATTGAAGGTGATTATATGCATGCAGCAAACGGGTTGAATATAACAGTTGAAGAGTTTGTAAAATGGGATAGAAAATTGAAGAATAATGAATTATTGAAAGAGGAAACTAAGAGAGAAATGTGGAAGACTTTTCCATTTAGTAAATCGAATAAGGTATTTACCTACGCATGGGATAAATTTACTTTGAATGGTCATGATTCTTATGGTTTTACAGGGTCTTTAATAACGGCTTACCGAGTGTTTCCTAAAGATAATTTGAGTATTGTTTTGTTGTCAAATGGTTTAGGTAAAATTTATGATATTGATGATGTCGTTGATAAAATTGCTACACTAGTAGATTCAGATATTTATAATGTACAAGAGAAAGCTGTTGAGGATATGTACTCAATTTTTAAGGACAAAGGTTTTTTAGCATTCAAGAATACCTATGACTCACAAAAGGAAAAAGTTAACAAAGAAATTAATTTGGAAAGATTAGTTAATAGCGTAGGCTATAAATTATTAAGAAACAACTTTATTGATGATGCAATTAAACTGTTTCAGTTCAATACTTCGGAATATAAGAATTCGGCTAATGCACATGATAGTTTAGGAGAGGCATATTATACTCAAGGTAATTTCGAAAAAGCAAAGTTGTATTATAAAAAGGCAATTAGTTTAGGAGGAACAAATGGAAATGCTAAGGAAATGCTAGATAAAATATTAAAAAGATAAATTTTTTGTAACGTTTTATAAAACGTCAAGTTAGTCTGTATAGAAACAACTAATTAATACTTTAAGAAATTGAATACACTATCAGATAGTGCCTTAATGTTAAAAGTAAAAGCCGGAGAAAGTCATACGTTAGGTTTGCTTTACGAGCGATATAAAAAACGATTGTTTGGTTTTTTCTACCAAATGTGCAAAGATGCTAATTTGTCAGAAGATCTTGTTCAAAATGTATTCATAAGAGTGCTTAAATATAAACACACCTATAATGAAGAAAGTAATTTTTTGTCTTGGCTTTTTAGAATTGCCCGTAATGTTTATTACGATCAATTTAAAGTAAACTCGAAAAATAGAACAACTGATTTGGATGAGGTTAATAATGTTTTTATGGTTGAGAATGTAGAGAGTGATATTGAGAAAAACGAAAAAGTATCATTGTTAAAAGAAGCTATGAATCAGCTTCCAGCAAAAAAGAAAGAATTGATTGTGCTGAGTAAGTTAAAAGAACTAAAATATAAAGAGTTAGGTGAGATAGTTGGTTGTTCAGAAGGAAATGCAAGAACAAGAGTTCATAGAGCATTACTTGATTTGAAACAAATTTATTTAACCTTAGAAAAAAGATAGATAATGAAATATTTAGAGTTTAAAGAACTGCTTACGGATTATGTGCTTGGGAATCTATCGAATAGTAAAAGCCAAGAATTAGAACTTTTCTTAAAAGAACACCCGGAGTACAATACAGAACTTGAAGAAGCGAGTTTCTTTTTGGAGAATATGCATGAAGAAATTCCAGAACCAACTACAGCAATGGATGTTAAATTTTACACCATGTTGAATTCGCAGAAACAGAAGGGAGAGAAAGTCTCTTTTGTAAATAAATTAGAATCATTATTACTGGGAAATACATTTAAGAGAGTTGTTTACTCATTATCCATATTAGCAATAGGTATTTTCTTAGGAAAAGGGTTGAGTAACGAAGCTGGTATTTCTACTTCTAATATTGAAAAAGTTAAAGAGGAAACTGAAACTGTTCGATCTCAATTAGTTTTAACCTTGTTAGATCAGCCATCAGCAAATAAGAGATTGCAAGCTGTAAGTGAAGTGAATAAACTAAATAAAGTAACAGAAACCATTTTACAAGCATTGTTCAAAACGTTGAATAACGACGAAAATGTAAATGTGAGACTTTCAGCAATTGAAGCCCTCGGTAATTATACAGAATACCCGCTTGTAAGAGAAGGATTAATAGCATCTATTTTAAAACAAGATTCACCATTGGTTCAAATTGCATTAGCAGATTTAATGGTGTTACTGCAAGAAAAAGCAGCAATAAAATCTTTCGAAAAGATTTTAGATGAAGAAGGCACAAATGAAAGTGTAAAACAAAAAATGGAAGAAAGTATTGAACGTATTATTTAAATAAGAGTCATAAAGTTTTGATGTAATTGGCAAGTCCTAGGTCGCTTTTTACTGAAAAGAAAATCAAGTCATTCATCAAAAAGGTAAGTCATGAAAGTTTTAAAAATCAATTTATTAACTATTTTAATTTGTGCAAGTAGTATTGGATATGCACAAAAGTATAGGACGGATAAAAAATTAAAAAGTAAAGAGATAATTCAGAAAGAATTACAATTTTCAGCCAATAGTTCAGATAACATTTTAGTTGTAGATAATGTATATGGATCTATTCAAGTAGAAGGGTATAACGGAACAAAAGTAATACTTGAAGTTATAAAACATGTGTATGCTGATTCACAAAAAGAATTAGAAAGAGGTAAACAAGAAATAGGAGTGAAGACAGCTCAAAAAGATGGAGCTATTTATGCATATTTAAGTTCTCCTTATTCAAAGTTCGATTTAGAAACTGGATTATTTGAACATAGAGAATTTAATTTTAATTCAAGACGCAGTTATAAACATCGTAAAAAAAGATTGTATAAGTATCGATTAGACTTTAAGGTTAAAATTCCAAAAAATACAAGTATTGATATACAGGCAATTAATGATGGAGAAATTATTGTAGAAAACGTTCACGGGAAATTATTGATAGCTCATAATATAAATGGTCCGATAGATTTAAATAATGTTTCTGGTAAAACAGATGTAAATGCTTTGAATAAAGATATTAATATCACTTATGCTAAAAACCCTACAGAAGAAAGTTGGTATCGATCTCTGAATGGCGACATCAATGTGAAATTTAAAGATGGATTGGATGCAGCTATTAGTTATAAAACTATGAATGGGAAGTTTTATACAAACTTTCCTGTAGAGAGCACTTTACCAAAAGTTGTAAAACAAACGAAGCGCGTAAAAAAGGGAACAAAATATAAAATAGATTCAAACAAGCATTTTAAAATTGGGAATGGGAATGTGCATTTACATTTCGATCAATTAAATGGAGATGCAATCGTAAAAAAATAAAATCATGAGAAGTAGAAATTTAAAAATAGCATTGTATAGTTTGATGTTTTTTATCGTATGTAAAATATCAGCACAAGAAACAGTAAATGTTCCATTATCTGATCCATCAAAACCAGGTTTTTTGAAAGTTAAAATTTTGAATGGAGGAATTAGAGTAAAAGGAACAAATACGAAAGAGGTAATCGTAAAAGCGATTCTGAGAACTGAGAAAAAAAGCTATAAGAAAAGAAAAAAATCGAGTAAAAAACTTGAGGGACTAAAACGTATTTCGAACGAAGGCTTAGATTTTAGTGTGAAAGAATTTAATAATGCAATTGATATCGATTCTGATAGAAATGGTATCACAGATTTTGAAATCGAAATTCCAAGAAACTTTTCACTTAAATTATCAACCTATAATAGCGGTGATATTTATGTTGAAAATGTAAATGGACAAATGGATATTAGTAATGCCAATGGAAAAATTACTTTAAAAGATATCAGTGGAGCTGTCATCGCTGACGCGTTAAACAAAGATATTACGGTTAACTTTGTTAAAGTTGATCCTGATACTCCAATGGCATTTAGTAGTTTAAATGGAGATATTGATATTACTTTTCCAAAAAGCATAAAAGCAGATGTTAAGATTAAGTCAGAACGAGGAGAAATTTATACTGATTTTGATTTAAAAATGAAAAAGGAAAAACCAAACTTTACTAAAAGTCAATATAAAAATAGTGGGTATCGTTTAAAGATTGAAAAATGGATTTCTGGATCTATAAATGGAGGAGGACAAGAAGTTATCTTTAAAAATTATAATGGCGATGTAATAATGAGATCAAATTAATTCGATTTATTCATAGAAATATAAAAGCTGTAGATTTTAAATCTACAGCTTAATTTTTGCAATTTTCCCTTTATATATTTTGATTGATTCTTTTCGATTTTAGTTTTTTCCAATACAGAAACCCAAAGATTAGAATTAAATCAACACAAATTAGGTTGCTAATAAGTAGGTAGTTGAATTCGTCTAATACTTCAGTTGTCGCGAGAATACTGGCTTTGAAATGGTTATTTGCTGCATGGAAAACTGCTGCTACTAATATTGAATATCGATTAAACCCTATATATGCAATGATTAGGGAAAAGGCAATACAAGCTAATGGATATGTTACAAAAGCTTCAATGTAAGGATAAGATTGAAATACATAGCCTTTTATCGTTACCGGTAAGTGCCAAATCCCCCAAATAAATCCAAGTATCAGAACACCTTTGATTTCTCCAAAAGCTATAAATAGTTTCTCTTGTAAATATCCTCTCCATCCTATTTCTTCTCCCATAACTACAAGAATCATGACTAAAAATCCAATAATTAAAGTTGTGAATAATTTTGTAGTAGAACCAAAAACTGACCAGTCTGGAGTTGTTCTCGCTCCTAAATATATTTGCAAACTAAAGTCTACAATTATATAAAGTAAAGGAATAAAAATTGCTAGAATAATACTAAGCAAAGAAGGTTTTACAAATCGAAGAGATTTCCAGTTTCCATCTTCCTTTTTGTTTAAAATCAAAGCAATGATTGCTGGCATAAAGGCTAGACTTAATTCAAGAATTACTTTGTAAACCATGTTAGAGGTTTCTAAAGTAGCATGCATTGTAAAGCCAATAGCCCAAGAAATCCCTAATACAAGCAATATGAATTTCTTTGCCTTGTTGTAGTTAAGTTTTTTTTCTGTGTTGTTGATTGTTGCATTCATAAATTATTTACTCATTTAAATTTTGAGCAAAACAATTGATAAATAGCAGTTAAATCGCCTCATTGGATGCAATGAGACTTTTTTCTATTTGTTTTTTGAATTGAAAAGGAGTAATTCCTTCCTTTTGTTTGAATACTCTATTGAAGGTAGCTTTAGAATTAAAACCTGAATCAAAAGCAATCGCTAATAATGTAAGTTGATCCGATTGTCCATTTTGAATACATTTTTTAAAATGAGCAATTCTATGAGAATTTACATAATCGTAAAAAGTAGTCTTTAAATAACTATTAATAAAATTGGATAGCTTTTTGTCCGAAATGTTTAGTTCTTTGGAAATTTGTAATAATGTTAAATTTTGTTCTTTAAAGATCAATTTTTCTGTAAATAGTTGCTCGAATTTTGTCTCTAGCCTTTTTAAGTCTTCAGAATTTTTAATTATCGGACTTTTTGGTTGTGTAGTTGGTTTCTCAATAGTTTCATTCAATAAAAATACTTGAGTTTGATTTAAGCCGTAATAGCCCATATACCAAATTAAAGAAGTTAAGTAGGTAAGGTTTAAAACGAAAATTATCTTGAAAGAGTTTGATGCTATTAATATTCCTCCAGATATAAGATCAATTAGAATAAAAAATAGAAAGCCATATACCCAAATAGAGATCCATTTAAGATCTATATTTTTAGTAAAGGAGTAATTTTTTCTAACTTCTTTTCTGTATTGTTTTAATATTTTAAAACTTTGAAATAGACAGTAAATAAAAAATATCCAACCTATTAAAGGAACTAAGTAAATTAGAAAGATAGGGGAGAGTTCATTCTTTGTAGTTGAAATGTCAACGAAATAAGATGGAATGCTATAAAGCAGTATTGCAGCAAAAAATGGAATTAGATTTTTGTACAGTTTATTGAAATCTAATGCAGTGTAAACTGATTTTATATAACTAAGAATTAGTGGTCCTAATGCAATATAAATTATACTTCCAATGGGTGTTATAAGTTTAATTAGGTTTCTATTCTCAATATAATTAAAGGCAAAGGTTAAAAAGAGAATAAGTAGGCATGAAAGAATTAAAACAAGAACTTTATTAATAGATTGTTTTTTGATTCGATTGAGAACCAGAAATATCATTAAAACATTTAATGTTATTCCAGAATAAAGTATAAATAAAAAGAATTCTTTCAATAGTTTATTTTATTTGAATGGTTAAATATGGAATCTTATTTAATTTATAATTCCCTTTTTATAATATTCAGTGAATGTAAAAAAAAACTCCAGTTTTACGACTGAAGTTTTTACTAAGATTATATTTTAATTACTTTCCTGTAGGTTATGTTGTTTTCTGAATCAGTTACTTTAACAAGATACAACCCTTTGGAGTAGTCTGAAACATTAATTGTAGTATTTTTAGTTGCAGTAACTCTTTTTCCAACAGAATTAAAAACTTCTATTGTTTTAATTATAGTATTACTATTGATTTTGATGTTTAATGAATGAGTTGTCGGATTAGGATAGACGGTAAAATCGTTTGAAATATTTATATCAGGATTGGTTGCTGTAGCATCATTAAGGTTGATTTTTACTAAAAAGTATTTGTCTGTTGTTTCATCTTTTCCTTTTACAAACATACTTTCTCCTTTAATTTTAGTTAAATCACTTAAGGACGTTGGATTTGTGAAAGTTATGCTAGTACTTCCATTTGTTCCGAATCCTGTATCAATTTGACCATCGCTTGAATATTTTGAAATGGACCATTCATTATCTACATTCTGTGGTTGATGAATTACGAATAAGTTTCCTTCTGAATCAATTTTAATATTTGGGTCACCTTCTGCAAATAGAGCAATTCTTTTATTTACTCCAAAATCGGAAACTAAATCTCCATTTTCGTCATATTTTCTAATGGCATAAAAATCATCACCATCCTTGGTTAAAATAAAAGTGTTTGTAGTGTGTGTTTCTAGGTCTATATAAGCTGTAGCACTGCTAAAGTCTTGAAAGAACAATCTTTCATTACTCGTGTCATTAGTGTCGTATTTAGCTAAAAAACCAGTATATCCACCGTCTTTAAAATAATAGTTTAAATATGTAATAATATTATTAGACTCTTTAGCAATGAATGTTGATGATGGTGAATAATTAAAATAATTTAAATCTGCTTTGTTTTCTCTTACTCCAAATTCAGATACTTTTAAGATTGCATTTTGTGCTCTAATGTTTCCTCTAGAGCTTATATTTATGGTACAGAAAAGTTCATTATTATTCGCTAAAAATATATTTTTAGGATAATTACTTTGTTCGTTATTATTCACATTATTTATAAAAATACCAGCACCTCCAAAATTTGGATTTTTTTGGGCATTTGAAAGATATCCATCTATCCTTACAACCCAATTTGAAAAACCAGAGTTAGATAACCATTTAAATTCATTAGATAAAATAAATATTTGGCCGTCATTTCTGATTACAAAATCTTTAGCAATAACATCATTGTCAGTTGAGTAGTTGATAATACCGTCACTTCCAAAAGATTCATCGTTAATACCGTCTGAAGTAAGTCTTATAAAGTTTCTGTTACTTGTAAGAACATTTATTTTATCATCATTTGACAATTTAAAGACCAGTGGTTCACTTTCAAAAAAGGTGTAACCTTCTGTTCCGAAAGATTGATCAATTGATTGGGCATGAAAATTTAGGGTAACAAGAAATAAAAGCACCGTTATGTGCATACATTTTTTCATAGTCTTTTTTTTAAAAATTTTGGGTGAAAATAATTAAATCCAGTGAAATATAAAAGATATGAAGAATCAAAAAAGACCACTTTAAAAGTGATCTTTTTTGATATGTAATTACTAATATTTACTAGTAATAAAGTAATTCTTCTTCCAATGGAACAGTTTCCATTTCAGTTTTTACATCTTCAATAAATAAATCAATTTGATCTTTAGTAACATTAGGCATGCAGATGATGTGCGTTATTCCATCTTCAGTTGCCAATTGCCATTTGTTCTTTAACTTGTCTGTCACTTTTGGAAAAACAACAGTTATTGATCCCGGGTTACTCCATGCATTTATTCCTATGTTTTGTAATTCTTGTTTGCAATAGCTTGCAACTTCTAAACTGTGTTCATATCGAGCTCTTAATCCTTCAACTCCCATTTTTTGAATTGCATACCATAAGAATAATGGACTATGGCCATTTCTTGATCCTGTAATTGTTGTATCTAACGAACCGATATAAGAAATACCTTTTGATACACGGTCACGAAGTGAGCGTTTGGTAACAATTACCCCAGCTGGAATCGGTGAACCAATAAATTTATGTCCGCTAATTGAAATACTATCTGCACCGTCTAAAAAATCAAACGGACTACGAGGTTCTGCAAATGCACCAAATGTTCCAGATAGTGCACCATCGCAATGTATATAATGATCTTGAATTGCTAGTTTTTTTAGGATTCCTTTAATTGTAGCAACGTCATCTTTTGCTTCTTTCATGGTTGTTCCATGAGTGGCTAAAATAATTGCTGGCTTATGTCTGTTGAATCGTAAAGTATCTTCTAAATCTTCATAGTCAATTTCACCATTTTCTTGAGATCGAATTACGATACTTGGAATATTTAATAAATGAATATTCTTCTTAACACTATAGTGAGTAGATTCAGAATAATACACCATTGCTTTGGGATACATTTCTCTGGCAATGTATAATCCATATAAATTACTTTCAGAACCGCCATTTGTAACGTAACCCCAATAATCTTTTGGGTTTGCTCTGAATAGTTTCGCGAAAAAATCTACAACTTCACGCTCTATTTCATGAGTATGTACTTTATATGTACTGTCTTCAAACGGATCTCCTAAATTATTAATTGGGTATTGTAGGAAATCATATAACGGAGAGTAATCAAAATCCTTAGATACTGGGTAGCCTAAGAAAGAATCTCTGGCACTTTTAACTTTATCTAATAAGTTCGCTAAACGATCATTTAAAGAATTATCCATGTTCATTATTCTGATAAATAAAATTTTCGCAAATGTATATTTTTACAGAAATATAAACTACAATATGTTTTAATATAGAAAAATAAACTATTTTTGGTTAGTTTATGAGTGTTTTTAATCTGTGTAAGTAGGATAAACACAATTGTTTTAGAAATATCTTCTGAATATGGATGCAGTTGACAAGAAAATAGTAATCGAATTACAGCAAAATGCTAAGCAAAACACTAAAGAAATCGCTACAAAGGTTGGATTATCGGTTACTCCAACATATGAAAGAATTAAAAGGTTGGAGAATAATGGTGTTATTAAAAAGTACGTTGCTTTAGTAGATCGTGAGATAATTGGGAAGCAAATTATAGCCTATTGTCAAATTACATTATTCAAACATCAAAAAAGTTTGATTGATGAATTCAAACAAAAAATGTTTGATTTGTCAGAGGTTATGGAATGTCATCATGTTTCTGGAAATTTCGATTTTTTAATTAAGGTTGCAGTAAATGACATGAATAGTTTTCAGGTTTTTATAAATGAAAAGCTTTCGGTTGTTGAAGGAATTTCTACAATTCATAGTTCCTTTGTTTTGGATTCTTTTAAGGAATCTACAGTGTATAATTTATAAATGCGAAAATGACACATAATAATTCTGTATTATTTCGAATTACGAAGTGTCATTTTAGTATTTTAATTACTTCTATGATTGAGCAAATGAAATTGAACAGCCTTTTAGGATTTTAACTTTTTAAGTATTTTTTCGACGTCAGAATTATTAGGATTCCATTGTAATGACTTTTCGTAAGCCGATATGGCGTCTTCTTTTCTGTTTAATGCAAGTAAGCTTTCTGCATAATAATTATAAATTCTATGAGTGTAATATCCGTGAATTGGATATAGTTGCAGGTTTAATTCATAAAACTTTAAAGCTTCTTCATGTCTGTTTTCCTTCGCTAGGCTTAAACCATATTCATTGATTAACCTTTCAGAAATTGCATATGCTGATTCTTTGTTGTATTCACGTTTTAAGAACTCTATTACTTCATCAGTTGTTTTGTCTTGAGCATATTCAGCGATAAGCTTTCTATTAATCATTAGTGTTCTAAGAACCCACCAATATTTGTAAGAAGCTAACTTTGTTCTTTCAGAAAGATTAATGTGAGTCAAATAATCCAATTTGGTTTTATGTGCTACAACTACATTTCTTTTGGGAATTACAGTTATGAATTGTCCTGATTCGTCCCAAGATGTGTAAGCTCCTTCAAAATCTGGATTATCATAAAAACGTTCTATAATCCACCATAAATATCCATAAGATTGTTGAAGAGGACTGGAAAGATCACGATTAATTCTTGCAGTTACTGAATCTCGGGAAACAGCTGTTGAGGTAATTCTTTCTATCCAATCTTTAGAAATAAGTTCTTTTCCATTCCAAGTACCTTTTTGTAAAAGTAGTTGACCGATTTTCGCCATATCACGTGTAGAAATATGAACTTCATTAAATCCAAAAATCGATTTCTTATTGTTAAAAACAACTTTTTGATTCTCGATATTCCAATCTTGAAAACCTAGAGGAATTGCTAATTGTTGTTCTAGTTCTTTATGAAATTTATTGCCAGATTTTTGTTCTAATAGGTAAGCAGCAACATTGTAATCCCAATTATTCCACGAAAAATAATCCCCTGGTTTAACTTTTCCTCTTTCTCTAACTCTTGGCCTTGTATAATAGGAACGTTCATTTTTAAGATAAAGAACCCCCGATGAAGAGGTCAGAACATCTCTAACAGTAGCTTTTTTCTCTAAGGGAAGTAAATCGTAATATTCATTTACATTATTACTTTGAAGCGTTTCATTCAACTTAGTTTCATCTAAGTATTTTCCCAATAATAAACTGGTAATTCCTTTAGTTGAATGATTTAATTTATAAATTTCAGTAACATCGCCATATTCATAAACAACTTTACCATTCTCTAAAACAATCATACTAGTTGTTTCGGCTTCTTCATCTAAATAGGTGTCAATTTCTTTGAATTTTTCCTTGGTGAAATATGATGAAGCTAAGTTGGTTTGTTTTTCAAACTGAGTTCCCTCAAATTGTGGTTTTTTATAGAACCAAGTTTGAATACTTGTATATGAGATTAGTAAAAACAGAATGAATAGAACTGCTAATACTCTTAAGAAAAGTTCAATTTTATATTTTTTATAGTAATCTAATAGATTTTCTCGTTGATGCATAATTAAGTACGCTATAATCACATTAGGAATCCAACTCAACCATACGGAAATTCCATAGGCGACCTCAAAGTTACCAATTATTGAGATAAGAAATGGTAACCAGAATCTTAAAGTTACTGCCGCGAATGTTCCTGCGTAACTGTATGACATATATTCGATATGAGCTTTTAGATTTCCTTTCCTTATAGCTCGATAACCTAAATAAGTTGCAGTCAGCCATATTAAAGAGCCAAATGTAAATCCAATTTCAGTAGGTAAACCACCTTGAACAGAAAAACTAATATAGAATGCTACTGGGGCAGCGATAAAAATGGATGAAATATAAAGTTTACCTATAATTTTATGAAGTTTAGGATACTTTTCTCTAATTGGTTTTATAAATTGAACCCAGCCTATCAGAAGAGAGATTCCTCCACAAGTAATATGTATATAAAATGCAATTTTGTAGAAAATACTATTTAATAATTGCTCGGGTTTTGTAGCTAGTAAATCTATTGGACCTTCAGCTAGTATATATTTTAATGGTCTATTTATACCAATAAATAATGCTAAACTAATTAATACGATTCCAATCAATCTTTTCATTCTATTTGTGTTTTTTTATGTTAAGACGATGGAAAAGTAATCTCAATAAAAGGAGTAACAATTTATACTTTAAACTAGGGTATAAACGAGTTTATTTAAGGTTTAAATAAAAGAACTAGGTATCAAATGTGCGTTTTTTGGTATGAAATTTAAAGGTCTAAAAGATTGCTTTTATAGCTTTTTGAAACAGGAAGGTCAATTTTCGAAAGTGTAATTGTGTTCGAATCTTTCCAAGATTTAAAATGATGTGGGTTGATCAAATGAGATCTATGTACTTGCATTAAAAAATTAAAATCAGTCAAAATTTTCTTAAGGGAACTACGAATTAATTTGGATTGTAATTCGTCTTTTTCTAAGTAAAATATTTCAACATAATTTTGAGCATTTGAGATACAAATTAAATCTGAAGGTTTAATTATTAAAATATCAAGTTTATTGTCTCCTTTAACTGTGATTTTATCTTCTTGAGTTTTGTTCAATAATTTAATGGTGTATTTTCTAGCTACTATAATAATGGGAGTAACAATGAAAATGATGTTAATGCTTATTTTAAAGAAGTATTCAGAAAAGTTATAAATCCCTTTTATCAAAGTACTTCGATATAAGAAATAAGTTAAAGCTATATACATAGTATGTAAAAAAAAGTACACTAATACTTCGTGAAAAATGTTCCATTTTTTGAATACATGAAAAAGTCTATTTTGTATAACAGCTACTATAAAATAAGTAAGAAAGAAAGACAAACTAAAAAGAGTACTTACCTTAAGCCAGATTTTTAAATCCATGTATCCGTGTTCAAAAGGTCGGCCTAAAATACTGAATAGGAATGCCCATAAAGCAATAATAATAGCTACTAAAGTATGATGTTCAATTGAAGGATTGAGTTTAATCTTCATTAAAAGTTGAAATTTATTTTAAATTAATAATCATACTTGGTTTACTGAGGGCTAAAATAATTCTTTTTCACAAAAAAAGATCACTGAAGTGAATCAGTGATCTCTAAACAAACAACTAAATTCTAAAACCTATAAAAGTTGAAGAAATTTTTATTCAAACTGCTTTCTGTCTAATCGAAAGCAGTTTTATATGTTTTTAGAAGCAGTATTTATTTTCTGCTTTTAATTTTTCTGCGATAGTATTACGTAACTCAACTACGTTAGGGTAGTTTGTATACTTCGTAAAACGCTTTAATCCCATTAACATCATACGTTGCTCATCTCCTTCTGCGAAAGAAATAATTCCTTCTCTACCGCTTTGAGTGATAATTTCAACAGCATTGTATAAATATAATTTAGCCATAGCGATTTGCTCTTTTTGAGCAGCTTCACCAAATCGCTTCACATTCTTCTCAGTTCTTAAAATTGCTGATTCAGCCATGTAAATCTCAATTAAGATGTTAGAAGCAGCAGTTAATAATTGTTGGTGCTGCTCTAAAGCAGGGCCAAATTTTTGAACTGCAGAACCAGCTACCATTAAGAATACTTTCTTTAAACGAGCGATGATATCTTTTTCCTCAGAAAATAACTCAGAAAAGTCAGGAGCATCGAAAGAAGGAATACCCATTAATTCATTTCCTACAGCGGTTGCAGGTCCTAATAAATCAACATGACCTTTCATTGCCTTTTTCACTAACATACCTACAGATAACATACGGTTAATTTCGTTTGTTCCTTCATAGATACGAGCAATACGAGCATCTCTCCATGCAGCTTCCATTGGAGTTTCTTCAGAGAATCCCATACCTCCAAAAATTTGGATACCTTCGTCAGCACAGTTTTGAATATCTTCAGAAACAGCTACTTTTAAGATAGAACATTCGATAGCGAATTCCTCAACACCTTTTAATTCAGCCTCTTGATGAGAATTCCCTTCAGATTCACGAATCGCGATTCTGTCTTCAATATTCTTTGCAGCTCTGTAAGATGCAGATTCACCAGCATAAGCACTAGCAGCCATTTCAGCTAACTTCATTTTAATTGCCCCAAATTCAGAAATAGGAGTTTTAAATTGCTTACGTTCGTTAGCATATTTTACTGCATCAGTAATAACTCTTCTTTGAGAATCTAAACAAGCAGCAGCTAATTTAATACGTCCAACGTTTAATGCGTTCATCGCAATTTTGAATCCACCACCACGTTCTGATAACATGTTTTCAACTGGAATTAAAGTATCGTTGAAGAATACCTGACGAGTAGAAGAAGCTCTAATACCTAATTTGTGCTCTTCTTCACCTAAAGTTACTCCGTTTGGATTGTCTTTATCGTATTCTAAAATAAATCCAGTAATGTTTTTATCATCTTCGATACGAGCAAAAACGATGAAAATCTCAGCAAATCCTGCATTCGATATCCACATTTTTTGTCCGTTAATTTTATAGTGTTTACCATCTTCAGTTAACTCAGCAGTAGTTTTTCCAGAGTTAGCATCAGATCCTGCACCTGGCTCAGTTAAACAATAAGCTCCAAATTTTTCACCCATTGCTAATCCCGGTACATATTTTTGCTTTTGCTCTTCAGTTCCATATAGAGTAATTGGCATAGTACCAATTCCTGTATGAGCACCAAAAGCAGTACTAAAAGATCCTGTTCCACTAGAAATGTAATCACAAGTTAACATTGTAGAAACAAATCCCATTCCTAATCCTCCGTAAGCTTCAGGAACAGCAACTCCTAAGAATCCTAATTCACCTGCTTTACGCATAGTTTCTTCAGTTAATGCATAGTCCTTAGATTCGAAACGAGTTTTATGAGGAATAATCTCACGCTCGTTGAATTCCATTACTGCATCACGCATCATAGTTTGCTCTTCAGTAAAATCTTCTGGAGTAAATATATCTTCACATTTAGTTTCTTTTACTAGAAACTGTCCTCCTCTAATGATATCTTTATTTAATGTTTCAGCCATTTTTATAAATCTTTTGTTCGTTTAAATGTTAGTTTAAAAATTCAAAAATACCTGCAGCTCCCTGCCCAGTACCTACACACATAGTTACCATACCGTACTTGTTTTTCATTTCACGCTTGCGCATTTCATCGAATAACTGTACTGATAACTTCGCTCCTGTACAACCTAATGGGTGACCTAAGGCAATAGCTCCTCCATTTACGTTGATAATATCAGGATTTAATCCTAACTCTCTTATTACTGCTAATGATTGAGAAGCGAAAGCTTCATTCAATTCAATTAAGTCTATATCGTTTTGTTGTAAACCAGCTTGCTTTAATGCTTTTGGAATAGCAGCAACTGGTCCAATTCCCATAATTCTTGGAGGTACACCAGCAGCAGCATAACTTACCATACGAGCAATTGGCTCTAAGTTTAATTCTTTAACCATGTCTTCGCTCATTACCATTACAAATGCAGCACCATCACTAGTTTGTGAAGAGTTACCCGCAGTAACAGATCCATTAGCAGCGAATACTGGACGTAATCTTTGTAAACCTTCAATTGTAGAACCTTTACGTGGTCCTTCATCTTTAGTTACAGTAAATTTACGTGTAGCTTTTTTTCCGTTAGCGTCTACATACGTTTCTTCAACTTCGATAGGAACGATTTGATCTTGGAAACGATCTTCAGACTGTGCTTTTAATGCTTTTAAATGAGAATTTAAAGCAAATTCGTCTTGATCAGCACGAGAAATGTTATATTCTTGAGCAACAGCTTCAGCAGTATTTCCCATTCCCCAGTAATAATCTTCGTGACCAGCATTAACAATGTTGTAGTTTAATTCTGGTTTGAAACCTGTCATAGGAACAGAAGTCATACTTTCAGCACCACCAGCAATAATACACTCTGCCATTCCAGACTGAATTTTTGCTACAGCCATACCAATTGTTTCTAATCCTGAAGAACAGAAACGGTTTACAGTAACACCTGGTACATCAACAGAATCTAATCCGATTAATGAAATAATACGTGCCATGTTTAATCCTTGAGACCCTTCTGGCATTGCATTTCCTACAATTACATCATCAATACGCTTTACGTCAAACTCAGGAAGTTTTCCCATCATGTATTGAATCGTCTCAGCAGCTAATTCATCTGCTCTTTTAAATCTAAAACCACCTCTTTTTGACTTTCCTACGGCAGTTCTATATCCTTTTACTATATATGCTGTTTTCATTGTTTAGTTTCTTAATGGTTTACCAGTTTTTAACATGTGCTGAATACGCTCTAATGTTTTACGTTCTGTAGTTAGACTTAAGAACGCTTCACGCTCAATGTCTAATAAATACTGTTCAGAAACTTTTGTTGGTTCTGATAAATCTCCACCAGCCATTACATAAGCTAGTTTGTTAGCAATCTTTTGATCATGTTCAGAGATAAACTTACTTGCTTTCATAGAGTCAGTAGCTACCATAAATGCACCTAAAGCTTGTTTACCAAGTACTAATACATCTTTACGATCTACTGGTTGTGTATAACCAGCATCAGCTAATAATAATGCATGTTTCTTAGCTTCTGCAATTTGACGATCTCTATTTACAACAACAACATCTTTTCCTTGTTGTAATAAACCTAAATCAAAAGCCTCATAAGCAGAAGTAGATACTTTAGCCATACCGATAGTTAAGAAATACTCTTGTAAAACGTTTAATTGAACATCTCCTTTACGGAATGTATCAGACGCTCTTAAAGCCATTTCCTTTGATCCACCACCACCAGGGATAACTCCAACACCAAATTCTACTAATCCCATGTAAGTTTCAGCAGCAGCTACAACTTTATCCGCGTGTAATGATAATTCACATCCTCCACCTAAAGCCATTCCATGAGGTGCAGCAATAACTGGAATAGAAGAATAACGCATACGCATCATTGTATCTTGGAAGTATTTAATAGCCATGTTTAACTCATCATACTCTTGTTCCACAGCCATCATGAAAATCATACCGATGTTTGCTCCTACAGAGAAGTTTGCACCTTGATTTCCTACTACTAATCCTTCAAAATCTTTTTCAGCTAAATCAACTGCTTTGTTTAATCCAGCTAAAACATCTCCACCGATAGTATTCATTTTCGATTGGAACTCACAGTTTAAGATTCCGTCTCCTAAATCTTCAATTACAACTCCTGAGTTTTTGAATACTTCATTAGATTTTCTAATATTATCTAAGATGATAAATGAATCTTGTCCAGGTTTTTTAACTTGAGCTTTTTCATTTACATCGTAATAATAAGTCGCACCGTCTTTAACAGTATAGAAAGCAGTTTCTCCTTTAGCAACCATTTCAGTTACCCAAGCAGCAGGTTCTTTACCTTCAGCTTTCATTAATTCGATACCTTTTTCAACACCTACAGCATCCCAAATTTCGAATGGTCCATTTTCCCATCCAAATCCAGCTTTCATGGCATCATCAATTCTGTATAATTCATCTGAAATTTCAGGAATTCTATTTTGAACATAAGCAAACATTGCTGCAAAGTTCTTACGGTAGAATTCACCCGCTTTATCTTTACCACCAACTAATACTTTAAATCTATCAATTGGTTTGTCAATCGTTTTCGTTAATTCTAAAGTAGCGAAAGAAGCTCTTTTCTTAGAACGATATTCCATCGTATCTAAATCAAGAGTTAAAATTTCTTTTTTACCTTCTGCATTTACAGATTTTTTATAGAAACCTTGTTTAGTCTTGCTTCCTAACCATTTGTTTTCCATCATTGTATTGATGAAATCTGGTAACTTAAATAAGTCGTGAGCTTCGTCGTTAGGACAGTTTTCATAAATACCATTAGCAACGTGTACTAAAGTATCTAATCCTACAACGTCTACCGTACGGAAAGTAGCTGATTTTGGACGACCGATTACTGGTCCCGTTAATTTATCAACTTCTTCTACAGTTAAACCTAATTCTTTTACTTGGTGGAATAAAGATTGAATTCCGAAGATACCAATACGGTTTCCAATAAATGCTGGAGTATCTTTTGCTAAAACTGAAGTTTTACCTAAGAATTTGTCTCCATATTCCATTAAGAAATCAGTAACTTCTTGTTTACAATCTGGCCCTGGAACAACTTCAAATAATTTTAAATAACGAGGAGGGTTAAAGAAGTGAGTAACTGCAAAATGCTTTCTGAAGTCTTCACTACGTCCTTCGTTCATAAACTTAATAGGAATTCCTGAAGTGTTAGAAGAAATAATAGTACCAGGAGTTCTGTATTGTTCAACCTTTTCAAAAACGCTTTGCTTAATGTCTAAACGTTCAACTACAACTTCCATTACCCAATCTACATCTTTAATCTTGTGTAAATCGTCATCAATATTACCAGTCGTAATTCTATCTGCAAATTTCTTGTTGTAGATAGGAGATGGTTTTGATTTCAAAGAAGCTGTTAAAGCATCGTTTACTAAACGGTTACGAACAGCTTTGTCTTCTAAAGTTAATCCTTTTGCTTTTTCTTTGTCCGTTAATTCTCTTGGAACGATATCCAAAAGTAATACGTCAACACCGATATTCGCAAAGTGACAAGCAATACCTGATCCCATAATTCCAGATCCGATAATTGCTACTTTTTTAATTCTTCTTTTGCTCATTACTTGAATAGGTTTGATTGTTATACAGCCTCAGATGACATGTCTCCATAAATCTGTTTGTCGGCTATAAGTTTGTTTATGATTTCGGTTACTTTAAAAAATGAATTGATTTCGCTTTCTGTAAGGTTTTCACGAATTTTGTTATTGAATTGAAATACGTGTCCTTTAGATATTTCTCTTTTTTCCTTACCAAATTCGGTAAGTTTTATTATCACACTTCTTCCATCGTCCGGGTTCTTAACTCGAACAATTAAACCTTTATCTTCCATTGATTTTAAAATTCTTGAAAGACTGGTAGGTTCCATTCCCATTAAAGGACCTAATGCTGTAGAAGGAGTACCTTCTTCGAAATCTATATTAAGTAATACAAATGCCACTGCCATTGTACTATCATGTTTTGAGGCTTGCTCATTATACATTTTAGCCACGGCTTGCCATGTTGCTCTTAATTGATGATCTATTGTTTTACTTTTATCCATATTTAGCGATTCCAAATATACAGAAATTTATTATGCATGCATAATAAATTGAAAAAAAATTATGCATGCATAATAAATATTAACAATTAATTAATATGAAAAACTGAGATTATGGAATTATAACTTTAATAATTTTAGGGGATTAGCAATTTTTTTAGAAAAATGTAAACTGGGGGAGAAATTATTTTTAACACTTTTCACGGAAAGTTGTAACATCTTCGATTTGATTTATACTAATCTTAGGAAAGTATGTATGTTTGTATTTATACAACTACCAAAACTAAAAATCAACTTAAGCCTATGAATAACTTATTAGAAATTAATAATGTGGTAAAACGTTATGGAGATTATACTGCATTAAATGATGTTTCTATGCATATTCCAAAAGGAAGTGTCTTTGGATTATTAGGTCCGAATGGAGCAGGGAAGACTTCATTAATTAGAATTATAAATCAAATAACTATGCCCGATAGTGGAGAAGTTATTTTAGATGGAGAAAAATTAGCACCGAAACATATTGCTCATATAGGATATTTGCCTGAGGAAAGAGGATTGTATAAATCAATGAAAGTTGGAGAGCAAGCTTTGTATTTAGCTCAGTTAAAGGGGATGAGTAAGTCAGAAGCCAAAAAGAAACTAAAATATTGGTTTGAAAAATTTGATATTGGCGCATGGTGGAATAAAAAAATAGAAGAGCTTTCAAAAGGAATGGCTCAAAAAGTTCAGTTTGTTGTCACAGTTCTTCACTCACCAAAACTTTTAATATTTGATGAACCATTTTCTGGATTTGACCCAATTAATGCACAATTAATTGCTAAAGAAATTTTACAGTTAAGAGATGAAGGTTCTACTATTATTTTTTCAACTCATAGAATGGAAAGTGTTGAAGAAATGTGTGACCATATAGCTTTAATTAATAAGTCTAATAAAATATTAGATGGTAAGTTAGAAGATATTAAAAGGCAATATAGAACCAATGTTTTTGAGGTTGGTTTAAAAACAGATGCACCTGAATCCGTTCAATCAGAACTAAAGGAAAATTTTGAAGTTAGCGAGGCAGATTTTAAATCGCTTAACGAAGGATTAAAATTGAAGGTTAAGTTAATCAATGGTAAAACTTCCAATGAGCTTTTATCGTATTTAACGAATAAAGGAGAAGTAAATCATTTTGTGGAATTAGTGCCAAGTGCAAACGATATTTTTATTCAGGCTGTAAATAAAAACCTATAATCTTATGGACAAGTTAAAGTTAATTATTCAACGTGAGTTTCTTGCGAAAGTAAAAAATAGGTCATTTATAATAATGACATTCTTAAGTCCATTACTAATGGTTGGTATGGGAGCTTTGGTTTATTTTTTAATGAAGAAAAATGATGAAAAAGTTAAAAAAATTGTTTTCGTTGATGATTCAGGAATATTTTCCAAAGAAACATTTAAAGACTCTAAGACGGTAGTGTATGAAGATTACACAAAGTTAGGAGCAGAAGAAACAAAGAAGAAAGTAGAAGAAGGTAATTATTATGGAGCTTTAATAATTCCTAAAAAAGATAGTTTAGAAATTTTAGCTAATTCTATCGAATTTTATTCTAAAGATTCTCCAGGTTTATCTTTAATGGGAGAAATAGAAGGGAAAATTGAAACAAGATTAAAAAACCTTAAGCTAACCCAGTTCGGTATTGACTTGGCAAAAATCAAGGCTTCTAGAATATCTTCAGATATTAAAATGTTTAATTTCTCGGGAGAGGAATCTTCAAAAGCAAAAAATGTTGCGAGTATTATCGCAGGTGGAGCTGCTGGATATTTACTATTCATGTTTGTGCTAATATATGGAACTTCAGTAATGAGAAGTGTTATTGAAGAAAAAACAAGTAGAATTATAGAAGTAATTATTTCTTCAGTGAAACCATTCCAATTAATGTTGGGTAAAATAATAGGAAACGCTTCAGCTGGATTAGTACAATTTTTCGTGTGGGGAATCATAATTTTTATTTTGAGTATGATTTTACCTTTAGTATTTGGAATCGATATGACCGAAATGCAGTCGGCTCGTGTTTCTCCAGAACAAGTTGAAGCAATGAAGCAAGCTGCTGGTGGTGGAAAAATTGAAAAGTTAATTCAAGGAGTATTAGCATTACCATTATTAAAAATGTTTGTACTATTTATTTTATATTTCTTTGGAGGTTATATGTTGTATAGTTCATTATTCGCAGCTATTGGAGCTGCTGTAGATAATGAAACAGACACACAGCAATTTATGACTCCAATTATGTTACCATTAATTTTAGGTGTATATGTCGGATTCTTTACTGTAATTAACGATCCACATGGACCTATTTCTGTGATATTCTCTTATATTCCATTTACATCGCCAATTGTTATGTTAATGCGTGTTCCTTTTGGAGTTGCTTGGTGGGAATTGGCTTTGTCACTTTTAATTTTAATAGTTACCTTTATGAGTGCTGTTTGGATTGCTGCTAAAATTTATCGAGTAGGAATTTTAATGTACGGTAAAAAGGCGAATTATAAAGATCTATGGAAATGGATTCGTTATAGTTCATAACTAGGCGATTACTAAAGAATGGAGCAAATCAACAAAATTTTAAATTATTCTTTTAGATATAACGACCACATAAGTATTAGCGTAAAATCTTTGCTAATACTTACTGTGGTTATTTTATTAGTTTCTTTTTTATTGAAACTATTTCGAAAATATATTCAGAAGAAGTTAAGAGAGCAAGACAAAAATAAATTTGATACTGTTTTTTCTTTCGGAAAATGGCTTCTTTACATCATTATATTTTTGATAACTCTTCAAAGTTCTGGAGTTCAAATTACAGCTATTTTCGCCGCATCAACAGCTTTATTAATTGGTGTTGGTTTGGCTCTACAAACATTCTTCCAAGATATTATTTCTGGAATTTTCATCATAATGGATCAAAGTGTTCATGTGGGAGATTATATTGAAATAGATAAAAAAATTGGTCGTGTTGAAGAAATAAAATTAAGAACCACTAGAGCAGTTACTATCGACAATAAGGTATTGATTATTCCCAACCATATGTATCTAAAAAATAGTTTATACAACTGGACTCAAAATGGAAGTGTTACAAAGGATTATGTCAGTGTTGGAGTTGCTTATGGTTCAGATACTCAATTGGTGAAAAAGTTGTTATTACAAACAGCTAAAGAACATAAAAGCATTTTGTCGCACCCTGAACCTTTTGTCTTATTTGATGAATTTGGTGATAGTTCATTGAATTTCGAACTAGTGTTTAGCATTCATAATAGTTTTCAGTTAGCAATTATTAAGAGCGATTTACGTTTTAGAATTGACGAATTGTTCAGAGAGAATAATGTGACTATTCCTTTTCCTCAAAGGGATGTTCATATTATCGGGAAATAGTTGTAAAAATTGCTTGAAATAAAATTATAAGAAAGGATTATGTTCAATCATTATTATTCCTGCTCATTTTAGATAAATGAGATAATTCAAAAGCTTATTTTTATTCTTTAAGTTATAAAGACTAATTTTATTGAAACATATTTTAGAAATTTACTTATGGCATAAAATATGATACTATCAATAAAAATGAATCAAGAATCAAACAATCTTAATGTAGATGAGTAAAATATTAATCATAGAAGACGAAGCAGCAATTCGTAGAGTTTTAAAGAAAATCATATCAGAGGAAAGTGATAGCTATCAAGTTGAAGAAGCTGAAGATGGTTTAGCAGGAATCGAAGCAATAAAGAATAANGATTANGATTTGGTTTTATGTGATATTAAAATGCCAAAAATGGATGGTGTTGAAGTATTAGAAAAAGCTAAGAAAATAAAACCTGAAACACCAATTGTTATGATTTCTGGTCATGGTGATTTAGACACAGCTGTAAACACAATGCGACTTGGAGCTTTTGATTATATATCAAAACCACCAGATTTAAATCGTTTATTAAATACCGTTCGTAATGCTTTGGATAGAAAAGAATTGGTTGTTGAGAATAAGCGATTGAAGAAGAAAGTGAGTAAGAACTATGAAATGATAGGTGAAAGTGAAGCTATTACTCATATTAAAGACATGATTGAAAAAGTAGCTGCTACTGATGCACGAGTATTAATTACTGGTCCAAATGGAACTGGAAAAGAACTTGTGGCTCACTGGTTACACGAAAAATCAGAAAGGTCAAAAGGTCCGATGATTGAAGTGAATTGTGCGGCTATTCCTGCTGAATTAATTGAAAGTGAGCTTTTTGGGCATGTGAAAGGTAGTTTTACAGGAGCAAATAAGGATAGAGCTGGAAAATTTGAAGCGGCAAATGCTGGAACTATTTTCTTAGATGAAATTGGAGATATGAGTTTGTCTGCACAGGCAAAAGTGTTACGTGCTTTACAAGAAAATAAAATTCAGAGAGTAGGTTCTGATAAAGATATTAAAGTAAACGTTCGTGTTGTTGCTGCAACAAATAAAGACTTGAAAAAAGAGATTGAAGAAGGAAGGTTTAGAGAAGATTTATATCACAGATTAGCAGTAATTTTAATTAAAGTTCCTGCTTTAAATGATAGGAGAGAAGATATTCCTTTACTTGTAGATTTCTTCGCAAATAAAATTGCACAAGAGCAAGGAACGCCGAGTAAAAAGTTCTCTCTTGAGGCAATTAAATTACTTCAAGAATATGACTGGACTGGAAATATTAGAGAATTGAGAAACGTAGTAGAACGTTTGATTATTCTTGGTGAAAAAACAGTTTCGGATAATGATGTTAAATTATTTGCGAGTAAATAATATTACTTTACAACAGTAACGGTGCAGTTGGACAAGATGTAATTAAAATGATCTACATCGGAATCGTTCAGGGTTAATGTACCCGTTACTGTTACTATTGTGTCCGTTTTGTATTTCTGTTTTTCTGAAAATAACAATTCAATAGCCGTTTCAGGTCCACCAACTCCACAAAAATAACAAGAAGCCATCGGACCTTTTGATAAAATATAAATTTGGCCTTTTGGATCTAGACTTAAAAAGTATCCTGTTATACTAATTTGTTGTCCATTTAATTCTTTTATCGAATCTTCGAACTTTGGATATAAATAGCTTTCTTGATATTTTGGAAAATACTTGTCTTCAAAAGTTACATGCGACAAATCGTCCCAGGTTACTTTCTTTTGAGCATATGTCATTAAAGAGATAAATAAAAAACTTACAAGTACAATCTTACTTTTCATTACTTAATATTGTTGAAACTTTCATTTTTAAAATCGGATAAATGGCTACCGATATTGAAGCAAAGATAATTATTAAAACCAATACAATTGTAGGAACGATTTCACTAAAGGCAAGAGGTTGTAAAACACCTTTTAAATAATCTGTCTGCATGTATTGAAATAGAAAATGAAGTAATATTTTGATTAATCCAAACCCTAATGCAAAAGCAGATAAAACTATCATAAGTCCTTCATAAGTAACTAATTTGACCAATTGAAAGTTACTAGCTCCAAAAGTTCTTAAGAGTGCCAAATCAAAAGAGCGTTCTTTTACCATTTTATATAGACTAATAAAAATGATCATTCCTGAAATCAACAAGATTAAGTATGCTATCCATGTTATGGTTTTGAAGCCAATACCAGTATATGAGTATAATTTATCAAGCTCAAACTTTGGCAGTGCTGCTTGCATATTAGTTTGATCGTTAATTCTTCTTGGTAAAGTTAAAAGTGCTCGAGGAGTTTTAAATGAAATTAATAAAGAAGTGATTTCTCGATTTTCATTATGTTCCTCATGGTCATGATCCTTGTGTTCGTCATGATCATGATGTTCTTCAGCATTATCGCCATGTTTCTCATCATCCTTATGTTCATCGGCATGATGTTCCTCAGCGTGGTCACCATGTTTCTCATCATTATTATGTTCAGAATGTGATTCTTCTTCATGGTCATGATGGGCATGTACATCCCAAATACTTTCAAGTTTTGTAACAATTAATCTGTCAATGACTTTGTAGGTTGGTTCTAAAATACCAACAACGGTAAACTTATCGTCATGCACATCAATATCATTTTCAACTAAACCATGAGAACTTAAAAAAGTGTCGCCAACCGATAGGCCAAGTTTTTCAGCTACAGTTGCTCCAATTACTGCATCCAAACTCTTATCAACTCCTTTACCGCTACTAATTTTAGCATCATATAAAAAAAGGAATTCATTCGTAGTCCCAACAATTCTGTACCCTTTAAAGTTATCTCCATAAGAAATTGGTACTGCCGTTTTAATCATTCTATTTTTGGCAACCTTTTTGGCTTCAGAGTACTTAATGTTTCCTGTTGGATCATCCATATGTAAAATGGAAGCGAGTACTAATTGTAAAGGACTACCTTTTGCACCTAAAACTAAATCTATTCCCCCTAAATTATTCTCGGTTTGATACTTAAAGGATGATTTCAATTGCTGTATTCCTAGAAGTAAGGCGATACTCAGTGCGAGTGTAAAAACACTTAAAAACGTATATAGTGGCTTAGATTTTATGTTCTCTAAACTAATCTTCCATACATTCATCATAACGTAATTTGATTTTGGAAGAATGATTTTATTCTTTGGTCATGAGTAATAACAATCAGGTTTGCTTCTGTTCGTTGAGCCTGAGTTTTTAAAAGGTCAATTACAATTTTACAAGTTTCATCATCTAAACTTGAAGTTGGTTCATCAGCTAATAAAATTTTTGGTTTATGAATTACAGCCATAGCAATACTTAATCTTTGTAACTGTCCTTCACTTAATTCATTTACTTTTTGATGTTTTTGATCTAAGATCTCAAGCTGATCTAATAATGAATCGATATCTGAATCAGAAGTTTTAGAGCCGCTAAAGAATAATCTAGCTTGTAAGTTTTTATATACAGTTAGTGACTGTATCGCATGTTTCTTTTGAAAAACTAACCCAATGTTTTGTCCTCTAAATTTATCTAATTTGGCATTTGATAACAATTGAGTTTCGGTATAGTCAATAATTACTTTTCCCCTTTGAGGTTTTAGTAATCCTGCCAATAAATGTAAAAACGTTGTTTTACCAATTCCAGATTTTCCTAAAATCAATAAATCCTTATTTTGATCAATATTTATATCTGGGAATTTAAATTCTTTAGATGTACTTTGATATTGAAAAGTTAGATTTTCAGTTCGAATCATTTATAATTTCACTTTAATTAGGCATATTGAATAGGCCATTGATCTTCTTGCGGGAATAATTGAGTTTTCCATAATTCTACTTCCTCATCTGTGAGTAAGCAATCATTTAAATCATCAATCATTTCTTCTTTTTGGATCCCTTGACCAATAAAAACAAGTTCTATTTTTCGGTCACCAAATTCTGTATCCCAATTTCCTTCAATTTGTTCACGGTTTTCCATGAATGCAGCATAATTAATTCGTTCAGCAAAAGGCATACTTGCCCACCAAACTCCAGCATTATCCGCTTTACATGATCCACCTGCAGAACTCCATATTAAAGCTTGATTTTTTCGAGATGCTAACCAGAATAATCCCTTACTTCTAATAATGTTTTGAGGAAAATTTTGGTTAAGATACTGCAAAAAACGTTCTGGATGAAATGGTTTAGTACTTCTAAAAACAAAAGAGCCGATACCATATTCTTCTGTTTCTGGTGTATGTTCGTTTTCTAACTCTTTAATCCAACCCGCAGAAGCTTCCGCTTTCTCATAATCAAAAAGATTGGTGTTTATAACTTCATTCAAATCTACATTCGAATGATCCGTCATGATTATTTTAGCTTCAGGATTTAATTTTTGAATTATTGCTTTCAATTCCTCAAGGTTTTCCTTAGAAACTAAATCCGTTTTATTAAGTAGAATAACATTAGCAAATTCTATTTGATCGGTAAGTAGATTTACAATAGTTCTATCATCACCTTCAATATTGGTCAACTCTCTGGTAACTAAATAATCAGAACTTGAAAAGTCTTTTAAGAAATTAAACGCGTCAACTACAGTCACCATAGTATCAACATAACTAAAACGACTTAAATCAATATTACCATCTTCACTTTCAAAACTAAAAGTTTGAGCTACAGGAATTGGTTCGCTAATTCCAGTACTTTCTATAATTAAATAGTCAAATTTATTTTGAGCAGCTAATCGTTCAACTTCTACCATTAAATCTTCACGTAGAGTACAACAGATACAGCCATTAGACATTTCAACTAATTTTTCTTCAGTTCTTGAAAGTGTATTTTCACTTTCTATAAATTGAGCATCAATGTTTACTTCACTCATGTCATTCACAATTACGGCTACTTTTAAACCTTGTTTATTGTGTAAAATATGATTTAGTAAAGTTGTTTTTCCTGCGCCAAGGAAACCACTTAATACGGTAACAGGTAATTTTTTCATTGTAAATAATTGATGTTTATTGATTTTAGTCGGTCTTTTATATAACTATAGTAAAACCTAAAATTGAGCAAATTTAGCTATTATTTGTTTTATTGCTACTAAGTTGCCTTTTATTTAACAAAACTATAAGTGAGAAAGAAAAAATGCCCCGTAACCCGAAGGTGTAGAGACATTTTTAGATTGATTGGTTGATTTTTATTTTAATATAATAGATAGGTTCTTATTATTGAAGTGCTCCTATAAAAATAGTCGCTGCAATTCCAAATCCTGCACCTGAGACGAATACATTCCACTTCAAATGTTCTCCTTTAAGAATTTTTGAATAGATAAATAGCATTAACATGAATATCGCCACAATAAAAAGTTGTCCCACTTCAATACCTAAATTAAAAGCAAAAAGAGGTTTAATTACATTACTGTTAAACATCATAACTTTAAAATTAGAGGCAAATGCTAATCCGTGGATTAATCCAAAAACTAAAGCAATTATATATTTAACATTTTTATTTGAAAACACACCTTCTTTTCCATAATTTCTTATGTTACTGATGGCAGTAATCATTATGGTAAATGGAATTAGTAAATCTATCACAGAAGGATTATCCGGAATAAATCCTAATGCGCTTATGATTAGCGTTACACTGTGCCCAATAGTAAATGCGGTTATAATGATTAAAATTTGTTTCCATTCTTTAAGTTTAAAAGCTGCACATAATGTCATTACGAATAAAAGATGATCATATGCGTTTATATCAACAATGTGGTGCCAACCACTTACAAAAAAAGTACTAAAGCTGTTCATTAATTAAAAATTTAAAATGTGTGTGAGAATGAGTCTTGGATTTTTGTGCTTTCAAAGTATGCTACTTTAAAAAAAGGTTTGAACCTTAATTCCATTCTATTTGATTGTACGAATTCGAATTCATCAAAAAGTAATTGGTTGCTAACTTTTAAAATATCTCCTTTTTTAATTGTTGCATCGTTTTCTAAAAACTGAATATTTAATACATTAAAATTTTCGTTATAATCTGAAGTTTCAAATTTAAATGGGAGCTTTTTATTGTTAAGTTCCATAATGAAATATTTGTTAAAGTAGTTTTCAATTACACTTTTGTCTTTATTCGTTAATTTATGGCAATTCATATCTCTTCCTAGACTCAATAAAAAATCATCTACGAATACTCTACATTCTACTTTTATTTTTTGAGTGTCGTTATCATAATTTATAAGAGAAGAAGTAACTTTTAAAGGATGTGTAAATGAGGAGAAAGTCATTATGACGATCAAGAGTAAAATTCCTATTTGAGTAGCTCGTTTCATGGTTTATTATTTTTTTGGATTAATTGAACTTGATTTCCCAAGAACAAGAATGGTTTCGTTTTTATTTACCGGAGGAGTACCGGTAATAATTAAAATAATCCCATCGGATTTAGCGTTGATAGTTTCTTGAATATTGCCAAAGTAATCTGTTATATTACCCACTTTCATTCCTTTTGAAACAAAATCACCAGCTTTTTTATTTGCATAAAATATTCCATTATAAGAACTTTTATGATAAGCTCTTTCGTTGATATAATTGTAGTACGGATTGAATTTTGGATTAGATGTATCAATTGTCATATCAAGATGATTTATCAAATTTAAAACTCCTGACTCAATCTGATTAATTGATTTGTTTTCTGCTTTACCTAGTCCGCCACATTCTATATCAACCGAAGGAATTCCTCTTTTGAAAGCTTCTGCGGAGCAATACAAACTTGGTAAACTCTTTTTCATATAACTTTTACCATTTGTATCAAATACTACAATGTTTTCGAACAAAAGAGATTCTGCCATTTTTTTCCCTTCTAAGGAGGTGTTTGGAAAAGATGAATTGGAATAGTAAGCTGAGTAGCTCATCAAATCCTCGGAGGCATCACCTCCATGAATGTCAAGAAAATAGTCTGATTTAGAAATTACTTCTTTAGTAATAAAGTTTGCGATTCTTTCACTAATTGTTCCGTTCTTTTTCCCAGGAAACATTCGGTTTAAGTTCTTGTTGTCTATAGGATTCACAAAAGGTGAGCGTTTTTGAAAGCTTGCTATATTTGCAATTTGTACCAAAATAACTACTCCTTTTAAAGATTTTGGATTGATGCTTTTAATGAGTTTCTGTCCGGCAATAATAGGAGGGTATTCATAGCCATGAATTCCAGCTGTAATACCAAGTGTTTTTCCATCTTGAATGCCACAGAAAACAGTAATCGGAATAGTTGTGGAGTTATTATCGTTACTTATTGGTATTTCAAAATGCTTTTTTGTTCCAGGCTTTACTTCTTCTCCAAAAAAGTAGAAGGAAGATTGTCCATTTATTTGGAAATAGGATAGAAGCAGTATAACCGAAATAATATATCTCATTTATTTAAAAGTTTTTCTTTCCAATTATAAAGCTCATTCCGAATAATAGTAACGTTATTATTAAAATTGGTGCTGATGTTTTGAAAATATTAGCAACTTCTATTTTCTTAAAATATTCAGGTTTGTATTGATCCCAGTTAACAGTATCGGCGCTTACATTTTCAAAGATTTTTGGATAGAAATCTAATCTTAGTTTTTCGTGAAAATCAGTTGTAGCATTTAGGAAATTCATTTGATCAGATAAACTTGTTTTAGCAATTGAATTCATGCTTAATTGAACTTGTAGAGGTGGAAAAAATAGAGCTATATTCTTACCTAATTGTTCTCTCTTTCTAATCTTTTCATTCATTAAATCTCTTTCTATTCGAGAGTCATCATCTCCCATTTGTTGCATTGCATAATACCACAACCATGAAAATCCTTTTTCTTGTAGCTTATAATGTTTAAATTGAGGATAGTGTTCGTAGAACTTATCCATTGTCGCTTTTTTATCGGTATCCCATTTTTTATGATATTCATCACGCTGTTTAATAGTCATTGTAAAGGCTTCTTCCACAGAGTATTTATTCGTGATGTAATTATTAACTAAGACTGGAAGAAAAACAACTAAAACTAGCCAAGAGGTTAAAAGTATAATGGCATTTGCATTTGAAGAGCGCCTTTGAAGAATAACTATTAAACTGACAGCAAACCAAAAAACAATATATAAGAGGCTAATGGTTGTAATCTGCCAAAAATTAGCATTTAATGGAATTGATAAGACAATTTTTGCTGATGTAAGTAAAACAAAGAATACAATAAGTACGAAGGCAAATCGAATAGATAATTTCGTTAGCAGATATTTTAAAGGAGAATTTCCTTGTAAACTAACCATTTTCCAAGTGCCGTTTTCTTCTTCTTCCGATAATAGATTAAAGTTTAAGGCTATAATAACTAGAGGAAAGAGAAATATAATAAGAAAACTAAAATCTAAATTTCCTACTTGTAAACGCATTGGGTTTACTAAGTCAGTATCATATTTTTGTCCTTCTAAGTTTAAAATTTTCACATTTTGAATATGTGAGTTTACATCGCTTTGTCCAATAGCAATTCCAGCAATTGGTTCTAAAGGTTTTACAAAGGAAAATTTTAAATAATAAAGCAGTAACCCAATGTCGGTTTTATGCAGTTCTACCTGTGTTTCAATATGTTTCTTTTGTTGCTCAATGGTTTGTTCCACAGCAACTTGTTTTTGAGTTAAAAATTGTTTTCCAGTAGCAATACTTAAAGCTCCTAATATTAATAAAATCGAAAATGCTAGAAGTACTGTTTTAGATCGGAAAAACTGTTTGACTAATAATTTATACACTTTAGATGATTTTAAAACGATTAGAGAATTTCACAGTAATTAGTAACACAATAAAGAACCAAAAAATGAGTGTTATTAGAGCCATAAATTGATTGTTTATAGTTTGTGAAACTGGAATGAATTGATAACTAAATTGAGGAGCAGATAGCCAATATTCTTTTTTAACAACATGTACTTTTCCTTCACTACTTTTCGCTTTGTTACTTATGAACTTCATTTGTAATTCGTTCATGTATTGAGATTGTTTGTATCGATAATCTTCTGTTTGATTTAGGAAACTAACATAGGTGTTAAAGTCAGTCCCTGATAAACTCATAGATAAGTTTTTAATAGCTAAATACGGGTTCAGAATAACTAATCTGTTAGCGATGCTATTCTGGTTTTTATAAGAATCTATTAATTTTTTATGCTGTTTATTGTAAATAGTTGCAGTTTGTTCTTCCCCTTTACTCATTAAAAAACCGCTATAATTGAAAGGTAATTCTTTTACATCTGTGACATTATGAACTTTGAGTATAGAGTCTTTAAGCCCATTAAAGTAAGGGTCATTTGGATTATGGCTGTCTCCTTGTTTTGATACTTCTTCCTCAACAGCTGCACGGAACGCTATTTTTGAAAGATTGGGATACAATGAATTTCCTATTACTTGTGATGTTTTTGGAATAATGATAAAGAACAATAACCAACCTCCTAATAAAGTTAAAAGAGACCTGTTTGAATTTGTACTTTTCCCAGAAATAATAACGGTTGTAAAGGATAATATGAGATAAAATAGTATGTAAAATACAGTTATTAGAAATGTCCTTATAACAATAGAACTGTTTGAAACATCATCTTGAATTTTTGTGATACTCCACAAGGCGATTAAGCCTGGGATAAAGAATAAAGATGATACTAGAAATAATCCAATTGATTTACCAAAAAGGATATCTTTCATATTAATACCTTGGGTATAATAAATTTTTAAAGTTCCATTTTCTTTTTCTGAAGTAATAGCTGAATATCCTACAAAAAATACAATTAATGGAAGTATGAGTTGTAATAGCATAGCGATATTTAAATCTCCAAAACGTACTAATCCTGTAGATAAACTTGCTTCTGAAAAGTTTGCAGTATTTTGTCTATGTGCTTCTAAGAAAATTGCATTTCCTGTATAACTCTCTATTCCTGAGTCAAAAATGGTTAAAGGATGTTGCTCTCGAAAAGCAAAAGTCCCAAAATGAGCCATTCTATGTGGATGTTTATCAGGGTTATCTTCCCAACTTTTTCGTGCTTTATTTTGATGATGTTCAGTAATATGATGATTGTTTTCATACGCTTTCCAACCATCAATGGTAACATATATAATGACTGAAATAAAAACAGCTAGCAGTCCTAAAAGACCTTTTGAATAAAAGGTCTTTTTAAAAAACTGCTTAGCTATTAATAGGACAACTTGTACCTTCATATAATTTAAAATTTATATGTAGCGTTTAATAAAACATTTCTTGGTGCGCCAGGACCTAATCTTGATGGGTTTAAACCTCCTAACCAATATGTTGTATCAAATAAATTGTTTAATTTTAATGTTAGCTGTATTCCTGTATTGTTTGGTTTGTAATAAACCGCGGCATCAAAAACTGTGTAATCAGGTAAGAGTACTCTATCTGTGCTGTAAGTAGGGTTATACCAAGTAAATCTTTCATCAACATACTGAGCACCTAGTCCAAGTCCAATTCCACTTAATTTAGAATCTGATTCAAAATCAAACCTACCCCAAACATTCGCATTGTGTTTTGGAGCTCCACCGATTCGTTCCCCTATAAATTCAGGAATAGCATCTTCTTCAATAGTAGCATTGTTATATCCATAAGAAGCAGTTAACTGTAAGTTTGGTAAAATATATCCAGAAAGATCAGTTTCAAATCCTCTACTTCTTTGTTCCCCTCTAGTCGTTAAATTGTCTAAATCATAAGTGTCTCCTAATAAAATATTCTTTTGAGTGATATCGAATACGGCAAAGTTTGCAAAGATTTTTCCATTTAAGAATTCTGCTTTAGCTCCAACTTCAATTAAACTACTCTCCAATGGATCAAATCTACCAGGTGAAGCTGCCCAAAAGAAACCTTCCGCAGTAGGAGATAATGAAACAGTATTAGTATGAGGTTGAAACCCTTGCAAATATGTTGCGTATGCACTAATATCTTTTGTAACCTCATAAGTTAAACCAAGTCTTGGAACAAATGCGCTTGTTTTGAATTCTTGCTCGTTACCTTTATAATCAAAAATATCGGTAAACCATTCATAACGTAAGTTTACTAGAGCAGAAAACTTACCTATCTTAAATTGGTTTTGAATATAAATCCCGTTAGAAGTATTTAAGTTCGCAGGAATTGAAAGTTCAGAAAGATTATATGCATTGGTATTTCTTGCTCCGTTGAAAGGATCTTCCAAATTAAAATGTGGAACTGCAGGAACTGGCATTGTTATACCGTTTACTACCATTTGCTGAAAATTACTTGGATTACTAGGATCGTAATTAGCTTGTCCACCACTTACAGTTAAATATCTTCTTGCGCGAAGAAATCCAGCACCAATTTGTCTTTCCCATCTCGTTCCGTCATATCCAAATAATAATTTATTGGTGATTTCATCATTTTTGATGTCATAATTAAAAAACGCGCTATAATTATCAGTTTCCCAGAATTGTTGTCTTCTGTCGTAACGCATTCTAGCTAACGTTGGAATAACATCACCATTAATATCAACAGCAGTACCGTCAACTCTATGTTCAGCTAAATCTTCGTCCCAAGTTTGCTTCATGTATTGTGCGTTGAAACCAAAATTTTCACTAAACTTTTTACTAAAGTTAGCCATAAGGATTAATTCCTTTGTTTTGTAATGGTCATTCGATGCTCCAACATTCATAGTTATTGGTGTACTATTTAAATCAAATTCTCCATTGATTGCTCCAAAAATTGGCTGACCTCTATCTAGATTTCCTTCGGCATCATTGTAGATCATCTCAACATTAAATGATGTATTTTCATCAGGAATATAACTAAAAGAAGGATTTACTAAAATTGCATTATTGTTTACAACATCTCGGAAAGAATCCGCTTCTTGAAAAGCGGCATTAAAACGATAAAGTAATGTTTTTGATTCATTTAAAGGTCCCGTGAAGTCGGCAGTAGCTCTTAAAGTACCAAAACTTCCAGCAGCTAAACTTACCGAATTTCTTTTTTCTACTAATGGTTTTTTTGTAACCATGTTAACTGTTCCACCAGGATCGGCACTTGAGAATGTAACAGACGATGGTCCTTTAATTACTTCTACACGCTCAAGATGTGAAGTAATTGGCTGTAAAAAGTAATATTGACGAGTACGCATTCCGTTAATCATTTGACCGTCATCAGCCTGTGTAATACCACGAATATTATAATGATTGTACAATCCAGTTAATGCAACATTACTTACTGTTTTAACTGCTTCTGGTAATTGAAAAGCTTGTCTGTCTTCTATGAGCTCTTTCGTAACGGTAGAAACTGCTTGTGGTAATTCTTTGTTTTTTATTGCAATTTTTGTTGCTGAAAAAGAATAATCACTATTGTAATCGTTACGTTTTCTACCTAGAATTTCGACTGTTTGTAAATATTCTTCTGATTCAAGAAGTGTTAAAGTTCCTAAATCAATATTTTGATTTTTTGTAACAACTATGTCTTTTGTGATAGTATTGAATCCAACATAAGTAACATTGATTGTAAATTCACCTTCAGTATTTATTTCAAGACTAAATGTTCCATCTGAGTTTGTTGAAACTCCCTTCTGTTTAATTGTTTTATTTGATAAAATAATGTTTGCTCCAAGAATAGGATCATTATTAGCATCTAAAACTTTCCCCGTAATTTTAGATTGCGAAAAACTTACCTGTACTGCAAAAAAGAGTATTGCAAGTACAATTTTACTTAACTTCATTTTAGGTTTAATTATTATTGATTAAATTGTTTTTACATATAATTCTTGTAATTGTTGCGCTGAAATATTATCTGTTTCAGCAATATGAACTAAAGTCCCTTCTTTCATAATCCCTATTCTTGCACAAATATTTACCGCGTTAAATATGTCATGAGTAGCCATTAAAATGCCCACTCCATTCGCAGATAATTCTTTACATGTTTTAGCAAATTCTAAAGATGCCTTAGGGTCTAAACCAGAAGTTGGTTCATCCATTAATATATATGAGGCGTTTTTAGCTAAAGCAATGGCAATCCCCACCTTTTGCCTCATTCCTTTAGAATATGTAGATAGTTTTTTCTTAAAAGCCTCTTCTTGTAAGTTGGCTTTTTCTAAGTATTGAAATAATTCTTTTTCAGAATAATTAAATCCAGCTAGCCTACTAAAGAAATCTAAGTTTTCGACTCCTGATAAATTGCTATACAATTGAACAATTTCAGGAATATAAGCTATTGAACTTCTACTAGAATTTGATGTAACTGAGTTGTTATCGATTAAAGCTTCACCGGAAGTAGGCTCTATTAAACCCAGGAAGATATTAATTGTAGTTGTCTTTCCAGCTCCGTTTTGTCCTAGTAAACAGAATATTTCTCCAGGCGCAACTGAAAAATTCAAATCTTTGAGCGCTAATTTATCATTATAGCGCATACTAAGCTTTTTAGCTCTTAACATAACGTTGTGTTTTAATAAAAAATGATGGATAAAACTCTGAAAAAGAGTGGTTCTCAACGAGTGTAAATGCTTTACATGTTGAGATTTTCAATAAGAGATATCAAAGCTATTTTCAATAGTAAAAAGTTCTAACTAGAACTTAACAATTAATTTTATTAAAAATAGTTCGATATAAATTTTATGAGAAAATATAAGGAGGAGACCTAGATTTCTTGTGAAATAATACTATTGAGGTTAGTTGATTCTCGGCTGGTATTATTTTACTGGTTATAACCTTTCTAAGAGGTAAACTATAGTTTGATTCTTCTAAAACAGGAATTTCACTATTAAGATAAATATCACAAATGTTACAGTCGTCAGTACTTTGAGAATCTTTATAAGTAATTTCCTTACTGATATTATTATCAGGATGTTCATTGGAATGATCAAATGAGTGTATAAAAGCGAAAACATGAGTCATTAAAATGAAACACGCTACAAAAACACTATATACCTTTTGAATATTCTTCAATTTACAATTCAACTCTTTATTGCATCAGTGTGGCAAATATAGTAGTTTTTATTTAATTCTTATTTTGTTGATAATATTCAATAAAAAAGACAAGAATTTCTTCTTGTCTTTTATAAGTATCTGTATTTATGGTTTTTATAAGTCGAATCTGTCAAGGTTCATAACTTTACTCCAAGCCTTTACAAAGTCATTTACAAATTTTTCTTGTCCATCATTCGCACCATATACTTCACAAATAGCTCTTAATTCAGTATTTGATCCAAATATTAAATCTACTCTTGTTCCTGAAAATTTAGTAATTCCAGTTTTTCTATCTCTACCATCGAATGCTGTTTCTTCGGAAGAAGTTGCGCTCCATGTAATTGAAAAATCTAAGATATTACTGAAGAAATCATTTGTTAATGATCCTAGATTACTTGTAAATACACCATGATTAGAACCATCGTAATTTGCACCTAATACTCTAAGTCCTCCAACTAATACGGTCATTTCAGGAATAGATAGTGTTAGTAAGTTAGCCTTATCTACTAACATGTCTTCTGCAGCAGCACCATTTAATTTTGGACTCATATAATTTCTAAATCCATCTGCAAGAGGTTCTAAATGACTAAATGATTCTAAATCTGTCTGCTCTTGAGTAGCATCACCTCTTCCTTGTGAAAAAGGTACTGTGATTTCATGTCCTGCTTTATGCGCTGCTTGTTCTACACCGACATTACCAGCAAGTACAATTAAATCAGCCATAGAAATAGTTCCATTGAATTCATTTTGAATTCCCTCTAGTGTAGTAAGTACTTTAATTAATTCTACAGGATTGTTAACTTCCCAATTTCGTTGAGGTTCTAATCTAATTCTTGCTCCATTAGCACCACCACGTTTGTCCGATCCTCTAAAAGTGGAAGCAGAAGCCCATGCTGTTTTTATTAGTTCAGAAACAGTTAAACCAGAGGCTGCAATCATTTTCTTTAATGACCCTATATCTGAAGCACTTAGTGTGTAATTTACTTTTGGAATTGGATCTTGCCAAATTAATTCTTCGCTTGGAACTTCAGGACCTAAATATCGGTCAATTGGTCCCATGTCACGATGCGTTAATTTAAACCAAGCTCTTGCAAAAGCATCTTCAAAAGCAGCATGATCTTTATGGAAACGTTCTGAAATTTCCCTATACACAGGATCCATTTTTAAAGCCATATCTGCAGTTGACATCATTAAAGCTTGCTTTTCATTAGGATTTCCAGCTTTAGGAGCCATTCTTGCATTAGATGCAGCAGTTGGAGTCCATTGGTGCGCACCAGCTGGACTTTTGGTCAATTCCCAGTCGTAATTAAGTAAAACATCGAAATAATCATGATCCCACTGTGTCGGATTTGGAGTCCAAGCCCCTTCTAAACCACTTGTGATTGTATCATCTAAAACACCACTTTGGAAAGTGTTTTTCCAACCTGTACTCATTTGTTCAATAGAAGCTCCATGTGGTTCGACTCCTACATATTTATCTGGATCGGCCGCACCATGAGCTTTCCCGAATGTATGTCCTCCTGCAACTAATGCAACAGTTTCTTCATCATTCATTGCCATACGACCAAAAGTTATTTTTATGTCATGAGCAGATTTCAAAGGGTCTGGTTCTCCATTTGGTCCTTCAGGATTCACATAAATAAGTCCCATATGTACAGCTCCTAAATGACCTTCTAATTCGCCATCACTTGTATCGTAACGTTCGTCATTTCCTAACCACTGATTTTCACTTCCCCAGTAAATATCTTGTTCTGGTTCCCAAACATCTTCTCTTCCTCCAGCAAAACCAAATGTTTTGAATCCCATAGATTCTAAAGCACAATTACCAGCTAAAATCATTAAATCTGCCCAAGAAATTTTATTTCCATACTTCTTCTTTATTGGCCAAAGTAGTAAACGAGCTTTGTCAAGGTTTCCATTATCTGGCCAACTATTTAAAGGAGCAAAACGATGTGTTCCTGAACCAGCACCGCCGCGACCATCACCAACTCTATATGTTCCTGCACTATGCCAAGCCATTCTAATCATAAATCCTCCATAATGTCCATAATCTGCTGGCCACCAATCTTGAGAGTCTGTCATTAAATCGATAACGTCTTGTTTCAATGCTGCAAAATCTAAACTATTAAAAGCATCCGCATAGTTAAAGTCTTCACCGAACGGGTCATTTTTACCGGCATTTTGACGTAAGATGTTTAATTTTAATTCATTTGGCCACCAATCTCTATTTGTTGTTCCACCACCGGCTGGTTTTTTCTGAGCACTGTGAAATGGACATTTAGAAATATCACCTGAATGATTGTTGCTGTGATTCATTGTTCTAGAATTTTAAAGTTAGTTCGAATTCAAAACTACAATAAAACCATGAATTGTTTTTATCTATAATTTTTATTTTAAAATAGTTAAAACTAATCAAGGTGTTTTATTTGGTTGTTTTATAGTGTTTTATAAAGATACAATATTTACTCTTTCATCAGTATTGAATTTTCTTATGACGAGATAAAAATTTCTTGTAGAATTCACCTTGAATTGTGCTAATAACACGATATTTTTGCACCTGTTTTTGAAAAACAATGTAAATATTAATTCAATTTAAAAAACTTAAAGAATGGCAACATTAGTTGGTAAGAAATTTCCAAACTTAAACGTAGACGCAATGAACGAAATGGGAGATACGTTCAAGTTAAATGTTTTAGAAGAAGCAGTAAACAACAAGAAAAAGGTAGTTTTATTCTGGTATCCAAAAGACTTTACTTTTGTATGTCCAACTGAATTACACGCTTTCCAAGCAGCTTTACCAGAGTTTGAAAAAAGAAACACTATTGTAATCGGAGCTTCTTGTGATACTCCAGAGGTACACTTTGCTTGGTTAAACCAATCTAAAGATAACGGAGGTATTGAAGGAGTTACTTATCCTTTATTAGCTGATAGTAACCGTAACTTATCTTCTATCTTAGGAATTTTAGATATCACTAACGAAACCTACGACGAAGCTACAGGAACTGTTCAAGTAGAAGGAGATAACGTAACTTATAGAGCTACTTATATCATTGACGAAGAAGGTACAGTTGTACACGAAGGAGTAAACCATATGCCAATTGGTCGTAATGTAAATGAATATTTACGTTTAATCGATGCTTACACACACGTGCAAGAAAAAGGTGAGGTTTGTCCTGCTAACTGGGAAGAAGGTAAAGCAGCAATGCAACCTAATGCTAAAGCAACTGCAGAGTATTTAGCTGTAAACTAATCAATTTATATTAAAAATGTTGAATTACGAATTAAGTTTTCCAACTATAATAATTCGTAATTCTTCATTTTAAAAAGTACAAAAATTATGATTCAAGAATTAGCTCAAGATAACTTAGGAAATATTGTAGCGGAGAACAAAAAAGTAGTAGTTCAATACTCTGCAACTTGGTGTGGAAACTGTAGAATTATGAAACCAAAGTTCAAGAAATTAGCTACAGAGAATAATGATGTTTCTTTTATAATTGCAGATGCTGAAAAGTTTCCAGAAAGTAGACAATTAGCAACAGTTGATAACTTACCTACTTTTGCAACTTTTGTTGATGGGAAATTTGTAAATCAAGTTCAAACAAATAAGTTTGATGTTTTAAAAGAACTAGTAAACGAAGTAATTTAAAATGAAATTACCAGTAATTAAACACTTGACTTCTTTTATTGAAGAGAACGATCAAGATTATATCATTGAAACAATTGAAACTTTAGAAGCTCTAACAGAGGTTCCATCATTAAAAGATGAGGAATTAGATGTAATTGGAGAATTAATCTCTAATATGTACGGAGCAATTGAAGTTGATAAAATGATAAAAGCGGGAACACCAAGAAAAGAAGCGCTGAATAATTTTATGCAACGCGTATTGGGTTCTATAGATAAATAAAAATCCTAAGTTTTAAACTTAGGATTTTTTTTATGAATGTGTTAATCTGGTTATTATTTCTTCGTGTTGTGGAAATAAATCAACTAACTCTTTTCTTTCAGGTAACACAAAGTCTTTAAAATCGAAACCAGGAGCTACCGTGCAGCCTGTAAATGCGTAGGAGTTTTTTTCTAAAACTTCAGCGGCAAACCAATATTGTGCTGGGACTACAAATTGAGGTACTTCATTATCAATAATTTTGTTACCAATTAACACATAAGAATACTCACCTTTTGGAGAAATCATATGTAGTTTTAAAGTTGTTCCAAGGTAAAAATGCCACATCTCATCTTGATTAATCTTGTGAAATGCAGAAAAACTATCTGAAGTTAGTAAAAAGTAAATTCCAGTAGAATAGTTTCTATCGCCTGTAAAATCGGTACTTAAATTTTCATTGGTAATACTTCCTGAACTTCTGTAAGTTTCTTTAAAATATCCACCTTCTGGATGTTGATTTAAATCAAACTTTTCAATTATATCGTTAATCTTCATTTTGTTCTTTAGCTTCGTTTGCTTTTTTAATAATAGCTTTTAGTCTTTCCTTAGTTCGCTGTTTTTCTAACCGAAGTTTATTTTCCTTCTGTTTCATTAAGCGAGTGTGTTTCGCTTTGTTAACTGTGTTTTTGGCTTTCCCTTTTTTAGGCATGTTTTGATTCTTTTATACTTAATAGTCCAATGAATGTTAGGAAACCGTTCAATATTAACACGAAAAATCCGAAGTCGAAACCTAAATTAGTTTTACTGTAATCACTAATAAAATAGGTGAGAATTGGAGCTATAACACAAATGTAAGGAACTAATTTATCTCTTACATTTAATTTGGTGAATAGCCCAAATGCGTATAAACCTAAGAGAGGTCCGTACGTGTACCCGGCAAATTGGAATATCTTAGCTATAACACTATCATTGGCGATAAAATATTTAAAGACTAAAATTGTGGCAATCAAAATAACGGAGAATAATACATGAATTTTCTTTCGTATTTGTTCTTTTTCTTGCTCATTTTCTTTTTTATCAATCTCTAAAATATCAATACTGAATGAAGTAGTTAAAGAGGTTAGAGCACTGTCTGCACTCGAATAAGCCGCTGCTATTAATCCTAATAAAAAGAATAAAGAAGTTGCTAAACCTAAATTTCCACTCATTGCAATTGTTGGGAATAAATTGTCTTTGTGAGCATTGATTTCATTTACAGTTGCATAATCGGTAAGTAATACACCTAATGCTAGGAAGAAAAAGTTTACAATTACCAAAACAATTGTAAACCAAAACATGTTTTTTTGAGCATCTTTCAAATTTCTACAAGTAAGATTTTTTTGCATCATGTCTTGATCTAATCCTGTCATTACTATCGCTATAAAGGCCCCAGAGAAAAACTGTTTCCAGAAATAATTACCGGCTTTTACATCTTCAAAAAAGAATATTTTCGAGAGTTTATTGTCAGAAATGTAACTGAATAAACTTTCAATTTGTAAAGCATCTTTAATCATTACAATACAGACACCTACTGCGATAAGCATAAATAAAGTTTGTAAAGTGTCTGTCCATACGATAGTTTTTATTCCACCTTTAAAGGTATACAACCAAATTAATAATATGGTTATTGTTACCGTAACCCAGAATGGAATTCCATATTCATCAAAAAGAATTAATTGTAATACTTTGGCTACTAAAAATAAACGAAAAGCTGCTCCAACAGTTCGAGAAATTAAAAAGAAGCTAGCACCTGTTTTGTAGGAAAATTTTCCAAATCGATCTTCTAAATATGTGTAAATTGAAGTTAGGTTTAGCTTATAATATAATGGAAGTAAAACTAAACCGATAACAGCATAACCAATAGTATATCCTAATACCATTTGCATGTAACTCATTTGTTGACCTTCTATCCATCCTGGAACAGAAATAAAGGTGACTCCCGATAAAGAAGCCCCAATCATTCCAAAAGCAACTAAATACCATGGAGATGAATTATTAGCCTTGAAAAAGGTTTGGTTGTTCGCAGACTTTCCTGTGATGTAAGAAATAAAAACAAGTACGCTGAAGTACGCTACAATGAGCAATAGAATATAAAGTGGTTGCATTTATTATATTTTTCAGCCACTAATATAAAAAGAAAAAAGGGCGGAAGATAAAGTATCTCACAACGCCCTTATATATAAATCCCCAATTAAGTCTTAGTTAATGTGTAAAACCGTTTCGTCAGTTTCTTTTCGAACTTTTTTCAAATCTTTCATAAAATCATCTTCAGCTCTGTAACCAACTGGTAATACTAAAACAGATCTTAAGTTTTTAGAAGCAAGATCTAATACTTCGTCATATTTTTCTGGAACAAAACCTTCCATCGGACAAGAATCAATTTTTTCAATTGCACATACTGTCATTAAATTTCCTAATGCGATATATGCTTGGTTTTTATTCCATTGATATAATTCCTCTTGAGTTTTTTGTTTGAAATTCCCCATTAAAAATTCTTTAAACGGATTTAAGATTTCGTCTGGTGTATTTCGTATTTCTTTTACTAAGTTGAAGTAATGTTCAACATCCCTTTCGGTATGTTCTGCAGGAACACATAAAACTAAAACATGTGATGCCTGAGCAACTTGTTGCTGGTTCCAGCTATGTTCAACTAATTTTTGTTGAATTTCTTTATTTTGAATAACTAACAAAGTAATAGGTTGTAAACCATAAGAAGTTGCTGTTAAATTAAAAGCCTCTTTTAATGTATTTATTTGTTCGTTAGTTAAGGTTTTATTTTCGTCAAATTTCTTAACGGCGTATCGCCATTGTAAACTTTCAATTGTACTCATTGATTTAATTTTGATGCTAAGTTACGTATATAAAAGCCTTGTTCATTCTGGCTATTATTGAAAAAACTTATGCGCTTATATTTAAACTTTAAGCGATTGCTTTAAACCCCTAAAAATCTATATGTAAGCAAAATCGGCACAATTCTTCTAGAATTAACTTTAACAAATTTTTTATAACTTCACCATCGAAAAATTGAAAGAAAATTACATGCTATGAAAGAAAAGTTTCTCCACTATTTGTGGCGGTATAAACTATTGCTGCATTCTAAACTCGAAAGTTCTCAAAAAGAAAAGATTTCTATAATTAATTCAGGAGTTTATAATTCGAACTCAGGACCGGATTTTTTAAATGCTCAAATTGAAATCGATAGTCAACTTTGGATTGGTAATATTGAAATTCATGTAAAAGCTTCAGACTGGTATTTACATCATCATGAAAATGATACTAATTATGATGCGGTAATTCTTCATGTAGTTTGGGAGAATGATGCTGATGTTTACATGAAAAACAATCAACCTATTCCAACTCTAGAATTAAAAAATAAGATAGATTCTGATCTATTAAATAATTATAGAGAATTAAATGCTAATAACTTGAATTGGATTGCCTGTGAAAATCAAATTGGACAAATTGATTCTTTCGTATTAGATAATTGGTTAGAAAGATTATTTTTCGAGAGGCTAGAGGAGAAGTCAACGTTTGTTTTGCAATTATTAGAAGATTCAAATAATGATTATGAGGCAGTTTTATTTCAAATGTTGGCTAAAAATTTTGGGCTAAAAGTAAATGGTGAGGCTTTTTTAAGACTATCAAAATCTTTTGACTTTAAAGTTTTACGAAAAACCAATGATAATGAGTTAACACTATTTGCCTTATTATTTGGTCAAGCGGGATTTTTAGAAGACGATATACCAGATAACTATTTTAATGCGCTCAAAAATGAGTATCATTATTTACAACACAAATTTAATCTACAATCGATTTCAAAGAATCATTTCCAATTTTTTAGAATGCGACCTAATAATTTCCCAACAATTAGATTAGCGCAACTTGGAACATTGTACTTGCAACATCAAAATCTTTTTAGTGAACTTTTGAATAAAACTACAATTGAATCTATTTATACATTCTTTACAGTAGAGTTGAATTCTTTCTGGAATACGCATTATACATTTGAAAAAGAATCAAAGTTCTCCTTAAAAAAATTGTCTAAGAATTTTATTGACCTAGTTATTATCAACACAATTATTCCTTTAAAATTCGTTTACAAAAAAGAGCGAGGTGAATTTATAGATGAAGAAATATTGAGTTTTGTAAGGTCAATGAAATCGGAAAAAAACTCAATTATTTCTCAGTTTGAAAATATTAAAGTTCAATCAGATAATGCATTTAAGTCTCAAGCGTTATTGCAATTGAAGAATAATTATTGTGATTATAAAAAGTGTTTTGATTGTGCTATTGGAGATAAACTTATCAGGTTTAATAATTCTAGTAATTGTATATAAATTTACATTTTGCTAAAAATCAACTTAAGAATTAAATTATATATTTGTCACTAAAATCAATTTAAAATGAAAAAAATAATCGTTGCTATCATTTCACTTTCTACAATTCTTGTGAGTTGTGGTGCTGAAGGTGAAAAATCAAAAAAAACTACTGAAGATCAATCAACTGAAGTTAAAAAAGAAGAGACTCCAGTAACTGAAGCTGAAGACAAAAGTGGAGATGCTATTTGTGTTTTAGATAAGTTATCAGTTAGAGAAACACCTAACGCTAAAGGAAAATGGGTTGCTTCTATGAGTTTAGGTGAAAAGGTTTATTTCACTGGTGAAACGACTTTGGATTCAGTTTCTAAAAAAGAATATTTAAAAGTTAAGTTAATCGATGGTAAAGAAGGATGGTCGCGTGCTACTTTTTTAGCTGTTGATAGTAAAGTAGGAGTTATGTTACAAGATGCAAATGTATATAAGCGTCCTGACTTATTAACTAAAACTGATACTAAATACAGTCCAATGGATATTGTTGCAGTGGTTTCTACTCAAGATGATTGGGCTCAAGTAAAAGGTAAAAGAGCTGAAGGAAAATATATCGAAGAGGTTTGGGTAAAATCTGCAAACATTTCTGAAAAGCAAGTTGATATTGCTGTGGCAAAATTTGCAGGACAAGCAATGGCTAAAGAAACGATGACTGATAGAATCGTAGCTTTAAAAGAAATCGTAGATAATTCTGATTTTGCTGGTGCTTCTTTTATGGATTTAATCAAGCAAAAAATTCAAGATTACGAATCAAAGAATAAAGAGATTGATGTTCAAGATGTAAAAGTTGAAGAATAAAATCAGTTTTGATAAAATTAAAAATCCCGATGATTTTCATCGGGATTTTTTTGTTTTATTTTTTTGGATTTAGAATTGAGTTAATCCTTTCTAAACAATCTTTATAGTGATATTTTGTAATTTTATTTGTCGCCCTTTTACTTGCTAAGTTTAATTGATATTTTAACGAAATCAATTCACCTCTTACAATAGATGGGATATCTGTATTTGCAATTTTCTTGTCATTTAATAATGAATCCATTCTACCAATAAAACTTTTCTGTAAGTTTCTACGATAAACATCTACATTTATTAAGCTTTTGGTTTCTAGAAATAACCCTTTCCTTAAATCACCCAAAAACTCAGAAGCACTATAAAAATCAGAACTTATTACTTCTGTATTAATCATTCTTTCTAATCTACTTGTATTTAGTAAACTAGAAAGCTGTCTGTTTTGTAAAGAAAGCATTCTATTGGTATAGTTAGTGTGACTAATCTTAGCAAGAAGATTTTTGTCTAATAACCACTTTTGAGTAGTAAATACATTTTTTAACAGCCAGTTTAGAGATTCTTTCTGTTTTCTTTTTGAAAGAACTGTATATACATTTCCTGATTGTTCAGGTTTTTTGTTGTCTTCAAAAACTCCACCAATATTTCCAACAACGTGACCAGAGTACCTGCTCCAAACACCTAATAATTCAAAGTATAACTCACTTAAATCATTATAATCATTTGTTTGATCTGAAGTCCAGTTTTGCAAGTTTTTAGCAACTATTTTTAAGTTTTTAACTCCGTAAGTACTCGCTTTTACTTGATCATTTCCAATACCTTCCGTTTGAGAAGCAGGATCGAAACCATTATAACGCTGAATTCCGAATTTATAAATAGGATCACTGGCTTTATCTTTAATCCATTTATCTAAAGTTTTTACTTCATCTTCTGGTTTACCGGCAAATGGTAAATAACGATATCCCCAATTGATCGAATAATGATCGTATGGTCCAATTTTACGAATAAAACGAATGTTTTTATCACCAGGTTGCGCAACATAATTGTATCGAGCATAATCCATGATGGTTGCGGCAATTCCGTATTTTTGAGTGAATTTACCCGAGCGTAAAGAGTCTACAGGATATGCATAACTCGCAGCCATGTTGTGTGGCAATCCAAGAGCGTGACCTATTTCATGAGCGATTACCATTCTCATCATTTCTCCAATCTCTTCATCAGGAGTATTTAATGTTCTTGCCGATTGATTTGCAGCTCCAGTTTCAAGTAAATATCTATTTCTATAAGAACGTAAATGATTATGATACCATACAATATCACTTTCAATGATTTCACCAGAACGAGGGTCAGAAACACTTGGTCCCATCGCATTTCGAGTAGTACTTGCTACATATCTAATAGAAGAATAACGAATATCTTCCATACTAAATTCAGGATCCTCCTCCTTTGTAGGTGGATCTTTAGCAATAATCGCATTTTTAAATCCTGCAGTTTCAAAAGCTTCTTGCCAATCTTCTACTCCTTGCTTAATGTATTTTCTTAGTTTTTTTGGAGTAGCTGGATCTAAGTAGTAAACAATTGGTTTAATCGGTTCTACAAGTTCGCCTCGATTGTATGCTGCTTTATCTTTAGGTTCTAATCTCCATCTTCTTATGTACTTTTTACTGTCAGCTTTTAAAGCTTCTGAACCATAATCTACTGTTCCGATTGAAAAATAGCCTACACGTTGATCAAAAACTCGTGGCATCATTGGTTCTTCAGGAAGTAAAATCATTGATTGATTCATTCTAATACTGATACTTCCAGCAGCTCTTTGAGATGGCGGATTAGCTGCGTCATAGGTTAAGTCCTGAACTACTTCAATGTTTTTTGGATAACTTTTTATGGTGTTAATGAAACTTCTTTTCGCATCCAATCTTCTTACTTTGTATTGTTTTCTTGCTCTATCTCCAATTCCACTAATGGCTTTTATATCAGAAGTAAAAAACTTTGAAACATCAATAAGAACAGCTGTTGAATCGCTATTTTGAACTTTAATATCAAAAGCATGAATTATAGGTTCTAAATTATTTGATTTTACGGATTTGTAGATTGGAAGTGAATCATTTGCTATCGCTCGATACGATTTTATTTTTAATAAAACTTTCTTTTTATAATGTTCCCAAACAATAACTTGTTCATTAGTTTTACTACCGGCATTCATATATCCACCTCCAAAACCAGATGGTAAGGCTTTTATCCTACTTACTAATAGCATTTCCTTTCCAAGTAATGCTTTAGGGATTTCGTAGTAATATTTTCCGTTAGTCTCGTGAACCTTAAACAAACCATCATCTGTTTTTGTTTTTTTTGTTACAAAATCAGTGTATTTAGGCTTTTTCTTTTTGGGTGTCTTTTTAGCAATTTCTTTGTTATTGCTTTTTTTTGATTTTTTTCTTTGTGCTTCAATATTATTAGGAATTCCTAAACAAACTAAAAGCAAAAGAACTAGTATTCGTTGCATGTTTTTTAAATTAGTTGATAAACGAACTAAATTATTAAAAACATCTGGAATAGAGAGTTAGACTTAAGTTAAAATCTAGCATAAAAAAAACCGATGAAAGTTCATCGGTTTTTAAGTGTTTTAAATATTAGTTTTTTAATATAAACTCTTGAATTTATTTGGATTCGCTTCATGCATAATTTCATATACTTTCTCGAAAATATCTTCTGTAGAAGGTTTAGAGAAATAATCTCCATCAGTTCCGTAAGCAGGTCTGTGTGCTTTGGCACTTAATGTTTGTGGTTTACTATCTAAATGAATATATCCATTTTGATTTTCAAGAACTTGTTGTAATAAGTAAGCTGAAGCTCCACCAGGAACATCTTCATCAACAACTAATAATCTATTTGTTTTAGCTAATGATTTTACAGTGTAGTGATTTTTATCGAAAGGTAGTAAACTTTGAGCATCTACTATTTCAGCATTAATTCCTACTTGTTGTAAATCTTTAGCAGCTTCTTCTACTAATCTTAATGTCGATCCGTAAGATAATATAGTGATATCAGTTCCTTCTTTAATTACTTCAACTTCACCAATAGGAGTTTTAAATTCACCTAAGTTCTTTGGTAATTCTTCTTTTAAACGGTACCCATTTAAACATTCCACAACTAAAGCAGGATCATCACCTTCTAATAAAGTATTATAAAAACCAGCAGCTTTTGTCATGTTTCTAGGAACTAAAACATGAATTCCTCTAACATTATTAATAATTCCTCCCATTGGAGAACCAGCATGCCAAATTCCTTCTAAACGATGTCCACGAGTACGAATGATTAATGGAGCTTTTTGTTTTCCGAAAGTTCTATAACGTAACGTAGCTAAATCATCACTCATTATTTGTAAGGCGTACAGTAAATAATCTAAGTATTGAATTTCAGCGATAGGACGTAATCCTCTCATTGCCATTCCAATTCCTTGACCTATAATTGTAGCTTCTCTAATTCCTGTATCAGAAACTCTTAGTTCTCCGAACTTTTCTTGTAATCCTTCTAATCCTTGGTTTACATCTCCGATATAACCTGCATCTTCTCCAAAAACAAGAACTTCAGGATGTTTTTGTAATATAGCATCAAAGTTGTCTCTCATAATAATACGAGCATCAACTATGTTTTTTTCCGAATCGTAGGTTGGTTCTACTGCTGCGGCATTAACTACAGAATTTGTGTTGTCATTTAATAAATGAGAAGAATATTTAGTGTAAGCACTATCAATACTTTCTTTAATAAAGTTTTGTAATGCAATTTTCTCAGGGAAGTTTTCATCACGAATTAATCGTAATGTTTTTCTACAAGCCGTTAAAATATCTTTTCGGATAGGCTCAGAAATTCCGGCTAAATCGTTCTTATATTTTGTAATGAAAGAACCGTTACTACTTTTTGAAGCAACTTTTTCTAAAAGAGTAGTTGCAGAAATAACTTCAGATTTAATTTCATTAATGAAGCTATTCCAAGCATCGCGCTTGGCTGTACTTACTTCTTTTTTTATTGCTTTCTCTAGAGCCGTTAATTCATCTTCGTTTTCAACAAAACGTAAAACATCACCTTGATCATCTGTTAATTCAAATTCAAGAATCCATTTTCTCATTTGCGCAATACAGTCAAATTCTTTTTCCCATTCTAATCTTTCTTTAGATTTATATCTTTCATGAGATCCAGAAGTTGAATGTCCTTGTGGTTGCGTTAATTCTTTAACATGAATTAAAACAGGAACGTGTTGTTCTCTTGCAATTTCAGCAGCTTTATTATAAGTGTCAATTAATTTTACGTAATCCCAACCATTCACTACGAAAATTTCATAACCATTTGTATCATTTTCTCTTTGGAAACCTTTCAGAATTTCAGAAATACTTTCCTTAGTTGTTTGGTGTCTTGCATGAACAGAAATTCCATATTCATCATCCCAAACACTCATTACCATTGGTACTTGTAATACACCAGCAGCATTAATTGTTTCGAAGAATAAGCCTTCACTTGTACTTGCATTTCCAATAGTACCCCAAGCTACTTCATTTCCTTTTTCAGAAAAATTAGTAAAATCTTTTAATTCTTCAACATTTCGGTAAATTTTAGATGCTTGTGCTAAACCTAATAATCTAGGCATTTGTCCTGCAGTAGGAGAGATGTCAGATGAAGAATTCTTTTGAGCAGTTAAATTCTTCCAATTTCCATTTTCATCTAAAGAATGTGTGGCAAAGTGACCACCCATTTGCCTTCCAGCTGACATTGGTTCTTGTGCAATATCAGTATGTGCATATAAACCGGCAAAAAATTGTTGAGCATTTAACTCACCAATCGCCATCATAAAAGTTTGATCTCTATAGTAACCAGATCTGAAGTCTCCATTTTTAAAGGCTTTAGCCATCGCTAATTGAGGAACTTCTTTACCGTCACCAAAAATTCCAAATTTAGCTTTACCAGTTAAAACCTCTCTTCTTCCAAGCAAACTACATTCTCTACTTAATCTGGCAATTTTATAATCATTTAATACTTCATTTTTAAAGTCTTCAAACGATAATTTTTGTGGATTTGAAATTTCTACACTTTGGCTCATAAATAAACTTTTTGTTGGTTCCCACAAAGATAGTTTTTTTAAATGAATTTTAAAAATCGATGTTTTTATTGATAAAATCGTAAAAAAAGAGTGAATTTTAGGATTCCATTGAATTTTCTATAATAATCCTCGGCGGATAAAATTATAAATCCTGTCTAGGCTTGAGGTAATTACAAAACGAATTTTACTTGGATAAGCTCTATCAGTAACTTCAAATCCTTCGTTTGTGTAAACAGGGAAATATAACTCTAAAATATTGGGAACGAAGTTCAAACGAATTCCGTTTTCATAAAAGAACCTCGGGTTTTCGTTTTTACTTTTTAGAATTGCGGCGTCATTATAAGCTTCCACCCAACGCCAAATACTAACACTTGTGTTTGCTGATAACATTAATTGATTAGCAAATGATGGTTGGTTGTAAAAAGATTTAAAACCTCCATCAGAAATAACAAATTGCTGACTAAATAAACCGGTATTCTCAGATCTTCCGAATAAGTTTTGTTCGAATAAATAATCCGAACTACGGTTTAAACCAAAACTAAAATAATCTCCCTCCGAACTATTGGTAAGAAAAACACCTCCAAAGAAACGTAAATTGAAACTACGTTCTTTATCAAAAAACTTTAAATAACGAATGTCTGTAGATAGTTTGGTAAAGTTATTCCCTAATTCAGCATTCACTGCATATTGTAATCTTCTAATTACATTTGGTTGACTATAGATATATCTGAAATTAACAATGCTGTATCGATCACTTTCTATTGCTTGTTGAGTTGGTTGAATTTCTCTGTTAACATAGACTATTCTTGATAAAATAGATTTAGTACCAACATCTCGTAAAGTGTTTCTTTTAAATTGAATACTTATAAAAGGGTAAAAGGTATTGTATGATAATTCTGGAGCATAATGGAAATTACTTCCCGCAATACCATATCTTATTTTGTAAATTTTAGTCTTCTCGAAAAATTGATCATATGCAAAGGAGAATGAACCAGTTAAATTTTGACTTTTAAATGCGTAATTCGGAGTTAAACTAAATTCAAAATTGTGCTTTATAACAGGGCGATTATTGAAATTTACACCCAAGATAATTCCATCGTAAAGATTATACTTTACATTTGGGTTGTAAAATATTTGATTGTAATAAGGATCTTCAATGTCTTTTAAGAATCTAAACTGTAGAGGTTTACTAATAATTGAGTTATTAATATTCTTAAAGTTATTTAATGAGTTGTATTCAGGATAAATCTGCTCGTAATTTAAAGCAAGTTTATTATAACCATCCGCTTTTAATTTTACAGTTTTTGTGCTATCAACATCTGTAACCCAAACTTTAGATTTGATTTGTTTATCTTTCACTGTATATAATGATACTGGAGCAGTAATATTTCTTTTGTTTTTGATCGTAACTTCTACAGAATCTTCATTTTTCAAGAATTTTACTTTCTTGATTTTGTAATCAATTTTTTTACTCGTTTTCACATAGTCATTAAAAAACCAGTTTAAATCTTTATCCGTATTCTCCATAATAACTTTTTCAAAAGCTGCAGAATTCGTGATTTTTAGTCTGTGGTTTTTATAGAATTTTTTAAAGGAAGTTGTTAAAGAGTTATCTCCAATAAAATCTTGCAAGTATCGCATCCCTAAACCAGCTTTATAAGGGCTTACAACTTTTCTGTTGAAATTAGAAAGAGAATCTGCAGGAGTAGTTAAAGCTTGATCGAAAAATCGACGAGCACTAAATTGATAAAGGAACGGATATTTATCGTTTTGTTTAAGTTTAGCTAAGTTGTATTTTCTAAATCCCCATAAATTTGAAAAACGACCGAAAACAGTAACATCTGGATAATACTTATTAATGTATTCCATCATTAAAAATGTTTGAATTCCTTCGGTTAGCCAGTAATCATTTCTTTTATTGAATAATAAAACATCATCTACATATTTACTTACTAAAGCTTTAAAAAATCGAGTTTCCCATTTAAAGTTTTCAGGATACGGTTTTAACCAATCAGGGATACCATATAAATCACGTAAAGAGTTTTTATTAACGGTATTTGCATCAACTAGTATCTCTGTATGTGGATGTTTTCCAATATAATTTTCAATAAAAGTGATTTGACGTTTTATAATATCATTAGTAGCATTATACTCTATTTTACTATTATAAATGTCTGTTTTTATGACTCTTTCTTTTAATTTAAATGTTTTAAACCTTTGTTGATTTGAATTAATATTAAGAATAATGTCTTTACGTTGATTTCCTATTAAGTAGTAATCATTAGTCTTTTCTGTAACAGTATGATATTGATATAGATTACTTTGTAAGTAATACTTCTTTGGAAGTTTAATATCCATTTTAAAATTAGCAACATCTTCAAACAGGTCATCCATGTTTAAATTACTCATCACTTGCCAACCGTTTTGATAAACTGCCGGAGTTAAATACCAAAAACGTAAATGATAACCATTCTGAGTTCTTCCATATCCGGTAAATTGGACTTTAGGTATTTTTACCGAGTATTTAGCGTTTATTTGAATACTGTCTTTAGGCGCTAGTTCAGAGTTTAGTTGAATTTCAATTACATCACTTTGATTATTTAGTTCTTGAAAATCTAGTTCATTTGTACCACTTTTCAATGAATGAATTTTAGAAAACCCTCTTTCATTTTCTTCAGCAAAATAGAAGTCCATTTTATAGTCTTCTATTAATCGTTTACCAAGTGGAGTTTCATTTCCTTTAAAGCTATTTGCCCAATTATGGAGGTAAATATTCTTTAGATTTCTTTTCGTTTTGTTGTGAAAAGTAATCTTTTGTTCTACATGTAAAGTGTGATGTAAGGTGTCTAGATTGGCTTTTATTTGTACATGATGTTCTTGTGAAATCACAAAAAAAGGTACAAGAAGGAGGATTATATGGAGTACTTTGTATGTTTTCAAAATAAAAAAACTCGTTGCTTTTAACAACGAGTTGAAAGATAACTTTATTTTTTTATTTAATTAAAAGTTTGGCTTTAATTGATATTTAGCATAGAATTTATTGAAATGCTCTACAGCTTCTTCAGCAGTATCAACTACTCTGAATAAGTTTAAGTCTTCTGCGCTAATATTTCCTTCTTCTAATAATGTGTTTTTTATCCAGTCTAATAATCCTCCCCAGAAACTTTTTCCAACTAAAACAATGGGGAAACGTCCAATTTTATGTGTTTGAATTAAAGTAATTGCTTCAAAAAGTTCATCTAATGTTCCAAAACCACCTGGCATTACTACGAAACCTTGTGAGTATTTTACGAACATTACTTTTCTAACGAAGAAATAATCAAAATCTAAACTTTTACCCTGATCAATCCAAGGGTTATCATGTTGTTCGAATGGTAATTCAATATTTAATCCAACAGAAGTTCCTTTTCCACGATTAGCACCTTTGTTACCTGCTTCCATAATACCTGGTCCACCACCAGTAATAACTCCAAATCCACTTTGTGTTAATTGGTAAGCCACTTCTTCGGCTAACTTATAATATTTATGTTCAGGTTTTGTTCTTGCAGAACCAAAAATAGACACACACGGCCCAATTTTACTTAAGCGCTCATAACCGTCTACAAACTCTGCCATGATTTTAAAAATAGCCCACGAGTCATTTGTTTTAATCTCGTTCCAAGTTTTTTGTTGTAGTTTCTCGCGAATCTTTCTATCGTCGTTTGTCATAATCTAAATTTTTTCGCTTTTGTAATTAGCGGTTATTAATACAATTTTCTTCTTTTTCCAAATACCTATTGAAGTAAATTTAAGAGGTGTTAAAAAACAAGCCAGCTAATTTACTTCTTTTTTTTAGAAAAAGAATCATCTATTCGCATAAAAAGAAAAATACTATTATAACTTTTGGTGTTGTTAGGGTTAAATTCTTGTTGGTGAGTGATTTGATTTGTAAATTAAGTATGTATTACCTAATTTTAGTAGGGGAATATCAGAAAAACTATATGAGAACTACTACTTTATTTAGACAATTATTTTGTGTCTTTTTCTTTGTTTTGAGCGCTTCAGTTTTTGCTCAGTCCAATTCAATCTATCAGGAAGATTTTACTAGTCAAGGAAATTGGACAAGAGATAATAATGACATTCGAGAGCTATATGTGTCCAATGGAAAGTACTATTTTGAACACAAAAAGCTTAAAGGATTTCGAGAGTTTACTACAAGGAGTTTCACAATAAATACATCAAAAGATTTTGAGTTTACAACTTCAATTAAAAAGATTTTCGGAGAAAAGGATTATGGAATCTCTTTTTTGTATGACTATGAAGATGAGGATAATTATTCAGAATTTGGATTCACTTCAACAGGATATTACCGTGTGGCAGAATCAACAACCGAATCGAAGTTCAAAAACATAAAGTCATGGACCAGCTCTTCTGCAATTGCAAAAGGAAATAATCAAACTAATGATTTAAAAGTTAAGAAGACAGGAAGTAGAATTACCTTTTATATCAATGGTAAATATATTTATGGAATGGATTTTAACTCGCGTAAAGGAAGAAAAATGGCCATTCGTTTATATAGAAATCAAAAGATTGCGGTTGATTATTTGAGAGTTAAGTATAATAATAGTTCTTCAACAACTTCATTAAATTCAACTCCAAAGGGAAAAACTATTTTATTTGAAGGATATAATAGTAATTTAAATGATTGGTCTGAACAAGATGACTCAAATGCTAGATTGGCTGTTGAAGGTGGTGATTATGTTATGAATCATAGAAGAAGTTCTGGAGGATGGTCTTCAACAATCGTTAAATATATCAACACTTCAAGAGATTTTAGAATTTCAGCACAGATTAAAAAAGTTGCAGGAATTGGTAATAATGGATTTGGAATCACTTTCGGAAAAAAGAATAATGATAATCAGAATCATTTTTTGATTTCTAGTGATGGTTCTTATAAAATTGTTCAATTTAAAAATGGCGTTAGAACCTATCCAAAGAATTGGACAAAATCATCGTTTATTAAAACAGGAAACAATGTTGTTAACTATCTTAAAATTCAAAAAAAGAAGAACGCTTACCAGTTCTTCATTAATAATAATTTAGTCTTTACAAGTTATTCAACAAAGTTTTATGGAAATAGAGTTGGATTTACAGTTTATGACAGGCAAACCGTGAAAATTGGTTATTTAAGTATATTATACATAGATGGTAATTCAACGACAAACAGTGGAGGGAATTTGTGGGGAGGAACTGGATCGTCAAATTCAAAAAATAAACATGCTGTAAAAGAAACAATATTGTTTGATGGTTATAATGACAACAAAAATAACTGGTCTTTAAATAGTAATGAAAGTGTGAAATTAGAGTTGAAGAATGGAAACTATTTTTTCGATCATAAAAAAGATAAAGGAGGTTGGTCTAGCACAATCGTAAAATACATTGATACATCAAGAGATTTTAAAATTCTTGCCGACATGAAAAAAGAAAGCGGAATTTTAAATAACGGATATGGAATTTCATTCGGAAGAAAAGATTCTAATAACCAGAATTTATTCTATGTAAATGGAAATGGTTCTTATTCGATTAATAAAATGAAAGACGGAAGAGATAATTTCTTAAAACAATGGGTGAATGATGATATTATTAGAAAAGGAAATGGAGGATATAATGTTTTAAAAGTCGTTAAAATAGGAAGTAAATTGGAGTATTATATCAATGATAAAAAAGTGTATACTGATTATTATCCGAAGTTTTTTGGAGATCGTTTAGGGTATATTGTTTACGATCGTCAAAAAGTATCAATTGCTTATTTAAGTGTTGGTTATTTGGATAAAAAGACTACTTCTACAAGTTCATTTTCTTCAGGAAGTACAACTTCAGTAATTGATAAAGTTGATAATTACACCTATGATAATACGGGTTATCATTTTAGCGACCAATTTAATAATAATGGAAATAGTTGGTTTTTAAAGAATGATGATAAAATAAACTTCCGAATTAAGAACGGGAAATATTATTTAAAGCATAAGCGTAGTTTTAAAGGATGGGCAACCTATGATTACAACTATATTGATACAAACAAGGATTTTGAAATTCAAACTAAGTTGGATAAGATTGCGGGTGAAATCAATTACGGATATGGTTTAATTTTCGGAAAGCAAGATCTGAATGACTTTAGATTTTATATTTCTTCAAGTGGTTCTTACAAGATTTCTAAAAAAATAAGTAACAAAGAAACTCCAATTAAAGATTGGACTAAAAGCTCTTATATAAATAAAGGAAACAATAAATCGAATATATTAAAAGTAAAAAAGCAAAAAGGATATTATAAGTTTTATATAAACGGTGCATTCGTTTTTCAAACTGCATTTCAAGGCTTTTTTGGAAATGATTTAGGATTTGTTGTTTACAATAGTCAAGAAATAGCGGTGGATTACATTCGAGTTAAATACGAAGGAAGTTTCGTGAATGATTAAGATATATTAGTAAAGGAAAAAGCAGCAACTTTCGTTGCTGCCTCACTCCGCGAATAAGAGCCTCCCAACTCTTACTACCCTTACTTTTTCATAAAAATTCTCCCCGACCTTACGATTTGTTGTAATGATTTTTAAGGTCAAAAAATAAAATCATTATTGGTTTTAACATTCAAACTTCATAGCAATTTTTTTGAACGTATAGCAATTTCAAATAACCAATACGTTATGAATATTGATTATTTACCTTACTGTTCATGAAGGAGTAAAATGTTACCCTCTTTTTTTGAAAAAAAATAAAATAATTGAAAATAGTCCGATGAAACCTAAAATGTAGATTAGATAATTAGGACTTGGATATGTTGGAGAGGTGTCACCAATTAACACAAAAGAAGCCCAGTAATAAGGCGATTTCTCTGATAAAGAATGCTCTTTTAAATAAGTGCGTTTGGCATTATTTAAAGCTTCCGATTTGGATTGATGATTATTTAAATTTTTATAGAAATTTTTCATGATGTCAGCAGTAGAAACATCATTAACATTCCATAGAGAAGAAATTACAGATTTTGTTCCAGAGTAGAAAAATCCGCGTGATAAACTAAATACGCCTTCTCCTTTTTTAATTTCACCTAAATTACTTTCACAAGCACTCAAAACCACTAAGTCAGCATTAGTTTTATGAGTATATAATTCGTGAAGTTTTAAAGTGTCCTTTGAAAAATAAATTGCAGGATTATTAGAAGAGGTTGCATGTGTAGCTAAATGTAAAATTTTATAATCACTACTAGTATTTAAAAAGTTATTCTTTGTAGCGTTGGTCTGCGAATAAATATCAGTAGAAATTTCTTTGTTGATTGCTTCAATTTCAGAGGACGTGGCATCTAGAGGTTTTAAATTTGAATTCTGAAAAGAAATAGGAGCAAAAGCTGCTATGTTTTTTGAAGTTGTTCTTTCTAAGGAGTTATTAAAATCTAAAAAAGAAGCTGAATACGCATAACTTATATTATGATCTTCTATTAAATATTTCAGTGAATCTTTTTGAGTGTTTAAAGACTCGATTGGGATGTTTTGTAATTCTCCATTTGTTATAAACACTAAGTCTTTATCATTTATTAAATCGAGAACTTCTTTATTTGGGAATAAGAAACTATAAAGTTTACTTGATACCTTTTTGAATTTATCTAATTCTTCTCTTCTTGTTAGTGGTCTTGAAATTAATTGCTTGTATTTAGAGAACAATTTTAATTGTTCATCTTCCAATTCTAATTTGAAAGAAGTTGATTTGTCTTTAGATATAAATAATCCAATTATATCATATTTCTTAGAATTGTATTGTTCTACTAAGTCGTAGGATATAATTAAGGATTTCTTATTTAGACTAGAAGATAAATTTTTAAGAGAAATAGGTTGAATATTATTTCTTTCCTCGAAATATTCAGGAGAAGCAATTTTTATAGAGTCTTGAAATTTTTGATATTTTAATTTTAAATCAAAAAGAGAATCTTGTAACTTCTTATTATTAGCTAATTTTTTGTTCTCTAGCTCTATAATATTCTTTCTGAATAAAAGATCTTCTGATTTTGTACTGTAGGAAAGTTGTGAAGCTAAATTATTCTGTTTAATACTTTGAGTAAGAAGAAAAGCCTTGTTCTTCTCTAAATAATTAAGCATTAAAGAATGGTCTTTTAAATAATATGCAGCTAATGCTCCATATGAATAAATTTTAGAGACATCATTCTTCCAAAACAGTTTGGTAACAGTTTCGGTACTCTCTCTTAGTATTAAATCAACAAGTTGATTTGAAATATTTACCGATTTTATGATTTGAGATAAATATTCTTGTTTATGTTCTTTCTGATATAGTTTTAATAGAGCAGATATTTTTAGGTTTAATGCTTTTAATGTGTTGTTTTTGTTGTTGTTTAGGGTTAGATGTTGAGGTTTAATGTCCTCTTCTTTACTAACCTTACAATAGTTTTGAATAGTTTTTTCCGAATAACTTAGAGATAATTGAAGTTTTTTTTGATTTAAATAGTATTTTGAAGTGTTGAGAAAAGTAGCGTTAATTATGAAGCTATTTTTGTCGTTGTATTCGAGTTTATTAGAGTATTTTAAACTTCTCTGAATATATTTGTAAATGTTATTGGCTTTTTGATTTAACTTCATTTCAGTTAAATTTAGATAAGCTAGAGCTAAATTATACTTGTCATCACTCCTTTTAGATTCGTTTATAATCTGATTGTAGTATTCAAATGCTTTATGAAAATTTTCAGTTTTAAAATAGACATTTCCGAATGCTATATTTAAAGTAGTTTGTAAAAATTGAGAGTTTTTGATTTGTGGGTTACTGACCAAAAGTGATTCTGATAGTTTAAGGTATTTTAAGCATGTTGCTAAATCGTCTTGATTTTCACAACGATTAATATTTCTAGATAAATTCATTGAATGTGCCACAAAACTTACGGGTTTGCCATGTGATTTCAATAAATCTAAGCCTTTAGAGTAAAAATTTACGGATTTTCGATGTAATCCTTTGATGTAATATAAATCACCCAAATTACAAAATGCTTGAGCCTTTCGTTTAATGTAAATGTTTAGTTTGGAGGCTTTGGTAAACAGTAGAATTGCTTCATCAAATTTTTTATTCTTTTTACTGTATATACCTAGGCGAAACACTGAAGTATGATAATTTTTGTTTTTATCTAATAATTCATTTTCTATTAGGTCAACTTCAATTTTACCATATTTATATGCGAGGTTGAAATCGGGAAAATCTTTTTTATAAAATACTCGGGAAAATTTCCGAGCTATATTGGCTTTGATATATGGTTCTCTAATAAAAGCTAGAATACTGTCTGCTTTTTGTTCTGTTAAAGAGTTTGATTTGATTAAGTTATGTGATAAAAAATTTTGACTTTTCCCGTTGAATGAAAAAAATAGAAACCCAAGTAATAAAATAAATTGTTTTATGTTTTTCAATGTATATGCTGATAATTACCAAATTTAGTTTTTATTTATAAAAAAAGGTAGCAACTTAGTTACTACCTTCAATGGTTTTAACATTCAAAACTTCATAGCAATTTTTTTGAACATATAGCAATTTCAAATAACCAATACGTTATGAATATTGATTATTTACCTTACTGTTCATAAAGGAGTAAAATGTTACCCTCTTTTTTTGAAAAAAAATAAAATAATTGAAAATAGTCCGATGAAACTTAAAATGTAGATCAGATAATTAGGACTTGGATACGTTGGAGAGGTATCACCAATTAACACAAAAGAAGCCCAGTAATAAGGTGATTTTTCTGATAAAGAATGCTCTTTTAAATAAGTGCGCTTTGCACTATTTAAAGCTTCCGATTTGGATTGATGATTATTTAAATTTTCATAGAAATTTTTCATGATGTCAGCAGTAGAAACATCATTAACATTCCATAGAGAAGAAATTACAGATTTTGTTCCAGAGTAGAAAAATCCGCGTGATAAACTAAATACGCCTTCCCCTTTTTTAATTTCACCTAAATTACTTTCACAAGCACTTAAAACTACTAAGTCAGCATTAGTTTTGTGAGTATATAATTCGTGAAGTTTTAGAGTGTCTTTTGAAAAATAAATAGCTGGATTATTCGAAGAAGTTGCATGTGTAGCCAAATGTAAAATTTTATAATCACCACTAGTATTTAAAAAGTTATTCTTTGTGGCGTTGGTCTGCGTAAAAATATCAGTTGAAATTTCGTTGTCGATAGCTTCGATTTCAGAGGACGTGGCATCTAGAAATTTTAAATTTGAATTCTCAAAAGAAATAGGAGCAAAAGCTGCTATATTTTTTGAAGTTGTTCTTTCTAAGGAGTTATTAAAATCTAAAAAAGAAGCTGAATACGCATAACTTATATTATGATCTTCTATTAAATATTTCAGTGAGTTTTTTTGAATGTTTAAAGATTCGAATGGAATGTTTTGTAAAATATCGTTTGAAAGAATAATTAAATCTTTATTCTTTATAAACTCTTTTGATTCTTTTGTTGGAAATAATTTCTGATATAAAGTATTAGAGATAGTATAAAATTCTTGAAACTGAGATTTTTTTAATAGCGGTTTTGATATTAGCTTTTTATAGTTGCTAACTAATGTTTTAAAGTTATTAGTTAAATCTGTTTTGAAATGTATTGTCTGATCTTTAGAAGAGAATAATCCATATAAATTATTGTTCTGAGCATCGATATGATATGACAACAATACCGAATTATTACTTAAATTATTTTTTACTTCTTTTAATGATATTGGTTGAATATCATTTCTTTTTGCAAAATACTTTGGATATATTTTTTTTATGGAATCTTGAAAGCGATCATAGGATAGTTTGATCTCAAAAATTGAATCCTTTAAACTTTGATTGCTCTTACTTTCTAATTCTAATATAGACTCTTTATATTTTTTCAATTGAGTTTTTACTTCATAAGGAAGGTTTAGCTGCGTGTTATTTTCCTTAATACTCTGAGTAAGTAAAAATGCTTTGTTTTTTTCAATAATTGAATGAATCAATTCACTATCTCCTAAATAATATGCTGCTGATACACCATAGTTGTAAATTTGTGAAACATCATCTCTCCATAAGAACTTAGTATTACTTTCTGTACTATTCTGTATTGTATAATTTATAAAAGCATCAGACAAATTAACTGTATTAATGCTTTCTTCTAAATATTCTTTCTTTTGAGTTTTTTTGTATAAGTAGTTTAGAATATTTAGTTTTCCTTCAAAAGCGAGTACTATGTTTCTTCTAGAGATAGCATTTTTAAAAAGGTTAGGCTTAATTTGAGTACTACCTTCAATAGGTATTTCAAAACTGGTATTAATAGAATAATTTATATTTTCTAATGAGAGTTTTAAATTTTTATTTTTCGAATAGTACTCAGATATAACTCTATATATATCAGATTTTATAGCTTTCTTGTCATAATTTGTTAAATTATTGCTGTAAAATAAACCTTTGTTTAAATAATATAAAGAGCTGTCACGATCTTCATTCAAATAAAGTTCTCCTAAATTACCACATGAAACAGCTAAAGAGTAATGATCGTCTTTTTGAAGCCCGATTTTCAAAGCTTTGAGGTAGTTTTGTCTAGCCTTTTCGTATGAGTAATTTTCTTTTAAAAAGTATAAGTTGCCTAGGTTGTTGAACAAGTAACTCTTTTCGTTAATGTTTGATAAATTAGTATTTGTTTTTAATATGCTGTCGCATTTTTCTAAATATCTTATTCCCAGTAATGCATGCTCTTTTGTTTTAATTTGATTACATGTTACACTAAAATTTAGAGCATTTGATATCATAGCATAAAATTGCCCTTGCTTAAATAATAAATCGACTCCCTTGATATAAAAATTAGCTGATTTATGAAGTTCCCCTTTCATTCTATAGCAATTTCCTATTTGGCATAAGGATTGCCCAATTTTCTTAGGATAAATATTTAAATTTACTGCTTTGTTAAAATAAATAATCGCAGAATCTAATTCATTTTTTTGCATAAAATACTTGCCAATTAAATAGTATGAGTTATGATAATGTTTTGGATAAAGATTAAACTCTTTTGATAATTGATTTTGTAGTTTTGCATACTTTATAGCGGAAGCTAGATTGTTTTTTTTATAAAATCTTCTAGAGAAATTAAAAGCTTCTATAACTTTTTTATTTACCTCTGAATTAAAACTATTTAGGATGCTGTCAGCTTCTTCTTGACTATAAAATATATCACTTGTAGTGTTTAAATTATAATTAAAAGAGTTTTGTCCTATTAAAGTCGTAAGACTTAAATAGGACATTGTTAAAAAGTAAACAAAAACTCTTATAATTCTCATGTTTAGTTAAATGTAAAAGAAGGGGCGTTCGGGTCAAAATTAAATTGTACGCTAACATAATCACCTCCATCACAAGACGGATCTTGAGGCGGAGCTTGTAGATCTCCTCCCCCAGCAGTCACATTTCCATTGGTAGTACCTGGCCATTTAGAGTAAGTCCATGTTTCAAAGCCATTAGAATTTTCTATTAGCTCGTGCAAATTTATCTTATAATTACACTGAACCCAAGACCTCTCTTTCTTTTTTTGAGCTTCAGTTAATCCAGGTAAAAAATAAATTCTTACTTGTCTATCTTGAGAAATTTCTTTTTGAGAGTTTACTTTTTCTTCTTTTGATATAGGATTAGTAGTAAACGAATAAATACTAAAAGTTAAACTCACTAATAATACTAAAATAATTGATTTTAAAATTTTCATACATTAAATTTTTATATGTTCCTTACACCTTAGTTATTAAAAATCTAAAATGTTACCCCGCGCAAAAATAGAAAATTTTATTTTTGCTCTACAATAGTATTTTATGGATGGAAATTTTTACCTCGATGCACTTGTAAAAGGAGATTCTAGAGTCATCTCAAAGGTTTACGACACCAACTTTAAACAAGTGAAACGATTTATTCTTCAAAACAAAGGAAATACCGAGGATGCTGAAGATATTTTTCAAAAAGCCCTTTTGCAAATAGCAGTTCGTCATAAAAAGGAAGGTATAAGTATAAAATCTACTTTTGAAGGTTTTTTATTCACAGTTTGTAAGAATTTATGGCGAAGAGAGCTAAATAGTCATAAAAGTCGGGTAACAAATAGTGAAGTAGTTGAACAAGTAAGTGAAGCTTATGACAGCGCAAGAGCAATTATTGAGCAAAAAAGGCAAGAGTTATTTGTTGAAATGCTTGATAGAATCTCTGAAAATTGTAAAATGATTTTGTCTATGTTTTTTGCAAAATTATCTTATGCAGAAATTGTAGCAAGTACCGATTATACATCGGAGACTGTGGTTCGTCAACGTGTTTTTAAATGTAAAAAGAAACTGACGGATTTAATTAAAGATGATCAAAGATTTAACTCATTACGAGAACTATGAAATTAGAAGACGATATTTTAATTGAAAAATTCCTTCGGAACGAACTTTCGAAAGATGAGAAAAAGGCATTCCTGGAAAGGTTAGAGAGCGATGCTGATTTTAGACAACATTATTTGTTAGAAAAACAACTTTCTGAATCATTGAATGAGGAGAGTTGGAGTTTTGCTGATCAGATTGATGATAAAGAATTGAACGAATATGAAGCTCTATTTAAAAGTGATGAAATTCAAGATTTGAAGGCTGTTATTAAAAAGGCATCTCAAAAAACGAATAAAGTTGGTAGAGGTAAAGTAATTAGTTTTATTTCTGGATTTGCTGCGGCCGTTCTTATAGGTTTCTTTTTGTTGAAACCAATGTTCGAGCCGAATCTCTTGGATGCAAATGGATTATATACAGAATATGCATCGTTAGAAAACTTACCTAGTTTTGTTGAAAGAGGATCAAATGATAGTAGTGATAATTTGAACGAAGGTGAGAAATTGTTTAAAGAAAAAAAGTTTAAAGAATCTCTAGTTGTTTTCACTGAGTATTTAAAATCAAATAAAGAGGTTAGTGGAGCGTACATTTATGCAGCATTGGCTGAAACTGAGTTAAAAAACGATGATAATGCAATTGGTATTTTAAATGAATTAGAATCAAGTGATTTAATTGATGCAGAAAAAGCGTATTGGTATAAAGCACTTATTTATTTGAAGAATGATAAAATTGATGAGTCGAAAGAATTACTAGAGAAGATTATAAAAAATAAATTTTATAAACATAAAGAAGCCAAAGAATTATTAGAGAAACTGTAAAAAGAAAGGGAGCAGCATTGCTCCCTTTTTTTATTTGTTATGGAAAAATAATTTGACCACATTGTCCATCGTCAAAATAATATTCTCCTGGAGTTTCACATCTGTCGCATTCATAATTCCAGAATTTTCCTTGGGCTAAACATTCACAAGATTTTGATCCAATAGGGTAAGCTCCTGCGTTTCTTGGGTCACATGATTCAATAATCTTATCGCCAAGTCCTCCGTTGATTCCTTTTTGTTCTTCTTTGTTTAAGGTTCTTCCTAAGTTTAAAATTGATTTTTTCATTTTAATGTGTGATTTGAATAAATAATTTTCTTGATCTATATTTTATAGACAGTCAAGATTTCTGTCTAATTTTCGCGAAAAATATTATGATTATTTACTCCCATAAATTAAAATGAGAATAAGCAATTTTTACGGTTAACTGTATGTTCTTTTCTAGCTAGGGAACCAAAAATATTGGTTTTAATTCATTAATGCATAATTGATGTCATAATTAAATTTTATGTATAGTATTTGTTTTTTTTATGTGTTATTGATAATAATTACGTTTTCTAATTTCTGAAAATAAAAAAGCAGTAACTATGAGTTACTGCTTTTTTCTTATTTGCTAAGCTCTAATTTAAGGAACTTAGCTGTATAACTTGTTTTGTGTTTTGCTACTTTTTCGGGAGGGCCAGTTGTTACAATTGTTCCACCTCCTTTACCACCTTCCATACCAACATCAATAATGTAATCGGCCAATTTTATTACATCTAAATTGTGTTCTATAATTAAAACCGTGTTTCCTTTGTCTGCCAGTTTGTTTAAGACCTCCATCAAAACACGAATATCTTCAAAATGTAATCCAGTTGTTGGTTCATCAAGAATATAAAATGTATTTCCTGTATCTCTTTTAGAAAGTTCAGAAGCTAGTTTAATTCGTTGGGCCTCACCACCAGAAAGTGTTGTCGATTGTTGTCCCAGTGTTATATAACCTAGGCCAACGTCTTGTATAGTTTTTAATTTTCTATAGATTTTAGGAATATGTTCGAAAAAGTCGACAGCTTGATTAATAGTCATTTCTAAAACATCAGAAATCGACTTTCCTTTATATCTAATTTCTAAAGTTTCTCTATTGAATCTTTTTCCTTGACAAGTTTCACATTCTACATGAACATCTGGAAGAAAATTCATTTCAATTACTCGTAATCCACCACCTTGACAAGTTTCACATCTTCCACCCTTTACATTAAAGCTAAATCTTCCAGGTTTATACCCGCGAATGGAAGCCTCAGGAGTTTTAGAAAATAAACTTCGAATTTCACTGAAGACACCAGTGTAAGTTGCAGGATTTGAACGTGGTGTTCGCCCAATTGGAGATTGATCAATATCAATAACTTTATCTATATGTTCTAAACCAGTGATTTTTTTATAAGGCATTGGTTCTTTTACACCGCGATAAATGTGAGCATTTAATATTGGATACAAAGTTTCGTTTATTAAAGTAGATTTTCCACTTCCAGAAACGCCAGTAACACAAATCATTTGACCTAATGGAAATTCAACCGAAACATTTTTCAGATTGTTTCCATTGGCTCCCGTTAACTTAATTTTATGTCCATTACCTTTTCTTCGCTCTTTTGGAATTTCGATAGTTTTTCTTCTAGAAAGATAATCAGAGGTTAATGTAGATTCTGAAATCATTTCCTTATAAGTTCCATTACTTACAATTTCACCACCATGTCTGCCAGCACCAGGGCCAATATCTAGAACGTAATCTGCATTTTTAATCATGTCTTCATCATGTTCAACAACTAAAACGGAGTTTCCAACATCGCGAAGCTTAATTAAAGAATCAATTAATTTTTGATTGTCTCTTTGATGTAAACCAATACTAGGTTCGTCAAGAATGTAAAGAACTCCAACTAGTTGTGAACCAATCTGAGTTGCTAAACGAATTCGTTGAGCTTCTCCACCGGATAAGGATTTTGAAGTTCTATCAAGAGTTAAATAATCTAAACCTACATCTAATAAAAACTGAATACGAGTTCTAATTTCTTTTAGAATTTCAGAAGCAATTTTTTGTTGCTTTTCAGAAAGTTTTTTATCAACTTTAGAAAACCATTCCGCCAACTCTTTAACATCCATTTGAGCTAAATCACTAATATTTTTCTCAATGAATTTAAAATGTAAAGCCTCTTTTTTTAATCGTTTTCCTTCACAAGAAGAACATTTAATTTCGTCCATAAACCCTTTTGCCCATCTCTTGATGGAAGAGCTATCGGTATTTTTATATTGATTTTCAATAAAAGATACAATTCCTTCAAAATCTATTTGGTAACTACGAGTTACACCAGCTGCTTTTGATTGTACTTTAAAAGTTTCTTTTCCTCCATGAAGAATTATTTCAAGTGCTTCTTTAGGAATTGCTGAAATAGGATCCGTTAGTTTGAAATTATAACGTTCAGCAATTGTTTGCAGTTGTTTAAAAATCCAACTGTTTTTTTGTTCGCCTAAAGGAACAATTCCTCCATTTTTTATTGAAATAGAATCGTCAGGAATTACTTTTTTTAAATTCACTTCATTTGTAATCCCTAAACCGTTACATTTTTCGCAAGCACCTTTTGGCGAGTTGAACGAAAAAGTATTTGGCTCGGGATTCGGGTATGCAATTCCAGAAGTAGGACACATTAATTCTCTTGAGAAATATCTTGGTTTTGCATCATCTACATCAATTACCATTAAAATATTATCTCCTGTGTAAAGTGCAGTTTTAATGGTTTCTTCTAGCCTTTTCTCAGATTTCGAGTCAACTACTAATCGATCAATAACAACTTCGATATCGTGTGTTTTGTATCGATCTAATTTCATTCCTTTTTCAATCTCACGAATTTCTCCATCCACACGAACTCTCAAGAATCCTTGTTTAGAGATTTGTTCAAATAACTCACGATAATGTCCTTTTCGTGATTTAATTAAAGGAGCTAAAACTGCAATTCTTTTTCCATCAAAATCTTTAAGAATAAGTTCTTTGATTTGTTCGTCTGAATAACTCACCATTTTCTCGCCGGTATTGTATGAGTATGCATCAGAAGCACGAGCAAATAATAAACGTAAGAAATCATAAATCTCAGTAATTGTTCCTACAGTTGATCGTGGACTTTTGTTGGTTGTTTTCTGTTCAATAGAAATTACCGGTGATAATCCTTCAATTTTATCAACATCTGGTCGTTCCAATCCACCTAAAAACTGACGAGCATAAGCTGAAAATGTTTCTATATATCTTCTTTGACCTTCTGCATAAATAGTATCAAAAGCCAATGATGATTTACCACTTCCACTTAAACCAGTTATAACAACAAGTTTTTCTCTTGGAATTTTAACGTCTATGTTTTTTAAGTTGTGAGCTCTGGCTCCGTAAACTTCAATGAATTCTTCTTTCAATTTTGTGATTTTGCGAGAAATGCAAAAATACCAAATACTAATTTATTTTTATCAGTTGCTCGGATAATTGATTATTAAAATTAAAATGTATCTTGCAGTAAAGTAAACATTGAGGGTATGATTAATGGTATTAGATATTTTTTTGAAAGGAACGGTTTTGATGTTTCATCAAGATTAGCAGATCGCCTAGGAATGAGAGCTGTGAATGTAAGATTGTTTTTCATTTACATTTCATTTGTTACCGTTGGTTTATCCTTTGCATTATATCTTGTAATTGCCTTTTTACTCAGGTTAAAAGATAGAATCTACACAAAAAGAACCTCTGTTTTTGATTTATGATTCGAATAGTACTTAAATCACGTCTTTATAAAGCTATTTTCTTTACTTCTTTAACTTTTCTAATTGGAATTGTTGGGTATTTAGTCTTATTCGGATATTCTTTTGTTGATGCGTTTTATATGACGGTGATTACCATAACTACTGTCGGATTTGGTGAAGTGCATCCTTTTACATCAGAGGAAAAAGTATTTACAATATTTTTAATTTTATCAAGCCTCTTTACTTTTGGATACGCAGTATCTTCTTTTTCGGAATATTTAATAAGTGGCGATTTTTTTGAACAACTTAAAATAAAGAGAGTGCAAAAACAAATTGAACAACTGGATGGTCACACTATTGTTTGTGGTTATGGTAGAAATGGAAAGCAAGCCTTGGCTAAATTAAAGAGTTATAAGCGAAAGGTTGTAATTATTGAGAAAGACAAGGAGTTGATCAAAGAATTAGATGAACAGGGTGTATTGAATGTGGAAGGTGATGGAACTTCAGATGAAACTTTATTAAAAGCAGGAATTAAAAAAGCAAAGTTTTTAATAACAGCTTTACCTTCTGATGCTGATAATTTATTTGTTGTTCTTACGGCAAATCAGCTGAATAAGCAATGCAAAATTATAAGTAGGGCTAGTAAGGAAACTACATATAGTAAACTTAAAATTGCAGGTGCGAGTAACGTAATTATGCCAGACAAGTTAGGTGGAGCTCATATGGCATCACTTGTTGTTACTCCAGATGTAATCGAATTTGTTGACCGTTTAACTATTGAGGGCGATACAACAGCAAATTTAGAAGACATAGAAATTAATGACTTACCAAAAGAATATCTAAATAAAACAATCCTAGATTTAGACTTGAGAAGGAAAACCGGATGTACAGTTATTGGATATAAAACATCAGATAATGAGTACATTATCAATCCAGAAGCTTCATTGAAACTAGAGGCAGGCGGGAATCTAATTGTACTCGGAAGACCTGAGCAAATCAACGAATTACGAGCGTTGTTTTAGTACAGAAACATCAGTTTTAACTAGAAAAACTTGCCAAAAGGTCAGTTTTTTAAGATATTGCGCACCACTAATTCAAAAAAACTATTATTTACACTATTATGAATAAAAAACTTTTAACGTTACTATTTGCTATAGTACCGATGTTAACCTTCGCTCAGGAGAAGGGTTTGGATCAAAAGATTGATGAAGCTTTTGGAAAAGCTACAGGTTGGTTTGTTAACTTTATATTTTATCAAATTGATTTTGGTGGAGGTGTAAAAGTTTTTTGGGTATTATTCCCGTTAATTTTAGGAGCACTTTACTTTACAATTTATTTCAAGTTTATCAATGTAAGAGGTATTGTTACATCGATTAATATTGTTAGAGGAAAATACGATGATCTTGATCATGACGATTCAAATGTTGATTTAGCAGTTGCTGGAGATTCAACTCCAGGAGGAGATGCTATTGAAACAATTGCGGTTGAAAATCATGAGGGTGAAGTATCGCATTTCCAGGCCTTAACGGCTGCATTATCTGCAACAGTTGGTCTTGGAAATATAGCAGGTGTTGCAATTGCGGTTTCTATTGGTGGTGCAGGGGCTACTTTTTGGATGATTGTTGCAGGTTTCCTAGGAATGGCATCTAAGTTTGTTGAATGTACATTAGGTGTTAAGTATAGAGATATTGAAAAAGATGGAACTGTTTATGGAGGACCAATGTATTACCTAACAAAAGGATTAAAGAATAAAACTTTAGGTAAGGTCTTAGCAACTTTATTTGCAATTTTCGTAATTGGAGGTTCATTTGGAGGAGGTAACATGTTCCAAGTTAACCAAGCATTCCAATTAGTTGAGAATATTACTGGGGGAGAAGCATCTTTTTTACATGGTAAAGGATGGTTGTTTGGTTTAGTAATGGCTGTATTAGTAGGAATTGTTATTATTGGTGGTATTAAGAAGATTGCTAAAGTTACAGATAAGATTGTTCCGTTTATGGTTGCGATTTATGTGTTAGCTTCATTATTTGTAATATTAGCCAATTTTAGTATGATTGGAGATGCATTCGGACAAATAATTAGTGGAGCGTTTAGTCCGGAAGGTGTTGCTGGTGGTGCTATAGGTGTATTAGTTCAAGGTTTCCGTCGTGCAGCATTTTCAAATGAAGCAGGAGTTGGTTCTGCCTCTATTGCTCACTCTGCAGTAAAAACGAAATATGCTGCTTCAGAAGGGATGGTTGCGTTGTTAGAACCATTTATTGATACAGTAGTAGTATGTACAATGACAGCTTTGGTTTTAATTATTACAGGAAATGTAACTTCTGCGAATGCTGGATTAAATGATGCTCAGGCAATTTTATTAACTTCAGGAGCATTTGAGTCTGCGATTTCATGGTTCCCTTATGTATTAACTATAGCAGTTGTTTTATTTGCTTTTAGTACTATGATTTCTTGGTCTTATTACGGTTTCCAAGGATGGGCTTTCCTATTCGGTAGAAGTAAAAAAATGGAATATATTTACAAAGTAATTTTCTGTTTGTTTGTAATTATTGGAGCTGCAGCAAGTTTAGGATCTGTAATCGGATTCTCAGATGCAATGATTTTTGCAATGATGGTACCAAACATGATTGGTATTGTAATGTTAGCTCCAAAAGTAAAAGATGAGTTAAAGAAATATATGAAAGCTATAAAAGGATAAAATTTAGCTTTGAATAATATGAATAATTTCAAATCCCATTTCTGGTATACAAAAAGCCAAAGAAATGGGATTTTATTTTTAGTTGCACTAATTATTGTATTGCAACTAATTTATGTTTTTGCTGATTTTTCTTCTTCTAAAATAGAGAGTGTAAATACTGCGGAAATACTGGCTTTTGAAAAAGAAATAGATAGTTTAACAAAAATTGAATTAGAAAAAAGAAAACCTAAAATATTTCCATTTAATCCTAATTTTATCACGGATTTTAAAGGTTACCAACTAGGAATGTCCATCGAAGAAATTGATAGACTCCACGAATTTAGAAAGCAAAACAAGTACGTTAACTCAGAAAAAGAGTTTCAAAAAATTACGAAAGTATCCGATTCGCTTCTTAAAAGGATTTCTCCTTATTTTAAATTCCCTTCTTGGGTGAACAGTAAATCTAAAAAACAAAAGGCTTACTCTAGTAAATCTAAAGAAGAAATAAAGATTTCTACGAGTGACATAAATTTAGCGACTCAAAGTGATTTTAAAACGATCCGTGGTGTAGGGGAGAAGTTATCAGAAAGAATTATTAAGTATCGTTCTAAATTACAAGGTTTTTCTTTTAATGATCAGTTAAATGAAATTTGGGGATTGGAGGATGAAGTTGTTAAAAGAGTCTTAAATGTTTTTGTAATTAAAGAGCAACCTGTGATTGAAAAAGTAAATGTAAACACAGCTAACTTCAAGCAGGTATTGGCGAATCCGTACATAGATTATGAGTTGTGTAAGAAAATTTTTGACTACAGAGATGAGGTTGCCGAGCTTCAAGATATTTCAGAATTAAGAAATATTAAAGATTTTCCTCAAAATAAATACCACAGAATAGTCTTATATTTGAAGGCAGAATAAACAAACAACCAAAATTAAATTTTATACAGTATGTACTTTACTGAAGAGCATGATTTTTTTCGTAAAAGTTTTAGAGACTTTTTACAGAAGGAGGTAGTTCCACATATCGAGAAATGGGAAGAAACTGGAACAATTGATCGTTTCATTTGGGAGAAATTCGGAGAAATGGGATATTTCGGTTTAAATCAACCTGAAGAATATGGAGGGTTAAACCTTGATTTATTTTATACGGTAATATTTCTTGAAGAATTACAAAGAATAAATTCAGGTGGTTTTGCTGCCGCAATGTGGGCACATGCTTATTTAGCAATGACACACTTAAATAAAGAAGGTGACGAAAGAATAAAAAGAGAATATTTAACACCAAGTATCGAAGGAAAGATGATTGGGTGTTTGTGTATTACAGAACCTTTTGGAGGAAGTGACGTTGCAGGAATGAGAACAACTGCAGTTAAGGATGGGGATACATACGTATTAAATGGATCAAAAACATTTATTACAAATGGAGTTTACTCGGATTATTTAATTGTAGCGGCTAAAACAAATCCTGATGATAAGCATAAAGGAATGAGTATTTTCTTAGTTGACAGAGATACTCCAGGTGTTTCTTCTACAAAATTGAATAAATTAGGATGGAGAGCTTCTGATACTGGAGAGATTGCTTTTGATAATGTTGTTATTCCGAAGGAAAACTTAATGGGTGAAGAAGGGAAAGGATTTCCTTACATTATGCAACATTTCGCTTTAGAGCGTTTGGTAATGGGAGTTAATGCTCATGCAAGAGCTGAATATGCTGTTGAGTACGCAATTCAATATATGGATGAACGTGAGGCTTTTGGTAGAAAGATAAATAATTTCCAGGCTTTACGTCATAAAGTAGCTGAAATGGCTTCTAAAGTAGATATGTGTAAGGAATATAATTATTCTATCACAAAAAGACTAAATGACGGAATATATGTGGTGAAAGAAGCAAGTATGAGTAAATTGCTTTCGACGAAAATTGCAGATGAAGTTATTTATGATGCTTTACAGTTATTAGGAGGTTATGGTTATATGGAGGATTATCCATTGGCAAGAATGTTTAGAGATAGCCGATTAGGACCTATTGGTGGAGGAACTTCTGAGATATTAAAAGAGATCATCGCGAAAATGGTGATTGATAAAAAAGAATATAAACCAGCAACATAAATTTGGTTTCTATATAATTTAGAGAATGAGAATCTTTTTGGGTTCTCATTTTTTTTATGCTAAATTTTGATGTTTTTTGTTGTTAAATAATCAATTTATTAACACGAAATCGATTTCGTTTCTACACCGATTTCGTTGTTCGGTTTTCAATGTATAACTTCACTAAAACCAAAAACTTATTTAAGATGAAAACCTTTCAAAAATTATTAATGATCATTCTGTTTATCCATTATTCTTGTTCGGACGAGACCGTAGTTCAAAGTAATGAAGAAACTGGAAAAACGGATTTAAATGAAAGCGTAGCTTCCAGAGGTAGTTTAAAGCAAATTGGAACTGGTGTTATGATGCAGGCTTTCTATTGGGATGTCCCTGCTGGAGGAACCTGGTGGCAAGTTGTAGAAGGAAAAGTACAGGATTGGAGTAACGCCGGAATTGATGCAATTTGGCTACCACCAGTGTCAAAAGCACAAAATGGGGCTTTTTCAATGGGATATGATCCTTTTGATTATTATGATTTCGGACAGTATGATCAGATGGGAAGTACAGAAACAAGATTCGGGTCTAAAACTGAGCTAGAAAGTTTGATTAGTGAAGCCCATAATGCTCGATTAAGTGTTATTGCCGATATTGTAATTAATCATAACAGTGGAGGAGATCTAGAGCCAAATCCATATACCGGGACTCCCTATTATACAGACTTTAATCCTCTTTCAGGGAAGTTTTACAGAAGTAACGCGGATTTTCATCCAAATGCAACTTGTAATAGTGATTCTGGAGTGTTTGGTGGTTTTCCAGATTTAAGTCATTGTCAACCTTACGTGCAAGATTGGTTGTGGAAAAGAGAAGAATCTGTTGCTAAGTATTATAAAAATGTAATGGGATTTGATGGATGGAGATTTGACTATGTTAAAGGATTCGCACCTTGGGTTGTACGAGAATGGAACAATTCAGTAGGAGGATTTTCTGTGGGAGAATATTGGGATGGTAATGCAGGAACACTAGATTGGTGGTCAGGAGAAGCTCAAGCTTCAGCTTTTGACTTTGCGTGTTATTATAGAATGCGAGATGCTTTTATGGGGAATAATTTAAATAGATTAAACGATGATATGCTGTGGAAAAGAAATTCTTCAAAAGCAGTTACATTCGTTGCGAACCATGATACAGACGAAATTATTAACAATAAATTATTAGCTTATGCTTACATCTTAACTCATGAAGGGTATCCAACTATTTTCTATAGAGATTATGAAGAATGGCTAAGTAAAGAACGTTTGAATAATTTGATTTGGATTCATAATAACTTGGCAGCAGGATCTACTAATGTGCTATATACGGATAATGATGAGTACGTAGCTAAAAGAAATGGTTACAATAATGCTGGATTAGTGGTGTATATCAATAACTCAAATAATTGGCAAGAACGTTGGGTTGAAACTAATTGGTCAAACACAAGGATTAAAGATTACACTGGTAATTCGAACTGGGAACCAGTTACACAAGGTGGTAAATGGGTTAAGATTCAAGTTCCACCAAAGAGTTATACTGTATGGGCTCCTAAATAAAAGTTCAATTAATAGGAGTATAAATATTAATGTGTATCTTTGCACCCCGATAAAAAACTTAAAATCATTATTTACAGCTGTTTAGTCATTTTGTGAATAATCAAAATATAGAGAATACATATGGAAGGAGGTGCAAAAACATGTTAATTATTCCAGTAAAAGAAGGTGAGAATATTGATAGAGCTTTAAAACGTTATAAGCGTAAATTCGATCGTACTAAGACAATGAGGAAGTTACGTGCACGTAAGCAATTTACTAAGCCATCTGTAGCGAAAAGAGCTCAAAAGATTAAAGCTTCTTATGTACAAAGTTTAAGAACACAAGAAGAAGTAGGATAGACATCCGAGAATTCTTAAGACTAATATAGACAGCCCTTGCATAAAGCAAGGGCTGTCTTTTTATTATATTTACACTCTATGCATATTGAGTCTTTTTTAGAATATTTAGTACATGAAAGAAACTACTCTCTAAATACAGTGAAAGCTTACAGAGTAGATTTAGAGGCGTTGGCAAGTTTTTGCTCCAGTATATACCAACTTGATTCAATTGATAAACTCGAATACAATATCATTAGGAGTTGGATTGTAAAGCTTGTGGAGTCGAATGTTTCTAATAGATCTGTTAATAGAAAAGTCAGTTCTCTAAAAAGTTATTACAAATATTTACAAGAAATCGAAGTAATTTCGATTAACCCTCTATCAAAGCATAAATCTCTAAAGACAAATAAGGAACCACAAATTCCTTTTAGTATGAAAGAGGTTAGAGAGGTACTTATGAATTTAGAGGAAGAGAATTTTGAAACTGTTCGAGACAAATTAATAATTGATATGCTTTTTTCAACGGGAATTAGACGCATTGAGTTAATTAATTTGAAAGAAATAGATATAAATATAAGTTTAAAGAACGCTAAAGTTTTAGGTAAAAGAAATAAAGAACGATTAGTACCGCTATTATCTGAAACAATTCGAGTTATAGAAAAGTATTTATCTTTTAAAAAAGAATTGAACTTAGATAATGAATTTCTATTGGTAACATCCAAAGGGAATAAAATATATGAAACACTTGTTTATCGAGTAATAAATTCTTACTTTAGTAAGGTCTCCGCCAAAGTAAAATGTAGTCCCCACATACTTAGACATACTTTTGCTACAGAATTACTCAACAAAGGAGCTGATTTAAATTCGGTTAAAGAATTACTAGGACATTCAAGTTTAGCCTCAACCCAAGTTTATACTCATAATAACTTGGAACAATTAAAACAAGTGTTTAATAGCGCTCATCCTAGGAGCCAAAAAAAAGATTGAAAATTATGAAGGTATTCACACAATCTGTAAATTTCAAAGCTGACATTGATTTAGTAAAGTTTATTGAAAAAAAAGTTGGGAACTTGGACAAGTTTCATGACAAGATCGTAGATGCTGAAGTTTTTATGAAGGTTCAAAAAACAAGTGACAAAGAAAATAAAGTAACAGAAGTAAAAATAAATATTCCCGGAAATGAATTAATTGTCAAAAAGACAACAAAAACCTTTGAAGAAGGCGTAAGTCTTGGGGTTGAGTCTTTAAAAAGACAGTTAAGAAAGTCTAAAGAGAAACAAAGAGATGTTTTAGTTTCATAAAACAAGAAAAAAAACATAAAAAAGTTTTACATATTCGAAATTACTTTTTACATTTGCAGTCCGTTAGAAATAACGGATTGTTTTTTTATGGCAAAAGCCGATATAGCTCAGCTGGCTAGAGCAGCTGATTTGTAATCAGCAGGTCGTGGGTTCGAGTCCCTCTATCGGCTCTAAGTAGAAAAAATAAGTTCATTAAAATATTAAAGTTTTGTAGGGGAGATTCCAGAGCGGCCAAATGGGACGGACTGTAACTCCGTTGTCTTTCGACTTCGCAGGTTCGAATCCTGCTCTCCCCACAAATTTTAAAAATTTAATTATTGCGGGAGTAGCTCAGTTGGTAGAGCGTCAGCCTTCCAAGCTGAATGTCGCCGGTTCGAACCCGGTCTCCCGCTCTAAATTATCCACGCCGGTGTAGCTCAGTTGGTAGAGCGCATCCTTGGTAGGGATGAGGTCACGGGTTCAAATCCCGTCATTGGCTCTTGATTAAAGAGTTTATAAATAACACTAAATATATTTAACTAAGAATTAAAATTAATAATCATGGCAAAAGGAACTTACGATCGTTCGAAACCGCACTTAAACGTAGGTACAATCGGTCACGTAGATCACGGTAAAACTACATTAACTGCTGCTATTACTAAAGTATTAGCTGACGCAGGTTACTCTGAGCAGAGAGCTTTCGATCAAATCGATAACGCTCCAGAAGAGAAAGAAAGAGGTATTACAATTAACTCTTCTCACGTAGAATATGCAACTGCTAACCGTCACTATGCACACGTTGACTGTCCAGGTCACGCCGATTATGTAAAGAACATGGTAACTGGTGCTGCTCAAATGGATGGAGCTATTTTAGTAGTAGCTGCAACTGATGGTCCAATGCCACAAACTCGTGAGCACATCTTATTAGGACGTCAGGTAGGTATCCCAAGAATCGTTGTATTCATGAATAAAGTGGATATGGTTGATGATGAGGAGTTATTAGAGTTAGTAGAGATGGAAGTGAGAGATTTATTATCTTTCTATGAGTATGATGGAGATAACAGTCCTGTAATCATGGGTTCTGCTTTAGGAGCTTTAAATGGAGAGCAAAAATGGGTTGATACAGTATTATCTTTAATGGAAGCTGTTGATACTTGGATTGAGGAGCCACCAAGAGATACTGAAAAAGATTTCTTAATGCCAATCGAGGATGTATTCTCTATTACTGGTCGTGGTACTGTTGCTACAGGACGTATTGAAACTGGAATCATCAACTCTGGAGATCCTGTTGAAATCATCGGTATGGGTTCTGAGAAGTTAACTTCTACAGTAACTGGAATCGAGATGTTCCGTCAAATCTTAGATAGAGGTGAGGCTGGAGATAACGCTGGTATCTTATTAAGAGGTATTGATAAGACTGATATCAAGAGAGGAATGGTAATCGTTAAGCCAGGTTCTGTAACTCCACACGCTAAGTTCAAGGCTGAGGTATATATCTTAAAGAAAGAAGAAGGTGGTCGTCACACTCCTTTCCACAATAACTACCGTCCACAGTTCTATGTACGTACTACTGATGTAACTGGTAATATTGCTTTACCTGATGGTGTAGAAATGGTAATGCCAGGTGATAACTTAACTATTACAGTTGATTTAATCCAACCAATCGCATTAAATATCGGTTTACAGTTCGCTATCCGTGAAGGTGGTAGAACAGTAGGAGCTGGTCAGGTAACTGAAATTTTAGACTAATTATATAGTTTATAAATAAAATTAGAGGTATCCCTCTTTAGTAGGGATGCCTTTTAATAAACGGGTTTAGCTCAGTTGGTAGAGCACTGGTCTCCAAAACCAGGTGTCGGGAGTTCGAGCCTCTCAACCCGTGCAAATTTTCTAGAAACAATGAATAACTTTATACAATACATCAAAGACTCTTTCGAGGAGTTAAATACTAATATGACTTGGATATCTCGTGAAGAGGCTCAGAAGTCTACAGTAGTTGTAGCAGTTTTTACTATTATCTTCGCGTTAGCAGTGGCTGTAATAGATAAGGTTTTTCAAACAGGTTTAGATAACTTCTTCAATTTATTCTAAGACATGGCTGAGACGGTGATGAAATGGTATGTAGTGAGAGCTATTGGTGGTCAAGAGAATAAGGTAAAAACTTACATCGAGACAGAGATTGCTAGACATGGTCTTTCAGATTATGTGAATCAAGTAATTGTTCCTACAGAGAAAGTTGTTCAGATTAGAAATGGTAAAAAGATAAACAGAGAACGTGTTTACTTTCCAGGGTATATTATGGTTGAGGCTAATTTGGCCGGAGAGGTTCCTCACGTAATAAAAGCGGTAACAGGAGTAATCGGTTTTTTAGGTGAAACTAAAGGGGGTGATCCTGTACCAATGAGAAAATCAGAGGTTAACCGTATGTTAGGTAAGGTGGATGAGCTTTCAGTAAACGAAGAAACTGTTGCAATTCCTTACACCGTTGGTGAGACTGTAAAGGTTGTAGATGGACCGTTTAATGGTTTTGACGGTATCGTTGAGAAAGTAAATGAAGAGAAACGTAAGCTTGAAGTAATGGTGAAGATTTTCGGTAGAAAAACACCGTTAGAGTTGAGCTACATGCAAGTAGAGAAAATATAACTGTTACATATATATTTTAAGTGTGTTTGACGCTTCCAAAAGGTAAACACACAATTAAATCTTAAACAATGGCAAAAGAAGTAAGTAAATTAGTTAAACTACAAGTTAGGGGAGGTGCTGCGAATCCGTCGCCACCAGTTGGACCCGCTTTAGGTGCTGCCGGAGTTAACATCATGGAGTTCTGTAAGCAATTTAATGCTCGTACACAGGACAAACAAGGTAAAGTATTACCGGTTGTGATTACAGTATACACTGATAAATCATTCGAATTTGTTGTTAAAACTCCTCCAGCTGCAGTACAGTTATTAGAAGCGGCCAAGATTAAGAAAGGTTCAGGAGAACCTAATAGAAAGAAAGTAGCAAGCGTTACTTGGGATCAAGTTAGAGCTATTGCAGAAGACAAGATGGTTGATATGAATGCCTTCGAAGTAGAATCTGCAATGAGAATGATCGCTGGTACTGCTCGTTCTATGGGATTAACAGTAACAGGTGATGCACCTGCATAAACTTAAAAGAGATTTATAATGGCAAGATTAACAAGAAAGCAAAAAGAAGCTCAGGCTAAGATTGACAGCTCTAAAGTTTATGACTTAAAAGAGGCATCAGCATTAATTAAAGAAATTACAAACGTAAAATTTGATGCGTCTGTTGATTTAGCTGTGCGTTTAGGAGTAGATCCACGTAAAGCTAATCAGATGGTTCGTGGTGTTGTTACATTACCCCACGGAACTGGTAAGGACGTAAAAGTTTTAGCATTAGTTACTCCAGATAAAGAAGCAGAAGCTCAGGCGGCTGGTGCGGATTATGTTGGATTAGATGAATACCTTCAAAAAATTAAAGGAGGTTGGACTGATGTTGACGTTATTATAACAATGCCTAGTGTTATGGGTAAATTAGGTCCTTTAGGTCGTATTTTAGGGCCAAGAGGTTTAATGCCAAACCCGAAGACAGGTACAGTAACTATGGACGTTGCAAAAGCAGTAAAAGAGGTAAAAGCAGGAAAGATAGATTTCAAGGTTGATAAAACAGGAATCGTTCACGCTGCTATCGGTAAGGCGTCTTTTGATGCTGATAAGATTGCTGACAATGCAAATGAATTACTACAGACATTATTAAAATTAAAGCCAACAGCTGCTAAAGGAACTTATATTAAGAGCGTTTTTATGTCTTCGACAATGAGTCCTAGTGTAGCTATAGATGTAAAATCTGTTTCGTAAGGCAGTTAAAACTTTTCAATTATGACTAGAGAAGAAAAATCACAAGTAATACAAGATTTAACAGCACAATTAGCGGATACAAGTACAATCTATTTAGCAGATATTTCTGGTTTAGATGCTTTAACTACATCGAACTTACGTAGAGCTTGTTTTAAAGCTAACGTAAAATTGGCTGTTGTGAAGAATACATTGCTAGAGAAGGCAATGGAAGCTTCTGATAAAGACTTCGGAGAATTACCTGGAGTATTAAAAGGAAATACATCTTTAATGATTGCTGAAGCTGGAAATGCTCCTGCAAAAGTTATTAAAGAGTTTAGAAAAAAATCTGATAAGCCTTTATTAAAAGGAGCTTATGTTGAGGAGTCAGTTTATGTTGGAGATGACCAATTAGATGCTCTTGTTAACATTAAATCTCGTGAAGAGCTTATTGGAGACATCATTGGATTATTACAGTCACCAGCTAAGAATGTTGTTTCAGCATTACAATCAGGTGGAGGTAAGTTATCTGGTATCTTAAAGACGTTATCAGAGAAATAATTAAGCGCACTAATAAACTATAATAAAAAATTTAAAACAATTTAAAATGGCAGATTTAAAAGAATTCGCAGAACAATTAGTTAACTTAACAGTAAAAGAAGTTAATGAATTAGCTGATATTTTAAAAGATGAGTATGGTATCGAACCTGCAGCAGCAGCAGTAGCAGTAGCTGGACCAGCAGCTGGTGGTGGAGATGCAGCAGAAGAGAAGTCAGAGTTTGACGTAATCTTAAAAGCAGCAGGAGGTTCTAAATTAGCAGTTGTAAAATTAGTTAAGGAATTAACTGGTTTAGGATTAAAAGAAGCTAAAGGAATCGTAGATAGCGCTCCAGCACCAATTAAAGAAGGTGTTTCTAAAGATGAGGCAGAAGGTCTTAAGAAGTCTTTAGAAGAAGCAGGAGCTGAAGTAGAGTTAAAGTAAGATAACTCCCCACAAGAAAGTGGGATAACAAAATAGAGGTTTAGGTGCTAGAGCGTTTCGCTTTAGCCCTAAACCATTTTGTGTATATATTTGTTCTTATAAATTCACAATTGTTTTTTGTGTTTTTTTTAAAACTTCTTTAAGTTGATTATTAAATTGTTAATTATCAATTTTAAGTAGTAAAAATTGCAAGAAAAACTGTAAAAGTTTTTTTTAATAAAATATTTTTAATTAAAAATAGATACTCTTTTGGCAACGATAAACACTACTGAAAGAATCAATTTCGCTTCATCACGTATTGGATCAGATTATCCAGATTTCTTGGATATTCAAATTAAATCTTTCCAAGATTTTTTCCAATTACAAACAAAAGCTGAGGAGCGAGGTGAAGAAGGTTTGTATAAAACCTTCATGGATAATTTCCCAATTACTGATACTAGAAACCAATTCGTACTAGAATTTTTAGATTATTTTGTTGATCCTCCTAGATATAGCATTCAAGAATGTATCGAAAGAGGTTTAACGTATAGTGTTCCATTAAAAGCAAGACTTAAGTTATACTGTACAGATCCTGAACATGAAGATTTCGAAACCATTGTTCAAGATGTGTATTTAGGTACTATTCCTTACATGTCTGGTTCGGGAACATTTATTATTAATGGAGCAGAGCGAGTTGTGGTATCACAATTACACCGTTCACCAGGAGTGTTCTTTGGACAGTCTTTCCATGCTAACGGAACTAAGTTATATTCTGCGAGAGTTATTCCGTTTAAAGGTTCATGGATAGAATTTGCAACGGATATCAATCAGGTAATGTATGCTTATATTGATAGAAAAAAGAAGTTACCTGTAACTACTTTATTCCGTGCCATTGGATTCGAAAGAGATAAGGATATTCTTGAGATTTTCGATTTAGCCGAAGAGATTAAAGTTTCAAAAGCTGGATTAAAGAAAGTCTTAGGTAGAAAATTAGCTGCGAGAGTTTTAAAAACATGGCATGAGGATTTCGTGGATGAAGATACTGGAGAAGTTGTATCTATCGAACGTAACGAAATAATCTTCGACCGTGATACTATTTTGGAAAAAGAGCATGTTGATGAGATTATAGAGAGTGGAGCTAAAACAATTTTACTTCACAAGGAGGATCACCAAATGGGTGATTATGCTATTATTCATAATACATTGCAAAAAGACCCAACAAACTCGGAAAAAGAGGCTGTTGAACATATTTATCGTCAATTACGTAATGCTGAACCACCAGATGAGGAAACAGCAAGAGGTATTATCGATAAATTATTCTTTTCAGAACAACGTTATAATTTAGGTGAAGTTGGTCGTTTCAGAATGAACACTAAACTTCAATTAAATGAAGATATAGATCAGAAAGTATTAACGAAGAATGATATCATCACAATCGTAAAATACTTAATTGAGTTAATTAACTCTAAAGCTGAAGTAGATGATATTGATCACTTATCTAACCGTCGTGTACGTACAGTTGGTGAGCAGTTAGCTGGTCAGTTTGGTGTTGGTTTAGCTCGTATGGCACGAACAATTCGTGAGCGTATGAACGTTCGTGATAACGAGGTGTTTACTCCAATCGACTTAATTAATGCAAAGACGTTATCGTCTGTTATCAATTCATTCTTTGGAACAAACCAATTATCTCAATTTATGGATCAAACCAATCCATTAGCGGAGATAACACATAAACGTCGTTTATCGGCATTAGGACCAGGTGGTTTATCAAGAGAAAGAGCTGGATTTGAGGTTCGTGATGTTCACTATACGCATTACGGTCGTTTATGTCCTATTGAAACTCCTGAAGGACCGAATATTGGTCTTATTTCGTCTTTAGCCGTTTATGCTAAAGTGAATAATATGGGATTCATTGAAACCCCATATAAAAAGGTAGAAGAAGGTCAAGTTTTATCGGAAGAGCCAATTTATTTGAGTGCAGAGGAAGAAGAAGGAATGAAATTCGCTCAATCAAATATCGAGGTAAAAGATGATGGAACGATTGATAGAGAGAAGGTAATTGCAAGAGAAGAAGGTGATTTCCCAGTTGTAACTCCGAACGTGGTAAATTACATGGACGTTGCGCCTAACCAAATTGCATCTATCTCTGCATCATTAATTCCATTCTTAGAGCATGATGATGCTAACCGTGCATTAATGGGATCTAACATGATGCGTCAGGCAGTACCATTATTAAGGCCTGAATCTCCAATCGTAGGAACTGGATTAGAGCGTAGAGTTGCTAAAGACTCACGTATTTTAATAAACGCTGAAGGAAATGGAGTTGTTGAGTATGTAGATGCTAATATGATTACCATCAAGTATGATAGAACTGAGGAAGAGCGTTTAGTAAGTTTCGATCCTGATGAAAAATCTTATAACTTAATTAAGTTTAGAAAAACAAATCAAGGAACAAATATCAACTTAAAGCCTATTGTTAGAAAAGGAGATAGAGTTGAAGAAGGTCAGGTTCTTTGTGAAGGATATGCAACACAACAAGGTGAGTTAGCTTTAGGTAGAAATATGAAAGTTGCCTTCATGCCTTGGAAAGGTTATAACTTTGAGGATGCAATTGTAATTTCTGAAAAAGTTGTACGTGAAGATATATTTACTTCGATTCACATCGATGAGTATTCTTTAGACGTTCGTGATACTAAATTAGGAGCAGAAGAATTAACAAATGATATTCCAAACGTTTCAGAAGAGGCTACTAAAGACTTAGATGAAAATGGAATGATTAGAATTGGAGCTGAAGTAAAACCTGGAGACATCTTAATTGGTAAGATTACACCAAAAGGGGAATCTGATCCAACACCAGAAGAGAAATTATTAAGAGCAATTTTTGGGGATAAGGCTGGAGATGTAAAAGATGCATCTTTAAAAGCGTCACCTTCATTAAAAGGAGTTGTTATTAATAAAAAATTATTCAGAAGAGCTGTTAAAGATAAAAACAAGAGAGCAAGAGATAAAGAGGCTGTAGCTACTTTAGAAGCATCTTTTGTCTCTAAGTTTGAGGATTTAAAAGATCATTTAATTGACAAGTTATTCGGATTAGTTACAGGAAAAACTTCTCAAGGAATTCATAATGATTTAGGAGAAGAAGTTTTACCAAAAGGAAAAAAGTTCACTCAGAAAATGTTAAATTCAGTAGATGACTTTACACATTTAAGTGGAACTTGGACTACCGATAAGGAATTAAATAAATTAGTAGGAGAATTAATTCATAACTACAAAATTAAAGTTAACGACTTACAAGGAGTTTTACGTCGAGAGAAGTTTACTATTTCTGTAGGAGACGAATTACCAGCAGGTATTTTAAAGTTAGCTAAGATTTACATTGCTAAAAAGCGTAAGCTGAAAGTTGGAGATAAAATGGCAGGACGTCACGGTAACAAAGGTATTGTTGCGAGAATCGTTCGTCAAGAAGATATGCCATTCTTAGAAGATGGAACTCCAGTTGATATCGTGTTAAACCCGTTAGGGGTACCATCACGTATGAACATCGGTCAGATTTATGAAACTGTTCTTGGATGGGCAGGACAAAAATTAAATCAAAAGTATGCTACACCAATTTTTGATGGAGCGTCTTTAGATGAGATTAATAAATTAACTGATGAAGCAAGTATCCCAAGGTTCGGTCATACATATTTATATGATGGAGGAACTGGAGAACGTTTTGATCAACCAGCAACTGTAGGAGTAATTTACATGATTAAGTTAGGACACATGATTGAAGATAAGATGCATGCTCGTTCTATCGGTCCTTACTCATTAATTACACAACAGCCATTAGGAGGTAAAGCTCAGTTTGGAGGTCAGCGTTTTGGAGAAATGGAGGTATGGGCACTTGAAGCTTATGGTGCATCTAGTATTTTACGTGAAATCTTAACGATAAAATCAGATGATGTATTAGGTAGAGCTAAGGCCTACGAAAGCATTGTAAAAGGTGAATCAATGCCAGAACCTGGATTACCAGAATCATTTAACGTATTAATGCATGAACTTAAAGGTTTAGGATTAGACGTTAAGTTAGAAGAGTAAAAAGATAATCAAGATTGATAATTAGTTGTCAATCTTGATTTCAGTGTTTATATAATTTTATAAGTTAAGCTACATTGCTTAAAGCATTTTGCAAACATTATGGCAAGAAAAAACGAAAAATACACTGTTAAGAAGTTTAACAAAATTTCAATTGGTTTAGCTTCTCCAGAGTCTATTTTAGAAGCATCTAAAGGAGAGGTTTTAAAACCAGAAACAATTAACTACCGTACGCACAAGCCAGAGAGAGATGGACTTTTCTGTGAAAGAATTTTTGGTCCTGTTAAAGATTATGAGTGTGCATGTGGTAAATATAAAAGAATCCGTTATAAAGGGATTGTTTGTGATCGATGTGGTGTTGAAGTAACTGAGAAAAAGGTTCGTAGAGATAGAGTTGGTCACATTAACCTAGTTGTGCCAGTTGCACATATTTGGTATTTCAGATCATTACCTAACAAGATGGGATATTTATTAGGATTACCCTCTAAAAAGTTAGACATGATCATCTATTATGAGCGTTATGTTGTTATCCAACCTGGTATCGCGAAAAATGCTGAAGGTGAACCATTACAAAAACTTGATTTCTTAACAGAGGAAGAGTATTTAGATATTGCTGATACTTTACCACAAGACAATCAATATTTAGAAGATTCAGATCCAAACAAGTTTATCGCTAAAATGGGGGCTGAGTGTTTAATCGATTTATTAGCTCGTATCGATTTAGATGAGTTATCTTATCAATTAAGACACAAAGCAAATACTGAAACTTCGAAGCAACGTAAGAATGAAGCGTTAAAGAGATTAAACGTAGTAGAAGCTTTTAGAGAGTCTCAAAAGAATAGAGAAAATAATCCAGAGTGGATGATTATGAAGGTGGTTCCAGTAATTCCACCAGAATTACGTCCATTAGTTCCATTAGATGGAGGTCGTTTCGCTACTTCTGATTTAAATGATTTATATCGTCGTGTAATTATTCGTAACAACCGTTTAAAAAGATTAATGGAGATTAAAGCTCCAGAAGTAATCTTACGTAATGAAAAACGTATGTTACAAGAATCTGTAGATTCATTATTCGATAACACACGTAAGTCATCAGCTGTTAAAACAGAATCTAACAGACCATTAAAGTCTTTATCTGATAGTTTAAAAGGTAAGCAAGGACGTTTCCGTCAGAACTTATTAGGTAAGCGTGTGGATTATTCTGCTCGTTCTGTAATTGTTGTTGGACCTGAATTAAAATTATACGAATGTGGATTGCCAAAAGATATGGCAGCTGAGTTATACAAGCCTTTCGTGATTCGTAAGTTAATAGAAAGAGGTATTGTAAAGACAGTTAAATCTGCAAAGAAAATTATAGATAGAAAAGAGCCTGTAGTTTGGGATATTCTTGAAAATGTAATTAAAGGTCACCCGGTATTATTAAACCGTGCTCCTACGTTACACCGTTTAGGAATTCAAGCATTCCAACCTAAATTAATTGAAGGAAAGGCAATTCGTCTTCACCCATTAGTATGTACGGCATTTAACGCCGATTTCGATGGGGATCAGATGGCGGTACACTTACCTTTAGGACCAGAAGCTATTTTAGAAGCACAACTTTTAATGTTAGCTTCTCATAATATCTTAAACCCTGCAAATGGTGCACCAATTACGGTACCATCTCAGGATATGGTATTAGGTCTTTACTACATGACAAAAGAGCGTAAATCTACTCCTGAATTAGTAATTAAGGGAGAAGGTTTAACTTTCTACTCACCTGAAGAAGTAACAATTGCTTTCAATGAAGGTAAGGTTGACTTAAATGCTGGAATTAAAGTTCGTACTCAAGATGTTGAAAATGGAGAACAGGTTACGAAGATTATTCAAACAACAGTAGGTAGAGTTTTATTTAACGAAGTTGTTCCTGAAGCAGCTGGATATATCAATGAAGTATTAACGAAGAAATCGTTAAGAGGAATTATCGGTAATATCTTAAAAGTAACAGATATTCCGTCAGTTGGTAGATTCTTAGATGCTATTAAAGGAATGGGATATAAGTTCGCTTTCCAAGGAGGTTTATCATTCTCATTAGGAGATATTATTATTCCTGAAGAAAAGCATACAATGATTGCTGAAGCTAACAAAGAAGTTGATGGAATCGTTATGAACTATAACATGGGTATGTTAACTCAAAAAGAACGTTATAATCAGGTAATTGATGTTTGGGGTTCTACGAACAACAGATTAACAGAATTATCTATGAAGCGTTTACGTGAGGATCAACAAGGATTTAACTCTGTATTTATGATGTTAGATTCAGGAGCTCGTGGATCGAAAGAACAGATTCGTCAGTTAACTGGTATGCGTGGATTAATGGCAAAACCTAAAAAATCGACAGCTGGTGGTGGAGAGATTATTGAAAACCCGATTCTTTCTAACTTTAAAGAAGGTCTTTCAATTTTAGAATACTTTATTTCTACGCACGGTGCTCGTAAAGGATTAGCCGATACCGCATTAAAAACTGCCGATGCTGGTTACTTAACTCGTCGTTTAGTAGATGTATCTCAAGATGTTATTGTTAATGAAGAGGATTGTGGTACGTTAAGAGGATTAGAAATTACTCCATTAAAGAAGAATGATGAAATCGTTGAATCTTTAGCAGATAGAATTGAAGGTAGAGTTTCATTACACGATGTATATCACCCAACTTCTGATGAAGTATTAGTTAAAGCTGGAGAATTAATTACTTACGCTTTAGCAGCTAAGGTACAGGAGTCAGGAATTGATAGAGTGGAAGTTCGTTCTCCATTAACTTGTGAGTCTAAACGAGGAATTTGTGCTCAATGTTACGGTAAGAGTTTATCTACTGCTAAAAAGGTTCAAAGAGGTGAAGCTGTTGGTGTAATTGCAGCACAATCGATTGGAGAGCCTGGTACACAGTTAACATTACGTACATTCCACGTTGGAGGGGTTGCAGGAAACATTTCAGAGGACAATAAGTTAATCGCTAAGTTCGATGGTAATGTTAAGATTGAAGATTTAAGAACTGTACGTGGTAAAGATACTAACGGAGAAGAAGTTGATATCGTAATTTCTCGTACTGCTGAAATCAAAATATTAGATAAGAAAACTGGAATTACTTTAAGTACTAACAATATTCCTTATGGTTCTATCATTTTCGAAAAAGATAGAAAATCTATTAAGAAAGGTGACGCTGTATGTCAGTGGGATCCATTCAACGGAGTTATTGTTTCAGAATTTGGAGGAAAAGTTAAGTTTGACAACTTAGAACAAGGTATTAACTACTCTGTTGAAGTTGATGAACAAACAGGTTTCCAAGAAAAAGTAATTACTGATTCTAAGAATAAAAAGATCATACCATCTTTAATTATTGAAGATGCTGATGGTAATGCTTTACGTTCATACAGTTTACCAGTAGGTGCACACTTAATGATAGACAATGGCGACAAAGTAGATGAAGGTCAAACGTTAGTAAAGATTCCTCGTAAGTCTGGAAAGGCTGGGGATATTACCGGAGGTTTACCTCGTGTAACTGAATTATTCGAAGCACGTAATCCTTCTAACCCAGCGGTTGTTGCTGAAATTGATGGTGTTGTTTCTTTCGGAAAAATTAAGCGTGGTAACCGTGAAATTATTGTAGAGTCAAAAACTGGAGATGTTAAGAAATACTTAGTGAAGTTATCGAACCAGATCCTAGTTCAAGAAAATGACTTTATTAAAGCAGGTATGCCATTATCAGACGGAGCTACTACTCCTGCTGACATCTTAAGAATTAAAGGACCTTCTGCTGTACAAGAGTACTTAGTGAACGAAATCCAAGAGGTTTACCGTTTACAAGGGGTAAAAATTAACGATAAGCACTTTGAGGTTGTAGTACGTCAAATGATGCGTAAAGTTAAGATTATTGATTCAGGAGATACATTATTCTTAGAGAATCAATTAGCTCATAAGAATGATTTCATCGAAGAAAATGATAAGATTTACGGAATGAAGGTAGTAGAAAATGCTGGAGATTCTGAAAACTTAAGAGAAGGTCAATTAGTTACTTCTCGTCAATTAAGAGATGAAAATTCAATTTTACGTAGACAAGATAAAGAGTTAGTAGTAGCAAGAGATGCTCAACCTGCGACAGCAGAGCAAGTATTACAAGGTATTACTAGAGCATCGTTACAAACGAAGTCATTTATCTCTGCAGCTTCTTTCCAGGAAACTACGAAAGTATTAAATGAAGCAGCTGTTAATGGTAAGATTGATACTCTTGAAGGATTAAAAGAAAATGTTATTGTAGGTAAGCGAATTCCAGCTGGTACTGGTCTTAGAACTTACGAGAACATCATCGTTGGTCCAAAAGAAGAGATCGAAAAAAGCTTATAATATTCAATTTAAAAAGACCTCAATATGAGGTCTTTTTAGTTTACAACATATTTCAATGGAAGAAAATAAAGACCCACAAATTAACATTGAGTTAGATCAAGAGGTTGCAGAAGGAACATATTCTAACTTAGCGATTATTAATCACTCTGTTTCTGAGTTTATAGTTGATTTTATTAATATAATGCCTGGTGTACCTAAGGCTAAAGTAAAATCAAGAATAATTTTGACTCCACAGCATGCTAAACGACTAACAAAAGCTTTGGCTGATAATGTGAGAAAATTTGAGCAAGTTCATGGAGAAATTAAGGATTATGAACAACCACCTATTCCGATGAATTTCGGAGGAACAACAGGTGAAGCCTAAATATTATAGACCGAAACAAATTTGTTTCGGTTTTTTATTTACTTATTTTTATGACTCAAATACAATTCAATAATGAAATTTAGAAACATAACTAAGCAGGTTACATTATCATTTATATTAATAAGTGTGGCTTGTAAAACTGATCAGAAAGATGCGGTACCTAGTGCTGAGGAAATTCAAAAGGAATCGACCAAGGTAAACGCATTTTTTCAAAAACAATTTCAACAGTCATTAGACTTACATCCTATGTATCAAACTTATTTAGGAGTTAAAAAAGATGCCGATAAATGGGATGATATGTCTGACGCTTTTTTAGATAAAGAACTAGTTCTAACGAAAAAGGCACTGGAATGGATTAATGATTCAGTTAATACAAAAGCCTTAGATAAGAGCACAAAGTTAAGTTATGATTTGTTCAAACAAGGCTTAGAGAATACTATTGCTGATGATAAATATAGAATGTATACTTATCCTGTTAATCAAATGCATGGAGCACAGGCTGAAATTCCTGCATTTTTAATTAATATGCATCAAATTTCTGATAAGACAGATGCTGAAAATTATATCAGTAGATTGAAAGGAATCAAACCGATGTTTGAACAATTATCAGAAAATTTAAAGAAAAGACAAGAAGCGGGAATTATGATTCCTAAGTTCGTTTTTGCAAAAGTTATAGAGGATTCTAGAAATTTGATTAAAGGTCAACCTTTTGAAACATCAAACAAAAAAAGTACGTTACTAAATGATTTTGAATCGAAAATTTCAAAATTAGAAATTAGTGAAGATGAGAAAAATCAATTAATTGATTCTGCTAAAAAAGCTTTAAAGGATGATGTTTTTGTAGGTTATACAACTTTAATTACCACTTTAGAGGAACAAGAAAAGTTGGCTTCAACTGATGATGGTGCTTGGAAATTCCCTAATGGTGAAGCGTTTTATAATAATGCCTTACAAAGAACAACGACTACTAATTTGACAGCAGATGAAATTCATAAAATTGGTTTAGCTGAAGTTGAAAGAATTCATGGAGAAATGAAAGAAATCATGAAAAAAGTTGATTTTAAAGGTACTCTGCAAGAGTTTTTTCAATTTATGAAAACTGATAAGCAATTCTATTTTGCGGCAACTGAAGAAGGCAGAAAGGAATACATGGATAAAGCTACCGACATTATTAATACGATGAAAGGTCGATTAGATGAACTTTTTATAACCAAACCTAAAGCTGATTTACAGGTAAAAGCTGTTGAAGCGTTTAGAGAAAAGTCTGCAGGAAAAGCTTTTTACCAACAACCAGCATTAGACGGATCAAGACCAGGAACTTATTATGCAAATATGTATGACATGGCTAGTATGCCTTCTTATCAGATGGAAGCGCTAGCATATCATGAAGGAATACCTGGGCATCATATGCAAATTGCAATTGCTCAAGAATTGAAAGAGGTACCGATGTTTAGAAAATTTGGTCGTTATACTGCATATGTTGAAGGTTGGGGATTATACTCAGAGTTTATTCCTAAAGAAATGGGATTCTATTCTGATCCATATTCTGATTTTGGAAGATTAGCCATGGAATTATGGAGAGCATGTCGTTTAGTAGTGGATACTGGAATTCACGCTAAAAAATGGACAAGAGAAGAAGGAATCAAATATTACACAGATAATACACCAAATGCCGAAGCTGATGCTATAAAAATGGTTGAACGTCATATTGTAATGCCAAGTCAAGCAACAGCTTATAAAATTGGAATGATTAAAATTATTGAACTTAGAGAAAAGGCTAAAAAAGCTTTAGGAGAGAAGTTTGATATTAGAAAATTCCATGATGTTGTTTTAACAAATGGACCATTACCATTAGATGTATTAGAGAATTTAGTTGATGAGTATATAGCTTCTGTGAGTTAGGAAGTAAAATAATTGAGATTAAACATATAAACATAAGGAAAAAAGGAATAGTATAAAGAATGAAAAAAATATACCTTTTTTTTACTAGAATTTATATTAGTTAATAGTAAATTTTATTAATGAAATTATATAGTAATTTATTTTTTCTGATTTATAACTTAATATTAAAGACACCGTCGCGAGATGAGTACCCTTATCTGTTAACGGTTATTACATTGTCAGGATTATTAAGTTTTAATTTTGTATTAATATTGGACTTTTTTATACTCAGGGATGTTAAAGGCAAACTTATATTACCATTGGTATTAATTTTATACATTTTCATAAGTATTTTGAATTATTTAATTTTTTATAAAAAGTTTAAAAATGATAATAAAAAACAGATTACAATGTATTCGTCGGAGTTTGGCTTATTAGTTTTGTTGTTATTAATTCCATTCGCAATAATAGTTTTAAAGAAAAATGGTTTTTAAAACGGTGATAGAACAGATTTGTAATCAGTGAAAAAATATTAGAAATTGAGATATATACTATTTTTTTATAAAGCTCGGAGTGTAATTCCGAGCTTTCTTTTTTACTATAATTATTAGTTAAACAGGCTTGAAGGATTCCTTCACCTTTTAACTACTTAGAATGACGTTTACTTTTTGTCCGTCATTGCGAGTCTAGCGAAGTAATCTTTTCAGGTGTGTCGTAATGTTTAATAGTTTTTATAAAATCACCCTTTTTGGGTGAGTACCTCCATGTTTTTAGAAATTATATTTGTTGAAGTATTAATCAATAAATAAAATTTAAAAACAAAAAAGAAATGAAATTTTTAAAAAGCATGGACGCTAAAGCGTTAACAAAAAATCAGTTAAAAACTATTGTAGGAGGTGCTAGCTATAGCTGTAAATGTGCGAACGGAAGTAAATCATGGACAAAAGATTATAGTTCAGATTTAGCTGCAGCAATTGATGCAACGAACCAATGTGGTGGAGCAACTGCTTATTGTGATACTGTTTCAGGATCATTAGCGGGAGGACCGGCACCAGGACCTGGAGGTAATATGCAATAGTAAGTTCCCCACTGTTAATTTATCAAGTTTATCAGCATATAATCCTCAATAAAGGATAAATATATTGATATTAACAGCATTAATTTCTTTCTATCACTAAAGAAAGAACAAACAGATTCTGCACTATCATTTTAAATGGTAGTGCTTTTCTTTTATGAATTAAAAACAACTTTTTGGTAAAGAAATTTCAGTAATTGGTACTTTTTTGTCATTTTATGATAGTATTAAAACCTGTTAATTACTTAAAAATCAGTAAATCAATAGTTTCTTAGTTTTTTTATATATTTACATCATGGGTCTATCCTATGTTTTAAGGGAAAGTAAAATTTGGGGGAATGCTACTGAACTTAAACTAAAAGACCAAAAAAAGCCTTTCTGAAAAGAAAGGCTTTATATTTTTTAAGACTAAAAGTATTTCAAAACTTATTCTGCTTTTTTACTTTCTGCTTCTTTAATTTCGTTTACAAATTTGTTTAAACGCTTCCCGTAATCAGAGCTTTTAACTTTTTCTGATAAGCTATTATTAATTGTATCTAACAAATATAGATTAGCATTTGCCAATTCAGTTAATGCAATATAAGGTGCTGCTTCACTATCCTTATTTGAAATCGCAAAATTAGTAGCAAATAAGAAACGACGACGAACTAATTTATCAAAGGCTTTTGCTAAACTATCAGCTTTAATGCTATCATTTTTAGAACGCGCCTCAAGATCTTTTGCAATAAAATCTAAACGTTTTGATTTAAATTGCTTGTCAATTTCGTTAAACTTATTCATTACTTCTTGATTTACAGATCCAGTAATTGTTGGGTTTACACCGAAGTTTTCAACATTATCCTCGATAGTGATATTTCCTTTCTCTCCGAAAAACATAACCTTTTTTGGTTGTGTATTTCCATCAAAAGTTAAATAATACATTACAGGAGAATCAACATTATCGGTTAGTGTAAATTTATCATCTCCTAATAATTGAAGAGAATCTACTGAAACAATTGCGGTATCTTTCATTTTTTGAAGATATAATGTTCCTTTTTTTAATCCTTTAATTTGACCAGTAACGATCATATTACCCATTTTCTTATCAGATGAACAAGAAAAAGCAATTAAAGAAACGAATACTAATGCGATAATATTTCTCATAAATGTTTTAAATTTTCGATTGCAAATATGCGTAATTTTTATGGATTCTCTAGAATTGGTTCACATTTAACTTACCCATTTCATAAGCAATGCACAGGCAAAGGCACCATAAGTACCTAATGCGTAACCTAATACTGCTAATAACACACCAACTGGAGCTAATGAAGGATGAAACGCTCCAGCAACAACAGGAGCCGATGCGGCTCCACCAATATTTGCTTTTGACCCAACTGCCAAAAAGAAATAGGGAGCTTTAATAAGTTTCGCTACAAGAAATAAAAGTCCAACATGTATAATCATCCAAACGAAACCAATAGCAAACAAGCTAATGTTTTCAACAATAGCATTTAAATTCATTTTCATTCCAATAGAAGCAACTAATAAATAAATAAAAACAGATCCTATTTTACTTGCTCCAGCGCCTTCGTAATTTCTAACTTTAGTAAAAGATAAGAATACACCAATAGTTGTTGCTGTAATTATTAACCAGAAGAATGAACTACCTAATCCAAAATCCACAAGAGCAGGAACATTATCTTTAATCCAACCGCCTAAGTTATCGCCAACAAAATGTCCTAAAGAAGTGACTCCGAATGCAATTCCTGTTAAAATAATTAAATCATTAAAAGAAGGAACGCGAGCAGTTTCAACTGTAAACTTTTCCATCTTATTTTTTAAGGTAGTTATAGCACTATTATCAGCTTTAAGCCATTTATCAATAGCATCCGATTTTGCAACTCCTAAAAGTAAAAAAACCATCCAAACTTCGGCAACTAGAACATCTACCACAGCCATAATACTAAATAAACTATCGCTTACTTCCCATTGTTCTTTCATGGCGAGTTGATTTGCACCACCACCAATCCAGCTTCCAGCAACCGTACTTAATCCTTTCCATAATTCTGTTCCTTGCACGTTTGTTAAAATATCTGGAGCAACGAAATTGAAAAATAAAATAGCTAACGGTCCACCAATCATTACTCCTAAAGTAGCCGTTAAAAACATGATTAAGGCTTTCGGACCTAAATTGAAAACTCCTTTTAAATCGATACTTAACGTAAGTAAAACTAAAGAAGCCGGTAATAAAAATCTTGAAGAAATATAATAAATTTTGCTTCCACCAATAAATTGAGAGTACTCACCAGACGGAATATTATTAGTGCTAATATAAGCTTTAAGAGATTTTAAGTCTGTAACTCCTTCTAAGTTATGATAAACCGATTGTAAATGAGCAATGGTAGCTTTAACATCAATCCATTTATCAGCTATAATTCCTAAAGAACTAAAAATAGAAGGTAGGAAATAGCATAATAACAATGCAGGAATGACTTTATAAAACTTTGAGAATTTTTGATGTTTTGAAGTGTGAAAAATACCAGCAAGTATTAAACAAAGGATACCAAAAATAATGGTATCACTTGCAAAAACAGGTATATCGTTATTAATTTCAGAAATATTCATAAAAGTTGATTTTGGCTAAAAGTATGAATTCTATTATTATTTCTTTTTTCTATGGTCAGTACTGATGGCAATTCCTAATTGAATTCTATCTAAGTTTTGATTATTGATATTAATACTCATGTAACCTAATTGTAGCTTTACAACTTTGGATAATTTGTATTTAACTCCTAAGCCAAACCAGTTTTGATTGTAAGCATCGCCTCCGTCAAAATCAAAAAAGATTTCATCATAAATATAACTCGACCACTTTTTTGAAATAGGATATCCTAATCCTAATTGATATCTTAATAAATGACCGGTTTGTGAGTTAAAAAAACGATGCTCTGCTCGTAAACGGTGAGCAAAGCTTAACTCACCAAGTTTATGATTTGCTAATAAGTCTTCATAAATACGATTATCACCAAAAGTTCCACCTTCAATTCCATAAGAAGTATCAGTATCTAAAAAAGCATAACCTAACGTAGCACTAAATGTTTTGTTGAATTTGTAATTAGCACCAAAACGTAGAATATATTGTTGCAGATCGTCACCAATTTCAAAGAAGCGAAAATGAGCCATTGATTTTATGCTGAATTTATCAGAAAGCTTATGTGATCCGTTGTACATGTACCAGATTCCAAGTTCTTTTTCTGGATTTTGTTGTGCATTTACTTGAAAAAAGACAAGTAATGTTAAAAGTGCTACTAATTTTTTCATTCCCTTTAAATATGTTAGTAAACAAAAATAGAATCTCTAATTAAATAAACTAGAGATTCTATTTTTAAATTGATTATATTTTATAAAGCCGATTTCTCGATAGGCTCTTTCTTTTTAAGATATTGGTCTAAGAATTTTAAAATTCTACTGTTGGCTTTTATCTGATTTTCCTTTTTAGCGAAACCATGACCTTCATCTTCAAACAACACATATTCAACAGGAACGCCATTTTTCTTAACTCCAGCAACAATTTCATCTGATTCTACTTGTAAAACTCTTGGATCTTTAGCTCCTTGTAATACCATTAGAGGTTTAGTAACTTTATCTGTATGGAATAATGGAGAAATCTTTTTTAGTCTTACAGAATCTGCAGAATGTGGATCTCCTAATTCTTTGTATAAAGCTTCTCTGAATGATTCCCACCATGGTGGAATACTTTTTAAAGTTCGCATCCAGTTTGTAACACCATAAATGTTAACTCCAACAGCAAATTCTTCAGGTGTATAAGTAAGAGCAGCCATGGTCATATAACCACCATAGGAACCACCGATAATTCCGATTTTCTCAGTATCTATTTCTACTTGTTTTGCAAGCCAGTTTTTACCTTCTACACAGTCTTGTAAATCATTTTCACCGTGATTTTTATCATCCATTTTGTAGAAAGTTTTTCCATACCCACTACTTCCTCGGTTATTAACAGCTAACACAGCATAACCATGATTTACTAAATACTGAATCCTTGAATTAAAATTTTGACGAGATTGTCCTCCTGGTCCTCCGTGAACCCAAACTAATGCAGGAACTTTATTATCCGCAGAAGCTTGATGTGGTAAATAGTAAATTGCAGGAATACTAACACCATCGAAAGAAGGATAACGAATGACTTTAGCGCTTACTAAATCTTCTCCGTTTATTTCATCATTTAAAACATCTGTTAATTGTTTTTGTTCTTTCGATTTTAAATCATAAACATAAAGATTCGAAGGTGAGTTTGATCCACCTGCATAAAAACGCATCATTGATTCGTCTCTAGAAAAACCAACGCTAGTGATACTTTTTCCATCCACACTTGGTAATTCAATGTTTTTTCCAGAAGCTACATCTTGTACTTCAATTACATTTTTCGCATCTTCATTTATGTAGGTTACTCGATAATTTCCTTTATTAGTAAAATAACTTCCGCTGATATCCCAATCTTTCTTTAAAACTTCGGTGGACTCTTTAGTTTCAATATCAAATTTCATCAACGTTGTAAATTCTCCATTTGCATCAGTCGTGTAGAATAAAAACTTATCATCACTAGAAAAATCTTCGGCAGAATTACCACTTAAAGTTTCATTAATTTTCATAGTTTCTTTGGTAGAAACATTGTAAAGCAATAAGTCACTATCATTAGTGTTTACAGTTTTATTTAATGCAAATAACTGCTTATTGTTAGAGATGGCAGAAACATCGTAACCTTCTTTATTTTCATAAATCATGTTAGGAGTGAATGTTTCTAAATCCATTTCATAAATATCCATGTATTTAGGATCTCTTTTGTTTGATCCATAAAAGAAGCTTTTCTCATCTTTTGACCATCCATAAAAATTTGATCGAACTCCTTCTCCTGGTGTAAGTTCAGTAATAGTACCGTCTAAATCACGTTTATAGATATGATAAATTTCATCTCCGTTGTCGTCCATTCTAAATAACATTCTATCATCTTTAGGAAAGTAGGATGTAGCGTAGACAGATGAACTATCGGATTGGGTAATTGGAGTGTAAGTTCCATCTTTTGTGCTGACCGTATACATATTATAGATACCAGATTTGTTACTAGTAACTAATAATTTTGAATTATCAGACGAGAAACTTCCACCAAAAACACTTTCATTATCCATCATTTGCTCAATGGAGTATTGCTTGACTTCATTGGAAGAACTCAATTCTTCTTTTTTACTTTCTTTACAGGAAACTAATAAGAGTCCTGTAAAGAAAGTTAGTAATAGGTTGTTTTTCATTTTTTAGAAATTTAGATTTTCAATAAGACGATTTAACCGTCAATAAGTTACGGATTATTTCAATTGAAAAATCTTAGTTTCCTTAAATGGTGAAATAGTAATTTTTTCAACTTCTCCTTTGTAAGTAGGCCAGTCGTTATTAAAAAATGCATTCGTTTGCCTAAGAGCTTCTTTTAAAGAAGACTTAAACTGTTCGATTAAACGAGTTTCAGTTGCAGTTTGATTTCCGAATCTACTATTAATATACCAGCTGGCAGTTCCTAAACGTGAACTAACATTTGGATCTGGACTGCGAACAATTCCTTGGCGTTTATCTACTTTTCCTAAGTAAACAGTTAATAAAGTGTCAATCTTCTTAATAATATCTTTAGAAGATTTAATTTGATCTTTATATTTTTTCTTGTCTTTTGTAGCTAATTCCTTTTTATAACCTTCTGCAATCTTCTTGCTTTCTACCAATTGTTTTACGGCATTTGCCATAACCTCTTGATGTTTTTCTAATTCTTTAGAAGTATTATATTTTTGATCAATCGCTTCTTTAGAAATGGTAAGTCTCGGGTCATATTCAACAGTGATGTTTTGTTCTGCAACTTGATCCCCAAAACTAGCTTTAATCTTGTAAGTTCCTGGTTTTACTGAAACTCCTGAAGGTTCGAATTTCGATTTTCTAATGTTTCTAGAAGCTCTTGCCACACCTTTTTCGTTCATATACCAAGTAAACGTATGAATACCATTTTCTTTAGGAGCTTTTCTTTTTAAAGTTCTAATTAAACGAGCACCATCATAAATTTCTAATTTAATTGAGTCCCACTTTACTTTATTCTCCCCTTTTTTAGAAGACTTTTCTTCTTTGTTAGTAGCTTCTTTTTTAGGTTTATTCATGTAGTACTTAATTCTAGCACCACCTGGTCTATTTGTTCCATTAAATAAAGCATCAGCTCCAAATCTACTTCCGGTTGGTTGTTGATAGCTTGCTTGGTATGCAGTTGGAGGGGCAAATAATTCAAAGTTTTTTGATAAAACATTTTGGTTGGCAGCAATTGCTCTTAACGGACGAATATCGTCTAATACCCAAGCCGCTCTTCCGAATGTTCCAATTACTAAGTCGTGTTCTCTAGGTTGAATTACTAAGTCTTTTACAGATACAGTTGGAAAACCTTGTGTCCATTTAGTCCACTTTTTACCAGCGTTAAAAGAAATATATAATCCATCATCTGTTCCTAAGAATAACAAGTTACGCTCTACAGGATCTTCAACAATACTTAAAGTATAACTCTTTACATCGTTTTCATCAACAATGCGTTCCCAAGTTTTACCGTAATCAGTTGTACGATAAGCATAAGGAGTATAGTTGAAGCGACGATAATCATTGGCAATTAATAATGCTTCTCCTTTATTTTTATTAGAAGCTTTTACTTGTACAATCCAGCTATTTGCTGGTAAACCTTTTATATTTTTCGAAACATTGGTCCAATTTGTACCACCATTTTTTGTAACATGAACTTGTCCATCATCTGTTGCTGCCCACAACATATTTTTTTCAATTGGAGAAGGCTCAATAACTAAAACAGTACAGTGGTTTTCTGCACCAGTAGCATCCATTGTTAAACCACCACTTTCATGTTGTTTTTGCTTTGATTTATCGTTGGTAGTTAAATCAGGAGATATAATTTCCCAAGTCAATCCTTTATCAGTTGATTTATGAACAAATTGACTACCGAAGTAAATTGTCGAGTTATCAAAAGGATCAATGTTGATAGCAGAGTTCCAGTTAAAACGTAATTTTACATTGGCATCAGGATGCGTTGGACGTACAGTGTAGTTGTTTCCAGTTTTATAGTCATATCTAGAAACAAAACCTTGCTGACTCATAGACCATCCATATCGTGAATCATCTTTATCAGGAACAACATCAAATCCATCTCCAAAACTAATTTCTTGCCAATAAGAGTTTCGAATTCCTTGTGCTTTCCAAACGTATGCAGGCCCTCTCCAAGAACCATTATCTTGCATTCCACCGTAAACGTTATAAGGATATTCGTTATCTACATTTATATGATAAAATTGAGCTACAGGTAAATTTCCAATAAAACGCCAAGTTTTACCGCCATCTTTAGTAATGTTTAAACCACCATCGTTTCCGTCAATCATGAATTTTCCATTTTCTGGATGAATCCACCAAGCATGATGATCAGGGTGAACACCGTTATTTGCTCCATATGCTGGCATTAGCATTCTAAAACTTTTCCCTCCATCTTGAGAAACGTTCACATAAGTATAAATACTGTAAACTCTGTTTTCGTTCTGAGGATCAGTATAAATTTCAGAATAATAGAAAGGTCTATTTCCTATTCCGTTAGTTCCTGATTTATTATTAACCATTTTCCATTTAAATCCACCATCATCACTTCTGTATAAAGCATTCTTTTTAGCTTCAACTAAAGCATAAACAACATCAGGATTACTTCTTGAAATTGAAACTCCAATTCTACCTAAATCACCTTTTGGAAAACCTTCTTTATCTGTTACTTTTTTCCAATTATCACCACCATCATGAGTTATGTATAATCCACTTCCTTTTCCACCAGAATTAAAGAACCAAGGATCCCGTTTGTGTTCCCACATTGCTGCGATTAACTTATTAGGATTTGAAGGGTCAATTACCAAATCAGCGGCACCTGTTTTATTATTATTGAATAAAATCTTCTTCCAAGTCTTACCTCCGTCAGTTGTTCTAAAAATACCTCTTTCAGGATGTTCTCCCCATGGCGATCCAATAGATGCAACATAAACAATGTTAGGATTGTTTGGGTGAATGATAACACGATGAATATGACGAGTTTTTTCTAATCCCATAGACTTCCAGGTTTTACCTCCGTCTAAAGATTTGTAAACTCCGTAACCACCATTTAAACTATTACGTGGATTACCTTCTCCTGTTCCAACCCAAATTACACTTGGGTTTGATTGTTGAATAGCTACAGCTCCAATTGATGCGGTAACTTCTTTATCAAAAATTGGATCCCATTTAATACCTCCTGAAGTAGATTTCCATAAACCTCCTGAAGCAGTTCCGACATACATTACATCGGGATTTTTTAGTACGACATCAATTGCGGTAACTCTTCCGCTCATTCCACCTGGACCTATATTTCTTGGTTTCATATTTTTAACCAAATCCATAGAAAACTCTTGTCCAAATGCAACAAATGCTACTAAGAAAAGTAGTAGTGAAATAGATTTTTTCATGTAAAGTGAATTAGTTGATTAAGAAAACCTAAAAATACAGTTAATTCATCTTCACAATTCTTAAAAAAGTGTTAACGGTTTAACATGTTTTGATAGGAAATAAATTTGAGGTAAGTTTGACTACCAAATAAATTAATATGAAAATGAAAAGAAGTTTTCTCGCCGTGCTTTTTGTAATAAGCATACAAAATATTTTTGCAAAATCAACACTTGATACTTTAAATGTCAGCATAAAATTTTATCAAAAGATAGAGTTGTCTGATGGAATAAAGTTGTCTTCAAATATTTATTTTCCAGAAAATTATGATAAGAGAAAAAAGTATCCAACAGTTTTGGTAATTACTCCTTATGTTTCTGATGAAAATCATGAAAGAGGTTTGTTTTTTTCGAGGAATGATTATGTGTTTATTACAGTCGATTGTAGAGGAAGAGGTAATTCTGAAGGAGAATTTATTCCTTTTGAAAGTGATGGCAAAGATGGGGCAGAGGTTATAAATTGGATAGGAAAACAGTCGTGGAGTAATGGTAAAGTGGGAATGTTTGGTGGTTCATATCGAGGAATGAATCAATGGCTAATTTTGAAAGAATTTCCAAAGAATTTAAAAACAATCATTCCGATTGCATCTGTGGGGCCTGGATTAGACTTCCCTAAATACAATAATATTTTTTATCCATACGTAATGCGTTGGTTGATGCTAACTAGTGGGAAAACGATAAATCAAAAATTGTTTGGTGAGGATTTTTGGAAGCAAAAAAGAGAGCAGTTGTATCTAGAAGGTAAACCCTTTAATAGTTACGATGAAATCGTAGGTTTTCCTAAAAAGGTATTTCAAAAATGGATTTCACATCCAAGTCATGATGAATTTTGGCAACAGTTTTATTTTACCAAAGAGCAATCGAAAAAAGTAAATATTCCAATTTTAAGTATTACCGGTCATTTTGATTCAGATCAACCTGGGGCTATGAAATATTATTCTGATCATATGAATAATGGTAATGAGGAAGCTAAATCTAATCATTATCTTATTGTAGGACCTTGGAGTCATGGTGGAACTCGCAGACCGAAAAAGGAATTTTGGGGATTAAAATTTGGAGAGAATGCTGTTATTGATATGAATGATTTGTATTTAAAATGGTTTAATTGGACTCTTAAAGAAGGAAAGAAACCAACTATTTTAAAAGATAAAATCATGTTGTATACTATGGGAGAAAATACATGGAATTATACAACAAAATTGGACGAATTGTCTAATGGTGAAAAAGAACTGTTTCTATCTTCTTTTAATTCAGAAGCAAATGACGTATTTAGTTCAGGTGATTTATTGGATGCTCCATTATCAAATGATTTAAATCCAGATATTATAGTTTATGATCCTTCAAAGAAAAAAGGAATTAATAGTGCTAGTTACAATAGTAAAATTAGTGAAGTGTTTACGGATCAAAGTTATGTTAATGACGAGGATATTCTAATTTATCATTCAAAACCTCTTGAAGAGGATATGGAAGTTAACGGAAAAATTAGGTTTGAAGCTTACATTTCTATGGATGTAGAGGATACCGACTTAGAGGTTACTATGTATGAAATTTCAAAAGATAATTCGTCGAAGTTTTTACAAAAAGATCAGATAAGAGCGAGATATAGAAAAGGACTAGAAAAGCCCGTTTTAGTAAGAAAGAATGTGATCGAGAAATATGTGTTTGAAGGAGAAAACTTATTTAGTCGAGTTATAAAAAAAGGAAGTAGAATTCGTTTAGTTTTTTCTTCAATAGATAAACCGAATGTACAACGTAATTTCAATTCGAAGGAAGATCCTTCAATTCAAAAAATGGAAAATGCTAAAATTGCAACTATAAAGCTCTTTCACAATAAAAAATACCCAAGTAGAATAGTACTTCCAATAAAAAGATAATATTAGAGAGATGAGGATTTATATTGAATTAATCCTCATCTTTCTTTTTAGGTTCTCTTTTGGCTTCTTTTAAAGCTTGCATAAGCATCCATTCAATTTGACCGTTAGTCGATCTAAATTCGTCAGATGCCCATTTTTCAATTGCTTTAAGCATGTCTTCATTTATTCTAAGTGCAAATGCTTTTTTCTTAGCCATAATATCTTTAACAGATCGTTTTATTTAAATTAAAGTAATCACAAAATAAGTGACATAAATACATAAGTAGAGTAGTATTTTAAACATTGGTTTCTTTATTTTTATTAAAATAGTGATGAACACATTGATCAACTTGATGAATCTGTTTTGTTCCAATCAAAATCTTTTTACCTTCTTTGGTTATAATTTGTAATCCTTCTTCTCCAGAAACATTATAAGCAACTCCGTTTGATTTTTTCCATAAAATTCCACCTTTGCAACCCCAACCACCGTATTCACTAATGGCGTCATATTTTCTTGTGTAAACCTCTGAAATATCAGACCACTTTATTAGTTTAAAAGAGAAATGCATTGGAAAGAATTTGTAATAGATTCCTTGCTCATCTATTTTCGTTGTAAGTTTAAATACAAATATTAATAAGCAACTAAAGATTACTAAAGAAGAGGCAATAATCAGATCGAGTAATGACATTTCATTGTTATTATAAGCTTTAATGAAAAGTATCATGGGAACTATTGAACTTGTTACTAAAAGCACAATAATCCATAATTGACCAAATCTTTGTTCTTCTTTAAATATTCTCATTTATTTTATTCTATCTGTTTTTATCTCTTTCAAATACGACTATTTGCCATCCAGACGGTATTTCAACAACCCGCCAACCTTCTCTAGCATATTGATTGAGTAAGTCTTCTAAATTTTTTATGCGATTTCTTAGTCCCAATTTCATTTGAACTACTTTGTATTCTTTCATAGTTACATATTTTTAATTACAATTCTAGAATTTCGTTTTTGTAAAGCTTCTGTAAAATTGGAATGTTGATTTTCTAATGTTCTAAATTCTAAAAGCTTTTCTCTCTTATTTGAAGTGATAATTGTTAATTCCGTTTCAATTTCATCTTCCTCAACGATGATACTTTCTATATCATTAATTTTAATTATGTTTTTCCAATTGAATCTTAGTGAGTAATAAAATACAAGAGCAACAATAATTAAAATTACCACTAATCTTAGTCCGAATCCCACATAATCCATTGGAGAATCAAAGTCGTTAGTGAAAATGCTTTGCTGAATTCTATAGATTATGAGAGCTGATACAATTATCAACCAACTTTTTGTTTTAACTTCTTTAAGAAAACCTCCGTTCTTGAGTATTTTTATTTGTTCACTATCAACAACTACTTTTCCATCAACAAGAAAAAAGTTGAATTTATATTTTTTCATTTAACCGTTTAATGATTTAGAGTTCCTGTATTTAAAACTGGTGATGCATCTTTATCTCCACAAAGAATTACCATTAAATTGCTGACCATTGCAGCTTTTCTTTCTTCGTCTAAATCAACAATATCTTTTTTGTTTAATTCTTCCAAAGCCATTTCAACCATACTTACAGCTCCTTCAACAATTTTATGTCTTGCAGCAACAATAGCAGTTGCTTGTTGTCTTTTTAACATGGCATTTGCAATTTCTTGTGCATACGCTAAATAACCAATTCGAGCTTCTAAAACTTCTATTCCTGCAATTGCTAATCTTTCTTCTAATTCTTTTTCTAATGTTTCGCTTACTTCATTTACACTTGATCTTAATGTAATATCTTCCTCATGTCCTTCATCAGCGAAGTTGTCATATGGATACATACTTGCTAATTTTCTTACAGCTGCATCTGTTTGAACTCTCACAAAATTCTCATAATTATCTACATCAAAAGCAGATTTATATGTATCTGTTACTCTCCAAACTAAAATAGTGCTAATCATTACTGGATTCCCAAGTTTGTCATTTACTTTTAAACGCTCACTATCAAAATTACTAGCTCTTAAAGAAATTTTTCTTTTTGTGTAAAATGGATTTGCCCAGTATAAACCGTTTTGTTTAATAGTTCCAATATATTTTCCAAAAAGTAACACAACTTTAGAGGTGTTCGGATTTACAAGAATAAAACCGAAAGATAATACTAAGGCTATAAAGGTTATAATTAAGAAAATTGGATTCTCATATTTAATGGCTGCTGCAATACTTCCGAAGAATGATAGAAAGAAGACAGTTAACATTAAATATCCATTAGCCGGTTTGATGATTTTTTCTGATTCCATAAACTTAAATTTTATTATGATATTATTTTGATATCACAAATATATTATAATTTTTTCTGATTTAACAAAATTTTGAAATAAATATTTTCTACTTTAGCATGGAAAATATATTAAAGATGAGGGTAAAAGCTATTGTATTAACAGTAATTGTAATGGTTTCACAATCAGTTTTTTCTTTAAATGATGATTGGGGAGCTACAGGTCATAGAACTACAGGGAAGATTGCAGAAAAGCATCTTACTAATAGAGCAAAAAGAAAAATCAATAAATTATTACAGGGAGAAAGTTTAGCGTTTGTTTCAACTTATGCTGATGAGATTAAGTCCGATAGAGATTATAGAAAATATTCAAGTTGGCATTATGTAAACATGTCTGAAGATGGAGATTACGAGTCTTCAGAGAAAAATCCTAAAGGTGATTTAATAACAGGTATCAACTTTTGTGTTAAAGTACTAAAAGATGATAATGCGTCAATTCAAGACAAAAGATTTCACTTAAAAATGTTAGTGCATTTAATTGGTGATTTACATCAACCACTACATGTTGGTAGAAAAGAGGATAAAGGTGGGAATAAGATTCAAGTTCAATGGCATGGTAAAGGTTCTAACTTACATCGAGTTTGGGATTCGGATATGTTAGCTAGATGGGGAATGAGCTATGTTGAATTGGCTGATAATGCAAAGTATTTGTCGAAACATAAAGTGAAAGCAATACAAAAAGGTACAGTTTTAGACTGGGTAAAGGAATCACATAATTTAGCAAAAGAAGTATATAAATCTGCTAAAACAGGAGAGAAGCTTCGATATAGATATTCCTATGTAAATTTTCCAATTGTGAGAGAGCAACTTCAAAAAGGAGGAATAAGACTAGCGAAAATTTTAAACGAAATATTCGGATAGTAAAAAATATGAAAAATTAGAAAAGCCTCTTTTTAAAGAGGTTTTTTTAGTTAAAAAAAGTTAATATTTCTTTCATGAGTATTCCATTTCTTAATTTTAACAAGATGAAATCAAAAATAATTACCCTAATAATTCTTGCTACGAGTGTACTTTATTCATGCAAGGAAGTGAGTAAAAAAGAGGCTAAACAAGAAACCGTAGACAAAAAAGTAGAGGTTATAGTTCCGCCTAAAATAGAAATGATTGGTGATTTAAAAGTGTTAAACTTCGAAGCACTTAAACCATACTTGGAGAAGCAAGATGATAAAACTCATGTAATAAATTTTTGGGCTACTTGGTGTAAACCTTGTGTTGAAGAGCTACCTGCTTTCGAAAAACTGCATGCAGAAAATAAAGACAATAATATTGAAGTATTGTTAGTGAGTTTAGATTTTCCGAACGAAATTGAAACTCAATTGATTCCGTTTATTAAAGATAATAAGTTAGATCCAGAAGTGGTTGTATTAGATGATCCAAACCAGAATAAATGGATTAATGGTGTAGATAAAAGTTGGTCAGGAGCAATTCCAGCGACGGTCATATACAATAAAAAAGAACGAGGCTTTTTTGAAAGATCGTTTACTTATGAAGAGTTGAATTCAGAACTACAAAAATTCTTAAATTAAATAAAAATGAAAGCTTTAAAATCAATATTAGTTTTAGCGGTTATTGCCGTAACTGTAGCTTTTACTACAAAAGCGAAAAAAGGATATGAAATTGGAGATAAAGTGGAGAATTTTACCTTGAAGAACATCGATGGTAAAATGGTTTCCCTTAACGATTATAAAAGTGATAAAGGTGTAATATTAGTGTTTACTTGTAATCACTGCCCGTATTCAAAAATGTATGAAGATAGAATTATCGCTTTAGACAAGAAATATAAATCGAAAGGTTATCCAGTTGTGGCAATTAATCCAAATGATCCAGCAGTTTCTAATGGAGATGACTTCGATTCGATGAAAGTAAGAGCAAAGTCAAAAGGATTTACTTTCCCTTATCTTTTCGATGATGGACAAAAAGTTTTTCCTAAGTTCGGTGCAACTCGTACTCCACACGTATTTATCTTGAAAAATTCAAAGAAGGATTTTGTTTTATCGTACATCGGAGCGATTGATGATAACGCAAGAGATGCTTCAAGTGTAAATGAGTTGTATGTAGAAAATGCTGTAGATGATTTATTAGCTGGGAAATCACCTAGAAAGACAGAAACAAAAGCTATCGGTTGTTCAATTAAAGTAGCGAAGTAATCGATCTGTCTTATAAAAAAGAATAAAAAAAAGCGAACTACCATAGTTCGCTTTTTTTATTCTGAAACTTTTAATCTAGCCTTAGCGGCAACAGATATATCTGCGTAATCTTTATTCAGATACTTTAAATAACCAGCTATAGCAATCATTGCTGCATTGTCAGTTGTATATTGAAATTTAGGAATATACGTATTCCACCCCCAATGTTTATCAGCTTCCGTTAATCGTTTTCTGATTTCCGAATTAGCAGAAACTCCACCAGCGATAGCAATGTCTTTAATTCCTGTTTGTTTCACGGCGTTTTTAATTTTCTTCATTAAAATTTCAACAATGGTATGTTGAATGGAAGCACAAATATCATAAAGATTTTCTTCAATGAATTTAGGGTTTTCTTTAACGTTTTTCTGAATAAAATATAAGATTTGTGTTTTCAATCCGCTAAAGCTAAATTCTAAATCTCCAACTTTAGGCTGTGTAAATTGAAATGCTTTTGGGTTTCCTTGTTGTGCATATTTATCTACTAAAGGTCCTCCAGGGTAAGGAAGTCCTAGAATTTTAGCAGATTTATCATAAGCTTCTCCTACAGCATCGTCTATCGTTTCTCCTAAAATTTCCATTTCAAAATGGTTGTTAATTTTCACAATCTGTGTGTGTCCACCACTGATTGTTAAACAAATAAAAGGAAAAGGAGGAATCTCACAGCCATCTTCTTTGATGAAATGAGCTAAAATGTGAGCTTGCATATGATTCACATCTATCAATGGAATATTTAATCCAAGTGCTAAAGATTTAGCGAAAGATGTTCCAACTAAAAGTGAACCCATTAATCCTGGTCCACGAGTAAAAGCAATGGCGCTTAATTGTTCTTTTGTGATACCGGCGCGTTCTAAAGCTTGTTGTACAACAGGAACAATGTTTTGTTGATGCGCTCTTGAAGCTAACTCAGGAACTACTCCTCCATATTTGGCATGAACATCTTGATTAGCGATAACATTACTAAGAACTTCATTGTTACGTAACACAGCAGCACTAGTGTCATCACACGAACTTTCAATACCTAAAATGTATACCTCTTTTTTTTCCAATTCTTTAAGATTTTGAATTGCAAAAATATCCATAATACGTTAGATATTCGTTAAAATTGCAGTTTCTTTGTACTAAGGCAAAATTTTTGTAGTTTTTTGTAGTCTAATATTCTTACTGAAAATCATTAAAAAAGCAGGTAAAATAGTATTTCGTGTTCTTAGAGTCATTCTGATTCTACTATTGCTTTTGATTTTAATTTTATCCACTCCTTTTGTTCAAAGTAAGTTAGCTGAAATAGCAACCAATAAAATTAATGATCAGTTTGATACAAATATCGTAGTTAAAAAACTAGATCTTTCCTTCCTTGGAAATGTAGATTTAAAAGATATCGAAATTAGAGATCATCATAGTGATACATTAATTTTTGTAAAAAGTTTAAAGACTTCTTTAAGGAATGTAAAGAAGGTTATTGATAATGAAGTTGATCTCGGAGATATAACTCTTCGTGGAGTTAATTTTCATATGAAAAAATATAAGGGAGAAAAAGATGATAACTTGGCTGTTTTTATTGAAACTTTTGATGATGGTAAAGACACAATTAAAAGTAAAAATCCCTTTATTTTAAGAACAAAAAATATCTATATCGACAACTTAAATTTTAAGTTGTACGATTTTGATAGGGAAGAACCTTTGCAATATGCTGCTTATAATGCCGGTGGAAATGTTCAAGACTTCTCTGTAGTCGGACCAAATGTATATGCGAATATTCGAGGGTTATTTTTAAAGGATAATAGGGAGCTTTATGTAACAAATCTTACCACTGATTTTACCTACACGAAAACTCAAATGCTATTTAAAGAGTTATCTATTAGTACTGATAATGGTTCGGAACTAAAAGGAGAATTAGAGTTTGATTACAGAAGACAAGATTTAGCCTATTTTACGGATAAAGTTAAATTAATTGCTAAGTTCCAAAAGAGTGAACTTTCGGTTAAGGATATGAAAAAGTTCTATTCTGAAATTAGTGGAAATGATAAAATGTTTTTTACGGGAAATTTCAATGGAACTTTAAATAATTTTAGTACACCAAACTTAAACCTATATTCCAAAAACGGACTTGTGATTCAAGGAGATATGGGGTTTGTAAATGTGTTTAACTCTGAAAGAGGTTTCGTTTTTGATGGCGATTTGGATAAAGTTTCTTCAGATTATAATCAACTTAAAAGCTTGCTTCCTAATGTTCTTGGTAAAACACTTCCTACTAGTTTTAAAAGATTAGGTCAATTTTCTTTAGCAGGATTGATAAAGCTAACTCCTGATTTTATGGATGCGACTTTATCTATGACATCAGATGCAGGTAATACTTATTCTGATTTACAAATTACAAATATTGAAAATATTGATAATGCAGTTTACAGTGGAGAAATTGAGTTTATAGATCTAGATTTAGCAAAAATCACAGAAGATGAAGATCTCGGTGAAATATCTTTAAAAGCAGATGTTAGTGGGAAAGGATTTACAGTTGATAATATAAACTCCACGATTATAGGAAATGTTTCAAAATTAAATTTTAGAGGATATACCTACGAGAATTTAATGGTAAATGGGCAATTCCAGAATAAAAAGTTTGATGGATATTTAAAGTCAAACGATGAAAACTTTAAGTTGGAATTTACTGGTTTAGCTGATTTTTCTAATGAGGTAAATAAGTTTGATTTTAAAGCTGATATCGATAAACTAGATTTACGTAAAACAAACCTATTTGACAGAGATAGTATTTCCATTATAAAAGGAGATATTAAGTTAGATGTTGTAGGAAACACATTAGATAATATTGTCGGAAAAGCAGCTTTTAAAAATTTGGTTTATAAAAATGAAAACAAAACTTTCTCTTTTAAAGATTTTCAGATCAACTCATCATTAAAGGATAGTATTAAGACTATTGAAGTAAATTCAAAAGATATTGTTCAAGGAAAATTAGAAGGTAAATTTGCGTTTAAAGAAGTATTACCGGTTTTTCAAAATGCATTGGGAAGTGTTTATACGAATTACGAACCATTACCAGTAGATGCAAATCAATACATGAAATTTGATTTTACAATCTACAATCAAATTGTTGATGTGTTTTTACCTGAAATTTCTATTGGAAATAATACTAGAATTAGAGGTAGGGTAGATTCTAATAGTAATGAAGTGAAACTTACTTTTAGCTCACCCGATGTTAATGCCTATGATAACCTCATAAAAGATATTGTTCTACGAATTGATAATAAAAACAAATTATACAACACGCATTTAACTGCTAAGGAAATCAGAAATAAGTATTATGATTTAGGAGAAATTAATTTATTGAATAGAACCGTTAATGATACCTTATTTTTTAAATCAACTTTTAAAGGAGGTTCGAAATTAACAGAGAACTTCAATTTAGATTTTTTCTACACGATTGATCCGAATCATGAATCAGTTGTTGGAATGCGTAAATCTAGTTTTAATCATAATAGCTACGATTGGGAAATCAATCCGAAGAATGATAAAAATAACAAAGTTACTTTTGATATTACCAAGAATCATTTTGAATTCAGTCCGTTCGAACTTGTTTCAAATGAGCAAAAAATAGAGTTTCAAGGAAGCGTACTTGGGGATAAACAGAAAGATTTAAAAGCGAATTTCACAGATGTTCAGTTGTTAGGAGTTCTCCCAGAAATGGAAGATTTAACGCTATCAGGTTTATTGAACGGAAAAGTATCTCTGAAGGAAACAGAGGAGTTAATTGAGCCAATCGCAGATATCACAGTGAACGATGTCATAGTAAATGATTTCTCTCAGGGTACTTTAAAAATGAAAATAGAAGGAGAAAATTCTTTAAACAAGTATCAAGTTGATGTTTCATTACGTGATTATGAGTTTGATAACGTTAAGATTACTGGAGGGTTAGATTTTTCTAAACAAGAGGCCGAAGTAGATTTAAAAGTTAACTTTAGAGAATACGAATTAAATGGTTTTAGTGATTTTGGAGGTGATGTAATTTCCAATATTCGAGGTAGACTTTCTGGTGATTTTACAGCAAAAGGTCCAGCTATTAATCCAGTTTTTAGAGGAGGTATTTCATTAGCAGATGCAGGATTAACTTTTCCTTATTTAAATATTGATTTCGATTTTGTTGATAACACAAACATTCAATTATTTGATCAATCGTTTCTTATCGATAGAATGGTTCTTGAAGATACAAAGTATGATACGAAAGGTTATTTATCAGGAAGTATAACGCATCAAGATTTTGAAAAATGGTACATGAAACTTGATATTGATTCGGAAAATTTATTGGTGCTCGATACAAAAGAAGCAGAAGAGGTTCCTTATTATGGAAAAGGTTTGATAAATGGAAATGCTCAAATTAGAGGTTTAACAAGTAACTTAAGTATTAATGTTAATGCTACTACACAACCGGGAACTATTTTTGTAATTCCTTTAAATGATGTTTCAACGGTCAATAATTATAAATTAATTCGATTTAAAACCGAAGAAAATAATAAAAGTTCAGAAGATTTAAGTTTAGAAAAAGTCAAAGGATTGAACCTGAATTTTAATCTAACCGTTACAAAAGATGCAGTTGCACAAGTTGTTATTGATAAAGTTTCGGGAAGTGATTTGAAAGGAAGTGGAAATGGAAATTTAAATATTGAAATTGATACACGAGGAAAGTTTATCATGGATGGAGGAATCACCATTGAAAAAGGAACTTACAATTTTAAATATGGAGGAATTATAAGTAAACCTTTTACGGTGCAAAGAGGTGGAACAATTTCTTGGACAGGTGATCCATTAAATGCACAATTAGATTTAACCGCCATTTATCAAACAAAAGCGAATCCTGCTCAATTACTAGATAATATTAATTCTACAAGAAAAATTCCGATAGATTTATATACTAAAATTACTGGAGGTCTATTTGACTCTAAACAAGAATTTGATATTAAAATTCCAAATGCGAACTCAACTGTAGCGTCTGAGTTAGAATTTATATTGAATGAGAATGACGTTAATACCAAAATGCAACATTTTACTTTTTTAATGGCATTCGGAACATTTTATGATGAAGAGGCAATTGGTAGTAGCGCATCTCAGGGTCTTACTGGAACTGCGGCCCAAGTAGCTGCAAGTATTTTATCCAGTGTGATAAATAATGAAGACGGAAAGTTTCAGGTTGGTTTAGGATACGTTCAGGGAGACAGAACCAATGTTGATCAATTACAAAATGCAATTGATGATCAAGTTGATGTTTCTGTATCAACTCAAATTTCTGATAGAGTTTTAGTAAATGGTAGAGTAGGAGTTCCTGTTGGTGGAAATACGCAAACAAGTGTTGTTGGAGAAGTTAAGGTTGAGGTTTTATTGAATGAAGAAGGTACGTTAAGAGGTACATTTTTTAATAAACCTAACGATGTTCAGTTCGATATCGATAACGAAGGATATACGCAAGGATTGGGATTATCCTATCAAGTTAACTTTAATAATATTTCTGAATTAGGAGAAAAGCTTGGTCTTAAAAAGAAAAAAAAGAAGAAAGTCGAGAAAAAAGATAGTATTATTGTAAAGAAAAGGAAGCTTATCAGCTTTAAAACCAAACAAGATTCTACAAAAACTAAAGATGAGCAGAAAAATTAAAGACTACTTTTTAATTTCTTTAAAAGGTATTGCCATGGGAGCAGCTGACGTTGTACCTGGGGTATCAGGAGGGACAATAGCATTTATTTCCGGAATTTATGAAGAGCTTCTTCAGTCGATAAGTAATATTAAATTAGGGTTGTTAAAAACATTGAAAAATGACGGTTTTAAAGCAGCTTGGACTGAATTGAATGGTAATTTTTTATTGTCTCTTTTTATTGGAATTATCGTTAGTTTTCTATCATTAGCAAAAGTGATTTCTTGGCTGTTGGAAACTCATCCAATTTTACTTTGGTCTTTTTTCTTTGGATTAGTTTTGGCGAGTATCATCTACGTCGCAAAACAAATTGAAAAGTGGAATGTAATATCAATACTTTTATTAATTGCAACCACAGCGATGGCTTACATAATAACAACATTACCTCCATTAGTTTCAGAAGATTCATCAATGCCTTTTATTTTCTTGGCTGGAGCAATTGCAATTTGCGCGATGATTTTACCAGGTATTTCAGGTTCTTTTATTTTGGTGCTTTTAGGTGCTTATAAACCTGTTTTGAATGCTTTAACAAATAAAGATATTCCAGTTATTGTGGTTTTTATGTTAGGTGCAATTACAGGGTTATTATCATTTTCAAGAGTTTTAAAATGGTTATTCGCGAATTATAAAAACTTTACCTTAGCAGCCTTAACTGGATTCATTATTGGTTCATTAAATAAAATTTGGCCTTGGAAAAGAGTTTTAACTTTTAGAACAAATTCACACGGAGAGAAAGTTCCATTTAATGAAGAGTCAATTTTGCCAACATCTTACGATGGAGATCCACAAATGCTATATGCAGTTCTTTTAGCTTTGGTTGGATTTGGAGTAATTTTATTGTTAGAAAAATTAGCTGTATCTTCTAAAGCTAGTTAACAAACCAATACTGTTTAATAGAATGTATAAAGAAAGAACATTCGGCCAAAAAGTGAATCTTTTTTTAAAAGGATTGGCGATGGGTGGAGCTAATAAAGTTCCAGGTGTTTCTGGTGGAATGGTAGCATTCGTAATGGGATTTTACGAAGAACTTATTTATACCTTTAGAAGAATTAACTTAAACGCTTTTAAATTACTTTTTAATGGAAGATTTAAAAGTTTTGCTTATTACACAAATTTCCAATTTTTAGTTTGGGTAATGTTAGGAAGTACATTTAGTTACTTCAGTGTTTCTCTCGTTCTCGATTATTTTCTAAAGAATTATGAACTCTATGTTTGGTCATGGTTTTTTGGAATGATCATCGGATCTATTTATTATATATCTAAAGATTTTGGTGATTGGAGAGTAAAGAATGTTTTATGGTTACTTATTGGTGCAGCTATCGGAATTACAATAAGTTTTATGTCTCCAGCAAAGGAAAATGATAACCTTTGGTTTGTTTTCTTATGTGGAATAATCGGAGTTTCAGGTATGACACTTCCAGGTTTATCTGGTTCTTTTATTTTAATTTTATTGGGTAATTATGTGCTTCTTTTAGTAGATAGTGTCAATGTTTTAGGTGGGGTAGTTACATCGATGTTTACTGGAGATTTTTCTGCTTTTAGTGATCCTGTTAAAGTTCGTTATCTTAAAATTATAGCGGTTTTTACGCTTGGTTCAGCATTTGGATTGGTTTCTATTTCTCACATGCTAGGATATGTGTTTAAAAAATGGAAACAACAAGTAACAGCAATTATTATTGGTTTTATAACGGGCTCTTTAGGGATTGTTTGGCCATGGAAAGAAACTATTTACAAAAATGTTAATGGAAACTTTTTGTTAGACTCTAAAGGAAATAAGATTATAGAAAATTATGAACGATACTTACCAAACATCCTAGAACAAGAAACATTAATTTCGGTTGGTTTTATAGTGTTTGGAGTGTTGTTAATTTTAGGTATAGATTATTATGGTAATAGAAGAAAAAAGTAATCTTTTTGGTTTATTGGGTAGGAATATTTCATATTCATTTTCACGTGGTTATTTTGGGGAAAAGTTTAAAGAGTTAGATTTGAAGGATTACTCTTATGTGAATTTTGACCTTCAAGATATTAATGAATTAAGCAAGGTGATTATAGAGAAAAAGAATTCATTAAGAGGGTTTAACGTAACTATTCCGTATAAAGAAGAGGTAATTCCGTTTCTAGATAAAATTGACAAGAAAGCAGCTGCTATTGGAGCAGTGAATACGGTTAAAGTATCTAAGAGTGGAAAACTAAAAGGATATAATACAGATTACTTTGGGTTTAAAAATTCCTTAAGCCCTTTTTTAGGAAAGGAACATAAAAAAGCGCTAATTTTAGGAACTGGAGGGGCTTCAAAAGCAGTAGCCTTTGCACTAAAGTCTTTAGATATTACACCAACTTTTGTCTCAAGAAAAACTTCAGATAATGTTATTACTTATCAGGATTTAAATGAGGAAGTAATTAAAGAAAATTTGGTAATTGTAAATTGTACACCGCTAGGTACGCATCCTAACGTAGGTCAAGCTCCAGACATTCCGTATGATTTCATTGGTGAATCACATATTCTTTATGATTTGATTTATAATCCATCTAAAACACTTTTCTTACAAAAAGGAGAGTCAAAAGGAGCTCAAATTAAAAACGGATTAGAAATGTTGGAACTACAGGCTGAAAAAGCTTGGGAGATTTGGCAAAAAAAATAGTCTATTTTTATCAAATTCATAACTCTTTCAAAGTTCGATAAATAATATTTTGAGCTAATAAATATTCCTTATCTTTATGGTAATTAAAATTGGAACTTAAACATTATCTCGATGTTAGAAAATAACGATAACCGCTTAGAAGAAAATACTAACGAAGCATCACAAGACCAAATTACACAAGAAACGCAACAAACAGAGGCTGCTGTAAACGAAGTAGAAAATGTGGTAGCTGAAAATTCTGAAAAAGAAGAGAATCACGAAATACCAATGAAAGACTACAGCGGTATGGAGTTAGATTCGTTGGTTTCTGAATTACAAGAGCTTTTAAAGAACAATCCAGTCCACCTTATAAAGAAAAATGCAGATGAAATTAAAAATGCATTTAATTTAAAGTTTGGAAAATTGTTATCTGAAAAGAAAGAAGAATTCTTGGCAGAAGGTGGTAATTCAATCGATTTTCAATTTTCTAGTCCAATTAAATCAGAGTACAACAAGTTACTTAAGGAATATAAAGAAAAGAGAGATCGTTATTATAAACAATTAGATGATCAACTAAAAGGGAACTTAGATAGAAGAAATACATTAATAGAGGAGCTTAAAAATTTGATAGCGAATGCTGAGCCTAAAACGATGTATAACGATTTTCAAAAAATCCAAGAGCAATGGAAAGCAATTGGTCCAGTTCCTAGAACGAAATACAATGATACTTGGAAAACATACCACCATCATGTAGAGCGTTTTTATGATTTATTACATTTAAATCAAGATTTTAGAGAGCTTGATTTCAAACATAATTTGGAAGAGAAACTAAAGTTAATTCAAAGAGCTGAAGCTTTAGCTGAATTGGAAGATGTGAATGTTGCTTTCAAAGAATTACAAGAGTTACACCGTTTGTGGAAAGAAGAGGTGGGACCTGTGAGTCGTGAATTTAGGGAAGATGTTTGGAATAAGTTCAGTAACGCAACAAAGAAATTACATGATAGAAGACATGATTTCTATCGTGATTTAAAATCAAAACACCAGGAAATTATAAATGAGAAATTAGCAATAGTTGAGCAAATTGCTGGCTTCGATTTCTCAAATAATAAAACTCATAAAGATTGGCAAAAAAGTATCAAGGAAATTGAGGCATTACGCCAAAAGTACTTTGCTGCCGGTAAGTTACCTTATAACAAGAGTGAAACAGTATGGCAAAAGTTAAAAGAGGCTACGAAACGATTTAATTCTGCTAAAAATACATTCTATAAACAAGAAAAATCTTCTCAAACGGATAATCTTAAGAAGAAGATGGAGTTAGTGGAACTTGCAGAAAGTTTAAAAGATAGTGACGATTGGGAAACTACAACCAATACAATGAAACGTATCCAATCTGATTGGAAGAAAATTGGTCATGTTCCTAGAAAATTTTCTGATGAAATTTGGAATCGTTTTAAAACTGCATGTAACCATTATTTCGATCGCTTAAATTCTCATAGAGATGGAGTGTCTCAAGAACAAGAAGCTGTTGTTGGTGCTAAAAAGAAGTTTATTGAAGATTTCAAGAATAATGATAAACTTACTGTAGAAGATGTAAAAGCGGCAATTCTTGAATGGAGGGAACTTGGTTCTTTACCAAGGAACGCTCGTCATTTAGATGGTAAATTCAATAAAGAAGTAGATGCTAAGTTATCTTCACTAAATCTGGATAGAGAGGAAATTGAAATGATGAAGTTTAGAAATGTTGTTGATAATTTATTCGCTCAAGAAGATTATAGAAAGCTAGATAGCGAACAATTCTTTATCAGAAAGAAAATTACAGAGACAGTAAGAGAAATGCAACAATTAGAAAATAATTTAAGTTTTATTTCGAATGCAACTGAAGATAATCCGTTAGTTCAGAATGTGAGAAAGGGAATTCAAGAGTTTAAAGAACAACTTGATATCTGGCAGTTAAAACTGGATTATTTAAAGAAATTAGATTACTAACAAAGAATAAATATTAAAACAAAAAAAAGCTTGCCAATCGGCAAGCTTTTTTTTGTTGTTAATTACTACTTAACAGGTATTTTTATTTTGTATTTCTTTCCGCTTTTATTATTCAGCTTTGTTTCTCTCAACCAAGGGTTCACTATTTTCAGTTCTTTATAAGTGATATTATATTGTTTTGCAAAATCTGCGATGTTCTCAATTGGAGTATCAACTATAATTTCTTTTACTTCAGGATATGTGTATAAATCCCCTTTTTCATATAAGAACCCATATTTCTTTGGGTTAGACATAATTTCTTTTAAAGCCAAAATTCTAAATACATACCTTCCAGTTTCAACATTCAGTAATAAGTCGTAGTAATTTTCAACTTTCTGTTCTTTCAAGCGTTTCGAAATTCTAGCGTTTCCTGCATTATAACCTGCAGCAGCTAATGTCCAACTTCCAAATTTTTCTTTTGAATCATTTAGATATTTTGCAGCTGCTTGTGTCGATAATTCTAAATTATAGCGTTCATCAACATTTTTATTTACTTCTAAACCATAATCACGACCAGTACCTGGAAGAAAATGCCAGTATCCTGCAGCTCCTTTATGAGAAGGCACTTGAATCAAAGCACTTTCGGCAACACATAAATATTTAAAATCATCAGGTAGATTATATTTTTTTAGCAAAGGTTCTATTAAAGGGAAGAATTTGTTAGCTCTTTTAATTAATAATAAGGCATTTGATTGCCAATATGTATTCACTAATAATTCTCGATCTAGTCTTTCAAAAATATCAGATTTCTCCAATGGAACTCTTTCTCCGGCAAATTCTAAAGTTTCTGGAACTTTAACTGCTTTTACTTCATAAGTGTCACTAACGCTTTTGGATACTATTAGAGAATCTTTTTTTATGTAAACTTCAGTGTTTTTGTCAGGTTTAACTTCGGTTAAATTAAGTAAGAAAAATCCTACAATGGCTACGACTGCTAATAGTGATATACGTATAAAGTTGACTTTCATGTGCTGTATTTTTGTGGTATTAATAGGTACACTCTTCTTCAAGAATTTTTGAGATAACTCTTGCTTTATTCAAAATCATAATGTGGGTACCATTACTAACCTCAATATAGTTTTTTATATGCTTAGAAGGAAATATTTCGTCTTTATTTCCATGAATATGCACGATTCCTTCTAATTCGGTGTCCTGTTTCCAGTTTAAAACATTGTGTATTGCCCAATCTAAATAAGTAGCGTTACGAATTGATAAGTACATTTTATACAATTCTGCTCGTTTCTTTAAATAATCGCCTAGAAACAAATGTTCGTAGCTCTCAAAATTCTCTACAATTTTAGTCGGAAATAATTTATAAGCTTTCGTTTTTTGCGCAAATTTTAATCGAGTTGGTAACTCTTTATTGCTTTTTATACTTGAGATGATAATAGTTTTTTGGCAAGAAATAATTTTACTCATTTCTTGAACCATAACTCCCCCAAATGAAACACCAACTAAGACAGGATTTTTATGTTCAATTAATTCACACATTCGACTTGCGTAACTTTCGATTCTTTCATCGATAGAAAGAGGTATAATCCAATCTAAATAATGTGCTTCAAATAAAGACTCGTCAAAAGTTAAATACTCAAATATTTTGGTATTTGCCGCCAGTCCAGGAACAAAGTATAGATGAGTTTTTGGAGTCATGAATTATTCAAAATATTTTTTCTCTAATAAAATTCCTTCGATATATTCGTTTAGTTCCATTAATTCTTCTGGAACATCATCATTCCATAAGCGAACTTGAACTTGTTTTTCATCGTGAACTAAATATGTACTTGGTAAATCCATAATTCGAGGATTGTCATATACATCCTTATATGAAGAGAAGCTCTTTTTATTCAATAGAGAATTAATAGTTGAAAGTTCTTTCTCTGAAAGTTTAAATTCTTTACTTCCTTTTTCTAAAACAAATTCTTTTCCTTCGTATGAAACATTACCTTCTTTGTCAATGTAAACACTGTACGTTGGGCAATCACCCATACAAGGAGTTTTTCTAATTGATACTAAAGTATTTTTTTCTCGGATTATTAATTTTTCTGCATTTGCATTTGTGTGAACATCGATACTTCTAAATTCTCTTGAATTATTCAAACGCTCAGTCCATTCTTGAAGTTTTCCATCTGGAATTTCAATGACCGCAATTTTAGAAGCACCATTATCTAATAACATGTCTTTCCATTTCAAACCACTATTTGTTACTAAAGCTTTTACGTCGTTTAGGCTTTTTGGGTTATTTAAAACTACAAGAAGTTGATTTTTTGGTTCTTCTTTTACGTTGTTTTCTGTTGGAGTTTCGGTATTAGTTTCAACATTTGTTGATTTTTCCTTTGGAGCTCCACAACTTAAAGCCAATAACAAAATAGATAAGTAAACGAATTTCATACTTAATTTTTTAAAGGGATGATTAATAATAAGGTTAAGTTAAGCAATTACTTCGGTATCAACAAAGTTGAAACGAACTAAACCATCTTCATCAATTTTACTTAATGTAACCTTATGTAATGTATTTACTAAATCAGGATTCCAAGGAGTCTTTACTTTTACATAATTTTCAGTGAATCCATGTATATATCCTTCTTTATTTTCACTTTCAAATAATACGGTTAGCGTATTTCCTATTTGACTTTCGTAAAACGCTCTTCTTTTTTTAACAGATAAACCACGTAGCATTTTACTACGTTTTGCTCTTACATTTTTAGGAACAACACCATCCATTAAAACAGCTTCAGTGTTTGCTCTTTCAGAATAAGTAAAAACGTGTAAATAGGAAATGTCTAATTCCGATAAATAGTTGTATGTTTCTAAAAATAATTCATCTGTTTCACCGGGAAAACCAACAATCACGTCTACACCAATACATGCATTTGGCATAACCTCTTTAATTTTGGCAACGCGATTTGTGTAAACTTTTCTTAGATAACGACGTTTCATTTTTTTTAAAAGCTCATCGCTTCCAGACTGTAAAGGAATGTGGAAGTGTGGAACGAATGTTTCTGAGTTAGAAACAAAATCTATAGTTTCATCTTTCAATAAATTAGGTTCTATTGAAGAAATTCGAAGTCTATGAATACCTTCTACTTTATCTAAGTTTTGAACCAATTCTAAGAATGTATGTTCATGTTTTTTGTTTCCGAATTCTCCTTTACCGTAATCACCGATATTTACACCAGTAAGAACAATTTCCTTAATTCCTTTTTCAGAGATTTCTTTTGCGTTTTTTAAAACGTTTTCAAGTGTATCACTACGAGAAATTCCACGTGCTAAAGGAATTGTACAATAGGTACATTTATAATCACAACCATCTTGTACTTTTAAAAATGCACGAGTTCTATCTCCAATAGAATAAGATCCAACATAAAAGTCAGCATCTTCAATTTCACAGGAGTGAACTTCTCCGATATTGTTTTTTGTTAAATCATTAATGTAACTCGTTACATTAAATTTTTCAGTTGCTCCGAGAACTAAGTCTACACCGTCAACCGCAGCTAATTCTTCCGGTTTTAGTTGGGCATAACATCCAACAGCAATTAAAAAGGCTTCTGGGTTTTGTTTTAATGCTGATTTTACAATTGTTTTAAATCGTTTGTCAGCGTTGTCTGTTACCGAACAGGTATTTATGACATATATATCTGCCTTTTCTTCAAACTCAACACGACTAAAGCCTTCACTAACAAAATTTCTAGCGATGGTAGATGTTTCCGAAAAGTTTAATTTGCATCCTAATGTGTAAAAAGCTACTTTTTTATCCGCATTCATTCTTGTACATTTAACCAACTGCAAAAGTACAATATTGAAAATGATTTTTGAAACAGAAAGATTAGTTATTAGAAAGTTGTTAATGAAAGATTTAGAATCTTTTTTTGAGTTAGAAAGTAATCCAAAAGTATTACAATATGCTACAGGAGAAGTAAAAACGCTTTTGGAGTGTGAAAATGAGCTTGATAAATTAATTAAAATGTACGATGATCCTAAGAATGATTTTTGGATTTATGCTATAGAAACTAAAGAAGAATCTGAGTTTATAGGTACAGTTGCATTAGTTAAAGATGAAGAAGGAAATGATGAAATCGGATATAGGTTTATTGAAAGATTTTGGGGAAAAAGATATGCAACAGAAACCTGCGCCGGACTTATTAGTTATTGCGAAGAAATCGGAATAAAAAAAATAATTGGAAACGTAGTCAATGAAAATAAAGCTTCAGAGTTAATTCTTTTGAAAAATGGTTTCCGAAAAATAAAAGAATTTATTAGTGAGGATATTGGTTTGCCTGAAACTAAATATGAATTGATTTATAAGAAAAAGTAAAAAAATATGAAAACCACTTACTCCGAAAAGTAAGTGGTATAATGTTAATCAAATATCAATTCAATTTCCCTAAATTATCTTACAGCAATTGGGTAAGATTCTCCACGGTTTGAAACAGAACCAGAAGTTCTTGGTCCGCTACCTCTTGCATGCATAATTCCAGCAACGTGAGGAGAAGCCATAGAAGTTCCACTTAATGTTGCGTATCCACCGTTTAAGTAAGTACTTAATACACTACTTCCAGTTGCGATAACATCAATAGGGTTCATGTTGTAGTTAGAAAATGAAGAGAATGAACGATTACAAGTCATAGAAGCAACTGTATAAATATTGTTTCCGTTAATACAAGCAGGATCGTATAATGCTGCATTTGCACTGCTATTTCCTGCGGCAATTGCAACAAAAGTTCCAGAATTTCCTAATCCTTGTAAAGCACTTCTGTATGAAGAACTACTAGAACATCCATTTCCGAAATAACCTCCTAAACTTAAGTTAGCAACATCACCAGCGATATCATATCTACCAACGTGGTTGATTCCAGCTAAAATTGTAGAAGTACTACTTCCTCCACTACAACCGAAAACTCTAACAGGAACTACACTTGCTCCAGCAGAAACACCAACAACTCCAGTTCCGTTGTTAATAGCTGCCGCAGTTCCAGCTACGTGAGTACCATGACCGTTACAATCGTTAGCGCTTCCTCCAACGAATGATCTAGCGTAAGTTGAGTTCGTTACTACATTTAAATCTGGGTGATCTAAGTCAATTCCGCTATCAATTACCCAAATCCATTGATCTTTTCCAGCACCATTAGCAAAACCACCAGCTCTAGAAATTCCACATGGCGTTTGCTGTGCCATCTTTTGAGCTTCGTTGTGTTGAAGAGTTCCTTCTATTTTAAATTTAGGAAGTTCAACAACTCTGTCATGCTCGATGAAAGCAACGTTTGGATCTTTTGCTAACTCTTCAAATTCAGCATCAGATAATTTAATTGCCATACCAGAGATTTTTGTAGTGTAGTAGTTTAAAACCTTTTTTGAGTCTAAACTATGAGCGCTTAAAACGTCATTCATTTTGCGGATAGATACTTCTGCAAGATTATCAACAGACTTTGCTTTCGCTTCTCTACTAACAAATTTTGTTCTTGATAGTGATTTTGAAGCGGATTCAATTTTTCCTTCGTTAAAAACAACGATATACTGACCTGGAATGATACTTCCATCGCTTGCTGTAGCTTCAATGTTTTGGTCAGTGTTGGCATCATTACCTTCATTTTGACAAGAGGTAATTACTAGTGCAGCAGTTAATGCACTAAGTGTTAATTTAATTAAATTTTTCATGGTTGATTAATTATTTGTTACGGCAAATTTATAGATTTAGAGTACATAAAAAACATGAGGTATTTTGTAAGTGGTTGTTTTTTAGTGTGGTAAAAGTCATTAAAAAAGTAGGTTACAAAAATTAAAGCAACACTGTTGCGTTAGTAAAATTCCATGCTAGAGAAAATTTTGGAGTTGACTCTTTTAAGGAAAAAACGAATAATATAATTCATAATTATTTAACTTTTATTAACATAAATTAACATAATTTTAACTATATAAGAAGGGGTTAAATCGTGTTTTTTGATGGTTTTTTGTGATTTTTTTTAGGTTATTTTTTACTCTAAAGTTAATTTGTTGCTTAAAATGTATTTTTTTAACATAACCAAGTGTGTATTTTATTTTGTTGTTGTTTTTAACAGTTTTTAAATTTTTGTTAAAAAATTAACGTAAATACTGAGGTTTTAGGTTTTTAAGATGATTTGCTTTTTATAAATGGATAATAAAAGATGTTCTATTATATCTTTTGAAATTTATATTCACTTTTTTAACCGTTATATTTACAACGTCTTGTTAAAAGAACACTGTTTATGAATTGTATTATGAAATCGCAATCAAAAGCTCCAATTATTATAATAGTATTACTGTTTCTGCTTATTTTTAATTCGTGTAGTTATAGAAAATCTAAATTTTCTGATGATAAGGTTTTTAGATATAATGAGCATTCAAATATTACTTCTTTAGACCCTGCTTTTGCACGTGATCAAAGAAATATATGGGCAGTTAATCAGTTATATAATGGCTTGGTGCAATTAGATGATTCATTAAATGTTCAACCGAGTATTGCAAAGAATTGGAAAGTAACCGTTGACGGTGAGCGATATAAGTTTTATTTAAGGAACGATGTGTATTTTCATGAAAATGAGTTGTTTGGTGAGGAGAAAACAAGAAAGGTAACGGCTTATGATTTTGAATATTCTTTCAATCGATTGTTGAGTGAGCAAGTCGCGTCTCCCGGGGCATGGGTTTTGCAGAATGTTGAAATGTTTAAAGCAGAAAATGATTCAACATTTGTAATAGATTTAAAACGTCCGTTTCCACCATTCTTAGGTTTATTAACTATGAAATATTGCTCAGTAGTTCCTAAGGAAGTTGTTGAGTTTTATGGAAAAGATTTTCGATCAAACCCAATTGGTACTGGTCCATTTAAGTTTAAATTGTGGGTAGAGAATACAAAACTTGTATTTAGAAGAAATAATAAATATTTTGAAAAAGATGATTTAGGTAACTCTTTACCATATTTGGAAGCTGTTGCCATTACTTTTCTTCCTGATAAACAGAGTGAATTTCTTCAGTTTATACAGGGTAATCTTGACTTTATGAAAAGTTTAGATGCCTCCTACAAGGATGAAATTTTAACTACGTCTGGTGATTTGGTTGAAAAATATAGGAACAATGTTGTGATGCAGAAAGGAGCTTATTTAAATACAGAATATTTAGGTTTCTTTTTGGGAGGAGAAGAAAAGAGTGTAATAAAATCAAAAGAAATTCGACAAGCAATTAATTATGGTTTTGATCGAAATAAAATGATTACTTTTCTTAGAAACAATATTGGAACACCTGCAAACAATGGTTTTATACCCAAAGGATTGCCTTCATTTAATGGACAATTAGGCTACACTTACCAACCAGAAAAGGCAAGGAAATTAGTTGAGAAGTATAAAAGAGACAATAACTTGAACGAAGTGGAAATAAATATTACTACCAATAGTAGTTATTTAGATTTATGTGAATTTATTCAGAGAGAATTAGCAAATGTTGGTTTAAAAGTAAAGGTTAATGTAATTCCACCATCGACATTGCGTCAAGGAAAAGCAAATGGAAAACTACCAATATTCAGAGCAAGTTGGATTGCTGACTATCCTGACGGTGAAAATTATTTGTCGCTTTTTTACTCGAAAAACTTTACTCCCAATGGTCCCAATTATACACATTTTTCTAACGAGCAATTTGATCAATTATACGAACAATCGATACAAGAAGTAGATAGAGATTTTCGTGTTGGACTATATCAAAAAATGGATAGTATTCTAATAAGCGAAGCTCCTGTAATTCCATTGTATTATGATCAAGTTATCAGATTTTCCCAAAAGAATGTAAAAGGCTTGGGTATTAATCCTATTGATTTACTCACCTTGAAATATGTGAAGAAAAAGGCGAATGAATAAAATTTAATTTTTTAAGTATTTTTGGTGTTTTTTTTAATTGTTTGTTATAAATACAAACATTATTATTGTTTTTGTTTATTTTTTAAGTTAAATATTTTCTAAATTAATATTTTTTTAACTTTCCGAAAAACCATTCAAAATCAATCAATTATGAAAAAACCCTTCCTATTGGTGGCAGTTTTCCTGCTGTCACAAACAATTTTTTCTCAAATTTCAACACCAAAAGATATAGGTGTTATTCAAAATCATTTTAACAGTCTGAAAAAGAGAAGTAATGATGCTTCTATTGATTTTTCAGAATGGAAAGTTACGAGTACGGCTTCCTCATTGAAGAAAGGCCTTACTCATTATTACATTACGCAGTATCATAATAATATTCCAATTATTAACGGTACCTATAACATGTCTGTTTTCAATGGAAAAGTAAACTTTAAGTTGGATCAATTTGTTCCAGCAATTAAAACAAAGCTTACATCAGCGAAAACATCTGGTATTACTCCGGAAGCAGCTATTCAATCTGTTATTACCAAACATCGATTAAAAGCATCTGCAAATTTAATTCGCAGTTCAAAGAAGTCGAATAGTGGTGATGATATGATTCAATTCATGAATTCTGGAATTACCGAAGATAATGAACCAATTACAGCTCAGAAAGTCTATATATTTCAAGAAAATGAATTAAAATTATGTTGGAATATTAACCTTTACGAACAAGGTGGGCAAAATTGGTGGCATAGTTATATTGACATTTCTTCAGGTGAAATAATTGCAGAGGACAATTGGGTAATCTCTTGTAACTTTGGAGAAGTAGAACACACACATATCAAAGGAGAAAGTATTAATCATAAAGAAGTTACTAATTATGTAGAAAAAAATACTGGAATTCCATTTGGAACTAAATCAATGATGGTTGCTCCGGATTCTTATAATGTATATGCGATGCCTTTATCTGATCCAGATGATGGAGGAAGAACAATTGTTACGGATCCAGCAAATTTAACGGCTTCTCCTTTTGGATGGCATGATACAAATGGTGCTGCTGGTGCTGAATTTAATATTACAAGAGGTAATAATGTTTGGGCACAAGAAGATGCAAATGGAAATAATGGAACTGGAGCTTCTCCAAGTGGAGGTGCTGGTTTAGATTTCGATTTTCCAGTGAACTTAAGTCAATCTCCTGCTAACTATAGAGATGCATCTACTACGAATTTATTCTATTGGAATAATATTATGCATGATGTTTGGTACCAATACGGGTTTGATGAGGCAAGTGGTAACTTCCAAGAAAATAACTACGGTAAAGGTGGTTCTGGAAGTGATTCAGTAAATGCTGATTCTCAAGACGGTAGTGGAACAAATAATGCGAATTTTGCAACTCCTGGAGATGGAGGAAACCCTCGAATGCAAATGTTCTTATGGAATCAAACGAACCCAGGAAGAGACGGTTCTTTTGATAACGTAATTATTGCTCATGAATACGGTCATGGTATTTCTACACGTTTAGTTGGTGGTAGAAATAGTAATACTTTAGGTGGTTCTGAGCAAATGGGTGAAGGATGGTCTGATTGGTTTGGTCTTATGCTTACAATGAAAGCAGGAGATCAAGGGACTGACAGTAGAGGAGTAGGTAACTACGTTTTAGGACAAAATGATGCTGGTCCTGGTATTCGTCCAACACCTTATTCTACAAACAGATCTATAAATAATACAGATTATGCAGATATTAATGGTTTAGCTGTACCTCACGGTGTTGGTTATGCTTTCGCAACAATACTTTGGGATATGACTTGGTTATTAGTAGATCAAGAAGGATTCGATCCAGATTTTTATAATGGAACTGGAGGGAATAACATTGCGATGGCTTTAGTAATCGAAGGATTAAAAAATACTGCTAACAATCCAGGATTCGTTTCTGGTCGTGATGGAATTTTACAGGCTGACCAAGATTTATATGGAGGTCAATACAGGTGTTTAATTTGGAAAGCATTTGCTGAAAGAGGTGTAGGAGAAGGAGCTAACGAAAACTCAAATGGAGGAACAAACACGAATTCAGATCAAACGGTTTCTTTTGTGAATCCTTGTGATGGTGGTGGTCCAGACCCAACACCAGATGTATGTTCAGGAGATGTAACTACATTCCCGTTTAGTGAAAGCTTTGAAACTAATTTTGGAGAGTGGTCTAATGCAACTTCTGGAGATGATGTAGATTTTACTAGAAATTCTGGAGGAACGCCTTCTAGTAATACAGGGCCAACTGCTGCATCTGATGGTTCTACTTATATTTATGTGGAAGCTTCGGGAGATGGAACAGGATTCCCTAATAAAAGAGGAGTTTTAAATTCACCATGTTTGAATTTCTCTTCATTGACAAATCCTACTTTATCTTTCCAATACCACATGTTTGGTAGCGCAATTAATTCATTAATAGTTGAAGCAAGAACAGATAATACTGGAGATTGGACTTCTGTGTTTACTAGGTCTGGAGATCAAGGTAATCAGTGGAATGGAGCAAGTGTAGATCTAGCAGCATATGCGAGTCAAGCAAGTGTGCAATTAAGATTTGTAGTTGTAACAGGTACAGGAACTAGTGGTTGGCAAAGTGATATTGCTTTAGATGCAATTGTTATTCAAAATGGATCAACAGATCCAGGTCCAGGGGATGGATGTTCTGGTGAAGTTACATCTTTCCCATTTAGTGAAAGTTTCGAAACAAGTTTTGGTGATTGGTCAAATGCTACTACTGGTGACGATATTGATTTCACAAGAGATACAGGAGGAACGCCATCAAGTAATACTGGTCCTAGTACTGGTGCCGATGGAGCAACTTATATTTATGTTGAAGCTTCTGGAGACGGAACAGGTTTCCCAAATAAAACTGCAATTTTAAATTCTCCATGTTTAAACTTTAGTACATTAACGACTCCAAGTTTACAATTTCAATATCACATGTTTGGTAGTGCAATTAACTCTTTAACTGCCGAGGCTAGAACAAATAATACAGGAGCATGGACTTCAATTTTTAGTCAAAATGGAGATAAAGGAAATCAGTGGAATGCTGCAAATGTTGATTTAACGGCTTATGCAGGAGAATCAAGTGTACAGATTAGATTTACAGTTGTTACTGGTTCTGGAACTAGTGGTTGGCAAAGTGATATCGCTTTAGATGCAATTTCTATTGGAGAAGATACTGGTAATCCTGATCCAGGATGTGCTACGTTAGACTTTAATAGTTTTACAATTACACCTTTCTCTAATCAAGATTCAGCTGGTAATTTCTCTGTAGGAAATGGAGGTGCTTCATTAACTTTAACGAATAATACATGGAAGTACATTCCGTTGAATTATACTGTTACTCCAAATACAGTAATTGAGTTTGAGTTTAGTAGTACTTCTCAAGGAGAAATTCATGGAGTAGGTTTTGAAGACGACAATACTTTAACTGCAACTAGATATTTCAAAGTACATGGAACTCAAAACTATGGTATTACTAATTTTGATAATTATGCTGGAGGAACACAAACTTATGTGATTCCAGTTGGTGATTCTTACACTGGTACTATGGATCGTTTAGTATTTATAAATGATAATGATGCAGGTTCTGGTAATACTTCTACATTCACAAATGTGAAAATTTATGAAGGATCATGTAGTGCTTCTCTTGTTGAAGTTGCAAGTTTTGGAACTAGAGTAGATGTATTAGGAGATGAAGATGAAAATGCTTTAGCTTCTGTAGCTGTAGCTCCTGTGCCTATTAAGAAAGGTAATCTATTAAAAGTTTTAACTTCAAGTAATAATTTATCAAATACTAGATATAGCGTAATTAATGTGCTAGGTCAGGTTTTAGATAGAGGAGTATTAAATACAACAAATACAATTAATATTGATCGTTTCGATTCTGGAGTATATATATTAAGGTTAGAAAATTCTTATACAAAAGCAAACAAACGTTTCATAATTGAATAACAATAGTTTGTTAGATAAGAAAATACTATAAAAATAGAAAGCCTCTTGAAATTCAAGAGGCTTTTTTATAATTTAATGAAATTAGAAAACTAATTCCTTTATTTTCTTTGTTATTGCTTGTTTAATATCTGTAGGGTATGAACGATCTCCGTGAAAAACATCAGCCATGGCATCACTGAAACGTTGACCGTATTTTTTCAGCATAACATTCCTAATTGTTTTTTGTTCGTAAAACCATTTCGCCAACCATAATCCCGTCTTAATTTCAGGAATCAACTTTTCGTTAAGTTTGTTGTTATATAATTCAGTTGCTTTTTGCAGACTTAAATCACTTTCACTAATTGCTTCAGCTACTAGAACTCCACTATAAATTGCGTTAGAAATTCCTTCAGCAGTAATTGGATCAGCAAATCCAGCGGCATCTCCAATTAAGAAAACATTGTTTTTGATGAATCCGTCAGTTCTCGGCGCAATTGGAATTTGAAATCCATGTTGAGATTCTTTCAGAATAGTTTTAATCCCAATAGTCTCAAGATATTCTTGATAATATTTCTTTAAATTAATGCGAGCTTTTTTGGTTGATGCAACTCCAACCGATAAGTGATTTTTCTTTGGGAAATTCCATGCGTAACCATAAGGAATCGCATCAATGTCAAATCGTACTTGGTCCTTTAATCTGTTAAAATCTTCTTCAGGAACTTCGATTTCATATTCTAAGGCAGGAATTAACTTTCTTGTTTCTTCTGTCCAACCAGCCATTTTTGCTGTAGGACTTAAAGCACCATCTGCAGCTACTACGAACTTGGCTGTCAACTGAGTTTTATCAGTAGTTAAGATGGCATTATCACCGTCAAAAGTAATGTCTGTAAGTTTATTTTCTTCTAATAAAGTGATTCCCTGTTTTTTGGCTTCTTCAACAATTAAATTGTCAAAAGAATCACGCATAATCATGGTAATTGTCGGATCTTCTCTTTCTGTTTTGAAGTGTAGCGTGTTTCCAAGAAAAATATCAACTGTATGGAATTCACGTTCAACTACGGAACTAATATCAAAAGGTAAATTTCTTCTTCCTCTATAAACAAAACCACCACCACAAGTTTTATATCTAGGTAATTTTTCTTTTTCAATAAGTACTGTTGAAATTCCTTTTTTTGCTAAATGAAAAGCAGTTGAGGCTCCCGATGGTCCGCTACCAATTACAGCTACATCAAAATGTTCCATGAAAGTTTGTAATTAAAATCCGTTAAATAGTGCGCTAAGATAGTTATTCAAAATTTATTCTTGACATTATAGGAAAGTGATCCGATAATTTTTCTGAGTAAGTTTTAAAATTATGAATTTTAGTGTTTTTATCCGTCAGAATGAAATCAATTCGAACGGGGAAGAAGTAATTGAAAGATTTTCCAAGGCCACTTCCCGCGACTTCAAAAGCGTCCTGTTTATTTTTTGATATTTGACGATACACCCAAGAAAACGCGGTGTTGTTAAAGTCTCCGCAAATAACTTGTTTACCTTTCCATTGCTTCTCATGAGTTAGAAATGTTTCTACCTGTGAAGCTTGTTTCTGAAAACCTATTTTCAGACGATCTATTAATTTTTCGGAATTTACTTCTCCAAAATTCTCTTTTTGTGGATTTAATTTTAATGATTGCAGGTGGATATTATATATTCTTACCGTATCGTTGTTTTTTAGAATGTCAACGAAAATGGCATTATTGGCACTCTTTTTGAAATCGAGTGAGCCTTTATTAATAATTTTATATTTTGAAAAAATCGCTAATCCAAAATTTTGTGTTTTCGACTTAGGAACAAAATATTTATAGTTGAAATCGAAATTTCTTTTTTCTGAATTATGAAATTCTTGAATTGCTAAAATATCAGGGTCTTTATCTTTGATGAAGTTCATTATTTTTTGATCAATGTCTTTTTCTTTGGACCATTTATAAACATTGAACATTCTTACATTATAACTCATCACTTTAACATCAGAATTTAAAGCAATGTCTTTTTTAGAGATTTTTATAAATGGAGGAAAAAATAGCCATCCAAATAGTAAAACTACACCTGATAATAAAAAGTGTTTTTTAAGTTTAATAATCCAATATATAAAGAACAAAGAGTTAAGTACAATAAGAAAAGGTACAGTCAAACTAGCAACTGAAAATACAGGAACAGTTTTGGGTGAAACAAATGCTAAAAAATAGGATAGTAGTAAAACAGTTGCAACAATAGAGTTAATAAAGTATAGCAACTTATTGAATAAATTAAACTCTTTTTTCTTGGTCATTATTTTGGGTTTCCTTGCTTGAACAAGAAATCTTTTTCTTCTTTTGTTAAGGCATCATAACCAGATTTACCAATTTTGTCTAAAATAGCATCGATTCTTTGCTGATTATCAGATTTTCTATTCGTATCGGTTCTTCTAGGTTTGGGATTATCTGATTTGTATACAGTTTTTAAATTTTTCTTATCGCGTTTGAACCACTTTTTAAAGCTTGAAAAGAACTCAATTTCTTTATTACTAGATTGATTTACGTATAAAAATCCAAATAGTGCACCACCTAAATGAGCGAAATGTCCGCCGCCATTACTTCCAGCTAAACTAATTAAATCCATTAGAACAAAGAACGCAGCTAAATGCCAAACCTTAATAAAAACATTTATTAAAGGAATTTTTAGTTCATAGTTAGGAATGTATGTTGCGGTACCAATTATAATTGCACTTACTCCAGCAGAAGCTCCAACTAACAAATGATTAATTGAATTAAATGCAGGGAAATAGTTCATAGCAATCATAAAGAAAACACCACCGAATATTGTTCCTAATAAATAGAAGTTTAGTAATTGTTTAGGAGTAAAATATTCTGAGAATAATCTTCCGAAGATATAAAGCCAAATACAATTTGAAAGTAAATGAAAGAAATCTGCGTGTAAAAAACCATACGTTATAATTGACCAGGGTTTTGTGATATATGCATCCAAAGAAGATGATAAAGCAAACCACTGATCTATAAAGTTTAATTCACTTTGATATAGACGAGTAAAGGAAAAAAACAATGCTTCTATTATGAAAACAGCGACGTTAATGTAGATGATTTTTTCTAACATCGACGCTCTTAAAAAATGTTGTTTTAATTTTTCCATACTTTTTTAATTCATTCTGAATTGATTATTTTTCCAATATCTTACTAATATAAATCCAATCAACATTCCGCTTAAGTGTCCTAAATGTGCAATATTATCCCAAGAGAATCCTGCAAATTCCATTGATAGCTCATATACTATTAAAAGAGGGATAAAGTATTTAGCTTTTATTGGTACAGGAAGGAAAATCATCATCAACTCTACATTAGGGAACAGAATTCCGAATGCCATTAATAATCCAGCAATAGCTCCAGAGGCTCCTAACGTTTGACCATTTATTAAAGCATTTAATCCACCTAAACTAGGGTCCGCATAATTTTTTCCTTGAGCTATTACTTGAGCGCCTTCGGTTAAAATTAAGTTTAAAGCTTCATCAGGATAGTCATCTAAACTGCTTTGAATTTGTAAGTATTTAATAAAAATATAAACTATAGCAGAACCAATACCCGTAAGAAAATAAAATGTAAGAAACTTTTTGGTTCCCCATATTTGTTCTAAAGCACTACCAAACATCCAAAGTGTAAACATGTTGAATAAAATATGTGCAAAACTTCCATGCATAAACATGTAAGTGATTAATTGCCAATATTCAAATAAAGGGCTTTCAGTGGGGTGCAAAGAAAGAAGCTTTATTACATAATTAGAGTTTAAAAAGTAATACGTAGCAACAAAGAAAATAATGTTGACTATTATTAAATGTTTTACAGCATCGGTTAATCTTTGCATAATTTATTTGCTAAAAATAGTATCAATTTCTTGTAAAGTTAAGGTTTTAAAAGTTGGTTTTCCTAAAGGAGAAACACTTGGTTCTTTACATGAAAATAAATTATTTACTAATGTTTCTTGTTCTTTTCCTGATAAAATTGTCCCGGTTTTAATGGCTAATGATTTCGCAAACGATTTTGCCATAACGTCAAAATGACTAAAACTAGCATCTGGAACTTCTAATTTAATATCATCAAGTAGTTGTTCCAAGATTAATGTAATTTGACTTTCAGAAATTGAAGTTGGTATTCCTCCAATTACAACAGTGTCATCAGAAAATTCATTAAAGACAAAACCAGCACTTTCTAAATCAGCTTTCATTCCTTTAATCATTTCAATATCTGTTTGAGAGAATGAAATATTTATCGGGAATAATAATTGTTGACTGTTCGCTTCTTTAACGGTAATATGCTCTAAATATTCTTCATATAACACACGTTGATGTGCTAAAGTTTGATGAATTAAAACAACTCCCGATTTAATCGAGCTTAAAATATATTTCTTTTGAATCTGAAATGTTTTACCAGTTTCAGTTTCTTTTTCAGATTGAAAAAGTTCTTCTTGTGAATTAGATGAACGTTGAGGTTCTACGTCAAGATTTGCATATAACGACTCCCAACTTCCAGTGTCTTTTTTAAAGTTACTTTGGTATGTTGTTTTACTTGGACTAAAAGAAGAAGTTTCTCTACTTACCGGTTTGCTTTCTATTGGATCGTTTTTGAAGGGATTGAAAGTTGGATCAACAATAATCTTCGGTGTAGATACTCTTTGTTTATCTTTAAATTCATAAGGAGTATCTAAAGTTGCATCTCTATTAAAGTCTAATAAGGGAGCAACATTATATTGCCCTAAACTATGTTTTACGGTAGCTCGAATAATCGCATATAAAGCTTTTTCATTATCGAATTTAACCTCAGTTTTCGTTGGGTGAATGTTTATATCGATAGTATTCGGAGGAACATGGAAATAAATAAAATATGTTGGATGAGCTCCTTGATCTAGTAAACCTTCGAAAGCACTGTTTACGGCGTGATTTAAATACGAACTTTTTATAAATCGATCGTTCACAAAGAAAAACTGCTCACCTCTTTTCTTTTTTGCGAATTCAGGCTTAGCGACGAATCCTTGAATTGATATAATGTCAGTTTCTTCATTAACAGGAACTAATTTTTCATTCGTTTTAGTTCCAAAAATAGAAACGATACGTTTTCTAAAATTACTGCTTTTTAAATTATAAACTTCATTGTTGTTGTGATGAAGAATAAAAGCAATACTTGGATGAGCCAAGGCAACACGTTGGAATTCATCAATAATATGACGAGTTTCTACTGTATCTGATTTTAGAAAATTTCGACGAGCAGGAATATTGTAAAATAAGTTTTTTACAGCCAAACTCGTTCCTTGTGGGGTAGAGGTAACATCTTGCGAGATTACTTTGCTTCCTTCAATTTTAATGCAAGTTCCTAATTCTTCTTCCGCTTGTTTTGTTTTCAATTCTACATGAGCAATCGCTGCTATTGAAGCTAAAGCTTCACCTCTAAATCCTTTTGTATTTAAATTAAATAAATCTTCAGCATTTTTAATTTTTGATGTAGCATGGCGCTCAAAACATAAACGAGCATCAGTTGTGCTCATTCCTTTTCCATTGTCAATTACTTGAACTAATGTTTTTCCTGCGTCTTTTAATAATAAAGTGATGTTAGTAGCACCAGCATCAATAGCATTTTCTAAAAGTTCTTTTACTACTGATGCTGGGCGTTGTACAACTTCACCAGCTGCTATTTGATTGGCAACATGGTCAGGAAGTAATTGAATAATATCTGACATTAAATTTTTTCTATTATGCTCTAAGGATGTAAGCTACAATTCCGAATAAAATTGCAACAATAATCGCAATTCGAAGTGTTGAATTATAATCTCCTGAAGTTTTCGTTTTCTTCCAGGTATTCCTTAGTTGTCCTTTTTTTATGGTTACGTAATCGTTGTTGTCTTCAGAGACAGTTTCGACCGTTGTGTCTACGTTTTCATATTTCTTTTTGATCTTTTCTAAGCGTTCTTTTCGCTCATCGTAATAACGAGGTTTGTAGTCAAACGTATAATAAGATCTTCCTTTTAAAACTTTACTCCATCCAAACATAGTGCTAAATATTTAAGTTAGGTTTCTAGTAGTTCAAAAACCAGACCAAAAACGGTACTTCAAAATTACGGAATTAATGATAAGCTATCAAGAGAGTTTGTGAAATTAAAAAAGCCAAGACGATGAAATCTTGACTTCTTTAAACGTATATTTACTATTCTAAGAATAAAAACTAGAAACCAACGCTGTTGGTATTTCTTCCAATATTTTTAATAGCTGCCATTTTAACTGCTGCAACTGCGCATTCTACACCTTTGTTTCCTAATTTTCCTCCTGAGCGGTCGATAGATTGTTGCCTTGTATTATCTGTTAAAACACAAAAAACAACAGGCACATCATATTGAAGGTTTAAATCCTTTATTCCTTGAGTAACACCATCACAAACAAAGTCAAAATGCTTTGTTTCTCCTTGAATAACATTTCCTACGGCAATAATAGCATCTAGTTTTTCAGTTTCAATCATTTTTTTACATCCGTAAATAAGTTCAAAACTTCCAGGTACGTCCCAAGAAATAATGTTCTCGGTTAAGGCACCACAATCAATTAATGTATCAATTGCTCCTTGATGTAAATTTTTAGTGATCTCAGGGTTCCATTCTGAAACAACAATCCCAAATCGAAAATCCTTCGCATTTGGGATTGTGTTTTTATCGTAATATGATAAATTCGTTGTAGCCATTTTAAATAGTCATTGCGAATGTAATGAAGTAATATTTCAGTAAATTACTTCGTCATTCTTCCTCGTAATGACGAGAATTTAATTATTTATTGTGCGTATTTTGCACTATTGATATACTTATCAATGTTTCTACCAATTTGAGTTGTAGCGTATTTTTCTTTAATTACATTAAATAAACTTTCCGCTTTTTTGTATTCTTTTAATTGCATAGCAGTTTGTCCTGCCTTGAATAAAAACATTGGAGAAGTAAAGTCGTTCTCTTTTTTGTTTCCAGCCTGTTCATAATATTCTAAGGCTTCTTTTGGTTGGTTGATATCCGCAAAGGCATCACCTATAGCTCCTAAAGCTGTTGGTCCTAATAATTCATCTTCAGAATCAAATTGCTCTAAGTATTCAATAGCCTCAGTATATTTCTTCATTTTTAAATAAGAAATTCCTGCGTAATATTTTGCTAGGTTTCCAGCTTTAGTACTTCCGTAAGTTTTTGCGATGTCTAAAAATCCATATTTACCGTCACCACCTTCTAAACCTAACGTGTACAAACTATCCGCTTTTACACCTGCAGCTGTTTCAGCCTGATCAAAGAAAGATCTAGGGTAAGCTAATTCATTTGATGCATCTATTTCAGTTGGTTCAGAAATAAACTTAGTGTATCCTAAGTATAAAAGTATTAAAGCAGCCACACTAACTAAACCTATGAATAAAGGTTTACTATTATTTTCAATCCATTCTTCCGACTTGTTCGCTGCTTGATCTAATCCTTCAAACGCTTTAGCCACATCACTTTGCGACTCGTCAAATGTCTCTTCAATAGTATTTTCTACAACCTTTTCTTTCTTAGGTTTATATCCTCTCTTTTTATATGTTGCCATAATTCTTATAAAATTAGTCGGGCAAAAATAGTTTTTTTAATTGGATTTTAAAAGCTGATTTTTCGTTAATTTGCACTTCCTGTCTAGAAACCAGCTTGCACGTGTATTTACAGAAAATATCCTTAGTGAATTTTAAAAATATTGAAAGCCAAACTTTTAATTTCGAAAAGAAGATTAATTGTTTTGTTGGGAACAATGGTGTAGGTAAAACAAATGTGTTAGATGCTATCTATTACTTATCATTTTCTAAGAGTTATTTTAATCCTGTAGCTAGTCAAAATATTCGTCATAAACAGGATTTTTTTGTTGTGGAAGGGGAGTATTTAGTCAATGAAAGAATTGAAAAAATTATTTGTTCTTTAAAAAAGGGACAAAAGAAAGTTCTTAAACGAAACGGTAAAGTTTATGATCGATTTTCAGATCATATTGGTCAATTTCCTTTGGTAATTATTTCTCCTGCGGATCGTGATTTAATTATTGAAGGGAGTGAAACAAGGAGGAAGTTTATTGATGGTGTTATTTCTCAACAGGATAAGTTGTACTTGAAAACGTTGATTTCTTACAATAAAGTAATAAGCCAAAGAAATGCTTTGTTAAAGTATTTTGCGGCTAATAGAACTTTTGATGAACTGAATTTAAGTGTTTATAATGAGCAATTGATTCAGTACGGAACGGAGATTCATGAAAAAAGAAAATCATTTTTAAAAGATTTTGTTCCAATTTTTAACCAAAAATATCAGATTATATCCAATGAAAATGAAAGTGTTTCGTTGCATTATAAAAGTCAACTAAATGATATTTCTTTTGAGCAATTGTTGAAAAATAATTTAGAGAAAGATAAAGTGTTGCAATACACTTCTGTTGGTGTTCATAAAGATGATTTGAACTTTGAGATAGGTAATTTTCCAATAAAAAAATTCGGTTCACAAGGTCAACAGAAATCGTATTTAATAGCGTTGAAATTAGCTCAGTTTGAATTTATAAAAGAACAGTCAAAAATTACTCCGATATTATTATTAGATGATATTTTTGATAAGCTAGATGAAAATAGAGTAGCGCAAATTGTCGAACTGGTGAATAAAGATGAGTTTGGTCAGATTTTTATAACCGATACTCATTTTGAAAGAACAGAAGCTGTAGTCAAGCAGAGTAATAAACCCTATGAAATTTTTAATTTAAGTAATTCATAAGCAAAAGAAATGGCAAAGAGAGAGAATGAAAGTTTTTCAATAAAAGATTTAATGGGTTCTTTTATTAAGGAGAATAAACTTGAAAAGGGCTTCCGTAAAATTCATATTGAAGAGGCTTGGGTTAAATTAATGGGGCCGGGAATTGCTTCGTACACAAGTGAAGTAAAGCTTCAAAACGGAACTTTGGTAATTCGTTTAAACTCTTCAGTATTAAGAGAAGAACTTAGTTACGGTAAGGAAAAAATTGTTACAATGATAAATGAAGAAATGGGAGAAGATGTTGTTAAGAAATTAATGCTTGTTTAATTAATTTTTGTAAAAATCATCATCAGTAAAAACTTTTCCATTCGAATCTTTAACTTCTGCATTTAAGCGTTTTGATACCTGATACATTTTCAATAGCACTTCTTTTGAAGGATTTTTGGCTCTAATAAATCCATTATTAAATTCAAGTGTAAATTTTGAATTATTATAAGAGTAATGAGTCAATGATGTGCCAGAATCATCAGCGTTTTTATTTTTTGATTCAAAAGATCTTAAGCTTGAATCCATTTGGATATAGCTTGCCCAATCTTCTATTGCAATTGCTTTTTCACCTTCTGGTTTAGTAATGAAAACTTCATAAGTGTTTTCTTGATTATTTTTTTGAGCAAAACTGGTTTGGATTGCAAATAAACTAAAACAAATAATAACTAAAGCATTTTTCATAAGATCAAAATTACATTAAATATGTTAGGCGAATTTAAATAAAAAACTCGTTACTTAAAGGTAACGAGTTTTTAAAAATATTATTTCTAGAAATGAAATTTAGAACATTTCTCTACCAGCAAAGTGGAAGTTTCCTTCGATTTCAGCATTCTCATCTGAGTCAGAACCGTGAACTGCGTTTTCTCCAATTGAAGTAGCATAAAGTTTTCTGATCGTACCTTCAGCAGCTTCAGCAGGATTAGTTGCTCCAATTAAAGTTCTAAAATCCTCAACTGCATTTTCTTTTTCTAAGATTGCCGCAACAATAGGACCGCGAGTCATAAACTCAACTAATTCTCCAAAAAACGGACGCTCTTTGTGAATAGCATAAAAAGTTTCAGCATCACGCTTAGTCATATGCGTTTTTTTCATTGCTACAATTCTAAACCCAGCAGCATTAATTTTTTCTAAAATAGCACCAGTATGTCCATTTTCTACAGCATCTGGTTTAATCATTGTAAAAGTTCTATTTGTTGCCATTTGTTTTTTAATCTGATTATAATTTCGCGCAAAAATACATTTTTTAATGTTACCGACAAGTTAACTATGGTTTAGAGTTTGTAAATGTCTCGTAATTAGTTTTTTTTTATCATAGTTATGTGTTATTTGGTTTTTGATTTTAAGAGTGTCGTATTCATTTAAATGTAGTTTGTTTAGAGAATTAACAATTTTGATATTATTTACTCAAAAGAATATTAAATTGTATATTCGCCCTTTATGATTTTAAAGAACTTTGAAGCGCTAAAAGCGTACTTAGAAACGCCTCGAAATATTGTAATAATAGGCCATAAAAACCCAGATGGAGATGCCGTGGGTTCTACACTTGGTTTAAAACATTATCTTGATTTAAAAGGACATACAGCTCAAGTTTTAATGCCAAATGAATTCCCTGATTTTTTGCATTGGATTCCTGGAGTAGAAACTGTATATAGATTTGATCGTCAAAATAATCAATGTGTAAAAGCACTTAAAAAATCTGAAATTATATTCTTGCTTGACTTTAATGCGTTGCATCGAGTAGGTGATGATATGAAGAATACTTTGGAAAAGTATGAAAACGATTTTGCATTAATTGATCATCATCAACAACCCGATGAATTTGAATATATGTATTCCGACACTGAAATATGTTCAACATGTCAAATGGTTTATAGCTTTATCGAAATGATGGGAGACGTTGATTTAATTGATAAGAATATTGCTACTTGTTTATATACAGGGATTATGACAGATACTGGTTCTTTTAGATTCCGATCAACTACAAGTAAAACACACAGAATTATTGCTGATTTAATTGATAGAGGTGCTGAAAATGATAGAATTCATAGCAATGTTTATGATGCTAATTCTTATAGTAGATTACAACTTTTAGGGCAATCTTTAAGCAACCTGAAGGTGCTTCCTGAGTTTAAAACCGCATTTATTACTTTGTCTCAAGAAGAAAAGAATAAATTTAATTACGAAAAAGGAGATACCGAAGGTGTTGTAAACTACGCGCTTTCTTTGAAAGGAATTGTATTTGCTGTAATTTTTATTGAAGATATTGAGCAAGGAATTATTAAAATCTCTTTTAGATCAAAAGGAAGTTTTTCTGTGAATAAGTTCGCTAGGTCTTATTTTAACGGTGGAGGACATGATAATGCTGCTGGTGGAAGATCAACAATTTCTATGGAAGATACTGTAGAGAAGTTTAAATCGTTATTACCTAATTATAAAGAAGAATTATTAGTTTCATATGAAGAGTAAATTCTACTTAATTGGATTGATGATTTTAGGTTTTGTAGGTTGTAAAGAATTAGAGCCAAGAAGACCTAAACAACATTCTACTACTAACTTTTATAAGGAAGTTATAGCGCAAAATAAAAAGCTAAATGCGTTAGAGACAGAAAAAATCAAAAGTTATATAGAGCAAGATACAATAAATGTATATGAATCTTCTGCAAATGGTTTTTGGTACTCTTATCAAAATAAAGATTCAGTTTCAAACTCTACACCTGTGAAAGGTGATGTAGTGACCGTACGTTACAATATAACCAAACTAAATAATGATTCTTTTTATGATTATCAAACAAGAGATTATACTGTAGATAAAGAAGATTTTGTTCCTGGTTTACAACAGGGAATAAAGTTGATGAAAAAAGGAGAAACTATTACATTTGTAATTCCTTCATACCGAGCTTACGGAGTTACGGGTGATGGACATAAAATTGGAATAAATCAAACATTAAAAAGTACATTAACATTAATAGAAATTAAAAAACCAAATAATGAAATTAAGTAAGATCGTAGCGATTACTGTTTTAGGATTAACAGTTGTATCGTGTGGAAAACAATTAGGTGGGACTAAAAAGAGTTTAAAAACTGAATTAGATTCTGTAAGTTATGCTTTAGGTTTAAATACAGGAGCTAGAATGCGTGCAAGTCAAAATGCAAAGGAAATTGATCCAGATCTTTATGTACAAGGATTTTATAACGGAGCAGATTCTACAGATCTTTTAATGAAGCCAGAAGATGCTTCTTTAATTATTAGAGCTTATTCTCAGAAGATGCAAATGGCTGAAATGGAAAGAAGACAAAATGAGATGCGCAAGAAATCTGAAGTTGAATATGCTGATTACAAAAAAGAAAACGAGGCTTTTTTAGCTGAAAATAAAAACAAAGAAGGTGTTGTTACTACAGAGAGTGGTTTACAGTATATTGTTTTAAAGGAAGGAAATGGGGCTTCACCTAAGATTGCTGATTATGTAAAAGTACACTACCATGGAACTACTACGGATGGAAATATATTTGATAGTTCTGTTGACAGAGGAACTCCTGCAGAGTTTGGAGTAACACAAGTTATTAAAGGTTGGACCGAAGGTTTACAGTTAATGAAAGAAGGTTCAAAGTTTAAGTTTTTTATACCTCAAGATTTAGCTTACGGTTTCCAAGGTAGAATGCCTAAAATTAAGCCATATTCAGCTTTAATTTTCGAAGTAGAACTTTTAGAAGTTAAACCAGCAGTTAAGCCAGCTGCTGACGGACATACAGATCATAGTGGTCCTGATCACAAAGATCATTAATAAAAAATAATGTAATTTAAAAGCATCAACAAATGTTGGTGCTTTTTGTTTCTTTAAAATATAAGTATGAAGATTTTTAAACTTTTTTTGATAGTTTCACTTGTAATAGTGTCTTGTAAAACAGTTAAATATCCAGATTTATCGGATGGGTTGTACGCGGATATTCAAACTAATAAAGGAGATATTTTGGTGAAACTTCACGCGGATATTGTACCGATGACGGTAGCTAATTTTGTTTCTTTAGCAGAAGGGAATAATCCTAAAATGATTGATTCAATGAAAGGGAAGCCATTTTATGATGGAGTAAAATTTCACAGAGTTATTAAAGATTTTATGGTTCAGGCTGGTCAACCAAAAGGTCAAGGTCGTCGTTCTGTAGGTTATTCATTTGAAGATGAATTTCCATTAAATGAAACGGGTCAGCTTATTTATAAGCACGACTCTGAAGGAGTTCTTTCTATGGCTAATGCAGGTCCTGCTACCAATTCATCACAGTTCTTTATAACACATAAAGCTACTCCTTGGTTAGATGGTAAACATTCGGTTTTTGGAAAAGTAACATACGGACAAAACATTGTAGATACTATTGCTCAAAATGATATAATTGAAAAAGTAGATATCATTAGAGTTGGTAAATCAGCCAAAAAATTTGACGCTGCTGATGTGTTCTTACAAGAATTAAATAATGCGGAAGAGAGAAAGAAAGAAAGAAGAAGAAAAATTGCAGCAGCCAAAGAAAAAATCAGAAAAGATATGGATTACTATAGTTCTTCTGTTACTAGTTCTGGTTTGAGGTTTTTACAAATTGAAAAAGGAACTGGTAAAAAAGTAAATCCAGATTTACCAACAACTGTTCATTATCATTTATATGATGATTTAGGTAATAAAATTGCATCTAGTTTAGATCAAAAAGAGCCATTCACTTTTACCATTAATGATCCAAATTTACCACTTATTGCAGGGTGGAAAGAAGGAGCGAAGATGATGAGTGAAGGTGGCAAAGCCAGATTGTTTATTCCTAGTTATTTAGGATATGGTGAAGTTGGTAGATTACCAGTAATAAAACCAAATACAGATTTAATTTTTGAAATACACGTTTTAAAAGTTGGAAAATAGTTTGTTAGATATTATAAGGTCAAAAGATGCTGAATTGTTGATTTTTCTCAATAATTTAGGAAATGAAAAATGGGATTCCTTTTGGTTAACAATTACAAATCAGTTTAATTGGATCCCTCTTTTTGTAATTATTTTATTGTTAATTTATATCCGATTTGGATTAAAAAAGACACTTTTTTCTTTATTGTTTATTGCAGTACTTGTTGCATTTTCAGATCAGTTTACCAATTTGATTAAAAATACAACTGAGAGAATGCGTCCTTGCAACACTGCTGAATTACAAGAGTATTTAAGACAATTTAGTTATAAACCTAGAGGTTATAGTTTTTGGTCTGGTCATGCTTCATTATCAACCACTTTTACAACATTTATAATACTATTATTAAGGAGTAAATTCAAATTTATATACTTTCTGATTTTATTCCCTATAGTTTTCGGTTATAGTAGAGTATATTTAGGTGTGCATTATCCAGGAGATATAACTGTAGGATATCTATCAGGGATAATTTTGGGAACGATGTTCTATAAATTATACAGTTTACTCTATCTGAAAATATTTAAAGAAAACCTAGTTCAGTCTAATTAGGTATTTTTTTCCTAGAGTTCCTTCACGGGTGCTCGTATTAAGAAATTTTCCTTTCAGTTTTGTGATTCGGTAATAATCGAATTCTTTCAAAATTGTAAAGGATTTTTTTTTGTCTTTAAATAAAGCAAGATCCTTTTCATTGGCATAAAAAGAGGCTTCTTTTATGTTGCTTATGTCTTCTATATTTACTCTATTAATAGGTTTATTACAATAGAATTCAAAACCAAAATTATGACTGTTATTATTCAGTAAATTAATATTCTCAAAGTTGTTTTCATTTACATATTTCGCAGCATAAACACCTCCTTGGTATTTAAAAAGAGTAGGATAGAAGTGGGTAAGCATAAACCCGTATAAGAAGCAAAAAGATATGGTTGATAAGTAAAAGGTTCTATTAATTTTATCTTTGTTGTTTTTTAAAACTTGAATTATTCCAAAAACACATAAACTTAGTGGAAGTACTATCCAAAAATTGAAATCAGGTTTCATTAAAACGCTTAATCCAATAATTGCTATAATTGAAATCGCAATTAAAATCCATTGAGATATAACAAATGTTTTCTGAAGATTTCTATAGCGAGATTTTAGTTTGATAATAAAGTCAGCAGTAATAATCGCCATAAATGGGAATACGATATTTGTATAATGTGCCAATTGGAATTTACTTAATGAAAAAACTAAAATTGTTACTAATGTCCCGAACAAGGTATAATATTCTTCGTTCGTATTTACTGATTTCAGATTTCTCTTAATCTTCAAGAATGACGCAATATAAAATATAATAGACCAAGGTAAAAACGCCCATAATATTGTGTGAATAAAGAAGAAAGGATCTCCGTGACCTTTGATCGGTCCAGTATTAAAAAATCGACCGAATTGGCTATCCCACAAAAAGAATTTTATACCCGAAACATCGGTTTTTCCAAAAACAATTTTTTCCGGATGTATGTCAAACTGCAAGTATAATGTGTAAATCTCTGGAAGAATAAAAACTGATATAAATAGTAAGCCTAAAATCCACATTGGATTCAAAATTTCTTTCCATTGTTTTGTAATAATGAAATGACCTCCTAAAGCAGCAACAATTGGAATCATAGCGAAGATGCCTTTCGTCATAATAGCAAAAGCGCAGAACAAACAAGCAATAACTAAATCAGTCCATTTCCTATTTTGAATATAAAGGTAAAACCAATATAAACTAGCTATTATAAACCCGGTTAAATAAGGTTCGGCCCTTACATCAAAGTTTGAAATTACACTATGTAATGAAGTAGCTAGAATTATTGCGGCTAAAGTTGCGGTTTCTTTGTTATAGTTCTTTAAAGTGAATTTATAAGTTGCCCACACACCCAATAAAAAGACTAAAACTCCAGGTAATTTGTATACAAAATTTGAGATTCCAAAAATTTTAAAAGACAAAGCTGTTAGCCAGAATGGTAGGTGTGGTTTATCAAGCCAATCTTTACCTAAAGAATATAAGTTTACAAAATCATTATTTAAATACATTTCTTTAGCAATCGAACCATAAAGAGCTGCGTCTGGTGGCATCATGTCTAAAGGAAAACCTAATAATGTAACACAAACTATTAATAATATAATAGTTAACAATGATTTATTATTGCTCATTTATAGTAATGTTTTTAATAGGACTTAATCGTATGTAGTTTATTTCAGGATTAGATGTTCCAATCACTTGAATTCTATTTGGGTTAAAGTTTGAATCAGATATGTCGAAGTTAAATTCAATTTTATCATCAATTAATATCGCAGGAAAGACTTTTTTTACTCTTCCGTCACGTAAGGCAATTGCTAGTTTTAATGAATTCAGTTCGTCTATTATTTTCTCAGACGCTAAAACTTGAAATGAGTTAGAAGTATTTTTTGTTAGAGTTAAGTTGTCTTGGAAGTCTATTTCAATTGAATTGTTTTTACTGTATGAATGCTTAATATTTTTATAGTAAATTTTTCCTTTATTCTTTTTTGGTAAAGAATCTTTAGGTGAACTGTTTTTACTTATGCCAATTAAAACAGCATTCTCAATTGTATAATTTTTATTGTATGTATAGAGGTCATATTGATTTTTTCTACTGTCCCAAGTGTTTAATTGATATGGTCTTCTTCCAGAATAAAACCAGTATAGAGAGGTGTTTTGATAAGAGTTGTAAATTAAAGGAGTTTTATCTTCTATTTTTTTATCTAGAGCTACAATCCATTTTTTGTTTCCATGCATGTCGAATTGTTTAGGAAGTAACCCATCAATAGCCATGGCAAATCGTAAAAAGGTTGACACCACTAATGTTGTAATCGCCAAAATTGTGAATAGTTTTAAATCTTTTTGGTTTTCTACTAAGTGATTAAAAGGAATTACGATTAATGGTATTGATATTGGAACAATCCACTGTGCTTGTGCATGAGTACTGAATGTGCTGATAAAAAAGAAGCAAATAAATCCTATAACTAAGAAGTTCAGAGCTTTCTGAAATGAATCTGTGTTTTTAATATTCTTAAAAAAAGATTTATATACAATAGGAAATGTGAAACCTATAATTGCAATAGTGTTGATTATGTGCATATAGGTATCTCTAAATTTATACACTGTATTTTCTTTTCTTTCAAATAAATGATACTTAAAAGAAGGAAAGTCGTTTTCAATTTGCCAATATAAATGTGGGGAAAATAAAGCAATAGTTAGTAATGTAGTTAACCAAATTTTCCCATCAAGTAAAACTTTTAAGTTTGATAATAATACGAAACCAATAACTAAAATAGCTTGATATTTACTATACATCATACAAGCCATTGATAAGGCAAGTATTAAGTAGCTTATAGTTGATTTTTCTTTTAAGTATTTTTGATATCCAAATAAAAATAATGCTGTAAAAAACATTAACGGTGTATCAGGAACTGTTATAAAACCATACACATTGAATAACGAAGTGGTTAATGTTAAAAGAATAAATAACCATTTATAATTTAGCTTTTTTGGATGATCAATTAAAAGCCAAACAAAATAAAATGTCAGAGGTAATGTAATTGAAGAGAAAAAACGAACACTTAATTCCCCTGAAGCAAAGATAAATTTAGAAATAGAAATCCAAACTGCAACCATTGGAGGGTGATCGAAATATCCCCAATTTAATTCATTACTATAAGTCCAGTAATAAGCTTCGTCAGACAATAATTCTGTAAAATAACCTTGTGTTAGGTTGACTATAAATAAAACAAAAAAGAATACTAATAATAAGTATTTCGATTGTAGGAGTGATTTCATAATTGCAAAACTAAACAATTCGATTTAGCTTTTTAATTAGTTTCTCCTAAAAGAGCCTAAAATCCCAAACTATCTCTAAGGTGACTATCTTTGTTTTTGTTCTTATTCCAGTAGTCAATTTTTATAGATCTAATAAGTTTAGCAGTGGTAGTTAAACTTTTTCTTTGATTTCCATAACCACTCTTATAACTCTCTGTCCAATCTAAAACTTTGTGAGGAAATTGCGCTTCAAATGTAACTGATAATGTTCTGTTTAAAGTAGGGTACTCAATCACATATGTTTTTGAAGTATTGTTTGTGTTAGTTTTGATTTTAGCAATAGCTTCGTAAGTCTTGAATTCTTGATGCATTAAATTCAAGAAGGTTATACTAGGAATGATTTCTTGCTTTCCTTGAGGTAATAATTCTGGGTTGAGTCTTAATAGTGACCAAAGATCGTCTTCAAGAATATTTTTCTTTAGCTTTTTGCCTTTAAAAGAAGCTCCTTCAAAATAGGAGTTGTGATTAAATATTAAGTCGGTTCGATTGGTCATTTCAGTATACATCATTCCACACCATTCTTGCATAGAGGAAGCTATTTTTAATGATGTATTGGTTTTCTCAAAAGGGAAAAAAGTACTGTTCATTATTGAGTACGGATAAATTCCAGTGTTGAACTTTTTTGTTGAGTTTAGTTTTAAAACAGAAATATTAGACTCTCTATTATAATCTGCTTTTGTGTTAGAAGATTTAGAAAATGGTTCTGTTACATAAATTAAAGAAGCCTTTCCTGAATGAATTTCACCGTATCTAATTTGATTTAATTCATAGCTTGAGATTTCAGCTTTTCCATCAAACCAATATTCTTTTGTTTGTGAGTTAACTTTTCGGTTCGAAAAATTTTCTTGAGTTTTGTCACTTCTTGTCTTCTTTGATCTTTCCATGGCGTTACTTTGACTACATGATTGAAGTAATGTAAGAGCAACAAAAGAAAAAAACAGTTTAGAAATAAGTTTGTAATCTTGAATGAATTTCATGCTGTATTTGATTTTAACTAGAGTGAAATGACTTTAAAAATAAAGTAATAAAAAACCCCGAGAGATTCTCAGGGTTTGTGTTATTTATTCTTCATCGACTTCTGTTCGAGTCTCTGTAGGTTTTTCACCTTTTTCAATTTTAATGGTTAACTGTTTTGTTTCATCGTTAAGGTCCATAAAAATTGAATCTCCTTCGTTTAATTTTGAGTTTACAATTTCTTCTGCTAATGCATCTTCAATGTATTTTTGAATAGCTCTCTTTAAAGGTCTCGCTCCATATTGCTTATCAAAACCTTTGTCCGCGATATAATCTTTTGCTTTTTCTGTTAAGCTTAAATTGTATCCTAAATCAGAAATTCTATCAAGTAATTTTTTAAGCTCAATATCAATGATTTTATGAATGTCTTCGCGCTCAAGTGAGTTGAAAATAATTACATCATCAATACGGTTTAAAAATTCTGGAGCAAAAGATTTCTTTAAAGCACTTTCTATAATTCCTCGTGCATTAGAATCTTCTTGTTCTTTCTTAGCTTGAGTTCCAAAACCAACACCGCCTCCGAAATCTTTTAATTTACGAACACCAATATTTGATGTCATGATAATCACCGTATTTCTAAAGTCAATTTTTCTACCTAAACTATCAGTAACATGTCCATCATCTAAAATTTGTAGTAGCATATTGAAAACGTCTGGATGAGCCTTTTCGATCTCGTCTAAAAGAACTACTGAATAAGGCTTACGACGAACTTTTTCGGTCAACTGTCCACCTTCTTCATAACCAACATATCCTGGAGGTGCTCCAATTAATCTTGAGATGGCAAATTTTTCCATGTATTCACTCATGTCAATTCTGATTAAAGATTCGTCAGAATCAAACAATTCTCGAGCTAATACTTTTGCTAATTGGGTTTTACCAACACCTGTTGATCCTAAGAAAATAAAAGAACCAATTGGTTTGTTTGGATCTTTTAAACCAACTCTATTACGTTGAATTGCTTTTACTACTTTGGTAACAGCTTCGTCTTGACCAATAACTTTTCCTTGAATCATGCTTGGAAGTTCCGCTAGTCTGTGACTTTCTGCTTCAGCGACTCTATTTACAGGGATTCCAGTCATCATTGAAACTACTTCTGCTACATTATCTTCCGTAACAGTTTCTCTATGAAGTTTAGAATCTTCTTCCCATTGATTTTGAGCTGAATCTAATGCTGCTTCTAAGTTCTTTTCATCGTCACGTAGTTTAGCTGCTTCCTCATATTTTTGTCCGCTAACCGCTTTTGTTTTACGTTCTCTAATCTCTTCAAGTTTGGATTCTAATTCCAAGATTTGTTGAGGAACTACGATGTTAGTAATGTGAATTCGTGATCCAGCTTCATCTAAAGCATCAATTGCTTTGTCTGGAAGAAAACGATCCGTCATGTATCGGTTAGTTAATTTTACACATGCCTCAATAGCTTCATCGGTAAATTCAACATTATGATGTGCTTCGTATTTTCCTTTGATGTTATGTAAAATCTGAACTGTTTCTTCAACAGTTGTAGGATCTACCATTACCTTTTGAAAACGACGTTCTAAAGCACCGTCTTTTTCGATATTTGTTCTGTATTCGTCTAAAGTTGTTGCGCCAATACATTGAATTTCACCACGAGCAAGTGCTGGTTTCAACATGTTAGATGCATCTAAAGAACCTGTTGCACCTCCTGCACCAACAATTGTATGAATTTCGTCAATGAAAAGAATGATATCGTCATTCTTTTCTAACTCATTCATTAATGCTTTCATTCTTTCTTCGAATTGACCTCTATACTTTGTTCCCGCAACTAAACTGGCTAAGTCAAGAGAAATAATTCTTTTGTCAAAAAGTATTCTTGAAACTTTTCTGTTTACAATTCTTAAAGCTAACCCTTCTGCAATTGCAGATTTACCAACTCCAGGTTCACCAATAAGCATCGGGTTGTTTTTCTTTCTTCTACTTAAGATTTGAGAAACACGTTCTATTTCCTTTAATCTTCCAACTACAGGATCAAGCTTCCCGTTTTCAGCTAAAGCAGTTAAATCTCTACCGAAGTTATCTAAAACAGGTGTTTTTGATTTTTTATTGGCTTTGCTTCTTTGAGAAGATTGTTGTTGGCCGTAAGGTCCAGATTTTTCTTCAGCAAATTCATCATCGTTAGCTTCCGCAATTGGATTGATGATGCTGCCGCCGTCAATATTCAATTCTTTATATAAAGCTTTCGCTTGATCGTAGTCTACATCGTACTTCTGTAAAAGTTTTGTTGTAGGATCATTCTCATTTCTTAAAATACATAATAACAAATGAGCAGTGTCTATTGCGTCACTTTGGTATAATTTAGCTTCTAAAAATGTGGTTTTTATAGCTTTTTCGGCTTGACGGGTTAAGTGTAAATTTTTCTTTTGATTTGCTTCAATTAGAGATGAAGTAGGGTTTAATTTTTCTAATTTATTTCTAACTAAATCTAAATCTATATCAAAAGTGGTTAAAATTTCTATCGCTTTTCCGTCTCCCTTTCTTATTAAACCAAGTAGAAGATGCTCCGTTCCAATAAAGTCGTGCCCTAATCTTAAAGCCTCTTCCTTACTGAAAGTGATGACATCTCTTACGCCAGGTGAAAAATTTTCGTCCATATATAATTTCTTTTGTTGTAAAGTTAATAAGAATTTTATTGAAAAATACAAAAACGGTGCCAGTAAAACAACACGACAAAAAGACAGTTTACATATTAAGTAGTAATATGTTAAAAAACCTTACAGGATTGTTGATAAGTTCAACAAAAACGATTGAGTAAAAGTTTGGAAATAATTGGTAAAAGTCTATCTTGCACTGTTAGTAAAAATAAATACAGCTTTGTATTTAAAAAAGTGAATTTTAATGCTGTAAAATTCACTTTTTTGACGAAATGAGTATTAATGATTTAAATTGAGATATATGGCAGACGGGGAAAAGTTAATTCCAATTAATATCGAAGAACAAATGAAATCCGCTTACATTGATTATTCAATGTCAGTAATTGTTTCGAGAGCTTTACCAGATGTAAGAGATGGTTTAAAGCCTGTACACAGAAGGGTTTTATATGGAATGCATGAATTAGGAATAAGATCAACAGGAGCATATAAAAAATCGGCTAGAGTAGTAGGAGAGGTGTTAGGTAAATATCACCCGCATGGAGATACTTCTGTATATGATTCTATGGTGCGTATGGCACAAAACTGGAGCATGCGTTACATGATGATCGATGGACAAGGAAACTTTGGTTCTGTTGATGGAGATAGCCCGGCAGCAATGCGTTATACGGAGGTTAGAATGCAGAAGATATCGGAAGAAATGTTGTCTGATATAGAGAAAGATACTGTAGATCACAAGTTAAACTTTGATGATACATTGCACGAGCCAACTGTGTTACCTACTAGAATTCCAAACTTATTAGTTAATGGAGCTTCAGGTATTGCAGTGGGAATGGCAACAAATATGGCTCCACATAACTTAACGGAAGTTATAAATGGAACCATTGCTTACATCGATAATCGTGATATCGAAATTGATGAGTTAATGCAACACATTAAAGCACCAGATTTTCCAACAGGAGGTATAATTTACGGTTATGACGGTGTAAGAGATGCTTTTCATACAGGACGTGGACGAATCGTTATGCGTGCAAAGGCTACGATTGAAGAAGTAAAAGGACGTGAATGTATTATAGTTACTGAAATACCTTACCAAGTTAATAAGGCAGAGATGATTAAGAAGACTGCAGATTTGGTAAATGATAAAAAATTAGAGGGTATTGCGAGTATTCGTGATGAGTCTGATAGAAAAGGAATGCGAATCGTATATGTTCTAAAGCGTGATGCTATTCCTAATATCGTATTAAATAAATTATTCAAATACACTCAATTACAAACGTCTTTTAGTGTTAACAATATTGCACTTGTAAAGGGGCGTCCTCAGCAATTAAACTTAAAAGAGTTAATTCACTATTTTGTAGATCATAGGCACGAAGTAATTGTAAGAAGAACTCAATATGAACTGAAGAAAGCGGAAGCTAGAGCTCATATTTTAGAAGGTTTAATTATTGCTTCTGATAATATAGACGAAGTAATTTCTATTATTAGAGGGTCTGCTAATGCAGATGAAGCTAGAGAAAGCTTGATGAAACGATTCGAGTTAACAGAGATTCAAGCTAAAGCAATTGTTGAAATGCGACTTCGTCAGTTAACAGGTCTGGAGCAAGATAAATTAAGAGCTGAGTATGATGAAATAATAAAGACGATTGCGGACTTAAAGGATATTTTAGCTAACGAGCCAAGAAGATATCAAATCATCAAGGATGAGTTAGAGTTAATACGTGATAAGTACGGAGATGAACGTCGTTCAGTGATTGAATATGCTGGTGGAGATATGAGAATCGAGGATATGATTCCAAACTCTAAAGTGGTTGTTACGATTTCTCACGCTGGATACGTTAAGAGAACAAATCTTGATGAATACAAAGTTCAGAATAGAGGAGGAAGAGGTCAAAAAGGAGTTACCACTCGTAATGAAGATTTCTTAGAGCATCTATTTGTTGGTACAAATCACCAGCACATGCTATTCTTTACTCAAAAAGGAAAAGTGTTTTGGATGAGAGTGTTTGAAATTCCTGAAGGAGGTAAGAATACTAAAGGTAGAGCGATTCAAAACTTAATCAATATTGAGCAAGACGATAAAGTAAAAGCATTTTTAGTTACTGATGATTTAAAAGATGAAGATTATATCAATAATCATTATGTAATCATGGCAACTAAGAAGGGTAAAGTTAAAAAAACACCTTTAGAACAATATTCTAGACCAAGAGCTAATGGTATTAATGCCATTACTATTAAGGAAGGAGATGAGTTATTAGAAGCTAAATTAACTACTGGAGACAGCCAAGTTATGTTAGCATTAAGATCTGGAAAAGCAATTCGTTTTGAGGAAGAGAAAACGAGGCCAATGGGTAGAACTGCTTCAGGAGTTAGAGGTATTACATTACAACATGAAGAAGATGAGGTTGTTGGAATGGTGTCGGTAAATGATATGGAAAGTAATATTTTAGTGGTTTCTGAAAAGGGTTATGGTAAACGATCTAAACTTGAAGATTATCGAATTACAAACCGTGGAGGAAAAGGTGTGAAAACATTGAATATCTCAGAAAAAACCGGTAATTTGGTAGCCATAAAAAATGTGGATGATTCTAACGATTTAATGATCATCAATAAGTCAGGAATTACAATAAGAATGGCTGTTGAAGATTTAAGAGTTATGGGAAGAGCTACACAAGGTGTAAAACTTATCAATATTAAGAATAATGATAGTATTGCAGCAGTAGCGAAAGTGATGCATGAGGAAGAAGATGAAGAAAATGGCACGGAAATTGAAAACGAAACTAGTGTAAATTAAGAATACATTATAAAATAACTAATATTAACTAAGATGAGAAAACAAGTTTTAGCAATTTCTTTAGGTTTACTAACATTAGGTTCTTTTGCTCAAAAGAAAGAGCTTAAATCTATTGAGAAGGCACTTAAAAATAATGATTTTACTGGAGCTTTGACGATTGTAAATTCACTTGATGGTTCAATTGAAAGTGCAGATGATAAGTATAAATCAAAATATTACTTCTTAAAAGGGCAAGTTTTTGCTGGTAAGAAGGAGTATCAAAAAGCAGCGGATGCGTTCAACCAATTATTTGATTTTGAAAAGAAAATTGGAAAAGAGCGTTATTCTGGTGAGGCTAGACCGAAGTTAGATAAGTTAATCCAATCAGTTTCTGAAAGAGCGGTTAATTTATATAACAAAGAGAAGAATTATGATGAGGCGTCAAAGTTCTTTTATTTAACTTATAAATTAAGTCCAAGAGATACTGCTTTTGCATACAATGCAGCAGTAAGTGCAACTCAAGCTAAGAACTATGATGCAGCAATTAATTATTATAAGGAATTAATCCAAATTGGTTATACAGGTAAAGAAGTTCAATACTTCGCTATCAATAAAGCAACTGGTAAGGAAGAAAACTTAGGTAATAAAGTACAAAGAGATGCAATGGTTAAGTCAGGAAAATATTCTACTCCAACGGAAAAAACAACTGAGGGTAGATCTGCAACAATCATTAAAAACTTTGGTTTAATTTTAAAAGAGCAAGGTAAAACGGATGAGGCTATCGTTGCTATTTCTAAAGCTAGAAAAGCAAATCCAAAAGATTTAAACCTATTATTAAATGAAGCTCAATTGTATATCGAGTTAGGTAAAATGGATAAGTTTGGAGAATTAATGACAGAAGCTGTTTCGTTAGATCCAAATAACCCAACATTATATTATAACTTAGGTGTAGTAAACTTTAACCAAGGTAGAACAGAAGAAGCTGAAAAGTACTACAAGAAAGCAATTGAAATTAAGCCAGATTATGCTGATGCTTATATGAATTTATCAGTTGTAATTTTAGATAAGGAAAAAGCTATTGTAGAGGAAATGAATAAGAATTTATCAAACTTTAAGAAGTACGATGAATTAGCTCTTAAGCAAAAAGAAGTTTATAAAGAAGCTTTACCATATTTAGAAAAGGCTGATAGCTTAAATAGAAGCTTAGATACAGTTAAGTCTTTAATGAGTATCTACGAGGTTCTTGAAATGGAAGGAAAATCTAAAGAATTTAGAGACTTATATAAGTCAATGAAATAATTCAAAGGAATTAATTAAAGAATAAAAAAAGAGAAGCTATTTAGCTTCTCTTTTTTTTATATCATCTTTTTGATAACCCTTAATCGATGACTATGTTGTTGTGTGTCGATATTGTAAATACCGCTATGATCTAATTTGTCAATTCGGACTTTACCGTGAGCATGAATAATATTGTAATCATTCATTATAATGCCAACATGTGTAATTATACCCTCATCATTATCGAAAAAAGCTAAATCTCCAGGTTCACATTCTTCAATAAAGCTTAATACTTCACCTTGAGTTGCCTGTTCCTTGGCATCTCTGAGTAATTTATGTCCACAAAGTTTGTATACAGTTTGCGTAAAACCTGAACAGTCAATTCCAAATGGTGTTTTTCCACCCCACAGGTATGGAGAATTTAAAAATAAATAAGCTACTTCTACAATAGCATTTTTACTTAATTTTTGACCAACTGTCTTTCCCTCATATTTAAAAATTGAATCGTTAATTTGAAACGAATTCTCATTAAAAAATGGAAGACGAGCTCCAATCGGAATAGTAGTTAAATTGTTTTCGGAATCTGTAATAAAATCTATTAATTCACCCGAAAAAATAGGCTCTTCTTTTTGAAGTTTTGTATATAAAGATTCTGTAATCTCTTCATATTGTTTATTATCAATAAAACCTTCGTAACCATCAAATGAAAGTTTTATTTTACTCCATTTTTTAGTTTTTTCTAAGATTTCAAAGTGTTCACCAAAAATTACTTGACTAACCATTTCTGAAGCATCACTAGCTTCTGAACGTAAGGGAACAATACTTAAATTACAAATTCCGAACAAACAATAATGTTTTTAATTGACTAAACTCTTTCGATTACCATTGCGCTAGCGCCACCACCACCGTTACAAATACCAGCAGCACCAATTTTAGCATCATTTTGCTTTAAAATAGATGTTAAAGCGATGATGATTCTTGCTCCAGAAACACCTAATGGATGCCCTAATGAAACAGCACCTCCATTTACATTTACTTTATCTCCAGAAATACCTAATATTTTTGTGTTGGCTAAACCAACAACAGAAAAAGCTTCGTTTAATTCAAAATAATCAACATCCTCAATAGCAACATTTGCTTTAGCTAATGCTTTTGGTAACGCTTTTGCTGGAGCTGTGGTAAACCATTTTGGTTCATGAGCAGCATCTGCATAACCTCTAATTTTCGCTAAAGGTTGTATACCTAATTCTTCTGCTTTTTCAGCCGACATTAGTACTAACGCCGCTCCACCATCATTAATTGTTGAAGCGTTAGCAGCTGTTACCGTTCCTTCTTTTGTAAACGCAGGACGCAAAGCTGGAATCTTTTCCATTTTAACGTTTTTATATTCCTCATCTTCAGAGAAAATAATTGGCTCACCTCTTCTTTGTGGAATTTCAACAGGAACTACTTCGTCAGCAAACTTTCCATCGCTCCAAGCTTTGGCAGAACGATTATATGATTCGATAGCGAAAGCGTCTTGATCTTCTCTTGAAAAGTTATATTCTACAGCACATTCATCCGCGCAAACTCCCATAGCCACTTGTTCATATGCGTCAACTAAACCATCTCTCTGCATTCCATCTTCCATTTTTACTGGTCCGAATTTTGTTGCAGATCTTGCATGTTGATAATGAGGAATCATACTCATATTTTCCATTCCACCAGCAACTACAATATCAGCATCACCTAAAGCGATAGATTGTGCAGCTAACATGATTGATTTCATACCAGAAGAACAAACTTTGTTCACTGTAGTACATGGAACTGTATCTGGAATTCCAGCTAAAATAGCTGCTTGTCTAGCAGGAGCTTGTCCTAAACCAGCAGAAACAACATTCCCCATAAAAACCTCGTTTACTAATTCTGGTTTTAAGTTGATTTTATCTAAAGCACCTTTAATAGCTACTGCTCCTAATTTTGGGGCTGGAGTACTTGATAAAGTTCCTAAGAAACTACCTATTGGAGTTCTTGCTACAGATGCAATTACTACTTCTTTCATGTTACGTTTGTTTGTTAAATAATGTCTTGCGAAAATAACCATTTTATGCTTAGAACTCAAATAATACTAAAAGGTTATATTTACGCTAATAAACACATTCACATGAAGAAATTAATAAGCTACTTATACAGAAATAATTCCATTGTTTATAAGGTGTTATTGTTTTTAAGTACAGCTTTTGCTATTGTTTACTTTTTCCCGAAAGAAGGAAAATTCAGATATGATTTTTCTCAAGGGAAACCATGGCAATATGATAATTTATATGCTCCTTTTGATTTTGCTATCCAAAAGTCAGAGAAGGAGGTTTCCGAAGAAATTAAGGAAGTAACATCTTCTTCCAAACAATATTTTCTTTTCAATATTGAAAAAAAGAATTCAATAGAGCGTGAATTTTTAAATAAAATTGATGATTTATCTCCTTCTGATAGTTTGTCTGTAAAGGAGATTAAAAAGCTTAGGAAAAGTGGTTTAGAACTTATTAAGGATATTTATAGATTTGGTTTTATCGATGATGTTTCTAAAAATAAGGTGAATAAAAATGCGATTATCATTCTTAGAAAAGGAGATGTTATTGAGAATATCTCTTTTCAAAACTTAGTTCAATCAAAAGATATACTAACTAGAATAAGCGATCAGTTTTCAGATGTGGAAAGTTTAACAGGGAAGAATTTCGTTTTTGAAGTTTTATCGGAACTTATTCAGCCGAATGTAAGTTTTGATGCAGAGTATACTCAGAAGGAATTGGATGAGGTTTTGAATGATATCTCCTACACAAAAGGAATGATTTCTAAGGATGCTTTGATAATTCAAAAAGGTGATATTGTAGAAGGAGAAAATTTGAATGTTCTTCAATCATTTAAAGAAGCGTCAAAATCTTTGATATGGACAAAATCTAATTATAATTGGTTAGTGTTAGGGTATACTTTACTTGTGTCTTTGGCTTTATTGATGTTGCTATTATTTTTAGATCGATATAGAAAAGAAATATTTGCAGACAATACAAAGGTAACCTTCATTTTTTCCAATGTGTTATTAATGATTTTTGCACAAACGGTAATGGTGAAATATAATTCTGACTTTTTATATGTAATTCCATTAAGCATTTTACCAATCGTATTAAAGGCTTTCTTTGACGCCCGTTTAGGATTGTTTACACATGTCTTAACTGTTTTACTACTTGGTTTTATCGTTCCAAATAGTTTTGAGTTTATTTACTTGCATATTATTGCTGGGATCGTAACTATTTTGTCTGTAACTGAATTATATAAAAGAGCAAGTTTGTTTATTTCCATCGCTCAAATTACCCTGATTTATATGGTTACTTATTTTGCCTTTTCTATTATAAAAGAAGGGAATATAAGCAATATTAAATGGGAGTATTTTGGTTTGTTCGCTGTAAATGGATTATTGTCGTTTTTGGCTGTTTTCTTTATATATTTTTATGAAAAGGTGTTTGGGTTAGTTTCAGATGTGACTTTACTAGAATTGTCAAACACCAACTCTAAATTACTACGAGAACTTAACGAGAAAGCACCAGGAACTTTTCAACATTCCATGCAAGTTGCTAACTTGGCTGAAGCTGCGGCAAATGAGATAGGTGCGAATTCTATGTTAGTTAGAACAGGAGCATTGTATCATGATATTGGAAAAATGAAGAACCCTAAATTTTTCACCGAAAATCAAATTACAGGTGTAAATCCGCATAATGATCTAGCTCCTGTAGATAGCGCACGAATTATTTTAGATCATGTCATTGATGGAATAGAAATAGCGAAGAAGAATAATATCCCAGATCGAATTATTGATTTTATACGGACACACCACGGAACCAGTTTGGTTTATTATTTCTATAAGAAAGAACAAGACCGAAATCCAGAGGAAGAAGTAGAGGAGAAAAAGTTTAGATATCAAGGTCCGATTCCATTTTCAAAAGAAACAGCTATTTTAATGATTTGTGATGCAGCGGAAGCAGCTTCAAAAAGTTTGCAAAATCCATCTGCGCAATCGATCGATGAGTTAATTGATAAAATTGTAGAAGGTCAGAAAAACAATAATCAGTTCATAAATTCAAATATTACATTTAGGGAGATAGAAAAAATAAAAAAAGTTATAAAAGGTAAGTTAATGAATATCTATCATTTACGAGTTGAGTATCCAGAATAGTGAAATTTTTTCTAAAAAATACTTGTGAGATTCCTTTTCTAATGTTACATTTGCACTCGCAATTTTTAACTCAATAACGAGTTAAGGAGAGGTGGCAGAGTGGTAATGCAGCAGCCTGCTAAGCTGTCATCGTTTTTCGATGCCCGGGTTCGAATCCCGGTCTCTCCGCAAAAAATTGTAGATAACCATTTTCGGGGTGTAGCGTAGCCCGGTCATCGCGCCTGCTTTGGGAGCAGGAGGTCGCAGGTTCGAATCCTGCCACCCCGACAAAAAAATAGTTATTGGTCGCGTAGCTCAGCTGGATAGAGCATCTGCCTTCTAAGCAGACGGTCACAGGTTCGAATCCTGTCGCGATCACAATAAGCCTTACTAGTTTAGTAAGGCTTTTTTGTTTTTGATGCTATTTAATTATAAAAACTAACTTTCTTAATTTGTTTATTTTTGATGATATCCTGATTAAGTTTAGAATGAAAGTAGAAAGTTTTAAGCCCAATGAGCATTATGATAATGTTTGCAAAGAAATTTATGATCTTGTTGTAATAAAACACGATGACAGAGATTTCATTCCAGTGATTGATGATTGTTCATATGATATTGTCTTTTACAAAGAGCGTAATTGCATCTTTCTTTATGGTGAAAATAATGAAGTAGTTGATATTCAGTCTGGTGTTTTTACCATTCATAACTTAAATTCTCCACCTTACAAGTTAGTAAGTGATTCTGAGATTTCTTTTGTAACCTTGAAATTTCATCCTTGGATGAATTCTTATCTTTTTGGTTCTTTGAAGCGAAAGAGGATTGTTGATTTAGCTAAAGATAATGAAGAACTTCGAGCACTTCACAAAAATATTTTTAATACAAAGAAATCAAGTCAAAGATTAGAATTACTCAATACATTTCTAAATAGTCTAGAGGTTTCTTTTTCTAATAGAATGTTATTCGTTAAGTCAGTATGCGAAACTGTTTTTGAGGAGAATGGTAAGGTTTCGGTGAATGATTTATGTAATGAATTCGGAAAGTCTAGACAATATTTAAATAGGGTGTTTAAACAAGAAGTACTTTATAGTTTAAAACATTTTATAATCACTGTTAGGATTTTAAGCTTGATTAAATTCAAACTCAATGAAAATTCGATTACTCTTACGGAGCTTTGTTATGATTACGGATATTTTGATCAATCTCATTTTATTCGCGATTTTAAAAGAGTTTGTGGTGTTACTCCCAAATATTTCTTTGAAAACCTGTCAGAATTTATGTTGAGGCATAAGTAGTTTCCTTTTTTACAATTACAAAAAATGTGGATGGACTTCTTTTGTAAAAAAAAACTTTATATGAGATTTCTATATTTTATTATTACTATTTGCTTTTGTATTTCATGTGGTCAAGTTCAAACCAAGAAAGATGGTGTTTTCATCAGAAATGATTCAATTGCTTATAAGGCTGATTTGTATTTAAATAAATTGACAAATCTGAAAAAGTTTAACGGAGTTGTTCTTTTGAAAAAAGGAAATGAAATTTTACTAGAAAGAACTTATAACTTAACTTCAGACTCTTTGTCTAGTTTGTATGTAACTAGAAGTAGTCAGTTTGACTTAAGGTCTGTAGCTAAGTTGTTTGCTAAAATCTCGTTGGTGAAATTAGTAGAAGAAGGGAAAATAAATTTAAATGATAAGCTGCAAAAATATATACCTGATTTTCCAAAAGGAGATATTATAACAATCAATCATTTAGCTACAAATACTTCAGGTTTACCACGAGAGTTTTCGGTGGAAAATACCTTAAGTTTAAATCCTAATGAAATAGTACAATTGGCTACAAAAGAAGAATTAGAGTTTGAACCTGGAGCAGAAGAAAGGTATTCAAATGTTGGATTTCAATTGTTATATTATATTATTGGGAAACAAGGAGGTAAAAGTTATTCTTCTTTTTTAAAATCTAAATTTTTTAGTCCGCTAGGAATGGTCAAAACGGGAGGGAATTTCGATCGGGATTTAACTCATTTAACCAATTACGCTTATGGTCATTATTTAAATGAGAATAAAGAAATTATGTGTGATAGTATTTTCCTTCAAGACGAAGTCAAAATGGGGAATTTACATTCTACTGTTAGTGATTTGTCTTTGTTTTTGCAAAGTTTAGACACTTTAACTTATAGAACGATAGTACATAAAGGTAAAATTTCGCACGCTGGAGGAACAAGAGGTAAAAGAGCTTATGTTGAAAGGGATTTTGTTGATGATTTTACCATAATATTCTTAGCGAATTACGATGCAATTCCGTTTCAAAAGCTTGTTGCTGATTTACAAAAAATCTTAAAAGAAGAAACTGTTAAGTTTCCTGAAAAAATTGAACGTACTTCAATTAAATTAGATGTTTCTATTTTAGAGAAGTACGTCGGTGAATATGATTTTGTTGATGCAGGACACTTAAAGTTAAAAATAACAATTGAAAACGACGGTCTTTCAGTTTATCAAAATGGACAAAAGGCGGGAGTGTTATATCCAGAAACAGAACATGTATTTTTTGCTGAATTTGATTCCGATGAGTCATTTGAGTTTGTTAAGAATGATATGGGAGAGTATTTTGTGCTAATGGATTTTAAAGGTGCTCGTTGGAAAGGAATAAAGGTTCCATAAATGAGCTAATTATTGTCACAATTCTTTGGTTTTGTAACATCTATCTATGATTCTGTTTTGTCAGTTAAACTTTTAATTGAATCAATTCGTCTATACTTTTTGTCTTTTTATCGTTTAATAACATAGGTTAAACTAAAGAATGTATTCTTTTCGTTAAATAACCTTAAATTGCATGTAGGGATTAAATAAATTTAGGAATGCAAAATGTATTAACGATCATGTTAATTGAGGATGATCAGATTGAAGTCATGAAATTCAATCGGATTCTCTCCAAGATGGATCTAAAACACAACGTAATTGAAGCTAATAATGGAGAAGAAGCTTTGAATTACTTAAACAAAAAAGAAAATCTTCCAAGTATTATTCTTTTAGATCTTAATATGCCGAAAGTAAATGGTATTGAATTTTTAAGAATTTTAAAGAATGACGATGTATTGAAATATATACCTACAATAGTTTTAACTACATCAAATAACTATAAAGATATCTTCGAATGCTATAAAATTGGCATTGCTGGCTACCTTGTTAAGCCATTAAAGTATGAAGATTATAAAAATAAACTGATAAAATTATTATCTTACTGGAGCGTTAATGAATTGATTACGGTTTAAACACAGGTCACTAGCCAAACTTTGTGACTCATAGTCAGTATTTAAACTTGTAAATTCTTTCATTTCATAACATAAATTATTTTCATAAATAGAATTTTTTAAAAAAAATTCTAAAACTAAAGTTTATGAACGAGAGTGAAATTCTAAGTTTAAAGAAAGCTTTAGAGGAGGAGCGAATTGCAAGAAAACTAGCTGAACAAAAATGTGTTGAGTTGGAAGAGAACTTTCTTCGCAAGGAATCTGAATTTAGAGGCGTTTATGATAATCTTAACGATGCATTTGTATTAATTGATTTGTTCGGGAATGTTTTGAAGATGAATAGCATCGCAGAAGCATTATTCGGTTATACTTACGATGAGAAAAAACCTTTAAATCTTTTAAAACTAGTCCATACCGAAGATTTTAAATATACCCAAGAAGCATTCAGGAATCTAATGAAGTTTGGTAAGTATTCGAAGTATCGATCTCGAATAATTGCCAATGGAAATGTTGAGAAAATACTCGAGGTAAACTGTAGTTTGGTTCGAGATAAGGATAATAGTATTATTGGAGTTCAAGGGATTGCAAGAGATGTAAGTCAGGAAATAGAAGTTCAAGAGTTACTAGAGCAACAAAAAAAGCAATTAGATATTATTTTTGATAATTCTCCCGTAGGTATTGTCTTGTCAAAGGAAAAAGATGATGATTTTTTGCTAATTAACAAAGCAATCGGGGATATGTTAGGGTATTCATTAGAGGAGCTTCAAAATGTAAAAGTTGATCAGTTTACCCATCCGGATGACAGAGTGATTTCTCGTAGATTTCGAGATCGTTTAGAGTCCGGAAAAATCGATAGTTTTAATATGGAAAAACGCTATATTCGTAGAGATGGCGAGATTCTATGGGCAAAAACTATTGTGAATTCCGTTAAGAACTCAGAAGGAAAGGTGAAATTTCAAGTTGCTATTGTAGAAGATATTACTGAAAATAAACTTGATAAAGAGAAACTAATTGAATCTGAAAATAGATTATCTTCTTTAATATCTCATTTAGATAGTGCGGTTCTTTTGGAAAACGAAAAAAGAGAGGTTTCCATTGTAAATAAGAAGTTTTGCGACATGTTCGGAATTCCAGTTCCACCTGAAAGTCTAATAGGTAAGGATTATCTAAATTTATTAAAAGAAACTAAAGAATATTTTGAACAGCCTGAAAAATTAGAATCTCGAATCAATAAACTGATTAAAGATAAAAAAGTAATCCTTGGAGATGAACTACGATTAAAGGATGGAAGAATTCTAGAAAGAGATTATGTGCCTATTTCTCAAGATCGTGAATATAAAGGTCACCTTTGGACTTATAGGGATGTTACTTTGTCCAGAAATTACCGTAAAAACCTAGAAGCTCAGAAAAAGAGGTATAGTAATATTATTGCGAATCTTAAATTAGGTTTAGTTGAGTTAAGTAATGAAGGTAAAATTTTGTCTGCTAACAAGAGTTTTGTTAAAATGACAAGTTTAGATGAGGAGGATATAATAGGCAAAAGTTTACGAGGTTTATTTAAGAGAGAGCGTATTAAAGATTTAATACAACAGCGAAATAAAGATAGGAGAGAAGGGAAAACAGGTTCATATGAGTTTAAGTTTATCAATAATGCAAATGAAGAAAAGATATTGTTGGTAAGTGCAGCTCCTAGTTACAGTGTACGAGGTGAAATGACGGGTTCTATCGGGATTATTTTAGATATCACGCATATTAAAAAACTGGAATCTCAAAAAGAGGAACTTTTAAAAACTCTTGAAAGAAGAAATGTTGAGCTAGAAGAATATGCACATATTGTTTCGCATGACTTGAAATCTCCATTAAGAAGTATATCTGCTCTTACAAGTTGGTTAAAAGAAGATTATGGAGATAAATTAGATGGTGATGGTGCAAAAAATATTGATTTAATACAAGAGGTGGTTCAGAAAATGGAGAGCTTGATTAATGATATTTTAAATTATTCAAGTATCAAAGAAAAGTCTGAAGACCTTGAAAAGGTTAATATGTATGAGTTAATTGGAGATATCACAAAATTGATATTTGTTCCAAAAAACGTTACAATTAATATTGATGAAAATCTTCCAATAATTAATGCTGATAAAGTAAGAATTCAGCAGCTCTTCCAAAATTTAATTGGTAATGCTGTTAATTATTCTGATAAAGAGCAAGCTTACGTTAATATCAAATACAAGGAGAAGAAAAAACACCATGTTTTTATGGTGGAAGATAATGGTGTTGGAATTCCTAAGGAGTATCATGAAAAAATCTTTCAAGTTTTTGAATCGTTAGGTGATCATAAAGATTCAACTGGAATCGGTTTATCGATAGTGAAAAAAATTGTCGATGTATACGATGGGAAAATATGGTTAGACAGCGAGGAAGGAAAAGGAACTACGTTTTTTATACAATTCAAGAAATAATCTATAAACCAAATGCTTACAGAACAACCAAATATTAATTACATTAAAGAGCTTTCTGGTGGTGATGTTGAGTTTGAAGAGAAAATGGTCTCAATTTTGAGAAGAGAGTTGCCAGAGGAGATAAAAACCTATTTAAAAACTCTGGAAATCAATAATTTAGAACAAACAGCTGAAATCGTACATAAAATTAAGCATAAAATTAGTATTTTAGGACTGGAAAAATCTTACGAGTTTACAATTCAATACGAAAAAGAGCTATTAAACGGTGATAAAAGTAATCACGAAGATTTTTTTAAGATATTGACTACAATGTCTGATTTTTTGACCAAATAAATAAATACATCCTAAATGAATTGTTTAATTATTGACGATGAATCTGCTGCTAGAGCTATCGTAGAGCAGTTGTGTAAAAATGAAGGAACTTTAACTGTTATTGATCAATTTTCAAATGCTATTCAAGCAATTAAATATTTGAATCAAAATGAGGTCGATCTTATCTTCTTGGATATACATATGCCTGATTTTACTGGTTTCGATTTAATTCAAACGCTTAAGAATCCTCCAAAAATAATTTTAACTACTTCAGATGCGAAATTTGCTATTGATGCATTTGAGTACGAATGTATTGTCGATTATTTGGTAAAACCAATTACATTGGAAAGGTTTCAAAAAGCAATAGAGAAAGCAAAAAAGTTTACGATTAAAAAGCCAGCTCAGGAAGTTACTGGAGTAAATGGAGAAGCTAAAGAAGAAGAATCACAGTTATATATCAATATTGATAGAAGATTAATTAAAATAGAAATACCAAGTATTTATTTAGTTGAGGCTAAAGGTGACTATATTTTAATTAAGACAGATACTAAAAACTACACAGTTCATTCTACTCTTAAGAAGATAGAAGAAAAATTACCTAAGGATCTATTTTTAAAAGTACATAGGTCATACATCATTAATTTAAAAAGAATTATTGATATCGAAGATAATAGTGTATTAATAGCCAAAGATGTAGTACCAGTAAGTAGGTCAAATAGATCTGAGCTTATGAAAAGATTAAATTTACTTTAGATCTTATTGATTGAAAAGAAGTTTCATTGCGATTTTCTTCACCAAAAAGTACTTTAGTCGTTTTATCTACATATATTTTTATTTTATCTACACTAATAAACCAAACAGCAACCAAGGTCTATTTATTCCAGAAGTCTATGTTATCTTTAGAGTGTAATTAAGATTGACATTTTATAAATTACATAAAGAACACATAAAAGTTTTTTCATTTTTAGAGTACTTCAACTCGTTAAAATTGAAGGTTTTTAGATTTATTTGGTTGATAATATAAACCCTTTCATACTCGCCAAGATGAAAGGGTTTTGTTATGTGTAAAAGTTTTGTGTTTAGTGTGTAATTTGTTCATTTTTAGTTAAAAACGGTTTATCGAATGATATTAGTTGTTTGTCTAATGTTGGCTAGAGGAATAACGAAAAATATCCAAATATAGCCTATGTCCAATGTATCTTTGGAATGTATTTAAGATTGACATTTATATACAAAATATAGAATATAAAAGAAAAGAGATTTTTTCATTATGAGAGTTCTTCAGCTCTATAAAATTGAAGGTTTTTAGATTTATTTGGTTGATTAATATAAACCCTTTCATACTTCTTCAAAAATGAAAGGGTTTTATTGTGCTTTGTATTTACTTTATTTATAGTGTTTTAATTGAGTTTTAGTTTTTTTACAGTTTATCGGGTATTGTAAACAGCTGGTCTAATATTGTATTTCACTACAACGAAAAACAGCAGTTTTTACCTTGAATTGAGTGTATCTTTGAAGTGTAGTTAAGTTTTAGTTTTTTTTCATTTAAACCACATTTAAAGAAAAAATAATTAAAGGTTTTTAGATTTATTTGGTTGATTAAGAACCCTGTTACCATTCTTCTTGTGTAATAGGGTTTTTTCGTTTCAAAACATTGTTAAAATCATGACTTTTTCGGTTTATCGAATGTTTGCTACCGTTAATCTATAGTTGTGATTAAGCTTAACGAAATTAAAGCTAGTAAGGTGTAAGTGTTATGTATCTTTACAATGTATTTAAAACATATGAATACATATTTTAAGTACACATAGTTTTGTTTTTTCATTTTTTGAAAAACACACTTCATAAAATTGAAGGTTTTTAGATTTATTTGGTTGATTAAAGATCCTTTTACACCCCCAATGTGTAAAAGGGTTTTTTGCTTTTGGAAAGAATCAATTTTTCTTAACCTTTTGGTTCAGTATTACTTGTAGTTTGTTTTATAATTAAAAAATTAAGTTAGACATAGTATTTCTAAGTAGAATTATGTAAATTAGAAGAGAATCAAACTACCCCGAAAGCTTGAAAATTTTAAACAACAAATTGCTAACTCCCGAGAGAGTTTTCATGCTAAGTGCAATTATCGTAAATGGAGGAAACTACCTATATAATTTATTAGTTGGTAGAATTCTTGGTCCTACAAAATTTGCAGATGCTGCCATTTTAATAACATTCCTATTGGTGTTATCTTTTATAGCGATGACTTTTCAGTTGGTTACAGCCAAATATACTGTACTTTTCGATGATAAGGTTTTTGAGCAATTCATGTCATTTGCTTTGAAAAGAGCAATTCTTTTTGGAATTGTTATCGGTGTTTTGATTGTTTTTTTTTCTGGTCAGCTGCAAAAGGTTTTTAATACTCATAATGCTACGATGTTTGTAATTTTTGGAGTGAGTGTGCCAATTTATTTTTTGATGAGTGTGAATAGAGGTGTTTTTCAAGGTGGTAAAAAGTTCTTAAATCTGGCTACGACTTATCAAACGGAAATGATTTCCCGTTTATTAATTACTCTTCTGCTACTATATGTATTTGTGGATATTGAATCTTCAATACTTATTTCTCTTGGAATCATTATTTCTTTAGTTTTTGGAGTGCTACCTTTAAGTAAAAATGTTCGATTTTTTAAAAGTGGAACTCTAAGTGATGAGAATAGAAAAATCGTTCACAAATTTTTATTGCTTACAGCTTTTTATGAGTGTACACAAATCATAATAAATAATAGCGATATTTTGTTGGTAAAAGCTTATTTCGATAATTATAATGCTGGGTTATATGCTTCTTTAGCCTTAATTGGTAGAGTCGTGTATTTTATTGCCTGGATGTTTGTTATGTTGTTGTTGCCATCGGTTGTAAGTAAACAAAAAGAAGGTATTCCTCATAGAAATGTTTTATTGAAATATGTCGGTTACGTTACGTTACTTTCAGCGTGTATTGTGTTAGTGACATTTTTATTTCCGGAATTTGTTGTTAGTATTTTATTTGGACATGCTTACGTAGGTATAGCTTCTCTTTTATGGCAATATGCATTAGCTACTTCAATATTTGCTGTTTCTAATGTGTTTGCATATTATTTTTTATCTCTTGATCAGTATATCCCCGTAATTATTACTGGTGTTTTAGGAATTACACAAGTTGTTTTAATAGTCTTTTTTCATGACTCATTGAAAGAGATTGTGACAATGCAAATTATTGCTATGAGTATTCTTTTAGCAGTCCAATTGATGTTTTTCTATGGGAATACTAATAATAAAACAAAACAAATCGAAAGTTAATACTTGACCTATATTATAAACTAACCTTTCTATTGGGTGTAAAACACTTAATAGATAAATAAATAAAGATTAATATGAAATTAGCCATTGTTACTGCGTTTCCCCCAAGTAAAGTCACGCTAAATGAATATGGATACCATTTAGTGAAACAATTTAGATTAAATGATAAAGTTGATGAATTGATTTTATTAACGGATGAAGCTGTTACTGTTGACGATGTTAATTTTGAGGAAGATGGATGTAAAATTGTCGTTAAGAATTGTTGGAAGTTTAATAGTTACAAGAATATTTTTTCTATTAACAGAGCGGTAAAAGAAACTAAGCCAGATGCTGTGTTATTCAATTTGCAATTTTTAAAGTTTGGAGATAAGAAAATTCCGGCTGCATTAGGATTGTTGACGCCTTATATGTGTAAATTAAAGAATATTCCTACAATTGTTTTGTTGCATAATATTTTAGAACAAGTAGATTTAAATAGTGCTGGTTTTACTAAAAACAAGTTGCTTCAAAAGGCCTATGGTTTAATAGGAACTATCTTAACAAAGTTTTTATTATCTGCTGATTTAGTTGCTTTAACTATTCAAAAGTTTGTGAATACTTTAAAGGATAAGTATAAAACAGATAAGGTTGTCCTTGTTCCGCATGGTACATTTGAAATGATCGAAGAACCTGATTATGCTTTACCTTCAGGTCCAAAGCAAGTCATGGCTTTTGGAAAGTTTGGTACGTATAAAAAAGTAGAGGTAATGATTGAGGCAGTTGAAGAGGTGAGAAAAAATACTTCCGAAGATTTAGAAATTGTTGTAGCGGGAACTGACAGTCCAAATACTCCAGGTTACATTGATAGTATGAAAGAAAAATATAAAAATGTTCCAGGGTTACGATTTACAGGTTATGTGGCAGAAGAAGATGTTCCAATTATATTTAACGAAAGTACCGTTGTAGTTTTTCCTTATACTTCTACTACAGGAAGTTCGGGTGTGTTGCATCAAGCTGGTAGTTATGGAAAAGCTGTTATTATGCCTAATTTAGGAGATTTAACTGATTTAATTGAGGATGAAGGATATCGCGGAGAATATTTCGAAGCTGATGATGTTGGTTCTTTGGCTAAAGCCATTAAAAAAGTGGTTGAAAATGATTCTTATCGATTGGAATTGGCAAAAGCAAATTATAAGGCTGCAGCATCATTGCCAATGTCGGAAATTGCAGAAATGTACTTAAAGCATTTTGAGGCAATTCAGGATAAAAAAAAGAAATAAAAAAAGACTGATTATTACTATCTAATAATCAGTCTAATTCATAGTAACAATTCACTATTTATTTAAGAACAAAAGTTTCTTTTAAAGTTTCTGAGGAATTTCCTCCAACAAAAACTTCAAAATCACCAGGTTCTACTACAAATTCACCGCCAGCATTAAAGAATCCTAACTCTTTATTGCTTAGTGTGAATTCAATTGTTTTTGATTCACCTTTTTTGATTTCAGTTAATTCAAAACCTTTTAATTCTTTTACAGGTCTTGTAATACTTCCAAAAAGATCTCGGATATAAAGTTGAACAACTTCTTTTCCATTGTATTCTCCTGTGTTGGTTACTTTAACGGAAACTGTTAAATCATCACCTTTATTAATTTCTTTATTGCTTAAAGCTAGGTCTGAATACTCAAATTTAGTATAGCTTAATCCGAAACCAAATGGATAAAGTGGTGTGTTTTCTGAGTCTGTATAATGCGACCAGAAAACATGAGACTCACGGTTTGGTCTTCCTGTACTCTTATAGTTGTAATAAATAGGCACTTGCCCAACATTTCTAGGGAAAGTCATAGGTAATTTTCCGCTAGGATTATAATCTCCATAAAGCACTTGTGCTACAGCATTTCCTGTTTGTGTTCCAAGTTGCCAAGCTTCTACTATAGCTGGAATGTTTTTATCGGCCCATTCAATTGCAAGTGGTCTTCCGTTGTTAAGAACAAGGACTATGTTTTTGTTTACGGCAAATACTTTTTCTAATAATTCTTGTTGTTTTCCTGGTAAATCTAATTCAGTTCTGCTTCTACCTTCTCCACTTTGAAAGCCGTGTTCACCTAAAACCATCACTACAACATCTGCGCTTTTTGCTAACGAAATTGCTTTTTCTATATCATTATTATTAATAGTTTCGTTTACGGTTAAAGGTTGAGTGAAAGCTTCATTGCCAGTAATTAAGTCAATTCCTTTTTCGAATGCTAATGTGTTTTCTTTATATTCAGACATGCCTTCATAAACAGAAACGGCAGTATTATCGTCAGAAGCTAACCTCCAGCTACCAAGTGGACTATTTTTGTCATTCGCTAAAGGACCGATTAATGCAATTTTTTGTCCTTTCTTCTTAAGTGGTAAAAGATTGTTCTCGTTTTTTAATAGAACTATTGATTTTTTAGCAACATCTAAAACAGCTTCATGATGTTTAGAATTTCCGATATTTTCTTTTTCATTTACAGGATCGCAATATTTAAAAGGATCGTCGAATAAACCTAATTCAAACTTTACAGTTAGAATACGTCTCACGGCATCATCAAGAATACTTTCTTTTACTGTACCGTTTTTAACAAGGTTGGTTAATTCTTCGATATATACATTTCCTTCCATGTCCATATCTGAGCCAGCAGTTGAAGCAATGCGAGCGGCTTCTTTTTTGTCTTTTGCATGTCCCCAAGCGATAAGCTCGTTCATAGAAGCCCAGTCAGATACAACGAATCCGTCGAAATTCCATTTTCCTTTTAAAATTTCTCTTTGTAAGAAGCTGCTTCCCGTTACAGGAACACCGTTTAATTCATTAAATGAATTCATAAGGGTTCTAACATTACTGTCAACAGCTGCTTTAAACGGTGGAAGTACAATATTATAAAGTGTTGCTGTTCCTATATCAACAGTGTTATATTCTTTTCCAGCTTCAGAAAAACCATAAGCTGCAAAATGTTTCGCACAGGCTGCAATAGTGTTAGGTTTTGACAAATCATCTCCTTGAAAACCTTTAACTCTTGCTTGAGCAATTTTTGAACCTAAGTAAGGGTCTTCTCCGGCTCCTTCCATTACTCTTCCCCATCTTGCATCTCTAGAGATGTCAACCATAGGAGCAAAAGTCCAATTGATTCCAGCTGCAGAAGCTTCAATTGCTGCTATTCTTGCTGAGTTTTCTATTGCTACTAAATCCCAACTTGCAGATTCTGCAATAGGTATTGGACTTAATGTTTTATAACCATGAATAACATCAAATCCAATTATTAAAGGTATTCCAAGTCTGGTTTCTTCTACTGCAATTCTTTGAACTTCTCGTACGTTTTCGGTTCCGCGAACATTTAACATAGAGCCTACCCAACCTTTTCTTAAATGATCGTATTTTTTTTTGGCATTTCCGTTTTCAGGAACAGGTCCCGTAACATCCCAAAATCCATTATATTGATTCATTTGACCAACTTTTTCTTCAATTGTCATTTTTGAAAGAAGTTGGCTTACTTTTTCGTTTATCGTCTCATTTTTTGTGTCTATCATCAAATTATCTTTTTTATCACCTGAGCATCCAGAAATAAATACCACAGTAGCATACGTTAAAATCATTTTTCCTAAATGACGCTTCATGAATTCTTGTTTTAGAAAAGTGATGTAAATTTATAATAGATTGATGTAAAAAAATGCGCTCAATTAATCAAAATATGGTACTTTTTTATTTTTAATTGTAATTATTTAAAGTCTATTTGATAAAATAGTACTAGAAAGCTTTTTGAATTCCGTTAAATTCAGAACGAAATTCGCTAGGTGTGTTGTTTTTGATTTTTTTAAACATTCTATTAAAGTTAGCTAAATTGTTGAAACCGCATTTGTAAGCTATCTCTCCAACGCTTAAATCTGTTTCTAGTAATAATCTGCTTGCGTAGCTAACTCGTGTACTATTTATATAAGATATAAATGTTTTTCCAGTTCTTTTTTTGATAAAACGATTAAATGAAACTGGAGTCATGTTGATTAGTTCTGATATTTCATCTAAAGTTATTTTTCTTTGGAAATTTTTCTGAACATATTCGTATACCTTTTTTATTTTATCACTGTTTTCAAAGTCATTATAGTTTGAGAATGAAGTTGAAAGTAGTTTTTGGTTTCTTGAATTTGATAGGTCATGAAGTATGGAGATGAACTCCAGGAAATAATCAATACCAGAGATTTTAGGGAGTTCCATGAGTCGAGGCATGAGTTCTTTGATGGTTTTTTCTGAGAAAGAAATACCATGTATTGATCTGTTTAACATGTCTCTAATTGATTTAAAAACTCTTCTTGATAAAAGTTTTTCGTCTAACAGATCATTATGTATATGAATAGTGATTTCATGAATTTCTTTATTGGTACAGTTGTGTAATTCCCAGCAATGTGGAAGGTTTGGTCCGACTAAAACAAGTTCGTAATCGCCAATCTCCCCCATATGATCTCCTATAACTCTTCGTACCCCTTTCCCTTTGTGAATAAAATTAAGTTCATATTCAGGATGGAAATGTAAAGGAAAATCGAATTCATCTTTTACTCTATAATACACTAAAAAGCTGTCGGATGGTGAGAGTTGAGTTATCTCTCTATGGATGTTTTTATTCATGGTTTGTTTGTTTTGTGTATAACAATATTAAAAAATTATTAATGAATGATAAAATTATATTAATGAATTGTTAATATTGGATATATTTTTGTGTAAAACAAATTAGTTTTCTGATAAAAGTAGTTTTCAAATTGTTAATCTTAGTTGATACAATAATAATTTAGATACTGAATAATTACTTTTTAGTCAAAAAAACGCCAAATTAATTATCAATATGAAAAAAAATATCTTTAAGTATTTTTTACTAGCGCTCACGTTCGTTTCCTCAATAGCGGCAACTGCGCAAGATGTAAAAGGGGTAGTCTCTGATGCTGCTGGAGAACTTCCAGGAGTTAATGTATTAGTTAAAGGAACTAGCAGAGGTGTAGAAACTGGATTGGATGGATCTTATGTTATAAAAAATGTAAAATCAAATGATGTTTTGGTTTTTAGTTTTATAGGTTATAAAACTGTTGAAGTTCCTATAAATGGAAAATCAGTAGTAAATGTTACTTTAGAAGAAGATTCAGATACATTAGAAGAAGTAGTTGTCGTAGGTTATGGAACTAAAAAGAAAAGTTTAGTCACAGGTGCCATTTCTAGTATTGATAGTAAGGAAATTAAAAGTGTTTCTAATCAAAGAGTAGATCAGGTGTTACAAGGTAGAACATCTGGTGTTACGGTGTCGTCTTCTTCTGGTTCACCTGGTTCAGGTACTAAAATTAGAATTAGAGGTACAGGTTCAAGTGGAAGTGCAGATCCTTTATTTATTGTCGATGGAATGAAGGTTTCTACAATTGATAACATTGCACCTTCTGATATAGCTAATATAGAGGTGTTGAAAGATGCTGCTTCTGCAGCGATTTATGGTACTGAAGGAGCAAATGGTGTAATTATCGTTACTACTAAAAAAGGGACAAAAGGAGGTTTACAAGTAAACTTCAATACTCAAATAGGTTTTCAATTTGTAAATACAGATATGGAACTAATGAACGCTTCACAATTTGTTACTTATTTAAATGAAGCAGGAAATGCATCAATTGTAAATAATGGTGTAGATACAAATTGGATTGACGAAACTTTTGATACTGCATTTATGCAACGTTATGATGTTAGTTTATCTGGTTCAATGAAAAATACATCTTACTATTTTTCTGGTTCTCATACGAATCAAGAAGGTGTAGTTGTTGGAGATAATTCTTCGTTTAAAAGAAATACTTTCCGTTTGAATATTCAAAGTCAAGTTACGGATTGGTTGGAAATCGGTGTAAATTCAAATACTTCATTTATTGATAGAAAAGGTATTGTTGAAAATAGTGATACGAGAGGTGTAATTCAAAATATGTTAATTATTGATCCTTTAACTCCTGTTATTTATACTGATGGTGTACCAACTGATGTATTTGATCGTTCAGCAGCAAATGGAGTTCCTGTTTTAAGAGATAAAGATGGTAATGTTTATGGATATCCAACATATTCAACAGGAGAGGTTATTAATCCAGTGGCTTATGCGAACGCAATCCAAGAGAATATAAACGAAAACGATCAGTTTTTAACGACTATTTACGGTAAGTTTAATATCATGGAAGGATTGACATTTACTTCTAGATATGGTTACGAACAAAACCAGTTTTTAAGTCAAAGAAATACGAATGCTTATTACGTTGCATCGGAGGCGGCTAATACTCAATACAATATTAACAGGTCTAAACAGAATTTTAGAAGATGGTTATGGGAGAACTTCGCTACATATGATAAGTCATTCGATAATCATAACTTTAAATTACTTGCAGGATATTCTGCAGAGCAAAGTAGAAGACCGGCTTTTACGAATGAAGCTTATTCTATCTCGGTAGCAGATTTTGATGGATTTAATATAAATTCACCAACAACAATTTTTGATCCAAATTCACCAAGACAATTAACATTTAGAGATAATCTAGTTTCAATGTATGGTAGATTATCATATAACTATATGGAGAAGTATTTGTTTGAAGCGTCTATAAGACGTGATAAATCAGATAAATTCCCAGCAGGAAATAGAGCAGCAGTTTTTCCATCATTTTCTGCAGGATGGTTAATGTCTAAAGAGAATTTCTGGAGTGATGAGTCGGCTGTTAACTACATGAAGTTAAGAGCAAGTTGGGGACAAAATGGTAATAAAAACAACTTAAGGGGTAATGCAGATATTATTGCAATAACCAATCAAGTTGGTGGTTTAGGATTAAACTATTTAGGAAATGTTGGAGCTCAAATTACTGGTTTTGCTAATGAAAATTTAGTTTGGGAAACTTCTGAGCAATTAGGCTTCGGTGTTGATTTAAGAGCTTTTAATAGTAAATTAAATTTCACCGCTGATTATTATAAGAAAACAACAAATGATTTAGCTTTTGTTGCAGGTGAATTAATTACTCCGGGTTCTGCTGGTTTCGTTTCAAATGATTTTAATGGAGGTACAGTAGTTAATCAAGGTTTTGAATTCGAGGTAGGATATTCTGATACTACTGAAAGTGATTTTAGTTACCAAATTAACGCAAATTTATCTACCTTAGATAACGAAGTAACTGAGATTCAGTTTGTGCCAGAAGGAACATCAATTGTTGGGGCTGGAGCTCCACAAAATGCAGATGGTGTAACAAGATTCACTGAAGGTTTGCCTGCTTGGTATTTTTACGGTTACAAAACCGATGGAATTGATCCTGCTACAGGAGAAATTAATAGAGTGGATACAAATGGAGATGGAAGTATAACTAATGATGATAAAACCATGATTGGTTCTCCACATCCAGATGTATTGTTCGGTGGAAATATTAGATTAGGATATAAAGGTTTTGATTTTAATGTACAATGGCAAGGAACTATTGGAAATGAAATTATGGCTACATATCACCAACCATCTCGTCCAATTACAAATAAGCCTTTACATTTCTTCGAAGGAAGATGGACAGGAGCAGGTGACTCTGATGCGACTTTCCCTTCAGCAGGAAATATTACATCAGCATATGATACTGATTTAGTAGTGGAAGATGGATCTTTTATGAGAATCAAACAAATTCAGTTCGGATATACTTTACCACAAAGTATAACTGATAAATTACATGTAAGTAGTTTGAGAATGTATGTGTCATTTGATGATGTATTCACATTTACAAATTACAAAGGACTTGATCCGGAAATTGGAAACTTCGGATTTAATGATATAGGTGTTGATAGAGGGTTTTATCCAACTGCAGCAAGAGCTTTATTTGGTTTCTCTCTTAACTTTTAATGACTAAAAACTTACACAAAAAATGAAAAGAACGATTTATTTTATAGCATCTGTTTTATTTCTAGGTGCTGTTTCATGTAGCGAAGATTTTACAAATAATCCTCGTGAAGATGTTCAAGATCTTGCAACTTTCTTTTTAGAAGAAGAGAATGTAGAACAAGCCGTAATTGGAGTTTACGATTTAATGCAATACAATTATGGTAGAGATTGGCATAGTGCTTTCTTGGTGAAATTATTACCGGGTGACGATGCAAACGCAGCTGGAGGAAACTCTAATGATCAGCCACAATTACAAGATATTGATGATTACGCTAATGTGGCAACTTCAAACCCATCAATAGAAAGTGTTTGGAACTTGTTTTACAGAACAATTGCGATGTCTAACTTAATTATTGAAAACTTACAAGAAAGTAATTTAGCTAATAAAGATAGAGCAATTGCTGAAGCTAAATTCTTTAGAGCTTGGTGTTATTTTGAGTTAACTACAATGTTTGGAGATATTCCTTTGCGTTTAACAGTGCCAAAAGGAGCGGAAGATTTTGGATTGAGCAAATCAACCAGAGCTGAAGTATATGTTGCTATTGAAAATGATTTAAATGATGCGATTACAAATTTACCTGAAAAATCAGGAATCGCAGATCCTTTCAGAGTATCGAAAGGGGCAGCTCAAGCAGTAATGGGAAAAGTGCTAGTTTTTCAAGAGAAATATGCTGAAGCTATTCCGTTTTTCGAATCTGTTATTAATAATCCGTCTCACGATTTAGAGCCAACAGCAGGTGATGTTTGGTCAGTAAATAATGAGTTTGGTGTTGAGTCGTTATTAGAAATTGGATTTATTTCTACAACTGGTAGAGATTGGGGAAATATAGCTTGGGGAGGAAGAAATGAAAGTAACTTGCATATCCAGTTAATGGGACCAAGAGGTGATGGTATTTTCGGAGTTGGTTCAGTGGGACTTTTAAATGGCTGGGGATTCAATTTACCAACTAGTAAGTTAGCTAACGCTTTTGACGCTGCAGGTGATACAGATCGTAAAGGAGCTACTTTAATGACTGAGGCAGAGTTGATTGCTGCTGGTGGTTCTGTTGATGCATCTGCTGCAACTGGAGGAGTTATTTGGGATTACGAAGGAGCAATTAGATTAAAATATGCAACAAAAGCTGAAGATACAAGTGACGATGGTGTTAGAGAGTTAAACTATAGCACGAACTTTAGATTGTTGCGTTATGCGGAAGTTCTTTTATTGGCTGCTGAGGCTTATAATAGAAATGGTAATGATCCACAAGCCAGAATCGAATTAAATAAAATTAGAAATAGAGCAGGTTTAGCTGATATTTCAGTGTCAAGAGCTGGTGATGATTTATTTGATGATATTGTAAATGAGAAGTTTTTAGAACTAGCGCACGAAGGTCAACGTTTTTGGGATTTAGTTCGTTGGGGAAGAGCTTCAACAGAATTAGTAGGTACAGGTTATTCAGTTAAGAATAATTTATATCCTATTCCTCAAACGGAAATCGATAAAAATTCTGAGTTAACTGCTGCGGATCAGAACCCAGGGTACTAAGTTTTTGACTTTAGATTATTTGTAGATTGTATTTGAATTAATAATCTAATAATAAGTAAAGCAGTATGAAAGTGCATACTGCTTTACTAATTTTAATCAATATCTTATTCTAAAATGAAAAAAGTAGCAACGCTTTTTTTGCTTGTACTAATTGTTATTAGTTGTACCAAAGTTGAAAATCCAAAAAGTAATAGAAAAAAGTTTGTTCAGCTTTCCTCGAGTACATCAAAAATTCATTTCAGTAATACATTAACAGAAACTGATTCTTTAAATTATTTCAAGTATACCTCAATATACATGGGAGGAGGAGTGTCTGTTGGTGATGTTAATAATGATGGATTGTTAGATGTTTTCTTTACAGGAAATCAAGTTTCAAATAGATTATATGTTAACAAAGGGAACTTAACTTTTGAGGATATTTCAGAATCGGCCAAAATTACGGGTGATTCAAGATGGTACACAGGTTCTACAATGATAGATGTTAATAACGATGGTTATTTAGATATTTATTGCTCTGTTGCAGGTAAAGATGGGAATAAGAAGAATCAACTTTTTATTAATAATAAGGACAATACATTCACTGAGTCTGCAGAAAAATATGGATTAGCTGACGAAGGAAATTCGGTTCAAGCTACATTTCTAGATTATGATAATGATGGTGATTTAGATATGTATTTGGCCAATTATCCAATAGCACATCCTTCAACTCCAAATATGATTTACAAACATCGAATGCAAAATGTAAAAGATGTTGAATCAGATAAGTTATTTGAGAATCAAAATGGGAATTTTATTGATGTTACAGAGAAGGCTGGCGTGAAAAATTATAGTTTTTCACTGGGTATTTCTGCTGCCGATTTGAATAACGATGGTTGGACAGATTTATATGTATCAAACGATTACAGTATTCCGGATTTTATGTACATCAATAACCAAGATGGTACTTTTAAAGAAGTAATTAAAGAAGCAACTTCTCAAACTGCTTTTTACGGAATGGGAATTGATATTGCCGATATTAATAATGACGGTCATTTAGATATTTTTCAGGCTGACATGGATTCAGATGATAATAGAAGGCAGAAAGCTAATATGTCAAGTATGAATCCAAGATTGTTTTATGAAACGGTTTTGTACGGTTTCCATTATCAATACATGCACAATTGTTTACAATTGAATTCTGGGTATAATGAAAACGGAATTCCGAAATTCTCTAATATTTCACGATTAACTGGAACATCTTCTACAGATTGGAGTTGGGCGCCATTATTTGCAGATTTTGATAATGATGGTTATAAAGATTTATATGTAACCAACGGAACAAGAAGAGAAGTGAACAATAAAGATTTTTTCAATAAAATCGATGGAGAAGAATTTAAGGAAGTTTCTCTTTTAGAAAAAACAAAAATGATTCCTAGTGAGAAAATAGACAATTTTATGTTTAAAAACTTAGGAGGAATTGAATTCAAAAAAGTAAATAGTGATTGGGGAATTTCTCATGAAGGATTTTCGAACGGAGTAGCTTATGCGGACTTAGATAATGACGGAGATTTAGAAGTTATTGTAAATAATATTGATGAGGAAGCAACCATATTTGAAAATACTTCTTCAGTAGATAAAAATTTCTTGAAAGTACAGCTTAAGGGAAATAATAAAAATACTTTCGGGTTAGGAGCTAAGGTGTTTGTTTATTCAAAGGATTCAGAGCAAGTTCAGGAGTTAACGCTAACTAGAGGTTTTCAATCTTCTGTAGCTCCAGAATTACATTTTGGTTTGAATAAACAGATGAATATTGATAGTGTCAAAGTCCAGTGGAATACTCAGAAATCTCAAATCATAAAAGATGTAACGTCTAATCAAACTCTAGTTTTTGATTATAAAGAAGCTGCTGAAAATTATGTTCAAGGAAATGTTGGTGAAAAGGTCTTTACAGCGAACTCTAATTTCAATAATAAGATTAAACATACCGAGAACTTACATGACGATTTTGAAACTCAAGTTTTACTTCCTCATAAAATGTCAACATTAGGTCCAGCAATTGAAGTTGCGGATCTTAATAAGGACGGATTAGATGATGTTTTTGTTGGTGGAGCTTATGGAAAATCTGGTGAATTGTATTTCCAAACTACAACTGGTTTCGAGAAACAAAATCAAAACGCATTTAAGCAAAATCAATTATCGGAAGATGTTGGTGCATTATTTTTTGATGTGGATAATGATAATGATTTGGATTTATATGTTGTAAGTGGAGGTTATGAGTTTGAAGAAGATTCAAAAAGATTGAAAGATCAGCTCTACATCAATAAAGGTAAAGGTGAGTTTGAAGATGCTTCTAATTCTTTACCAGAATTATATTCAAGTGGATCCAAAGCCTATAATATTGATTTTAATAAAGATGGAAAACAAGATCTTTTAGTTCTTGGTAGACAAATTCCAGGTAAATATCCATTACCTGCTTCTTCATTTTTATTAAAGAATACATCTGATTCAAACACTATAAATTTTGAAAATGTAACGAATGATTCTGCTCAAGGTTTATTTGGTTTAGGAATGGCTACAAGTGCTGTGGTAACTGATTTTAATAATGATTCTTGGGATGATATTATAATTGTTGGTGAATGGATGCCGATCAAAGTATTTAAGAATAATAAAGGTGTTTTTGAAGAGGTTTCTGAAGAGTTAGGATTAACAGAAGACGCTACAGGATGGTGGTGGAGTATTCAGAAAGCTGATTTCGATAATGATGGAGATATGGATTATATCCTCGGAAATAATGGTCTAAACTATAAATATAAAGCTTCAGAAGACGCAACTTTTGATATTTATGCCAAAGATTTCGATAAAAATTTCACTTCTGATATTGTGTTAAGTTATTACAATAAAGGAAAGCAATATCCGGTAAGAGGAAAGCAGTGTTCAACAGAACAGATTTCTGGAATAAAAAAGAAATTCAAAAGTTATGATTCTTTTTCAAAGGCTACATTAATAGATGTTTACGGTAAAAAGAATTTAGAAGATGCATTGCATTATCAAGTAAAATCGTTCGCTAGTATTTATCTTGAAAATAAAGGGAATCAATTTGTGCTGCATGAACTTCCAATGGAAGCACAGTTTTCTAGTATACAGCAAATAATTACTGAAGATATCAACAACGACGGAAATATGGATGCAATAATTGCGGGGAACCTCTATAATTCCGAAGTTGAAACTCCACGTAACGACGGTAGTTACGGACTAGTTTTAAAAGGAAATGGAAAAGGTGAATTCGAAGCTTTGTCTGTTGAGGAAACTGGATTCTACACTTCAGGTGATGTAAAAGATTTAAAGAAAATATCAATTGGAAAAATTCCTCATATCATTTCGGTAAAGAACAATGATTATCTGGAGTTTATAAAAGTCAATAAGAAATAATGAAAAAAATAGGATTACTTGTATTGCTATGTTTTTTAGTTTGTTGTAAAACAAATGAAAAGGAAGAAAGTAAAGTGGAGTTAGCATTTAAAATAAATGCTCAATTAGGTGAAGGTGCTTTCTGGAATTACAAGTCAGAAGAATTGTATTGGGTAGATATTGAAGGAAAAAAATTACACATATTTTCTCCAAAAACAGAGGCGAATAAGACTATAGAAATGCCTTCTAGAATTGGAACTGTTGTTCCTGCGAATAAAGAGAATAGTGCGGTTGTAGCTCTTGAAGATGGGATCTATATCGTAAACACGAATACTAATGAATTGACCTTATTGTCTGATGTTGAGTCAGATGTTGCGGAAAATAGATTTAATGATGGAAAATGTGATCCAAACGGGAATTTATGGGTAGGTTCTATGCATTTACCTCAAACGCATCCAAAGGCAAATTTGTATAAAATCGATGGATCTGGAAACGCGAATAAAATGCTAGGGAATATTACAATTTCGAATGGAATAGTATGGACTAGTGATAAAAAAACAATGTATTACATAGATACACCAACAGGTCAAATTAAGGCGTTTGATTTTGATAACAAGAAGAATACAATTACAAATGAACGTGTTGCTGTAACTATAGATCCTAAAGATGGATTTCCAGATGGAATGACTATCGATGAAAATGATATGCTTTGGGTAGGAATGTGGAATGGAAATGCGGTAGCAAATTATAATCCTAATACAGGTAAATTAATTAAGAAGATTAAAGTTCCTGCGCATAATGTTACTTCATGTGCTTTTGGTGGTAAGAATTTAGATGTTTTATACATCACAACGGCAAGTTTAGATATGACAGACGAAGAACATAAGAAATTCCCATTAGCGGGTTCTGTATTTAAAGTTCAATTGAAAGAAAAAGGTGTGAAAGGAAGTTTTTTTAATTCACCAAATTTTAAAACGGCTCAGCTTAACTAAACCGAATCAATTTAAAAATGAAAAAATTAACTACAATAGCAATATGTATTGCAACTTTTTTGGGTGCTTGTAAAACTGATTCTAATTCCAATAAAACTCCGAAAGATGCTGAATTAGAAAAACGAGTAACCGACTTACTTTCTAAAATGACACTAGATGAGAAAATTGGACAATTAAACCTGAGAGGAACATCAAGTCGAGTAAAAGGAAGTTTACCTGAGTCTTTAAAACAAGCGGTCCGTGATGGAAAAGTAGGTGCGTTTTTAAACGTAATGAATAAAGATTATGTTGATGAGTTACAGAAAATCGCTATAGAAGAAAGCCCTAATAAAATACCATTAATCTTTGCAAGAGATGTTATTCATGGATTCAAAACAATTTTTCCAATTCCTTTAGGTTTAGCAGCATCTTGGGATACTGAAGTGGCAAAATCTTCATCAAGAGTAGCAGCGATAGAAGCTTCCTCTTTTGGTGTTCGTTGGACATTTGCTCCAATGTTAGATATTTCTCGAGATAGCAGATGGGGAAGAGTCGCAGAATCTCCAGGTGAAGATCCATATTTAGCTTCTCAATTAGGAAAAGCATATGTAGAAGGTTTTCAAGGTGATAGTTTAAACGATCCAACAAGTTTAATTGCTTGTGCAAAACATTTTATTGGTTACGGAGCTGCAATTGGTGGAAGAGATTATAATACAGCAATAATTAATAAAGAATTAATGCATAACGTCTTTTTACCTCCATTTAAGTCTGCTTTTGATGCTGGTAGTCAAACAGTAATGACTTCTTTTAATGAAACCAATGGAATTCCAGCTTCTGGTGATAAACATTTACTTCGTAATATTTTAAGAGATAAATTTCAGTTTGATGGATTTGTTGTGAGTGATTGGGATTCTGTTATTGAAATGATTCCTCATGGTTTTGCTAAAGATGAAAAGCATGCGGCAGAAATTGGAATCAACGCAGGTTTAAATATGGAAATGACAAGTAAATCTTATGAAAATCATGTGAAAGAATTACTGAACGAAGGAAAAGTAACAGAAAAGCAAATAAATGAATTGGTTGCAGATATTTTGAGAGTAAAATTTAGAATGGGACTTTTTGAGAATGCGAGCAGAGTTCAGAATACAACTGAAGTTTTATATGCAAAGAATCATTTAGAGTTAGCTAAAGAAGCTGCTGTTAAAAGTTCAGTTCTGTTGAAAAATAAAAACAATGTTCTTCCTCTTAATAAGAACACTAAAATTGCAGTTATTGGTCCGCTAGCTGACAAACCAAGAGAGCAATTAGGAACTTGGACGTTTGATGGAGAAAAAGAACATACGATAACTCCAATTAATGCTTTTCAAAAGAAAAAAGTAGATTTCAAATTTGTTGAAACATTATCATACAGTAGAGATATATCAGAAACTCAGTTTCAAAAAGCAATTCAAGCTGCTAAACAATCTGATGTAATTATATTTATTGGAGGAGAAGAAGCAATATTATCAGGAGAAGCTCATAGTAGATCAAATATTAATTTACCTGGAGCTCAAGAAAAATTAATCAAAGAACTAGCGAAAACAAATAAGCCAATTGTTTTAGTGATTATGGCAGGTAGACCCATTACAATAACTAATATTGTTGATGATGTTGATGCAGTTTTAATGACTTGGCATCCAGGAACAATGGGCGGCCCAGCGATTTACGATATGGTTTTTGGAGACAAAGAACCAAGTGGGAGATTGCCAATTACGTGGCCAAAAGTAGCAGGTCAGTTACCGTTGTTTTATAATCATAAAAATACAGGTAGGCCCGCAAGTTCTAAAGAATTCGTTCATATCGATAGCATTCCTATCGGAGCTTGGCAAAGTTCTCTAGGAAACACTTCTCATTATTTAGATGCTGGATTTACACCACATTTTCCTTTCGGTTATGGACTAGGATATACAAAATTCCAATACAGTAATTTAAAATTGTCTTCAGATAAAATTTCAAAAGATCAGAATATTAAAATTACTGTTGATATCGAAAATACAGGAAAAAGATCAGGAGAAGAGCTTGTTCAAATGTATGTTCAAGATGTAATTGGGAGTATAACTAGGCCTGTGAAAGAGTTAAAAGGATTTGAACGAATTACTATACAATCAGGAGAAAAAAGAACAGTTTCTTTTGAAATCAGTCTCGAAGATTTAAAGTATTACAATAGTGAGCTTACATACGATGTTGAGAAAGGAGATTTTAATGTTTGGATAGGAAAAAATGCATCAGAAGGTTTAAAAGCGAGTTTTATATATGAATAATCTTATTGTTGTCATGGGAGTAAGTGGTTGTGGGAAATCAACCATTGGAAATTCGTTATCACAAAAAATGAAAATTCCATTCATTGATGCTGACGATTTTCATCCGAAAGCAAATATTGAGAAGATGAGTCGAGGTGAGGCCTTAACTGATAAAGATCGTTTGCCTTGGTTACAAGCTTTAAATGCTGAGTTGAAGACGAAAGGAGAAAGTGATGGTGCTATTTTAGCTTGTTCTGCTTTAAAAGAAGAGTATAGAAAAATCTTATCTGATAATATAACCACAATTCAATGGGTGTTTTTAGAAGGAGGTTTTGATTTGATTAAAAACAGAATTGAGGCAAGAAGCAATCATTTTATGGATGCTACTTTACTACAATCTCAATTTGATACGCTTGAAATTCCCAATTATGGAATAAAAGTGAGTTGTGAAAAATCACCAGAAGATATTACAAACGTAATTATAAGAGAAATGCAAAAATCAGCCTTTGGAATTTTTGGAATCGGAGTAATGGGTAAAAGTCTTGCTTTGAATATGTTGGGTAAAGGAATTTCTGTTTCAGTGTATAATAGAGATGAAGGAGCAGAAAAAGGAATGGTGGAGAGTTTTCTGAAGGAAACTGACAACAATAATGCATCTGGATTTACAGATTTGAAAGATTTTGTGCAGTCACTACAAACACCTCGTAAAATTTTATTGATGGTGAAAGCAGGGAATGTTGTTGATCTAGTAATTGATAATATTGTTCCTTTTTTGGAGGAAGGAGATATTTTAATTGACGGAGGAAATTCACATTATAAAGATACAGAGCGAAGGGTGAATTCGCTGAAAAATAAACAAATTCATTTTGTTGGATTAGGAGTTTCTGGTGGAGAAGAGGGAGCATTGAAAGGTCCGTCTTTAATGCCAGGAGGAAGTGAAGTAGGGTATAACTGCGTCGCTTCTTATTTGAATCTCATTGCTGCAAAAGATGAAAATGGAAATCCATGTTGTGACTATATTGGACCGAACGGAGCAGGACATTTTGTGAAAATGGTGCATAATGGAATTGAATATGCTGACATGCAACTACTAGCAGAATTATATGCTTTATTGTCTGTAACTAAATCATATGAAGAGATTTCTGCAATTTTTTCTAAATGGAATGACGGTAATTTGTCAAGTTATTTATTGGAAATTACATTTAAAATTCTTCTAGAAAAAGAAGGGAATTCAAGTCTGTTGGATTTAATTTTGGATAAAGCAGGTAATAAAGGAACAGGATCTTGGTCAAGCGTTTCAGCATTAGAATTAGGTGTTCCAACAACAATGAAAACAGCTGCTGTATATGCTCGTTACACTTCTTCTTTTAAGGAAACGAGAGTACAATTATCAAAAGTTGTGAAAAGTATTGTGATTAATGAGGAAATGAACATTGATTTACTAGAACGAGCTTATGATTTTGCTAGAACAATTAATTTACAGCAAGGATTACAGTTAATTCAATCTGCGTCTGAAGAGTACAATTGGAATTTAAATCTTTCTGAGATTTGTAGAATTTGGTCAAGCGGTTGTATTATAAAATCGGAAAAGATCAAAGCTTTTAGTAAAGTTTTGAAAACTTCGAATAACGTATTTGAAAGCAAAGAAATTTTAGAAAGTTTACACGAGAAAGAAACGGCAATGCCTTATGTAATTGACTATGCTTTAAAAACAAGAATAAGTATTCCGTGTTTTTATGAAGCTTATAATTATTGGGTAGCGATGACAACGGAGCAATCTTCGGCAAATATGATTCAGGCACAAAGAGACTTTTTTGGAGCACACAAATTTCAACGAGTAGATGCTGAAAAAAACAAAATGTTTCATCATAACTGGAGTTAATTATGTTGGATTATAATTTATTGTTAGCTGTTTTTTCTGGAGTACTAGTTCTATTAGTTTTAATTCTACGATTTAAAATTCAAGCATTCATTTCATTATTAATTGCCAGTATTGTTGTTGGTATTGTTGCGGGAATGCCACCAAAAGAAATTATTACAACAATGCAGCAAGGAATGGGAAGTACGCTAGGTTTTGTTGCACTCGTAGTAGGATTGGGAGCTATTTTTGGATCCATACTAGAACAATCTGGTGGAGCTGAAGCTTTAGCAAATTATTTATTATCAAAATTTGGAGATAAGCGTGCTTCTTGGGCGTTATTGTTAGCGGGTTTTTTTATTGCAATTCCTGTGTTTTTCGATGTTGCATTTATCATTTTAATACCACTAGTATATTCTTTACAAAGAAGAACTAAAAAGTCTTTGTTATTATATGCAATTCCTTTATTAGCAGGTTTAGCAATCACACATTCTTTTATTCCACCTACTCCAGGTCCCGTAGCTGTTGCAGATATTTTAAAAGCAGATTTAGGCTGGGTTATCTTATTTGGATTTATAGTTGGTGTTCCAACTGCAATTTTAAGTGGGCCAATATTCGCTAATTACATTTCAAAGAAAATTCATGTGGAAGCTCCAAAGATGGAGTTGAATGAACAAGAAGCAAAAGAGTATCCTGCAGTTCGGTTGATTTTATTGATTATTGGAATTCCAATTGTACTAATTATTGGAAATACGGTTTTAAATAGTCCGTTAGTTTCTAATGATAGTATTAGTGTCCAGTTTAAAGAATGGATGGCAATGATTGGGAATCCGTTTGTTGCTTTAATTATAGCAAACTTAATTGCTTGGTACTTATTAGGAATCAAAAGAGGATTATCAAAAGAGGAGTTACTAAAAATCGCTACAAATTCTATGGGACCAGCTGGTCTGATTATTTTACTTACTGGTGCAGGAGGAGTTTTCAAGCAAATGTTGATCAATACAGGAACAGGAGAAATGTTGGCAAATTACTTTGCTACAATGGGAATTAGTATGTTGTTTTTTGGTTTTTTCATCGCAGTTTTAGTAAGAATTTTACAAGGTTCTGCTACAGTTGCAATGATCACAGCAGCTGGGGTTACAGCTCCTTTGTTAATTAACGCAGATATTACTGAAATTGATAAAGCATTACTGGTAATTGCTATAGCTTCAGGTGCATCTATCATGTCTCATGTAAATGATAGCGGGTTTTGGTTAGTGGGAAAATATCTCGGACTTAATGAAAAGCAAACGTTTAAAAGTTGGACAATAATGACTACAATTTTAGCTTTAAGTAGTTTTTTTATTGTTAGCTTACTAAGCTTAATTGTATAATTAAAATCGAACAAATAAAAATATAAGATGTCGGAAACAACGAAATTATCAATCAAAGAAAAAATAGGATATGCATTAGGGGACGGAGCTGCGAATATCGCTTGGAGAGGAGTCGCTACTTTTTTATTTATTTATTATACGGATGTTTTTGGATTAAGTCCAGCCACAGTTGGAGTATTGTTTTTAGCTGCTCGATTTAGTGATGGAATTAGTGATGTTTTAATGGGGGTTATTGGAGATAGGACAAACTCTAAATATGGTAAATTCCGACCTTGGATTTTATGGACAGCAATCCCATTAGGTGTTATTTTATCATTGTTATTTACAAGTCCAGATTTTAGTGATAAAGGTAAAATAGTTTATGCCTACATCACTTATATTCTATTTACGCTAATTTATACGGCTAATAATATTCCTTATGGAGCTTTAATGGCTGTAATGACGGGCGATGATAAAGAACGTACTAGTTTAGGTTCGTACAGAATGGTAGGAGCCTTTGTTGGAGGTATGCTAGTGCAAGGATTACTACTGTATTTAGTGGCTTCATTTGGTAAAGTAAGTTCAACTATTCAAATAGAAAAATTAGAAAATAAAAAATATAGTGTTGAAATTGAAGCTTTAGAAGATGTTCCTAGTGTGAATGTAAAAACTGAAGATGGTGTTGCTATGTTTACATGGGTAGCAGGAGTAAATGAGACTCTTCAGAATGAGGAACCTAGTAATAGAAAAAGTTTCGCTATGAAAGCAGGTGAAAAGTATTCCTTTATAGTTGAAGGAGAAGCTAATCTAGCTGAAGAAAATATTTCAATAATAGATCAGAATAATGGATATAGCAAATCTATCTATGTATTATCCTTCTTTTTGATTGTTTTTATGTTATATACATTTTATGCAACAAAAGAAAGAGTTTCACCACCAAAGGATCAAAAGAGTAATTTAAAACAAGATTTTAAAGATTTAATAACGAATAAGCCATGGTTAGTTTTATTGATAGTTGGATTACTATTCAATATATATAATTCCATCAAACAAGGTATTATAGTAATTTATTTTACCCATTATCTAAATGATCAACTATTAGCAGCTAGTTTTTTAGTAGGTTTAATGTTAGCTTCTATAGCTGGAGCCATTGTAACTGCTCCGCTAGGTAAACGACTTGGAAAAAGAAACTTATTTATTTATGCTTTAGTTTTATCTGGTACAATCAATGCACTACTATTTTTTTGTGGACCGAATGATATAATTTTAATTTTTGTATTAGGAATTATCTCTGAATTTTTTGCTGCTATTTTTCCAACATTGTTTTTTGCAATGCTAGGTGATGCTGCAGATTACTCTGAATTTAAAAATAAAAGAAGAGCAACAGGTTTAGTGTACTCGGCAGGTTCTTTTGCTTCTAAATTTGGTGGAGGTATTGCTGGCGCAATTATAGGATTTGTATTAACTATCTATGGCTATGATGGACAGAGCGGAGTTTCCATTAAAGAGGCTATTCCAGGAATAATAATGTTAATGAGTTGGATACCTGCAATTGTTACCCTCATTGCTGCAGGCTTAATGGTGCTGTATCCCTTAAATCAAAGCAAAATGGATGAAATAACCTTAGATTTAAATACTAGAAGAGCGAAGGTTTAAATGCGTATTGTGGAGTTTTGTAAAAAAGAAATAGCTTCAATTTTAGATGAGGTAATGGAGTTTTGGTTTACAAAAGCGATAGATCTTAATCAAGAAAAACCAATATATGTGCCTAAAGTGAATATGTGTAAATCGCCGTATCATATATTGTTAGAATGTGTTTATTACAACTAAATTAATATGAAGACTATCAGATTATTAATAGTAGCAATATTGTTGCTCTTTATTTCGTGTACTAAAAATACTACAATTATATTCCAAGATGATTTTGAAAAATATGAATCACAAAAGCAACCAATATCTCCATGGTTTACATCTGGAGAAGGATTAGTTTATGTAGATACATCAAAATCCTATTCAGGAAAACAATCAATATGTTTTGAGAGTGGTGAAGGATTCAAAAACAGGGCTTTCATTACGATGGAAAGTGAAATCATAACTTCTCTAGATCGTTTTTATGGTTCAATGTATATGTTTGTAGAAGAAGCTTCTCCAGATGGTGTGCATTGGACGATGATTCAAGCTTCTGGTAAAACTCCAAATGGATTTCATTCTGAAATTAGATATGGTGGGCAGCATCAAAAAAGAATCATGGCGAATTATGATACAAATCCTATAAAAACAGATTGTTGGCATCATACTCAGTTTAAAATTCCAGAAAAGAAATGGTTTTCCGTGCAATGGTTTTTCGATAGAAAATCAAATAATGCTAAACTTCGGATTGATGGTAAACTTGTACATGAACTAAACGCAAATGACATTGACAAAGGTTGTTTAGCTAATGATAATAATCAAAAGTGGACCTTTCCGATTTTTGAACAATTAACACTGGGTTGGGTCGATTATCAGAAAGGTGGAGGTTCTCGAAAAATTTGGATTGATGATGTAATTCTTTCAAAAGAGAAGTTAGATTAAATAATACAGTCATTCCTGTATAGGCAGTAATCTAGAGAATAGTAAATGATATAATTCTATTATGTCATTACGAAGCTTGAAAAGCTGAAGTAATCTTTTACTTTAATCTTAAATTTGATTTATAATAAGAAGATTACCACAAAAAACTCCATTTTATTTTGTTTTTATCGCAATGACTTATAATCAATTTTTCATAAGCTCAATTGCTCTATCGATATTTTCAGTAGGCAATTTGCAGGCTTTATTTACACAAACATAAATTAATGTTTTATCTGTATTGTATCGATTTAAAAGAAGAGGTAATTCACTTTTTTGAGTACTTCCAGAAATCAACATATTAGGAATGTATTTTCTTTGAAATAATTCTTCTGTTTTTACAATAGCATCTTTACCGCAAATGACAGTTTCATAGTATGGAGCTGTAAAGTTCAAATAGTTATCCAGCCAGTTTGAATATGCGTGTGGGTATTTTTCAATTTTCGATTCCATATTATGTAGAATGGTTTTACTCAGCGCTAAGTATTCTTTGTTATCAAGATAATGACCTAAAAAGAGTAAGTTTTTGCTCATCACGGAATTAGAAGAAGGAATAACGATATCTTCAATTTCAAAGTTATTCGCAATTAAACCAGAATTCTTCTTGGTTGAATATTTAAAAAGCTCTTGTTCTGTATCAAAGAAATTATCAAAACTTACTTTAGCTAATGTATTCGAAATATTGAGCCAATCTTCGTTTAACGTAATTTGATACAATGAAATATATGCGTTAATCAATAATGCATAGTCTTCTAAATAACCATCAATCTTTTTATTGCCTTTTCCAATTGTTCTTAACACATTCCCAGTTTTATTAATAGCTTCATTTTTAAGTGCTAATCCATTTTGTATGGCTTTTTCTTTAAATTTTTCATCCCCAAAAACTTTAAAAGCATCAACATAACCTTGTAATAAAAGTGCATTCCAAGAAGTTAGAATTTTCGTATCTAAAGAAGGTTTTTGTCTTTTGAGTCTTGCTTGTAAAAGTTGTTTGTTCCAATTTATAACCAGCTTTTTAAGCTCTTGAATGGAAATGTTGTTTGCTTTTGCAAACTCAGAATCAGGAATTCTTTTGACTAATGCCGATTTACCTTCAACTTTTTCTATTTCATTAATTCCATAATATGAATCGAAGAGGTTTTTGTTTTGGGTAATTAATGAAGTTAACTCTTCATTTGTCCAAGTGTAAAAAGCACCTTCTTCCAATTCATTATTTTTATTAATACTATCAGCATTTAAAGAAGAATAATACAATCCATTTGTATGGAATTCTTTCTCGATAAATTCAATGGTTTTGTATACAATTTCTTTATATAAAGGTTTCTTGGTTATTTGATAAGCAATAGAATACAATGAGATGAGTTGAGCATTATCGTATAGCATTTTTTCGAAATGTGGAATGTGCCATTTGTTATCAATAGTATATCTGGCAAAACCTCCTTCTAAATGATCATGTAAACCACCCAAAGCCATTTTGTCCAATGTTTTAGTAACAAAATCAAGAAGTTTAGAATCATTATTTTGATAAGCGTAACGCAATAAAAACTGATAGTTATTCGGTCTAGGAAACTGAGTTGATCCTATAAATCCACCATTAATTGTATCCAATTTTTCAAACCATAAATTCACATTTTTATTTAATGTTTCTTTAGAGAAATTGGTTTCTGAACTGTTCTTGTCAATCACTTGAAGTGACTTCATATCATTTGCTAATTTTTCGGCAAAGTCATCAGTCTTTTCTGGATTATTAGTATAAAATAATTGAATGTTTTTAAGATTTTCTAACCATTCATCTTTTTCAAAATACGTTCCTCCCCAAATAGGTTTACCATTAGGAAGAATTATACAGTTTAAAGGCCATCCTCCATTACCTGTCATAATTTGTACAGCAGTCATGTAGGTTTTATCAACATCTGGATGTTCTTCTCTGTCTATTTTAATATTGACAAAGTTTTCATTCATGAACTTTGCTATCTCTTCATCTTCAAAAGTTTCTTCCTCCATTACATGGCACCAATGACATGAAGAATAACCAATAGATAGTAATACAAGTTTGTTTTCTTCCTTGGCTTTTTCAAGATATTTAGTATCCCAAGGAAACCAATTTACAGGATTATGCGCATGTTGCAGTAAATATGGACTTGATTCATGTATTAAACTATTAGTATGTTTTTCTTTTGATTGAGAACAAGAAAAAAGAAACAATACTATAATAGGATAGAGGAAATGGTTTTTATTCAGTCGCATAACCCAAATATAACGATTAGGAAATCACTGTGAACAAAAAGAGATTGCCAAAATTGACAATCTCTAATATAATTCTTTCAAAGAATATTTATTTCTTTCTAAACCAGTAAGCAGTTCTTCCAAGTAAAGAGAAACCAATATATCCTCTAATTTTTAATTTATCGGTTTCTACAAGTTGAATGTAGCACTTGTATTTTTTACCATTTTTAGGATCTAAAATTTTTCCGCCAGACCATTCATCTCCGTCTTTTTCTAGTCCAGTTAAAATATTCATTCCTAAAATTTTCTTGTCTTTGTTTTTTCCGCTACACTTATCACAAACAGCGTCTTGTCTGTTTTGATCGGTAATTTCTACAATCTTAGCATATGCTTTTCCTTCCTTTTCATACACTTCAATTACACTATCCACTTTACCTGTTTCTTCATCTCGGTTTTCCCATTTTCCGAAAATGCTTTGTGCACTTACAGTTGTTGCAAACGCAACCAATAAAAATGTAAATACTACTTTTCTCATATATGTAAATTTAATTTGTTCTTGTTAATCGTACTGTGCATCAAAATTATCTTTCCATTTCTCTTGAACACGCATCACTTGTTCAATAACGTCTCTTGCACAACCTTCACCACCATTTTTATCGGAAATATAAACTGATATTGCTTGCAGTTCTCTTACAGCGTCATTCGGGCAACAAGGAATTCCAACTTTTTCCATTACTGGTAAATCTGGAATATCATCTCCCATGTACAAAACGTTTTCTGCTTTTAAATCGTATTTTTCAACTAACTCTTTATATTGATTTATTTTGGTGTGTGCTCCTAAATAAATATCGGTGATTCCTAAGCCTTCCAAACGTTTTCTTACTCCTTCATTTTTTCCTCCAGATATAATACAAACACGATATCCTGATTTTACAGCAGCTTTTAAAGCGTAGCCGTCTTTTATATTCATTTGACGAACCAATTCTCCGTTTGGAAAAACAGTTACAATTCCGTTTGTTAATACACCATCAACATCAAAAATAAATGTTGTTACGTCGTTAAAAAGTTGTTTATAGCTTTTATCCATTTTGGATTGATTTTGTTATAAGTTGATATATTTCTTTTTGTTTGATATCCAGTAAATTTAGATGTCTTTTAATAGTCTCTTGGTCATTACGTTTTGCAGGACCAGTTTGTGCTTCATTTGGAGAGACTTCTTCAATTTTCGAAGCAGTTTCTTTTATCAATGGCAACAATACTTCAAAAGGAACATCATATTGGTTGCAAATATCATTCCCAATTTTATACATATGATTGGTGAAATTATTTACAAATACGGCGGCAACATGCAATTTACTTCGTTGTTCAGATGATATTGTATAAACTTTTGGAGAGATGTAATGAGCAAGATTTTCTAATAAAGTTAGGTCTTTAGAGTTTTCAGCTTCAATGCACAATGGAATTTCATTAAAGTCTACAGGTTTTGTTTTCGAAAAACTTTGAAGCGGATAAAAAATACCTTTTCGACCTTTATTTTTTAATGAGTTCATTGAAACACTACCAGAAGTATGTGTTACTAATTTATTTTCAGGTAATTGATTCGATAATTCACTTATGGAATCATCGGAGATAGCTATAATGTACACATCTGCATCTTCTAACAAGGCTAAATCATCTGTTAGAGAAACTTTGTTTTGAAAATGGTTGATAGATTTTACATTTCGTGCATATAATTGTTTTAAAGTAACATCTTTAGAAGCTAAAAAAGCTTCTGCCAAATGATGTGCAACGTTTCCTCCTCCAAGTAATACAACAGATATCATGATAGCGAAGATATTGAATTTATTTGAAGCTGTAGAATGCTTTTAGTAAATTGGGGGACCAAATATTTATTATGAAAAAAACAGATCAACTTGGAATAAATACTATTTGTACGCATGTAGGAGAGTTAAAAGATGAACAATTTAAAGGAGCTGTTTCTCCGATTTATTTGTCTTCTTCTTACCAGTTTTATGATGTTGATGTAAAAAGATATCCTCGATACTTTAATACACCAAATCAAGAAGCACTATGTAAAAAGATTGCTGCGTTAGAAAAAACTGAAAATGCATTGATTTTCGGTTCAGGAATGGCGGCTATTAGTACAAGTTTGATGGCTTTTTTACACAAGGGAGATCATGTTGTTTTACAAGAAACTTTATATGGAGGAACTTATAACTTGGTAATTGAGGAATTTAATAAGTTTGGAATTGAATATACGTTTACAGAAAGTTTAGAAATTGAAGATTTTAAAAAAGTAATTCGATCGAACACAAAAGTTGTTTTTATAGAAACACCGTCCAATCCTCTGTTGAAGTTAGTTGATATTAAAGCGGTAGCAGATTTGGCAAAGAAACACGGGATTGTTAGTATGATTGATAATACTTTCGCTTCTCCTATTAATCAAACTCCAATTGATTTTGGTATTGATATTATGATTCATTCGGCTACGAAATATATGGGAGGACATTCCGATATTTTGGCAGGAGCAGTTGCTGCATCTAATGAACATATTGATAAGATTTGGAATATTGCAAAGAACTTTGGAGGAAGTTTAAGTGATTTTACCGTTTGGATGCTAGAAAGAAGTATAAAAACCATGAATTTACGTGTGAAATGTCAAAATGAAAATGCGTTAAAAATGGCGAATTACTTAGAGCAAAATCCTAATGTTGATAAAGTATATTATCCGGGATTAGAATCACATGAGAATCATGAATTAGCGAAAGCGCAAATGAAAGGTTTTGGAGGTATGTTGTCTTTCGAATTAAAAGAAGGAATTGATTCTATGGAGTTTCAACGTAATTTAGAACTAATTAAACCGTCTATGAGTTTGGCTGGAGTTGAAAGTACTTTATTAAGCCCATCTCAAACATCTCATGCTTTATTGTCTCCGGAAGAAAGAGCAAAACAAGGAATTAAAGATGGGTTAATTCGTTTTTCAGTAGGAATAGAAGAAGTAGAAGATTTAATAGCTGATATTGAACAAGCCATAGAAAAGTTGTAGTATGAATTACAAAGTTATAGTATCTATTTACTTGACGTTGTTATATTGTGGATTGCACGCCCAAGTCAGGTCAAATAAATCTTTAAACTCATTGGGATATGATATTCAATTTGTTTATAAAGACACAATTTTAGAGAAAGGATCAATGGCGAAAATAAAGGAGGTAGCCCAGATTCTAAAACAAAACGATAAAAATTATTATGTAGATAGTCATACTTGTGTTGAAGGTAATCAAAATGATAATCTTCTATTAACTAGAATAAGAGCTTCGATTATAAGAAAAAAATTAATTCAGTTGGGTGTTGATTCGTTAAAAGTTACTCCTAGAGGTAGGGGTGAAATGTTTCCTGTTTATATTGTTGTTTCTCCTCGACATAATTTTAAAAATAGAATCATCCGATTTACAACAAGAAAACAGTAAAAATTATGAGTAGATTAATGTTATTTGTTTTTCTTTTACTTTTTAATCTTGTGAGTTTTGCTCAAAAAGAAAAGGAGGATGAATATTTGAAAAATCTAGCAAAGAAGATTCAATTTGAGAATAAAGAATTGTATTTCAAAGAAGGTTCTTTAGAGGCAATGAAGGATGTCGTGCACTATATTAATTCAAATGAAGGTTATTATTTAATTACTAGTAATACAAGTCGAAACGGTAGCACTAATGCAAATCAAAAACTGACTAGTTTTAGGGCTAAAATGATAAAAAGACTAATGGTCAATCTTGGTGTAGATTCTTTAAAAATTAGAGTTGCAGGTTTAGGTGAAAATTATCCGATTAGTTCACATCCTTCAAAAGAAGATGATAGAATAGAAATAACTGTTTATGAAAAGAAAGAGTAAATTAAATTATAAAGAAGTTTTCTTTTTAGTTGGATTTCTGATTAGTTTGAGTGGAATTGCTCAAAAAGGAAAGAAAGACAAATATCTAAATGATATTGCGAAAAAGATTGGATTCAGAGGTAAGCAAGCTGTCTTTACAGAAGGATCGTTGGATGCTATGAAGGAAATGCTACTTTACATAAAAAATAATGATAAATATTATCTATTAGAATGCCATACTTCTAGTGATGGACGAAAGGAAGAAAATCAGGAGTTAACTGATGAAATTGCAGGAATGATTGAAAGGATTTTGATTAATTTAGGACTAGATAGTTCAAGGTTTACTGTTATCGGAAAGGGAGAATTATTTCTTTGCTGCTTTTCTCCAACTAGAGCAGGTAGATATAAAAACCGAAGAGTTGAAATCAAAGAGATAAGTGAAGAAGAATTAATAAAATTAAAGAATAGTAAGTAATGAAACTAGATATATTAGCTTTTGGAGCGCATCCAGATGATGTAGAATTAGGTTGTTCAGCAACTATAGCAAAAGAAATTTCTTTAGGGAAAAAGGTAGGGATTGTTGATTTGACACGAGGAGAATTAGGTACACGAGGTTCTGCTGATTTAAGAGATATTGAAGCAGCTAAAGCTGCGGAAATACTTGGAGTTCAAATAAGAGAAAATTTAGGTTTTGCTGATGGATTTTTTGTAAATGATAAAGAGCATCAGTTAGAAATCATTAAAATGATTCGTAAATACAGACCTGAAATTGTGTTATGTAATGCAATTGATGATCGCCATATCGATCATCCAAAAGGAAGTAAAGTGGTTTCTGATGCTTGTTTTTTGAGTGGTTTGGTAAAAATTGAAACAGAACTTGACGGTGAAAACCAAGAAAAATGGAGACCGAAAGTTGTGTATCATTACATTCAGTGGAAAAACATTGAGCCAGATTTCGTTGTGGATGTTACAGGGTTTATGGATATAAAAATAGCTTCCGTTATGGCTTATAGTTCTCAATTCTTTGATCCATCAAGTAAAGAACCAGAAACACCAATTACAAGTAAAAACTTCACAGAAAGTGTAGAATACCGAGCAAAAGACCTTGGAAGGCTTATTGGAGTTGACTTTGCAGAAGGCTTTACCACAGAGCGTTACGTTGCGGTAGAAAATTTAAGTAAATTAAAATAAAAAAATGTTTGGTCACATTTAAGAAAAGAATTATATTTGCACCCGCTAGTTAAATGGTGATTGTAGCTCAGTTGGTTAGAGCGCCGGATTGTGGTTCCGGAGGTCGCCGGTTCGAACCCGGTCTTTCACCCAAGAAAAAAGCTTCTCAATTTGAGAAGCTTTTTTGTTTTCAAAAATCTTCATTAAGAGAAACAGTTTTAGTTATGTGAAATTGATTACGAGGTTAGAAATAATCAAAAAAGACCAGTTACTCAATTAGAATTGAGTAATTAAAACTGATGGAAATGAACAATTTTGGAGAATTTATCTTTATTAGAATGATTCCTTTTTTCTTTCTTTTTTTAAAATGTTACGTCTATAAATCTGCAGATTCATTAATAGTTTCTTCTTTTTCGATAGTAGTCATAACCGATATGTAATAGAAATAAAAATATCGTTATGGTAAGTATTATTGGTAGATTAGAAAATAACATTAATAAAAAATACAAACTTAAAAAAGCAATTATTAAGATGGATTCTTTTTTGGAATTAGGAGTTTTACACCTAAATAAAGAGATAGAAAGATTATTAAATATAGAACTATATGAAATATTATAAACCTGTATCCTCCATTATCAATCGATGAATCACTAAATACTAAGCCAAAGGTATGTGTGATTTTAGAAATAATCTCAGGTAGTTCTATATTTAATAAGTATAGCCCAAGAGTAATGAGAAATAAACCAAAGACTTTTCTTTGCATAAATTAAAATTAATAAAACAATATAAATTAATAGAGTAGTTAATGAGGACAATTATTACCAGCAAAATTACATGATCCTGGAGGTAGGAGTTCAACGCAATCACAAATAAGTAATTCGGGTATTACTTCATATAACGGAGTAAATACAAAGAATAGTAAAAGGCAAAAAGAAAGGATTTTAACAGCTAGAGAAACTTTTTTAGTTTCTACAAATTCAATTTTAAGTTGTTCGTAGTTATTCTCCATGAAGTAAAAGTAATAAATGAACGATAGAAAAGAAAAAATTATAAGTAGATGTATAAAAAGATAAGTGCAATTCCGATTAATATTCGTAATAGTTTCTCTTCTTTTTTGCCGAGTTTATTCACAACTGACTTTATAGAAAAATGATTTGCATCTGAGATTACATCAATTATAAAGAAAGTTCCGACTACTAATACTGTATACATTCTTGGAAAATAAGAAAATTAATTGAATCCATAGAGTTATAACTCTTGAAATAAAAAAAAACGAACCGAAGTCCGCTCTGAAGAATTTATTTTTTCTTGTATTTCTCTAACCATTCCTGGTATCTGTGTTTATGTTTAAATCTCTTATGTGTCCAAAGATAATTTTCAGGTTGCTCTTTTATACTGCGTTCTGTTATTTCAAGGTATTTATCGGTAATTTGGTAGTTGTCTAAATCACGTGGATTTTCAGTGATAACTTCAAACGTAGTTTCATAGTAACCTCTTTTTATTTTTTTTGTTGTGTAATTAATTACAGACATATCAAATTTCTTAGCTAATAATTCAGCTCCTGTATGAACAGGAACTTTTACCCCGAAGAATTCCTGCCAGTGATAGGTTTTTTGAACTACTGGAGATTGATCACTTAAAAGAATATAAGCTCCTTTTTTACCTTCTTTAATGTTTTTCATCATATTCGGAATCATTTCTCTGGTTTTATAAGCAGTCAAATTAAACTTTGTCCTAGAGCTTTTCATGAAGTCATTGAAATAGGTGTTTTTAATAGGAGTGTAGGCTCCATAAATATGAATTTCAGAAACTAATGGCATAGAAACAGACCATTCCCAGTTATTTAAATGTGCACCAGTAAGAATGATGTTTTTACCATTTTTAGCGGTGTTATTTAAAACCTCAGGATTCACGAACTTATATCTTTTAGAAACTTCTTTTTCAGAGATAGAAAAACTTTTTATGCTCTCAACTATGAAATCACAAAAGTGGTGTAATGCTTGTTTCGTAAGTTTTTTTAATTCTTCTTCCGATTTGTTAGGAAAAGCTAGTTTTAAGTTGCTAAAAACAACCTTTTTTCGATAACCAACAATATGATAAACTAACAAGAATAAAAAGTCGGAAAATGCATATAATAAACGCATAGGCAGTCTGGAGATTATCCAGATAATAGGAAATACTAATATGTATACAAATAGGTTCATTAAAAAATGATTTTTGCAAATATCGTATTTAAATATAAAATAGAACTACCTGAATCTTTTCATTAATTTTGTCTATTATATTAAGAGTTATGAATAAAATAGTTTTAGGATTGATTGTGGCTAATTTGTTAGCTTCGATGAAGGGGTTTCAAGATCAATATTTCTTTGATAAGTATAAGTTTCAAGTTGGGAAAATATTAAATGGAGAGAAAATTAGAATGGTTACTTCTGGGTTTTTGCATGCCGATTGGGTTCATTTTGGCTTTAATATGTATGCCTTGTATTTATTTGGGAGAATTGTAGGATATAATTTTTCTGATGTAAATTTCTTACTTATCTATTTTGGAAGCCTTTTAGCTGGTAGTATGTACTCTTTGTATCAAAATAAAAATGATTATTACTATTCTGCTATAGGTGCTTCAGGAGCTGTTTCTGGTGTTGTGTTTTCTGGTATAATGTTGTATCCAGATATGACCTTAACATTATTTCCTTTACCTATTCCTATGCCTGCTTATGTATTCGGTATAGGGTATTTGTTGTATTCTATTTATGGAATGAAGGCTAAATTAGGGAACATAGGGCATTCTGCGCACTTAGGTGGTGCTATTGGAGGTTTTGCGATAACTTTACTGTTAATGCCTAGTGTTTTTTATAACGATCCTACGGTTATTACCATAATGGGAGTTATAATTGTTGGTTTACTTATTTTTGGGGATAAATTAGATAATTTATAAAGTTACCTATTTATAGGGATTTGTGTCTTTGTTGTCTTGATTAGTTTTACGATAGAACTAATTAAATTTTTTAAAATGGCAAGAGGGATATCTTTACATATCGGTCTAAATTATGTAGATCCGAATCATTACAGTGGTTGGGACGGAAAATTAAATGCTTGCGAATTTGATGCAAGTGACATGGAATTAATTGCAAATTCTTGTGGTTACAATTCAACTAAATTACTTAGAGAACAAGCCACTCGTGAGAGTGTATTTTCTTTTATTGAGAATGTTTCATCAGAATTGGAACCTGGTGATATTTTTTTAGTCACTTACTCGGGTCATGGAGGTCAGGTTCCAGATTATAATAATGACGAAAAAGAAGATGGTCTTGACGAAACTTGGTGTTTATATAATGGTGAATTTATAGATGATGAGTTAAGGTATTTGTGGACATTATTTAAAGAGGGAGTGAGGGTTTTAGTTTTTTCAGATAGTTGTCACAGTGGAACAGTAATAAAAGAAATAGGTGGTGAGAGACAAGTTTTGAGAAGGAATGATGAGTTTTCACAATGGTCAATAAAGTCTATCCCAGATGAAGTTTCAAGTAGAAATTTCTTTAGAAATATAGGCTTTTATGAAGGTATTTCTTCTAAAATGGCAAAATTTAAAGGAAAGGAGATCAAGGCTTCAGTTAAATTAATTTCGGGTTGTCAAGACAATCAATATTCCTATGATGGTCGTTTTAATGGTCAATTCACTGGGAGATTAAAACTAGTTTGGAATAGAGGAGCTTTTAATGGTACTTATAAAAAATTCCATAAAGAAATAACAGGAAGATTGCCAGAGTATCAATCACCAAATTATTTGAATATTGGAAAACCCAATTCAGAATTTGATAAACAAAGACCATTTCAGATATAAAAATAAAAAAACCGAAACAAATGTTTCGGTTTTTTCGAGCGGGAGACCGGGTTCGAACCGGCGACATTCAGCTTGGAAGGCTGACGCTCTACCAACTGAGCTACTCCCGCGTTGGTATTGCGGTTGCAAATATAACATCCTTTTTTAAATCTGCAAATTTTTTATCGAATGAAACAGGAAATAGATGCTAGGTTGCTGGTATTCTTGAGGATAAATTTGGAATTATTTTAAAATAAAAAAACCGAAACAAATGTTTCGGTTTTTTGAGCGGGAGACCGGGTTCGAACCGGCGACATTCAGCTTGGAAGGCTGACGCTCTACCAACTGAGCTACTCCCGCATTGGTATTGCGGGTGCAAATATATCATCCTTTTTTGATTTAACAAGGTTTTTTGAGATTTTTTTTAATAAAATTTTCTGTCTTCACGTAAAACTTTTAAAAAATGGAACCCGTAAATCGCAAAATCTTCATTGTAGTAAAATTTATGTGATTTAGTATTAGTTGAATACGTGTTTAATTCCATTGCTTCACATCCTTTCGACTTTGTGTGTTCATAAATCCAAGAAAAAAACTGTTTTCCTAGTCCCATTCCTCGAAACTCTTGAGAAATGATTACATGATCTGGTTCAACACTTTTGCCAATATAATGCCTTGTTGAGTACCATAGTCCGCAAATACCAATTATTTTTCCTTCTTGGAAAGCTCCAACACATTCATAATTTTGGTAATTTACCATTTCTAAAACTCGTTCTTTTAATAGTCCTGAAGGAGTTTTTGTATTTATAATTGATAAAAGAGGGAGGATGTCTAGGATATTCTCTTTTTCAATCGATTTAAAAGTAACATTCATTGTAATAAAATTTCAAAGTAAAAATAATGGTTTCTGTAAAGAAAATTGATGCTAAGGACACTTATCACTTAAGGTTAGAAGTTTTAAGAAAAAATATTGATTTACCTCATGAGTTTGATGGAGATTTAGATGAAACTACTTTTCATGTAGGGGTAATTGAAGATCATAATATCGTTTGTATCGGTACATTTATGAAAAATTCTTTAGAAGAAATAAAAGGAATTCAGTATCAATTAAGAGGGATGGCCACTTCTTCTGAAGTTAGAGGAAAAGGTTATGGAAAGTTATTACTGAACTTTGCGACTAACGAATTGTTAAAACTAAAAGTAGAGTTTTTATGGTGTAATGCCAGAGAAGTTGCGGTTAAGTTTTATGAAAAGAATCAATTCGAAATTATTGGGGATCGCTTTGAAAATAAGGCAGGACCTCATTATAAGATGTTTAAAACAATTAAAAATGAATAAATTCAATAGATATGTAAGTATTCTTTCCTTATTTGGAGCTCTTTCATTAAGTGGTCAAAATAAAGAAGTTAACATAGAGCCGATAAAAGTTAAAGACAATATTTACATGTTAAAAGGACAAGGAGGTAATATTGGTCTTTTTATAGGTGAAGACGGTGCGTTTATGATTGATGATCAATTTGCAAGGTTAACACCTAAAATTCTTAAAGCGATTAAATCTATTACGGATAAACCCGTTGTTTATTTAATAAATACTCATTGGCACGGAGATCATACTGGAGGAAATGAGAATATGAGTAAAGAGGGCGCTGTAATTGTTTCTCACGAAAATGTTAGGAAAAGAATGAGTGTTGAAAATGTTGTTCGTGGAAAGAAAAAACCTGCTTCACCAAAAGAAGCCTTACCGGTTATAACATTTAGTAAAGATATGATGGTTCATTTTAATGGGGAAGATGTACTAGTTAGTCATGTCCATAATGCGCATACTGATGGTGATGCTCATGTTTATTTTACATCAAGTAATGTGCTTCATATGGGAGATACATATTTCCAAGGTAAATTTCCGTTTATAGATTTGTCAAGTGGAGGAAGTATTGATGGTTATATTGCTGCGATTGATAAGGCTTTAATAATGGCCGATGATAAAACAGTTATTATTCCAGGTCATAGAGGTTTATCTAATAGAAAAGAACTTCTTGGTTATAAAGAGATGCTAGTAACTTTAAGAGATAGAGTACAAGTGGAAATAGAAAAAGGAAAAACTTTAAAAGAGGTCAAAGAAGATAAATCAATAACTAAAGAATACGCTGAAGAATACGGTGATTGGTTTATTTCAGCAGAAGGAATTCGGGAAACGATTTATAAAAGTTTAAAAGAAAAGTAAAAAAAAGTGTTTAGGCACTTTTTTTTGTCCATAAAAAAACCCACTCACAGGATATGGAGTGGGAAAATTGCTATGAAAAAGAAAAAGTGTCTAGAACGTCTCCTAGACATTGTAAATGTAATAAAAAAATCACATTAAAAAAATATTTTTTACTTTTTTAATGTGATTTTTTTAGTCTAAAAATACAAAATCCGTAAAATCAGTATATTACGATTTTACGGATTAACAATTAACTTCACTTAGTAGCGAAGGGGGGACTTGAACCCCCGACCTCAGGGTTATGAATCCTGCGCTCTAACCACCTGAGCTACCTCGCCAATTGCGGGTGCAAATATAATGGAATTTTCATATTTAGCAATAAAAGAAGTTAATTTTTTTTAAAAAGAATATTTATCTATATTGTACAATAAACTTAAATATAAATGAGTAAAGTTAAATTTGAATTAGAGATACCATTACACGCCTCTCCAGCTTTATTATATCAATATTTTGCAACTCCTTCAGGGTTAGAAGAGTGGTTCGCAGATAAAGTAAATTCAAGAGGTAAAATCATCACTTTTTTCTGGGATGATAGTGAGGAGGAAGCTACTATAGTTACAAAAAAAGCAGACGAAAGAATAAAATTTAAATGGACGGAAAGCGAAGGTGATGAAAGTTATTTTGAATTTCGAGTACAAGTAGATCCTTTAACTAAAGATGTATCTTTAATTGTTACAGATTTTGCCGATGATGATGATGCCGTAGAAGAGGCAAAAATGTTATGGGAAAATCAAATAGATGAATTAAGACATTTAATAGGTGCCTAAAAATATTCAAACTAAAAATTAGCTCGACATTTGTCGGGCTTTTTTTATATGTATTCCTTATATAATTTAGTAATTTCGCATTCTAAAATTTTCTTATGATCAATTATAACGGAAGTCTTATAGCACCAAGCGAATTACAACTAACCTATGAGAATAGGGCATTTAAATACGGTGATGGAATATTTGAAACAATTAAAACCCAAAACGGAAAAGTTGTTTTTTTAGAAGATCATTATTTTAGATTAATGGCTTCCATGAGAATGCTTCGTATGAAAATTCCTATGTCTTTTACTTTAGAGTTTTTAGAAGAAGAAATCAAGAAAACAATAGCTTCTTTTGATGCTAATACGCTAAGAGTTCGTGTGAACGTTTACAGGAAAGATGGAGGTTTATACAAACCTGAGACGAATGAAATTGATTTTTTAATTGAGGCTAAAGAGGTTAGCTTAAGTGTAAAATCAACTTACAGAATTGATTTATTCAAAGATTTTTATAATTACTCTGGGTTATTATCAACAGTAAAGACCACCAATAGAATGTTAAATACTATTGCTGCCGTTTATGCAGATGAAAATGATTTAGATAATTGTATTTTATTAAATGAAAGAAAAGGAGTAGTAGAAGTAACTAATGGAAATATTTTCATAGTTAAAGATAAACTTATCAAGACTCCGAGTATTGAAGAGGGATGTATAAAGGGAATTACGCGTAAAAAGGTAATTGATATAATTGAGAAGAATCTGGATTATACTTTAGAAGAAACATCAATATCACCTTTTGAATTGCAAAAAGCAGATGAGGTATTTATAACAAACGCTATTGTGGGAATCCAGCCAGTAACTAATTATAGAAAAAAGGAGTTTAATACGGAGATTGCAGAGAAGATAGGGAAAAGCCTTTCTGTAGCGGTTTTAACTAGTTAGGTTAGATCTATTAGTTAAGAAAAATGCTAATATCTGTTTTATCAACAAAAAATCCTTGGTTAGAATATCTGTTCACTGTTAATGTGTAATCTGCAATAGCTAAACTTACTTTAAACTCGTTTCCGTTCTCGGTAACAAAAGTTAATTTTTTGTGGTTATTTTTCATGACTTCAACATTTTATTCAACACTACAATACTACATATTTAATGATTGTCTTAAATTTTTATTAGATGTATGGTTCGTTATTGTTGGTGAATGGTATGTGATGAAAGATTTTTAGAAATCACAAAACAAACAGAATAGTAGGGTTGAAAGCTAGTTCATGGTGATATCAGCAGGAGCATTTGCCCAAATCTTATATTTTCCTCCTTTTTGAAGAAGCTGATTTTTCCAGATAGATTCTTCATCTACTAAGAAAATATTTTGAAAATCATTTTCAGTTATAAACCAAGAATTGGTGTTAAGTTCTTCGTTTAATTGATTTGCTCCCCAACCAGAATATCCCAAAAAGAATCGAATATCTGATGATTCAATTAAATGATTGTTTAACAGGTTTTTTAGAGAGTTAAAGTTACCACCCCAATAAATTCCATTGGCTACCTCAATACTATCAGGAAGTAAATCAGGTACTCTATGAATAAAGTATAAATTATCTTGTTCTACAGGTCCTCCTTGATAGACTGTGAAATCACAATTTACATCAGGAATTAAATCCTCTAAAACATAGTTCAGGGGTCTATTTAAAATGAACCCGACAGTGCTGTTTTCAGAATGTTCTGTCAGCAAAACTGTGGTTCGCTTAAAAGAGTCATCATTTAAGATTGATGGCTCTGCAATTAAAAGTCTGCCTTTTTTCGGGTTTAACATTCGTTTTCTTGCTAAAATTCAATAGAAAAATAACAATATTTTTTTAAACTTTTAACTTTTATTTAGTAAAAAATGTAATAAGCTGCAAGCTTTTTTACATATTTTATAGCGATTTTCTTAAAATTTAAAAGTTAACCTCTTTTTTATTAATGACTTAACTTTGGTTTTTTACGTCAGATTAAATTTTTTCTGCAACGTACTTTGCAGTGAAAGATTTTGTGTTTTTTGCCAATTCTTCGGGAGTTCCTTCAAAAATTAGCGATCCTCCATTTTTACCACCTTCTAGTCCTAAGTCAATAATATGGTCAGCACATTTTATTAAATCTGTGTTATGTTCAATAACAATAACTGAATGTCCTCGATCAATTAAAGCATTAAAAGAAGCAAGTAATTTATTAATATCGTGGAAATGTAATCCTGTTGTAGGTTCATCAAAAATGAATAAAGCTTTGTCTTTTGTATTCCCTTTTATTAAAAATGAAGCAAGTTTAATACGTTGTGCTTCTCCTCCAGATAAAGTTGAAGAAGATTGCCCTAAAGTCACATAGCCTAATCCGACATCTTGAAGAGGTTTTAGTTTTTTTGCTACTTTAAGTGCGCCGTGTTCAGAAAAGAATTCAATTGCATCATCAATGGTCATAGTTAAAATATCATCAACATTTTTTCCATTAAAAGCTACTTCTAATACGTCTTTTTTAAACCTCTTTCCATTACAGCTTTCGCATTTTAAATGAACATCAGCCATAAACTGCATTTCGATGGTAACTTCGCCTTCTCCTTTACAAACTTCGCAACGTCCACCATCTACGTTAAAAGAAAAATGTTTTGGTTGATAGTTTCTAATTTTAGATAACTTTTGTTCCGATAAAAGTTTTCGAATATCATCGTATGCTTTTACGTACGTAACTGGGTTAGATCGTGATGATCTTCCTATTGGGTTTTGATCAATAAATTCAACATGTTTTAAACTTTCATAACTTCCTTCTACATCTGAATACTGACCAACTTTATCTCCATAACCAATAAGCTTCTTTTGCATAATTGGATATAAAATCTTTTTTACTAATGTACTTTTTCCACTTCCAGAAACTCCAGTGATTACTGTTAAGTTATTCAGCGGAAAGGTAACATCGATATTTTTTAAATTATTCTCACGAGCTCCTATAACTTTAATAAAGTTTTTCGTTTCTCTTCGTTTTGTAGGAACTTCTATTTTTAATTTTTCTGATAAATAGTTTGAAGTAAGCGAGTTTGATTTTAAAATATCTTCATAGCTTCCTTCGGCTACAACGCGTCCACCATAAGTTCCAGCTTCTGGACCAATATCAATAATGTAATCGGCTTCTTTCATAATCTCTTCATCATGCTCAACTACAATTACTGTATTTCCTAAATCTCGTAAGTTTTTTAATACTTTAATTAAACGCTCAGTATCTTTAGGGTGTAATCCAATACTTGGCTCATCTAAAATGTACATGGAACCGACTAAAGAGCTTCCTAATGAGGTAGCTAAATTAATACGTTGACTTTCTCCTCCAGATAGTGTATTTGAGGTTCTATTTAAAGTTAAATAACTTAAACCAACATCAACAAGAAAACCAAGTCTATTATTAATTTCAGTTAACAAACGCTTACCAATTTTCGTTTCGTATTTATTTAATTTTATTGATTTAAAAAACTCAGCAAGTTCGTCTAATGGAGCATTTACTAAGTCTGAAATAGTTTTACCATACACTTGAACATAGTTAGCTTCTTTACGAAGTCTCTTTCCGTCACATTCTGTACACTTTGTTTTTCCTCGATAGCGAGAAAGCATAACTCGATTTTGGATTTTATAACTTTTCTCTTCTAGCGTTTGAAATAAATGATGAATTCCATAAAATTTAGAAGTTCCGTTCCAAACCAAATCTTTTTGTTCATCAGTTAATTCAAACCAAGGTTTATGAATAGGGATGTTAAATTCAGAAGCGTATAGAATTAAAGCTTCTTTGTATTTTTTATAAGAATCTGTTTTAAAAGGAAAAATAGCATCTTCATAAATTGAAAGTCCAGTATTTGGAATCACTAAATCTTCATCTATTCCAATAACACTTCCGTATCCTTCGCAAGTAGGACATGCTCCATATGGATTGTTGAAACTGAATAAATGTGTATTGGGTTCTAAAAAAGTAATACCGTCTAATTCAAATTTATTACTAAACTCTTTACGAGAATTGTCTCCTAAGTTTTCAATCACACAAACTCCTTTTCCTTCAAAGAAAGCAGTTTGGGTAGCGTCAGCTAAACGATTGAAAAAATCTTCATCATGTTGAATGATAATTCGATCAACCACTAATTCTAGTAATTCATCTTTATAATCATCTGCAGGGAATTTATCAATTCTATAAACTTTGTCGTTAAATTTTAACCTAGCGTATCCTTGTTGAGTTAAAACTTTTAAAACGGTTGCTAAATCTCTTCCTTCAGGAATCGAAATAGGAGCTAATAATAAAAGTTTCGTGCTTTCATCTAGCTCTTTAATATGATTTATAACATCCGTAACGGTATGTTTCTTTACCTCGTTTCCTGAAATAGGAGAGAAGGTTCTTCCAATTCTTGCGTATAATAATTTTATATAATCATAAACTTCTGTTGATGTTCCAACAGTAGATCTTGGATTCGTGGAATTCACTTTCTGCTCAATGGCAATTGCAGGGGCAATTCCTTTAATGTAATCTACTTTAGGTTTATGTAGTTTTCCTAAAAACTGTCGAGCATAAGATGATAGACTTTCCACGTATCTTCGCTGACCTTCCGCATACAATGTGTCAAAAGCTAAAGATGATTTACCCGAACCAGATAAACCTGTTATAACAACAAATTTGTTTCTAGGAATAACAACATCTATATCTTTTAAATTGTGTAGCGAGGCTCCTTTTATGATTATATTTTCTTTAGGGTCTACTTTAGAAATATCAACATTCATATACTCAAAAAATAAGTTGTAAAAATAAGGCTTTCTAATGTGGAAAAGAAATTGAAATAGATGAAAAGAAAAACTCCTTCTTTGATATTAGAAAGAAGGAGTTCTGAATTAGATACGAATGTTTATTATTCTATTAGTATAGAATTTGATTCGTATAAATCTTGAAGAGATCTGTAAACTTCACTCTTTTTCAATGAGATTGTTTTGTTGGTGATATTATCATCAATAGAATTAAGTTTTTCAATGTAGTTTTCTTCTAACTTCATTTGATCTTTTAAGAAACTATTTAGTGCACTTCCTTCTTTAAGTTCGGCAATTTGAGTTTGTACAGCTCTTGTGTATTCTTTTAATTTGTTTGAAGTTTCGAAATATTGCTCAATACCAATTTCTTTGTTTCTGTACTGATTTAAGTTGTCTTCTGCTGCAATGTGTAGCGCATCCAAATCAAGTTGAAGTTGTTCAACTAGAGCTAATTTTCCTTCATCTTCAAACTCATCAAATGAGTAGTAAACACTATAAGCGTATAAATATGAACACATTTTCTGATCTTTGAAAAAACCTTTTTCTTGAGTCACTTGTGTGCTAACCTTAGCAAAAATTCTTAATCCTTGACCAATTGGAATTGTTTGTTCCGCTGAACTAATTTGAATATTTGAAGTGCTACCAAATGATCTTACTAAACCTGATAAAAGGTTAAAAGTATTTGATGCGATAAGTAATCTACGGTCTTTAGATATACCTGCATTTTCATTAATTTTTTCAACATCTTCATCTACTTTAGTGCCTTCAGGAACAACAATTTCTCCTGAAACTGTTCCTATGACAGCTTCTGATATTTTATTAATAATTTCAGATAAGTTATTTAAACTCCAGGTAGAGTATGTTTGGAAATCATATTGATGACCTTCCATGTATTTTTTGTATTCCCAATTATTTTCCGAATAAAAGTCTTTAGCTTTTTCAGATAATTGTTTTACAAAGTCACCTGATTCCTTATCCAGGTCGTTTTGAATTTCTTTTAATCTTTTGGCGTTAGCCTTGCTGTCTTGTAATAGTTTATCAACGCTTTTACTTCGTCCCATGATTTTTGTTTTAATGGTTAATTTTCCTACTCGTAAGGTTTTTCAGATTACACCATGTTTTTAAAGTAGTAACATCTCTACTTAGTTTTGAAAGTATTGTTATACGAATATTTCAACATTCTTAGCTACGAATGGATCGGCAGTTTCTTCAAAGTTTTTATTTTGATAGCCGTATAATTCGTAATTAATAATTTCACCTTCACTTTCAGAAATTACAATGAGTTTCGAGACAGGTGACGGAAATTCATTGATCTTGTTCAAATCCATGTAAATATTCCCCATACATCTAGCATTACAGAAATAATAGGTTAGGTTTTTATTACTAGCAACTGTAGTCCAAAGAGTTTGTGCAATGTTTGGGAAGCCATTTACATAATAATCGAAGTTTACCGGTACAGAAGCATTCATAACTACAGATTTAGATTGAGTTAAGGAATCAGCAGTGTCTTTGCTCTTCGTTAAATGATTCAAGTAAAACGATGCTCTCGCAAATCTATCAGATGGAAATGGTCCGCCAGGAAGTGTGTTACTTGGAAAGTTGTTGCCTTCTTTGTTCCATTGCCATCTCCAATATTGATTCAATTCAATTTGTTTCGCATATGAAGGTTCATTTGTCATAACTCTAAATTCTTCATTATGATAAATCTTGTAATTTCCTTCATGAACTTCTATAATTGCTGAGTCACCAAATCTATCTGATACTGATAAATGTAAAGAAGCTGCTTTATCTGTTCCTGGAACTTTACCTCCAATTAATTGTATTTGGACCTCTGAATTACTACTAAAAGCTTTTACAACTTCATCAACAGAACAACAAGTATCTAATACGAACTGTACCCAACGTAGTACATCTAAATTTTTACACGAACTTCCATCTTTTCTTTCGTAAGATGCATTACTGTCATATAGTAAATTAGCCACTAAACCAGCCGAATTTATTCCGTCAGAAGCACCAAAAGGAGCTTCGGTTCCAACCATTGTTACAATACTGCTGTATTGTGCCTCCCATAATAGAGAGTGTTCATCTTGGATAGCTGTTCCACACTTAATCATTTCTTCATCCGGAGTTACTCTAAAAGTAAATATTGTTGTTGGCATTTGAGTAGCCCAGTCCATATTTCTGGCAGTTGTAAGAAATTCGTGCTCGTTTTTCTCGTTTTTAAAATTGTTAAATACTCTGGTACACATAATTTTTGTTTTTTAGATTTAAATTGAAATAATATTCATACTCATTGATGAAACATCGCCGGCAAAAACAGTAAAGGTCACTTTAGCTTTTAATAGATTACCTTGATTGAAGTTTTGCCCGATAATTGAAAGTATTCCTGCAGGAAAATCGTTTATAGTAGTCATATTAGGACCACCAATCCACCAGTTGTTTCTTAAGGCAGCTGTGCTTCCTTGTGCAATAATGATATCCACTCCTGAATAAGATTTTCCTCCATGAGTGAAACTCATAGTTCCTTTACAAGCAAAATTCAATTTTGATGGAAGTTTGTCGATAGTTTGGCAACCAATTGCTGATCCATTTTCAATTGACTCTTTAAACCATTTTGCGACATCGCTTGATTTTTTACGACCGGCTTTTACAGTTATTATTGCACTGTCGTCTTTTGTTTTGGTAGTTACGCCACTCCAAGGCTGTCCTTTGGTAATACTGTAGTCAACGTTTTTTGTTTCACCTACAGTGAATTTAAAGTCTGATAGACCTACCATTTTTAGCGTAAATTTGTTGTCGTGTTCTTTGCTCATTTCGAAAGTATTTAATTGATTATTAAAAGTTTTTTACACAAGAGCCACTTTCATTTGGAGTAACTTTAAAATAGTCATTCCCAACAGATATAACAACGGGTCCACTTTGATCTTTATCATAGAAAGCACAATCTTTGCTTCCTCTTCTTATTTTGTTATCCTGAATGTAATCGTAATACCAAGTATCTTTTGTGCCTGCTCCAGAAGAGAAACTCTTTGAGTCGGTTCTTTCACCAGGAGCTAGGTTGTTGAAAGTAATTCGACATTTAGCACGATCATGATAAGTTACATTTCCAGAAATAGGATATTTAGATTTATTAATTACATAAAATTCACCTTTAGTTGACATGTTCTTAATGATTTAATGGTTAATATTCCTACTCATAAGGCTTTTCGGGTTCCGCCTCGTTTTTATGGTAGTTTCTGAACTCTACAAATATTGAAAGAACTAAATAGCGCTATTAGTTAATTTCAGTACGAAACTACTTTTGAAAGAGGTGTCAGATGAATTGAATGTAGTGAGTGAGGAATTTTATGTTGTGAAATCGGGGGGAAAATACAGGAGAGTATGAAAGCTCAATTTAGAATGTGTTATTTTAGAATAGCCAATTCTTTAATGGTAGCTCTGTAGGAATCACTAAATGATATTAGATGATTGTTTTGAAGGAGTAAAGTGTTTTTAGAAAGTGAAATTTCTTCAATTCTATTAGTGTTAACAATATGTTTCCTGTGAACTTGGCGGAAAAAATCTTGTATTAAGTACTCATGGACTTTACTTAAGGAAATTTGAATGACAAATTTCTCTTTAATGGTTATGATATTACAGTATCTGTTTTCTACTTCAATGTAAATAATGTCTGATAGCTTTACTTTTTTCAGAATACTTTTCTTTTTTATAAACAGATAAGTATGAGCAATAATAGTGTCTTCTTCCTTACTGGCAAATACATTTAATTGACCGTAAAACTTTTCAATGGCCATTTCAATGGCATATATTAATTCGAACTCATTAAATGGTTTTAATAAATACCTGAATGGATTAGTGAGTTTTGCTCTTTCAAAAATATTACGGTCTTTTGATGAGGTTAAAAAAAGAAAAGGTTTTAAAGAGTTAGGCACGGTAGAAATGGTTTCAGCAAACGCAATTCCTTCTGGATTATCACCTAAGAAAATATCTATAATTACTAAATCAATGGAGTTTTTGTAATAGCTTGTAAGTGCGTCTTTGTAGTTTCGAGCAACATCAATAATATTATAATTGTAGTTTTCTAAAGTTGAAACTAAATCTTCTATGACTTCTTCATTGTCTTCAATAATTAAAATGTTCAAGTTCTCCATTACAATGCAGTTTTTTGAAGCCCAATAATTATTGTCGTACCATGATTCAATTTACTCTCAATATGGAATGTGGCATTATTTTTTGTTATTAATGATTTGCAGAGTTCAATTCCTAATCCCGTTCCAATTTCTTTTTGATTGATCTTTTTATTTAAAAGTGTTTTGTTAGATATAAGTTTATCTACAGTTGTTTCATTCATACCAATACCGTTGTCGGATATTTTAAGGTAAATCTTGTTTTTATCTTCAAAAACGAATGAAGAACATTCAATTTTTCCTTTTTCACCTGTAAACTTTATGGCATTGTCGAGAATATTTCGCAGAATAATTTTTAGAGAGTCTAAGTCTGCATTGACAAATGAAGGTTGTTCTACATTATTAATGAATGTTAGGTTTTTATTCTCAAAGAGCGGTTTATAATTAAACTCTATTTGCTGAATAACATTATGAAGCTCGATAGGTTCTATTTGAAAGTATAATTGTTGTGTTTGTAATGTTGACCAATGTAATAGGTTTTCTAATAAGTTATAGGTAGATGTTGCTACTGAAGCATTTTTATTAGCAATATTCTCGACTTCTTCGTAGTTTTTTTTATTAATATTTTTGATCAATTTAGCATTGCTTTTTGCCATTAAATTAACAGAAGAACGTAAATCATGACTCACAATTGAAAATAATTTGTCTTTGGTTTTATTAAGCAGGCCAAGTTCTTGCTTTTGTTCAGTAATTATTTTATGACTTTTACTTTTTTGTAGGTATAAATAGCTTCCTAGTATTAATAGTAATACAGCTGAAATTAAAGAAATGATAAGCTTTTCTCGTTGACTAGATTTTAATCTATTTTCAGTTTCTAAAATTCGGATCTCTTTTTCCTTTTCGTTAACGGCGAGTTTTTTTTCAAACTGAGCTACATTCCATATTTTTTGTTGGTTATTAATTGAGTCCTTCCAATTTTCGTGTTCCTTTCTATAAGCTAAAGCTTTGGTTAAGTCTTTTCTGTTTTCTTCAACAACCGACATGTTTAATGCCGCTTTTCGTTTAATTTCATGATCATTTGTTAGCAAAGAAAGTTTATATGCTTTTTCAAAATAAGGGACGGCTAAATCATCTTTCCACTGCTCATAATACACATTGGCTAAATCCATGAAAGAGCCAATTAAAAATATAGTATCATTTTCTTTTTTTTGAAGTTCAATACTCTTATTTAAATAATTTTCAGCTTTCTTAAAGTTTTTTAAATGAAAGTGAGAAATACCAATATCATGAATAACGGTACTTTGTTTGAAATTTAATGGCCGTGTTTTTGGAAATTCATTTAAGGATTCAAAGTATCCGATAGCTTTTTTAAATTCGTTCTTTTCAAGAGCCATACCTCCAAGATTTCTTACAACATTTGCATAGAAAGGGAAGGTTTTATTAATGTTCATGTAGTTCTTTTTCGCTTCATCAAACATTTTTTTCTTCATAAAACTAAATCCCCTCATATAATATAAATAAGGTAGTAGTTCTCTGTTTTTTAGAGCCATTTTAGCTTTTGAAGAATTAATTAAAACAGAATCCCATTCTTGAAGAACAAACCATTTTTTTGTTTTTTCAAGATTTTTATCTGCTACATTCAAAGAGTCAATTTTTTTTTCTAGTTCTATTATTGCTTGATTTGATTGAACTTGAGATAAAATTGAGTAACTAAAAAATAGACACGTTATTAAAAAAAATGTCTTTTTTTGAAACATAAAAAGTAGCTGTAAAATATTAATTGGTAGTTTGAACAGTAGTTTCAGTCCCTCTAGATGTTTTTGGATCAATATCCCAAACAAAACTCTGTACAATTTTAATATCTTCTAAATTTATGTTTTCAGGAATTCCTACGGTAGTATTTGTTCTAAAATTTACCGTGTAGGCATGGTAAGTACCATCTTTAGTTGCATGATTTTGCAGTTCGTAACAAACCTTTTCATCATTCGTGTGAAGAAAAAATTGGAGTTTAGGTTTTCCATAATTACTAATTGAAAACAATTGATTAACCACTAAATGATGTCCAGTCAATATGTAATTAGAATCTACGAAAAAGAGCATTTTTACCTCAATAAATCCATCTTTCAATTTAGCTTCTACAAGCGAAGGTAATGGGTCTTCGAAGTTGTTTTCGAAAGTGAATTGTCCTGACTTTGTAACTGGGATTTCAATTGGCTGCTCGTTATGAGATAACGTTATTCCCGGAGGGAAAATAAGGTTTTGATCAGTAGTGGTTTCCATTTGTTATTGGTGATTTTATTAAGTTCGGGGTTACGTGTATTAAATGTACAAATTTATTTTATCCAAACAAAAGTGTGGTCATGTTAAAAGGTTAATTCTAGTCTGTTGTTTCTTTTTAACTACTGGTTCATAGTTGTTTATGTTAGGTTGTTTTGATATAAATTAAATTAAGAAGGCCAAATTGTAAATAAAGTGTGATTTTTTAATAGTTTTTTTAATTTTTACATTATTTTTTAGATAATATTTGGTTTTCTTAAGAGAAAAACACATATTTGTCTAATATTTTAATTATTAAACCGTTAGGCCTATAGGTAAAAACTACTTTTAAAATTATTATGTAATCCCAATTGAAGAGTCGTGTACTGTTCATTGTATAAAAGTAGAATTATGTTTAGGAATCAATGTGACGATAGCGTTTTAGTTAAAGAGTATATCAATGGAAAAGAAGTTGCTCTAGAACTTCTCATAAAGAAACACCAGCAAAGAATTTTTAGTTTTATTTATAGTAAAGTTCAAGATAGAGATATCACGGAAGATGTATTTCAGGATACTTTCATTAAGGTAATTAGAACACTAAAGAAAGGTAATTATAACGAAGAAGGAAAGTTTTTACCTTGGGTAATGAGAATTGCTCATAACTTGGTTATTGATCATTTTAGAAAGAATAATCGTATGCCAAAATTCAATAACTCTGATGAGTTCGATATTTTTTCAATTATTAGTGATAATGCTTTAAATGCTGAAAAACGTATTATTAAAGATCAGATATTGAGTGATGTAAGAAATTTAATAGAAGAATTACCTGAAGAGCAGAAAGAAGTGTTAAAAATGCGTATGTATATGGATATGAGTTTCAACGAAATTTCTGAATGTACAGGTGTTAGTATAAATACAGCATTAGGAAGAATGCGTTATGCATTAATTAATTTGAGAAAGGTTATTGAGAAAAATAAAATTATTTTAGTTAATTAATACTAAACCAATAATTTGAGCGTTATATAGGCAAACATTTTTTACCAAATTAAATATATGGCGCACATTTACTCAAGTAAGTCATCAGATTACAAGATGAATCCTAAACAAAAAACAGTAGAGTTTTTATTAAACTTTTCTAAAAGCTTCAAAACAGTAAGAACAAAAGCGAATGTTCTCATTGAATTGAATTTGAATTAAGAGTGAAAAAGCTTCAGCCTGAGAACTGAAGCTTTTTTATGTTAGTATAACTATTTCTTTTTTGAATGATATTCGTTAATTATGGTTTTTCTTCCAATTGTTGACGTAATTATATCATTTTCTAATTTCCAACCTCTTGCAGGAGAATACTCTCTTCCGTAATAAATTATTTGTAGGTGAAGTTTATTCCAAAGTTCTTTAGGGAATAATCGTTTAGCGTCTTTCTCAGTTTGAGCCACACTTTTTCCATTGGTTAAATTCCAACGAAACATCAATCTATGAATATGTGTATCAACAGGAAAGGCAGGAATATTAAAAGCTTGTGCCATAACTACACTCGCAGTTTTATGTCCAACGGCTGGTAATTCTTCCAAAGCTTCGAAACTTTGTGGAACTTCTCCATTATGTTTTTCAATTAAGATTTTTGATAATCCATGAATTCCTTTTGATTTCATAGGAGAAAGACCAACTGGTTTTATGATTTCTCTTATCTCATCTACCGTTAGTTTTATCATGTCATAAGGATTGTCTGCTTCTTTAAATAATAAAGGAGTAATTTGATTTACGCGTTCATCGGTACTTTGTGCAGACATTAATACAGCTATTAATAACGTATATGGATCTTTATGATCTAAAGGTATTGGAGTTTCGGGATATAGATTTTCTAGAGTATCAATTACAAACTGAACTTTTTCGGATTTGTTCATTTTTTCAGTATTTTTACTTAACAAAAATACGAATTATGACTACACTAAAAATAGGCGATAAGGCACCAAATTTTGAAGCTAAAGATCAAGCAGGAAACACAATAAAATTATCTGACTATCAAGGGAAGAAATTGGTTTTGTTTTTCTATCCAAAAGCAAGTACTCCTGGTTGTACTGCAGAAGCTTGTGATTTAAGAGATAATTATCAAACTTTTTTAGCTAAAGGATATGATGTTTTAGGTGTGAGTGCGGATAGCGCAAAGCGTCAACAAAATTTCATCAATAAAAATGAGTTACCGTTTCCTTTATTAGCAGATGAAGATAAAGCAGTGATAAATGCTTTTGGTGTTTGGGGACCGAAGAAATTTATGGGACGCGAATATGATGGTATTCATAGAACAACTTTTGTAATCGATGAAAACGGAGTTTTAGAAGATGTTATTTCTAAGGTTAAAACCAAGGAACACGCGAATCAAATTCTTGGATAGGAGTAAGAAACTATTAGATAATAAAAAAAGACTACGTTTTCGTAGTCTTTTTTTATTATTTATTCTTGAAATTTAGTTCTTTCTGTAATTCTTTACTAGTTTGAGAACTTCCATCATGACTCCAACCTGGAGGCATAAATACATATTTTAATCTAGTTCCAAGTGGTAAGTTTTTCTTTCGATGGAAGAAATCTTTATAAATTTCTTTCCACTCATGAAAAATAATATTGATAGGTCCTTTATCTTCTAGAGGTTTCGTTAAACCAAATTTTAATTTCTCATATTCCATTTCATCTTCTTCAGCTTGAAATGTGCCAAACATTCTGTCCCAAATAATTAAAAACATTCCCATATTTTTATCTAAATACTTAATGTTTGAAGCGTGATGAACTCTATGGTGAGAAGGAGTTACAAAAATATATTCCCAAACTCTTAACAAGAAACCAAAGAATCCTTTTCTATTATTCTTTTTAATAAAGTTCGTATGACATAATGTTCCATAGTTTTGATTCATTGCATATGCAAACATGATATGTAATGGTTGAATTCCTATTAAGATTAATGGAATTAAGAACATGAATCTGTAGAATGGTTGTAAAACAGGAGATCTAAATCCTGTGGAAATATTGTAGTATTCTGAGTTATGATGTGTTACATGAACCGCCCAGAAAAACCTAGAATGATGATCTACATAATGATGGATGTAATACAAGAAATCTTGACCAACAAAAGCTATTATCCAATATAAAATTCCGGTATTTTCCCAATTAAAGAATCGATATTCATAAAAGAAATCCATTACAATAAAAGAAGTAACATACATCAAACTATCTAAACCAACATTAACTAAAGCGAAATATACATTGGTAGAAACATCTTTAAATTCATAGTTTTTAGCTTTTCTTTTATAGCTAAAGTACATTTCAAGACCAATTGCTAAAGCACATACAGGAACAAACCATATGTAAGCATTTTGGTGAGTGAAAATATCCATATATCATTTTTGTTTTAGGGATTCAACAACTTCCTTTATTCTTGCGCAAAGGTAAACTATAATGGTTTAAGAGGTTTTATCTTAGATAGTATTTGTTTATGGCAAAATTACAACCTCTTATCAATCCACTCCTTGAAACTATAAAAGTTCTGCGGAGCAACACCATGTCCAACCGGATATTCAGAGTATTCTGCTTTTAAAGATAAACGTGATAAATGTTCAGGAGCTTTCCTTGCCCATGTTACTGGTATTACTTGATCAACAGAACCATGAGAAATATAATAGTCAGTTGTAATTTCTTTTGAAATTTCAGAAGGAATTAACTCTTCATTTAAATATCCACTTAGAGCAATAACATGTTGTACTTTATTTGGAAAATTTAAACTTAATGAATAGCTCAATATTGATCCTTGACTAAATCCTAATAAAAATATTTTCTTCGGGCTATATTGTGTTTTAAGATCATCAATAAAAGATGCTATTTTTTGAACAGACTCTTTTGCTTGTCCAATGTCAGAAAACTTATTTTCGTCGGCATCGAAATTAATTGCGTACCAAGCATAACCTCCATAACCCATTTCATATGGTGCTCTTACACTAATAATTCTTAATTCTTCTGGTAACTCTTCTGCAAAGGAAAATAAATCGTCTTCATTACTACCATAACCGTGTAATAAGATTAATAAATTATTATCTCCAGTAGTAACTTTAGGTTCTCTGACCTTGTAATATAAACTCATGTATGTTATAAACTTTTAAACCAATCTTGGAAATGTTCACCAAAAACTGGAATTAATTTTTTGTCTCCGGATAAACATCCTATAAAACTGATGATCCAGAATAATACCAAAATAACACCTATAATCCATTTAATAAATCCACCAAGGAAACTATAAATTAGCCATCCGTTTAAAAAGGCCAATAAATCCCAACCCAGCATTTGTCTTACATAAAAACGGGTAAATTCATTTTGCTTTTTAAGATTTAAAATCCAAGCGATTACAGTTCCGATAAACCAAAAATGAGAGATTAAGGCAAGTGTTTTACCTTCTTCTACAGATGTTAAGTTTTTCATATTTCTAGGTGTTTAATAAAAGTTGATTTTTAGCATAAACTCCGTATGCTTTTCCTTTTAAATTATGTCCTATAAATATACTGTTTTTTGAAGTTGATAAAATATCTTCTTCTGTAAATGTGTGAGTTAACTCTGGATTGAAAAGAGAAATGTTCGCTTTTGAATTAACTTCAATAGCAGTATTCTCTATTCCAAATATCTTTTTTGGATTTTCTGTGAAGCATTGAATTACTGTTTCTAGATCTAATTTTGTTAGTAAAGCTCCAAACGCACTTTCCATTCCAATACTTCCGCTTTTTGAAATTGAAAACTCTACTTTTTTATGTTCAACATCAATCGGATTATGATCAGAAGTTATGATATCAATTGTTCCATCTTTTACACCTTCAAGTAAAGCTTCCACATCTTTATCGGTTCTCAATGGAGGATTCACATTGTTGTTTGCATCAAATCCATGTAATGCATCATCTGTAATAACTAAATTATGAACAGCCACGCTACAAGTTACATTTAATCCTTGCGATTTCGCTTGTCTAATTAAAGCTACCGATTTAGCAGTAGATATTGTTGGAATATGTAATCTTCCTCCTGTATATTCTAATAAAAATAAATCTCTAGCAACTTGGATTTCTTCAGCAAGACTTGGTATTCCTTTTAACCCCAGCTTGGTAGAATTCAATCCTTCATTTGCAATACCTTCACCTGCTATTTTTTTATTCTTTGGAAAACTTAAAACTAAACCATTAAAATTTTGAGCATACAATAAAGCGATTTTTAAAAGATTGTCATTTTCAATAGGTCTTTTGTAATCACCAAATGCAATTGCACCAGATTGTTGCATGTCGTACAATTCAGCCATTTCAATTCCTTCGCTTTTTTGAGTTAAAGCTCCAATAGGAAGAACGCTAACAGGACTTTGGTTCGCTTTGTTAATTAGGAATTCTACAGCTGATTTATTGTCAACAATAGGACTTGTGTAAGGATTTACGGCAATTTGTGTAAATCCACTTTTTCCTGCAACATTTACTCCGTTTGCAATTGTTTCCCTTTCTTCATATCCTGGTTCACCTAAACAAACACTCGAATCAAACCATCCTTTAGAAATATGTAGGTTTTCTAAATTGATTTCATTGTAATCACTATTACTCGGAATATTATCTTCAATTTCTGAGATAATTCCATCAATTATTAAAATGTCTTTAGTTTGTTTATGAAATGCACTAGTAGTGTCTATGATAGTCGCCGATTTTAGTAGCGTAGTCATACTTTAAAGTATTTTAGAATCAAAATTTCTAGCAACAAAGATACAATGGCTAATCCTAAAAACCATTTCCAAAGCCAATGAACTTTATTTTTTTGAGCTATTTTTTTTGCAGTTTCTTTGACTGATGATGAAACGGTGACATTTTCGTTATCGGTGAACTCATTTAATAAGTTTGTAAAGTTTAATGAACTTTCAGATTTTTTATTGTTAAAAGCTATAGTTTGAATTGGATTATTCTTATTGGTAATTGTATAAAAACCTTTGCTTTCAGGGAGTTCATAGGTTGTTAGCTTGACCTTGTTCTGAAAAGTTTGTTGTAAAGGAATAAAAGAGTTCTGTTGTTTATTCATCGTAAGAATATCATCTTTATTGAGTTGAACATTAACTTCAATATCATTAGTTTCTTGTAACCGATAAAATAATTTTGATAATTGTAAACTCTCTTGCCCAATATTATAAAACACAGGAACGATTAATGGAGAATTTGTAAAATTGCTGTATTCTTTATTGATGGGTGAAGAGAACCAATACATTTTTGAATTGTTCAATTTTACTTGAGAAACAAAGCTAGTATTGTTTTCTAACCCAATAATTCGGCTTGAATTCGTAAAGTTTGTTAGATAAGTTGTTGTAACAAAAGGATATTGGAAATTTCTAACTTGTTTATCAAATACATTCTTTAAAAGTGGATGATTAAAATTAATAGAAGTAATTTTTAATGAGTCACTTTTTTTGTTCTGAATGTTTCCGGCTGAAATGTTTTTTAGGAATGAATTGTAGGTGTTTAAATCACTTTTTAAGTTTGGGATTACAATTAAATGTCCGCCATTTTTAATAAAAGTTGATAATCCAGTGGTTAAGCTTTGTGGGATTTTTTCCAACTCATTTAAAATTACCAATTGCTGTTGTTCAATACTATTGTAATTAACATTTTGAGAAGAATTACTCGTGAAATTGAATTCATCTGATGTGTAAATTTTACTCAGGAAGTCATTTGATTCTCCAATTGCTAAAACATTGATTTTTTCATTTGAATTTAAACTAAAGAAAAAAGTGTTATCAAAGTTATAAGTATCTTTAAGGTTAATTTCTAGTTTTCCTTTGAAAGGGTTTGTTCTTTCAATAGAAAAAGAAATTGTTTTCTCTTCATTTTCTTCAACTTCAAATGTTTGTTTTCCAAGTAATTTCTTATCGTTATAAAGAGCAATTGGAATGTTTTTTTTCGAAATCCCTTGATTGGTTACAACTGCATTTACTATGATTGAGTTAGATTCATTTTGATTAACAAAAACGCTGTCAATTGATAAATTACTTTTTAATACAGGAGTAACTTGAACTAAGGTTAAAGGAAGTTTCTCGTTTAAAAAATCTTCCTTTTTTGTATTTTGAAAATCTGAAATTAAAATGTTTTCGGTAGTATTTTTTAAACTTGAAATTTTTAATAAAATTTCATCTGTTGTGAGGTTTTTAGTACTAGATTTTACTTTTTTTAATTGTGATTTGAATTCTTCAGAAGAAATGTTTTTGTAGAAATTGGTATTAGTTAATAGACTGTAGTTCGCATTTTCAACTAAATTATCAATCAAATCTTGAGTGGCAGTTCTTAAAATATTTCCTGAATTGCCATTGGCGCTTGTACTTAACGAATTATCAAGATAAATAAAACTATGTTGGGCAACTTCTTTTTCTTTATTACTGAAAAACGGTTGTGCAAAAGCCAATACAATTCCGGTTATTAATAGCATTCTACAAAATAAAAGAAGCCATTTTTTTATTTGAGAGCTTTTACGATTTTTAATTACTAATTTTTCTAAAAAAGCAACATTCGTAAAAGGTACTTTTTTAAATTTTCGTAATTGGAAAAGATGAACCAGAATTGGAATAATTAGTAAAGACAGGAAATAGAGAAATTCTGGATGTTTGAACTGCATAATCAAATTTATTTCACTGTAAAAATAGAGAAATAGATTAATAAAATTTTGTTAAGAAGCAATACAAGTTGTAAGCAATCACGTAAATTTGTTACTTTACATTAAATTTTTCGCGAATGTCTTTAACCGAATGTGATTGTAGCACCTATATTCCTTTTCAAAAAACTGGTTTTTTCTCTACAATGATGTGTGATTATATTGAAAAGTCAGATAAATTAACTCCTTTTTATGGTAATTTTCCAAGTATTGAAAACTTTGAAAGTCAAATAAAGCTTAAGCAACAATCATTTTCTAAAGACAAGAGAGACATTTTGGTAGATGCTCTGAAAAGACAATATCAAAAAACTGATGTTTCAGAAAAGACAGCAGAGAACTTCGAATTACTTTTAAGAGAGAATACGTTTACTGTAACGACAGGACATCAGTTGAATTTGTTTACTGGTCCGCTTTACTTCTTATATAAAATAATCTCAGCGATCAATTTAGCAGAAGAATTATCGTTAAAATATCCGAATGCTAATTTTGTTCCTGTGTATTGGATGGCGACAGAAGATCATGATTTTGAGGAAATCAATTATTTTAATTTTAAAGGAAGGAAAGTTCAGTGGAATTCTGATCAAACAGGTGGAGTAGGAAGATTTTCAACGGAAGGTTTAGATCGAGTTTTTGAAGAGTTTCAGAAGCATTTAGGAACTTCAAGGAATGCTACGTTTTTAAAGGATTTATTCACTAATGGATATTTAAAGCATAATAACTTAGCAGATGCAACACGTTACATAGCAAATGAGCTTTTTGCTACTTATGGATTGGTAATTGTCGATGCTGATGATGTGGAGTTAAAAAAGCTTTTTATTCCTTATGTAAAGGAAGATTTATTCAATGAAACTTCATTCAAAGCTGTAAGTGGAACCAATGAGGGACTTGAAAGGAATTATAAGATTCAGGTTAATCCAAGAGAAATTAATCTATTTTACCTAACTAATGATTTAAGAGAACGTATCATTTTTGAAAATGAGAAATTCAAGGTAAATAATACCAATATTGAGTTCAGTAAAGAGGAGATTGAACAAGAATTAGAAAAGAATCCAGAACGTTTTTCTCCTAACGTGATTATGCGTCCACTTTATCAAGAAGTAATTTTGCCAAATCTTTGTTATATTGGTGGAGGAGGAGAACTTGCTTATTGGATGCAATTAAAAGAATATTTCAATTCAGTAAAAGTTCCTTTTCCAATTTTACTTTTAAGGAATTCGGTTCAGGTAATTTCTAAAAAACAATTCGGAAAATTAGAATCTTTAAATATTTCTTTAGGGGAATTATTTCTAAAACAAAATGATTTACTTGAGAAGAAAGTTACCGAGAATTCAAAGGTTAGTTTTGATTTTTCTTCGCAAAAAAAGTTCTTGGAGGAACAGTTTAATGATTTAAGAGAAATAGCAAATCAAACAGATATTTCTTATGTTGGAGCTGTTAATGCACAAGAGAAAAAGCAATTAAAAGGATTAGAGAATCTTGAAAAACGTTTATTGAGAGCAGAGAAGAGGAGACAGTCTGATTTAGTAGAAAGAATTACAAATATTCAAGCTGAAATTTTACCTAATTTAAGTTTAGAGGAGCGAAAGCGAAACTTTTCTGAATATTACTTAGAATATGGAAATGATTTTGTAGTGGCCTTAAAAGATAAATTAAAACCACTACAATTGGAGTTTTTTGTTTTAGTAAAATAAATTATTATCTAAAGAATTAGGCGTTGACCTATTTTTAAAGTGGATGTTCGTCTAATTTTATTTGTTTTACAAATTCTGCGAATAGGTACATGATTTTTGTATGCAATTCCAGATAATGTGTCTCCACTTTTTACAATATAAATTTTACGTTTTCGTTTTTTGTAAGCTGTAACTTTTTCAAAAGTATCTAAAGTAACAAGATTACTCTGTCTTGTTGAGATGTGATAGTAAGGAGTGGCCCAGTCTTCAGTTACCCAAATATTTTTTGATCGTATTGTGGTTTTACCCTTGAAATTAAAAATATGTTCAGGGTTTATATCAATACCCTTGTAGCGCATTTCTAGATGTAAATGGCTTCCACGTGATCTTCCTGTATTTCCACCTTTACCAATGAGTTCACCTTTTTTTACAATTGTATTCACTTTTACATCGTACTTAGATAAATGCGCGTAAACAGTTTCTAAACCGTTATAATGACGGACAACAATCGTTTTTCCATGTCCAGGATGATAACCAACATATCGAACTTTTCCGTCCAAAACACTATAAACATCATCACCAGTAATTAGGTCAATATCAATAGCACGGTGTGCTCGTCCTCTACGCCATCCATATCTTGATGTTACAACATGTTTACGTGGAATTGGAGATGCGTAAGTTTTGTCAAGAAAATTAATTTCAAAAGGAAAAGAAATTTTCGTGTTACGATATGGGTTAAAATGAATAGTATCCCAATTATTTGCAAAATGAATGTTGCTCAGACTATCTTTTTGCTTTTTAATTTTGGCGGTTTGTTTTTTATACTTCTTAATTATGTTTGGTAAATGGATTAAATTTTTGCTAAAATCCTGCCCGTATCCGTTTTGAAGAGTTAGTATTAATAAAGAAACCAATATGGTTCTCTGTAAATGTTTCATAGAATTTACTTAATGTATTTTGTTCTTAAATTTATGTTTGGTTAAGTTGTGTTTAATTGATTGTTACTCCATAAAATTAATTGGATTTACAAAGTTCCCGTTGTGTTTAATGGCATAATGCAAATGGGGACCAGTGACCATTCCAGTTGCTCCAGAATAACCAATAATTTGTCCTTGTTTGACTTTTTGTTCTTTCTTACAATTGAATTTACTTAAATGTGAATAAAGTGTTTGATATCCGTTTGTATGTTGAATAATAACTAGATTACCCCATTTTCCTTCATAAGATGCACTAGAAATTATTCCATCAGCAGTAGCGATTATCGGAGTTCCTGTTTTTGCTTTTATATCGATACCGTCATGATGACGAATTGATTTTAAAATTGGATGTTTCATTGGGCCATATTTCGCAGTGATATCTTTTTTCGTTGTGTTTTTAATAGGAGAGATCGATGGCTTTTCATTTTTTAATTTCTCAATAACTGGTAGCAAAACATCGGCTTTTGTAAATGAAACTAGAAATAATAGCATTACAGGTAAAATAGCTAGATATTTTAATTTATGATTTTTGTGAGTTTTAGATGTTGTCATCATATGAATACGTTTTTTTAGGTTTGAATTACCGAAGTAGCTATGTAAATATTGTTTAGTAGAGTTTTCTATTTCCTCACGCATTAGGTTTAAATAATCTATTATATTAATGTTGTGATCTTCTACTAAGCTTCGATCAACTTGATATTCATGAATGGTTTTGAGGGATTTTCTGTATAAATAGACTATCGGATTAAACCAAAAGAATGCAATAAATAACTCCGCAAAGATTAAATCATAAGTATGTTTGAATTCTACATGACTTTTTTCATGTTGAATGATGATTTTATTCAAGTTAAATTTTTGTTTTAAAGGAATAAATATCCAGTTAAAAAATGCAAAGTGCATCGGAGTATTCGTAAGTATTAATTTGTATGATTTCTTATTGATTACTTCTGATTTTCGTTTAAGTATCAATAATTTATTAGCAGAAAATATAATGTTAGATAAAAAAAATATGAACCCTAAAAGATATATGTAAGTAATAATAGAGGTTAAATTTATTTCATAGGGTCTGGTACCTGAACTGTGAGATAGCTCCAATTTATTACTCGTGACAGTCCCTAATTCAACAAACGCAGGAATTTCTATATTCTGAGTTTGAATTGGAATAGAAGTCTCCACCATCCCAATAATTATAGAAGAAGGAATGATAAGTAGTAATACAATCCTATTTAACTTGTGGAAAGATGTATTGCTTAAAATGAATTTATAAGTAGCATAAAGCGTGCTAAATACAATACTCACTTTAATGATAAATATGATTAGAGAATTATCCATTTTTCTTCTTTAAGTTTTCGATTTTCTCTTCAATTAAATCTTTGATTTCTTCTAATTCAGATAAATTCAAATCTTCGTTTTTTGTAAAATAAGAAGCGAACTTACCAGATGAACCGTTAAAGAAACTAAAAATGATATCATTCATGTATTCGGAAAAATATTTATTCTTACTTACTAAGGGATAATATTCTCGGGTTTTACCAAATGTTTTATAATCGAGGAAATTTTTCTTTACTAATACACGGACAACAGTAGATATGGTCGTGTAAGCAGGCTTTGGTTCAGGAAATTGTTCAACAATATCTTTTAGAAAAGCTTTTTTCAATTTCCATATGTATTGCATTATTTGCTCTTCTGGTTTGGTTAACTTATTCATAGGGCAAATATATGTTTTTTATTACTATGACTATAGTTATAGTAATAAAAAGTATGTTAAAGTTACGAAAGCTTATATTTAATAGTGCTTAGGGAAGATTTAGTCGAATTCAAAAAAACTAAAAACGCTACCTCCATAACGTTTTTCGTAGCTTAATTTAGGATGTGAAGAGATATCTGTATGCTTTGAATGCTCTATGATTAAAGTTCCTTCTTCGTTTAATAGTTCCTTTTCAAAAACAATATCAGCAATTTTTAAAAATTGTGAATCTTCAAAATCATAAGGAGGATCTGCAAAAATTATATCTGTTTTAATTGTTGTCTTTTCTAGAAATTTAAAGACGTCACTTTTAAAAGTCGTAATATCTAGATCCAACTCCTTTGCTGTTTGATTTATGAATTTAACACAGCCGTAATGACCATCTACTGCGTAGATAGTTTCAGTACCTCTAGAAGCGAATTCGTAACTTATATTTCCAGTTCCCGCAAATAGATCTAATACCGAAATAGAATCAAAATAATAAAGATTATTCAAAATATTGAATAAAGATTCTTTTGCCATATCAGTTGTTGGACGCACAGGTAAGTTTTTCGGTGCGCTAATTCTTTTACTTTTAAATTTTCCTGAGATTATTCGCATTTAGGATAATAATAGATAATTTGAATGTGGTACAAAGGTTTCTGAACTTTCTAAGAAATCAGAAGTAGGTTCTAAAAACTCAATATTAGGAATATATTCTTTTGATAATGTAAAGATATCAGAATTTTCGGAAACACTTCCAAGTAGTCGAATTTGTATCGATAATATGTCTAACTCAAGTTGCTCAGAGACAAACAGAATATAGTAAAGGAAGTCTTCTTTTGAATTATATTGAAAACTATTATAAAGCGTAAAATTTCCGTTTTTGAAAACGATAACATCTAATGTGGTTTCACTAACATGAACATATAAAGTATTCGAGAAACTTCCCTTATGAACTTCAAATATTTTTTCAATTAGTATTGTCGAATGATGCTTAAATTCGAATTCACCAAAATTCTGAAATAAGAAATTATTAATATTTACATACGGAATGTATACATTTTTAGCCTCTAGGGAAGGTAAATTATCAAAAGTAATATAGTCTGATTCAAACGTTTTTATGTTAAAATCTAAATACGTTTTTAAGTTATCTTCATCAAAAAACTCAGATGGAATTTGAGTTGTTAGTTGATTTTGATGTATGGCAATAATTTTATCAAACTCTACTTGTAATTCCTTATCTGTTTCAAAAATAGATTGGATTTTCTCAAGTAATAGATTAGGTGATTCAATTGAATTATCAAACGAATATTTTGCTAATAGAATAATTTCATTACTAGGAATGTCTTTCACACAAAAAGAAAATCCATCCAAACTAAATTGGATGGACAGACTTTTATTTTTTGATGAAATTTCTCTATTATTCTTCTGAATCAGTTTTTTCATCTCCATTATCGTAAAAAGGAGGCCAGTTACCACCAGTTGAAACTTCTTCTAAAGAACCTACAGAAACAAATTCACCTTTAATTTGGTCAGCTTCAATTGCTTCTAATTCTTGTTTGATTAAGTGGAATGGTAATCCTTTTAAAATTTCTTTTTTGTCAGTTTTAGCTTCAAATACAGGTACAAATAATCCTGTGATTTTTTCGATTTCTCCAGTTGCCATTTCAAATTCCTTTTCTGTTCCAGGAACGTTAAACATCTCTTTGTAAGGTCTGTCTTTGAAATATTTTAATGCTGGTTCAAAACCTGTAGTATCTATTTGCTTTACAGAGATTTTCTTAGTGATTCCTCCACCTAAAACTAACTCTTTCTCAACGTTAATTGTCTCTGTAATAACTAATGAGTCATTTTCAATGAAATTAATTAAGCTACTTTTATCTTTCGCAAAAACTCCTTTTGCATCTTTGAATTTGATTTGAGCATCTCTAATCAATTTTAACTGATCGATAACTTTAGCATAGCGAACCTTCTTTTCTTTGTTAAATTTGATAGGCTCCATAACTCCATTATAGATCAAATAAACCAAATAACCTGCAGCTAATAATAATAATACAGAAACTAAACCTCTTAATTTTAATGGTATAAACTTTACTATTACAAAAGCTAAAAGGATTGCGACTACGACAGCTGCTACAATCGTTAATATTAAATTCATTGTATCTAGATTTTTTTTATATGATATGTACGCAAATCTACAATTTTTTTTCAATCATGAAAACAAATATTTGCAAATACAGTTATCTTTGATTTTTTATTAAAAAAACATGATCAAGAATCCTGCCGATTTTTACAAAGAGCTATTAAAAAAGTTTTCTTACGAACCTACAGAACGCCAACTGGAACTTATTGATAACCTTTCACATTTTGTTTTCGATAAGAATAATCAGTCTTTATTTTTATTAAAAGGTTATGCAGGTACGGGTAAAACGACTGTCATAAGTACCATCGTCCATAGTTTATGGAAAGTCGGAACCAAAGCGGTCTTATTAGCTCCTACAGGACGTGCAGCAAAAGTTATTTCGGGTTATTCAAACAGACAAGCTTTTACAATTCATAAGAAAATTTATTTTCCTAAGAAGCAATCTAGTGGAGGTGTGAGTTTTGTAATGCAGCCTAATAAGCATACAAATACCATTTTTATAGTTGATGAAGCTTCTATGATTTCTGATCAGGTTCAAAATGCTAAACTATTTGAAAATGGATCTGTTTTAGATGATTTAATTTCATATGTCTATTCAGGTAAGAACTGTAAACTTTTGTTTATTGGAGATACTGCGCAGTTGCCTCCAGTCAAGTTAGATGTTAGTCCTGCTTTAGATAGCGACAAGTTATCTCTACATTATAATAAAGATATTTCTGAAATTGAATTAGACGAAGTCGTTCGTCAACAACAAGACTCTGGGATTTTGGCCAATGCAACAGATTTACGATTATTAATACAAAATGAAGGTATTGATTTTCAGTTTGATTTGAATTATCCAGATATTATTAGGTTGCAAGATGGATACGATATTCAAGATGCTATAACACAAGCTTATGATGGAGAGATTGGAGTAGAAGATACAGCAATTATTGTTCGCTCGAATAAAAGAGCGAATCAATATAATCAACAAATACGAACTAAAATTCGTGGACAGGAAAACGAAATTTCTGTTGGTGATTATGTAATGGTTGTTAAGAATAATTACTTTTGGTTAAAAGATTCGTCATCAGCAGGTTTTATTGCAAATGGTGATACATGCGAAGTAATGCGAATCATTCAGATTAAAGAATTATACGGCTTTAAGTTTGCAGAGGTTGAAATTAGGATGATTGATTATTCGGATATGAAACCATTTGAAACTGTTTTGTTATTGGATACTTTAACAAGTGAAAGTCCATCTTTAACGTACGAAGAATCTAATAGATTATACGAAGCTGTTAAGGAAGATTTTGCACATGAAAAATCTAAATACAAACAGTTCATGGAAATTAAAAAGAACAAATTCTTTAACGCTTTACAGGTAAAGTTTTCTTATGCTATGACTTGTCATAAATCTCAAGGAGGGCAATGGAAAACAGTATTTATTGAACAACCTTATTTGCCAGATGGGATGAGTGTTGAGTATTTACGCTGGTTGTATACAGCGGTGACTAGAGCACAGGAAAAATTATATCTAATAGGATTTAGTGATGATTATTTTGTAGAATAAAGTGTTAGCATTTTGTTAAACTCAGTTGGTTGATTATTAAAAAGAGTACATTTGTTAGTCAACATTAACTATTAAAAATGAACAAAAAGGCACTTATTTTTATTTCATTTTTGCTGATTTTTTCTTCAGCGACTGCACAAAAGCCCCAAAAGTTAACTACAAATCAGATTTACGAAAAAGTACAGAAACTTAATTTTTTAGGTTCTGCATTATATGTGGCAGCGCATCCAGATGATGAAAACACACGTTTAATTGCATATTTAGCAAATAACGTTAAAGCAAGAACAGCGTATTTATCTTTAACTAGAGGTGATGGAGGTCAAAATTTAATTGGTCCAGAAATTCGCGAATTGTTAGGTGTAATTCGTACACATGAATTATTAGCAGCCAGAGGAGTAGATGGTGGAGAACAACGATTTTCTAGAGCAAACGATTTTGGATATTCGAAACACCCAGAAGAAACGTTCAATATTTGGGATAAGGATAAAGTTTTGTCAGATGTAGTTTGGGCAATAAGAAAATTTAAGCCAGACGTGATTATCAACCGTTTTAATCACAGAACACCAGGAACTACTCATGGACATCACACGGCTTCAGCAATGTTGAGTGTTGATGCTTTTGATTTAGCTGGTGATAAAACAAAGTATCCAGAACAATTAAAATATACTGAAACTTGGCAACCAAACCGCTTATTTTTTAATACTTCTTGGTGGTTTTACGGAAGCAGAGAAAACTTCGAAAAAGCAGATAAAAGTAAAATGTTAAACTTTGATATTGGAGTTTATTATCCATTAAAAGGAGTTTCAAATAATGAACTTGCTTCAATTGCTAGTAGTCAGCACTTATGTCAAGGTTTTGGTAGATTAACTACAAGAGGAGAACAAACAGAGTGGGTAGAGTTTTTAAAAGGAGATTTCCCAAAAGATAAAAAAGATATTTTTTCAGGAATCAATACCACATGGAATAGAGTAAAAGGTGGAGGAGCAATTGGAGATATTTTATATGATGTTGAGAAAAACTTTGACTTTGTAAACCCTTCAAAACACTTACCAAGCTTATTAAAAGCTTATACTTTAATTAATAAGTTAAAAGACGAACATTGGAAAGCCATTAAGTCTGAAGAAATCAAAGAAATTATTGAAGCATGTTCTGGTTTATATTTAGAAGCATCAGCAAAAACTTCTAGTTCAACTCCAAATGCTTCAGTAAAAGTAGATTTTGAAGTGTTAAATAGAAGTAGTGTTTCAATGGATTTAACTTCTATAGAATGGTTACCAGCTAATAAGACTGTTGCGAAGGACATTGATTTACTTGCGAATAAAAGACAAAACTTCACAGAAGATCTTTCTTTAGCAGGAATTGGATATTCTGATCCATATTGGTTAAAAGATAAATGGGGATTAGGAATGTATACTGTGAAAAATCAAGAGTTAATTGGTAAGCCAGAAACGCCAAGACCGGTTCAAGTGAAATTCAATTTAATGATTGAAGACACACCTATTTCGTTCACGAAAAATGTAGTGAGAAGATATTCGCAACGTGATAAAGGAGAAATCTACGAGCCTTTTGAAGTGTTACCTAAAGTAACAACAAAATTAAAGGATAAGGTAATCATCTTCTCAGATGATAATACTAAGAAAATTGCAGTTGAAGTAAGATCAGGAGAAGCAAATATTCAAGGGAATATTGCTTTAGAAGTTCCAGAAGGATGGACTGTTACTCCAAACCAAGCTTCGTTTACAATTGAGCAAAAAGGAGATAAAAGAGTTGTAGACTTCACAGTTTCTCCTCCAAAAGGTCAATCAGAAGGATATATTAAAGCTTTAGCTACAATTGACAACGTTACTTTTGATAAAGAATTAATAGAGATTAACTACAATCATATTCCAAAACAATCTGTTTTAATGCCATCTAAAGCGAAAATTGTTCGTTTGGATATCAGAAAAGAAGGGAAATCTATTGGTTATATTCAAGGTTCAGGAGATGCTGTTCCAGAAAGTTTACGTCAAATTGGTTATACCGTAACGGAAGTATCACCAGAAAGTATTAATGAAAACTCTTTAGGAGGTTTTGATGCTGTTGTTGTTGGGATTAGAGCATACAATACAAAGAAAGTTTTACAGTTCAAGCAAAAACACTTGTTAGAATATGTGAAAAATGGAGGTAATGTAATTGTTCAGTACAATACGAATAGGAGAGTTGATGTAAAAGCTCCTTATACCTTAAAATTATCTAGAGATAGAGTTACTGATGAACATGCTAAAGTAACCATGTTGGCAAAGGATCATGGAGTTTTAAATTATCCAAATAAAATTGAAGCTAACGATTTTGAAGGTTGGGTTCAAGAAAGAGGATTGTATTTTCCTAATAACTGGAGTTCAGAATACGAGCCTATTTTAGCAATGAATGATAAAGGAGAATCTGCTAAAAAAGGAAGTTTATTAGTAGCAAAATATGGAAAAGGAAATTATATCTACACAGGATTGAGTTTCTTTAGAGAATTACCTGCTGGTGTTCCTGGAGCATATAAATTATTCGCAAATTTACTTTCCTTGAAAGAAAATGAAATAAAATAAAGTTTATTATAATTCATGAAAATGCCCGAATCAATTCGGGCATTTTTTGTTTCTAAGATTTTGTATTATTAATTAATTCGTTAATACTGTTTTTATAGGTTTGGCCAATTGGAATTTTATAATTTTGAATATGAATTCGATTTCCTTGAATACTTGTTATATGTTCAATTGTAACTAGAAATGATTTATGAACTCGTAGTACACCATACTTGGATAGTATGGTTTCTAAAGTTGAGATTTTTTCATGAATAACTATCATTTTCTCCTTAGAATACACTTTTACGTAATTACTATAAGCCTCTACAAATAGTATATCTCTAATTTGAATTTGATGATGAACTTTATCTCCTTTCAAAAACACACTTCCGTTTTTAACTTCACTCACGGTTTCTGAAATAGCCGAGTTCATCTTATTGGTTTCGTTTACTTTATTGATAGCCTTTAAAAATCGAGATAAAGAGAAAGGTTTAAGTAAATAATCAACTACGTTAAGTTCGTATCCTTCAAGAGCAAATTCTTTATAAGCAGTAGTTACAATAACTTTTGGAGGTTGTGCCAATGATTTCAGAAATTCGAATCCTGTAATTTTTGGCATTTGAATATCCAGAAATATTAAATCGACTTTTTGCTTGATAATAATTTCTGAAGCTTCAAGAGCATTATATGCATTCCCAACTTTGTGCAGTAAAGGAAGCTTGTTACAATAATTCTCTAATATGCGATGCGCAATTGGCTCATCATCAATAATTACATAATTCATAGGGTTTCAATATATAAACTTAACTCGTACTCGTTGTCGGTTGTATTGATGTTTAATTTGTGTTTATTCGGATACATAATAGCTAATCGTTGTTTGAAATTATCTAAACCAATTCCTTTACGATTAGTATTTGTTGATGCATAATTATTCTTTACACTAAAAAATATATGAGATTTCCCTGTTTTAATTTCAATATCGAGAAAAGCATTTTCTGTTAAACTATCAATTCCATGTTTAAAAGCATTTTCAATAGGAATTACCAGTAATATTGGTGCTATTTTTTGCGGCTCTATAATTTCTTTATGAAATGAAATTTCGACCTTTTTATTGTATCGAATTTTAGATAACTCAATATAATCTTCAACATATTTTATTTCCTCTTCTAACTTTACAAAATCAGATTTCCCTTCGTAAATCGTGTATCTCATAATATCTGATAACTTTAAAATCATTTCTGGAGCTTGGTCTGATTTTTCAATAACTAAACCATAAAGGTTATTCAAGGTGTTGAAAAAAAAGTGCGGATTGATTTGACTCTTTAGTAATATCAATTCGTTTTGAGTTTGATTTACTTTTAAATTCATATACCATTTCCATTGATAATAACCCCATAGCACAATCATCATTGAAATTGAAAGAATAAAATAACCAGTAACTACAAAACTATAATCTTCAGTATAATTTGGTTTTCCTCTAAAAATTAAGAAGTACGTGATGATTCCACCATAAGATAGTAGCATCAGAATTTGATACTTTTTGAAAAATTGTGGAATTACGAAATAGCTAATTCCCATCCAAAACAGAATTAATGCAGGAATACTTATTGGATTATTAGGGATTTGGAAATAATTTTCAGCAATTGCACTTAAGGAAAGTAAACCTAAAACTCCTAAAATTTTATAAATAGGAAATTTAGATAGTAAAACATGAAGTGTTAACCAGCATAATACAAAACAAACACTATTGATTGCTATATAAACTGCAGGAATAACCGATTCTGGATTGATAATAAAACCTCCAGAAAAACCAACTATTAAAAATATAATTACCGAAAGAATTCCAGCTATGATTATAGATTTAGCATTGTTTATTGAGATTAAATTTCCTCGAGTTTTTATCATGTATAGAATTTGATGTTATAAAAGTACTAATTGAAGTAGATCTTGCAAATTATCTTGATAAACACTAAGTTTTTTTAATCCAACGTCAAAATTTTATTGATGAATTCGTTTTCCTTCTATAAGTATTGTGTTTGTTACGATTATCAATCAGTTTATCATATAAAATAGTTCTACGAAATAACGTGAAATATGTTTGCTGAAAACAATTTTATATGAAAACAATTAAAAAGATTATCAAGAAGTTTTTTAAGTATTTAGGAATTCTATTCGCAATCGTAATTTTCTCTGGATTACTTTTTCGAATGTTTGGGTCAAAACCCAATAAACCATTAGGTGAATTGATCAAGGTAAACGGGGTAAACTTCCATGTTCACCGTACAGGAAAGAAAAGTAAGAAACCAACTGTTATTATAGAAGGTGGAGGTGGAGTATCAACAGAATATTTTCATTGGTTAAGTGAAGGGTTGAAAGACAGTTTAAGAGTTTTTAGATATGATAGAGCAGGAGTTGGTTATAGTGATTTGAATACGACACCACGAAACCCTGAAACTATTGCAAGGGAACTTCATGATTTATTAGAACAATCTGGGGAATCTCCACCTTATATTATTGCTGGACATTCTTTAGGAGGACCATATATGAGAGTGTTCACCGAGTTATATCCAAATGAAGTAAAAGGATTAGTTTTTATGGATGCTACACATCCTGAACAAGTGGAGCGATTTAATGCTGCACCTAAAAATTCATTTCGTTTTAAATCTGCTGTTTGGGGAATTAATGTGGCCATATTTTTTGCAGATGTTGGTGTGTTAGGAGTATTGCAAAGTTTTACAGATCCCGTTTTTTCTGCTAAAGGATTACCAGATGAATTAAACGAAAGAACTAAAGATTTTTTGTTGAATGGTAAAAGTTTGAGAGGCTATAGAAATGAAATTAATAATTATCATTCCACTTTAAAAAGAGTACAGCAACCAGTGAATTTTGGAAATATGCCAATTCGAGTTATTACTGCTATTGGAGAGCAAAAGATAGAACCAAATGATCATTTTAAAAAGGTAATCGCGGCTCATAACGAATACACCGAATGGTCATCGGATGGTAAGCAAATCTTGATTCATGGAAACCACCAAACCATTTTTACAATAAAAGAGAATGCCGATATCATTTGTGGAGAGATATTAAAATTGGTAAACTAAAATATTGGTCTAAGCTTTTCCTATATTTACTTTTTAATACAAAATATAATGAAGAAAGTTATATTCTTATTAATTGTACAACTTTTAATTAGTTGTAATAATAATGAAAGTTCACCCGAAATAGAAAAGCTGAAAAAGCAATTATTACAAAAGGAGGAAGTAATTTCTGATTTGACCAAAGAAGTTGAAAAATTACGAATTCCTCGTGATTCAGTTATTGATGATTACTATCGTTTTGTAAAATCTACAAACGAAGAAATAAATGTTGCTGAACAATTATTTGGAGGAAAAGAAAATGTAATAGATGAAAAGTTTTTTGCAGATACATTAGATATTTCAGATAACCTTCTAGTTTATGAACATACTTCTACAATTTCTCAATCTTCTAACTCTGATTTTGAAGGGATTTTAAAAGATTTTGATCAAGAAATGAGTACTTATGGGAATGATTATTTTGTTCGAGTTATGACATTTTTTAATGGGGAAAGCTTGTCTTTAGAAACAGAAAACTCAAAAACTAATATTCATATACTAATACAGCCAACAGAATTGGGGTATGAGAATAAAACATTTGTAATTTCAGATTTTTTTGATGTTAGAATTTTGTCTTTAGAGAAAAACGATTCAAACAAATTAGAGTTATTGTTTGAGCATGGAGTTTATCCTAGGAAAAAAGAAACAATCATTATAAGTCCAGAGTTGGTAAAGTTTAAAAAGGAGGCTAATCTTATTGATTTAAATTTACTTTATGGTGTTTGGGCTTATGATATCAATGATCCGCACGCAGAGTTTATGATTAATAAAAATGAGTTTTACTTAGCTGATACAGATGGTGACGGTTCATTTAAATATTCTATAAGAGATAATTTGCTCAAAGTTTTTTACAACGAAGCTACTCAGGAAGGAGAATTGATATCTGTTAGTCAAGATTCTTTAAAAATCAAATGGAAAGATGCTTTAGAGGTGACTAAATATGTTCGTTTTTCAAAGGATTAACTAAGAGTTATTTATGAAGACTGATTGGGATATTTTTGAAAAAATAATGAGTATTATCCAATTGATTTTTGGGATTGCTATTATTTGGATTGTAATTAAAACGGTAAAATATTATTTAGTTGAAATTTTTGGAAGCGCCGATTTAAATTGGGAAAGCTTATTACAAATTAACATTTTAGAAAAAACATATTTCAGTTTTATTCATGGTTTAATAGGTGTTCTTGGAGGTACATTATGGTTTAAAAATAAAAAGTCTGGTTGGATGTTAAGTTTGTCATTTTGGATTATAACATGTTGTACTGTAACGTTGACTACAGCCAAATCCATGTACCGGGATTCATTTTCTAATATTATTAAATCAAACGAGGAATATTGGATTTATTCTATTGTGATTTTTATATCATTACTTTTAATATTTGTTTTAAGTTCAAAATATTTTAGAGAAAAGTATAAACCCGATTTAAAAACATTGACTATTTACGGAAGTATTTTAGCATTACTGTTAATAACAAGATTTATACTTTTCCTTTCGACTTAAACAAATTTATAGAAACCGTTGCTAAATCTGAATTTGGAAATTTTCTAAATGTCGAATCATCCGAAGTCAAACCAATTTCTTCCATAGCTTTCATGTATTCGTCAATTTCAATAATATATTGATCAGAATAACCATGTGTTGCATCGTAAGCCGTGGCGGCAGTTTTACCAATATTTTCCTTTACCAGTTCAGGTTTGGAAGTATGTAATTCAATTAATAACAAACCGAATTTATTTACAAATGGTTTCCATTTTTTAAAGTGTTGTTTCAAAGATTCAATAACGAGATTGTTATTAATACGAACACCACGATACGCATAAGCTCCAGAACAATCTGTAGCGGTAATTTTTCCATTCAGTTTTGGTTCTTCCCAGATACGATTATGATCTAAGAATGTTCTTACATTGAGTAAATCCGATAAATCGATTCCGTATTTTTCGTTTAAATCTTTCGACATTGCAGCCGGATTACCAATATCTCCCCAAATTACTTTTGCCCAAATATCTGCTTGAACTAAATTCTGACGAGTTATTTTTAAAGCAGCTTCGTTATAATCGACACCAATTAATAGAAGAGGATAATCTTCTAAAACTTTTCCACGTTCGGTTTGATTTTCAATTACATTGAATAAATGTTTTAAAAATGCTCCGTTTCCACAACCAACATCTAAAATTCCTTTAGGCTGTTCTTGGATTGGCTTGTTGAATAGTTTTATAATGATTTCATCAATTACTTTAAAGTACGATGCGTGTGCACCACCACTTCCCCAAACATTCATTTCTCTGTCAACATGGATTTCTTCATTCCCAATTCCTTCCGATCTGAAAATTGTAGGATCACCAAAAATAAATTTATCTAATTTTCTTAAGGTTGGAATGTACGAAACTGTAACACCATAAGCACTGGCTCTTCTGGCAAAAAATAAGCCTTTATCTGTAAACTCGTAAGATTCTCCTGTTTTTGAAAACCATCCTAAATAAGTCAATATATCAAGTAATCGACCAAAGTTTTCAGGATCTTTATGAAATTCTTCTGCTTTAAATTTTGTTTGCATAAAGTACTTATGAAACATTCCTTTCATACCTAATAAAACTAAAGTCGGACCAACTATAATTCCTTCAATATGAGCTAAAATTTGATATTGAATTTTTGATGTTTGCTCATCTTTTACAATAGTAATTCCAAAATTGTTTTTATAATTCTGGAATAAACTTTCCAATTTTCTGAAAGGTTCAATTTCAAATTTTCGAGAACTATATTTCTCAGAGTATTTCAGTAGTTCTGTTGCTTCTCGGTACATGTGGAAATGAGAGAATGCGATTTCAGATAATTCATTCGTAGAAATTGTTACCGTATTTGTGTCATTATCTACTTTATATTCTAACCAACCTTGCGAAGCAAAAGTTCTTAATGCAACATTTAAATATCCTTCATTTGCTTTAAAGGTTTTGGAAAGCTCAGTAAGATCGGTTTTTTTTGCTTTTAACAAGTGTTCTGTAATTCCTTTTTCATGTAATTCATGAGCTGCAGGACAGGTTACGATTCCATCTAAGTGACGAAATAATTTTCCTCTTAATTCAGATTTTTCTTGTTTTGAAAGCATTCGTTAAAGTTTTAGTTAGTTGATTGTTATGTCTTAAATTTAAAAATTAAGCTTTACAAACAATAATTTTTTTCATAAAAAAAACTCACCTTCAAAAGATGAGTTTTAATTTTTTATTGAAAATATATGGGTTGAATTACTCCTTTTTTACTTTCTTAGAATCTATTAAAGCTATTAGTTTAGTTAAAGCACTTTTAATAGAATTTGATTCTGTCTTATTTAGCATTAAACTGGCTTTTTCCTTAAGAGAATCATATTTAGCATTAGGATAAAGTTCTACTAAATCTGTGAAATATTTTGAAATTCCATTAGCATAAATATCTTGTTCCTTTTTTGTCAAAGATTTTTCTTCATTTACTAAACTCAAATAATATGTGTAATTTGTAGAAAGTGTATTAACATTAGAGTTTACAAGATTTCTTATCTCTTTAGAATTAGGATCATCCGAACCTTCTATAGTTTCGTCATTCCCTAGTTTGAAATACCTTAACTGTAATCCTAATCCAAACTGCCAAACAGCTAGCATTTCCTTTCCATAGACATACATGTCCTTTCTATCTCTCTCTTGATAGATTGACGACATATCTTTCCAGTGAGAAAAGAATTCAGTAGCAACTTTGTTTTTATGTTTTAGACCTAATTCAGTATCGTCTAGAACTACTTTGAAGTTTTGCTCATCAGTTAGTTTTTCAACAATTATTCGTTGTTCAGGATCATCAAATGTTGGTTTCTTTTCATCGTTTAAATATCCAAATCTTAAATCAAGAATTGCTTTGTCATAATCATTTAAATCCCAGAATCTTTTTTCAATTGGAAATTTGTGTTTTTCTTCTGCACAATTTGCAAATCCAATAGCAATTAAAAGTATTAGTATTACTTTATTTTTTTTCATGTAATGTAATTTTTGATTTTTTAAAATGATTCAGCAAAGTTAATAAACTATCTATTTCTCTTTCATATCGTTTTTGTTCGCTATGTACATAACTGTGAAACGTGTTATAGTCATATTCTTGTTGATATTTACTTTCTTCTTTTTCAATAGAATTGAGAATATAGTCTATATTACTTTTATTTTTAGTCTTCAATTTAGAAATCCTTTCTTTAGCTTTTCTTACAAAAAGCTCGGTAATCTTGAAGTGATATTTTTCATGACTTAAAAGGTCCTTACTATAAGTCTTTTTATTATAAACGAATGATCTCGAAGGATGAAAAAGTGCATCTATAGAAACTGAATCTTTGTCTATATTTGTATCAATACTAGTAACTATATATGCAAACCTTGTATTTCCGTATAAAGACTTTTTAAAGAAATTTAATCCCCTAAAATTGTCAAAAGTAATTTTATCGTATTCACTAAATTTCATTGGTTTTTGATAATTAAAATAATTAGTATGACTAATTATAAAAAAGAAAACCACTGAAGGTATTAGTATAAGCATACTAATTTTCAAAAATTGATATAACTTTTTTAAGGGTAATTTGTTTCCTTTTTTACTTTCTCTTATTACTATTATAAGTTGATAAAAAATAGGAGAGAAGTAAATTAAAAGAATTAAAGCTGCAATTAAATTTTCATTCAAATTATCGAAGTTTAATTATGCATTCGTTTTCTTTAACTTGATAAAATTGATGGACTCAACTAATGATTTTAGAGAAGCTCTAATTTCTTTTGATTTCACCTTCTTTAAAACGGCATTTGCTTTTTTCTCTACACGTTTATAATCTGCCTCTGGGTGTTGCATAATTAGTTTAGTGAAGTATGTGTCAATTCCTTGTATAAAGAACTCTTTTTCGTTCTCATAAAAAGCATCTTCGTCTTTAATTAAATCCATATAACGTGAGAAATTCTTGAATAATTCCTCCATATTTTTATTGATTCGTTTAACAACCTTGTCTTCGTTTGAGTTAGCAGAAAAGGTATGAATTGCGTTACTTCCAATAGTGAAGTATTCCATGTGAAAATCTAAACCAAAATGCCAAACGGCTAGTAGTTCTTTTCCGTAAATATATTTTCCTGATTCATCTTTCTCTTCATAAATTCCAGTCATGTCTTTCCATTGGTCAAAAAAGTCATGTGCGAATTTATTTCGTTCTCTTAAGTTAATAGAAGAATCATCTAAAATTACTTTGTAATTCTGTTTGTCGATTAATTTTTCAACAATAATTCTCTTTTCAGGATTGTCTAAAGTAGGTTTTGGTTCATTATCTAGGTATCCAAAACGTAAATCAAGTATTGCTTGATCGTAATCATTAATGTCCCAATATTGCTTTTCTATCGGAAAATTATGATTATTACCAGTACAATTGTAAAAAATAGTGGTGATTGTTAATAATAGTAATGTTTTACTTATTTTCATAAGTGGCGATTTGTTTTTTTGATTTCGCCGCAAATGTAAGGAATCTATCTGTTTAGTTGTGAATTAATTGCATTAAAAACAGATTCGTAATATTCACTGTATTCTGGAAGTAAAACATTCTCATATTTAGCAGTGTTTTTAAGAATTTCTAGCTCAAACAATTTTAGTTCAGCGACTTCACTTTCTTGAATAATTAATTTATCTATCGAGACTGTAAGTTCAGATATAAATACATGATGAAACTCATTATCAATTATTCCGTTTGCATGATTTACTTGATGTTTGCGTGTACCAATTTTTTGAAGATTTTCCGGTTTTATGATGAAACCTATTTCTTCTTCAACCTCTCTTAAAGCAGCGACTTCAATTTTTTCACCAGCGGCAATATGACCGGCCACTGAAATATCCCATAAACCAGGAAACACTTTTTTGGTTAATGCTCGTTTTTGTAATAATATTTCTCCTGTAGAAGTATAAATCCAAATATGAACAGTAGGATGGAAGTAACCAAATTTATGTGCTTCTGATTTTAAGCAAGATTTTCCAGTATAATTTCCTTGTTCATCTACAATATCAATAAGTTCATCCATAATTAATGTATTTCAGATAAAAAGCATCCGTTAAGTCGATCAAATTCTTCTTTTGTATTGTATAAATGACAAGAGATACGAACATAATTCCCGCGATAAGAAACAAAAATCTTCTCTTGTTGTAATCGATTTTTCAAACTTTCCATTTGAATGGTTTCAGGTAGTTGAATTCCAAATAAATGTTTTGCTCGGAAATCATCGTTTTCTATAAAACATCCAACTTCTTTTAAGTTTTGAACAAACTCAGAAGTAATCTCATGACAATAGTTTTGAATATCATTCGGATTCCAATGGAGTAATTGAGTTAGTGCTGCAATTTGCATTTCTGTATAGATAAAACTTCCATGTTCACCAACAGAATATCTATTTGCTAAAGGTTTATATTTCGGTTGATAATTGGTTAAACCACTTAAATTTTCACTATCCAATCGATTAGACCAATTTTCTTCAATAGGAATACCATCGTCAAAATAAGAACCAAAATAAGCGTACGCACATCCGTAAGGTCCGAATAACCATTTGTAACCTGCACAAACTAATGCATCAGGTTGCAACTCTTCAATAGAAAATGGTAAAGCGCCAACTGATTGACTACCATCAATTATAAACAAAGAATTTTGTTCGAAACATTTTTCTCGAATTGCTTTCAAATTAAAAAGAGTTCCGTTTGCCCAGTGGATATTTCCCATTGCAACAACCGCCGTTTTAGCCGAAATAGAACTTAGAATGTTCTCATTCCATTTTTTTCCTTTATCTGAATTAGTTTTTGGTTGTTCGGCAATTTTAATTACAGCATTATATTTAAGTGCTAAACGTTCCCAGACATAATAGTTGCTCGGGAATTGTTCTTCGATAAGAAGAATTTCGTCACCTTTTTTTAATTGAATGTTGTTAGCAACCGTAGCTAATCCATAAGAAACAGAAGGAATACAAGCTATTCTATTATAGTCTTCCGCTTTTATAAGTTTCGTAAATAATTTTTTCAGTTTAATGATTGGATCAAAATAACGATCGGCTGTAATTAGGTAAGGATGACTTTTCTCTTTTACAGTTTTAATTCCTGCTTCTTCTACACTTTTAAAAGAGGGAGATTGACTCGCAATATTTAAATAGGTAATATTATCAGGTAGATAAAATAGATCTTTTTGATTCGTTAAACTCATTTTAAATGTATTTGTTATAAAAATAAAAAATGTCACTTTGAACACTTGTTAAATCTTTGCTAGATTTTTCAAGATGTTCAAAATGACACAATTCTATAATCTCTGTTAATATTATTTAAAGTAAGAGAAATCTTCTCCGTCTTCAATTTTTAACAGTGCATGATAAATCATTTTAATAACGTTTTCTACATCTTCTCTATGAACCATTTCAACAGTAGTGTGCATGTAACGTAAAGGCAATGAAATAAGTGCAGAAGCAACACCTCCATTACTGTAAGCAAAAGCATCAGTATCTGTTCCAGTAGATCTTGATAAAGCTGATCTTTGGAAAGGAATGTTATTTTCTTCAGCTCCTTCAATAATTAAATCTCTCAGTTTTTGTTGAACAGCTGGAGCATAAGCGATAACTGGACCTTTTCCAATTTCTTGATGACCTTGCTTTTTCATGTCAATCATTGGTGTGGTAGTATCATGAGTTACATCTGTAACAATAGCAACATTTGGTTGAATTGTTTCTGTAATCATTTCAGCTCCACGTAATCCAATTTCTTCCTGAACTGAATTTGTAATATATAATCCGAAAGGAAGTTTCTTTTTATTTTCATGAAGTAAACGAGCAACTTCAGCAATCATGAATCCTCCCATTCGGTTATCTAAAGCACGACAAACGAATTTATTTTCATTTAAAATGTGAAACTCGTCTGGATATGTAATTACACAACCAACATGAACACCGAGTGCTTCAACTTCTTCTTTGTTTGCGCAACCAACATCAATAAAAATATTATCTTGTTTTGGTGGAGTTTCATTTCCTTTATCTCTAGTATGAATTGCAGGCCAACCAAAAACTCCTTTTACGATTCCGTTTTTTGTATGGATATTCACAACTTTACTAGGAGCGATTTGGTGATCACTACCTCCGTTTCTTACTACATAAATTAATCCTTTATCAGAAATATAATTTACATACCAAGAAATTTCATCTGCATGTCCTTCAATAACAACCTTATATTTTGCATCAGGATTGATAACACCAACAGCACTTCCGTAGGTGTCAGTAATGAATTCATCAACATAAGGCTTTAGATAGTCCATCCAAATCTTTTGTCCTTCCCATTCATATCCAGTAGGAGCTGCGTTGTTTAAGTATTTCTCTAAAAAATCAATAGAGTCTTTAGTTAATATGGTTTTATTTTCTGACATAATTTGATTTTAATATTCTTCTTTCTTTGATTTATCTTTTTTCTTTTCTTCTTCCTTTTTCTTGTTATCAGCTCCCCAAAAACGTCTACTTTCAATAAACTCTTCCTGTTCTTTTAATTGTTTTGGAGTTAATACTTTCAAGAATGAAGGATGTTGTTCAATAGCAAACTCAATTTTTTCAACGATACTACTAACATCTTCATTTTCATAATCAATCTCAAGAGGTTCTTTAATAACCATTGATTGTAAAACATTACGTTTTTTAATCATAAGTCCTTTTTTATCAAAAGACCTTCTAAATCCATCAATTACTATAGGTACAACTGTTGGTTTGAAAGTTTTAATAATATGAGCAGTTCCTCGTCTAATTGGTTTAAACGGAGTGGTAGTTCCTTGTGGGAATGTTATTACCCAACCATCTTTTAATGCAGTTCCAATATTCGAAATATCAGACATTTTAACCTGTCGGTTTATATTTTTACCAGCACTTCTCCAAGTTCTTTCTACTGAAACTGATCCAACATAGGCAAAAATTCTTGGTAATAAACCTGATTTCATTGTTTCACCAGCAGCAACGTAATATAAATTCAATTTTGGTTTCCATAAATAACCAACGTTTTTAATATTATCGTCTCTTCCTTTTAATGCTGCATTGAAAACATGAAACATGGCAGCAACATCTGCAAAGTAAGTTTGGTGATTAGAAATGAATAAAATATTCTTGTCTGGTAATTGTCTAAGTATTTCAGAACCTTCAATTTGAAGTTCGTTAAAGCTTCTATATCTACTGTGAGAAATAACTCCTAAAATTTGAATTAAGAAGCGTTTGATAAATAAAATATGACCAAAAGGATTCCTTTTAAATAGGGGCATAAATACTGTTTTAGTTAAACAAATTTATAAAAACATTTTTATTCAATTTCTTTCATTAAATCTTTTATTTCAGATAACATCATTGCGGTAGCTCCCCAAACAACGTGATCATAAAATTTAAAACACGGAACCTCAATCTCTTTCATGTAAGATGTTTCCATAACGATAGAAGAAATATTTTCTTCGTTTAAAAGTGCAGCTGCTTCAATTTCAATTAGTTTTGCTACTTCTTCATTTGGAATTAAAGAAGGTTTTTCATCTAAAAAACCAATAAAAGGAGTAACCATAAAATTGCTTGGTGGGATATAAGTATCCGATAATTGTCTAATAACTTCTACTGAATTTCTAAAAACACCAACTTCTTCTTCCAACTCTCTAAGAGCGGTTTGTCGCATATTATCGTCTTCTTGATCGTATTTTCCCCCAGGAAAACTTATTTGAGCGGAATGTGTTCCGTTATAGCTAGCTCTTTGTGTTAATAAAAAAGTTGTTTTGTTTTGTTCATCGGGGTAAAACAAAGCCATTACAGCAGCCTTTCTTGGATTGCTATTTTTAATTTTTTCTTCAGAAATTTTAATTCTCAATTCTGGAACCAATTTGAATTGAGATTCCAACCCGCCTAAAGGTTTTGTTTTTAAAAGGTTAATTTGATCTTTAAAATGAGAAAACTTCATGAATGCTGTTACTTTTATGATTTTTTGTGTCTAATAAAGTAGTTTGAGACTCATAATTACCCACAAACTACAAAAGATATGAAGATAGAAAATAAATATACAAAATTACTACTTGGAATTTTATTTGACGTAATAGGTTATACTTCTTACATAATTCCAGGTATTGCTGAATTAACAGATATTATTTGGGCGCCGGCTTCTGCTTATTTAATGACCAAGTTGTATAAAGGAAAAAAAGGTAAAATTGCCGCAGTTATTGCTTTTGTGGAAGAAGCAATGCCTTGGTTAGATATCATTCCTACATTTACCTTAATGTGGTTTTATACCTATGTTTTTAATTCGGGAAATAAAAAAGAAACAACAAAAATTATCGAAGTTTAATTCTTTTTATTGAAAAGAAATCCGAAACCTAGTCTGCTTAAAAACTTTTTTTCAAATTCCCAAAAGAAACGAAACTGACCAAAAAGCCATCCAACTATTGGTAAAGTAGTTTGATAAATTGGAAATATTAAAAGAATACGAAGAGGGTAATAAATCCAAGGATTTACAGTTTCTGAAGACAAGCCAAGAAAAGCAGTAACTGGTTTTGCTACCCAAGCAGAAAAAGATCCGTTAATTGCAAAAACAATTAATACAGCTACAACATCCCAATTCGTTTTTAAACCCCAACGTTCTTTTAGTTTTTCCAAAATAAGAAGTTAAATATTTTCGGGGGCAAAAGTATATAAAAGAAAAAGGGTAAACAAATGTGTTTACCCTTTTGTTATTATGTAGATTGAATCTTATTTCTTACCAAATAAACCACCTAAAAGTCCACCTAATAAACCTCCAGATTTTTTTTGACTACCACCAAGTACCATTCCAGCAACATCGTCAATAACACTACCGTCACCATCAGCGTCTAATATTTTCTCAAGGAAACTTTGTTCGTTTTGTGTTTTACTTCCACCTAACATTCCACCAAGTAAATCTCCTAGTCCTCCAGAATTACTTACTCCGGTTTGTCTAGATTGTTTTCCTAATAATCCCATTAAGATTGGCGCAGCAGTTTGTAAAATATTTCCAACAGCACCAACATCCATACCCGCTTTTTGTCCAATAACTTGTTGTACACCTTGTTGTTTAGAGCCTAAAATATGTCCAAGAATCTTTCCACCATCATCTACAACATCTTTGTTAACTCCTCCATTAAATAAATCACCAAGATTGTCTAAAATACCTCCGTCATGTTTATTTAAAGCTCCCATTAATCCTTCAGCTCCTTGTGGAGTTGCGGCATTACGTTCCATCGCTTTCATCAGCACAGGTAAAGCCATAGTTAATACACTTCCTGTTTTGTTACTGTCTTGTCCAGTTGAACCAGCAACACCACTAATGATAGTTTTTCCCATTGGGCTATTTAATAAGTCTAAGATTCCTTCCATTTTCTATTAGTTTTTATTTTAATTAATACTCTGACAGTTATATTGACACAAGATACAAAAAGAAGTCACATATTTTTTTTTGAATTTTGAACAGATAAATGTTTTAAATACTAATTGTAATCAATTTTATATTTTTACAGACATTACAAACCAATATAAAGAAATGAAGAAATTAGCACTACACTGGAAAATATTAATTGGAATGGTTTTAGGAATTGTCTTCGGAGTTATTATGACTTCAGTTGAAGGCGGTTCAGGTTTCGTAGGAAATTGGATAAAACCTTTCGGTTCAATATTTGTAAAATTATTAAAACTAATTGCAGTCCCTTTAATTATTGCTTCCCTTATCAAAGGAATTTCTGATTTAAAAGATATCTCGAAATTTAAAAATATTGGATTAAGAACTATCGGGATTTATATTGGTACAACGGTAATTGCAATTACCATTGGATTACTTTTAGTAAATGTTGTAAAACCTGGTGAAGGAATTTCTGAGGAAACAATTGAAAAGTTAACACAAACTTATGCAAATAGTGATGGAGTTAAAGCAAAGATTGCCGAGGCTTCAAGACAAAAAAATAGTGGGCCATTACAGTTTTTAGTTGATATGGTTCCTGATAATGCGATGAAAGCAATGAGTAATAATAAAGCGATGTTGCAAGTAATTTTCTTTACTATATTTTTCGGAATTTCAATGTTATTAATAGGTGAGAAAAAATCAGAACCATTGAAAAATTTCTTTGATTCATTGAATGAAGTTGTTTTGAAAATGGTTGATTTGATAATGTTATTTGCACCATATGCTGTTTTTGCATTACTGGCAAATGTTGTAGTTTCCTCAAATGATCCAGATTTATTAATTGCCTTATTAAAGTATGGATTGACAGTTGTGTTTGGATTGTTGCTGATGGTTGTATTCTACATGATAATTATGAGCATATTTGTGAAGAAGAATCCACTATGGTTTTTAAAACAAATTAGTCCGGCACAGTTATTAGCATTTTCAACAAGTTCAAGTGCAGCAACTTTGCCTGTGACTATGGAGAGAGTAGAAGAGCATGTTGGTGTTGATAAAGAAGTGTCAAGTTTTGTTTTACCAGTAGGAGCAACAATTAATATGGATGGAACTAGTTTATATCAAGCTGTGGCTGCTGTTTTCATTGCACAAGCATTAAGTTTTGATTTGTCTTTTGCGGATCAATTGACAATTATATTAACTGCTTTATTAGCTTCTATTGGTTCTGCTGCAGTTCCCGGAGCAGGAATGGTTATGTTGGTAATAGTTTTAGAAGCTGTAGGTTTTCCAGCTGATAAATTGGCAATTGGACTAGCTTTAATATTTGCTGTTGACAGACCATTAGATATGTGTAGAACAGTTATTAATGTTACAGGAGATGCTACCGTTGCAACTTTGGTAGCGAAGTCAGTTGGGAAATTAGGTGATCCAAAACCAAAAAATTGGGACGATAATTATGATGCAGTAAAATAATTTTATTAGCATTACATATTCAAAAAAAGAGTATTTTTAAAACACCGTTACAGTAAATGTAATTGGTGTTTTTTTAGCAAAAAAAAGTAAATAGAAACTAACTTAAACTTATTAGAGCAAATGAATATTTGTTTTTTAATGTATCCTTGGGAAGAAATTAAACCAGATAATGATTCTTCATTAACACTAATACATGAATGTGCGAAAAGAGGTCATGGAGTTGCCATTTGTACACCTTCTAATTTAACTATTAGAAATAGTGTTACTAACGCTTTTTGTACAATTATCAATAGAATGGAAAAGATACCTTCTTCTCCAAAATCATATTACAAAAAAGCAACTACAAGAGAAGAAATGCTTCCTTTAGCTGGTTTCGATGCTATTTTTATGAGGGCGAATCCACCATTAGATCCATTAATGCTAAACTTTTTAGATTCTGTAAAAGACGATGTGTTTATCATTAATTCTGTTCAAGGAATGCGAGAAGCAAATAATAAATTATATACCGCAGTTTTTGAAGATCCTAATAATGATATAATTCCTGTTACTCACGTCTCAAAAAACAAGAATTATTTAATTAAAACTATTGAAGAATCTAATTCTGATAAGATGATTCTAAAACCATTAAATGGTTATGGAGGATCAGGAGTTATTTTAATTGAAAAATCAGCAATGGGAAATATCAATTCTTTGTTAGATTTTTATATCAGTAAAAGTGATGGTTCCTCTGATTATGTAATTCTTCAGGAATATATTGAAGGAGCAGAAAAAGGAGATGTTAGAATCTTACTTTTAAATGGATTGCCAATTGGTGCGATGAAAAGAATTCCAGGAGAAAAAGACCATCGTTCAAATGTTACAGCTGGTGGTAGAGTAGAGAAGCATCGATTAACTCAAGCTGAAAAAATATTATGTAAAAAAATAGGACCGAAATTAGTTAAAGACGGTTTGTACTTTGTTGGAATTGATGTGATTAATGGTAAGTTAGTGGAGGTTAATGTAATGAGTCCAGGTGGGATTACTTATATCAATAAAGTTTCAAAAGTAAAATTACAAGAGAAGGTTGTAGATTTTCTTGAAAGTAAAATTTTGGAGAAAAATGCTGCTTTTAGAAGAATGACAGATCTAAAAAAACAAGTGGATGAAGCTTAAAATTACTTCACCAATTGTTACTGCTGATTGGTTACGGAAACATATCAAAGCTGATAACGTAGTTATTTTAGACGCCACAATAAAAAAAGTCGGTTCGTTAGAAGGAGGTTTAGAGAATAAATCTTTAATTCCAAATACTATATTCTTCGATTTAAAGAATGTTTTCTTGGATAAAAATGGTGAGTTTCCAAATACAATTCCTAACGAGAAGTATTTCGAAGAGCAAGTTCAAAATTTAGGAATTGATAAAGATTCATGTATCATTATTTACGATAATCTAGGTGTCTATTCTTCACCAAGAGCTTGGTGGTTATTTAAAGTATTTGGGTTTCATAATGTTGCTGTACTTAATGGAGGATTGCCAAAGTGGATTGAATCTGGTTTTGAAGTTGTAGAAGAATACACAGAACCTCTCTCTAAAGGGAATTTTACCGCTAATTTAATTCAAGAACAAGTAACAAATTATCAACAAGTTCTTGAGAATATTACTTTGAATGAGAACTGTACAATTGATGCAAGATCAAATGAACGATTTTTAGCAAAAGTACCAGAGCCACGTAAAGATTTAAAAGGAGGTCATATTCCAAAATCAGTGAGCTTACCGTATATAGATGTTCAAGAGAATGGACAAATGAAGTCAAAAGAAGAATTAATAAAAATATTTGATAAGATTAATTCAGAAAATAAGAAATTTATATGTACCTGTGGATCTGGAGTTACAGCTTGTATTTTAGCATTGGCTCTTGAAATAGTAGGTAACACTAACTACTCGGTATATGATGGCTCGTGGACGGAATGGGCAAGTATACCAAATTTACCAATTGAAAAATAATATGATTATAGAGTGGACTAGGACAGAGTTTGAAGCATATGTTTTATTATACGCAGCGCAATGTAATTTATTAGAAACTGAAGAAGAACGAGATTATATTCTTTCTAAAGTAGATGAGAAAACGTTTAATAAAGTACATACTCAAATTGTGTTTGATAGAGAGGAAGACATCATAGAAAACATCAAAGAGTATTTATTGATGAATAAATTTTCACAGGAAGAAAAAAGGAATTTAATTAATGATATTAAAGAGGTTTTCTTTGCAGATGGAACCGTTGATAAAATGGAGAAACAAATATTTGTTGTTTTACAAAAAATCTTAAAGTAAATGATAAAGTTATCTGTTAATGAGATAATAGATAAAATTCAAAAAGAAGAACTTTTTGAAGCTGTCTCTAATGATTATTCCTTTACCATAAAAATAGAGGAATATGTACCTTATGTTTGTGCTGCTGTTCATGATGGACATCAGTTCAGAAAGGAGTTGTGGAGTAATTGTTTGCATACAGAATATGATCGTTGGTATGAGGAAGATCCTTGCACCAAGGAAATGATTATTGATCAGCCAATAGTGATAGCTGGATTAGATTCTCGTTTTGAGTATGATTTAAACAGAGCACCAGAATCTGCAATTTATGATGATGCTTGGGGGAAACAACTTTGGAAGACTGAATTGTCAACTAAAATGAAAGAGAAGAGCTTAGCTAAGCATAACGAGTTTTATAGAGTAGTAGAAGCTTTAATTGAAAAATTAGAATCAAAGCATAGCCATTGCATTGTTTATGATATGCATAGTTATAACTGGAAACGATGGGAAAGAGAAGTGCCAACTTGGAATTTAGGTACATCAAATGTGGATGAAATTCGATTTGAAGGAGATATTGAATCTTGGAGAGCTTTATTAGAGCAAATGTCGCTTCCAAACAATATAAAATCAACATCAAAAATTAACGATACTTTTCAAGGAAATGGTCATTTTTTAAAGTTCATAACTAATAGGTTTGAAAATACACTAGTATTAGCTACGGAAATCGCAAAGGTATATTGCGACGAATTGAATCAGGTTATTTATCCTGAAGTGGTGAATGCGGTAAAAGTTTACTTAAATAAATCGTTAAAAGATCACGCACTAGATTTCTATAATCGACATAAATCTTAAATTTGTAGGCTAGAATTTGTAATGATGATTGATACTACGGTGAATACAGAAAAGCTTTTTGAAATTGACCAGCGAATAGATAAGCTTGTTAAAAAGATAGAATTATTAAGATATGTGAATCCTGTAAATATTGAAGAAGAGAAAACAAAATTCTTTGCTTCTAAATATTTAACTGATCCTAATTTTGTTTATCCAGAGCGTGACTTTGATAAGTTTAAATTACATAGTGAGTTTTTTGCCTTACCTCTTGAAGATATTGAAGATCAGAAAATTCGTGATTTATATGAAGATATTATTTATTTCTACTCAGGGTTAATTCAATGTATTGAAACTATTGGAGAAGGTAAAAGGTTTTATTATAATAGTTTGCGTTCTTTTGGTTCACCAACAGAAGATGATGTAGAAAATGCTAAGTTTATTCTACATTTTGAGGATGAGGACACAAGTAGTGAATCTTTTAAACCAAAGTATACTTCTAAAGAATCTGAACAGTTTTTTATCGATTATGGTAAAAATTACGATTTTGATTTTAATATTACTCACTCCAGAAAAATGAGTGCAATTGCCATGGTTTTAAATAGTACGCGTTCATTAGTTTTAAATGAAAACTACAAATATTCTGACAATGAATTAGCGATACTAACAAATCATGAAATTGGTGTTCATATGGTAACTACCATGAATGCTTTAGAACATCCGTTAAAAATATTTTCACATGGGTTTCCAGGGAATGAAGAAACTCAAGAAGGTTTAGCTGTTTTTAGTGAATATATGTCAGGAAATTTGACTTTAAAACGTTTGAAAGAATTGGCGTATCGAGTAATGGCGGTAAATGGATTAGCTAAAGGGTATTCATTTTCGAAAACTTTTCGATCATTACATAATACATTTGATTTAAATAGAGAAGATGCTTTTTATATCACGGCGAGAGCCTATCGTGGAGGAGGATTTACAAAAGATTATTTGTATTTGACTGGTTTAAAGAAAATATACAATCATTATAGGCAAGGAAAAGATTTAGGAAATCTACTTACGGGAAAAGTGACTTTAGAATATGCTCATCAAATTGAATACCTAATTCAGCAAGGATATGCTGTACCTTCTAAATATTTAACTGATTCTTACAATAAAAATAATAACACGAACGAAACAATCAACTTTATTTTAGATAACTTGAAGTAGTAACAACTTCACCATTTCCAGATAAAGTTTCCTCTCTGTTTTTAATTGCAGAAATGACATCACTCTTACTCTTAACTAAGAGTTGTAACCATTCAGAGAATTCTTTTACAGAATATCCGATGGTATTATTTTCGGTATCAATAAAAACTAAAGGCCATTCGTTATTTTCATTCAAGTCGTTAGTTACCCAGTACCAAGCACCTTTTCCTTTTTTATTTTTTGTTAATGCTAGTAAAGAGTTTGTTGACACAGTTCCTTCACTTGTTTGTAGCTCCTCTGGAAGATTATTATATTGATCCTTTATAAACTTTGTTTTCTTAGTACTCAAAATAGAGGTGTCATAAATCATTTCTCCACCATCACCAAAATAGGTCAAGAATAATTTATAAGATTCAGGAAGTGTTAGATTGATTTTTTTTTCAAAATTCTGAATACTTTCCTCTGTAAGTTTAGTACCGATATTTTTATGTTTACTGTAATCGTCTGCTAAATTTATAATTAACTCCATTGTAGTATCTTCAATAAAAGATGAGTGTTTTATAGAATCAATCTGTTTTTTAGCATTTTTTATTAGCATTTTATCCGATACATTTCTATCAACACTTGAAGAAACATCAGTGTTTTTCAGATAAATAAATCCAAATACTAATGCGATTAAAGTACAGATGAAAAATGATTTTAAAGTAATTTTTTCCATTAGCAAATTTCAGTTAATTCCTCATAATTTGAAATCACTAGGTTCGCATTTTCTAGTGTTTGATTTGTAACTAAAGGATTTTTATATCCCACAGCAAAAATACCAGCATCGTTAGCTGCTTTAATTCCATTATCAGAATCTTCAATAACAATACAGTTATGTCTTTCATGTCCTCCTAAAACAGCAGCTTTTTCAAATATCTCAGGATGAGGTTTTGAAGCTTTTAAATCGGCACCACTTATTTTAGCTTTAAAATATTTGTGTAAATCAAAACGATCAAATACTCGATTAATGTTTACCATTGCCGAAGATGAAGCCAAAACTAAGGTATAACCCTTATCATAAAAATATTGAATCAATTTTTCAACACCTTGAATTAATTGTAAATTCGGGTCGTTTTCAAAAAAATTGACATATCTTTTTCTTTTATTTTGAACAAGTTCTTCAGGGATTTCACTTAAACTAAAATGTGAAACTAATTTTTGAAAAGCATTTAATGTAGAAGAACCTGTCATCGATTTATATAACTCTTCAGTTACATTCAATTCTAAAGATTCAAATACTTCGTAGTAGGCTTTTCTGTGTAACTCCTCAGAATCAATAATTACACCATCCATATCAAAGATTACACATCTTAAATCTTGTACCATTAATCTATAAATTTTGATAATAAATCTGGAGTTGGAATCATGCACTGATCTTTTTTACCAAACCATTTGTAACGATTTCTTGCAATAATATCGTAAACAAAATCTCTGATAAATGAGGGGAAAAACAATAGAAACTTACTTACCACCCAAATTCCCCCAAAGGTACCAATTATTTTTAAAGCAGCAGTAGATTTTAGATAATAAGCAGTTTTAGGTTCAAATAAAATAATAGAATCCACTTTTGAAGTATCTATTTTTAAGTGTTCTATTATTTTTTTACCCGTTTCAGATTGTAAGGAGGTAAAGCGGAAATTGTCTTTTTTATCAAGTTTAATTATTCTTAATACGGTTTGGTTACACAAGTTACAAACCCCATCAAATAGTATGATTTTTTTATTTTCCGGTAGCTCAATCATTCTGCTTATTATTTTTTTTTCAAAATTACAATAACTTTCTGTAACATATTTTAAAATCGAGCGTCTAGTCATTGTAAGTCGATAAAGTAAGGGCACTTAATACTTACTTTGGAAAAATTAACTAACTATATGATAAAAATAGAAGGACTACATAAATCTTACCCAATCGGTAAAGATTCTCTTCACGTTTTAAAAGGACTTGATTTACATATTAAGGAAGGTGAATTCGTATCTATCATGGGATCTTCAGGATCAGGAAAGTCTACACTACTAAATATTGTTGGATTATTAGATTCTCATGATGAAGGTAATTACTTTTTAAATGGACAATTAATTCATGACTTAAATGAGAAAAAAGCAGCGATTCTTAGAAATAAATTTTTAGGTTTCGTTTTTCAATCGTTTAACTTGATATCATATAAAACTGCAGTTGAAAATGTTGCTTTACCACTTTACTACAAAGGAATGGGAAGAAAGGAACGTTTAAAAATTGCTCAAGAATATCTTGAGAAAGTTGAGCTTGGGCCTTGGGCAAATCATCTACCAAATGAATTATCGGGAGGACAAAAACAGCGTGTTGCAATTGCAAGAGCTTTAGTGACTAAACCAAAAGTGATTTTAGCCGATGAACCTACGGGAGCATTAGATTCTAAAACTACTGATTCTGTAATGGATTTGTTAAAAGGAATTAATGACGAAGGAATGACTGTTTTCGTAATTACTCACGAGGAAGAAGTTGCAGCGCAAACTAATAGAGTTGTTCGATTAAAAGATGGTGTTATCATAAGTGATGAGTACACCAATAAGAAAGATTTGAAAAAAGTTTACTAATATGTTTGATATAGATTCTTGGCGAGAAATATTTCAAAGTATTAATAAGAATAAACTTAGAACAATACTTTCAGGATTTACAATTTCGTTTGCAATACTCTTATTTACATTGCTTTTTGGAATTGTAAATGGACTTCAAAACTTTTTTACACAAGCTTTTGTTGATGATGCTAATAACTCCATGTTTGTTAGAACTTGGAAAACTACCAAACCTTATAAAGGATTACAATCTGGAAGAAGAATTCAATTAAAGAATAAAGATCTTGATTATATAGTTGAAAACTACGAGGATAAAATTCAGTATATATCGGCAAGAAAGTATTTAAGCGCTCAGGTTGTATATAAAAACAATCAAGATAATTATAATATTAGAGCCGTACATCCAGATCATAGGTATTTAGAAAAAACAATAATTGACGAAGGAAGATTTATAAATCAATTAGATTTAAGTCAAAAAAACAAAGTTATAGTTATTGGTCGATTGGTTAAAAAAGATTTGTTCGGAGAACGAGTTGCGTTAGGCAAATACGTTAATATGAATAATATTTCATACAAAATTGTCGGAGTTTTTTCTGATGAAGGTGGAGATAGAGAAGAAAGAAATATTTACATGCCAATAACAACCGCACAAAAGCTCTACGGTAATAATGATTTTATCGATAATATTTTGATAGGTTATAATCCTAGACTAACAATTGATAGAGCGTTGGCTTTTGGTAATGGATTGGAGAGAGATTTAAAACAAAAGTTAGATATTCATCCAAATGATCAGAGTGCCTTATTTATTAGGAATATGGCAGAAGCAAACAAAGGAGTAGGACAATTAACCGCAGCACTTTTCTTTATCGTGATTTTTGTAGGATCTGGTACATTAATAGCAGGAATTATTGGTATCAGTAATATTATGATTTTTTCTATTAAAGAAAGAACAAAAGAATTCGGAATCCGAAAGGCTTTAGGGGCTAAACCAGTTTCAATTATTAGTATGGTTGTAAAAGAGTCATTATTAATTACTGGTTTGGCAGGTTATTTAGGACTTTTACTCGGAACTTTTGTACTAGATCAAATAGGTGATGGACTTGAAGAGTATTTTATTTACAACCCAAGTGTAAGTTCTGGAATAGTGGTAGGAGCAACGATTATCTTAATTTTAGCAGGGCTACTTGCTGGATACTTACCTGCTAAAAGAGCAGCACAGATTAAACCAATTGTAGCACTAAGAGCAGATTAATTATGATTAAATTTTTATTTGATTCAGATACTTGGCAAGAGATATACGGAGGTATTCGTAAGAATAAAACACGTACAGTAATTACAATTATTGGTGTTTTATGGGGGATTTTTTTACTAGTTGTTCTATTAGGAGCTGCTAGAGGAATGGAAAATAATTTTAAAAACTTATTCGGAGATTTTGCTACAAATAGTTTAGTGGTTTGGACGCAAAGAACTGATAAACCTTTTAAAGGATATCAAAAAGGAAGAAGAATTCAATTAAAAACCAAAGATGTAGAGGTATTAAAAGAAGAATTCGATGGAAGATTGAAATACATTGTTCCTAGATGTCAAACAATGAACCTTATAGTAAATGGTTTTAAATCTGGAGATTTTCAAGTAAGTGGAGATTATCCAGTTTTAGATAAAGTTCAAAAGAAAAACTTGATTTATGGTAGGTTCTTGAATCAAAACGATATAAACAATAAAACGAAGGTAACTGTAATTGAAGAAAATATTTATAAACAGTTATTTGAGAAAAACGAAAATCCAATAAACCAATACATAATCATTAATAGTGTAAATTATAAAGTTGTTGGAGTTTACAAATCGGGAGCAATTGATTTCGACGGTGATACGGCTTACATACCTTTCACTACTTTTCAACAGATTTATAACAGAGGAAATAAAATCGATTGGATGATGATTACTGCTCAAGAAGGAGTAGATATCGAACAGTTTGAATTAGATATTCAGTTAACATTAAAGAATTTACATACTGTAGATCCCGAAGATAATAGAGCATTAGGTGGTATTAATTTAGCGAAACAGATTGGTAAATTTACTGGCTTCTTAACAGGGATGCAGTTTTTAACCTGGTTCGTTGGAATTGCCACTTTAATTGCAGGTGTTTTTGCTATTGGTAATATCTTACTAATTACTGTAAAAGAACGTACAAAAGAAATTGGAATTCGAAGAGCCTTAGGTGCAACACCTATTGAAATTAGACTTCAAGTAATTTTAGAATCGGTGTTTTTAACGGTAGTTGCAGGAATGTTAGGGATAATTTTCGGCGGGCTTATTTTATACGGTATAGACCAAGCTTTTGCTACTGGCCCAGATGCCGCCTTACTGAACCCAACAGTTAATATTCCAATAATACTTGTGGCTTTCGGAATACTAATAGTGTTAGGAACATCTATAGGATTAATACCAGCATATATGGCAACTTTAGTTAAACCTATCGAAGCCTTAAGAGAAGAGTAAAAAATAATAATCAGACTATATAAATAAACAAAATGAGTAAAAGAGCAAAAATTATATTAATAACTGTGTTTGTGTTGTTTGCAGCCGTATTAATTTGGTTTGCGAAAAAGAACAAGAAAAATGTTGTACAATTCGAAACTGAAAAAGCTTTTAAAACAACTATTGTTAAAAAAACAGTTGCTACTGGTAAAGTAGTTCCATTAGAAGAGGTTGAAATTAAACCTCAAATAGCAGGTATTGTTGATAAGATTGTTGTAGAAGAAGGTCAAGTTGTGAAGTCAGGTGATTTATTAGCAACAGTAAGAGTGGTTCCAAATGTAGAAGCATTAAACTCTGCTAACAATGAAATCAAAAATTCTCAATTGGCTTATGATAATGCTAAAACTCAGTTTGAGCGAAATAAAAGTTTATTTGAGAGAGGTGTAATTGCACGTCAAGAGTTTGAAAATTCAGAGTTATCATTTAACAATGCGAAGCAACGTTTATCTAATGCACGTTCAAATATGGATATTGTTAAAAGAGGAACTACAGCAGGATTAGGTAGTGCAGCGAACACGAATATTAGAGCAACATCTTCTGGAATGATTGTAGAAATCCCAGTTAAGAAAGGTTATCAGGTTATTCAAAGTAATAGCTTCAACGCAGGTACAACTATTGCTACCATTGCCGATATGAATAAAATGATTTTTGAAGGAAAAGTAGACGAATCTGAAGTTGGAAAATTAGTAAAAGGAACTGAATTACAAGTTTCGTTAGGAGCAATTGAAGATAAAAAGTTCCCTGCTCAATTGAACTTTATTGCACCGAAAGGAACAGAAGAAGGTGGAGCAGTTCAATTTAAAATTAAAGCAGATGTAGCTTTAGATGCTAATTATTTCATTAGAGCTGGTTATTCGGCGAATGCAGATATTGTTTTAGAGCAAAAAGATAGTGTTTTAGCTATTAAAGAAGCGTTATTACGTTTTGACAAGAAAACTGAAAAGCCATATGTAGAAGTTAAAACTGGTGAAGATTCATTTGAAAAGAAAGAATTAGAGTTAGGAATTTCTGATGGAGTTAATATCGAAGTGAAGTCAGGAATCACTTCAGAAGATGAAATTAAAATTTGGAATAAAACATCTAAAAAGGAAAAAGATAAAGACAAAAACTAATAAAGTATAGTTTAATGGTAAAAAGGCATCTCCTAGAGGTGCCTTTTTTGTTCCCTATCTTTTTTATCATACGATATAGGTAGATAGTCTATATGAACATACAAAAGGTATTTTTCCTGTTTTATTTAGAGGAAATAAATTGTAAATTGTTGAATATATTGTTGTTAAACCCTCGATAAAACAAAAATACCATGAAGAAAATTTACTTTCAGTACAAAAAAATCTTACCTATCATTCTTATTATATTCTCCACTCAAGGAGTATTAGCGCAGACTAGTGAACCCTTTAATTGTGTAACCGAAGCATACTTGTTTCAAAGAAACGATGTGTATGCGCAAAACTTGGCTTCAGGTTTAGCGTCACTCGATGGAATTAATTTAACTAATGACGTAATTAATGGAGTAGGTTACAATCCAAAAGACGGATACATCTGGGGATCTCTTAAGAGTCCTGCAAATACATTAGTGAGAGTTGGTAATAATTACGAAGTAACGACTTTTACAGTTGCGAATGCGCCTTATTCATATGTAGGTGATGTTAATCAGGATGGAATTTATTATTTAAAGAATGGAAGTTCTGGTTTATATAAAGTAGATCTAGATCCAGAGTCTCCAACATATTTAACGAATATTGGTACAATGACATTATCTAAAGCTATTTCCAATCATGATTGGGCATTTAATGCAGCTGATAATATGTTATATACAGTAGAGAAGCATTCAAACAAACTTTATAAAATTGATCCAGATACGGGAAATGTCCAAGATTTAGGTGAAGTTCCTATTTTGTCTGGATTAAGTTATACTTATGGAGCAGTTTACTTTGACGTAGATGGGAATTTTTATGTCTCTGCAAATCAAACGGGAACTGTTTATGTGATATATGCAGTACAGAATGTAACGAGTAGTGCTGACATGCAATCTAACTTTTTTGCTTTCGGGCCTTCAAGTTCTCAAAATGATGGAGCTCGTTGTCCAACAGCGCCTGTACCTCAAGAAGATTGTACAAACGGAATAGACGACGATGGAGATGGTTTGGTTGATTGTGATGACCCTTCTTGTTCGGGTGTTGCAGCTTGTCCAGAGATTACACCAACTTCAACGGGTAATAAAGGTGGATTAGAAAGTAATAATCGATTGTCACAACAAATCAATCAAAGAAATTTAAATAGACTTAAGGCAAATTATAAATTCGATAGAGCAGCGGCAAAAAGAATATTTAAGCGACCAACTTATGGTAAAAAATCAAGCAATGTATCCTTGTGGGATTTTATTCCAATGGACATTTTACAAGGTACGAGTGTTATTGAAAGTTCACCGGCAGATTTAGCAGATATTACAAACGCAGTTGAGGTTTTATCAGTAGATTACATTACACCAAATAACGAAGGTTTAGGTACAATTTTGGTTTTAGAAACCGAGAGTTCAGTTTATGAGCATACGAAACATATTTGTGATCGTTTTACAGGTTCAGAATTATTGTCTGTTTCTAACATGGAAATCAATGACGAGGTATTTATCAAATCAATCGTGAAAAGACCAGACGGAGGTATTGAATATGTAGCAAGCTTTTCTGTTGCTGAATCGGAAGATAAAACTTCTTACATTGTTGAATCACATTGGAATTTAGATAAATATTCAAGTAAAGGATTCTATAATTTCCAAATTTGGGCAAGTAGTATTGATGATTTGTATAATCTTTCTCAGGAGGTTTTACGCTTGTTAAGCGTTCAAAAAAGTATATCATCTTATATAAGTTCAGAAGCACCACCAGTTTTTGTCCGTAAAGCAAACTATAATAGTGGTAAAATTGATTTAGAAATTGTAAGCACTATTGGAGCAACAACCATTTCTATTGATGGTAATAAAAGAGCTACAGAAACATCAAGTACAGAAAATATTCAATTTAGTATTGATTTAGAGGGAACTCTGAGTAACGTAACATTAGATACACAAAATCTATATGATTTTGGATTCAGAATCTCTAATGAGTTCGATGCAACTCCTGATGATTTATTTTTATCGGATGGAACATGGGGAATCGATTATAGTTCTGAGCCGTTCTTAAGTAACTTTACAGTAGCACAAAACACTGAAGGATTCGGAGCAGATGACTTAGGTGTGGAAAGAAGTATTATTGCAAATTTCATGGCAAATCAAGATGTATCTATTTATAGGTCACTAACTCCTAAATTTGAGCAAGTAGATGTTTCTGATTACAATTCGCTTTCATTCCTTGCTAAAGGTACTGGACAGTTAAAAGTGATTTTGGTTCGTGAGAGTATTTCTGCTTGGGAGGATCAACCTAATATTACCATTGATTTAACCTCAACGGAGCAAGAACATATCATTTTATTATCTGATTTAATAGTTAGCGCTAAACAAGCTAATAATGGCTTAAATGATATCAAAACACTTTTCTTTACGCTTTTATCTGATGGAGGAATAACTGAAAATAAAACATTAGAACTTAGTAATGTGAAGTTTTCTAAATCTGCAACAGCTTCAGTTGATGATGTTATAACCCAGAATAAAGTAAAAGTAATGCCTAACCCGGTTGCTGATGTAACACAGTTAGTATTTAGCTCCGATGTTAATAGCGAACTTGAATTTGAGGTTTATAATATTTTTGGAAAACAAGTGTATAAAGAAAGATACAATGCAAATGCAGGTAGCAATAGCTTAGAATTTAGAAGAAATAAGTTGGCGTCTGGAATGTATTTCTTTAAAATTTACTCTGGTAAAAAAGAGTGGTCAGGAAAATTAATATTAAAATAAATAAGGTAAAACAGAAGTAATATTCTCTCTCTTGTTCTTTGAATTGTCGTTTTATTTTTACTTATCGATAAAATAATACCATTTATCGTGTAAAGGACTACTACAAGTCTAAAAATTGAAATTCAAAGAATAAGTACTTCGTAATTTAGCGGTGTCAAACGAAAGAACAAACCCTTAAAAATTTCTTTATTATGAACATTTTTCAACCTCTAAATCAGTTAGTAAGAATATTATTCGGATTATCAAATTCAGGATTAAAAGTAGAGAAAGTACCGGTTTACGTAAAAAATAATAGAAGTTCCTTTTACAACTAACATTCCCCCCTTTAGATCCCCCGATAATCATCAAATGTTTCCCCTTAAATTACTTTATAGTAATTGACACTAATATAATCCCCAATTAAAAAAAGAACTCATTAGAGTTCTTTTTGTTTTTATAAAGTTTTATGTAGTTATTTAATTAACTAAACATTTTAGCTACAGTTTCAGCTTTTCTGCTTTCGGAATAATCATAAAATCCTTCACCAGATTTAACGCCTAATTTACCAGCAGTAACCATGTTTACAAGTAACGGACATGGAGCGTATTTTGGATTTTTGAATCCTTCATACATTACATTTAAAATAGATAAGCAAACATCTAAACCGATGAAGTCAGCTAACTGTAATGGCCCCATAGGATGAGCCATTCCTAATTTCATAACTGTATCAATTTCTTTTACTCCAGCAACACCGTTATATAATGTCTCAATTGATTCGTTAATCATTGGCATTAAAATACGGTTCGCTACGAATCCTGGGTAATCATTTACTTCAACAGGAACTTTCTTAATTTCTTTAGTTAAGTTCACAATAAAGTCATTTACTTCATCAGAAGTATTATATCCTCTAATAATCTCTACCAATTTCATAATTGGCACTGGATTCATAAAGTGCATTCCAATAACTTTCTCCGGGCGAGACGTTACTGCAGCAATTTGGGTGATTGAAATAGAAGAAGTATTAGTAGCTAATATTGTATCTTCAGGACACACTTCATCTAATTCTTTAAATATTTTAAGTTTTAAGTCTACGTTTTCAGTAGCAGCTTCAACTACTAATCCAGCATATTGAACACCATCTTTAATACTAGTGTAGGTAGAAATGTTGTTTAAAGTGTTTGTTTTGTCTGCTTCTGATATTTTCTCTTTAGCAACCATTCTATCTAAGTTCTTAGAAATAGTAGCTATACCTCTGTCTAAAGCAGCTTGAGAAACATCAATTAATTGCACGTTAAATCCAAATTGAGCAAAAGTATGGGCAATACCATTTCCCATTGTTCCTGCACCAATAACAGCAATATTCTTCATGAAAATTTAATTTTAGTTGTTATATGTTATTTAGAAAAACAATCAATTATTTTTTGAGCTACTCTTAATGCTTCAGTTCCTTGAGTTAAAGAAACTATAGGAGTAGTATCCTGATGAATCGCATCCGCAAATGAGTTTAACTCATCTAAAATTGCATTGTTTGGTTCTATTTTTGGGTTTTCAAAATAAATTTGTTTCTTAATTCCTTCTGCGTTTTGTAAAATCATTGCAAAATCATCAGGAGTTTCAGGTGCGTCTTTCATTTTAACTACTTCTGATTTTTTCTCAAGGAAATCAACAGAGATGTAAGCGTCTCTTTGGAAGAAACGAGTTTTTCTCATGTTTTTCATGGAGATTCTACTTGAAGTTAAATTTGCGACACAGCCATTTTCAAATTCGATTCTAGCATTGGCAATATCTGGAGTTTCAGAAATAACAGAAACACCACTTGCAGAAATGTTCTTCACTTTTGATTTTACTACAGATAAAATAATATCAATATCATGAATCATTAAGTCTAATACAACTGGAACATCAGTTCCACGAGGATTAAATTCGGCAAGTCTATGAGTTTCGATAAACATCGGTGTTTCAATAATATCCTTAACCGCAGTAAATGCAGGGTTGAAACGTTCAACATGTCCAACTTGACCACGAACATGATTTTGACTAGCTAAAGTTTTAATAGCTTCAGCTTCCTGAAGTGTATTTGTAATTGGCTTTTCAATAAAAATATGCCTTCCCTTTTCAATCGCTTTTTTAGCACATTCAAAATGAGAAAGAGTTGGAGTAACAATATCTACAACATCAACAGCGTCAATTAAGCTATCAATTGAGTCAAACAAATGGTATCCAAATTCTGCGGCTACTTTTTGAGCGTATTCTTCATTAGGATCATAAAATCCAATTAATTCGTACTTTTCTGATTCCTGTAATAATCGAAGATGAATTTTCCCGAGATGACCTGCTCCTAAAACTCCGGCTTTTAGCATATGTAATTAAGTTTTAAATGATTGCTGATTTTTTCAAATCAACGCTAACAAAGATACACTTTTATAGATTTTTTTTAGTGAATAATTACTACTTTTAAAATCCCAAAAATCAATTTTTTTTGAGAGATACTACCAAACATCAAGGACTTAGAAATCAATTAGCTAATGTGTTATCGGGCAAAGGAATTACCGATGAAAAAGTATTGAATGCCGTTAGAAAAATTCCAAGACACCTCTTTATAGATAGTAGTTTTGAGGATCATGCATATCAAGATAAAGCTTTTCCTATTGCGGCAGATCAAACTATTTCTCATCCTTACACAGTTGCATTTCAATCTCAAGTTTTGGAAGTTAAAGAAGGTGATAAAGTTTTAGAGATAGGTACAGGTTCGGGTTATCAGACAGCAGTTTTGTTAGAATTAAGAGCTGAGGTTTATACGATAGAACGTCAACACGAACTTTTTAAACGAACTTCATTATTCTTGCCGAAAATTGGTTACCGACCGAAGAAGTTTATTTTTGGTGATGGTTACAAAGGTTTGCCAGAACAGGCTCCTTTTGACAAAATTATCGTAACAGCAGGAGCACCTTATATTCCTAATCCGTTATTAAGTCAATTAAAAATAGGAGGGAAGTTGTTAATTCCCGTTGGAGACAAAACTCAAATTATGACTTTGCTAATTAGAAATTCAGCAAAAGAATTTGAGAAACATGAGTTAGGAGATTTCAAATTTGTTCCGATGTTGAAAAAGAGGAATTAATAGTTTTCAAAATCTTCTTTTTTAACTTGAATATCATTCTTTATTACATCTAAATATGAAACCTTGATTTTGTTGGATTTGACATAAATCAATTGGTTGTAGCTATAATTATATACTGGAATGTATAGTCGAAGACTCAAACTGTCTTTTTCAGTTAAATCATCTCTATTAATTAGATAAGGAAGCTGATCTTTTTTTGAAATAATGAGAGGTTTATCGTAAAATAAATCATTGATTGTATCGCCTTGTGTCTTTTTACGATGATCGTAGCTTAGATGGTTTTTTATTAATTCATAGTAACCTATTTCTTTTTCGAAACTTTCTAAAGGGTTTATTGAGAAATACCCTATGCCTGTTCCACAATCCATTCCATCTTTATAATTATCTTGAAGATTTGGGTAATAAGATTTAGATCTTAAATGAAGGAAAAAAATAGAGTCATTAACAGGAAATTTAACTTTCCATCTGTATGTTTTAACAAAATATGGTTTTAAGCTTTTATTTCTGAAATTAACAAGAAATGAACTATCAGATTTTTGAATTTTAAACTCAAGATTATCAGATAGAATCTCCTTTCTTTCACTATAATCGGCGAAGTATCTTCGAAAAATATCTACGTTGAAATATCCACGAAAAACGTATAAGTCAATTAAAATTAATACCAAAAATAATGCTATGACTACTTTAGCAATTTTTAAAACCTTTTTCATATACTAAAGGTAATAAAAAAATCCGCCTAAAGAAGCGGATTTATTGAATTTGAAAAAAGAACAATCAACTTATTCTGCTGTCGCATCAGCAACAACAATCTCCTGTTGATAGTTTTGTTGAGTTTGCTTAGTTTTTGTGTTTTGTGATAAGCCACAAGGAGCTGTACTCCCACATGAGATTAATCCTAAAGAACCAACAATACAAATTGCAATAAATACTACTCTTTTCATTTTATCTTATTTAGATGCTAAATTTACAAATTTTTAATTAATCTTCCAGAATTAATCTTCTCCGATATAACGTTGAAGCCAACCATTTTATTTTGAATGCGAGTCAATAAATTTTTGGTTATTGGTTTTCCGTCATTCCATTCTGTTATAGATAACCATTCTTGGATGTCTTCGAGCTGTTGTTCGTATCTGATTGATAGCGTTTTATCAATGTTTTCTATCTCCTTGAAATCTGAGGTACAGTTATTGATAATATCAAGTACGGTTTTAATTTCTTCCGGATGTTTTTCTAAAACCTCATCTCTAATGGCAACAACGAAACATGGCCATGGAGTAGGACAATCGCCTAATCTTCTAAAGGTTCCTTCATCAACATACGGTTTTGTCGTAAAATGTTCCCACATGAAATAATCGGCATCTCCATTAGTAAGTGCATCGATTCCTCCTTGAAGATTTTTAACTACTTTGAATTTAAGTTTGGTAATATCCCATCCATTGTTATACGCATTTACAATTGCCATTAAATGCGAACCAGAACCGAATCTACTAATAGCAACAGTTGCATTTTCAAGGTCATCAATACTTTTAAATCTAGATTTAGCTCCTACGTGAATCCCCCAAATTAATGGGCTTTTCACGTAAGTTTGTATGATTTTTGAAGGATTCCCGTCAATAATGTCTTTGATAATTCCTTCGGTAAGAACAATAGCAATATCAATATCTCCTTCTCTTAAAGCTTTACACATTGCACCTGTACCTCCCGGGAAATCTTGCCATCTAAGATTTATTCCCTTTTTAGTATATTCTTTGTTTTTTAAAGTAATATACCAAGGGTAGTTAAAATGTTCCGGAACACCACCTACTTTTAAATTCAGCATTTATTCAACTAATTTATCTAACGTATATATAATTAAGTCCTCTACAATTTTTTTTGGATCTTCACTAAAAGTTCCGTTTGCTCTATTTGCTAAAATTGCATTCATAGAACAAGCGTTATGTCCAAGTAGTTTTGATAAACCGTAAATAGCAGAAGTTTCCATTTCTAAATTGGTAATTCTGTGACCATTGTAATTAAAACTGTCAATTTTTTTATTGATGTTCGGGTCTTGTAAAGGAAGTCGTAAAACGCGACCTTGCGGACCATAAAATCCTCCAGCAGTAGCTGTAATTCCTTTAAATGTTTTATCTGAAAATAATCTATTCTCTAATTCTTTAGAGTTTTCAGTAATAATAGGATTTGCTTTTTTTGCAGACCAATCTGTATGTTTTATAAAAGCATCTTCAATTTCAGGATTGGAAATATTTTCTATTTGATAAGCATGAAGCATTCCATTGATATCAAGAGAGTGAGAACTTAGTAAAAAAGAATCCACAGAAATATCATTTTGCAATGAACCAGATGTTCCAATTCTAACAATATTTAAAGCAGTATGCTCTTTTTTAACTAATCTGGTTTCTAGATCTACATTCACTAAGGCGTCTAACTCATTTAAGACAATATCAATATTGTCCGGTCCAATTCCAGTTGAAACAACTGACAATCTTTTGCCTTTATAAAATCCAGTAGATGTTTTAAACTCTCTTTTTTGAGTTGTAAACTCTACTTTTTCAAAGTGCTTAGTAACTTTATCTACACGGTCTTGATCTCCAACAAAAATAATATCGTTGGCAATATGTTCGGGTTTTAAATTAAGATGGTAAATACTTCCATCTGGATTTAAAATAAGTTCAGAATTTTGAATATTCATTAAGATGTTAATTTCAATAACTTGTCGTTAGCATTCATATACAGGTAGCTGTATTTTTTTGCCCCGCCAAGATACGAAAAATCAGAACGTAATTCTCTATAGTAGTTAATTTGATTATTAAGAAGTTGAATACCGTCTTCACTAAGTTTAACTGGATTTAATGAAGAAAATAAATTTTTCAGCTCTTTTATCTTGTTTTTGTATTGAATATCACCGAAGCCGTAAACTTCTTGTTCTGTAAGTAATTTTCTTACAAGTTCATTTTCAGATTTTAAATCTGTTTGAAAAGCAGCTTGAAGTATGTTGTTTTCAATTTTATTTAAACCATTTTCTACTGAAGGAAAGCGTTTAAGATGTGCATTAATAGCATCCGATAAGTAAATGAAAGGAGAAGAAGGATTGAATTTATGAACGGTTTCTAATCGTAATGGACTGTCAGAACAGTATAATTGCCATATATAATCGGCATATTCAATATCATCTTGTGAAAGTTGAGTTCTGTTTTGATATAAGTTAATAAGTTCCTCTTTAGATAAATGGCCAAAACCAACTAGTTTATCGTAATTATCAGACGCGCCTGCTTGTACAATGGTGATTTTTCTTCCTTTTCTATATTTTTTTAACCAACTAACAACGGCCAACATATTTACTTGACAGAATAAATCGTAATCAAACCAAAGTATAATTTCATCTTGATTTTGTTTACATAAATTTCTGTATTCCTTTAAAGTGAAGTCAATAAAAGTTTTTTTGGTCACTTGATAAACATTGCTAAAGAAATCAAAGCGAGTTTTCCAAAAATCTTCGCTTCCAACATCTGTTGTTGTTTTTCCCTCACATAACATTTCACGCCAAGTAATAATTTCGCCTTCAATGTTAAGATTATTTAAAATTTCAGTTGTAACGTCACCGTTTGTAATATGTAAAAAAGAACTCATTTATAGGGACTTAAAAAATAATTTATCAATATTAATAAAAAAAACAATACTCTTGCGAATATTGTTTTGTTTGTGTTTTATTTTTATTGTTTTGATAAACTTTTTGTTAAAAAAATGGTTTTTAAAAAACAACGCTAAGGCAATTTCTTTAAAGTATTAAATAGTTTAAATATTTATCCTCCAACTCTTTTAACCTTAAATCCTTTTTCTTTAAGTATTTCCATGATTTTATCACGATAATCACCTTGAATAATAATGGTATCGTCCTTAAAACTACCACCAACAGAAAGTTTTGTTTTAATTTCTTTAGCTAGTTTTTTAAAATCGGAAGTAGCACCATTATAACCATCTATAACCGTAGTCGGTTTTCCTTTACGTTTTTCATATTTACATAGTAAAGGTTCATCTTGTAACCAAACATCAGGTTTTTCTTCTGCTTTCGGTTCCTCAAATTGATGATCGGGAAAAAAGTTTTTAAGTTGATCTTGTAAGTCCATAATTACTTTATTAAACCAAGTTCTCTTAAACGTTCGTTTAAAAAGTCACCCGCTGTAATATCTTCAAACTGTTTTGGATTATCAGCATCAATACATTCGTCTAATACGTCTAATTTCATTTCAGAAACTGGATGCATAAAGAAAGGAATTGAGTAACGAGAAGTTCCCCATAATTCTTTTGGCGGATTTACAACTCTATGAATAGTAGATTTTAATTTATTGTTACTATGTCTTGATAACATATCACCAACATTAATCATTAATTCATCTGGTTCTGCGATAGCATCAATCCATTCTCCTTCATGATTTTGAACTTGTAATCCCTTACCATGAGCTCCCATTAATAAAGTAATTAAGTTAATATCACCATGCGCAGCTGCTCTAACGGCTCCTTTTGGTTCTTCGTGAATAGGAGGGTAGTGTATTGGTCTTAAAATACTATTACCATTAAATATGTATTGATCGAAATAAGTTTCTTCTAAACCTAAATGTAATGCTAAAGAACGAAGTACAAATTTTGCAGTTTTCTCTAACATTTTATATGTCTGTTTTCCAACTTCATTAAATTCAGGAAGTTCTTCTACTGCAACATTTGCTGGATATTCTTCTTCTAACTTTGGGTTGTTTTCAACGTATTGTCCGAAATGCCAAAATTCTTTTAAATCTCCTTCCTTTTTTCCTTTTGCACTTTCTTTACCAAAAGAAACATAACCGCGTTGTCCTCCAATTCCTGGAATTTCATATTTCTGTTTCGTTTCTACAGGTAGCTCAAAAAACTTCTTTATTTGTTCATACAAATTATCTACTAACTCATTATCTAAAAAGTGTCCTTTAAGAGCAACGAATCCAATAGTTTCGTATGCATGACCAATTTCATTAATAAATTTTTGCTTTCTACTTTCATCTCCAGACAAAAAGTCTCTCAAATCAACGCTAGGTATTCTATCCATTGTTAATAAGTTTGTTTATTACTTAGTGTAAAGGTAGTAAAATAGCAGGTATGCTCGTAAATTATTTATTAACAAAAGGAATTAAGTAGGTCAAAGTATAGTTGTAACCAAAACCAGTACTACTATTTAATATGTCATTGAATCCTGGTGCATATAAAGTTTTAAAGCCAAGTTGATCTTCTATTGCTGTGGCAATTTTAAATGATCCACTAAATCCAATAAATAAGTTTTTAAATGTCTCTACTTTAATTCCAAAAACAAATTCTAACCATTGTGCAGTTAGTCCTGTTTCAGTCACTGGTGTGTTAACTGGTGTACTAGGAAAGTAAATTGGAACATTAACATCTCCCGTTGTTACATTTGGATTGTAACTTTCCAAAGTATGATCGAATAATGCGACTCCATATCTTCCTCCAACATAAATTTCGTTATTCATATCTAGCCAATTATTATATGTATTGTAATTAGCTCCAACTCGAATATAATTTCCTTTAGCGGAAGAGGTCGTAAAATCTTCAAATGTAATTTCTTCTTCGTAACCAATTTCCGCAGCTAAATACCATCTGCTTGAAATTCGATAATCTCCTACTATTTCAAGTCCATTATAACTTTTGTCGAAAAAGCTAAGGCTAGCTTTACTTAAATCAACACCAAGTCTTAAACCATAACCTGTCTTGTAAACTACCGTATCTTTAGGTTGCTCTTTATTGATTCCTATGTCTTGTGCATTTAATAAGTTAAAACAAAGAACTAAACAGATGCTAATGAAAAATGTTGACGTGCGCATTTTCTTGTGAGTTTATTGTTTCTAAAGTTGTAACTGATAGACTATCAATCCAACCTGTTTTTTCGAATGTTATGTTGTTAAATATAAATCTAAATCCACACGATCTTGAAAGGTATTCCTCTTCTGGAGTATATCTTATAGTTAATGTAGCTGTTTCATTTCCCGCTAAATTTCCATCAGCTTCATTTCTTTTAAATGTGTAAATTGTTTCAGTAGTATTGGTGTTTAGAGGAATGGCAATACTATCTACAGACCTGTTGGTATATAAACTATCTGTTTTTCCATTAGCAATGATAGATAGTCTTTGAGCAATTTTCAAATCGTCATTCACATCTTTATCGTAAAAACGAAGAATTAAATTTGGAGTGGGCGAACTAATTTCACAAAAATCGTCGGTTTCACAAGCTGAAATTGTGAGCGTAATGATTGCAATAACAAAGAGTTGCTTTAGAAATTTCATGTAAATTTATTTTTCAAACAATACTACAGTTTCAATATGAGAAGTGTGAGGGAATTGATCTACCAAACTAATCTTTTTCAAGTTATATCCCGCTTCAATCAATTGCTCTGTATCTCTTGCTTGAGTTGCTGGGTTACAAGATACATAAACCATTCTATCTGCATTTAGATTTATGATTTTTTTAAGTGTTTTTGGAGCAATTCCAGCTCTGGCTGGATCTAAAATTATCGTTCTAATTTTATTCTTAAATTCAGGATGTTCGAATAAGAATTTACCAACATCAGCAGCATAAAACTCAACACCTTCTATGTTGTTTCTTTTTGCGTTTTTCTTTGCGTCAGCAATAGCAGAAGCTACAATATCAACTCCAATAATTTTTGTGTTACTTCCTTTTGAAGCTAATATTTGACCAATGGTTCCTGTTCCACAGAATAAATCCATGACAACGGTATTATCAATTGCGTCTTTATTTTCTAAAGCATAATCAATTACTTTAGAGTATAGTTTTTCTGCAGATTTAGGATTAGTTTGAAAGAAGCTTTTCATGCTGATTTCAAAATTCAATCCCAATAATTCTTCAACGATTTTATCTTTACCATATACTAATTGAATACTTCCAGAAGTAGCAATAGTTCTATCTCCAGTTTCATCATTTATAGTATGTAATAATCCAGCTACACGATCACCAAAAAGTTCAACTAAATAATTGGCAAACTTATCTAAGTTAAATTTATCTAAATCTCCTGAAGTGGTAACTAAATTGAATAGTAATTCGTTAGTCTTGTATGATTTTCTAACTACAAAGTATCTGAAAAAACCTTCTTTTCTAGGTCCATGCCAAGGAGCTAATCCTGTTTCCTCACAGTAGGTTTTTATATTTTTGATATTGTCTTCAACAGCTTTATCAAATAAACCAGAATCTTTTTCAAGATTCACGCCCATCCACCAAACACCACGTTTTTTAAAACCAAGTGTAAATTCATCTACATCGGTGTTTTTTTCATGATCAAAGCCAATTGCTGAGAAACTATACTCCATTTTATTTCTATAATGAAATAGGTTTGGAGAACTTACAAACTCATCAAATAAATCTTCAATATTAGCAACTTTACCAATTCTTTTAAATAAATCTAAAGTGCTTGTATGTTTATAGTTATGCTGTTTTTCTACTGGAAGTTTTATATACGGAGCCCCAGGAATTTCTTGATAATCCATGGCAACTTCATTTTCAGAAGGTTTAAGAACTTCAATTAATTTGCATTCTGCATATTTCTTTTGAGATTTTGCAACTCTGGCTTTTACTAATTGACCTGGTAACGTATTAGGAACAAAAACTACAAACTCTCCTAGTTCTGATCTTATTTTCCCGATACCTTTTCCACCAAAAGCATAATCTTCAATTAGTAACTCAATTACTTCTCCTCGTTTTACAAATTTATTGCGTTCTCTTCTTGGCATCTATAATAATTTTAAGGACTGCAAAATTAGTAAAACTTAGCAGTTTGAATCGTTTATTTTGAAATTTAAAAAGTAATTTTAAAAAGATTTGAACCTTTTTATTTTTTCATCGTCCATACTATGAATTCTAATTAATGAAAAACAAGGATAAAGAAATAGATGCAAAATTGATTTTAGACTACCAGTCTGGTAAGTCTTCAGCATTTATTGTATTAGTTAAGCGTTGGCATGTTCGGTTTTGTAAACTGGCTCATTTTTATGTGAACGATCGAGATGTAGCTAAAGATATTGCTCAAGAAAGTTGGACAATTATTTACAATAAACTTAATAACTTGAAAGATCCAATGAAGTTTAAAAGTTGGGCAATTAGTATTGTAAACAGGAGAGCAATTGATTTTTTGAGAGCTCAACAACGTGAGCAAAAAAGAAAAACTGAGTACAAAGCAGTTGTGTCGAATAATCAAGATGAAACAGAAAGTGATAGAGAAGAAATAAAACGAATTCTTCTTCAAGAAATACAAAAGTTAAGTAGTGACCATCAGCAAGTATTGCAGTTGTTTTATGTTGAAAGTTATTCGTTAAAAGAAATAGGAAATACATTAGGAATATCTGTCGGTACTACAAAGTCAAGATTATTTCATGCTAGAGAACAGCTAAAAAAGGTAATATTAAAATATAGAAAAAATGGAAGAATTTAAAGATTTAGATGAGTTAATAAAAGAAACATTAACTAAAGAAGAAGCAAAGTTTTACGATGAGCTTGATGAGCAAAGTATGTGGCAAATGATGTTTGGCATATTTAAAGGGAAAAATAGTTGGGTTACTATATTAATTGCAATTGTTCAGCTACTTTGGTTTGGAGTATTTGTGTACTGTGCAATTCAGTTTTATAACGCTACAGAAACCAATGATTTAATTCGTTGGGGAGTATTTGGTTCTTTAAGTATAATGGCTTCCTCAATGCTGAAGTTTTATACATGGATGCAAATGGATAAAAAGGCATTATTAAGAGAGATAAAACGTTTAGAATTACAAGTTTCTTCTTTATCGGGAAAATTATCGAAGTAACATTTTACAGCGGAGTTAATATTTAATAAATTGCGCATCTCTTAGGGATGATTTCTCTCCCACGCTGCTTTTTCGAAGCTTTTCGAAAGAATAAAGGTACAGTAGGAATGGTTATTTTATGAATTTTTAAAAAAATTAAGGAAATGGCTGTTTTAGAAAAATTAACGTCACAGCAAGCAATCGATTTAGAAAACAAGTATGGTGCCCATAACTACCATCCGTTACCAGTGGTATTAAGCAAAGGTGAAGGAGTTTATGTTTGGGATGTAGAAGGAAAAAAATATTATGATTTCCTATCGGCATACTCTGCAGTAAATCAAGGACATTGTCACCCAAAAATTGTGGATGCAATGGTAAATCAAGCAAAAACTTTAACCTTAACATCTCGTGCATTTTATAATGATATGTTAGGTCAGTACGAAAAGTTTGCAACTGAGTATTTTGGTTTTGATAAATTATTACCAATGAATACAGGTGCAGAAGCTGTTGAAACTGCTTTGAAAATTTGTAGAAAGTGGGCTTACGAAGTAAAAGGAATTGATGAGAATGAAGCAGAGATTATTGTGTGTAAGAATAACTTCCACGGAAGAACAACAACAATTATTTCGTTTTCAAATGATCCTGTAGCACGTAAAAATTTCGGACCTTTTACTAATGGGTTTATCAAAATTGAATATGATAATCTACAAGCATTAGAAGAGGCTTTAGCGAATAATAAGAATGTAGCTGGTTTCATGGCAGAGCCAATTCAAGGTGAAGCTGGAGTTTATGTTCCATCTGAAGGATATTTAGCCGCAGCAAAAGCATTATGTGAGAAGTATAATGTATTATTTATTGCAGATGAAGTTCAAACAGGAATTGCTAGAACTGGTCGTTTATTAGCAACTTGTGGAAATTGTTCTTGTGATAACAAAAACTGTTCTGGGACACCAGATGTAAAACCAGATATTTTAATATTGGGTAAAGCATTAAGTGGAGGAGCTTATCCAGTATCTGCTGTATTAGCAAATGATGAAATTATGAATGTAATTCGTCCTGGAAATCATGGTTCAACTTTTGGAGGAAATCCTATTGCTGCTGCAGTTGCAATTGCTGCTTTAGAAGTTGTAAGAGATGAGAATTTAGCTGAGAACGCAGATCGTTTAGGGAACATCTTCCGTGAAGAAATAGGGAAATTAGTTGACGAGACTGAGTTAGTAACTTTAGTTAGAGGAAAAGGATTGTTAAATGCAATTGTAATTAACGATTCTGAAGATAGCGATACTGCATGGAATATTTGCATGAAGTTACGTGATAATGGTTTATTAGCTAAACCTACTCATGGTAACATCATCAGATTTGCTCCGCCTTTAGTAATGAATGAGGAGGAGTTGAGAGATTGTATTTCTATTATCAAGAAAACAATTATGGAATTCGATAAGTAAAAGAATCACATATAAAATAAAAGCCTCACACATTGTGAGGCTTTTTTTATGCTATTAAGTAGCCATTTCGTAAATATTTAAATGTTTCTTTAAAACACCAGAAGGCGTATTTTGTGTTTCATCAAAAATTCTTGTATCTCCAAATAAAATGAAACTGTCTTTAGCTCTCGAAACAGATACATTTAGCATATTTGGTTTGTTATCTTTTTCGAAGAACATTGTTCCTTCGTCTTGGTTTGTATAAACTGAGCTGAATAAAATAATACTTCTCTCGGCACCTTGTAATGCGTGTACAGTTCCTAGTTTTATATCGTTTACTTTAAATCCAGCATCAATTAACGCTTTCGAAAGTTCTCCTTTTTGACTTGCAAATGGAGTAATAATTCCTAATACAGATTCAATTCTTTCAACGCCATAGGCATTTTGAATTTTCTCTTTATTTTGTTGTAACCAAGTAATGATTGCTTTTACTTCCTGAATATTCTGGCGGCTATTATATTTTCGTTCGCTAACACCTTCAATATGATAGGCCATCATAGAAGGAAATGCTTGGTCCTCTCTTGCTGTTCCTTTCATAGGTTTTAAAATTCCACCATATGCAAGTTCATTACAAAAGTTTATGATTTCATCATTACATCTTCGATGTTCCAATAATATTAATCCTTGTTCTTTTTTATCATCAATTGGAGTTTCGTATTCACAAGAATTTTGAGCCATTTTCATAATACATCCGTTAGATGCTAAAAGACCAGCTTCTTTTAAATATTCCATGTCTTGCTCATGTTCAATGATATTTAAGCTAGATAAATTTCCTTTGTCAATTCGAGAAGGAATAGACCAAATTGGTTCTATTTGTTTTAAATCTCCAACGACAAATGCTTTTTTAGCTATAGCAAATACAGGAATACTAACTTCAGGTGTTACTTGACCTGCTTCATCAATTATTAATAAATCGAGAAAGTTGTATAATGGGAAATATTCAAAAATTGGTTTGCCGTTTTCATTTTCACCCTGAAATTGACTATACAAGAAATGACTTGGAGCCGTATAGAATGTAGCTACGAAACATGGAGTTAACATAGCTCTACGTTTCCATTTTAGTATAATGGCTTGCTCACCAGTTCCTCTTTCCGTGTCTTCTTCTAAAGCTTCTCTTGTGGCAAGTAACCATCTTCCTTCCCAGTAATGAGTTGCTAATAAAAATGCTTTGTGTCGAATAGATACATCAATTTCATCATAATAAAATCTCGGTGTGATGTTTTTTGAATTTAATTTCTCAAATTCAGATTCCCATAATTGATCTTCTTTTAATAGCGGAAAGCTTTCAATATTTGTTTTCCTTCTCCATTCTTTCAGTTTTAAGTTTGCTTGAAGAGCGATATTTAAGTGTTTCAGAAGATCTTTAATTAACTGATTTGTTTTTGTTTTGTCACCTACTATAGATTCTTTTATTATGAATGTATAATTAGAATTTTCATCCAATTCATCGTTAGATGAGGTAAAGTGTTTACTAATTAAATCAAGGAAGTCTGGCTTTTTATGAGCTGCCTTTAAAGAGGTTAAGACTGTTCTCCATTCATTTAATTTGGTGATATTGAAATTGTCTTTGTCAATATAATCTTCTTTTTTAAGAAGTGTATTGTTAATGAAATTAATAGATTTTATATAATTTCTTGGATAATCAACACTATCGATAAGGAGTTCTTCTAGGATAACAATTTCATCTTGAATGTGTTCAATAGCTTCTTCAAGATCTTGAGTTTGTTTATCGAAGTAATCGTTGAATTTTGTTAGGAAATGATATTCAGCATCATTTAAATATTCTTCGTTTTCAAGATTGCATAAAGTTCCTTCGTGTTTAAACAAGTTCCCTTTCAAAAAATTGATGTCACCTAAATACTTTTCGTTTTTTCCATTTGAAGGTAAGTAAGTGGCGTATCCTTTAAATTCTGGAATCCATCTTTCTGAAAGATCAGATAAACTACTTTTAGAATTGATAAAACTATCAATAATGTTAGTTACTGCTTGGTTGTTGTTTGAACAGGCCAAAACAATCGGAGCTTCGTCACCAATAATTGCACTACGAACAACTTCTGTGGCTACTAAACTTTGTAATAATGTTGTTTTTCCAGTTCCAGGAGGGCCATTTACAGCAGTTACAGAACTTTCTTCAGCCGATAAATAGGAGAGGAGAGTTTTACGCTGACTTACCGATAACGGGAAAAAATCAGACATTTGACCTAAGTGTAAATGGTTGTAATTTAGGAAATCATTGTCTGTAATGGCATCTCTTTTATCAATTTGAGAAGGATCAATTATTTTAGATAATAAAGGTAAATCCTCCTCATGTTCTAGTAAATTTTCATACAAGAACAGGATACTTTTGGCAGTTGATATTTTAGAGCTAACAGCGAAATATGTTAGTTTATGATGTGTCGTATATCTTTCTGCTCTATAATTGTATAAGTTCTTAAAGGTAATAGCGTAGAAAACTTCATTAATATAATTCCAATATTCATCCCATGGAACTTTCTCATCTTCATATTCTGGTTCTGGAACTTCTATTTCTTTTGCGTCAATTACAGTATCTATAGAAGTGAAAATAAAATCGTTTTTCACATCAGCCATTGGCGTCATGTAATTGCGAACAATTAAAGGAAATAAATCTCTAGGAGCGGATAATTGCCCTAATCTATTTACAGTTGCGTAAATCCAAAAAGGGTGTATTATTCGTTGTTTAAATTTTGTGTTATCTGTTTGATATTCTAGATGAAAGGGAGCAATTAAAATTCTGGTTTCTTCAACACTATGCCAATTCGCATTGTCTTTTTTTGAAATTCCACGAAGACGATTAATTCTTCTTTCTTCAGCATCAATGATAGTAACAGCTTGTTTCGGATTGATAAAAGCATTACTTAAATCAGAATTGTTTTGATATTGTAGATTCTTGATTTTTGCAATATCAACCGCTAAATTTTCACTATCAGTTAAGCTGTTTTTATAATACTGTAACCAGTTTTTATTCCCCATTATGTATTTCCCCGAATTTTATACAAGGTGACGAAAATAGGATTTTTAAGAACTTGTAAAATCTTTTTTTATACTTTTTTATTAACGAAAAAAGCAGACTCAGGAGTCTGCTTTAAATAATATCGAAATTATATTTGATTTCTTAATGCTTATTGTAATTCATTCAATTTATCTTGTAATTCCTGAAGATTTTGCATTTTGTTGATTCCTAAAGAATAAAATATCCATACAAAATAAAGTAATGTAAGTATACTTAGAATTAAACCAATAATGGCAAGTATTCTTCCTGTGTTAAGGTTGGAATAATCACTGTAAGCACTTGGGTTTTGATCGTACAATTTTTTATCTTGATTATATAGAACCAATGCGATTACTCCGATAATAATCCCAAATATTCCATAACAGCAGCAGGTTAATATTGATAAAATACCTAATACTAAAACAACAGTTGCGTTTGGAAGTTTCCTTTGTTCGAATTCAAACATGTTATGAGTTTTAACTTATTAATTTATTCATTTTTAAAACATAAGCAATTATTAAAATTACTACGTTTAGGATTCCTAAAATCAACAAGATTTTAGCAGTGATTTTCTTTTTCAATACAAAATGAGCAACAACAGCCAATGAAAAAAGTAAGGTTGTATAAATCGCAGGAAACATATGAAAAGCTTCTTTGAATTCACCTTTAGTTACCATTACTACAGATCTTTGTAAACCACATCCCGGACAATCAATTCCAAATAATTTCTTATTCATGCATGGGAGCATGTAATCTTTTACATTATTTTGCTGTGATTGGTACATTTCAGATATGTTGTTAATCGTTTTTAATTTTCCAAGGTGGGTTCAACCTGTTTTCACCACCAAAAAATAAAATCAATTGATTACCATCTAAATCTTTAAGCTTAGCTTCTCTCCAAAGCCAAGATTCATCTTTAGGTTCTTGATCAAATTGAATCCCATCTTCTTTTAGTTGCTGAACTTTATCATCTAAGTTTTCGCATTCGAAATAAACATAAACTCCATCTCCTTGAGGTAATTCTTCTACTAAATGAATTGAGAATGTAGAATCTCCATCAGAACATTCGAACCTTGCATAATGAGGTAAGGCTTTTACAATTAACTTCAAACCTAATTTCTCATAAAATGGAATTGATTTTGTTAAATCTAAAGAAGGAACAGTAATTTGATTTAGATTCATGTTGGTGTTTATTTAAACATATCCATTCCAGGAATATTTGGCATACCACTTTTTGCTGCAACAGCCATTTCTTGTTCGTTTATTTCGCCAGCTCTTTTTAAAGCTTTGTTTAAAGTTAAAATTAGATAATCTTCTAATTCTTCCGAATCGTTTAATAAACTATCATTAACTGATATGGCTTTGATTTCTCTATTAGCAGTTACTGTAACTTTAATATTTCCATCAGCACTTGCTTCGTCAATCAAAACATTATTTAAACGTTGTTTTGTTTCTTCTACTTTTTGTTGAGCTTGTTTCAGCTTATCCATCATTCCAGATAAATCTCCGAACATAAATTATATATTTTTTAAAAAAATTACGTTACAAAATTACTACATTACTAAACCAAAATAAATCAAATGAAAAAAATTCTTTTATTCAGTATTGGTATAAGTGTTATTTTTGCTTCCTGCAAAAAAGAGAAGATGACAAACAAAACCACTCCGCCAGTAGCTGAGAAACAACCAAAACAACTAGAAAAGCACGGTGATGTTCGCACCGATAACTATTTCTGGATGCGTTTAACTGATGAACAAAAAAACGCAGAAACCAAAGACGAACAAACTCAAAAAGTTTACGATTATCTGAATGCTGAAAATACGTATTTTGATGATGAAATGGGATATACCAAAGATTTTCAAGAAAGCTTATTTCAAGAAATGAAAGGTAGAATTAAAGAGGATGATGAGTCTGTTCCATATAAGAGAAATGGATATTTTTATATCACTCGATATGAAAAAGGACAACAGTATCCTATTTATTCTAGAAAAAAGGAAACTTTAGAAGCTGATGAGGAAATTATGTTCGATGTGAATAAAGAAGCAGAAGGACACGAATATTTTCAATTAGGAGGTTTAAATGTTTCTCCTGATAATAAATTATTAGCTTTTTCAACAGATACCGTAAGTCGTCGTCAGTATTTTATTCAGATAAAGAATTTAGAAACTGGTGAAATTTATAAAGATAGAATTAACAACACAACGGGAGGAAGTGTTTGGGCAAATGATAATAAAACATTGTTCTATACTAAAAAAGATCCTGTAACATTACGTAGTTCACAAATTTATAGACATGTTTTAGGAACTGATGAATCAGAAGATGTATTAGTTTTTGAAGAGAAAGATGAGACTTTCGGAGTTTTTGTTTCAAAGACAAAATCTAAAAAGTATTTAGTGATGGGATCGTATAGTACGGTTTCTAGCGAATACCAAGTTTTAGAAGCAGATAACCCAACAGGTAATTTCAGAGTTATTCAACCACGTGAGCGTGATTTAGAATATGATATTGCACATTACGGAGATCATTTCTATATTAAAACAAATAAAGATGGAGCAACTAACTTTAAGTTGATGAAAACTCCAGAAACTAAAACTACAAAAGAGAATTGGGTTGATGTAATTCCTCATAGAGAAGATGTGTTTTTCGAGGATTTTTCAATTTTCAAAGATTACTTAGTTTTAGAAGAAAGAGATAACGGTTTATTAAAAATTAGAATTAAACGTTGGGATGGTAAAGAAGATTATTATTTACCATTTGATGAAGAAACATATTCTGCTGGAGTGTATTCGAATCCTGATTTCGATACAGATGTGATTCGTTATTCTTATAATTCAATGACAACTCCGAGTTCTGTGATTGATTTCAATATGAAAGATCAGTCTAAAGAAATTAAAAAGGAGCAAGAAGTTTTAGGAGGTAAATTCAAAAAGGAAAATTATGTAAGTAAGAGAATTTGGGTTACTGCTAGAGACGGTAAAAAAGTAGCATTATCAATCGTTCACAGAAAAGATACTAAAATTGATAAAAATACGCCTGTTTTACAATATGCATACGGTTCTTATGGATATACAATTCCTGATGGATTTTCAACTACTCGTTTAAGTTTATTAGATCGTGGGTTTATTTTTGCTTTAGCTCACATTCGTGGAAGTCAATACTTAGGAAGAGAATGGTATGAAGACGGTAAAATGTTAAATAAGAAAAATACATTTACTGATTTTGTAGATTGTTCTAAATATTTAATCGACAACGGATATACATCTCCGGAGCATTTATATGCAATGGGTGGTTCCGCTGGTGGATTATTAATGGGAGCTGTTGTAAACATGAATCCAGAATTATATAATGGAGTTATTGCTGCTGTTCCTTTTGTAGATGTAATTTCTACAATGTTAGATGATAGTATTCCTTTAACAACTGGTGAGTATGACGAATGGGGAAATCCTAACGATAAAGATTATTATGATTACATCAAATCATATTCTCCATACGATCAAGTTGAAGCAAAAGAATATCCAAATATGTTAGTGACTACAGGATTGCATGATAGTCAAGTTCAATATTGGGAACCTGCAAAATGGGTAGCTAAATTAAGAGAGTTAAAGACTGATAATAATCAATTGTATTTACATACAAATATGGAAGCTGGGCATGGTGGAGCTTCAGGAAGATTCAATTCTTTAAAAGAAACTGCAAGAGAATATAGCTTCTTTTTAGCTTTAGAGGATAAGTTAGAAAAATAATTATATTTTTGCACCGATTTAAAACCTGATGGTAATCACTATCAGGTTTTTTTATGAAGCAATTTTTGATGGACAGAAACAAAGTAATAGTAAATTCGGTACTTGATTTAATAGGACAAACTCCCGTTGTTAAATTTCAACGAATTACTAAAGATTTACCAGGAACCTTTTATGCTAAAGTTGAGGCTTTTAACCCTGGTCAATCAGCGAAAGATAGAATTGCTTTACACATTGTTGAAAGTGCTGAGAAAAAAGGAATTTTAAAACCAGGTATCAGTACAATTGTAGAAACTACTTCAGGTAATACAGGATTTAGTTTAGCTATGATTAGCTTAATTAAAGGCTACAAATGTATTCTTGCTGTTAGTGATAAGTCTTCTCAAGATAAAATTGAAGTTTTAAAAGCAATGGGAGCGGAGGTACATGTTTGTCCTGCGAATGTTCCGGCAGATGATCCAAGATCTTATTACGAAACTGCCAAAAGACTTCATAAAGAAACACCAAAGTCCATTTACATCAATCAATATTTTAATGAATTAAATATTGAAGCACATTATACAACAACTGGTCCTGAAATTTGGGAGCAAACGCAAGGAAAAATTACACACTTTGTTGCTGCTAGTGGAACTGGAGGAACAATTTCCGGAACAGGAAGATATTTAAAAGAGAAGAATCCGAATATCAAAGTATTAGGAGTAGATGCTGTTGGTTCTGTTATTAAAAAGTATCACGAAACAAAAGAGTTTGATCCAAATGAAATTTCTCCATATAAAATTGAAGGATTAGGAAAGAACTTAATTCCTACAGCAACAGATTTTGATATTGTTGATGTGTACGAAAAAATTACTGATAAAGATGCGGCTTTTGCTTGTCGTGATTTAGTAAAGCAAGAAGGAATGTTTTGCGGTTACACTTCTGGTGCAGTAATTCAGGCCACAAAGCAGTATGCAGCGCAAGGAATGTTTGATGAAAATAGTGTTGTTGTGATGGTTTTACCAGATCACGGAATCCGTTATATGGATAAAGTTTATTCTGATGATTGGATGAAACAACAAGGTTTTATGTAATGCTAATCAAGTTCAAAATTGATTTAATTATATATCAAGTATTTCTGTCTAATCTTCTTGAATTTATCTAAATCCTTTTTCCAAGATTTTTCTATTTCTGTTTTTGAAAGTCCTTTTTCAATTTGACTTTGCAATAATTTTGTTCCTGCAAGCTTTGTGAAAAATTTGTTGAAGAACTCTTCTTTTTTATCGGTTTGTTGATAAGCTTTTATCAACCATTGTAGGTCTAATTCTGATAGATATTTCGATTCACTTAAGTCTTCACCGTAACACACTTTTTCTTTATGCTTTGGATATTTAGCTCCGTCATTAGGTTTTGGAGTAAAAGTATAGTTCATTTCTTTTAAATATGGAGATCCATAAATTTGAAATTGAGAATCGGTTCCTCTTCCAGCAGAAACATTTGTTCCCTCAAAAAAACAAAGACTAGGGTAGAGGTTTATGGCAGTTTCATTGGGTAAGTTTGGTGAAGGTTTAACTGGTAAACTATATTTTTTATTGTACGTGTAATTCTTAATAGGAATTACAGTTAAGTCACATTGAATTCCGTTCTTCATCCATTTTTCACCATTAATCATTTTTCCGTATTCACCAATTGTCATACCGTATACTACAGGAACAGGATGCATTCCTACAAAGCTTTGATGTTCCATTTCTAATAAAGGTCCATCAACATAATGTCCATTTGGATTTGGTCTGTCTAAAACAATAACAGGAATATTATTTTCAGCACAAGCTTCCATAACATAATGCAACGTAGAAATGTATGTGTAAAAACGCACACCTACATCTTGTATGTCAAAGACAACTGCGTCTATATTTTCTAATTGTTCTTTTGAAGGTTTTTTGTTTTTTCCATATAACGAAATAATTGGTAATTCGGTTTTGCTATCAATTCCATCCTTAATATGTTCACCAGCATCTGCTTTTCCTCTAAAACCGTGTTCAGGAGCAAATACTTTTGCAACTTCAATTTCTTTTGAATTGTGCAGGTAATCAACTAAATGAAACGAGTTGATATTAGGATTAAACTTAGATTTTTTTTCAATAATTGAAGTTTGATTCGCAACAATAGCAATTCGTTTTCCTTTCAAAAGTGGAACATACTTGGCTGTATGGTTAGCTCCAGGAATTATCTTTTCATCAATTACAATTTTATCATCTTTAATTTTATTTGGTTGTTTACAAGAGACATCACAAAAAATACTGATAATAAACAAGAATAAATATGTACTTTTGATGGTGTTATAAATCATGAATTTTTGAATTACGAGTTATTTATTGCTAAGCGAATTGTTGCAAGTAAAGAGCATAAAAATAGTATATCATCACCAATAATAAAAATTGCCATTGTTGCTATTACTTTAGGAATTGCTATTATGTTAATTTCAGTTTCTGTAAGTGCGGGCTTTCAACAAAAAATTAGAGCAAAAATTGCTGGTTTTAAAGGTCATATTCAAATTACAAATTATGATAATAACAATTCAGATGTTTCTACAGTACCATTAGATCTTAATCAAGACTTTTATCCAACTTTCAAAAATATTTCAGGAATAAAAAAAGTACAACCTTATATTAATAAAGGTGGAATACTAAGAACTCCTACAGATTTTCAAGGAATAATTTTTAAAGGAGTTAATTCTGATTATGATTTTTCATTTTTCCAAGAGTTTTTAGTTGAAGGTAGATTACCGAATTATGATCAAAAAAGAAATAGAGAGGTATTAATTTCGAAGTCAATAGTAAATAGCTTACAGCTCAAGTTAAATGATACTTTGCAAGCTTGGTTTGAAAGTTCAACTAGTACTGGATTTAAAATGCGTAAACCAGTAGTTGTAGGAATTTATGATACAGGTTTTGAAGAGTTCGATAATGCAATTATTGTTGGCGATTTGAAAGAAGTACAACGAATCAATAAATGGAAAGACAATGAAGTTGGTGGATTTGAGATAATGATTGATGATTTTGATGAGTTAAAAGAAAAGGGAGATCAGGTATATAGTTCTATCGGAACTACTTTAAATGCAACTACCATTACAGATAATTACCCGGCAATTTTTGAATGGGTGAAATTATTTGATAATAACGTATGGTTCATCATAGCTATTATGGTGATAATCGCTGGAATAAATATGATTACAGCTTTACTCGTTTTAATTCTTGAGAGAGTTCAAATGGTAGGAATACTTAAAACGCTTGGAAGTTCGAATAGAGAAATACAAAAAGTGTTTTTGTACAATGCTTCATATTTAATTGTTCGTGGTTTAATTTGGGGTAATATAATCGGACTTGGATTATTGCTTATTCAGAAGTTTTTTAAAATTATTGAATTAAACCCAGAAACTTATTATGTTTCTACTGTTCCTGTGAATATTAATTTGTTTCATATTTTAATGTTAAATATCGGAACATTGGTTTTATGTCTAGTTATGTTACTAGTGCCTTCGATGATTGTTTCTAAAATCCATCCCTCTAAATCAATTAAGTTCTCATAAAAAAAAGCATCCACTAAAGTGAATGCTTATTAATATGATGTAATTATATTATTCTATTTCTTTGAATAATTAATAGCAGCTTCAATAAAACTTAAAAATAAAGGATGTGGATTTAACACAGTACTTTTATATTCTGGGTGATATTGAACTCCAACAAACCATGGGTGAGTAGGAATTTCAACAACTTCAACTAATCCTGTTTTAGGATTAATTCCTGTTGCTTTCATACCAGCCGATTCGATTTGAGTTTTATAATCACTATTAAACTCATATCTGTGTCTGTGACGTTCACTAATGTTATTGTTTTGATATGCTGCATAAGCTTTAGATGCTGTTTCTAAAGTACAGTCCCAAGCACCTAAACGCATTGTACCTCCCATATTTGTAATTTCCTTTTGTTCTTCCATTAGGTTAATTACAGGGTGAGCTGTATTCTCGTTCATTTCTGTTGAGTTTGCTTCTTTTAAGCCTAAAACATTTCTAGCATATTCAATTACTGCCATTTGCATTCCTAAACAAATTCCTAAAAACGGAATATTGTTTTCTCTTGCATACTTTACAGCGTCAATCTTTCCTTCAATTCCTCTTTCACCAAAACCAGGAGCAACTAAAAGTCCATCTAAACCTTTTAATTTCTTTTCAACATTGCCATTCTCTAACTCTTCTGAGTGAATCCAACGAACATTCACTTTTGTTTCATGAGTAGATCCAGCGTGAATAAATGCTTCTGTTATTGATTTATATGAATCATGTAATTCAACATATTTACCAATTAAACCAATTTCAATTGTTTGTTTTGGGTTTTTGTATTTCTTTACAAAACAATTCCATTCTGTAAGCGCAGGTTGTTTCTCAGAAGAAAGTTCTAATTTTTTTAGAACAACAGAATCTAATCCTTCTTCGAACATTAAATTAGGCACGTCATAGATAGTTTCTGCATCTAAAGATTGAATTACATCTTCTTTCTTTACATTACAGAATAAAGCAAGCTTACGTTTAATATCTTCTGAAATTTCATGCTCAGAACGACAAACTAAAATGTTTGGACCAATTCCGCTTTGCATTAACATTTTTACAGAGTGCTGAGTTGGTTTCGTTTTTAACTCTCCAGCAGCTGCTAAATAAGGAACAAGCGTTAAGTGAATAACAATTGCATTATCTTCTCCTAATTCCCATTGTAATTGTCTAACTGATTCTATATATGGTAATGACTCAATATCACCAACAGTTCCTCCGATCTCAGTGATAACGATGTCGTATTTACCTGTATTTCCAAGTAATTTAATTCTACGCTTAATTTCATCAGTAATATGTGGAATCACCTGAACAGTTTTTCCTAAGAACTCTCCTTTACGTTCCTTGTTAATTACGGATTGATAAATTCTACCTGTAGTTACATTATTAGCTTGAGAAGTTGGAATGTTTAAAAAACGCTCATAATGACCTAAATCTAAATCTGTCTCAGCGCCATCATCGGTTACATAACACTCTCCATGTTCATATGGATTTAACGTTCCCGGGTCTATATTAATGTAAGGATCTAATTTTTGTATAGTAACCGAGTATCCTCTTTCCTGTAATAGTTTCGCTAAAGAGGCGGCGATAATACCTTTTCCTAAGGAAGAAGTAACTCCTCCAGTTACAAATACATATTTTGTGTTGTTCATGCAGTATTAGGTTTGCGCAAAAGTAATAACATTGATAGTTTTCACAATAAAAATCGAAGAAAATTCGATGAGTTTTAGAGGAAAAAAAAATATCTCAAAAAAAATTATTTAATAACTTGTCAAGTTGAAAAACAGTTGTATATTTGCACACGCTTTTAGCAGTCGGAATTTCACTATTAGCAATAATTAATTTTTGAATATTTCAAGTTTATTTTAAAATGAGTAAAAGAACTTACCAACCATCGAAAAGAAAGAGAAGAAACAAACACGGTTTCAGAGAAAGAATGGCTTCTGCTAATGGTAGAAAAGTATTAGCTAGAAGAAGAGCAAAAGGAAGAAAGAAATTATCGGTTTCGTCTGAATCAAGACCGAAAAAATAATGATTTAGAGTTGTTTATATCAAGGTGTTACTGTTTGTTAGTAACACCTTTTTTTATACCTAATCAATTTATATTTATATTTTTACAACACAACAAGCAAAACACACAAAAACAAAACAACACAAATGCCTAAGAGAAAAGACCTAAAATCGATTTTAATTATTGGATCAGGGCCGATCGTAATTGGACAAGCATGTGAGTTCGATTATTCTGGTTCTCAAGCTTTACGTTCTTTAAGAGAAGATGGAATAGAAACGATTTTAATCAATTCAAATCCAGCGACAATCATGACAGACCCTTCAATGGCTGATCATGTGTACTTATTACCTTTAAAAACAAAGTCTTTAATTCAAATTTTAAAGGAGCACCCACAAATTGATGCTGTATTACCTACAATGGGAGGACAAACAGCTTTAAATTTATGTATTGAAGCAGATGAGAAAGGTATTTGGGAAGACTTTGGAGTAGAAATTATCGGAGTAGATATTGATGCCATCAATATTACAGAAGATAGAGAGAAGTTTAGAGAGTTAATGGGACAAATTGATGTACCTATGGCTCCTCAAGCAACAGCAACTTCATACTTAAAAGGTAAAGAGATTGCTCAAGAGTTTGGTTTTCCATTATGTATTAGAGCATCATTTACATTAGGTGGAGCAGGAGCTTCTATCGTTTACAATGAAGATGAGTTTGAAAAATCATTAACAAGAGGATTAGAGATTTCTCCAATTCACGAGGTAATGATTGATAAAGCGATGATGGGATGGAAAGAATATGAGTTAGAGTTATTACGTGATGATAACGATAATGTTGTAATTATCTGTTCTATCGAAAATATGGATCCAATGGGAATCCACACTGGAGATTCAATTACTGTAGCTCCAGCTATGACACTTTCTGATAAAACATATCAGAAAATGCGTGATATGGCAATTAAAATGATGCGTTCAATTGGTGAATTTGCAGGTGGATGTAATGTTCAGTTTGCTGTTTCTCCAGATGAGAAAGAAGATATCATTGCTATTGAGATTAACCCACGTGTATCTCGTTCTTCTGCATTAGCATCTAAAGCAACTGGATATCCAATTGCAAAGATTGCTGCTAAATTAGCTATCGGATATACTTTAGATGAGTTAGATAATCAAATTACAAAATCTACTTCAGCTTTATTTGAGCCAACATTAGATTATGTAATCGTAAAAATTCCTCGTTGGAACTTTGATAAATTCGAAGGTTCTGATAGAACTTTAGGATTACAAATGAAGGCTGTAGGTGAGGTAATGGGAATTGGACGTTCTTTCCAAGAAGCATTACACAAAGCAACTCAGTCTTTAGAAATTAAACGTAATGGTTTAGGTGCAGATGGTAAAGGTTATAAAGATTACAACCAAGTAATTGAGAAATTAACAAACGCAAGTTGGGATCGTGTGTTCGCAATTTACGATGCTATCGCAATGGGAATTCCATTAAGTAAGATTTACGATATCACAAAAATTGATATGTGGTATTTGAAGCAGTACGAGGAGTTATTCCAATTAGAAAAAGAGATTTCTACCTATACAATTGATACTCTTGATAGAGAACTATTATTAGAAGCTAAGCAAAAAGGATATGGTGATCGTCAAATCGCTCATATGTTAGGATGTTTAGAAAGTGAAGTATATAAGAAACGTGAAGAGTTAAAAATTAAGCGTGTATACAAATTAGTTGATACTTGTGCAGCTGAATTTAAAGCTCAAACACCATATTATTATTCAACTTTCGAAAATGAAGTTGAAACTGCAGACGGAGAAAAATTACCTGCAAACGAAAGTGTTGTTTCTGATAAGAAGAAAATTATCGTTTTAGGTTCTGGACCAAACAGAATTGGACAAGGAATCGAATTCGATTACTGTTGTGTTCACGGAGTTTACGCTGCGAAAGAATGTGGTTATGAAACAATTATGATTAACTGTAACCCAGAAACTGTTTCTACAGATTTTGATACAGCAGATAAATTATACTTCGAGCCTGTATTCTGGGAACATATTTACGATATCATTAAGCATGAAAAACCAGAAGGTGTAATCGTTCAGTTAGGTGGACAAACAGCGCTTAAATTAGCTGAAAAGTTAGATAGATACGGAATTCCAATTATCGGAACGAGCTACAAATCTTTAGATTTAGCTGAGGATAGAGGAAGTTTCTCAACATTATTAAAAGACAATAATATTCCTTACCCAAGATTTGGTGTGGCAACAAACGCAGATGAGGCTTTAGCTTTAGCTGATGAGTTAGACTTCCCAATCTTAGTTCGTCCATCTTATGTATTAGGAGGACAAGGAATGAAGATTGTAATCAATAAAGAAGAGTTATTAGAGCACGTAGTAGATTTATTACGTAAGATTCCAAATAACAAATTACTATTAGATCACTATTTAGAAGGAGCAATTGAAGCGGAGGCTGATGCAATTTGTGATGGAGAAAATGTGTATATCATTGGTATTATGGAGCACATTGAGCCATGTGGAATTCACTCAGGAGATTCAAATGCAACATTACCTCCTTTCAACTTAGGAGAATTAGTGATGGAGCAAATTAGAGAATACACTAAGAAAATCGCATTATCACTAAATACAGTTGGTTTAATAAACATTCAGTTTGCAATTAAAGACGACAAAGTGTATATCATTGAAGCGAATCCAAGAGCTTCTCGTACAGTTCCATTCATTGCAAAGGCTTACAAAGAACCTTATGTAAACTATGCAACTAAGGTGATGTTAAGAGAAAATAAAGTAACTGATTTTGATTTCAAACCTGAATTAGAAGGTTATGCAATTAAGCAACCAGTTTTCTCTTTTAACAAATTCCCTAATGTTAATAAGAAACTAGGACCAGAAATGAAGAGTACTGGAGAAAGTATCTTATTCATTGACAGTTTAAGAGACGATGACTTCTATGATTTATATTCAAGAAGAAAAATGTACTTAAGTAAATAAGCTTAGTATTTATAGATTTTTAAAAAAGCCTGAAGGAATTATTCTTCAGGCTTTTTTGTTTTTTAACAGAAACTTAACTAGTTGTATATGCAACGAAATTGAACTTTTGGGCTAATTTTGCGTCTTAAAATTCAGATATATATGGATTTAGAGAAAACATTAGCACCATGGTTAGGTAAAACAATGAAAATGATTGATAATCATATTCAAGACCTTTTTTATGAGCAAAATATTAGCTTAACCAAAACGCAATGGATTTTATTAAAGAAGTTACACGAGAAGGATGGAGTGGCACAACAAGAACTCGCTTTTTTAACTGGTAGAGATAAAACTTCACTCACCAGATTAGTGAATACAATGGAAAAGAAGAATCTTGTAGCAAGAATACCGTCAAAATCAGATAAACGAATCAATCATATTTTTTTAACAAAGAATGGAGAATCTTTATTTAAAGAATCTCTACCAATTATTGAGAAGTTTATTACGGCCTTACAGGAAAATATTTCTGAAGAAGAAATCAATTCAACTATAGCAGTTATAAAAAAAGTACAAGAAAACTTAATATCAAAATCAATAAAAGGTTGCAATAGCAACTAAATGTTTAATATGAGAAAACTAATCATTACTGGAGCAGGACTGGCCATTTTGGCTTTATCGTTTTTACTGTCAAATTTCTTTAAAAACAGTAAGAAAAACCCTAAACCTAAAGCAACTAAAATAGAGAAAACAGTTTTCATTGAAGTTGCAAAAAACTCTGAAATACCTGTCGAAATTACTGCTAACGGGAATTTAACGGCGAAAAATAAAGTAGATATTTATTCTGAAGTTCAAGGAGTATTACAAACAGCGGGAAAGGATTTTAGAGTAGGTACTACCTATCAAAAAGGACAAACCTTACTACGAATTAATAATCAAGAATTTTACGCTTCAATTCAATCACAAAGAAGCTCTTTGCAAAATTTAATTGCATCGGTTATGCCAGATATTCGTTTGGATTATCCAGAGTCATTTGAAGCTTGGAATGCGTATTTACAAAATTTTGATATCAACAAGAGTTTATCTGCTTTACCAGAAGCAAAAACAAGTAAAGAAAAATATTTTATTTCTGGAAAGAACATCTATACAACGTACTACAACATTAAGAACTTGGAGGTGCGTTTAGGTAAATATAATATCAAAGCTCCGTTTAGTGGAGTGTTAACGGAAGCTTTAGTAACAAAAGGTACTTTGGTCAGATCAGGTCAGAAAATGGGAGAGTTTATTGATACTTCTGTATTTGAATTACCATTATCTGTAAGTGCAAGTTTTGCTGATGTTTTGGTGAAAGGTAAAAGCGTCGAATTATTTAATCTAGAGAAAACGAAAAGTTGGAAAGGTACCGTTACTAGGATAAATGGAAAAATAGATCAATCATCACAAACAATTCAAATATTTATTGAAGTTAAAGGAGAAGGTTTAAGAGAAGGAATGTACTTGGAAGCAAAGGTTACGACAAAATCTGTCCCTGAAGCATTAGAGCTCAACAGAAAACTGTTAGTTGAAAATAAAGCTGTTTTCGTGGTAAAGAATGACAGATTGGATCTCATTACAATAAATCCGGTTCATTTTAATGAGAACTCTGTAGTTGTAAAAGGAATTACAAACGGCGAGTATATCGTTTCAAAACCTATTGCGGGTGCTTATGTCGGAATGCCAGTTAAAATATTTTCTGAAAAAGAACAATCTGATAAAAAGTAAGAAATGAAGAAAATAATAGCATATTTCATAAAATATCCTGTTGCGGTAAATATTATCATTATTGCTTTTGTAATTCTAGGGTATTTTGGTTTTTCAACCTTAAAATCTTCTTTCTTTCCTTTAACGAGAGCTAAGTTTATAACAATTAATGTTGTGTATCCAGGTGCATCTCCTCAGGAAATAGAAGAAGGAGTTGTTTTAAAGATTGAAGATAATTTAAAAGGATTAGTTGGTGTTGATAGAGTAACTTCAACTTCCTCTGAAAACGCGGCGAGTATAACTGTAGAAACATTAAAAGATTATGATATTAATGTTGTTTTAGCAGATGTTAAAAATGCAGTTGATAAAGTTCCGAATTTCCCAACAGGAATGGAACCACCGGTCGTTGCTAAAAGAGAGAATATCGCTGAAACAATTAGTTTTGTTGTAACTGGAGATCAAGTTCCTTTGAAATCTTTAAAGTCTATTGCTAGAGATATTGAAAATGATATCCGAAGACTTGAGGGGATTTCCCAAATATCTATTTCAGGATATCCTGATGAGGAGATTGAAATTGCAGTACGAGAAAATGATTTATTAGCTTATAATCTAACATTTAATCAAGTTGCAAATGCGGTTTCAACAGCCAATATTTTAACTACAGGTGGATCGGTAAAAACAGATGCGGAAGAATATTTGATTCGAGCAAACAATAGATCTTATTATGGAGATGAGTTAGATAATTTGGTTGTAAGAGCAGATGCATCTGGAAGAATTATTAGGTTAAAAGATGTTGCCACAGTGAGAGATATTTGGAATGAAACACCAAATAGAAATTATTACAACGGTAATTTAGCTGTTCGTGTTCAAGTAAGTAATACAAACAGTGAGGATTTATTGAGTTCTGCTAAAAAGATTAATGAATACATTGAAAAGTTTAATGCGGAACATCAAAATGTAAAAGTTGAAATTACAAGAGATTCTTCCATTACTTTAAATCAGCGTACTAAATTATTATTTAAAAATGCTTGGCAAGGAATGTTGCTCGTGATGTTGTTTTTATCACTTTTCCTGCGTCCTCGATTAGCATTTTGGGTTGCAGCAGGTTTACCTGTCGCTTTCTTCGGAATGTTTATGTTGGCTGGATATTTTAATATTACAATCAACGTGCTATCATTATTCGGAATGATTATCGTAATTGGAATTTTAGTAGATGATGGAATTGTAATTTCTGAAAATATATACCATCATTTCGAAAAAGGTAAGAACCCAATTCGCGCAGCAATAGATGGAACCATGGAAGTTGTTCCGCCAATTATTTCTGCTATTACAACAACTGTTTTAGCATTCTCGGTATTTTTCTTTTTAGATGGAAACATTGGGGAGTTTTTTGGAGAGGTAGCAACAGTTGTAGCACTTACATTAATCCTTTCTTTGGTAGAAGCATTAATTATTTTACCAGCACACGTTGCACACTCAAAGTCATTAGATAGAAATCAAAAACTATATAAATTCAATAAATATGCTGAAGATGTAATGGATTTTATGAGAGATAAGATTTATGCACCAGCATTAAAATTCGTGTTAGAGTTCAAGTTCTTTGGATTGGTAATTCCTGTGGCTTTATTAATGATTACTATGGGAGCTTTTCAAGGAGGAATTATTAAAGGAACATTTTTCCCTTCAATTGCTAGTGATCGTGTTTCTGTGAATTTAACCATGCCACAAGGAACAAGTGAGAAAATTACAGATAGTATTATTTCTGTAGTTGAAGATAAAGTTTGGGAAGTGGAAAAGGAATTCACTAAAAAGTATGGTGTTAAAGGTGAACCTGTAGTTGAAAATGTTTTGAAACAAATCGGTCCTGGTTCATCACAAGCTTCTTTACGAATTAATTTATTACCAGGAGAAGAAAGAACATTTGGTTCTAGAGAAATTACGAATGAAATCAGAGATCGAGTAGGAGAAGTATACGGAGTTGAGTCGTTAACGTTCGGTTCTGGAGGGAATTTTGGAGGAAGTCCGGTTTCGGTTTCTTTATTGAGTAATAATATTCAGGAATTAAAAGCAGCAAAAACGGAATTAAAGGAAGAGCTTAAAAAGAATCAGGAACTTAAGGATGTTACTGACAATGACCCGCAAGGAATTAAAGAGATAAATATCAAATTAAAAGATAATGCGTATTTATTAGGGTTAACATTAAATGATGTGATGTCTCAAATTCGAAGTGGTTTCTTTGGAAGACAGGCGCAACGTTTTCAGCGTGGACAAGATGAAATTAAAGTTTGGGTTCGTTACGATAGAAAAGAAAGATCTTCTATTAAGAATTTAGACGATATGCGAATTGCTACTTCTACGGAAGCAAGAGTTCCATTAAGTGAAATTGCTACTTATGAGATTGAAAGAGGTGAAATTTCTATAAATCATTTAGAAGGTCAAAGAGAAATTAAAGTAGACGCGGATATGAAAGATGCACAAGCAAGTGCAACCGATGTTCTTACTGATATTAAAGAGAGAATAATGCCGCAAATTACAGCTAAATATCCTTCTGTTACAGCTTTGTATGAAGGACAGAATAGAGAAGCTTCAAAGGTTTCTAGTTCTGCTTCAGTTGTAGGTCCTGTAATTTTACTATTAATCTATATTGTAATTGTATTTACATTCCGTTCTTATGGTCAGCCGTTTATGTTATTAGTAATGGTGCCATTTAGTTTAATTGGTGTGGCTTGGGGACATTACATACATGGTTTTGCGGTGAACATACTTTCACTTTTAGGAATTATAGCACTTATCGGAATTATGGTAAATGATGGTTTGGTCCTCATAAGTAAATTCAATAGTTTCTTAAAAGAAGGAATGAAATACGAAGAGGCTTTATTTGAAGCTGGAAGATCAAGGTTTAGAGCAATTTTCTTAACAACAATTACTACCGTTGCAGGATTGGCACCGTTAATTTTTGAAACGAGTAGACAGGCACAGTTTTTAATTCCAATGGCAATTTCTATTGCTTATGGTATTATGATCGCTACTTTCTTAACCTTGTTAACATTACCAGTTTTATTATCAATTTCTAATTATGCGAAAGTTTATTTCTTCTGGTTATGGGAAGGAGTGAAGCCTACAAGAGAAGAAGTTGAAAGAGCGATAAAAGAATTAAAATCAGAAAACGAAGAATTAGCATAAAAGATAAAATGATGAGAAAACAAATAATAAGTACACTAGGAGTACTTTTAGTTAGCACTTCTTTTTATGCACAAGAAGTTTTAAGTAAGGAAAAAGCTTTCGAACTTACGATGGCTAATAACTATGATATAAAAGTCACAAAAAACAATCTTGCAACAGCTGAAAATAATAAAAGTATTTACAATAGTGGATATTTACCTACCGTAACAGGAAATGCAGGAGCGAGATATACCAACAATGATACAGATATTGAATTTCAAGATGGAACTGTGAATTCTGTGGCAGGAGCAGAGTCGGAAAATTACAATGCTTCTATTGGTTTAGATTATGTGATTTTTAATGGTTTCAATAGGCAAAATACCTTTAAACGTTTAAAAGAAAGTTACAACTTAACTGAATTGCAAGCTCGTCAAGTAATGGAAAATACTATCATTACTTTGTTTATTGCTTATTATGAGGTAGGAAGATTAACCGAGAATGAAAATACTCAGAAAGCAGCACTAACTATTTCAAAAAAGCGATTAGAACGAGCAAAGTATGGTTTTGATTACGGACAGAGAACTAAACTAGATGTTTTAAATGCAGAAGTTGACGTTAATAACGATAGTATAAGTTACATCGACATTCAACGACAATTGAATAATGCAAAGCGCGATTTAAATGTAGTTTTAGGAAGAGATGTAAATACTCCTGTTACTGTAGATACAAATGTTTTGTATGATGTTAAGATGAATCTTGCTGATATTTTAAAAGGAGCGAAAACTAAGAATGCTAATTTATTGCAATCAAAAAAGAATATTGAGTTAAGTAAGTTAGATGTTAAAATCAATCAATCTGGCTGGATGCCAAATGTTAGTTTAACAAGTTCTTATGCGTGGAATAGAAATACAGGAGACGCAACAAATGCTTTTAGTCCAATTAGTAATACACAAACGGGTTTAAGTGCTGGTGTGAATTTATCTTGGAATCTTTTTGATGGTGGGAGAACAAGAACGAATGTAAAAAACGCTAAAATTGCGGTTGAAAATCAGGAAATTCGAAAAGCACAGTTACAAGATCAGTTGAAACGAGATGTAAATAATGCTTGGGAAACATATCAAAACAGGTTATTTGCGTTAAAAGCTCAGGAACAAAATGTGAAAACTAATAAGTTGAACTTTGAGCGTTCAAGTGAAAGATATAAGCTTGGACAAATTTCATCTATTGATTTCCGTCAGGCACAAATTAATTTGATAAACGCTGAGTTAAGTAGAAATAATGCAAAGTTCGTGGCAAAAAATGCTGAGTTGCAATTGTTACAATTGGCAGGTATCATTCTTGAACATAACAATTTTTAATCATTCTTAAGTTCTTAAATTACATGTAAATAATAAAAGCCGAAGTTTATACTTCGGCTTTTCTTTTGGTGTCTAATTAATCTATTACCCTTCAATTAAAAGAAGCCACCACCTCCTTGTTTTTCGTTACTATCTCTTCTTCTTCTAGATTTAGCTTTGTTTTTACCACCACCAAATCTGTAGTTGAATCCTAAGTAAGCTGTTCTACTTTCCCATTTAAATCTACCGTTTTGAGTGAATGGATTATCTGATGCAAATTGAAATTGCATAGTGTTGAAAATATCGTTAACTCTAAAAGTTAAGTTTCCTTTTCCTCCGAATACTGTATAATTAGCCCCTAAGTTTACCATTTTCATAGGATCAACTTTCCATTGAATATCTTCTACTGAACCACGATACATTGCAAATAATTGTAATCTTAATTTTTTAGAAACTGTAAAGCTGTTACTGATTCTGGCGTTAAATACTTCATTTTGTACTTCTAATCTAGGCGCTGATGGATTTGATAAATCAGCTATTCCAAATTGCTTTTGAGAATAGAAGTCCATACTTGCATTAGCTCTCCACCATTTAGCGATTCTGTAGTTAGAAGATAATTCAACTCCGTAAGCGTCTGTGTCATCAAAGTTTTGGAATGTTAAAATTTGACGAACATTAGAAGGATCAGCTGGATCTCTAAAAGTTACTCTAGAAATTACATCATTAATGTTTCTATAGAATGTTCCTAATGTAATAGAACCTCCTTTGATTTTTCTTGTATAATTTACTTCAATTGAATTGGTAAATTGTGGTAATAAGTTTTCGTTACCAACAGACGTAATTAAAGGCGTACTCCATTCTCTAATTGGATTTACTTGTTGAATGTTTGGTCTGTCAACACGCTTACTATAACTTAATTGAAATTGGTTCTTCTCAGACGGGTTATAAGTAAAGAAAGCTGAAGGATAAATTGTGAAAATATCATCCGTTACTGTTTCTGTTCCAACAGTCTCTACATTGAAAGTTCCATCAATATTAAATTGCTCTAATCTCGCTCCTAATTGCATAGTTACTTTACCGAACGTATGACCGTAGTTTGCATATCCTGAAAAGATTTTTCTATCATAACTAAACGAAGAATTATTAAAATTAGTTTGGTTAGTCATATTTGTATTATCAGTTCCGTCAGCACGGTACTCTAATCCTAACTCTAATTTTCCTTTTTCAGAAACTGGGTTTGTATAATCTAAGTTGATTAAAATATTATCTCTTTCGTTATTAATATCATTGAAATAATTTAATTCACCATCTGTTGGATTTAATAAATCATTATTCACTAATAATTGAGGAGAATCGTTTACTGAGTAAGTTGATTCGAATTCAATATTGTGACCTTTCTTTTCAAAATCGTGCTTAAAGTTTACATTATAAGTTTGGTTATGTCCACTATTATCTTGTCTGTTCGGTGCGTTGCTAATTAATGTATTTGAAGCATCGTTTACTAAAACTCTACCATTTGCATCGTTAACTGACCAGTTTTGAGTTGTGTAGAATGAAAAAGTGTTTTTGTCATCAATGTATACATCAGCTCCAATTTTAAACAGGTGAGATTCATTTTCATTCTTGAATAAGAAATCTTGAAAATTTACACCTTCTCTGTTGATAAATCCAAAGTTAAAACGATCTCCACCATTGAAACCGTAGTTTCCAAAGAAGTTTACTTTTCCTGTTTTATAGTTCATGTTTGTAGAAGCATTGTAACGTACATAATGTCCAGTTTCAATACCAGTATTTAATGAACCATTGAATCCCATATTTGCATTTTTATTTAGAATAATATTGATTATTCCACTCATACCTTCTGGGTTGTACTTCGCAGATGGATTTGTAATTAATTCTACACTTTTTATCGAAGATGACGGTAATTGTTTTAGTAATTGAGCTGCAGGAATATTTGTAGGTCTTCCATCAACTAATACACGTACATTTTCATTTCCTCTTAAGCTAATATTTCCAGTTTGGCTATCAACACTTACCGATTGAACATTGTTTAATAATTCAGAAGCTGTTGCTCCAGCAGAGGTTAGATCTTTACCAACATTAATTACTTTACGATCTACTTTTTGAACCACTGTTGAAGTCTCAGCTCTTACCTCAACTTCTTCTAATGTCGTAGAATCCTCTTCTAAAGCGATAATTCCTAACTTAATGTTTCTGTTTTTCGAGCCAATCGTAATTTCTCTACTTACAGTTTTGTAACCAATAAATTGTATTTCAACAATGCTTTTACCTTCTGGAATTTTAGGAACGTTAAAGTTACCTTTTTCATCTGTGATACCACCAGTTAAAACTTTTTTTGCTGTGTCGCGAATAATAATATTCACGTATGGTAATGGTTCTTTCGATAATTTATCTATAATTTTTCCTGAAATTTTCCCTGGTCTGGGCAAATTTTCTTTTTTCATTTGTGCAAATGAACTTGTACTTAAGGCTAATACAAGTAATAATAAAATTCTTCTCATCTCTTATGTTGTTTATTGTAGTTCTTCAATGCATAAAAGACTACGAGAAGATAAGTTTTGTTACTTCGTTTAACACTGTTTAACGAATTCTTAACAGAACTATTATACTAAAAAAAAGTTAGAAATTAAACGTGTGCAGGCACTTTGGTAGAACAGGTAAAAACGCCTCCAACCCTTGCTAATTCTACATTTTGGAAAACAGTTTGAGCTTCTTTTTTAAAGAGTTCAATATCGGAATATCTACTTGAATAATGTCCAATAATTAATTTTCCAGCATTTGCGTCTTTGGCAATCATGGCTGCTTGTTCAGCTGTAGAATGTTTTGTTCTTTCACAAAGATGTTCTAATTCTTTTAAGAATGTCGCTTCGTGATATAAAAGATCAACATCTTTTATAATTGGTACAATATCAGGTTTAAACATTGTATCACTACAAAAGGCAAAACTTTTAGGGTTTTCAGGAGCAATTGTTAATTCATCGTTAGAAATTATTTCTCCCGAACTTAACATGAAATCTTTACCAGCTTTGAGATTATGGTAATCGCATATTTCGATCTCATCGTATTGTTTAATATTGTCTAAATGTAAGTTTCTAGATTTTGGCTTTTCTCTAAATAAATAACCATTTGTGTATACCCTATGATTCAAAGGTATAGTATGAACAGAAACTTTATCATCTTCAAAAATTAACTCACTCTTAGTAGAAGTTAATTCGTGAAATACAATCTTGTATTTCACATGAGACATTGACAGTTTTAATTGTAATTCGGTAATTTGTTTAATTCCTTTAGGACCATAAATATGTAAGTCCTTTTCACGATTTAATATTCCGAAAGTTGAAAGTAAACCAATTAAACCAAAGAAGTGATCACCATGCAGATGGGAAATGAAAATCTGGTTGATTTTAGAAAAACCGACTTTGTATTTTCTCATTTGACGTTGGGTTCCTTCACCACAATCAATCAAGAAATGTCTGTTATTTATTTCTAGATACTGTGATGTTGGATGTGCATTTACTCTTGGTGTTGCTGAATGACAACCTAATACTGTTAATTTTAAACTCATCTAATTACAAAACGTTTAGAAATTACTTCTTTTCCGGTTTGAATTGCGTAGATGTACATGCCTGAACTTAAATTGTTTCTTTTGAAAGGAAGCTCATTTTTTCCTCGATGAGCTGAAATTTTCTTTGTAAAAACTGTCTTTCCAAGTACATTTCTAACACTAATCAAAACTTCTTGTTGGGTAGTTGAGTTAAAAGTTATAGTGGTTGAGTTATAAAAAGGATTTGGTGATGCTACCAATTTATTCACTGATTTCTCTTGTGAAAAAATCACTGAAGCACACATAATCGAAAAGATAAAAAGTAGTTTTTTTATCATACTTAAAGGGGATGTTAATTATTAAAAACCTAAATCTCTTTGAATATTTTCCATCTCTAACACGTCTTCTGCTTCCTGTAATGTAGGAACAATGTTAAAGGTCTCAGGGAAATTATCCACGTCAACATTCTGATATACAACTACAAAAGTTGTGCCGCTTTCCTGATGTATATCAGCACTCTCCAAAAATAACGAAATTTCTTCCTCATTTGCAACAAGTTTCGATGAAATGTTCAGAATTACGTTGTTTTTTGTTAATTCTTTATGTTGATTTGAAAAAAAGGTATAAAATTCTGAAAATGATGATTCATCAGAATTGATTAATGTGTATCCTTCTTTATGTTCGATTTTCATAATTACTATCTTTTTATTTGTTGAGCTAACAAATAAATAACAGCCATTCTTACTGCAACTCCGTTTTCTACTTGATTCAGAATTATAGACTGTTTACTGTCCGCTACATCACTTGTTAATTCAACACCTCTGTTAATCGGTCCTGGGTGCATTATAACAATATCTTTGCCAAGATTATCAAGTATTTCTTTGTTAATTCCAAAAAGTTGTGTGTATTCGCGAGTAGATGGGAAGTATTTAATATCCATCCTTTCGTGTTGAACTCGTAATACGTTTGCTACATCACACCATTCAAGAGCTTTCTTTAAATTTGTTTCTACTTCAACTCCTAAACTAGAGATATATCTTGGTATTAATGTTGTTGGTCCACAAACTTTAACTTTTGCTCCTTGTAATTGAAGTGCGAAGATGTTTGATAAGGCTACTCTAGAGTGTAAAATATCTCCAACAATAACTATCTTTTTCCCTTTTAAATCAGAGTTTAAAGCTTCTCTCATAGAGAAACTATCTAAAAGAGCTTGAGTTGGATGTTCGTGAGTTCCATCACCAGCATTTACAATTTTCGCATCGACATGTTTTGATAAGAATACTCCAGCACCAACATTTCCGTGTCGCATAACAACAATATCAACTTTCATTGATAAAATGTTATTCACCGTATCAATTAAAGTTTCCCCTTTTTTAACAGAAGATTGACCTGCTGAGAAGTTAATTACATCTGCTGATAATCGTTTTTCTGCTAATTCAAATGATAATTTAGTACGCGTACTATTTTCAAAAAATAAGTTTGCGATGGTAATATCTCTAAGAGAAGGAACTTTCTTAATTGGTCGATTAATAACCTCTTTAAAATGAGCTGCGGTCTCAAATATAAGTTCTAAATCATTTTTGTTTAGATATTTAATTCCTAATAAATGTTCTACACTTAACTGCTTCATTATTCTTCTTTCTTAGAGTTTTTGGATACTAAGTATATTTCGTCTTTTGAATGTGTGTCTTTCCAGTTCACTAGTACTTTTTCTTCATTAATAGCATCTACTTGTCTTCCTCTATAATTGGGTTGAATAGGTAAATGTCTACTAAATCTTCGATCAATTAAAACAAGCAATTCAATACTAATTGGCCTTCCAAAGGCTTGTAATGCTGTTAAGGCTGATCTTACGCTTCTTCCTGAGTATAAAACGTCATCAATAATGACAACTTTTTTATTCTCAATTAAAAAGTCAATTTTCGTTGGGGTAGCTTCTAAAGGTTCATCTTTTCTTCTGAAATCATCACGATAAAATGTAATGTCTAATAATCCTAATTTAAGATTTTTAATGCCATAATCTTCTACTAAAATCTTTTTTAAGCGTTCAGCTAAAAAAGTACCTCTTGGTTGTAAACCAATTAATACGGTATTAGAAAAGTCGTTATGATTTTCGATTAGCTGACACGCTAGTCGATGCAGAATTATTTCGATTTCTTTAGAAGTAAGTAGTGTTTTTCTGCTCATTTTATGCTATCAATTTGCATGATAGTTCCGAAGCTCAAAAGTAGTACAAAAATGGCTCAAGGCAAAATTAAACTAATGGAAACATGAAAGTATATGAATAAAATTATCTTTACATTTGCCATCTTTTACAAAAGTCCAGAAATATTATGATGAAATACATTAAAAATAAGAAGATTAACATAAAAGACGATACTTTGGCAGGTATTACTGTTTCTTTGGCTATGATACCAGAAGTAGTAGCTTTTGCCTTTGTAGCACAAATTAGTCCTATAGTAGCTTTATTTGGAGCTTTTGTAGTTGGATTAATATCGGCTTTGTTTGGAGGAAGACCTGGATTAATTTCTGGTGCAGCAGGTGCAGTAGCAGTGATTTTTGTAAATATGATTCAAGAAGGTCATGCAAAAGGATTATTGTTTGATCAACCTGTTGAGAATATGGGGTATTTTTATTTACTAGCCGCTGTTGTTTTAATGGGATTAATTCAAGTTGTGGCCGGTTTGTTTAAACTTGGAAAGTTTGTTCGTTTAATACCTCACCCGGTAATGATGGGATTTGTAAATGGTTTGGCCATTGTGATTTTTCTTGCGCAATTAGGAATGTTCAAAGAGAATAAGAAAGATGTTTTTGGACAAAACATGCGTGATACACATTCTAAAGAACTTGTATATAATGTAGCAGGAAATGACGTTAAAGATATTGTTTCAAATACCGTTTTATTTAAGATAGAAGGATCATCTGTGATTAATAGAACTACGAATGAAGCTGTTTTCAAAATTTCTGAAGGACAAGTTTTTGATGTTAAGACAAAGAAAGTATTATTTAATTCTGATGATGCAGGATTTTATTCAGTAAAAGATAAAGGTGTTGTTAAATCAGTAATGCAAGGAGAACGCTTATATACAATGATAGGATTAGTTCTTTTAACAATGTTGATTGTTTGGGGTTTACCAAAGTTAACAAAGAAAGTTCCAGCGGCATTAACTGCAATTTTAATTGTGACTTTTGTTTCTATTGCTTTTGGTTTAAACTCTATTAATGTCGGAGATTTTATTAGAGATGGAGGAGGAGCAGGTTTAAACGGAATTGATGAAATTTCGAAAAAACTGAATCTAATGGATTTATGGAGTAATCTTCCTTTTAATTTAGATACACTTAAATTCATTGCACCTTATGCATTTTTAGCCGCATCGGTTGGATTGATTGAAACATTAATGACCATGAACTTAGTAGATGAATTAACTGATTCAAGAGGGAATGGAAATAAAGAATGTGTTGCTCAAGGAGCAGGAAATATTGTTAGTGGTTTATTTGGTGGAACTGGTGGATGTGGAATGATTGGACAAACTGTTATCAATATTAATGCAGGAGGAAGAGGAAGATTATCTGGAGTAACTATGGCAGTAACTTTGTTGATTTTTATTCTATTTGCTGATAAATATATAGAACAAGTTCCAATTGCAGCTTTAGTTGGTGTTATGTTTATGATGGTAATTGAAACGTTTGCTTGGTCTAGTTTTAGAATAATTAAAAAGATTCCACTTGCGGATGCATGTGTGTTAGTTATCGTTTCGGCTGTAACAGTATTTTTTGATTTGGCTATAGCGGTGTTCGTTGGAGTTATTATTTCAGCTTTATCGTTTGCATGGGAAAATGCCAGAAAAATTAGAGCTCGTAAAAGGTTTAGGGAAGATGGGACTAAGGTTTATGAAATTTGGGGGCCATTGTTTTTCGGAAGTATAACAGCTTTCAATGAAAAGTTTGATGTGAAAAATGATCCAGAAAATGTAGTTATTGACTTTGTTGAAAGTAGAATTTCAGACCATTCAGCATTAGAAGCACTTTTTGTGTTGGTTGAGAAATATCAATCAGCAGGAAAAAAGATTAAATTGAAACATTTAAGTGAAGATTGTAAAGTGTTAATGTATAAAGCAAGTGAAAAATTTCATGATGTAATTATTGAAGATGTTGATGATCCACGTTATCATTTAGCTGCAAATCCAGAGGCATTTCCAAAACCTTTGCATGAATATAATTTTTAAATAAAAAGCTCCTGAGAATTCAGGAGCTTTTATTTTTTGAATATCCAAACATCTTGCTGTGGTTTTCCATTGGTAATTTCTCCAGGAATGTGTTTGAGAGTAGATAAATTATATCTTTCAGTAATTTCTGTCATAAAAGACTCTGGTTGATAAGACGAAAACAAACGATTTCCTTCCTTTTTAAAATCATGAACAATAAGTTCTCCTTTGTCATATTTTATTGATTCTTTATCTGTCAATTTGAATTGATGTGCATTTCCATGTGTTGTTAAAAACAAGATGCCGTTAGGTTTTAAAATACGATGTAGTTCTTCAAACCATGTATGATGCTGTTCTAATGAAAGGTGCGTGAAAATCGAGATTCCATATACTAGATCAAATTTTTTGTTCTCATACTCAAGAGGTGGAGTAACCTCGTTCAGCTTAAAATCAATATTCTCTAAATTTTCTGAACACCATTTTACATATTTTGGATTGTAATCACATCCAAAATAACGATTATTATTTCCTGCGATGGAAGGTAAATGTCTTAAAACTCTTCCTGTTCCGCAGCCCCAATCAAGAATGGAAACATTGTCTAGTTTTTTAAATTGTGAGATCAGTTCAAATAACCATTTTGCAGTAGGAATTCCATTTGTATAGAACTTTTCATAGTTGAGTTGAAAAGTTTCATAAATGTAAAAATCTGGTGGTAATTTTACAGTTGGATTTGCTTTTTTAAAAGCATTATTACTCTTTTTATTTTTAAGTTTTTGTCTTTGAAAGTTTATTTGTTCTACTAGGGGGAGTAATTGTAAATTAGCCAAAACTCTTTTGATTACAATTTTTTTCATGTTAATGGTTTTGATCTAATTTTATGTTCTTAAAGATTTCTTCTTCTTTAATTAGTTTATTATTTTTCCAAAATTGTATTTTGCATAAAGTTCCTTTATCATTATACAATTTCCAATCTCCATTTTTATTATCATCTGTAAAATTGCCTTTTGCACTTAGTTTTCCATTTTCTTTATTGTAAACTTTCCATAAACCATTGCGCTTATCATTAACCATTTCCCCTTCACCAGCCAAGTACCCATTCTCATGGTACCATTTCATATTTCCATTAGCTATATTATTTATATATATACCTTCGGAGGCCAGCTTTCCATTATCCCAGAAGTCCTTTTTGATTTCTCGTATTTCATTTTGAACTTGCTTTACTTCTTTTTTATTCCTCTTTTCAGAACAACTTGTAAGACTTAAAGCAAATGTTAGTATTAGGAATACTTTGTGTTTCATTAAAAAGGAATTTTAAAGACAGGTAGTCTCATGTGGGCTGGTTCATAATGCGGAGTTTGCATATAAATCCAATTTAACTGAGCTCTCGGGTTTTTAGCAAAACTTGTATCTGTTTCAATTTTATTTTCAAATTCTGCTTTAAATAAAGGGTTTTGATTTAAAAATTCTTCCGCCTTTTCTTCAAAAACATATGGAGAAAATCCTTCTTTTCTTTGTAGAATAGTATCAAAGAAATTCCAATTAAAGAAACTATCTACAGCTTCTGCTTCTAATGTTTCTAGTAAATATCGAATTCCACTTTGATTTGTTGGAATTAAATAATCACCTTTAGAAAATTTTACAGCATTAAAACTTTTTGTAATTTCTGTATTGTAGTGTAAATAATGACCTTCAAAAGGAGAATTTAATGTTTTAAAAGACTTAATATGATTCACTTCAACATTCATAATAGTATCTGCTTTGAAACGTGTAAATTCAATATTATTCATCTTTAGTCTGTCAATAATATTTTGCCAACCTTGAGGAATAATGTAAGCTTTAGGAATTACAATTTCTTTTGTCGTTTTAAAATTGTTGTAATAGTTCACTTCTTTTTCGAAAGGTTTCGATTTGTCGTAAAACAGTCTCTTTCCAGAAGTAACTTTACTATCAATATACGAACCTTCATATCCTTTAAAATTAAATTTAGAAGGATTCTCTCTATCAACTTTATATTGAATCGGATATGTTTTGTTTTTTAGGATATTGTTAGCAGCATTCGCTCGTAGATCTTTAATTTTCTCAGAGTTTTCTTCCGTGAAATCAAGCATAGATAACATTAGTTCATATGTTTGTTCAACACGAATTTTATATGGTTTCAACATATGAGTTTCTACCATCATTCCGAAAGTATTGAATAATGTTGTATATCCAGTTGAGTAACGAGGTGAGTCCATGAACTGTGACCAGCCTTTATCTGGAGTACTTCCCCAAACATTAACATAAGGAGTAATCGGAATTTTTTTCTTTCCTAAAGACCTTTCTAAATAAGGTCTCATTTCCGATTCAAGATATGAACCTAAGTTACCACCTAATTTGTTATGCTGTGTGAATAAATGAGTTATTGCATATTGGTAATCAGCTCCGTTACTAACATGATTATCAATAAAAACATCTGGGTTTACAGCATGAAATATCTCTGCAAAAGATTGTGCGTTTTTAGTGTCTTGTTTTACGAAATCTCTATTTAAATCAAAATTTCGTGCATTACCTCTAAATCCATATTCTTTAGGTCCATTTTGATTAGCTCTCGTGTGAGAATTTCTATTTAATGCACCTCCAATATTATAAATAGGAATCACACATATTAACGAATTTTTATAGGTTTCTTGAAGAGAATCATTTTGAACAATATCTCTGAGCATCATCATCGAAGCATCAATTCCATCTGATTCTCCTGGATGAATTCCATTATTTATTAAAACTCTATTTTTTTTAGAGTTTTTAATATCGTTTTTTGAAATCTTTCCATCGGGATTGTACACTACTAGATGTAAAGGATTACCACTGTCTGTTTCTCCAAATTCAAGTAATGATATTTCTGAATAACTCGAAGCTAGGTCTTTGTAATAGGAAATTACATCATTATAAACTGGTGTCTCAGTTCCATTTGATTTTTCAAAAGCTGTAGTGAAATCAATTTCTTGTTTTGTTTGACAAGCAAAGCCAACAATTAAAAATAGAAGTGTTAGTTTTTTCATAGAAGTTATAGTTATACTCTTACTGAATCTGGAACTAAACCAGTGTAATCTCCATTATTTCTAATAACATCTCTAACGATAGAAGAAGAAATATAACTTTTACCTGATGATGTTAATAAGAAAACAGTTTCAATCTCTGATAGTTTTCTGTTAGTGTGAGCAATAGCTTTTTCAAATTCGAAATCAGCAGGATTACGTAATCCTCTAAGAATAAAATCAGCTCCAATCTCCTTACAGAAATTTACAGTCATACCTTCATAAGTAACCACTTTTATTTTAGGTTCGTTTTTAAAAGCTTCTTCTATAAACTGTTTTCTTTTTTCTAAAGGGAACATATATTTTTTATCAGCATTTATACCGATAGCGATAATTAATTCATCAAAAAGTGTAACACCTCTTTCAATAATATCGAAATGCCCTAAGGTAATTGGATCAAATGATCCTGGGAAAATAGCACGTCTCATGTATGTTTAGTTTAGTTGATTTAGTATTGCGTTATCAAAAAGTTCGCTCAAAGAAATACCAGCTTCATTTGCTTGTTTCGGAAGTATACTTTCCTCCGTTAGACCTGGTACAGTATTCATTTCTAAGAAATGTGGTTCGCCATTTACCAAAATATATTCAGATCTAGAGAAACCGCTCATATTTAAAACTGTATATACTTTTCTAGCGATTAATTTCACTTTTTGCTCTTCTTCTTTAGAGATTCTTGCTGGTGTTATTTCTTGAGATTTTCCTTCGTATTTTGCTTCGTAATCAAAGAAGTCATTTTCAGAAACTATTTCTGTCATAGGTAAAACCAAAACTTCGTTTTTATACTGAATAACACCTACAGAGACTTCAGTTCCTTCCAAGAAACTTTCAATTAAAATCTCACTATCTTCTTGGTATGCTTTGTCAATAGAATCATATAATTTATGGGCTTCATAAACTTTAGAAATTCCAAAGCTAGAACCGGCATTATTTGGTTTTACAAAACAAGGTAAGCCAACTTTTTCAACAATTTCGGAAGGATCAACAGAGTTTCCTTTGTTTAAATATACCGATTTGGCTGTTGGAATGTCGTACTTCTGTAATACACTTAAAGTATCACGTTTATTAAAAGTTAAGGCCATTTGGTAAAATGGGGCAGAAGTGTGTTTTATTCCCAGTAAATCGAAATACGCCAAAATAGCACCGTTTTCACCTGGTGCACCGTGAATAGCGTTAAAAACACAATCGAATACTATTTTCTCTCCGTTAATTTCTATTGAAAAATCATCCTTGTTAACGGAATGTTTATTTTCATCAGAGTCAATATAAAACCATCCTTCTTTAACTATATGTATTCGGTAAGAATTATACTTTTCAGTATCTAAATGTTTATAAACTACATTTCCACTTTTAATAGAAATTGCTACTTCTGATGAGTAGCCTCCCATAATAATGGCGATATTTTTCTTCATTACGATTGATTAAGTATTACAAACTTACCAAAAAAAGTATTTTAAAAACTGCTGTTTTTAATTTAGTATTATTTTTAATGTACATTTGTCTCATCTTACAAAAAAATAGATTATGAAGTTTATTCAATTTTTGAAAAGTAGAACGTTTTTTATCCAAGTAGGTTTAGCTATTGTTGGATTATTATTGTTCGTTTTCTTATTACAATGGTGGTTAGGTTTTACAACAAATCACGATCAAAAAATTCAAGTTCCAGATTTGAATAAAATGGGATTATTGGAAGTTGATAGAAAACTTGAAGAATTGAATTTGGATTATGTAGTTATTGATAGTGCAAGTTATAATCCTGATTACCCTGGGAAGTCTGTTATAGAACAAAATCCAGAGGCAGGTGACTTTGTAAAAGAAAAAAGAAAAATTTATTTAACATTAAATCCAACAAGATATAAAGACGTTTCAATTCCGGATTTAAATGGTAAAACAAAAAGACAAGCAATTACTCATTTAGTTTCAATAGGATTTTTAGTAGGAGAGAAGTTTACTTATGTTCCAGATATAGGAAAGGATGTTGTAAGAGGCTTAAAGCATAAAGGAAAACAAGTTGGCTTAGGAGATAAGTTACCGAAAAAATCAGTAATTAATTTAATTTTAGGTGACGGTAGAGGAAACTAGTGTTCCCAAATTAAAGAAATAAGAATATTTATCAAAATGCAGGAGGAAAGTCACGACTTACAGGAAGAGAATTCTGAATTATATGAACATTACAGGTTTACCGCTAATGATGGTCAAGAGCCATTACGTGTGGATAAATTTTTAATGAATTTCATTGAAAACGCTACAAGAAATAAAATCCAACAAGCAGCAAAAGCTGGGAATATTTTGGTGAATGATGTTGCGGTAAAATCGAATTATAAAGTGAAACCTAAAGATGTGGTTCGTGTTGTATTAGCACATCCACCACATGAAAATTTATTGGTAGCTGAAGATTTACCGATTAATATTGTTTACGAAGATGATGATGTAATTGTAGTAAATAAGGAACCTGGTATGGTTGTTCATCCTGGTCATGGAAATTACACGGGGACTTTAGTAAATGGGTTAATTCATCATATCGAAAACTTACCAAAAAACAGTAACGAACGTCCTGGATTAGTTCATAGGATTGATAAAGATACAAGTGGTTTATTAGTGGTTGCTAAAACTGAGTATGCCATGGCTCATTTATCTAAACAGTTTTTTGATAAAACAACCGAACGTTTATATTATGCATTGGTTTGGGGAAGCGTAGAAGAGGATTCAGGAACAATAGAAGGACATATTGGGAGAAGTTTAAAAGATAGAATGCAAATGTCTGTTTTTCCTGATGGAGAATTCGGAAAGCCTGCTGTAACACATTATCGAGTTGTAGAGCGATTTACCTATGTCACCTTAGTGGAATGTAAATTGGAAACAGGAAGAACGCATCAAATTAGAGCCCATTTTAAATATATAGGCCATACTTTGTTTAATGATGAACGTTATGGAGGAGATCAAATTTTAAAAGGAACTACATTTACAAAGTATAAACAGTTTGTAGATAATTGTTTTAAAGTTTTACCAAGACAAGCATTACATGCAAAAACTTTAGGATTTATACATCCGACCTCAGGAGAGTTTATGCAATTTAATTCTGAAATTCCAGATGATATACAACAATGTTTGGAAAAATGGAGAAGATACTCTGTTAATTCTAATGAAATAGAATAAGATTTTCTAATCGCTGAGAATCGCGTATTTGAAAATTATTTAACGATAGTACAGAATAATCAATTTTCAGAAAAGAGGAATAATTTCAAATTATTCCTCTTTTTTTGTGAGCTTATAAATTGTTTTTGTTCTTAGCTTTTTTTGCCAGTCTATGAATTTTAATCTCTTAATCCATTCTGGGTATTCTGAATAAACTTTTTCCAAGGAGTATCCATCAAGTGATTCTAGTAAATCAAATTTTTCATGTAAAATATAGCAGTTTTTAATATTGTTGCTTCTCAAGTATTCAGCTAAATCTTTCGGTTTTACCACTTCATTTTTAATGTTTTTGGCTGTATAAAAAGAGGATTGTAAATCAACTAACATTGAATATAACGGACGTTTTGTACTTATTAAATGAGTTTCAGTTTCATTTAAATTATTATACACATAGTTAAATAACTTTACCGTTCCATTCATAGGTTTAAAAGCCATTACTAGGAGTAAAAGAATATTTATACTAACGCTAAACTTAATAAGTTTATGTTGCCAATTTTTAATTTCCTTATCTTTCAAATAAGTCATTATCCCGTAAATACTCATGAAAATAAATAAGTAGTTGACAGGAAACATAAATCTGATTTCTTTATGGGCTATTAATGAATGAATTAAAATAAATGGTATTATAGACCATAAAAAAATATTCTTTTTCAATGATTTAAATGATGAAATAAATCCAGCGAAAAGAATTAAACTAATAGGTGGAATTGCTTTTCCTAAAAATAAATATAAGTAAGCGAAAAAAGGAGAAGTTCCAAAGTTGGAGGCTTTGTCATCAAGGATATTAGCTTTTAGGTAATTATATGGAGCAATTGTAAATTCACTATAAAATAAAGTGTCTAAATATACTCCAAACCCAATTATCAAGAATAACGGAATTACACTTATTACAAGTTTTAAAATGTGAGTTCTTTGAATGAAAAGTAGAAAAACATAAGCTCCAAAAATACTTAATCCTAATTGATATCTAAATAAAAATGATAGTCCCCAAAATATTCCAATAAGTATAAAACTGAAATAGGTTTGCTTTCTGAAAAATTGTAAGAATCCTAATAATAAAAATAATGCGGATATATTTTCTGAAGAAAATCGAACTGACGTAAAGGGAATAAACCAAAGAAGTAAAGAGGCCGCGTAAAATATATTTGCCCATCTTATTTCCTTGAAGTATTTCTCAATTATAATTTTATTCAAAGAGATGATTGTACACCATAATAGAATTCCACTGAAAATTCTAAATATTAGTGTAATTACAAACGGATTGTTAAGGCCAATTGTATCAAATAAATTAATGAAAGAATATGCAATCCATGGTTGTATTGAAGGACGCATTTTTTCTCCGAATTCCCATGGTAATTCATTCGCTGAGATTTTTCCTAATTTATATTGAGCAAATTCTAGTACTTGAAAATGTTCATCAGATTGTAAATGCCCAACACTAAAAAAAGCTGTAATCATAAAAATTATGAATGCAGCTATTTTTATATTTTTTTGAAAGTCTTTAGAGTCTATCATTTACAAGGCTCATTATTCTTTCGAATTGTTCTTTTAATCCCATATCCGAATTATCAAATTCTATCGCATCATTAGCTTTTACTAATGGAGAATCTTTTCTAGTTGAATCAATATGATCTCGTTCTTGTACGTTATGAAGTATTTCTTCGTAATTAACGTTGTCACCTCGATCTAATAATTCTTTATATCTTCTAGTTGCTCTTTTATCCGCCGAGGCAGTCATAAAAAGTTTTAGTTCAGCATCAGGAAAAACAACAGTTCCGATATCTCTTCCGTCCATTACAATTCCTTTTTCTTGTCCCATTGCTTGTTGTTCTTGAACTAGCTTTTTTCGTACTTTAGAAACTTCTGATACTTTACTTACTAGTTTAGAAACTTCGATGGTTCTAATTTCTTTTTCAACATTAGTTCCATTTAAGAACATTTCTGCAAATCCTAATTCAGGATTAAATTTGAATTGTAATTGAATATTAGGTAAAGCGTCAATTAGATTTTGTTGATCAAAAGTATTGTTTGCAATTATTTTATTTTGCATGGCATACAGCGTAACGGCTCTGTACATTGCTCCGGTATCAACATAAATATAATTTAATTCTTTGGCAAGTTGTTTTGCTATGGTACTTTTTCCCGTTGAAGAAAAGCCGTCAATAGCTATGATTATCTTTTTATTACTCATATCTTAGTTTGAGAACAAAGATAATTAAGTTAATATTTCGTAGAAATATTTCTTCTATAATCTTTATCGAAGTCGATAGTTAATCCGAAAGTACTGACATTTGAAGCAGAATGATAACGTGAATAGGCATAATTGAGTTTTACTTTATTCATTCGTAATCCGAACCCAAAAGAAATACCCCCAAAAGTTCGAACGTTTTGAACTTGTAATTCCTTTCCCCTTCTAAAGTTATATCCAACTCTCAAGTTTACTGCTCTTTTTGGAAATAATTCGGCACCTATAATAATATGTCTAAAAGCATTGTCTAAAAAAGAAATTTCTTCTTCAGTAACATTACCTTCCAAATCAGAAATTGAATTAGATGGATTTGCTGTGCTTATATTCCATTGTTGTAAATTATCTACAGTACCATATAAGCGAATTGGTACATTTTCTAACATGTAAGAACCACCTAAAGCTATTTCAAAAGGAATTTTTTCTGAAGTTCCGTTAAATGTTGAAAGTTGTGTACCAATGTTTCTTAGTACAAAAGATAAGATATAAGGTTTTTCTATATTATAATAAATTGCTCCAAAGTCTAATGTAAAAGCGCTTGAAGAGAAATTAGCAATCGAAGAATAAATTAACCTTGCATTTGCTCCGATACTTATACTTGTGTTTGGAATTTGATAGGCATATCCAAAAGAAAGCCCAACATCACTTGCACCGAAAGTTCCAGTTTCATTTCCTTCTTCATCCGCTTGTATCAGGGTTCCATAATTGATGTAGGTGATATTTGAATGAAATGTTGGTGAATGTCGATTAAATCGATGTGCGTATGAAATAGAACCGATTGAAATGTCAGCTAAATAGCTTGTGTAATTTACAGAAAGTTTACGATCTAAATCTATATTAATTGCAGCAGGATTCCATTTTGGTTGATCTACATCATCTACTAATGTCAAGACTTTACCACCTAATGCTATTTGTCTGGCGTCAGTAGTCGTGTTTAAGAAAGCAAATGAACGTGTTCCTCCAACTTGAGATAAGACATTTACTGTCAAGAAAAAAAATATAATAGAGGTAATTTTTTTCAGCATTATTGGTATAAAATATAATAACTCCGCTAAATTAACGTAATAATTATAACTATAGTGTTATTAAAGCGAATAACGGGAAAATAAATTAGGCTTTTAACAAAAAATAAATATATTTGTATGTTAGGTACAGAGTGTGTCTAATTTTAATAGTCCCCATCTATTATGTGTAAGTACTTGAAAACAAATGTAAAACCGATTCTCAAGCTAGCAATTCTATTGTTAAGCCTTAATATGTATGGGCAAACTATTGATAAACCTACATTAGGATTTTCTTCAGCTTGTGGTTCTGATGGATTTAATAACTTTAACTTCAGTTTCGTCTTTAGGGATGGTCTTTTTGATACAGCAAATACATTTAATGTAGTTCTTTCAGATGAGAATGGAGATTTTGGTACAAATCCTCCTGTGATTTTTAGTGTTACAGATTCAAATATAAACACCTTTCCAACTAATCCTGTTAATGGATCATTCAGTGTTCCTGACGATGCATTCGGAACGGGTTATCGTATTAAGGTTATAGCTAGTAATCCAAATGTTGAAAGTCCACCTTCGGATCCTTTCGAAATGTATAGGATTACCTCAGAACCTCTAATTTTAAATGATTTCAATGATGACTTAGTTCTGTGTAATGGTGTAGCTGAAACTGTTTCGCTGAATATAACGGATCCAAATGTTCAGTTTGTATGGTACAGGAATACATCTCCAATAACTTCTGAGTTTGGTTCTTCTTTAACTATAACACAACCAGGAGAGTATTATGCAGAAATTAATTATGGAGGTTGTCCTGATGCTGTAATATCTAATAAGGTTTTTGCCAGAGTAGTAAATTCTTCTTCTTTGACAATTCAGGGAGATAATAGCGTAGAATTATGTGCAGATCAATCATATGATTTAGTTGCAAGTATAGATGATCCTGCATTTTCATATAGATGGTTTAAAGACGGAAATGAACTTACCAGCCTTCCTGATTATACACCTATCTATACTACTCCAACAAGCGACCAATTTGGGGTTTATCATTTAGAGATTGAAATCTCTGGCTGTTCAAGTAGGTCTCAAGATGTAACCTTAGCGCAAAAGTCAGATGCAGGTTTTCCTGTGACTATAAGCGGAAATCCTACAGAAATAGTTTTTCCTAGCGAGGAATTCACTTTAACAGTAACCCATGGCGCTTCTGGACCAGTAGATATAAAATGGTTTAATGCTGATGGTGAAATCCCTGGAGCTACCGGAGATACTTTAAATATTAATGGTCCAGGTGAATATTATGCTGAGGTCACAGAAACTGGAGGGGATTGTCCAGTTGCAGTATTATCAGATACTAGAGAGATCTTAGGAGTAAATGAAATGTTCGTTACAATTAGGCCTGGCACTGATTACAGTGAGTGTGTGTCGGCTACTACAGAATTGACAATGGTAGGTATTAGGGTTATAGCTACTGATGATAATGAGTATGACATATCACAGGAAAAAATAGATAAACTCTTAGCTCCTGATTCCACTGGAGCAATTATAATGAGATTTCAATGGTTCAAAGGAGGAGTTGCTATTACGGATGCTGAATCAATAACTTATAATGTTAATTCATATACGGAAAATGATGAGTATTATTTGAATTTAGAAGTGGGGTCTTTGTCGGCTGATTCAAATGTTTTGAATATACTTTTAGGTGTAGGAGATGTTGAGATAGTTTCTTCCTCTCCATCAAATGCTCTTTGTCCAGGTGAATCAATATTTTTAAGTATTACAGATTTTACTGGATACACTTATACTTGGTTTCAAGATGGTGTGCCTATTACCGTTCCAGACCCTTTAAGTATTGAGGTTTCTGAAATAGGTACTTATAGTGTGACTTTAGATGGTTTTGGGTGTCAAATTAATGTAGCTGAAGTCGAAATAGTGGAATTTGATGATACAGTTCTAGAAGTAAGTCCATCAACAAATGCTGTTCTTCCAGTTGGAGGGTCAGTAACGTTAGAAGCTAGTGGAGCTGATTCGTATGAGTGGTATGATGAAGCAGGGAATTTATTGTCAACCAATGAAACTTTAGATGTCAGTACTTTAGGAACTTATACGGTTGTCGGAACAGTTGGGGGATGTACAGCTCAAAGAGAGGTTAATGTAGTGGAAGATGATGGTAAACTTGTAATACCGAATATAATTACACCGTTCAATGGTGACGGGATTAACGATACATGGGAATTACCTAATCGATTTGCTTTTCAAACAAATGTGCAGGTAATAATTTTTAACTCAAAAGGGGAAGAGGTTCTCAATACAAACGATTATCAAAATAATTGGCCTGAGAACAATAATTTAAAAGATGGGATGTTATTCTACTTTAAAGTTATTAGAGAAAATAACTTAATTAAAGCAGGAACCATTTCAATATTACAATAATTTATATGGTAAAAAACATTACTTTATTTGTATTATTAGCATTACTTCATTTTACTAGTCTAGCTCAGGTTAGTGTAAGTGAAGATGAGTATAATGGTTTTTCGTCAAGAAGTTTTATGCAATTTAATAACTTCATGACAGTGCCTACGTTTTCAATTCTACATAGAGAAACAGCAACAATTGAGGCAATTTCAAGAAGTTCCAATGTTGAGTTTGAAGATGCTTCAAGACTTCATATTGTTAGTTATTCTGGTAGAATGAGAAGAAATGTAGGTGGTGGAATTGCAGTGTTTCAGCAAGAAATTGGGGTGTTTAAAGATTTTGGAGCTGTTGCAAACTACGCTTATCAACTAAAATTAGGAGAAAATAGAAAACTTACATTTGGATTTAACTTTTTTTATAGTAGAAGAAGTTTAGATAATCCAAGAATACTTACCAACGGCGATGATCCTTTAATCAATAATTATCAAGATAAACCAGTCGTTGTTTTTCAACCAGCAGCTACAATGTCTTTTGGTGATTTAGACGTAGGCTTATTTTTTGAGAACTTAGGAGATTTCAATTTAAAATCTAGTGAATTTGTAACAGAGTTTGGTGACAAAACAATCTCTGGGCACGTTGCTTATACTTACAGATTTGAAAATACAGATGGTTTATTAAAGAATATGTCTTTAAGAGGTTTAGGTGTAGCACGTAGATTAAAAGATGATTTTTCTTATGCAGGGAATTTGTTACTAGAATTACCTCAAGCAGGTTGGGTTAAGTTTGGGTATGACAAAATTTTTGGATTAAATGCGGGTTTTGGAATCAATTTGACCAAGAACTTAGGTATTGGTTTTTCATATGAAAAACAAAACAATTTAGGAGGTACTAACGAAGTTGGTATCTTATATCGTTTCGGTAGAAATAGAGGACGAGGATTTTCTAGACAAAAACCTGAGGTTAAGATATTATTACCAGAGGATGAGGAACCGGAGATTGTTGATAGACGAAGAAATGATTACGAGGATCCGGAGCATAATGATTTATCTGATGAGTTAAAAATGGCTCAAGATTCTTTAAATAGTTTACATAAAAAAGTTGATGAATTATTAAAGTTAATTCAAAATCAACCTACTAGCAAAGAGATTATTAGAGAAGTCCCTGTAAGAACTCCAAGAGCTGATCGAGATCAATCTTTGCCAAGAAGAAAGGCTAAACCGTGGAGAGAGCAAACAGTGACGAGAACTGGAGGAGGAGCTGGTACAATGTATTATACTGCTATTGAGCAGTATAAGTCTCTTAAGAGAGCTCAAGATAAAGTTAAGAAGTACAACAGAAATAAGAGAAACAAATACAAGGCGAGATATGTAAGAGATCCGAAGTATAATGTTTATGTTGTTTATATAGATCGTCATGGTAAGGAAGAAGATGCTGAAGATCAGAAACACGAAATAAATGGTACAACTAAAGGGGTTGAAGGAGAAGATGCTGATAATGATTTAGGTATCAAAAAAGAAAAAGGTGGAGATAAGGTTTATGTTATGAAAATTACCTTAGGGGCACAAGGTGAAACTTATAAAGAGAAAAAAGCTCAACCACCAGCAAGAGTTCGTACCATGAAAAATCCTACAGGAGAAATTCCTTCAGGTTACTATTTAGTTGTGAATGTATTCGGTAAAAAAGCTTATGCGGATAGATTCCTTGATGAGCTTGAAAGCGACGGAATTAATGCAGATTTCTTTATTAATCCAGAAACAGGTATGAGACACGTTTATATTTTAAAAACGGATAATAGAGGAGAGGCTATTAAGCAGTATAATAATAATTTAAAAGGTAAATATTATGATAGAAAGAATATAATTGAGATTAAATAACTGAAAAGCATTTACTTACGTTGCTTTAATCTTGATTATATAGATTTCTTTTCATATCTTAAGAGAGAGTTAAAAATAATATTCAAATCCCCAAAAATGAATAAAAAAATACTTACACTAATTGTATTTCTTTTAGGTACGGTTTTATCATTTTCTCAAATTGATGGAACCCAAAAGAAAGTTCTTAATAAAGTAGTACCTGAGAGTGGTTTTAAGACAAACGCTTACAAAGAGAAGGTTGATAGATCTTTACTGAGAAAACCTGATGTGGCTTTTACACAAAGACTGGCTACAGGAGGTTTAAATGTTCAAGGTAATATTACTTTCGTAGGTAATAATATCTTAAATAGAGATACTGATAATTCGCCTTGGGATTTTAATTTTTATAATCCCAATACTGGTAATATTGGTTCAGATGTAACTAGTTCTATAACAGCAGACGATGCTTACGATTCAGATTTGGTCATTGATTTTAATGGGTTTTACTATTTCATAAATAATGGTAACTTTTTTATGGATTATATTGATATTGATGATGTTGAAGGTATTCCGGGGAATAATACTACATTTTCATCATCAAAATCGACCTTAAATCTTCCAAACTGTTCAAGAGTAGTTTATGCTGGTCTCTATTGGGCGGGAGTATTTCCATATGATACATGGGAGGATGAAGGTGCAAGACCAGGAGATTATAGAGATATAAAATTTAGACTACCAGGAGGACCTTACCAAGATATAACAGCTGATGAAGTTATATATGATAATGGTACCCCAACGCAGAGACCTTATGTTTGTTTTAAAGATGTAACAGCGGATTTACAAACTTTATCGGATCCTAATGGAGATTATTATGCAGCAAATATTAGAGCAACAACTGGATGGGATGAAAATTATGGTCTAGGTGGTTCTGCAGGTTGGGTATTAGTTGTTATTTATGAAAACTCAACACAGTCAAGTAAAAACATTTCTGTTTTTGATGGTTTTTCAACTATTGATGGTTCTAATAGTACTGATATTAGTTTCTCAGGCTTTACTACAGTTCCTTCAGGTCCTGTAAGAACTCAGTTACTTACCGCAACATTGGAAGGTGATACTTATATTTCTGGAGATAATTTGCAAGTTCAAGATGTTTCTTCAACCTACAATAATATTTCTACACCGACTACGAATCCTCAGAATAACTTTTTTAATGGGAGTATAACTCAATATGATAATTTTGTAACAACAAGAAATCCTGATAGTGAGAATACATTAGGTTTTGATATTGATTTATTTAATTTAAGTAATCCTTCCAATTCTGTAATCGCGAATAATCAAACCAGTCTGAACGCGAGGTTCACTACTGGTGGTGACGTTTATTGGCCGTTTTTAATTGGTATGGCAATTGAGATTATTGAACCTGATATACAAATGGTTAAAAGTATTGATGATGGTGCAGGTAATGATATTGCAGGTTCAAATGTAGGTTTAGGTAGTGATTTGTGGTATAATGTGAGTTTCCAAAATATTGGTACAGATGATGCCGAGAATACTGTAATTACCGATAGACTACCTGTGAATGTAGATTTGATTCCGGCGGATATTTCAGTTCCTGCTGGAGTAACTTACACTTATGATCCTCCTGCTTTAGCGAATGGATTTCGAGGAGAATTAGAATTTACCATTCCAAATAGTTTAGTGGAAGAAGGTGGTTCTATTCACAATATTCGTTTACATGTTCAAGTTGTTTCAGACTGTAACGAATTAAGAGATGTGTGTTCTAATGTTATTGAAAATCAGGCTTTTGCTAGGTATGATGGTGTTGAAGGAGGAGTTAGTGTTAATAACGAGCCAAGTGTTTCTGGAATTGATGCATGTAATTTCGGTATTGCTGGTACCTCTAACTTTCTTGTAGATACTAGTGGTTGTAGTTTTACTCAAAATGTTTCATTATGTGGTCCTTCAGTAGAATTAATACCTGGATCAGGTTTTGCTTCTTATGAATGGACAGATTCTTCGGGTAATATTATTGGTACAGGAGCTACACAAATTGTTACTGCTCCAGGTACTTATACAGTTACAAAAGTGAATCCAGCTGGTGTTCCTGCTGCTTGTGTTAGTTCAGATGAAACTTTTATCGTATCACCTTTTGGCACTGGAACCAATCCAATTGCTGCTTTTGGAGATAATATTCTTACCTGTCCGAATAACGGATTGGAATTAGTAGAAATTTATTTATGTGGGGATTCTGACTCTAGGGAAATTATAACAGGTGTAACTGCGCCTACAACAGTAAGGTGGCAAAGACTTAGCTCAAGTTGTACCCCTGATCCAGATCCAAGTTGTCCTAATCAAACTGCTTCATGTTGGGAAGATGTATCAACAGATGTAAATGCTACAACTAGAAGTTTTTCAGATGCTGGACAATACCGATTAGAAGTCACAGAGCCAGGAGGTTGTTTTGATCGTTACTATTTTAATGTTTTCAAAGCGACAATAAACCCGACGATTGTTACAGATGATATTATTTGTGGTAATGCAGGGAGTATTACAATTAATAATGTTCCTTCAGGATATGAATATGCAATAGTAACTGCGGGAGGTCCAACTCCTCCTGATTCTTCTTATCAAGCGTCGAACACTTTTTCTATAACGACTGCTGGAAATTATGATATTTATATAAAGAATGATGCAACTTCTTGTGTTTATCCTTATCCAGGTTATCCAATTACGTCAACAGATATTGATGTAGATGTAACTACGAGCCCAATTCTTTGTGCAGGTGATGCAGGAAATATTAATGTACAAATAAATAGTAGTGTTCCAAGCCCTTACACTTATACCATTTCTAATGGAGGTTCCGTTGTAAGTACATTTGGACCGACTACTGATACATCAAGAGATTTTCCTGTAACTGGTGCTGGTGTTTACACAGTTCAAGTAACAACTGCTGAATGTAGTTTTTCAGAAGATACATCAGCTTTTACAGTTCCACCGGCATTGAATATTTCTGCGGTTGTAACTAAAGATATAAATTGTAATGATGGTATTATTACATTATCAGGAAGTGGAGGTACTCCTGGTACAGGTTATAATTTTGCTATTTGGTCATATACCGGTTCAGGAACACCAATATCGTACACAAATGTTTCAGATATTCCTTCGTCAGAGTTTTTTACTGGAACTACATATACAGTTCCAAGCGGTCAGGAAGGAACTTATGAGTTTATTATTATTGATGCAAATAACTGTTCTCAAATATCATCTGCTGTAACTGTTGTTTTAGAGGATTCTTTACAGTTTACAACTACTGTAAACAATCCTAGTTGTTCTGGAGATACTGATGGTAGTATTACGGTTAATACAACAACACCACCTGGTTTAATTGGTTATAGTTTACAGTATAGTATAGATGGAGGAACAACTTATGGAGCTTCAAATAGTTTTACTGGTTTATCTCCAAACACTTACACCATTGATGTGCGCGCAACTAAGGGAAGTTTTACTTGTGATTATACTGTAGGTCCTATAGATATTACAAATCCTAGTTCATTATCAGGAAGTGCTAGTTTGACACAAACATATACTTGTACACAAAACGGTCAAATTACTTTTACTGCTGCAACTGGAGGAACTGGTCCATATACTTATGGAATTAATGGAGTTTATGCTACAGACTTGGTATATAATAATTTAACAGAAGGTACTTATACAATTTCTATTAGAGATACTAATGGATGTCAATTAAATTTACCTGATATTGTTATTGATCCTCTTCCAACCGAACCAACATTTACATATAATGTTGTTTATAATTGTGACGGAACAGGAAACGCAACAATAACTCCAACTGATGCAAGCTATACTTATACAGTTGGCGGAATTACACAAACGTCAAATGTTTTTAATAATTTGCCTGTAGGTAATACTACTGTTACAGTAGATTATGGTAGTTCATGTACTACAGATGTTGTTATAGGAATTTCTCCAAATCAAGAATTTACGGGTACTATACTTGGAAGTACAAATTCTACATGTAACGGGTCTGATAATGGAACAATTGAAGTTTCTGCTTCTAATTTAACAGGCTCTACTTATGAAGTTTCAGTTGACAACGGAACAAGTTGGTCAACTACAGGAGATAACCCATATAGAATTGTTGGTTTAGCAGCAGGTACATACGATGTTATTATTAGAGAAACTTCAGGTTCGATTGTTTGTGATGTTAATTTAGGTCAGGTTACTATTACAGAACCAGATTTATTACAAGTTACCGGAACTGTAACTACTGACCCAAGTTGTATTAGCGGAGGAACGGCAACAGTTTCTGTTCAGGGTTCAGGAGGTATTCCACCTTATGAATACAGTATTGACAACGGAGCTAATTGGCAAACTTCTACAGTATTTGCAAATTTAGCACCTGGTACATATACAGTTAATATTAGAGATGCCAATTCTTGTACAGAATGTGGTTGTTCGACAGATCCTTTTGAAAACGGAGGGTTTGAAGATACTAGTGTACCGGTAACAACATTTAGAATTGTAGATGAAAATCAAATCGCTGGGTGGGAAACTACAGCGGCAGATAATAGAATTGAAATTTGGAGGTCAGGATTCAATGGTGTTCCATCATCAGAAGGAAATCAGTTTGCTGAATTAAATGCAAATTTAGTTTCTTCACTTTATCAAGAATTTTGTACTCGAGAAGGAGATATAATCAATTGGTCAGTAGATCATAGAGGTAGATCAGGTGTTGATGTTGCTGAAGTTAGAATTGGTGGTACTTTATCTACTACTACTGTAGTTGAAACTATGTCAGATGGAACTTCTGGTTGGGGTTCTTATTCAGGAAGTTACACTGTTCCACCAGGGCAAACAACTACGATTATTGCCTTTGAAGCGGTTTCAACTGCTTCAGGAAGTAGATCTATCGGTAACTTTATCGATAATGTAAGTATGACTGTTAATCAAGTTGGTTGTACACCTTTCGAAATTGTTATTCCAAATCCTCCAGCAGTTACACATACAGCCGTACCGACTGCATGTTATGACGGAACGAATGGTCAGATTGCGATAACCGCTAATACTGGTTCTGGAGATTATAATTTTAGTATTGATAATGGAGCGACATGGCAAGTTCCAAGTCCAACAACAGCAACAAGTTATACGTTTACTGGATTAGCACCAGGAACTTATACAGTACTTGTTCGTGATGGTTTAGGTTGTGTGTCAACGGCTTCAACTGAAACAATCAATACGCAATTATTAGGAACAGTTGCAAGTACACCGGTTACATGTAATGATGGAAGTGTTACAGTTACAGCTAGTGGTGGAGATGGAAATTATGAGTATTCTGTTGTGCCAACTGGAAACGCAACTTCTTTTCAAACAGGTAATGTTTTTGCTATTTCTACATCAGGAGATTATGATGTGACTATACGAGATGGATTAACTTGTACCTATACAGAGACAATTACCGTTGGATCAATTACAAATCCAAGTATTGTTGCAACTGCAACACAACCAAGTTGTTCTGGAGATACAGGGTCAATTAGTGTCAATATTTCAGATGGTGCTGCAGACTATACAGTTACTGTTACAAGTACAGGGACAGTGATACCAACAGCAACTTCAAGTGATGTTGTTCGTAACTATACAGGATTAGCTGATGGAGATTATGATTTTGTTGTAACAGATGCTAATGGATGTATTTCATCAACAGCAAGTGTTACAATCGCAACACCTAATGCTATTTCGAGTAGTGCAAGTTTAACACAGGATTATACTTGTTTACAAAATGGTCAGATTACTTTTGTAGGAGCTACAGGAGGAACAGGTCCATATACATACGGAGTGAACGGTGTTTATTCTTCAAATTTAGTTTATAACAATTTAACTCAAGGTACTTATGTTTTAACGGTACGAGATTCAAATGGATGTCAGTTAAATTTAGCAGATATAGTTATCGATCCATTACCTACACAACCTAACTTTACATATACTGTAACTTATAATTGTGACGGAACTGGAAATGCAACAATTACACCTACAGATCCAAGTTATACATATACTTTAGGAGCTACTACACAAACTTCCAACGTGTTTAATAATTTAACACCTGGTAGTCATACTATTGTAGTTGATTACGGAAGATCATGTACTAGAGACGTTGTAGTAAGTATCTCGGCAAATCAAGAATTATTAGGTTCTGCATCATTAAATTCAGATACATCTTGTAACGGAGGAAGTGATGGAAGTATTTCGATAACAGCAAATAACTTTGGAACTTCATATGATTATAGTATCGATGGTGGAGCTACATGGACAACTGGAATTACTGCTAGTTCAGTAGTGGCAGGAGGACTTTCTGTAGGAAGTTATGATGTGAGCATTCGTACAACTGTTAGTAGTAATACTTGCACAGTTTCATTAGGTTCTGTAACAATTGGTGAACCAACAGTGGTAGTTGCTAGTGGTTCTGTAACAGGTCAGATAACATGTAATCCAGCCGCTGGTGCTACTATAACTCCAAGTGCTTCTGGAGGAACGGGACCATACACATATCAATTGGATGGAGCGGGAGGATTTCAATCTGGATCTTTTTCTAATGTTTCAGCAGGAGCACATACAATTATAGCAAGAGATACAAATGGTTGTTTATCAGCAGCATTTAATATTACAGTAAATCCTTCAACTAATCCAACACATACAGCTTTACCAACAGCATGTTATGATGGAACGAATGGTCAGATAGCAATTACGGCATCAGGAGGATCAGGAAGTGATTACAATTTTAGTATTGATAATGGAGCAACATGGCAAGTTCCAAGTCCAACAACAGCAACAAGTTATACGTTTACTGGGTTAGCGCCAGGAACATTCACAGTATTAGTTAGAGATGGATTTGGTTGTGTGTCAACTGCTTCAACAGAAACGATTAATACACAATTATTAGGAACAGTTGCAAGTACACCAGTTACGTGTAATGATGGAAGTGTTACAGTTACAGCGAGTGGAGGAGATGGAAGTTATGAATATTCTGTTGTACCAACTGGAAACGCTGCATCATTCCAAGCGGGTAATGTATT
>JAKVCX010000006.1 GCA_022448525.1 Tenacibaculum sp.
TGGGAGATTCTAAAATGGGATTACATGCACGTTTAATGTCTCAAGCATTACGTAAATTAACAGCTACAATTAGTAAAACAAATTGTACAGTAATCTTCATTAACCAGTTACGTGAAAAGATTGGTGTAATGTTCGGAAATCCTGAAACTACAACAGGTGGTAACGCATTAAAGTTCTATGCTTCTGTTCGTTTAGATATTCGTAGAAGAACTCAAATTAAAGATGGCGATCGTGTTATTGGTAACAGTACAAAAGTAAAAGTAGTTAAGAACAAAGTTGCTCCACCTTTCCAAACTGCAGAGTTCGATATTATGTATGGAGCTGGAGTTTCTAAAGTTGGAGAGATTTTAGATATCGGAGTTGAGTTAGGTATTGTTAAGAAAAGTGGATCTTGGTTTAGCTATGGAGACACTAAATTAGGTCAAGGTAGAGATGCTGTTAAAGGTCTAATTAAAGATAATCCTGAGTTAATGGAAGAATTAGAGACAAAAATTAAAGACGCTATTGAGAATCAAGAATAGTAAGATTTTCAAATACTCATAAATAAAAAGCAATTGAATTACTCAATTGCTTTTTTTGTATCTTAAAATGTCAATTGTCAATTTAGGACAAAAACACTGGCTATTTTCAATACTACATTTGCCTCATGGAAACAAAAGAATTCTATAAACAACGGTTGCAACAAGTAGTTTCCTATGTAAGAACTAAATACAATCAAAAGATTTCGATTGATGAATTAGAGCATTTATCTAGTTTCTCATATAGAAATTTACAGAGAGTATTTAAAGCTTTTTATAGTGAAACTATTGGAGCTTATGTAACAAGATTGAAGGTAGAAAACTCGGCAAAAATGTTAGTTTATTCACAAAAGGAAATAAAACTGATCGCAGAGGAAGTAGGATATTCAGATGTCTTTGCTTTTAGTAAAGCATTTAAAAAACACTTTGGTATTTCGCCTTCAAAGTATAGAGATAAAAAGGAAGAATTATTTAAGAAAAGCGAAGAAATAACAGCAGAGATTATGCCTTTTTTTGAGGAAAGAATTACTGTTTTACCAAAGAAAAGAGTTGTGTACGCCACTTTTAAAGGAGATTATTATAGTACAGACTTAGATGATGTTTGGGATGATTTTATTGAGAAATCAGAAAGAATTGGGATTGATATTGATGCCGCTGAATCATTCGGAATCATATGGGATGAACCTATTATATCTGAAAAATTAAGCTATCATTACGATGCATGTTTGGTTATTGATGATTTGGAATTAGCTAATTCAAAATTTAATGTAAAAACAATAGCTTCACAAACCTATGCAGTTTTTGAACATTTAGGTTCATATAAAACTATTGCTGATACTTACGATAAGATATTTTCGAAATGGTTGTTTACAACAAATCATGAAATTATTGAAAAGCCATTTTTGGAATTTTATCTTCTTCATGATGGAAATACTTCTCATGAAGATGATTATAAAACAGAAATTTTTATCCCCATAAAAGGCTGATTGTAAAATCAGTTTTAAAGATGAATAAAATGAAAATTATAGCACTTATATTAAGTTTTGTATTGAGTTCTCAAGCATGCTCAAAAAGAGAATCAATTAATATTACAAGCAGTAGTCAGAAGTTATATTTTAATGGAAAAATTTATACTGTTAATACGAATCAACCTTGGGCAGAAGCTATGATTATTGAAGGTAATTCAATTGTTTTTGTTGGATCAAATTCAGAAGCTAGAAATGTCCTTGAAAATGGTTCTGAAGAAATAGATTTAGAAGGAAAATTAGTGTTGCCAGGTTTTCATGATGTTCATATGCATCCTATGGAAGTTGGCTCTACAAGTACAACGTTTACGTTAAATGAAAACGAAGTTGATATTAACAATTACTTACCTGTAATTAAACAAGCTGCTCAGTCAAATCCTGGAAACGATTGGTTAATTGGTTTTGGTCATTCCATTAATACATTATTAGAGGCTCAGGAAAGTCCGTTAAAACTTTTAGACGAAACTGTTTCTAACAGACCAGTTATCATTATGGAACATACTTCTCATTCTATGTGGGTAAATTCTAAAGCTTTGGAATTAGCCGGATTTACAGATACAAGTGAAAATCCCACAGGTGGAATTCTTATGAAGGATAACGGGAAATTAAATGGAATTTTAATTGATAATGCTGGTGATATTGTCTTTCAAATAGCTCAAAAGTCTTTAGCGAATTCAAATAATGAGTATGATGGAATGGTAAGTTATGTGTTACCAGAACTTGCTAAAAATGGAATAACGTCTGTATCAGATGCAAGAACCTATTGGAAGAGAAATCAACACAAAGTTTGGCAACAATTAGCAGAAGATGGAAGATTAACTGCACGCTTTAATCTTGGACTTTGGGCTTATCCAGAAGCTAATGATAACGAACAAATAGCTAGTTTAAAGTCATTGTTTAGTAATGATAAAAATAGTTTACTTAAAATCAATCAAATTAAGTTGTATTCAGATGGAATTACCCACAATACAACAGCCGCTTTACATTCTGATTATCATGTTGATTTTTTCAATCAATCTTCTAATAATGGATTGAACTATTTTAGTGAAGATAGGATTAAAAAGTATGTTCAAGAGTTAGAAACAGTAGGATTTGATTTCCATATTCATGCTATTGGTAACCGAGGAATTAATGAAGCTTTAAATGCTATTGAAAAAGGAAGTTTACTTCAAAATAGACATCGATTAACTCATGTTGAAATGGTAGATGCAAATGATATTAATAGGTTTAAACAATTAAATGTTACTGCAGATGCTCAAGTTGCTGGAGATTTTACTCAACCACATCATTGGCAAGAAAATGCTGAATTGGTAGGATCATCATTGGCAAATAATTTAATTCCGATAAAATCATTTTCAGATGCTGGTGTACGATTAACATTAAGCAGTGATTGGAATGTAAGTACATTAAATCCATTTGTGGGAATACAGAATGCCGTAATTCGAAATCCTCAGAATATTTCTTTAGAGGAAGCTATAAAGGCCTATACTATTAATGGTGCATACACAATGAGACAAGAAACAGAAGTAGGATCTTTGGAAAAAGGAAAACTGGCTGATTTTATAGTTTTGGATAAGGATATTTTTTCTATTCCTAAAAGTCAGATTAGCCAAACAAAAGTAATTCGAACTATTTTTAATGGTGAAGAAATCTATAAAAAATAAACAATTCAAAACATCTTGTATAAAATGAAAACGGTTGTAGTATAAACTATAACCGTTTGTTATTTTTATAACATCTTATGACAATTCAAATCAACGAAAATATCAGTTTAGAACCCATTACAAATTCAACAAGTAATGAGCTTTTCCAATTAATGAAAGAAGTATACCTTTTGGCTTACGATTATTTCTGGGAAGATGGTGGTAATTGGTACGTTAATTCTCAATATTCTAAAGAAAATATTAAGGAGGAATTAGCTCAGGAAAATGCTGAGTATTACTTTGTAGTTTTCAATGGGGAGCGTATTGGTAATTTCAGAATTCTTTGGAATGAACCTTTACCAAATACAAAAGAGAATTTAAAATCAGTGAAACTTCACAGAGTGTATTTACATGCTAATACCCAAGGAAACGGAATAGGAAAAATGCTATTAACTTGGTTGGAAAATGAAGCTATAAAAAAACAATATGAATTGATTTGGTTAGATGCTATGGATGAAAAACCACAAGCGTTTAACTTTTATAAAAAGTTAGGATACCAATACCATTCACATTGTTTTTTACCTTTTAATTTATTACTTGATAAATACAGAAAGATGAGTCAGCTGTTCAAGAAGTTGGGTTAAACTCCTGTACTTCCAAATCCACCTGAACCTCTTTCAGTTTCGTTTAATTCTGAAACTTCTTTCCAGTTCACACGTTCGTGCTTTGCAATAACTAATTGTGCAATTCTTTCACCATCATTTACCGTAAAATCTTCGTTAGAAAGATTCACTAAAATCACTCCTATTTCTCCTCTGTAATCTGCATCAACTGTTCCAGGAGCATTTAAAACTGTAATTCCTTTTTTGGCAGCCAAACCACTTCTTGGCCTAACTTGTGCTTCATATCCATTAGGTAAAGCGATAAATAATCCTGTTTTAACAATAACTCTTTCAAGAGGTTTTAAAACAATTGCTTCTTCTATGTTTGCTCTTAAATCCATTCCAGCCGAACCTTCAGTTTCATAGGCCGGAGTTTGATGTTTAGATTTATTAATTATTTGTACGTTCATAAGATATTTTTACGAATTCAAAGATAAATAATACGAAGTATTCCATACTAGACTTATAGATTTATTAATTTAGCATTATGCAAACAAACAGCAAGAATGAATAAATTTGAAAAAATAGCGGTTATTGGTGGCGGAAGTTGGGCAACAGCAATTGTAAAAATGCTTTGTGAAAACTGTGATACTGTAGGTTGGTACATGCGAAGTATTTATGCAATTGAGCATATAAAAAGAAACAAACACAATCCGAATTATTTAAGTTCAGCAGAACTACATCCTGAACAATTAGATCTTTCAAGTGATATAAATGAAATAGTAAAGAATTATGATGTATTAATTTTTGCTATTCCATCTGCATTTTTAAATTCTGAATTAGATAAACTTACAGAAAGTTTAGACAATAAAATTCTCTTTTCAGCGATTAAAGGTATTGTTCCTGAATCTGGTTTAATTGTAGGAGAACATTTTCATCAACATTACAATATTTCTTATGAGAATATTGGAGTTATTGCGGGTCCATGTCATGCAGAAGAAGTTGCTATGGAACGTTTATCTTATTTAACTGTAGCTTGTCAAGATCAACAAAAAGCAAAAGAGTTAAGTAAATACATTAAAGGAAGATATATTAAAACAAAAGTGTCTGACGATATTTTTGGAACTGAATACGCGGCCATGTTAAAAAATATTTACGCTATAGCAGCAGGAATTGCACATGGTTTAGGTTACGGAGATAATTTTCAATCGGTATTAATGAGCAACGCAATTCGTGAGATGAAACGTTACATTAAGAAAGTTCATAAAATGAAACGTAACATTAATAACTCTGTGTATTTAGGTGATTTACTGGTAACAGGATATTCTATTTTTAGTAGAAACAGAATGTTTGGTAACATGATTGGGAAAGGTTATACAGTAAAATCTGCAATGTTAGAAATGAACATGGTTGCTGAGGGATATTACGCAACTAAAAGTGCATATAAAATTAATAAAGAAAATGGTGCAAAAACGCCAATAATAGATGCAGTGTATTCTATTTTATACGGAAAAAAAGAGGCGAAAGATGTGTTCGAGAAATTGACTAACATGTTAGACTAAATTCCATTGTTAAAAGTATAAAAACCCTTCAAAATAATACTTTAAATGAAACTCAAACGACCTCTAACGCCTATAAGTTTTAAATTTTACAAAACTCGGGGCAAATGTAAGTTAAAATGAAATACTGGCAACATATTAAGGTTATTAAATTTTTTAATAAAAGTTAAATAAAAATTAACAACATTTTATATTTTTACAACAAATAGTATATTTTTAAACAACCAAATGAAAACGATTCAAGAAGCTGTTGAAATTACTATCAGAAAAACCCCTTTCATTGAAGAAGCTCTTAACGAAAAACTTATCAATGTTTCATCTTTAGCTAGGGTTATTTTACCTGAGGTAGCACAACAATTAAAAAAAGAAGTTAAAGTAGGTGCCGTAATGATGGCAATCAATCGATTGTCTCCTGTGAACGAACTTCGTATTAGAAAAAACATCAAGAAATTAGCACTAAATTTAGGCGACGTTATCGTTCGTTCAGATTTGTGTGATTTCACTTTTAAAAACACTCCCACTCTATTTAAAAGAATCGCAAAAATCTTAGATAAAGCTTCTGAGAATAACGATTTGTTTTTAACAATTTCGCAAGGAATCTTTGAAACAAATATTGTAGCTAGTGTTATTTTACAACCATTTATTACTGAAATTTTCGAGAAAGAAATTTTAATAAATAATGTAACAGATTTAGCTTCAATAACTATAAAATTACCTAAAGAGAATTTAGAGCAATCGGGTATTTATTATTTTATTTTAAAGCAGTTTGCTTGGGCAAATATTGCAGTACAAGAAGTAATTTCAACTACACACGAAATGACGATTGTTGTAAAAGAGTCTGACGTAAATGAAACCTTTGGAATTTTAATGGATTTAAAGCTGAATTAAGCTTATGAACAAAGTTGATCCTTATGCTTCGTTGAGGTATAAAGAGTTTAGTATTTTTCTACTAGTACGTTTTGCTCTAGTCTTTGGATGGTCAATGCAATTTCTAATTTTAGAGTATGAAGTTTATGAGTTAACCAACTCTAAACTTGCAATTGGAATTATTGGTTTAATGGAGGTAATTCCTGCTGTTTCTATGGCTTTATTTGCGGGTCATATTGTAGATCAAAAAGAAAAGCGAAATTTACTGGCACTTTGTATAGGATTATTTTCTCTTATTAGCTTAGGTCTATATTTTTTAACTAGTCCTGATTTTGTCGGTGATTGGAGTTCGAATAGTGTTTTATATTCCATTTATGCTTTGGTGTTCTTTGGTGGAATTTTACGCTCGTTTTTTGGCCCGACGATTTTCTCTTTAGTCGCTTTAATTGTTCCAAAAAAACTATATACAAATGCAGCAACATGGAATAGTTCTACCTGGCAATTAGCAAAAATATTAGGTGTTAGTACAGGAGGATTTTTTATTGGATGGTTTGGTGTTGATTCCTCTTTATTAGTAGTATTTTCAATAGTTATTTTTTCTTTAGTGTTACTCTTTTCAGTAAAGAAAAAGCCAATTATGAATAAAAAAATTGGAGAGCCAGTAATTGAAAGTTTAAAGGAAGGTATTCAGTTTGTAAGAAATTCTAAAGAAATATTAGGTGCTTTAACTTTAGATATGATTTCTGTTCTTTTTGGAGGTGCGATAGCTTTATTGCCTGTTTTCGCCAAAGATATTTTAAAAGTTGGACCAGAAGGATTTGGTTTTTTAAGTGCTGCTCCTGCTATAGGTGCATTCTTAACCATGTTAATTACAGCGTATATACCTGTTAGTAAAAACGCCGGAATGAAACTTCTTGCGGCTATTTTCGGGTTCGGAGTATGTATTATTGTTTTTGGTTTATCAGAAATATTTTGGGTATCATTGTTAGCTCTGTTTTTCAGTGGAGTTACAGATGGAGTTTCTATGGTAATCAGACAAACTATTTTACAATTAAAAACTCCAGATCATATGCGTGGAAGGGTCGCATCAGTAAATTCTATTTTTGTTGGTTCTTCGAATGAATTAGGTGCGTTTGAAAGTGGATTAACAGCAAAGCTTATGGGAACTGTAACAGCAGTTGTTTTTGGTGGAACAATGACCTTAATAACCGTTGTAACTACTGGGATATTTAATCCTACGCTAAGAAAATTAGATTTGACAGAAGATTTTGAAAACCAAGAGAAATAAAAAAAGAATCCATTACGGATTCTTTTCTTTTATATAAACGATCTTGTAATTAAGCTTGATTAGATTTTCTTTCTATCATTTATTGGTTACTTTGTTATTGATAACCAGTTTTTATCAGCCTTTTCTTTAAGTTCCTCTGGGTTTTCATCTATCCATAGTTTCAATGTGTTTGTTCCCCATGAATTGTAAAATAAATAAAGCTTTCCGTCTCTAATTTCAAATGTTTTTGGATTGATTCCCACTTTTTCTCCCTTTACACCAATAGCATAAGCGCAATATCCTCCATATTGAGGAACGTACTTTTTAGGATTCGATTTAAAAGTATTTAAGTTTTCTTTTGACGAAAAATGAAAAGCAACATTATCATAAGTATAAGATAATTTTTTACTTCCTTTTACAGCCTTATTTGAGAAATAAGCTACAACATCATAGCCATTAGCTACAGCTCCTTTTTTAACATTATAATTTTCATTCTGAGAGAAAACAGAAAGTGTCATAAATAAAATAACTACGGTAAGGATACGGTTCATATGTATATAATTTTCAATGTAGTCGAAACAAACATTAAAAATTTACAATACCATTAAATTACAACCTCTAATATCAGAATTGTCAAAGCGACCAATAATTTCAAAAGTATTGTTAGTATGTACTTTTCCTAGATCTTGTGTGGCTATAAATGAACAAGAATTGTAATTGGCTAAATCAATTACGTTTATACCACCAGTTTTTCCTTGTTTCTGAACAGTTAATGGATCTTCTGTATCTCTAGTTAGAATTTTCATCCAAGGTGGACAATCAAAAACTCCGTTTCCATTAGAATATCCTTGACTTAAAAGTTCGGTCATTCCGTATTCTGAATGAATTTTTTCAACACCAAAACCATCTGAAAGTAATTGGTGAAGTTCCTTTCTAATCAATTCTTTTCTCCTTCCTTTCATTCCACCAGTTTCCATAATTATGGTGTTTTGTAATTGAAAAGAGTATTTTTCTACCATATCAAGTAAAGCAAAAGAAACTCCGATTAACAGTACTTTTTTCCCGCTCTTATCCAAGGTATTCAGTTTCTTCGAAAGCTTGTCTATATTATTTAAATAGAACCCGCTTTCAGGATGATTTGATTTTTTAATTAAATCATCTACCATGTACACTAAAGAAGAACCTTCTCTTTCTAGATAATTTGGTAGCAAAGCCAAAATGATATAATCGTCAATATTTCCGTAGAAATGTTCAAAACCCTTAAGATAACTTTCTTCGTAATAGGATAGATCGGTAACATGGTGCTTACTCGTAACACTTCCTGTCGTTCCAGAACTTGAAAAGGTTATGTTAACATCTTCTGAAGAAGAAAGAACTTGTTTTGATTTAAAGAATTGAATTGGTAAGAAAGGGATTTCTTCAATATTTTTTATATCACTAGGATGAATGTACAGTAAGTCACAAAAAGAACGATATATAGGGTTATTCTCAAACTGATGTTTAAAAACCTTAAGCGTAACTTCATTAAATTGCTCTTCTGACGATATGTTAAAAATATCTTTTTTCATTTCTAAAGCAAAAATAAGAGTATTTCACGCAACCTTTTCAGAAATATTTCATCTTAAAAATAAACACCAAAAAATTTAAGCAATGAAAGCACTATTAAAAGTATTATTAATCACCATTGTATTCGTGTCTTGTTCCGAAGATGACGAATTAAAAGAAACTTGTGTTACAAACAATCCTATGGAAGAATTGGTTTGGTTAAAGCAATTAAAATCTGCTTTTGAACAATCTACATCAGCAAATATAGTAGAGATTTATGAGTACCGATATAAGCAACAAAGAGTGTTTTATATAAATGATTGTGTAGGATGTGCAGACGGTTTAACTAAGGTCTATAGTTGTACAGGAAATGTAATGTGTGAATTTGGAGGTATTGCTGGATTAAATACCTGTCCGGATTTTACTAATGAAGCAACTGATAAAAAATTATTGTGGACGAATAACGTTTCAATCGCTAATTAATATATAGAAAATGAAAAAAATAGTAGCAATTTTGGTCATAGCATTCACGATAGTATCTTGTAATGATAATAACGAGAATGTGGAGTTTAATCCGAATAATCTTTTATTAGGATATTGGAAATTTGAAAAGAACAATTTTGGAGAAATCATATTCGTACGAACTTCTTCTCTTCCTTCAGAAGAATATGGTGTATCGTTTTTAGAGAACGGAAAATATATTGAGAGAACTTCAGGATTTTGCGCAACACCACCTTTATCATATTGGAATGTTGAAGGAACTTATAATGTAGAAAGTGATATTATTAAAGTTTTAAAGGAGGAGTATCCAAATAGTTTTAGTTGGAAAATAGAGTTACTTACCAACGAAAAACTAGTCATAAGTTATACTCAGTCAGATCAATCAAAAGATTACGAAAAATTAATGAATTTATATGTTGAACTTAATAATTTGGCAAACAGTAAAGATTGTGTTGATGCAAACGATTGGTTAATTACACCATATGGATCAAAAGCTTGTGGTGGATCTCAAGGTTATTTAGCATATCCAAATTCAATAGATGTTAATTCATTCCTAGATAAAGTGAATCAATACAATCAAGAAGAAAACGATTATAATATAAAATGGGGTATTGTTTCTACTTGTGATGTAATAGCGCAGCCTAAAGATGTTCAATGTCAAAACGGTAAACCTGTATTAATATATTAAAAGAAGAAGAAATTAATCTACAAGAACTCATAAAAAAGTGTAAGGATAACAACCTCCAAGCACAATCGCAAGTTTACCAGCTTTTTGCTGGTAAACTCTTTGCGTTGAGTTTAAAATATTCTCGTAATCAACATGATGCTGAAGATGTGTTACAAGACAGTTTTTTAACTGCTTTTGCAAAGATTCATCAATACAAATCGAAAGGATCGTTTGAAGGTTGGTTAAAACGAATTGTAATCAATACGGCATTACAGAAATACAGAAAAGAGCCTGCGCTTTATTTGGTAAAAGAAGAAATAATATCTGAAGAAGAGGAAGTTGATTTTGATGAAAGTGCAATAGGAGTTAATGATTTATTAGCAATGATTCAAGCATTGCCAGACCGATACAGATTAGTGTTCAATTTATATGTTTTAGACAGTTTTTCTCATAAGGAAATAGCAGAGATGTTAAATATTTCTGTTGGAACATCAAAATCTAATCTATCAAGAGCAAAGCAAATATTAAAGAAGGCAATTGAAAACCGTAAGGAAAAATTAGAAAAGGCATAATGATGGAAGACAAGAAAATAGAAAGATTGTTTCAAGAAAAACTAAAGGATTTTGAGGTACAACCTTCTCCGTTAGTTTGGGAAAATATTGAAGGTAAACTTACCCAAAAGAAGAAAAGAGGAATTATTCCTGTTTGGTGGTTTACAAGCGGAGTTGCTTCCTTGTTAGTTATAGGTTTATTTGTTTATCCATTTATAAATGATGTTGAAAAAAACATTCCTATTGAAGAAATTATATTAAAAAAAGAAGAGGTTAAAGAAGACGACAGTAACAATTCAAAAAAAGATAATTTATCGACCCCAATATTTGAAGAAGGAAAAATTAAAAAAGAGCCTGTGAATTTTGATTCAGGAAAATCAGTAACATCAGGTAATGAAAAGCGAATGGTTAGTAGAAAAATTGAAAAAGAGAAAAAACCATCAATTTCGTCTGTTTCTTTGAAGGGTTTACAGGCAAAGTCAAAAATTGCTATGAAAAGTATTTTTGTAGAACCTTTGATTTTAGAAAAGGATGAAAAAGTAGAAAAGAAAAAGGATTTTATTGCTGAGATAAACAAAAAGAAAAATAATAAAGAAGAGAAGATAGAAGATTCTAAATGGAGTATTTCTCCAGTTTTAGGAATTTTAAGTTCTCAATCGCTCGGTCAATCATCTTCAATAGATGCTAGTTTAAATGAAAATGAAATCTCAAATCCGGGTACACTTTCCTATGGAGTAAGTTTTACTTTCGATATTAATGAGAAACTTTCCATAAAATCGGGCGTACAGTTTCAAAACATGAGTTATAATACCGAGAATGTGGGAATTGTTTCAAGTACCACTATTGCTAATAACTTGGAGAATATTAGTTTTAACGGATCAGATAATTTCTTGTATGTAAGTAACTCCGATCAAAGTTTTCTCGAGGATTTAGGAGTAACTTCATTCGGAACAATTAGTGAAGGAACTATTGAACAGGATATTAATTACATGGAATTCCCTGTGGAATTGAAGTACAGATTATTCATGTTAGGTAAGTTTCGAACGAGTTTAATTTCAGGATTTAGCACTTTGTTTTTAACCGATAATTCAATTACAACTCGTACAGCAAATTTTTCAAGAGAAATCGGTGAAGCTAATAATTTAAATAAGTTGAATTTTAGTGCGAACTTGGGGTTAGATGTAGAATTTAATATTAATAAAAAGGTGAGATTCAATATAAATCCTATGTTCAAATCTCAACTGAATACTTTTTCAGATAATCCAACAAATTTCAGACCTTATTTAATTGGCGTTTACTCAGGATTGAGATATAATTTTTAAATTGGAACACCAACCATTTAAAATTAAATCGAATGAAGTATGCATATTTGTTTTTGATCTTATTTATAGCTGCTTGTAGTTCAAATTCTAATAAAGTAAAAGAAATAAATAACCCTATCGAAGAAATTACTTGGATAAAAGAGTTTATTTCTGAAACTAAAAAAAGTCCATTTCCGACGAAGGTCGTCATATCTCAGTACAAGTTTAAAGAAGAAACAGTTTTTTTAATTAATCATTGTTTTAAATGTGCCGATGAAATGAAGGTTTTATATAACACAAAGAAAGAGAAGCTCTCAACTTTTGGAGGAATGATTCCGAATCAGAATAAATACCCGAATTTTTTTGAAGAAGCAACCGAAAAGAAAGAACTTTGGAGAAGTTTTTAAAATAATAAGTATGAAAAGAATTAGTGTTTTTTGTGGTTCAAGTATGGGAACTTCTTCTGTTTTTGAAGAAACTGCCAGAATATTAGGAAATAAGTTAGCACAGGAAAAGATAGAACTTGTATATGGAGGAGCAGATGTTGGTTTAATGGGTACTGTTGCTAATGGAGTGCTAGAAAATGGTGGAAAGGCTTTAGGAGTTTTACCAACCTTTTTAAGTGAAAAAGAAATTGCTCATAAAGGATTAACAAAATTGTATTTGGTTGAAACTATGCATGAGCGTAAAAAGAAAATGAATGATTTGTGCGATGGGGTCATCGCTTTACCAGGTGGTTTTGGTACGCTGGAAGAATTATTTGAAATGTTAACTTGGGCACAGTTATCATTACATAAAAAACCAATTGGACTTTTAAATATTGATGGTTTTTATAATGATCTTATTCAGTTACTTGAAAATATGGTGCTTAAAGGATTTTTAAAATCTGTAAATCGAGAAATGCTATTGGTGTCTGATTCTATTGATGATTTATTAAATCAAATGAAGAATTACAATCCACCTACCGTTGGTAAATGGATTGCAAAAACTCAATAATTAGTCTTTATATATTTTTATATCTACCTCTCCTTTATCGTTCATTGAAGCTCGATACATTCCGGCAGTGTTAAATTCAAAAACCATATTCCCGTTTTTATCAACAGCAATAATTCCACCTGTTCCACCAAGTTTAGTAAGTTTATTTTGAATCACTTCTCTAGCAGCTTCTTTTAAAGAAAGACCTTTATAATCCATCAAAGCAGAAATATCGTGAGCAACTTGAGCTCTAATAAAATACTCTCCCCAACCAGTTGACGAAACTCCACACGTGGCATTGTTAGCATAAGTTCCTGAACCAATAATAGGAGCATCTCCAATTCTATTCCAACGTTTATTTGTCATTCCACCGGTTGAGGTTCCTGCTGTAATATTTCCGTCTTTATCTAAAGCAACACAACCAACAGTTCCAAATTTAGAATCCTTGATAATTGGATCGTAAAAAGCTGATTTTCCATCATGATCTAATTCAGCTTTCATTTTTTCTTTAACTCTTTGTAATGAGTTGTATCGATTTTCAGTAAAAAAGTATTTTGGATCTACAGTTTCGATACCTTGTTCTTTTGCGAATATTGAAGCTCCTTTTCCTGAGAGCATTACATGTTCAGAGTTTTCCATTACTTTTCTGGCAAGAGTAATCGGATTTTTAATATCTGTAACTCCTGCAACAGAACCAGCATTTAAATCACTTCCTGTCATAATTGAAGCATCTAATTCATTAGTTTCTTCGTGAGTAAATACTGCTCCTTTTCCTGCATTAAATAGTGGAGAATTTTCTAAAACATGAATAGTTTGCTCTACAGCATCGATACTTTTTCCACCGTTTTTAAGAATATTATATCCAACTTTAATGGCTTCCTCCAGTTTCTCTTTATAGGCTTTTTCTTTTTCTGGAGTCATATTTTTCTTTAAAATTGTTCCAGCGCCACCATGAATTACTAGAGCAAATTCGTTTGTTTTCTGAGGTTTATCGGTTTTTGGTTCTTTGGGATTTGTACAGTTAACCAGTAGTAAAGACACTGCTAAAAGTGTCGAAAAAAAAGTCTTCATAAAAAAGTTTAATTTCAAACAAAAAACTAATGTTTTGTTTAATTTATTAATTTAGAAATATTTGTAAATTTGACTTTTCAATTTAAACAACTAAAACGTAAATACAAAATGGCAGATTTTGGTATTCAAGAAGCATTACAAACCCTTGGGTTAAAAGAAATAAACGAAGGAACATCAACAGGATTAAACTGGTTTTCAAATGGAGAAATCATAGAAAGTTATTCACCAGTTGATGGTAAATTAATAGGAAAAGTAAAGGCATCTACAAAAGAAGATTACGAAAGCGTAATGAAATCGGCTACAGAAGCTTTTAAATCTTGGAGGGTTTTACCAGCTCCACAAAGAGGAGAAATTGTACGTCAGTTTGGTGAGAAATTGAGAGAGAAGAAAGAAGCTTTAGGTAAATTAGTTTCTTATGAAATGGGTAAAAGTTACCAAGAAGGTTTAGGTGAGGTACAGGAAATGATTGATATCTGTGATTTTGCTGTTGGTTTATCTCGTCAATTACATGGTTTAACTATGCACTCTGAAAGACCTGGTCACAGAATGTATGAGCAATATCACCCATTAGGAGTGGTAGGAATTATTTCTGCATTTAACTTCCCAGTTGCAGTTTGGTCATGGAATACAGCTTTAGCTTGGATTTGTGGAGATGTTTGTGTTTGGAAACCATCTGAAAAAACTCCATTATGTGGTGTAGCTTGTCAAAATATTATTGCCGAGGTATTAAAAGAAAATGATTTACCAGAAGGAATTTCTTGTTTAGTAAACGGAGATTACCAAGTTGGTGAATATATTTCTAAAGATACACGAGTTCCTTTAGTATCTGCAACAGGTTCTACTCGTATGGGTAAAATTGTAGCGAAAGAAGTAGCTGGTCGTTTAGGTAAAAGTTTATTAGAATTAGGAGGAAATAATGCAATTATCGTTACTCCTGATGCTGATATTAAAATGACTGTTATTGGTGCTGTATTCGGTGCAGTAGGAACTGCTGGTCAACGTTGTACTTCTACACGTAGATTAATTGTTCACGAATCTATGTATGATAAAGTAAAAAATGCATTAGTAGATGCATATAAACAATTACGTATTGGAAATCCTTTAGATGAGAACAATCATGTTGGTCCATTAATAGATACACAAGCTGTTGAAATGTATAAAAATGCGTTAGAAAAGGTTGTTGAAGAAGGAGGAAATATTATTGTTGAAGGTGGAGTTTTAGAGGGAGAAGGATACGAAAGTGGATGTTATGTGAAGCCGGCAATCGCGGAGGCTGGAAACTATTATGACATTGTTCAACACGAAACGTTTGCACCAGTATTATATTTATTAAAATATACAGGAGAAGTTGAAAATGCAATTGCGTTACAAAACGGTGTTGCTCAAGGATTATCTTCTGCAATTATGACCAATAACTTACGTGAAGCTGAGCGTTTCTTATCTCATGCAGGATCTGACTGTGGTATTGCTAATGTAAACATCGGAACTTCTGGTGCTGAAATTGGTGGAGCTTTTGGAGGTGAAAAAGAAACTGGTGGTGGTAGAGAATCAGGATCTGATGCTTGGAAGGTTTACATGCGTCGTCAAACAAATACAATCAACTATACAACTGAATTACCTTTAGCACAAGGAATTAAATTCGATTTATAAGATTTGTATTTTTATATAAAGAATTACAGGATTTCTATTCTAGGAATCCTGTTTTTTTTGGTCATTAACCAATAACGAGTTTATAACCTTCTCCTCTAATATTTAATAAAACGATATTAGAATCCTCTTTAAGATACTTACGTAATTTTGATATAAATACATCCATACTTCTTGAGTGAAAAAAAGAATCATCTCCCCAAACTTTTAATAAGATATTCGTTTTTGGAAGTAAACTATTTCTATGTTGGCACAAGAGTTTCAATAATTCAGATTCTTTTGAAGTTAAACTTCGTTCACCTTTTTCAGGGTGAATAAGTATTTGTTTCTGACTATTAAAAGAGTAATTTCCAATAACAAACTCCTCATTTCCTTCTTCATATAGTTTTGGAATAGTTCCTTCTTTTTGAAGTAAAGCCTTGATTCTAATAGACAATTCTTCCATGGCAAAAGGTTTTCTGATATAATCATTTGCACCAGCTTCAAACCCTTTTACTACATCTTCCGTTCTAATTTTTGCAGTTAAAAATATAATAGGTACTTGTCTATCTGTATTACGTATAGATTTAGCCACTTTATAACCGTTAGTTTTAGGCATCATAATGTCTAGTAATACTAAATCTGGATTAACCTCATAAAACAGCTTTAAAACATCTGAACCGTCTTCACTATAAGTAACTTTATATCCTTCTTCTTTTAAATTATCAACAATTAAGTGAGCCAATGTTGGTTCATCTTCTGCGAATAAAATATGTGGTTTTTTACTCATTAAATTTTCTTCGGAATTTTAATTTCAAAAGTACTCCCATTGCTAGTGCTTTGAATTAGTTTAAGGTTTCCGTTTAATTCTTTCATTATTTTCTCACTAAAATATAAACCAACACCAAGTCCATTGTTTCTGTAGGATTCATCATTAGTAACTCTATGGAATTTTTCAAAAATTAGTTTTTGGTCTGATTTCGGAATTCCTATCCCATTATCGTGTATTTGAAAATGATGATTTCTATTATTTTCAGTATAATTTAGTTCAAGCTTTACAATAGTACTATCGTTATAAGAAATCCCATTATTAATAAGATTATGAAGCACTTGTTTTAGGTATATTATATCCGTTTTAATCTCTAGTTTTTCAGGAATATTAATAGTGTATTCTACTGTTTTATTTGAACTATTTATTTCATAACTAATTACATCTTGCACTATTTTAAATGGAGAAACTATTTTATGTTTTACTGCACCATTCTTTTGAATTTGAAAGTTAGCTTTTAACGATTGATTAATGAGCTCTTCAAAACGAATTGTTTGTTCATTAAGAATTCCAACCATCGGGTTTTCTTTGGTGTTCTTATCTTGTTGTAACTTCTCTAAAGCTAATCTTTGTGCAGTAATTGGAGTAAGCATTTCATGAGTAATGTTACTAATGAAATCATCCTTTAACTGACTTAACCTACGTTCTTTTCGAATAAATTGGAGAAGAAAAATGAAACTAGTAACAACTAATAAAAATACCACAATTATGATGGTAATAATAAGTTTCATTCTTTGAAATATAACCTCCCTTATCGTGTTTATTTTTACTTGTACAAACTGATTTTTATGAAGAGGTATTGGAATGATATCAGAGTATAATTCATAAGAAGATGTCTTCTGTTTTTTGTTTTCAGACATATCCCATAACAGAGAAAATGTTACTTTTATATCTTTTAACTCCAACTGTTCACTTAGATGTTTTTTAATGGAAACTTCTTGAATTTTAATGGTGTCATTATATGAATTCAACCGTTCACCTAATGATGAATTCCAGTACATCACGCTTCCTTTTAAAAGGTATGTTTTATTTCGTTCAATCAAATATTTTTTTAACGTTGATATACTTATTGTATCGGACAATATTCCTTCATAAATCACGGAAACTGTTGTTAATCCTGTGGAAGGTTCTGAAATAAATAATCGAGGTCCATCGTCACTTTGTGTTACTTTTAAAGAAACTAAAGAAGAGTCTTTTAAGTCATCAGAAAAGTATCGACTAATCTTTTCAATTCTTTCTTGGTGCGCTTTTTCTACAGAAGAAACCAAGCATTTATTTACTTCTTTTTCTAAAGCTCGAAATTCTTCATGATATGTTTGAATTCCAAAGTACAATTGCAATCCGAATAAGCTTACAAGCGAAATTAAAAGTAATGCAAAAAGATGTCGAATGCGATTATTCATAAAGTAAAAATACTTGTTACTAAATAAAGTAAAAGTGTATTAACAAAAATTTACACTTCTTAAGATTCTAATTAACCTAACTATCGTTCGAACCTAAATAGTTTTGTTTCCGACTAAAATCTATTTGAATGAAGACATCAGTTATTTTAATTATTTGCAGTTTGTTTTTTGTAGGAATGAAAGCACAGGAACTAGAAGATATAAAATTTAATAAAAGTCAAACTCATTTCTTTTATGTAAAAGATAGAGATTCACTTTTTATGAGAGATGTGAAAGGAAATGAACCTCCAACATTTATAACAAAAGGTTGTGATGTACATACAAATTCTACCTTCAGGCGTTGGGTGAACAATGATAAAGAGATTATGTTCGAAAACCCAAAAGGTTTATTTGTTTATAACATTAGGAAATCTAAAGTCAGGAAGATTGAGAATTCAGAAAACTACAGTTTTTTTATTTTCTATTTTATCGATCAAATTACAAATCATGATAACAAAGTTTATTTTTCTGCTAAAAAGAAAGGAGAGAAATACTTTGATCTGTATCAATTGGATTTGTCCGTTTATAAAATTTCAAAAATTAAAAAGTTAGATAAACATTACATTGCCAATGTTACAGTTTCTTTAGATGGAAAACAACTTGCATATTCTTATTATGATGTGGTATCATCGTATCCTTCTTCAGGCTTGGATATTATTGATATAGAAACTAATAAAACTATTTACAGTCAAACAAAAAAAGATTCTACATTCTACAGTAATTTAAGTTTTAATAAGCTAGGAAATTTATTGTACAGAGACATACATTCAGATAATTTTATCCTTAAAGGAGTAAATTCAAACAAAGGAATTTCAATAGATACTTTATCTACTGAAAAATATGGTTATTTTATTAAATATATTGCTAAGAATAAAATACTCACCTTTTTTCCTGGGAAGATTAAAAGAACCTACAACGTTTTTGATGCGAATAAAAAAGAGTCAATATTGTTATTAACAGGTTCAAATATTTTTATCAGAAGTATTAAAGAGAAAGCGACTGGTTTTAGTCTTTATTATTCAAAAGAGAACGGAAAAACTCCACAAAGTTTACTTCATGTAGATTTTAAAAATGATGTTCGTAATAACGAGAAGCTTGTATTTTCAGTTGAAAAGAAGAATCCACTAAAGAATGTAAATTACCAAGTAACGAGTTACACTAATGGAGGTGGAACAAAAAGTGAAGCTTATTTATATTTTCCTAAAGATTATAAAGGATTAAGTAAAATTCCTTTAGTGGTAATGGTTTACGGATGTTATTCAGATCAATATCCCTCACCAAACTATTTTTTAAATGATGCAATTTTCAAATTATTAGATAAAGGATATGCAATTGCTCGTTTAAATACCCGTGGTATTTGTGAAAATAGAATGTTCGATGGTTATGGAAAAATTCAATTGGAAGACACAGAATTATTCTTAAATGAAATAAGTAAACAATTTAAAATAGATACTAATAAAATTATTGCAGCTGGTCATAGTCATGGCGGAACTATGGTTTATTATTATTTAACGCATTCGAACAAATTTGCAGCTGGTTTAGCTTTTAATGGAGCGGCCGATTGGATTAAACAAGCTAATTTAAGTTCCATAACTGGTCTTCCTGGAGAAATGGGTGGAAAACCGTATGAATTTCCTGAGAAGTACAAAGAGTATTCACCAATTGAGAATATACATCCTAAAATGAAACCGATGTTTGTAGTTGCTGGTGGTAAAGACAAACAGATACCCGCTAGTTTTAATGCGCAACAATTTAAAAATGAAGCGGAAAAACGAAAAGTGAAAGTAGATTATCTATATTTTGAGCAAGAAGGTCATTTGATAATGGATCATTATAACAGAAAAATTCTTTTTACTCAGCTTTTTAATTTTTTAAAATCAATTTAAGAAATACATAAAAATAAAAGAGCCACTATGTTGTGGCTCTTTTGAATGTTCACAGTCCCCCCGAACTATAAACGATTATATTTTTTGAAACTTAACTACTTTACTTACACTGTAAAGATATAATGGATTTCAGTTGATTTTTATTTTTATCGATGAATCGCTTGGTTTTAAAGGCAATCACGTAATTAACATAAGTTAATAAGTAGTTGGTTCAGTAGAAGTATTGTCGTTATGTACGATTAACGGTAATAAACGAAGTTAAGTGTGTAAATTAAGTAATAAAAAAAAGGAATCGTTTTCTGATTCCTTTTTTAAATGTTCACAGTCCCCCCGAACTATAAACGGTTATATTTTTGAAACTTAACTACTTTACTTACACTGTAAAGATATAATGGATTTCAGTTGAATTTATTTTTTATCGATGAATTGCGAGTTATAAAAGGTCATTCAATTATTAACACAGGTTAATTACTTTATCGAAATTACTAACACATTAATAAGTTAATAATCAATATTTTAATAAATAAAAAAGGAGTCAATTTAATTTTGACTCCTTTTTTTGTTCACAGCCCCCAGACTATAAACGGTATATGTTGAAACTACTTTACTTACACTACAAAGATATGATGTATGTTATTTCTTTTGGAGGTTTTAAGGTTGAGTCGTCAATTTCTGATGATAATTTGGAATTTTGTGATGTTTAACACAGAAAAAGGTAGTTGTTAAATTGAAATGAATTTTATTTCCATAAAAAAAATAGAGTCGCTGTTGAGTGACTCTATTTTTTTATGTCCACAGTCCCCCCGAACTATAAACGAAAATCTAAATGAAACTTTTAGTTATACTTCTAAAGTACGTAGCATTTTCCGATTTTTCTATTTAATATCGACGAATGGCGCTATTTCTTAGTTGATTATATATTAACATAAGTTAATTAACATATGTTAATTATTATAAATCTATTTTGGTAGTTACACAGTAAAAGTTTTTGAGTTAGTTTTGCAACTCATTTAAACAGTATGGGTATTCTTTCATTTTTAGAAAAACTATTCAATAGTAAAAAGGAAACACAAGAAGAGATCATGAAAAAGTTTTTAGTAGTTGGCTTAGGGAACATTGGAGAAAAATATGACAATACACGTCATAATATTGGTTTTAAGATTGTAGATGCTTTAGTTAAAGACTATGAAGAATCTTTTACTACAGAAAAATTAGGTGATTTAGCAAAACTAAAAATAAAAGGTAAAACAGTTTTTGTATTAAAACCAAATACTTTCATGAACCTTAGTGGAAAAGCAGTTTTATATTGGATGAAGAAAGAAAATATTCTAGTAGAAAATGTTTTGATTATTACCGACGATCTTAATATTGATTTTGGTAAAATTCGTTTAAAAGGAAGAGGAAGTGCCGGAGGACACAATGGATTAAAAGACATTCAAGACAAATTAAATACTGGTTCTTATCCACGTTTTAGATTCGGTGTAGGTTCTGATTATCGTAAAGGAGGTCAGGTTGATTTTGTACTAGGAAAGTGGAGCGATGAAGAAGAAAGTGCTTTAATAGAAAGAATTCCAACAAGTATAAAAGTAGTAGAGTCATTTGTAAATGCAGGATTGTCAAATACAATGAATACTTTTAACGGAAAGTAAGGATCAGATATTTCTTTCTGAATTTAGAAGTTGATAAAACTTAAAGATTAAATTATTTTAATTATCACTAGCAAACCATTCTGCGTAGCAAGTTTCGGTTTCTTGTAGTTTTAAAGAATGTAACTTCAGGCCTTCAGGTAATTGAGCTTTAATTTTAGCAGCAAAATCTAAAATCATCATTTCACTTGATGGTTGATAATCCACTAGAATTATATTATGACCAAGTCCAAGTAGATGATTGGCTAAATCTAAATGCGGAGTATTTTTATTCAAAATTGTTGCATGATCAAAAACATCAACAACTTCTTTATTTACAATCTTTTTTAAATCACCAAAATCAATAACCATCCCATACTTAACGTTGTTTGGGTCGTTTATAGGTGTTCCGATTACAGTTACAGATAACTTATAACTATGTCCATGAACATTTTTACATTTTCCATCGTAACCATACAGCGCATGCGCTGTCTCAAAAGTGAACTGCTTTGTAACTCTAATTGTACTCATAATAGTTTGCAAAATTATATAAAATAGTAATACAGAGCATTATCATGTTTAAATATTTGATACAAAAAAAAGATGAGTGATTACTGCTTTCAAAATCACTCATCTATACAAAAGAATCCCCATTAGGATTGGTTACATAAAACCTGACAACATAAAAAATGTCTTATAAGAAAGATTTACTCTTCAATTTCTATGTAAATCTTACTCTTTATTTTTAGTTTTTTTCCTTTTAATCTAGCTTGAGAGAAAAACTCTTTTGCTATTTCTTGTTCGTTTAATAATTCGTGAATTCTTCCAGAATCATATTCACAAGCATCATTCTCATTTCCTTCTTTGATAGAAAGACGCTTTATTTTGTGGAAGTTGATTTTTACCTTTAACACATCATTTATGATGTTTGCTGCCTCTGAAGCTGTAAACACATTATCAATTAAGTTTATTTCTTGATCTGTTTTTACTGCTTCTAATGTTTCTACCATTTTCATGATTCTATCGATTTTATTTCTGTGGTAAAGGTCTGACTTCTTTTTAATTAATTTTTATTTATGTTCCTTATTATATATATAATTAAAACTTATTAAAGATTAATTATACACAAGTACAACGGAATTCCCAAAGTGATATTAAATGGAAATGTGATTGCTAATGCCATAGGAATGTATAAACTTGGATTGGCTTTTGGGTTCGCTAATTTCATGGCGGCAGGCACTGCAATGTAGGATGCACTTGCGGCTAAAATTGAGAATAATAATCTGTTTCCAATACTTGATATGAAAAAACTAGTTACAAATGCAACAATACACCCGTTTACAATTGGAATTATGATGGCAAATGCAAATGCGAAGGCTCCTTTTTTTCTAAAGTCCGATAGTTTTTTACCACTTGTTATCCCCATATCTAGTAAAAACACAGCTAAGAATCCTTTGAAAATATCTGTAGTAAATGGTTTAATTCCTTCTGCTTGAGCTTCACTTGCGAGTAACCCAATAATAAGGCTTCCAATAATTAGTAAAACGCTTCCGTTAGTTAAGGAATGGTGTAAAACTTTTCCGATAGAGAATTGTTTATCTCCTTTCTTGTTTTTGTTGAAAATAGACATAAGAAGCAACCCAACCATAATTGATGGTGCTTCCATTAAAGCCATAACAGCAACCATATGACCACTAAAAGAAATTTGTTCTAGTTCAAGAAACGAAATTGTTGTTACAAAGGTTACGGCACTTACCGATCCATAAGCCGCTGCAATTGCGCCCGAGTTTTCAACAGAAAATTTAATTCGTAGTATGAAATACGTGTAAATAGGAACAGCAATGGCTAAGAAAATCCCAAATAATAAAGACCAAACTATTTCAAGACCAAACTCACTGTGTGAAAGCTCTTGTCCACCTTTAAATCCAATAGATAGTAAAAGGTAAAGTGAAATAAATTTCGCTGAATTTTCGGGAATGGTAAGATCACTTTTTAGTTGAACGGCTAATATTCCTAAAAAGAAAAATAACAAGGCTGGGTTCGTAATATTATCTAATAAGAAATGTAAATCCATTTGAATCTTTGCTATTTTAAAGTTGTAAGGTTAGGAAATGAAAGAAATGAGAATATTCCACCTGCAATGAGCATTTCAGTAAGAAACAAAAGGTTGTTTTGAACAGATGTTATAATGAAAAAAGATAATAAAATCATGAAGCTAATCCAATAGATTGGGTTTCTTCTTTTTTTCACTTCTGTAGTCTTTGATCGAACTACTTTTAGATGCTTATAATGTTTCATTCAAAAAAATTTTTGCAAATATGAAGCGGATATTTCATATAATATTATTTATATTTATAATGAAAAATATAACAATACGTTATGCATTATACATTACATCAGTTAGAAATTTTTAATAAGATTGTCGAATTAAAGAGTGTCACAAAAGCTTCAGAAGAACTTTTCTTAACACAACCTGCTGTTTCAATTCAGTTGAAAAAGTTTCAAGATCAGTTTCAAATCCCACTTTTTGAGGTTGTTGGAAGAAAATTATATATCACAGAGTTTGGCGAAGAAATTGCTATTGCAGCTCAAAAAATATTAGATGAAGTTTCTGCAATTAACTATAAAGCGATGTCTTTTCAAGGAGCTTTGGCTGGTAAGTTAAAGATTGCAATTGTTTCTACTGCGAAGTACGCAATGCCTTATTTTTTAACTGGGTTTTTAAAGCAACATAAAGGTGTTGATTTGGTTATGGATGTTACCAACAAATCAGAAGTTGTAAGATCTTTAGAGAATAACGAGGTTGATTTTGCAATGGTTTCTACTATTCCTAAAAACTTAAAAATCAACAGAATTGAGTTAATGGAAAACAAGTTGTATTTAGTTGGCGGAAAGCAACATCAAGGTTCCGACAAAAACTTAACCATCAGAGAGTTTGAGCAACTACCATTAATTTATAGAGAACAAGGTTCTGCAACAAGAAATGCGATGGAACGTTTTATTGCTTCTCAGAAAATTTCAACCTATAAAAAAATGGAATTGAAATCTAATGAAGCTTTGAAACAAGCTGTGATTGCTGGTTTAGGTTATTCCATTATGCCTTTAATTGGTATTAAAAATGAATTGAATAATGGTGATCTTCACGTAATTCCAGTGAAAAATTTACCAATTACTACCAATTGGAATTTGATTTGGTTGAGTTCTAAAAACCTTTCAAACGTAGCAAAAGAACTCATTAATTATATCAATGATCATAAGACCGATATTATGAATGAGCATTTCGATTGGTTTGATAAGTATAAATAGAAATTTTAGCGTCTATTACGCATTTTATTGTAAAAATATACAACTACTAAACCTACGGCTAATACAAGAAATAAATATTGATCCATGACTTTAAGTTTTACTTGAGTTACAATTTTAATCAAATTTTATTGAATTGACCAAGGAATATTTAAAACCTGGAATGTCCTAAATTAACAAACATTCAATTCAATAGATCTATAAGTTTGTATATCAGAATTGTAATTTAAGGAATGACTAATCCAACACAAATAGAACGATATCAAAAACTGCTTCGGTTTTTAGACAAGCAGTTTAAAACGTCTATATCATCTAAAGATATTGAAGAGGTTTCGTTTTACTCCTATCGAAATATTAATCGCATATTTTATGCACTTCAACAGGAAACCATTGGTCATTACCTTAAAAGAATAAAACTTGAAAAAGCCGCAGAGTATTTAAAGTACAGTTCAGATGAAGTATCTGACATTGCAATTTCTATCGGTTATGCGGATCTTCCCACTTTTAGTAAAGCGTTTAAAAATCATTTTGGATGCTCTCCTACACACTATAGAAATTCAGAAATTTTAAAAGAAGAAATTCTTGAGGAAGCGATTAAAGATTCACAAGGATTCAACAAACTTGAATTTACAATTGAAGAATTACCAGCATTTAAAATATTGTATCTGCAGTACAAAGGGAGTTATGATAATATTAATGGCATTGAACAAACTTGGGAGAAATTAGTTCGTTATGCACTAAAAAAGAAACTCTTTTCAGATGAAACCATTATTGTTGGAGAAGTTTTAGATGATGATGAAATATCAGAATCGTTAAAGTGTAGATATAATGCTGGAATTATTATTGATTCTAATTCAGATATAACTAGTGAAGGCTTATTCCGGACAAAAGAAATCGAAGCTCAAAAATATGCTAAATTCATTCATATAGGAAGTCATGAAAGTTGTTTTGAAACCTATAATTCCATTTACATGCATTGGATGAAAGACGTTAAATTGGAGTTTGAAGATAAACCTACATTAGAGTTTTATTTGAATGACGAAGAAACAACTCCCAAAGAAAAATTAATTACTGAGATTTATATTCCAGTAAAATAATTGTCCTAAATCGACAAACAGCAAGCTTCCATTTAAAATACTTTTACTCTATAAAAAAAGAGTAAATATGGAATTAAAAGAAGTTGTTTTTTTGTTTGAAAATGCATCAATTATAAAGTATGTAGGATTATTTTTCATCTTTAATCTGAGTATCGTTTTCATTGAAATTATTGTTGATTTTTTCATTGCGAAGAAGAGAAGATGGAAAGATACCGGAGCTAATATTGTGATTTTTGGAATCAATCAATTACTCGAAAAAACAATTGTAGGAAGTATTGGTATTATTCTTTTGATTCCGTTTCAATGGTTATCTCTGTTTGAAATTCCAATGAACATCTGGACCTGGATTTTAGCGATTTTTGTTGCCGATTTCACCTATTATTGGATGCATAGATTAGAGCACGAACATAGAATTTTATGGGCGCATCACAGTGTGCATCATTCATCTGAAGATTATAATCTTACCATTTCAATGCGATTAAGTATCATAGAAGGATTGTTCGAATGGATTTTTCTAATTCCAATGATTTTGATTGGTTTTAGTCCATTTCAGGCGGTCGTTGGTTTGGTTTTGGTTGCACAATATCAAACTTGGATTCACACAGAACATATTAAAAGTTTAGGTTGGTTAGATGAGGTTTTCAACACACCATCAACACATAGAGTTCATCATGGTTCTAACAGAAAATATTTAGATAAAAATTATGGAGGAATTTTAATTATATGGGATAAACTTTTCGGAACTTTTGAACGTGAAAAAGAAAAGGTAATTTATGGTTTAACGAAAAACATTAATACGAATAACCCGTTAACCATCAACTTTATTGAATACCTCAATATTTGGAAAGAGGTTAAAAAGTGTAAAACAATAAAAGATAAATTCAGAATTGTATTTGGAAACTTAATTTGGAAACCCGAATACTTCAAAAAGAATGATTAACGTAGGTTAGATATAAGTACTCAAGATGATCAAAATAGAGAGCCATGCAGATTGTAAATAATGCGTCATTGCGATTCCGAAACTTCGGAAGAAGCAATCTCACCTAGATTAAAAGATTACTTCGTCATTCTTCCTCGTAATGACATCTTTAAGTTATGTTTTTCAAATCAGCTTTTTTTCAAAACAAAGACTTTCTTCTATTCCAGCATATTGCCCATAGTTTTCCATCAATGTATATTTATTCTTTTTGTATAGACGAACAGCTTCAACTTGTCGAATTCCGGTTTCTAGAATACATCTTTCAAAAGACAATTCTAAAGCCCATTTTTCAAGTTCAACTAAAACTTTTGATGCCATTCCTTTACCTCTAGATTTTTCTGAAGTAAACATCCTTTTGATTTCCATGGTTTTGGCATCAAAATGTTTTATTGCACCGCAAGCAACAGGGATATAATCTATATAACCAACAATAACATATTTGATATTATCTAAGCCATTATACTGATTGTAAAAGTCATGATCATCGCCATCAGTAATAGCTAAAAAAGCATCGAGTTGTTTTACCAACTCGATAAAGTCTTTATTCTTAGAATCTGTTCGAATTAAGGAAATCACTTTTTAAATTTTGCTAAGGCATTTTTAGTGAATTCAGAAAGTACTAGTTTACCAGAAGTTTCTGCTCGATCAATTAGTAAAGTATCCCAATGTTCTGTGCCTAACCATAAAGCTCTTTTCATTTCATCTAAAGCTTCAGGGTTGTATGAAGCTAGCTTTTCAGCTAACAATTCTACTTCTGAATCTAATTCAGAAATTGACTCAAATACACGTGCATATAGTCCTTTATCTTTTGCCCAATATGCATTTTTCCAACTAGTTGCATCTAATGTTAACTCTGCTAACCCGCTTACACCAACTTTGCGTTCTACAGCCGGAGCAATTACAAAAGGTCCAATTCCAATAGTTAATTCAGAAAGTTTAATGGAAGCTGCTTCTGTTGCTAACACATAATCACAAGCACCAGCTAAACCAACTCCACCACCTACAACTTTTCCTTGGATACGACCAATAACTAATTTTGAACATTTACGCATTGCGTTGATAACATTGGCGAATCCAGAAAAGAAAGCTTTCCCATCTTCTAAATTATCAATTGCTACCAATTCATCAAACGAAGCTCCAGCGCAAAAGGCACGTTCTCCTTCTGATTTTAAAATGATAACTGAAACGTTAGTATCATCAGAAAGCTTATCGAATTCTTTAGCTAATCTATCTAATAATTCACTTGGAAATGAATTACTTGCTGGATGTCCAAATTCAATTGTCGCTACTTTATTTTCAATTTTGGTATATAAACTCCCGTTGGGTCTTGTTGTTGTAGTCATTATTTAGTTGTTTGTTCAAAAATAGTGGTAATTTTAATTTTTGAGAAATTATGAATGATCAAAACATAAAAATTAAGTCAATTCAAGGAATCCCAAGTAACGAAGTCTTGAATGAGGTGTTGACCTTGTATACTTCTGTTTTTGAAGATGCGATAGTTGATTTTTTTATGGAAAGGATTTCAACTAAAGAAGATGTAGTTTCCATAATTGCTTATAAAAATGAAGTTCCAGTTGGATTTAAAATTGGATACCGATACAATGAAAGTACTTTTTACAGTTGGGTTGGCGGTGTTTTATTGAACCATAGAAAAGAAGGAATTGCTAAACAACTAGCAGCAACACAAGAATCAATTGTAAAAGAAAAAGGATATACCAAATTAAGAACAAAATCTATGAATCGATTTAAGCCTATGTTGATTTTGAATCTTAAAAATGGGTTTGATATTGTTCAAGTGTATACCAATGAAAAAGGGCAACAAAAGATTGTTTTTGAGAAGGAGATTTAATGTGTTTTAGCCAATGCTAAAAACTTCTTTCGAAATACTATAATTAAAGGTAAGCCACGAGCTATGATCCAAGCAAAGAACGCAATCCAAATTGCATATAATTTGTAATCCAAAGAATCCAAAAACAGCAGTGTTGGAATGAAGACAATTCCAGTTGTTACTAAAAGTAAATTACGTAGATATTTCATTTCTCCCATTCCTTTAAACATCCCATCGTAGATAAAAGCTAAGGAGCAAAAAGGTTGCATAATTAATATAATCCAAAATGAAGTGTAGAAGGTGTCTAAAACTTCTTTTTCTTGTGTAAACAACCTTCCAATGGGTTCATACAGCAAAAAGCCAATAATAGCCATAACTACTCCTAAAGAAAAACCATACAAAATCAATCTATTACCTAATGTTACTAAAGTTTTATATGCTTTAGCACCAAGTAATTTTCCCGATAAAATATTTCCAGCAGAAGAATATCCATCAATTATAAATGCCCCCATAAGCCAAAGATTTAAACCAATGGTATATGCGGCAATATATTCGTTTCCGTATCCTGTTGCATAAGATGTACCAAAATATAAAGCTGTATTTAAAGCAATGGTTCTAATGAATAAGTTTAAAACCATATTTATAAATCGAGGTACTTCGTGATTAAATGGTAGGCTAAATTTTAGTGAAATGTTGGTCTTTTTGTACAGTAAAATCAGTGAGATTACAGCCATAATAATTTGTGCAATTACACTTGCATAAGCTGCTCCTTGTATGTGCATTGCAGGAATGTAACCTTCAATTCCGTATACTAAAACAATATCTAAAACAATATTTACTACCGTTCCAATAATAGCAATAATCATTGGATAATAGGTGTTTTGTAATCCTCTAAAGGTTCCGTAAACAGCTATAGTAAATAAGGTAAACGGAAATCCAAAAACTCGAATTTTATAATAATCAACGGAATACTCTAAAACCTGACCAGAAGCATTGTAAAACTCGAAGATTTCTTTGGCAAAGGGGTAACTAAGCGCAAGTATTAATATACTTGTTGATACAATAATTAAGGTAGCTTGGGCAGGAAGATTTTTAATTTTATTTAGTTTTTGTGCGCCAACATATTGAGATACAATGGAAGAAATTCCGCTACGAGTTTGTCCAAAAACCCAAATTAACATAGAAAGAAAAGCACCAACAATACCAATGGCAGCAATACTTTCAGTAGCATTTTCTTGAATGTTACCAATAATGGCTAAATCTGTGGTAGAAAGCAGAGGTTCAGCAACACCAGTTATTAATGCTGGAATAGCTAATTTATTTATGTAATTAAAACTGATATCGTGTTGCATAATAGTTAACAAAAATAACCATTATAAATCTCGAAAGATGTTTTTAAAATGAATTGTTTTCTTGTTTACAATAAGAAAAAAACTTTATTACTAAGCGCAATTACCGCATTTTCCAGTGAGGAATACAGTTGCGTTTTCTATAATATGATTTTCTACATTTGGGATAGAAATTTCTACAGATAAACAAGTTACTTTTTTACAATCAGTACATTGAAAATGAGGATGGATATCATTATGATGTTTAGAGGAACAACTTGTACATTTTGCATACCATTTAATTCCTTCTTTTCCCATAAAAGAATGAATAATTCCATCATTTTCTAAACGATCTAAAACTCTGTATACAGTAGTTTTATTCATTTCTTCATTTAGTTGAGCGACTAAATCAACTGCAGAAATAGCTGAAACTCCTGGCTCAAATAAACTTAATAATCTTTTTACTGCTTTTGTTTTTCTAATTACCCCCATAATCAATAACGCAACTTTGTTGCAAATAAAAAATTAGTGTACTTTTGTTGTTTCAAAATACTAAATTAAGAAATCAATGGTACTGAAGCAAAAGTCAGACACGTTAGGAGCTTTATCAAGCGGTTTATGTTTGGTGCATTGTGTATTCACACCGTTTTTATTTGTTATTCAATCTCACGCTGCATGTTGTAGTCATGAAGAGATTCCTTTTTGGTGGAAGAGTATTGATGTTTTGTTTTTAATTATTTCATTTTTTGCTATTTACAAATCAGTTCAATCTACTTCTAAATTATGGATGAAATATGCGATGTGGATTACTTGGTTGGCATTGAGTTTAATTATACTTAATGAGCATTTAAGTTGGATTTCTTTAGTGGAGGAAATTATTTATATACCATCTTTAACACTAGTATTATTACACATATACAATAGTAAATATTGTCAGTGTGCAAATGAAACATATTGTTAGGAAACAAAAAACACATTTTATAATGGAGAAACATGATCATATTGGAGATAACCATATTTCAACAAGTGTTGAAACACCAATGGTACCAAATGCTTTTGATAAATCTGACGATGAGAAAATTGCAAATATTCAAGGGTATTTTTCAAAAATCATGGAAGAGCTAGGTTTAGATTTAACTGATGACAGCCTTTCAGGAACTCCTTATCGTTTTGCCAAAATGTATGTAAAAGAATTGTTTTACGGTTTAAATCCTGTTAATAGACCAAAAGCTTCTACTTTTGAAAACAAGTATGGATATGGTAAAATGTTAGTGGAACAAAATATTACCATTGATTCTTCATGCGAACATCATTTTCTTCCAATTACAGGTTATGCCCATGTAGGTTATATTCCAAAAGATAGAGTGATTGGACTTTCGAAAATCAACAGATTGGTAGATTATTATTCTCACAGACCACAAGTACAAGAGCGTTTATGCTTACAAATTCTAAAAGATTTACAAGAAACGTTAGGAACTGAAGATGTAATAGTATTGGTGAATGCCAAGCATTTATGTGTTTCTTCACGTGGAATTAAAGACAAGAATAGCTATACAACAACTATAGAATACGGAGGAAGTTTCAACGATTTAGCCGTTCGTAACGAGTTCTTTAAAATTTGTGAGTTCGAAAATAGAGAGTAGATATTCTGGTCATTCCGAAGGAGTGAAATGGATGAAGGAATCTTTGAATTAAAATTAATAGTAAGGAGATTGCTTCTTTCATTCTTCAATCGCAATGACATTTTAGAATTTACTTCTTCACCAACATTCTCTTAATTTCATTCAATTTCATTAATGCTTCAATTGGCGTTAACGTATCGATATTTGTAGTTAAAATTTCTTCTCTAATATCTTCTAATAAAGGATCATCTAATTGGAAGAAACTCATTTGCATTTCTTGATTTTGAACATCTTTTAAAGTTTCTTCAACTTCCTTGTGTGAGTGACTTTCTTCTAATTGTTTCAAAATTTTATTGGCTCTGTGAATAACCCGATTTGGCATTCCTGCAAGCTTTGCAACATGAATTCCAAAGCTATGATTACTTCCACCAGCAACCAATTTACGTAAGAATATAATACTGTCTTTTAGTTCTTTAACAGAAACATTAAAGTTTTTTACGCGCTCAAAAGTTGTTGTCATTTCATTTAACTCATGGTAATGCGTTGCAAATAAGGTTTTCGCTTTTGCTGGGTGCTCATGTAAATATTCTGCTATGGCCCAAGCAATTGAAATTCCATCATAAGTAGAAGTACCACGACCAATTTCATCTAATAAAACTAAACTACGATCTGAGATGTTATTTAAAATAGAAGCCGTTTCATTCATTTCTACCATGAATGTAGATTCTCCCATTGATATATTATCACTGGCACCAACTCTGGTAAATATTTTATCTACAATTCCAATTCGAGCTTGCTGTGCAGGAACATAACTTCCCATTTGAGCTAATAAAACAATTAAAGCAGTTTGACGAAGAATCGCAGATTTACCCGACATGTTTGGTCCGGTAATCATAATAATTTGTTGCTGACTGCGATTTAAAACTACATCATTTGCAATATATTCTTCACCAATTGGAAGTTGTTTTTCAATTACAGGATGACGACCATTTTTAATTTCAATATCTGTTGTTTCATCAACTGTTGGTCGAACATAATTATTGTCAATTGCCAGTTTAGCAAATGATAATAAACAATCTATTTTAGCAATGGTTTGTGCGTTTTCTTGAATTGGCTGAACAAAGTCAATAATATATTGAACTAGTTTCCCAAACAATTCAACTTCCAAAGTCTGAATTTTTTCTTCAGCTCCTAGAATTTTTGTTTCGTATTCTTTTAGTTCTTCAGTGATATAACGTTCTGCGTTTACTAACGTTTGTTTTCTAATCCAATCTTCAGGAACCTTATCTTTATGAGTATTTCTTACTTCTATATAGTAACCAAAAACATTATTAAAGGCAATTTTTAATGTTGGAATCCCTGTTCGTTCCGTTTCACGAGCCAACATATTATCTAAATATTCTTTTCCAGAATTTGCGATACTTCTAAGCTCATCTAGTTCTTCTGAAACTCCACTAGCAATTGCATTTCCTTTATTAATATTTACGGGAGCATCTTCAAAAACAGTAGTGTTTATTTTTTCAATTAAATCCTCACAATTGTGTAATTGATTTCCAAGGATTTTAACTGCGGCATTTTTAGTGTTTTCAGCAGCAGTTTTAATTGGTAAAATAGCTTTTAAAGAATTCTTAAGCAATACAACTTCTCTTGGTGATACTTTTCCTGTGGCTACTTTAGAAACCAATCGTTCGATATCAGAAATCTGTTTTAATTGATACGAAACAGTTTCAAAGAAATCATCACTGTCAATTAAGAATTTAACCAATTCATGACGATCTTTTATTTGTTCCAAATTTTTAAGTGGTAAAGCCAACCAACGTTTTAATAAACGTCCTCCCATTGGAGAAATCGTTTTATCAATAACATCAAGTAGTGAAACGGAGTTTACAGAATTTCCACCGTACAATTCTAAATTACGAACGGTAAAACGATCCATCCAAATGTAATTGTCTTCAGCAATTCTATTAATTCGTTGAATGTGTTCAATTCTGTTATGCTGTGTTTCCGATAAATAATACATAACAGCACCAGCCGCTACAACACCATAAGAAATATCTTCAACACCAAATCCTTTTAAGTTTTTTACTTTAAAATGTGAAGTTAAAGTTTCATAACCGTAGTCTTTTTGAAAGACCCAATCTTCTAAATAAAATGTATGAAAACGGTTCGTGAATTGTTCAAGAAAACGTTGTTTATATTGTTTTTGAACTAAAACCTCACTTGGAGAAAAGTTTTGTAATAATTTGTCAATGTAAGATTCATTTCCTTGCGCAACTAAAAATTCTCCTGTTGAAACATCTAAGAAAGAAACACCAATTTGCTTCTTATCAAAATGAATAGCTGCTAGGAAATTATTGGTTTTCGATTGTAAAACTTCATCGTTTAAAGAAACTCCTGGAGTGACCAATTCGGTAACACCACGTTTTACAATTTTCTTAGTCATCTTTGGATCTTCTAATTGATCACAAATAGCAACACGATGTCCTGCTTTTACTAACTTAGGCAAATATGTATTTAAAGAATGATGCGGAAAACCAGCTAAAGCTGTTTCACTTTCACTTCCATTTCCTCTTTTGGTTAAAACAATTCCTAAAACTTCTGATGCTTTTATAGCATCTTCTCCAAAGGTTTCATAAAAATCACCCACGCGAAATAGCAACATCGCATCCGGATATTTTGCTTTAATTCCGTTGTACTGTTGCATTAGTGGAGTTACCTTTTTTGCCTTTGTTTTTGCCAAGTTTATAGATTTTAAGTTAGTTTTGCGAAGATAGAAAAAAGTCATTAGGGAACAGTTTTCAGTGAACAGTTTATAAGTTTTAAATGTGATTACTGACCACTAAGAATTAAAATACTACAACGAAACATGCGTAAACTAAGAAACAATGAGTTAGGAAGAATTTCAGTAGATGAGTTTAAAGAAGCAGAAAAAACTCCAATAATTGTAGTACTTGATAATATTCGAAGTTTAAATAATGTAGGTTCAGTTTTTAGAACTTCTGATGCTTTTTTAATTGAGAAGATCTATTTATGTGGAATTACAGCCACACCTCCGAATAAAGAAATTCATAAAACAGCTTTAGGTGCAACCGAATCGGTAAATTGGGAATATGTTGAAGATACGATACCTTTAATTCATAAACTTAAAGAAGATGGTGTAAAAGTATTTTCTATTGAACAGGCTGATAATAGTACAATGCTTGATGAGCTTTCTGTTTCAAAAGAAGAAAAGTATGCTGTTGTTTTTGGAAATGAGGTAAAAGGTGTTCAGCAAGAAGTAGTAAATGCATCTGATAATTGTATTGAAATTCCTCAATTAGGTACAAAACACTCCTTAAATATTTCTGTAAGTTGTGGTGTTGTTCTTTGGGACTTATTTGTAAAACTTAGAAAATAATGAGTATGCGTTTATTTGTTTTTATTTTTTTTACTGTTGCTTTTGTTTTTGGTCAAGAAAAAATTACTGAAAGAGATAGCATTATAAAAGAAGGTTTGAATGCTTATTACAAGCGAGATACAGCTAAACTAAAAGAATATACTGGAGCGGTTTATGATTTATATAAATCAACAAGCGATTCGGTTTTATTAGCTAAATATCATCAATACAAAGCCTTGTTCTTCAAAGTTACTTTTAAAACAGATAGCGCTTACTATCACTATTACACAGCTAAGAATATTTCAAAAAGTTTAAAGGATTCTGTTGAAGTTGGATTACGATATCTAGGTTTGGCAGGTTTACAAAGAGTAAATAAAGATTTAATCGGTAGCGAAGAAAGTTTGGTAGAATGTTTAAAACATTTAGAACCATTGCAAGGTGAAGACAATCCAGATATTTATATGTATACCAAAACAGCGTATAACATTTTAGGGTTGGTTTTTAGGGAGAGAAATGAGTATGAAAAATCATTGGATTACTACAAAAAAGCATTAGAGTTAAATGAGTTAATTGTTAATAAAATAAGAAAAGATCGAGGCTTTTTATATATCAATAATAACATTGCTGGCGCATACATGAATTTAGATGAGTATGACAAAGCCAAAGAGTATATTCAAAATGGATTATCATTTGAAAATGTAAAAGAAGAATACCCATTAAATTACGCATTGCTTCTAGAAAATTTAGCTGCATGTAATTTTAAGTTAAAAAAGTACGATGGTTTGTTAGCGCAATATAACGAAGCAAGAGATATTTATGTTGAACAGAAAAGTTGGGTGAACTTAAGTAATGTGTATTTAAATATTGCACGTTATTATCAGAAAAAAGGAGAAGTTTTAAAGGCAAGGAAATTTGCTTTAGAAGGATTAAAAAACTCAAGAAAAACTAATAACAATAGGTTTGTATTAGAAAGTCTAAGTGAGTTATCTGAAATATCAAATAATCGAGATGCTAAAAAGTATTTAGGAGAATACATTGAACTTTCTGATAGTCTTCAAAAAGCAGAAAGAGATATAAAAAACCAATTTGCTAGAATTAGTTTTGAAACCGAAAAGAAAGAAAAAGAAAATGCAATGTTAACCGCGGAAAATCAATCTAAAGAATTAGAGATTTTAGCACAGAAGCAACAAAAAACTTGGGGTTGGTTTTTAGCAATTTTTAGTTTATTAGGTTTAGGAATAAGCATTCTATTTTTCAATTTAAAGAAAAGAAAAGCAGCTTTCGTAGCCGAGCTGGAAAAAGTTAGAGTTGCGAATAACGAACGCGACAGAATTGCTCAAGAATTACATGACGGTATTTTAGGAAGATTATTTGGAACTCGATTTGGTTTAGGGTTTTTACCTGTAGGAGGAGGAAAAGAAGAAGAAGAAAAATATGGTCAACTATTAGATGAACTTCAAGATATTGAAAAGGAAATTCGTGAGGTATCACATAAATTGAGTTATACGCCAAGTAGTTCTTCAGAGAATTTCAATGCGGTAATTAACGAGCTTATCAAGGAAAAAACTACTATTGCCGAATTAAACTACAAAATTGATATCGCCAAAGAAATCAATTGGGATGTTATCCAAAAAGATATAAAAACAGATATTTATCGAATCCTTCAAGAAGCTTTACAAAATATTATTAAACATGCGAAAGCAAGTTCTATTTCAGTAGCGATAAAAGAATTGGAAAATAAGTTAACACTAGAAATTGAAGACAATGGTGTTGGTTTTAATACTGATGAAAATGCAGTAGGTATTGGTTTTAAAAACATGGAAACACGTGTTAAAAAACTAAAAGGAATTTTCGGAGTACAAAGCTCAAAAGGAAAGGGAACAAATATTTTAGTTCAAATTCCTATTTGATTCTGAATTTATTTCAGGATAAATAGATTGCTTCAATTCACTACGTTTCACTCGCAATGACGAATTGTTGCGTCATTACGAGGAGGTAACGAAGAAGTAATCTTTTTGTTGAATAGCACTGATTTAGTTCTCTCTATAAAGATTGCTTCATTTCACTCTGTTCCGTTCGCAATGACGAATTGTTACGTCATTACTAGGAAGTATGACGAAGTAATCTTTTATTTCGTATCAAAAACCCAGTTTTTAGATAAATCACTCCATTCAGGATTCGCTATATTTATTAAATCTTCTTTTCTTTTTCTATTTCCTGATTTTAGTTGCTTTTCTCTAACAATAGCATCATTTATTGAATCAAATTCTTCAAGATAAACTAACTTATTACAATTGTATTTAAAAGTAAACCCTTTAAATACTTTTGTCTTATGCTGGAGAATTCTTTTCTCAATATCACTGGTAACCCCAATATAAGTTACAGTATTATTTTTATTGGTAAGAAAATATACATAGCTCTTTTTCATGAAGATAAATATATATAATTTCCGTCATTACGAGTAGAAACGACGACGTAATCACTAACTATCAATTGAAAGATTGCTTCACTTCACTCTGTTCCGTTCGCAATGACGAATTGTTGCGTCATTACGAGGAGGCAACTACGAAGTAATCACTAACTATCAATTGAAAGATTGCTTCACTACACTATGTTTCATTCGCAATGACGAATTGTTACGTCATTACGAGTAGAAACAACGAAGTAATCTGTTCGTTGAATAGTTTTGATTTAGTTTTCTAAATAAAGATTGCTTCACTTCACTATGTTTCGTTCGCAATGACGAATTGTTGCGTCATTACGAGGAGGCAACTACGAAGTAATCACTAACTATCAATTGAAAGATTGCTTCACTTCACTATGTTTCGTTCGCAATGACGAATTGTTACGTCATTACGAGGAAGAATGACGAAGTAATCTGTTTGTTGAATAGTTTTGATTTAGTTCTCTTTATAAATATTGCTTCACTACACTATGTTTCGTTCGCAATGACGAATTGTTGTGTCATTACGAGGAAGAATGACGAAGTAATCTCTCGTTTTGAATATACAGATTGCCTCATTTCATTCGCAATGACGTTTCATTATGTCATTACGAAGTTGGACTAAATTTATTTTGGTAACAAGACGAAGTAATTTATTCGTTGAATAATTTTAAAGATAACATTTACCCCAAAACCTCACATTTACCAACAAAATGAAAGGAATTTTGTTGAAAGTGGTTTAGCAAATGCTAAAAAATGTTTAAAATTTCCTTTAACCGTAGTAAATATTGTGATATTAAATTAAAATGTTTAATTTCAGACTTCGATTTGCATAAACAATCACAACAACAAAAATTTTACAGATTATGAAAAAAATTACTTACATCCAAAAAACAGAAACAGCTAAATTTCCAAGTGGAGATGATAACGGCGGTGGAGGAATGACTACCGGTGGTGGAAGTACTGGTGGAGACGGAGGAGGAAGTGGATCAAGTGGAGGTGGAGATAGAACCTAAAATTTGAGTCAAACTTTTAATTTGATAGTTTAAAACCATTATTTTTGAGGAATAATGGTTTTTGTGTTATATGAACAAACGAATATACTTTCTACTTATTTTTTTTACTATTTTAAATCTAAAAGGCCAGGAAGATTTAATTGAGTTCAACAAAGACGAAATAATTCAAGAAGGACGCAGAGCTTTCTTTAGTAAGAATTTACCTGAACTTATTAAAATAACTAATAAGATAAATAGCTTATATCTTATAGGGAATGATTCGACTTTGTTAGCGAAAGTGTTTCATTTTAGAGCACTGCAGAATAAATTGACTTATTCAAATGATAGTGCATTCTATAACTATCAAAAGTCAACTAAAGTTTCAAAACTAATTAACGACTCTCTAGCTGTAGGTAGACGATTATTGAGTATGGCTGTTTTACAAAGAAATGCTAAAGATTATTTAGGAAGTGAAATTAGTTCTATAGAGGCTTTAAAATATTTGGAATCAATAAAATCTCACGTTTATTTAGAAAGTCTCTATAATAATTTAGGTTTAGTATCTAAAGAACTTGACAAAGACAAGGAGGCTATAAAATATTACAAATTAGCATATTCTGTTAGCGTTTTAATCAAGAATAAAGCAAGGCAAGAGCTCGGTAATCTCAGAGTTTATAATAATTTAGGACTACTTCATCAAAAAAGAGACGAGCACAAGAAAGCTATAGAGTACTTTTCAAAAGGATTGAAATTTGATAGTTTAAAAATAAAATATCCTTTACAGTATGCATTATTGTTGGAGAATATAACTTTTAGTCAGTTTGAGTTAGGTCAAAATGATAATATTTTAAATAGATATGAAGAGGTAATATCAATAAGAGGAAAACATAAAGAGGAATATGAACTAGCTACTACTCATATAAATATTTGTAATTATTATAAAAGAAAACGAGATTTTAATAGGGCGACATTTCATGCAAATGAGGCATTTAAATATGCAAGGAAAACTCATAATAATGATAGATGGTTAGCTGCTTTAGAAAATTTATCATATTTAAAAGAAGGAGAGGAATCTAGGAGATATTTAAAAGATTATATTGTATTAAATGATAGCTTAATTCAACAGGAGCGTCAGTTAAAAAATCAGTTTGCTAAAATCCGATACGAAACGGATAAAAAAGAAAAAGAAAACGAAGAACTTAAATTAGAAAACGAAAAAACACAAGCAGAAGCAGAAGCACAAAAGCAACGTGCCACTATTGGTTTGCTGTTATCAGGTATTAGTATCATGTTTTTACTATCAAGTATTTCGTTTTTTAGGTTCAGAAGGAAAAAGTTGCTGTTTTTAGCACAGTTACAAAAAGTAGAGGCTCGAGAAGAAGAACGTAGGCAAATAGCAAAATCATTACACGATGAGGTAGCTGGTGATTTACGTTTGCTACACAGAAAATTAGAAAAATCACAATTAGTAGAGGAAGCTCAAAAGTTAGAATTGGTAAAAGACAATGTTCGAAATTTATCACATCAGTTAAGTAGTGTAAGTTTTGAAGAAGTTCCGTTTAGAGATCAAATTTTAAATTTAGTAAGTGATTATTTTTCTCCTCAATTTATAATTAAAGTAAACGGATTAAAAGAAATCGATTGGTCGGAAGCGAATAAATCGATTAAAAGAATGTTATACTTAAGTTTACGAGAATGTATTCAAAATTGTCAAAAATATGCCGATGCTTCTAAAATGACGATTAGTTTCTCAATAAACAAAAAAACTGTATTTTTGGATGTAGTAGACAATGGTAAAGGTTTCGATACCACTACGCAGAAAAAGGGAATTGGACTATTAAACTTACAAGAACGTGTTCAGGAATTAAACGGAACATTAACTATTGAAAGTGAGGTAGGAAAAGGAACTCATATAATCATCCAAACACCACTAAATGCCTGAAAAAATTAAAATCTTAATTGCTGATGACCATCAGTTAATCATAGAAGGTATCCTTTCTTATATTAAAGATATTGACAATCTTGATATAGAAACGACGAATTCTTGTGATGATGCGTACGCAAAAATTAAGGTTGCCCTTACTGAAACTCCTTTTCAAATTTTGTTTACCGACTTAAGTTTCGATAATGCAAATGAGAATTCACGAATAGATAGTGGAGAGAATTTAATTAAAACAATTAAGCAAGAAGATATTCCAATTAAAGTTGGAGTAATTACAGGTCATTCTGAAACAAACAGAGTTTTTAATGTTATTCAGAATTTAAATCCGAATGCTTATTTATTAAAAGGAAAATGTAATACAGCTGAGTTAACTTTTGCTATTGAAAAAATGTTAGCTGGTGAGGTTTATTACACACACGAAATCCACCAAAAATTATTAAAGCGTGCTTTAATAGATATTCAAATGGATGATGTGGCTATTCAAATATTGAAAGAGCTTCCTAAACATCCAAAAATTAGTAACCTAGAAGGAATTATTACTAAGGACGATGGAAGTTTACTTAAAATACGTTCGATAGAAAACAAATTAGCTAAATTAAGAACTGATCTTCAAGCTAATAATAATACAGATTTGGTTTTAAAAGCAAAGGAATTAGGAATTTTAGACTAGTTTTTGCGGAAAACCACATTTTACTTTGCAGTTATCCCTTTTATAGAACTAAACAACTGTTATACCTTTGTAGTGCTTACATAACATAAACAAATTCTTTAGGGAAGAATTACTGAAAAAAAGTAAAAGAAAGACAAGAGACCTCTTAAATGTAAAAGTTTAAGAGGTTCTTTTTTATCCATATATTTTAGTATTGCAGAAACCCACATTTTTTACTGCGGAAAATCCTTTTAGAGAAAATGAACAAACAAATACATTTGCAGCAATCAACCGAGTAATTCAATTTTAGGGGGAACGAATTACTTCAACAGAGATTAATTTAACATGAACCTTTTAAACTTTTGTTTAGAAGGTTCTTTTTTTACCTGATTTTTAAGGTTTTGCATAAATCCACATTTTAAATTGCGGAAATCCCCTTTAGTAAATTGTGACCTTGCAATATATTTGTATCAGTGATCATCCGCGGAAACAAAAAGGGTGAAAACATTTTAGGGGATTATATGGCCTTCTAGGAATTTTTTTTCTAGAAGGTTTTTTTATGGAATTAGTTTTTTGTGAAAGGACCTTAATAGTGTTTACCGAGAATTTTACTGTGTTTATCTAAAAAAGTTTATTGTATTGTTTTTCCAATGTTCTTTTGAAATGTAAATTTTTAAATTTGAACATTATGAAAACGAAACATTTAATTGTAATTTTTGGTTTATTACTATTTCAATCATGTATTGTTAAATCTTTAAATCCATTTTATACCCAAGATGTTGTCCAGTTCTCAGAAGATTTTGTGGGCGAATGGAGAGATAACAATAATGATAGTTGGAAAATAGTTCCAACAAAAAAGGAATATGAACGACAGAAACAAAAAGAAGGAGAGTTATCTAAAGAAGATAAAGCCTTTTTTGAAACCTATAAAAACTCCTACTTGGTTGAATATTCCGATAACGCAAAGACTTCTTATTTTATAGCAACACCGTTTAAAATAAATAATCAATTCTTTTTAGACTTTATTCCTTATAGTAATGATGGAAAAGGCGTAAACTCTTTATTGCAAATTCACAATGTATATGCACATTCATTAGTAAAGCTTGATGTATTAAATTCAAGTAAAATCAGTATTAAATGGTTTGATGAAAAACGTCTGAAAAAGTTATTTGATGAGCGTAGAATAAAAATTAAACATGAGAAGATTGGTGTTATGAAAGAAGATATTTTATTAACAGCTAGCTCAAAAGAGTTACTTCAGTTTCTAAAAAAATATATGGCTTCTGATGCAGCCAAAAAGTGGGAGACAGAAACCAAGTTTACATTAAATAAGAGTTAATGAATTTGTATTCAAAGAGTTTTCATAGAAACAATCACAATGGAATGCTATTTAATAGTGTGTTATGGTTGTTTCTTTTTGTTGTTTTGTTGTTTGTTTTCTCTGATTTCCCAATAGAGCAAATAGATCTTATTTACACAATTAGCTATTTGGTTACTTTAGTTGTTCCTGTTGTTTTATCCATATATTATTTAATTCCAAGATATTTAAAAGAAGGAAAGAATCTGGTTTTCATAATTCTATTAACAGCTAATATTTTATTTTTTTATGGAATAAATTTCTTGTTTCATAATAAGCTTATCGATTTTTTATTTCCAGAGTTTTACTTTGTTTCATATGTAGATGATTTTACATCGTTATTCGTTTTTTTAGGTGTGATTTTGTTTGCTGTATCAGCGAAACTTTTGGAAGATTGGTTGTATTTAAATCAGAAAGAAAAAACGATGTTACAATTGGAGTTAACAGCATTAAAAAATCAAATTAATCCACATTTTTTATTCAATGCATTAAATGTTTTATACTCTCTGTCCATTAACAAAAAAGAAGAAACAACAACAGCAATTTTAAATTTATCTGATATTTTGCGTTATGTGATTTATGAAGCTACAGATAAAAAGATTTCTATTCAAAAAGAAGTTGAGTTAATAAAAAGTTATATAGATTTTGAGAAGAAACGTAATATTTCTGATGCCCGAATCGAATTCAATTGTAAAATTGAAAAGGAGATGAATATATATCCAATGATTTTATTACCACTTATAGAAAATGCTTTTAAACATGGATTAAAAAGTGGTGTTGAAAACCCATACATTGAAATGGATTTGTCAACACAAGAAAATCAACTATTGTTCACCATAGAGAATAATTATTTGCCGATGACAAAAGAAGATGATCATTTTTCTGGAGTTGGTTTAGAGAATGTAAAAAAGCAATTAGAGATTTTGTATACGAATAATTACAATTTTACTACGAGTTCTGGAAAAGAGATCTATACAACAACCTTAAGTATTACTAATTTATAATGAAAGTAAGTTGTTTAATAATTGATGATGAGCCAACATCTCAAGACGTTCTAAAAAAGTTTGTATCGGATATTTCTTGGTTAGAAATTGTATCTGTTTGTAATAATGCTCTTGAAGCCAAAGCAATAGTAGAAACACAAAAAATTGATTTACTTTTTTTGGATATAAATATGCCTAAACTTTCAGGTTTGTCTTTTTATAAATCATTGAATAATCCACCTTTTGTAATATTTACAACAGCTTACTCAGAGCATGCTGTTGATGGTTTTAATTTAAACGCGGTTGATTATTTATTAAAACCATTTTCTTTTGAACGTTTTTTTCAAGCTGTTGAAAAGGTAAAATCTATTGTAAATAAAAATAGTAATCAAATAGTTTTAAAGTCAGATAAGAAACTGTTTTTAGTTCAAATTATTGATGTTCTTTATGTAGAATCATTAGGTGATTATATAAAAGTACACATGAACAATCAAAGTTTAGTTGTTTATAAAACATTGAATGCGATATCAGAATTACTTCCCGATGATAAGTTTATTCGTATTCATAAATCTTTTATTATCAATCTTGATAAAATGAGTTTTGTAGAAGGAAATCAGGTCGACATATTAAATAATAAAATTCCGATAGGACAAAAGTTTAAACCTGTGTTTTTACAGAAAATTAAAAACATTAATCAGTAAGAAAAAGAAAAGCACCTAAACTAAGGTGCTTTTTTATGTACTAACATGTTATCTTAAATCCCAGAACCAATCATTGGTTTTCAGTAAAAATGGTAAATAACCTGAAATATGTTCACCGATAGTATAATCAAAAGAAACATTACCACCGTTATTTCTATGTAGGTTATAATATTCAAAAGCTTGATTGGTGTAAACGGCATTATCAAGCGATCCATGATACATTCTAAATTGACATTGGTTATTCCAAGGTTGAATACTATTTTCTCTTAAAACATTAAAGAAATTAGCATAATCTGAATTTGCATCATTCGGATTGGAATTAATAAAATCACTCATTAATAATTTACTAGGAATATTCGGAAGTGCGAATTGTAATTTTAAAATAGAATTTGACCCATCGTATAATGCTTTAATTTGATCATAATTATCATAAGTTCCTGAAGCAAACTTATTCAGTTGAATTATGCGGTCTTCTCCAATTGAAATTAAATTGTTTTCTTTCATACCATAATAAGCATAAGGAAAAAAGAAAGGATGAGGATGAAAACTCTCTGATCTTGCTCTTAAAATAAATTGATCTAACAAAGCAGGTGTTCCTCCGGCAGATAAAGCTTTTACTCGTTTAAGATTATTAGTTTCTAAAAATCTTGTGAACTGAATAGCTGAAAATGCACCTTGAGAATATCCTTGAACTAGCATTTCATCTTTAAGTTCATATCCCATATTTTCGAGTTGCTGAATTCCTGCTTTTAAGAAATCATAATTTGATTTGTTATGCGCGTCTTTATTTACAAACGGAGGAAAACAATCTCCGAAAGAATCTCCAAATCCTGGATAATCAGGAATGAAAACAGCAAACTTTCCAGTCCAAGCTTGTGCAATCATTGTTAAAGGAACTAATTGGTCAACTTGATCAGGAATACTAAAAATATTACTGTAAGAAACAGAAGCCGCTGATGCGTTACTTGTGTAGGTAAAAGGAGTTACAAATCGAATTCGATATGGAATTTTCTCTCTCTTGAACCAAACAATTCTGTCTTTATACTTCGGAATTAGTACAACTCCAGAAATAGTTATGTTTCGTCCAGATCCATCTGGGTGAGGTGATTGTGTGGAAATCTTATAAATATTTACATTAATTCCAGAATACAATTTTTCAGGAGTTTTTTCGGAACTAATTAATCCTTCTTTTTCAAAACCATATTTCTTGGAAAGTTGAGTATAAAGTTCTTTAGGTTCTTGAAAGTTCTTTTCGGTAATTGTGGTAAGTAAATTGACTTCACTTAGTTCTTGAGCAATGTCTTGTTGGGTAATTTCATCATTAGAACAAGCGTAAAAAAAGCATACGAGGATAATAGAAGCTGTAATTAACAGCCCCTTTTGAAAGGGTTTTAAAAGATTCATAATTTGAAAGGTTAAAATTTGTTACTTCCTCGAAAATAATAAAATCAAATTATTATAAATGTAAAATATTAACAAAAAGACAGTTTTTTTTCATTGTAAAAGGAAAAACACTTAAACATAATTCGGAAAATTGCAATTTAATTTGCGGGTATCCCCTTTTAACAACCTTGTATACTATTATATATTTGCAGTGTTATTCTTTAATAACAAGTTTAGGGATTATTTTATACTTTAAAAAAATGGGAAAACTATTAATTAAAAAAGTTAAGCGAATTGTTAGGGGAATCGTATTAACTTTAAGCGAATGGGGAAAGGCAGCAAGTTATGCCATACAACATTAAAAAAAGATTGAACCAATTTTTTAGAACCGTCCAAAATGGACGGTTTTTTTGTGCTATAGTTTTAAGAAAAAAAGATCTTTCGGAAATTACCATTTTAAGTTGCGGATATCCCATTTTTTAAACTGAATTACCAATATATCTTTGTAGTGTAATTAATTAGAAACGAATAGTTAACAATATAAATATATAGGGATTATGGGAATAGTATTACTTAAAAGAATAGACAGTATAATCAAAGGATTTTTAACAACACTAGCCGAGTGCGCGAAGGGAGCAAGCTATGCAATAAATCACTAGTAAATTTAAAATCACAATTATAAAGAGCCACCTTATTGGTGGCTTTTTTCTTTTTCATAAATGTACAAATTATTACTACGGAAATCACCATTTTAAGTTGCGGATATCCCTTTTTAAGTGTTGATTATCAGGTTTATATTTGAAGTGTAACTAATAAGTAACAAAAACTTACATTAAAATAAAAAGGGATTATGGGAACTATTTTAACTACTAGAATTCATCAGATTTTGAAGGGGATTATATTAACACTAGTTGAATGTGGTAAAGGAGCTGGTTACGCCTTACACCACTAACATACAGTTATTAGCCAAACTGGGAAAAGCTGCTGAATAAGCAGCTTTTTTTTTGTAATTATTTTTTTGAGTTTACGGAAAATAACATTTTAGGTTGCGGATATCCCATTTTTTCAACTAGTTAACTGCTATATCTTTGTAGTATAAATAATTAGATACTACTTACTAACAATAAAATACAGGGATTATGACAACATTATTACTTAACAAATTAGACAAAGCTGTAAAGAGATTTTTAATAACATTAGCGGAGTGTGCAAAAGGCGCAAGCTATGCAATAAACCACTAATAACCCTCCGACACTATGAATAAGAAGAGTTGCTAAATTAGCAGCTCTTTTTTATTTAAATGCATTTAGTCCTGTAATATCCAAACCAGTTATTAATAAGTGCACATCATGAGTTCCTTCGTAGGTAACTACACTTTCTAAGTTCATAGAGTGTCTCATAATTGAATATTCTCCTGAAATTCCCATAGCACCTAAGACTTGTCTCGCTTCTCTTGCAATATCTAAAGCCATAGCAACATTGTTTCTTTTTGCCATTGAAATTTGTGCAGAGGTAGCTTTCCCCTCATTTTTTAAAACACCTAATCGCCAAGCCAATAATTGAGCTTTTGTAATTTCTGTAATCATTTCAGCTAGTTTCTTTTGTTGAAGTTGAAACTGACCAATAGGTTTTCCAAATTGAGTTCGTTCTTTTGCATATCGCAAGGCAGTATCGTAGCAATCCATGGCAGCACCAATAGCTCCCCAGGCAATTCCATATCTTGCATGATCCAAGCATTTTAAAGGAGCACTTAATCCAGATTTATTTGGAAGTAAGTTTTCTTTAGGTACTTTTACATTATCGAAAATTAATTCACCAGTAATAGAAGCTCGTAACGACCATTTATTTTTGGTTTCAGGAGTAGAAAACCCTTCCATTCCACGCTCAACTATTAAACCATGAATTCTTCCTTCTTCGTTTTTTGCCCAAACTACAGCTACATCACAAATTGGCGAATTAGAAATCCACATTTTAGAACCATTTAAAAGATAATGATCTCCCATATCTTTAAATTTAGTTTCCATTCCACCAGGATTTGATCCATGATTTGGTTCTGTTAAACCAAAACTACCAATCCATTCTCCTGAAGCTAACTTTGGAAGATATTTTTTTCGTTGTTCTTCATTTCCATAGTTATAAATTGGTCCCATTACCAAAGAAGTTTGAACTGACGCTGTTGATCTAATTCCGCTATCTCCACGTTCCAATTCTTGCATAATTAAACCATATGAAATTTGATCCAAACCAGCACCGCCGTATTCCTCAGGAATATAAGAACCAAAGGCTCCAACTTCTGCTAATCCACCCACTAAGTTTTGAGGAAATTCAGAACGTTGTGCATATTCTTCAATGATTGGTGACAGTTGTTTTTTCACCCAATCTCTAGCTGTATTTCGAACTAATTTATGTTCATCAGTTAAAAGATCATCTACTTGATAATAATCGGGTGCTTGAAATAAGTCTGGTTTCATAAAAATGCTTTCCTCAAAAATAAGTAAAAAATCAAATGATAGCTTTAGTTTGCGTATGTTTGTATTAATGAAGTTTACACTAGGTAAAGAAGAAAGATTAAAAAGCAGAAAGCTAATAGGAAGGCTATATACTGAAGGAGAAACAATTAAGAAATTTCCTTTAAGAATGGTTTATTTACAAACCGAACATACTTCAAATTATCCAGCTCAAGTAGGAGTTTCGGTTCCTAAAAGATTGTTTAAAAAAGCGGTTGATAGAAATAGAATTAAGCGTTTATTAAGAGAATCGTATCGTTTACAAAAGGAAATCGTTTATTCAGAAGTTAATAAACCTTATGTGTTTATGATTTCTTATCTTGCAAAAGAGGAGTGGAAATATGCCGATATTGAAGATAAAATGGGAAAATTATTAACTTTATTTATAGAAAAAACATCTAAAAATGAGGAATAAAAAAAGTATCATCGCACTTGTAGTAACTGTAGTTGTAGTTTCTTTTTCATTTCAAGATCGTTTTTTTGAAATAGCAAAACAAATTCAGATTTACAATAACTTATACAAAACTCTGAATTTAAATTATATAGATGAATTAAATCAAGGAGATTTAACATCGAAAGCTATTAATAACACTTTAGAAAATCTTGATCCTTATACACGCTTTTATAACGAGCAACAAGTTGAAGATGCTAAAATCAGAAGAGAAGGAGAATATGGTGGAATTGGAATTTCTTCAAAATATATAAAGAAAGGAATTGTCATTGTATCGATAAAAGAAGGATTTCCAGCGGATAAATCAGGATTGAAAGCGGGTGATATTATAACGGTAGTAAATAATCAAAACTTAGCGGAATTGGAAAGAGAACAACTTTCGCAAGTATTAAAAGGAACTCCTGGAACCCCAATTACACTTAAAATCGAGAGAGGAAACCAAAAACTAGATTTTGGATTAAAACTGGACAAAATTATCGATAACCCTGTTCCATTTTATGACATGATTAACGAAGATACAGGCTACGTAATTCTTACAAGATTCACTGTGAGAAAAGCTACTGAAGGAGTTCGTAAAGCCATTGAAGATTTAAAAGGTCGAGGAATGAAAAAATTAGTTTTCGACTTGCGTAGTAATCCTGGAGGATCATTATTCGATGCTGTGAACATTACTAATTTATTTATTCCTACAGGAAAAAAAGTAGTAGATACAAGAGGTAAAACAAAGAAAAACTCTAGAACGTATAGAACTAATCAAACACCGTTAGATACAGAAATGCCAGTGGTGGTTTTAATTAATAGAAGATCAGCTTCAGCTTCTGAAATTGTATCGGGAGCTTTACAAGATTATGATAGAGCGGTTGTAATGGGGCAACGTTCTTTTGGAAAAGGATTGGTACAACGTTATTTCGATTTAAGTTACGGAACTCAAATGAAGGCAACTATATCTAAATATTATACTCCTAGTGGAAGATGTATTCAGGAATTAGATTATGCGAATCGTGATCCTAAAACAGGAAAAGTTCCGAAGTTTTCAGACAATGTTGTAAACTCTTTTAAAACAACTAACGGAAGAACTGTTAAAGACGGTGGAGGCGTAACTCCTGACATTGTTATCAATACCGCAGATAGAACTGATGAAACTAAGAAACTTTTAAACTCTTCGGCAATTTTTAATTTTGCTACAAATTATGTTCGAAAGAATGAAAAACCAACGATTGATAGTTTTTCATTTGGAAATTCTGAGTTCAGTTCATTCAAGAATTATTTAAAATCACAGGACACCACTTTTGTAAGTAAACAAGAAGACTTATTCAAAAAGGCATACAAATCTGTAAAAAATAGTAAAGCTATTTCTTCAGATTATAACAAATTAGTGGAAGGGTTAGAAAACCAGAAAATAGAGGCAATTTCAACAAATAAAGATGTTTTAATTTCTGAAATTCAAGATGAAATTTTAGAACAGTATTTCTATAAAAAAGGAGTGTATCAATATCACTTAAAAAATGATTCAACAATTAAAGAAGCGGTTGAATTATTAAATGACCCAAGTCGTTATCAAAAAATATTAGCAAACGGAAAGTAAGCATATGACCAAAGTATATAAAGAAAGAACAAGAGCACAAGAATCAACAAACGCAATAGAAAGATTATACATTTCTATGCGTCACTTATTTAGTAGAGGTTTTTATAAACCGATGGGAGTTTCTGGAGAAACATTACGTAAATCATTATTATTATTACGCCCAGAAATTTACGGTTCTATTGCTGAGGAAAAATCAGAGTTAAACGGATTAACATATATCATTGAACGTTTACCTGAAGGAATTGAAGAATGTCAGTTTATTAATTTAACTGCAGATGAAGGATATAGAAATTCTCATTTCAAATGTATTGTTCCTCCAAAACGTAGAAGAAATTGTTATCGTATTGACAAAGATCAGATGAATATCGAGATTACTCGTGGTAGATCTGATATCTATGATATTCTTACTCACCTTACTTTTTTATTCATAGAATCTCATAAGATCAAAGAAAGAGTATTGCTTTCAGATACAGGGAAAACAACAAGAGAATGGTCTAACCTAGAAGAAGTAGTTGTAAATAACACAACTTTATCAGATAAAGAGAAAGATGTTTTAATGGTGCATCTTGGAAGTATTTTAGGAAGAACCTATGACGAGGTTTACCAATCGTATAATACTTTCTCAACAGAAGAAAATCCACATCGTTTCTTCCATTTAATTTATTGGTTAGGGAAGTTAGCCATCAACGAAGAATTATTTGACAAAAAGAGATCAATCCGATTTAGTTCAGTCTTGTCAGAAGAAATAGGAAGACACTACCATGGAGAGCGTTGGGCAAATGATATTAAAGAAGTTCTATTAAAAGAAGGTTTAATTACACGTCCAATTCACATTATTAGTGCAAACATGCATAGTGTTCTAAACTCAATTTATGCGAAGAATGCTATTCCAAAAGAAGCTAAGACTAATGTAGGGTTTTCGCTATTTGAACTGTTAAGTAATAGTGATAGTAAACCGTTACAAACAGCAGTAAAGAATTTCGCTTCTGAAAATGGATTATATTATTTAAAAGATAAATCTGGAACGAACATAAATGTACAGGTTATCGATACAGGTAAGATTTCATTTAATTCAGAATTTATTTCTGATAAAAATAATGACAATGCTCCGGTTATAATTGTAATGGATTATGCTTTTGGTGAGCAAGCTTACGAAACAATGGATGAATTATTAAAACCATATAAAGAAGGATCGAATATTCATCATTTAAATGTTGATTCAGTTTCTATTATGGGTAAAGCTGGGATTTTAGAAGGAGGAAAAGGAGATATAATGATTCCTACTTCTCACATTTTCGAAGGAACGGCAGATAATTATCCGTTTAAAAATGAATTAACAAAAGAAGATTTAGAAGGATTTGGAGTGGAAGTGTTTGATGGAGCTATGGTTACGGTTTTAGGAACATCACTTCAAAATAAAGATCTTTTAAAGTTTTTCCATGATTCTACTTGGAATGTTATCGGACTAGAAATGGAAGGAGCGCATTATCAAAAAGCAATACAATCGGCTTCTAGAATTAGAGGAAATATTAGTGAAAATGTAAAAGTAAGATATGCTTATTATGCTTCGGATAATCCGTTAGAAACTGGAGCAACATTAGCATCGGGTGGTTTAGGAATGAGTGGTGTAACTCCTACTTATGCAATCACTCAAAAAATACTTGAACAAATATTAAAATAAGTTTACAGAAATGTCAAAGCAAACAAAGGAGAACGAAGAAGTTGATTTAGGTTCTTTATTTATAGTAATTGGTAATGCTTTTTCTAAAATAGGAAATTTTATTGCTTCTATTTTCAAAGCTATATTTCAATTTACAATTGAAGCGTTACTTTTTGTAAAAGCAAATATTATAAAGCTGGGAATCGCTACTATTATTGGTGGAGTTTTGGGAGTTTTTTTAGAGTTTAAAACAGGAAAAAAGTACGAAGCAAACTTATATGTAAAACCTAACTTTGGAAGCTCAAGACAGCTGTATAATAATATTAAGTTTTATGATGATTTAGTAAAACAAAAGAATCATGAAGACTTATCTCGAATATTTAATATTTCTCCGGAGGAAGCAGAATCATTGAAAAGATTTGCTATAAAACCAGTAGTAAACGAAAATGATATTTTAACATCTTTCGATGATTTAATGCAATCTATAGATACTTCTACTGTAAAAAGTTATTCTTACCGAAAATTTAAAGAAACATTTACTGAAGTAGACTACAGAATTCATGAAATATCAGTTACTTCTTCGAAAGACAATGTATTTCAAAAGCTAAGCAATCCAATAATTTCTTCAATCATTAACAACGATTATTTTAAGAAATTAAAGACAAATAGCAGAGAAAACTTACAACGTACAGACGCTCTATTACGAAAGAATTTACAGCAAACAGATTCACTTCATAACCTATATAAAACAGTTTTACTAGAGGAAGCGAAAAAATCAAACGCAGGAACAACAATCGATTTAGCACAGAATAATACAACAACTGATAAAGAACTAAAACTATTCGAAACTAACTTACTATTAAACGCTAGATTAGTTGAGGTTAATAATGATTTGTCAGAAAAGTCGGATGTTATAAATATTGTTTCAAACTTTCAGCCAATTGGTCATAAAGTTCGAGAAATAGAAAAAAATAAAGGATTTCAATTTGCTTTAATAGGTTTTGCCTTAATGGTTATTGGTTTATTACTTATAAAGTTAAACACATACTTAGAGAAATATAAATCAAACGCTTAAAACTTCATTAGCAAAATTCTATTATAACTAGTCAAACAACATGAAAAAGGTAGCTTTAATTACAGGAATTACTGGGCAAGATGGTGCATATTTAGCTGAACTTTTATTAGAGAAAGGATATATCGTTCATGGTATAAAGAGAAGAGCATCTAGTTTTAATACACAACGTATTGATCACTTATACCAAGATCCACATACATTAAATAGAAATCTTATTCTCCATTATGGAGATATGACAGATGGAACGAATCTTATTAGAATTCTACAAGAAGTTCAACCTGATGAGATTTATAATTTGGCAGCAATGAGCCACGTACATGTTTCCTTTGAAACTCCTGAATACACTGCAAATGTGGATGGTTTAGGAACCTTACGTTTGTTGGAAGCTATTCGAATTTTAAAGCTTGAAAATAAAGCAAAAATCTATCAAGCCTCAACATCAGAATTGTATGGTAAAGTTCAGGAAGTTCCTCAATCGGAAAAAACACCTTTTTACCCTAGAAGTCCATATGGTGTGGCAAAAATGTACGCTTATTGGATTACAGTAAATTACAGAGAAGCCTACAATATTTTTGGGTGTAATGGAATATTATTTAATCATGAATCGCCAATAAGAGGAGAAACATTTGTAACTAGAAAAATTACTAGAGCAGTATCTAAAATAGCACATGGTTTACAAGATAAATTGTATTTAGGAAATTTAAATGCTCAAAGAGATTGGGGTCATGCAAAAGATTACGTCCGAATGATGTGGATGATTTTACAAGCAGATCAACCAGAGGATTGGGTAATAGCTACAGGTAAAACAACTACGGTTAGAGATTTTGTTAGAATGGCTTTCAATGAAATTGGTGTTGAGTTATCTTTTGAAGGAGAAGGTAAAGATGAGAAAGGAATTGTGAAATCATGTAGTAATCCTGATTTTAATTTAGAAATAGGAAAAGAGGTTGTTTCTATCGATCCCCATTATTATCGCCCTACAGAAGTAGATTTATTAATAGGAGATGCAACTAAAGCTAAAGAAAAGCTAGGTTGGGTTCCGGAATACACGTTGGAAGATATGGTGAAAGAAATGATGGAGAGTGATTTAAAGTTAATGGAAAGAGAAACCTATTTACAAAAAGGAGGACACGATATTCTAAATAATTATGAATAAATCTTCTAAAATATATGTTGCTGGCCACAGAGGATTAGTAGGAAGCGCAATTGTAAAAAACCTCCAAGAAAAAGGATTTACAAATATTGTTACAAGAACTCACAAAGAACTTGATTTAACAGATCAAATAGCTACAGCCAATTTTTTCGAAAAGGAACAACCAGAGTATGTTTTTTTAGCGGCAGCGAAAGTAGGTGGAATCGTAGCAAATAACACATATCGAGCTGACTTTATTTATGCGAATTTGATGATTCAGAATAATGTAATTCATCAAAGTTATAAACATAACGTAAAGAAGTTACTTTTCTTGGGAAGTACTTGTATTTATCCAAAGAATGCGCCACAACCTTTGAAGGAAGATTCATTACTTACTAATGAATTAGAATATACTAATGAACCGTATGCAATTGCCAAGATTGCCGGAATTAAAATGTGTGAAAGTTATAATTTACAATACGGAACGAATTTCATTTCAGTAATGCCAACGAATTTATACGGGCCGAATGATAACTTTGATCTAGAGAAATCACATGTTTTACCAGCTTTGATAAGAAAAATTCACTTGGCAAAGTTATTATCTGAAGGAGAAAATGAAAAGGTTATTAATAACTTAAATGTTGAATCACTCGAGGAAGCAAAAGGTTATTTAAAAGGATTTGGCGTAAGTGAAAATAGTGTTGAGATTTGGGGTTCAGGAAAACCAAAACGTGAATTTCTTTGGAGTGAAGATATGGCAGATGCTTGTGTGCATATTATGGAAAAGGTTGATTTTAAAGACACAATTCTGGGTGTGGAACACGATATCAAGAATACTCATATAAATATTGGTACTGGTAAAGAAATATCAATAAAAGAATTAGCTGAATTAATTAAAGAGAAAATTGGTTATCAAGGAGAACTAACGTTTAATACAGATAAACCTGATGGTACTATGAGAAAGGTTACTGACGTATCTAAATTAAACGGCCTTGGTTGGAAACATTCAGTTGAACTCAATGATGGAATTGATAAAATGTACGAATGGTATAAAGCAAAAAAAGTGAATCAACTTGTTTAGTAAGGAAGGAAAAACATCTTGGGCATTTTTAGATCAGGCTTTAGTATCAGGAACTAATTTTTTATCAAATATACTGTTAGCCAAATATTTGGGTATTGAGGAGTTTGGTGTTTATGTGATTATAGTTCTGGGAATGTTATTGTTTACTTTAATATTTCAATCGTTAGTTACTGTTCCAATGATGAATATTACACCAAAAGTTTCTTTAAAAAATGAGTATTTAAAGGTTGTTAAAATTCAAAGTATTGGCTTCAGTTTGTTACTTTCATTACTTGCTTTTTTAATGATAAATTTAAGTTGGATATTTAACAAGAATTGGGATTTATCAGATTATTCTCTACTAATTACATTACTAATATTTGTAACCTTAAATCAAGATTTTGTAAGACGTTATTTTTATGTAAAAGAAACTCCAAAGCTTAGTTTTTTCTCTGATATTTTGCGAAATAGCTTATTCCTTGGAGGAACAACTGTTTTATTCCTTTTTTATGATATTACGTTAAGGAAAACATTGCTCATATTAACAATCGCGAATTTATTAGGAGTTATTCCTTTTTACGCTATTTACAAGAATTTAAAAGTAAACGTAGAAAATTTTAAAGTACATTTTTTTAGAAATTGGATGTTTTCTAAATGGCTTTTAGCAAGCTCTATTATACAATGGGTTTCAGATAATACATTTATGCTGGGAGCTGGAGCATTTCTCGGTGCTACCGCCGTTGGAGCACAAAAAGCTGCACAAAGTTTATTTGGTATCACTCATATCTTTTTTCATGCTTTAGATAACATTGTACCTCTTAAAATTGCGACTTACATTAAAAATAATGATCGAACCAGTATTGTAAAATACATAGTACGTTTAACTTTTATTGGTCTTTTGGTCGTAGGAGTTTTCACTTTATTATTTTTAGTATTTAAGAATACTTTATTTGAAACAATTTTCAACAAGGATTATTTACCATACACTTACTTACTATATTATATAGCTATATTTTATATTTCATTGGCGTTAACAAATCCAATAGTATATTTAATAAAAGCAACTGAAAATACGAAAGTGTTGTTTTTAGCTCAAGCTATAATTTCAATGTTATTCTTGGGTATTGTAAAATTAATAACTGATAAATACGGAGTTTTAGCTCAGCCTATCTCATCTATTTTATATCAAATAATTTTTATTTCTGTTATCCTTATTTATTTTAAGAGTAATGTTATCAATATAATTCACAAGGTTATTGATAAAACAAAACAATTAGAATGCTAGTTTTGTATTATGGAATTAACACTATTAATTTTAGCTGTACTCTTTTTAATATTCTTATTGAATAGAGGATTGAAATACTACTTGTTAAGTCCAGTATATATTTACATTCTTTTTAGTGTACTTTCTTTAGGTTTGTCTACCCTTTACTTTTATTATTATGAACCTAAGATTTCTCTTTTCAATTTGGATAAAGTTTCTGAAGGATCTTTTTTTAGTGTAATAAAAATGTATTTACATGCACTTGTCGCGTTTTTAATTGGTGCTGTTGTATATTATGACTTATCAGGTAAAAAGAATAAGTTACTATTTAATAAAAACTTTACAGAGTATTTATTCATTAAATATAAATCGAGTTCTTCATTAAAGCTTGAAATTATTGCTCCAATTATGGTTTTTAGTATTATTGGAATGTATTTTTTACTATATGGGAATGGAATTTTTATAAGAGATTATTATATAAATGAAGCAAGTCGCGGATTAAAAATAATCATACAGTTACTATCTTTCATTACGGTTATAATTTTAGGTTTACTAAATGAAAAAAGTAAACTTCTAAGCTTTTCCCTATTTTTTCTACTCATAACTATTTCTATAGGAACTGGTTCTAGAAATACATTTTTGTACTACATAGTTTATATTGTTTTATTGTTTTTACTAGGAGGAAATACATTTTTCAATAAAAGTAGATTGTATGTAAACTTAATTTTTGGATTCATTTTTCTGAGCTTTTTAACAGGGTTACGAATGCTAAAGAGTCATGGATTGATTCCTTACCTTTCTAGTATTACCGATGAGTTCAATGGGGAAACTCAAAACATAGCGTTTAATATTTATTATTCATTTATATTCGGTGTTTACGTCACTATTGGAACATTAAAAAAAGCTGTTTTTGACTTCGGAATTGTTTTAACAAATTTGAATCCTTTACCAGGAAGATTTACAGATTGGTATAAATACGCAGACCAAATGCGTTTAAACATATTTGCCCCTTTTTCTTTACATGGAAGAGTTTTTAAAACAGGAATGATATTCACATATATTTATTTCTTTTTTAATGGTGTTATATACATGTATTTTGAAAAGAAAATTAGATACTTTTTAAAAGATAGAAAGATTTTATTAGCCATATTAATATTGATATTCTTGTGTCTTTATATTGTATTTTCTTTTGAATATAATATGAGGTCTGCAGTTAGAATGATATACTATGCTTATTTTATTTTATTAATAAGATATCTCTATTTACAGGTTATAAAGAATTTGCCAACGAAATGAAAAAGATAATAATAACAACATTTTGTGCTTTTGGTGCATTACCGTTATTACCAAATGCTTTAAAAGGAGTTCCCATATATCTTCTTTTTGTTTTGAGTATTATTTTAACTGTTAAATCCAAGAATTCGGTTGATTTCCCATACAAGAAAGTTGTGATTGCTAGTGTTTTATATCTAATACTATTGCCAAGCTTATTATATACTGAAAACTTGATTCGAATTGATATGGAATTAAGTTCAAGAATTGCGCTTTTATTGGTTCCAATTACTTTCGGTTTATTGTATAAATCAAGATTTCAAATTTCAGAATCAATAATTGAAAAACTATCCAAAGTGTATATTCTATCTGGAATTGTTTTCGCTGTTATAATTATTGGATATTTAGGTTATCTCGGTGTGTTTAATAACCAAATGAACCTACATGATGCAATGGCCTACATAAACAATGAAATGTTACCTATAAATCAGCACGCTATTTATGCGTCTATATTTTTATCGGTTCCTTTGATTTTCAGTATGATGAGGTTTCTAAAGTCAGAAAGAAAAGGTGCAAATTTAGTTTATGTACTGCTCGAGATAATTCCAATGTCAATTGCTTTGACATTAATGTCTAAAAAAGGAATTTTACTAGCAACTTTAGCAACTTCAGTTTTTCTAATAATTTATTATTATAAATCTATTAAGAGTCGACTATTCATATTAATGAGTTTGGGAGTATTTTTAATTTTAATGTTTCAGGTTCCTAGAGTTAAAAAGTTATTTTCTGAGTTAATTAATCCACAAACATATGCTCAAGTAAATTCGAAAAATTCAACGAGTATGAGGTATGCGATTTACTATTGTACCATTTCTAAAATCAAAGAATCACCAATTATGGGTTATGGTTTAGGAGATGTGAAAAATGAATTGAAGAAATGTTATGAAGAGAATGAATTATTTAGTAATCCAAATGAGTACTACAACTCACACAATCAATATGTCAGTTACTATTTAACCTCAGGAATTTTTGGATTATTAACATTAGTATTTTTTCTATTTAATTTGTTATACAAAGGAATAAAAGAACATCACGGATTGTTAATAGGTTTAGTTATTTTCTTTTCGATAACAATGCTTTTTGAAAATATTCTGGAAAGACAATCAGGTTTAACCATCTTTTCATTTTTAATGACAAGTTTATATTTTTATGAAAAAGAGTAATCACGTTTTATTAATTGGACCTTTACCCGATCCTATTTCGGGGGTTTCTTTAGCAAATAAAGTTGTCAAGGAAATTCTAGAGAAATCAGATGATTATTCAGTAGATTATGTCAATACATCTAATCCAAATTTTAGTGAGGATTTAGGAAGTTTCTCACTAAAAAAGGCATGGTTCTATTTTAGTTTGAATCTACATCTTTATAAAGTTTTTTCTAGTAATATTATTTACATTACTCCAGGTCAAACCTTTTTTGGAATTGTTAAATATGCTTTGTTTATTTTGTTCGGCTCACTGCTGAATAAAAAATTAATAATTCATGTGCATGGAAATCATTTAGGCAATTGCTATCAAGATCTGAACGGTCAAAAGAAAAGATTTTTTAAATATTTGGTAAAGAAATTTTCTAAGGGAATTGTACTATCAGAATCGCTAAAGAATAATTTAACACCTTTCTTGGACGATAATCAAATTCATGTATTATACAATTTTGCAGAGGATTATTTGCTTGATGATAGAGAGAAAAATTTCAGTAAATTAAAATTAGTGTTTCTGAGTAATTTAATGCAGGAGAAAGGAATAATTTATTTATTAGATGCATTTATTACGTTGGAGAAGAATAATGTTCTCTATGAAGCTAAAATTGCTGGAAACATCGATGTACACTTAAAAGAAACCATTGAAGAGAAATTAAACAGCTTAAAGTTTACTAAATACATTGGAGTTGTTAATGGAGAAGATAAGAAATCGTTACTTTTTTGGAGTAACACTTTTATATTACCAACTTTTTATAAAATGGAAGGACAACCAATTTCTATATTAGAGGCATTGGCAAGTAAAAATTGTGTGATAACTACTGCTCATGCAGGAATTCCTGATATTATTCACGATTCAAAAAATGGTAAATTTGTAGCGAAAGAAAGTGTTAAAAGTATTGTTGATACACTTACTTATTTATCGCAAAACCTTGAATTTGTAGAAGAAAAAGCAAAATTTAATGAGATATACTTTCAGAAAAAATTTTCATTAAATAATTTTAGCAAAAATTTCATTAATATACTGAATGCATAAAAAACAAGACCTCCAAACTTTTAAATTACCACCTAATTTTCGTGGTAAAAATCCTTTTATAGTTCAGTTTTGGTGGATTGTACAAGGAGTTTTGTTTAGAACTTCTCCTCAGTTTCTATATGGTTGGAGACGTTTTTTGTTGCGTATGTTTGGTGCTCAAATAGGAAAAAATGTAATTATTAGACCAACTGTTAGAGTTACATATCCTTGGAAATTGAAAATTGGCGATTATTCTTGGATTGGTGACGATGTGGTATTATATAATTTAGGAAACATAAATATTGGAAGTAACACCGTTATTTCACAAAAATCATATATCTGTACTGGGTCTCATGATTATTCAGAAGCATCTTTTCCAATTTATGCGAAAGAAATTCATATCGAAGATGAGTGCTGGTTAGCGACAGATGTTTTTGTTGCACCTGGAATTACCATAGGAAAACAATCTGTTGTTGGTTCTAGAAGTAGTGTTTATAAAAATATTCCAGCAGGAAAAATAGCATACGGTAATCCTGCTAAAGTTGTAAAAGACCGTAATTAATTCCCAACAAACTAAACATTAAAAATTGACTAGTAATAAAGTTAATATAACGATTATAACCCCTTTCTTCTTTCCTGAACCTATATCTACTGGAAAGTTTAATACTGAAATGGCCATAGCACTAAAAAATAGAGGTCATCATGTTAAAGTATTATGTTTTCATCCTTTTTACCCAAGTTGGAAAATTACTAAGAGTTCTGAAGGTATTGATGGAATTGAAATTATTAGAGGAGGAAGATTTTTAAAATTCAGCAATAACGCCACTATTCGTAGGGTAATTTTAGAACTGAGCTTTACGTTTTTCTTACTAAGAAATTTATCGAAATTAAGAGGAAATACTGATATAGTTATTCCTGTTTTCCCTCCTAGTTTAGGGTTTTTGGTAGCAAAATTATTTCTTAAAAAAAGAACCAAAAAAGTAGGTATGGTTCATGATTTACAAGAAATTTATGCAAATCAGAAAAAAAGTTTGTTGAGTAAAATTATTTCAAAATCAATTCATTATGTTGAAAAAGGATGTTATCAATCTTGTGATTCGTTAATCTTTTTGTCACAAGAAATGAAAGATACAGCCCAAGAAATATATAAGCTACCTTCTTCTAAATTACAGGTTCAATATCCTTTTATCACAATCAATTCAGAAAGTAAAACCAACGATTTAGAAAATATTCTTCCAGCTACTCGTAAGCACATTGTATATTCCGGAGCATTAGGAGAAAAGCAAGATCCTAAAGGACTTTATAAAATATTTAATGATAGTAGTAAAGAGTTAAGCGGTGTAATGTTTCATATATTTTCTCAAGGAATACATTTTGATGAATTAGAAAGTTCAAATTCTAATCCTAATATTTTCTTTCATCCGTTAGTACCAAAAAAGAATATTGAAGAATTATATGCGAAAAGTAACATTCAAGTTGTTCCTCAATTACCAGGAACATCGAAAGGATCGTTACCATCTAAATTACCGAATCTTTTATTTAGCGGAACCAATGTAGTTTGTATTACAGATAAAGGAAGTGAAATAGAACAATTGTTTGAAAAAAATAACTTTAAAACAATAATCACATCTTGGGATTCCGTAAAAATTAAGAATATATTTGAGGAGTTATTAAAAAATGACAATCAAAACACAAATCAAATTGAAACAAGCAAAAAGTTGTTTCAAATAGATTCAATGATTGATAAAATTTTAAATTAATTTACCTTGATTACCAAACTAATAAAGAATACAACGTCTTTCTTGGTGCTAGTAGACTTACTAGTTATCAATCTTGTTGTGTTTTTTGTTTTTGAGAAAGCACATCAGAGTCTTCAATTTCATTCTTACATTTCAGTATTTTGGCTAATTACTGCAGTAATCACTAATTATTACAAGGTATATCGATTTACAAATCTGTATAGGTTGCTTCGATTAACAGTAGTTCAAGCGTTATTCTTTACGCTTGGTTTTTTTGCATACTTCGGTATTTTTAAAGAAGGAGAAATAGTAAATACTCAATTTAAAACATTAGTAATTACATTGAGTTCTTTGGCAACTATTAAGTTAGCATTTTACCTTATTCTTCAGAAAATAAGAGAATCAGGAAGTAACTTTAAGAAAGTAGTTTTTTTCGAGAAAGATGATACGGCTAAAAAGATGATTAAACTTTTTCAAAACAGAGGAAGTTTAGGATATTCAGTTGTAGGTTTTTTTTCAAATAAGATTTCTACAGATCCTAAATTTTTAGGTGATGAAAAAGAGTTGTATAATTTTTTAAACACAAAAGATATAGATGAAGTTTATGCAACACTCTCAGGTTTAAAAAAATCTCAGCTAAAGAAACTTACCAAGTATACTAGTTTACATAATATAACTTTAAAACTTATTCCAGATTCTAAAGAGTTTTATAGCAAAAGTAGAAATGTGCAGTTTTATGATGAGACGTTAAAAGTTTTAAGTGTAAAAAAATTACCATTCGATTTACCTGAAAATAGGATTATAAAACGAGCGTTTGATTTCTTATTTGCTTCTTTTGTTTGCTTGTTTATTATTTCTTGGTTATATCCAATTTTATGGATTTTAATTAAATTAGAATCAAGAGGTCCAGCAATTTTTAAACAAGAAAGAGAAGGGTTTAATGGAGAAGAGTTTGTTTGTTATAAGTTTCGCTCTATGAGACTAAATCAAGAAGCAGACAAAGTCCATGCTACGAAAAATGATAGTCGAGTAACCAAAATTGGAGCATTTCTAAGAAAAACAAGCTTAGATGAGGTTCCTCAGTTTTTTAATGTGTTATTAGGAAGTATGAGCGTTGTTGGTCCTCGTCCGCATTTAGAAAGTTTGGCGCTAGAGTATCAAAAAGACGTAGATAATTATTTAGAACGACATGCTGTAAAACCAGGTATTACTGGATTGGCTCAAATTAGCGGGTATCGTGGCGAAATCAGGAGGAAATCAGATATAAAAAACAGAGTTCGATTAGATATATTTTATATCGAAAACTGGTCATTTATGTTGGATGTTAAAATTGTAATGAGCACTGTTTTAAATGTCTTCAAAGGAGATGAAAATGCTTATTAATGTCAAGTCATTACAACATATCTGCAACAATTGTTCTTTTTAAGGAACAAGAAGATGTGCTGTTAAAAGCTGTAAATTCATGTTTAGCTTATTCAGGAGAAAAGAAACTTTTTTTAGTTGATAATTCTCCAACACCAATTTCAAATTCCTACATTCTCAATCACCCTGAAATTACCTATATTTTTAATGATAAGAATTTGGGTTTTTCTAGAGCAAATAATCTTGTTCTAAGGGAGATTAAAGATAATTCTAGGTATCATTTAGTTTTAAATCCAGATACCTTTTTTAAACCCCAAGTTTTAGATGAGTTAGTAGAACAGTTTGAGATAAATGAGGACTTGGCACTTGTAGCTCCTGCAATTAAATATCCTGATGGTGAACATCAATATTCAGTTCGTAAATATCCAAACTTTTTAGATCTCTTATTTCGAAAAACAGGAATCAATAAAAAGAGAATTTACCAGCAGGAATATAGAAACCTAGATTTATCTAAACCTTTCTTTCCTGAAGCTGTTCATGGTTGTTTTATGCTTTTTAAAACAGAAGATTTTACGCAGATAAATGGATTTGATGAACGGTATTTTTTATACATGGAAGATTTAGATATTTGTAAAAAAATAGACCAAATAGGTAAAAAGAAATATTACTTTCCAAGTGTTGAAGTAACTCATGTTTTACGCAAAGGATCGGCAAAAAACATCAAGTTATTTTTCTATCATTTCTCATCTGCTGTGAAGTATTTTTTAAAATGGTTATAGCTATATTTGCAGCTCAATAACACAACACACACAATGAATATTTTAGTTTTAGGTTCTGGAGGAAGAGAACATGCATTTACGCACAAGCTATCACAGAGTAAAAAAATCAATAAACTTTTTGTTGCACCAGGAAATGCTGGTACTGATGAAATTGCGATTAATATTGCGATAAATCCAACCGATTTTGAGGCAGTAAAAAAAGTAGTTCTAGAACAAGATATTAACATGGTTGTGGTAGGGCCGGAAGCTCCATTAGTTGAAGGTGTACACGATTTCTTTTTATCTGATGAAGAATTAAAATCTGTTCCAGTTATTGGTCCAAAAAAAGACGGAGCTTTACTGGAAGGAAGTAAAGATTTTTCAAAACAGTTCATGGAAAAACACAACATTCCAACTGCGAAATATCAATCATTTACTAGTGAAACATTAGAAGAAGGATTTGCTTTTTTAGAAACATTGGAACCACCGTTTGTTTTAAAAGCTGACGGATTAGCTGCTGGAAAAGGAGTGTTAATTTTAGATGATTTATCAGAAGCAAAGGCTGAGTTAAAAGAAATGCTTACGAATCAAAAATTCGGAGCAGCTTCTGCAACCGTTGTTATCGAGGAATTTTTAAAAGGAATAGAACTATCAGTATTCGTTTTAACAGATGGAAAGAGTTATAAAGTTTTACCATCGGCAAAAGATTATAAACGAATTGGAGAAGGTGATACTGGATTAAATACAGGAGGAATGGGAGCCATTTCACCGGTTCCTTTTGCAAATGATGATTTTCTTGGAAAAGTAGAAGAACGAATTATCAAACCAACTGTAAATGGATTACAAAAAGACGGTATTGATTATAGAGGTTTTATTTTTATCGGATTAATGAACGTAGCTGGAGATCCATTCGTAATTGAGTATAATGTGCGTATGGGAGACCCTGAGACTGAAGTAGTTTTACCAAGAATAGAATCTGATTTATTAGAATTATTTGAAGGTGTAGCAACGCAAACTTTAGAAGAGAAAAGTTTTAGCGTAACAGATAAAACAGCGACAACAGTAATGTTAGTTTCAGGAGGATATCCAGAGGCTTATGAAAAAGGAAAGGAAATTACAGGTTTAAATGAAGTTGAGGGCTCTTTAGTTTTTCATGCAGGAACCAAAAAAGATGCAGATAAAGTAGTTACAAATGGAGGACGTGTAATTGCAGTAACATCTTTCGGAGATACAATTGAAGAAGCATTAAAAATGTCGTATAAGAATATTGATAAATTGTCTTTTGAGAAAATCAACTATCGAAAAGATATAGGTTTTGATTTAGTGAAATAAAATTATTTTTTAATATAACAGTAAAACTCGGAATTGATATTCCGAGTTTTTTATTTTCGTATTTTAATATGGAGTAATTTTTATTAAGCTATTTTCATAAGGAATAGTGTTTACTCGACTTCAAAGTTTTATAATAAACTTCTCAAAAAGAAAATAGAATGGTTAAGAAAATAGTGTTTTATTGCGTTTGTTTTTTAATTCTCGGTTGTAAAAAACCTAAGAACAAGACAGATTTTAAAAGTCCCAAATCCTTTTATTCAGAAGAGAGAATTAAAGAGTTAAAGAGTTTAATTTTTAATATTGACTCTAGATTAAATAGAAGCATGGCTTCTGTAGAAATTGATAGTTTTCATATTAATAAAAATAGTCGTGACCTCCTTTCTTTTATTAAGAATGATTCGTCAAAATTGGGAGAGATTTACAAAATTGAATATAACGTAAATTACAATTTGGTTCTTGAGTATTTTAAAATAAAAAATCATAAAATTTTAAGAGTTCAATCTAAAATAAAAGACGGTATCTATGATAAGAAACATCTTTTTCCAATGCTATTCGATAGCAGCGGTTACGTTAAACTGTTAACCTATAATGAGTTTGAGTATTTTTGTAAGGAAAATAAACTGTTCAATGAAAGCGACACACTATTTTATGGTTATAAATTAAAAGATGGAAGTTTTTATTTTAAGAGTTCAGTCGAATCTGAAAATACACTAGGTGTCGATTGGGAGTTGTTAAAGTAGAGTAAATAATAAATTCACACTTTTACTTAATAGTTCAATATAAGATTCTAAGGTCCAACAATAGTAACTTCAAATGAAACCATATTATTCGCTTCGATTACGTGGTTTTGTAATGTTTCCATATTAGAAATTCAAATTAGATTACCAATTGAAAATAGATTCTGTTAAAGTATCGTTATAGTTCTCATAAAATTAAAAATCGAAGGCTTTTAATTACTAATCTTGCCTAGATTTTCGTTAGCAAAAGAGAAAGAAATGAAATTATACTTTAGTAATCCCTATACTGTAAAATTGGGTAAAAAAATTACACGAACTTTACTAGTAGCAGTTTTTATATTTACAAGTTTTCAATCAGTTATTGGTCAGTCAGGAGCAGACTATACTAAAGCTCAAGCTGTAATTAATAAAATTTTCAACAAACAAATACCAAATACTTATTTATTGTTTTCTCAGGACAACAGTTACTACTTGGTAGTCGAGAAAAAAGAATCGGGTTATGAAGAACATTTTCTTCGTGTTGATGAAAGAAATAATGTAAGACGTTTAAATTCTAGGTTTGTCGATGTAAACACTACGTTAGATAGAGCTTTTAACAAAGAGGTGTATCATAAGGATTATATTAATCTTGATTCTGAATTTTTCATCTCGAGCACATCTTTTTCTGGTGGAGATTCAGTGTATTTCTATCATAAAAATGAAGATGGAAATATTTATGGTGAGGCAAATTTATCAACTGTAATTCATCCAAATCCAATTGATGTTTCTGTCTTTGGGTATTTATTAAACGAGCTTCAAGAGTATATTTAGTTTGTAAATATTTCTTTTAAAAATTGAGAGAAACAATCGAAATCTAATCGTATTTTTACTACTGTGAAGTACGCAATTGTAGATATCGAAACAGACGGTGGAGTTAAAATTACTGAAATCAGTATTTTTATTTTTGATGGAGAACAGGTGGTAGACGAGTTTACAACACTAATAAATCCAGGAACTTCTATTCCACCATACATTACCAGATTAACCGGAATTAATAATTTCATGGTTAAAGATGCTCCGAAATTTGAAGAAGTAGCGAAACGAATTTATCAAATTACTGAAGATTGTGTTTTTGTAGCTCACAATGTTAATTTTGACTACGGAATCATAGGAAAAGAATTCAAATCTTTAGGGTTAACTTACAGAAGAAAGAAACTTTGTTCCGTTCGATTATCAAGAAAATTACTCCCAGGGAAAAGATCATATAGTTTAGGTAAACTATGTATTTCCGAAGGAATTGAAATAAAAGCAAGACACCGTGCTAGAGGAGACGCAGAAGCAACTGTTATATTGTTCAAAAAGTTACTTTCTATAGATGAATTGAATGATTTTGAAGTTATCAATTCGTTTTTGAACCCACGTTCTCGCGAAGCAACCTTACCACCATTATTACCCAAAAATGTTTTCGAAAGTTTATCAGAAAAACACGGTGTTTATTATTTTTGGAACAAAAACAAAGAGATTATTTATGTCGGAAAAGCTAATAATATTAAACAGCGTGTTGTAAGTCATTTTCACGATAAAAAGAAACGTGAAATAGAAATGTGTTTAGCAACTGCTAATATCACGTTTACAGAAACTGGGAGTGAGTTAATTGCATTATTGGAAGAATCTGCTGAAATCAAACGTTTATTTCCTAAATTCAATAGAGCACAAAGAAGAACTACAACGAACTTTGGTTTGTTTAGTTATAAAGATAGAAAAGGAGTGATGCATTTGGCTTGGAACAATGTAAAAATGATTAGTCAGCCAATTATGAGGTTTTACACAGTTGCTCAAGCTCGAAGTTTTGTTGAGAATTTGTGTAAAGAGTTTCAATTATGTCCGAAATATTGTCATTTACAAACGAACGTAAATAGCTGTTTTCATTACCAAATAAAAGAATGTAAAGGAGTTTGTAGAGAAGAAGAAGCAATAGAAGAGTATAACAAAAGAGTGATGCAGGCTATTGATTCTATTACTTTTAAAACTGATAATTTTGTGATTACGGAGCAAGGGAAAACCTCAGATGAATTAAGTTATGCCTTGGTAATAAATGGCGTGTATGAAGGTTACGGATACATTGACAAGAATCAACAAAATAACAGTACTTCTGAAGTGTATTTTGAAAGACTAAAACCTCAAAAAGACAATCAGGATATTAGGAGAATTATAAATGCACACGTAAAAAAGAATCCGGAATCAGTTTTACCAATAGAACACAAAGCTTTAGGTAGCCTTTTCTAGGGTAAAAGAAAATTCAGAACCTTCACCGAAATTACTTTTAAGCAAAATAGTTTCGTTATGTGCTTCAATAATGTGTTTAACAATTGATAAGCCTAAACCAGAACCACCTTGTTCTCTTGATCTACTTTGATCTACACGATAGAAACGTTCGAACAATCGAGGAATATGTTCTTGTTTTATACCTTCACCATTATCAATAATTTTAATAACAAACTTAGTTTCATTATAAACCTCAACAGAAGCTGTGGTAATTCCACCTGGCTTTCCATATTTAATAGAATTTACAACCAGATTAATAAGCACTTGTTCAATACGTTCTACGTCACCTTTTACGAAAATTGGAAATTCGTAAAGTCTATCAAAAATTAATTTAATGTTCTTCTTTTTAGCCTTCATTTCAAACAAATCAAAAACCGTTTGAATAAGTTCCAAAATATTAAAAGGTTCAATTTTCATTTTCATTCCATCAGTTTCAAGTTTGGCAATCATATCCAAATCTTTCACGATTGAAGTCAAACGTTCAACACCTTTATTGGCACGTTCTAAATATTTATCACGAATTACTTTATCATCTGCTGCTCCTTCAATTAAAGTTAAAATATAACCTTGAACTGTAAAAAGAGGAGTTTTAAGTTCGTGAGCTACATTACCTAAAAAGTCTCTACGAAAAGAATCTCTTTCTGTAAGGTTTGCAATTTCTTCCTTTTTATCTTCTACATAATCTTGTACCGTTTTAGTAAAAGCTTCAATATCAGTAGTTACTTTATCGCGTTTTAAATCTTCGACATCTAAAATTGAAATGTCTTTATATAGTTTTTTAACTCTCTGATATATAAAGTGTTCTGCTCTGTATTGTATAACAAAAAACGAAAAAACGAAAAGGATAATTCCGAAAATAATAATAGAAATTAAACCTAAAGATTTATAGAAATAGAGATATGAAAAAACAGCAATTAATACAGAAATTATAGTAAGATATAATGCAGATATAAGGGCGTAATTGTATGTTTTTTTAAGTCTTTTCATAAAAAGAAAGAATGCCCGATTAGGGGCATTTCAGTTTGTGTTATTTAGTTTATAATGATCTATTTATCAGTTTCCAGTACGAATTTGTATCCAACTCCTTTTACTGTTTTAAAGTAATGATCACCGATTTTTTCTCTTAGTTTTCTAATGTGAACATCAATGGTTCTACCACCAACAACAACTTCATTTCCCCAAACACTATCTAAAATAGTTTCTCTTTTAAATACTTTTCCAGGTTTAGAAGTTAGTAAAGAAAATAATTCAAATTCTTTTCTTGGTAAAGTGATTTTTTCTTCACCTTTAAATACTACATATTCATCTCTATTGATAAGAATATCTCCAATTTTTGTAGTAACCTCAGAAACCGTATCTGTTTTTAATCGACGTAAAAGTGATTTCACTTTACTAACTAAAACTTTTGGTTTTATAGGTTTTGTAATATAATCATCTGCACCAGCATCAAAACCAGCTACTTGAGAATAATCTTCACCTCTTGCAGTTAAGAAGGAAATGATTACATTTTCTAAAGGTTTGATATTTCTTATTTTTTCACAAGCTTCAATACCGTCCATTTCCGGCATCATAATATCTAACAAGATTAAATGCGGAGAAATTTTACGAGCAATTTTTACACCTTCTGCTCCGTTAGTTGCGGTAAAAACCTGATAACCTTCAGATCTAAGATTGTATCCAACAATCTCTAAAATATCTGGTTCATCATCAACTAATAAAATCTTGATATCGTTAGTATTCATAGGTTTAAATTTGATTTAAAATCAACCCAAAAGTAACGATTTAATAACAAAAACAGTTAAAGGCAGTTTAACTTAATGTTGATTTAATATTAATAATTTTTTTTTGAATCAATTTTAAAAAGAGAGACTTAACGTTAAATTAATCTATAAAAAGTTAGGTCAAGTCTGATAATTCCCTAATTTTGAGAGCTTTTTTTAAATTAAATGAAAACATGAGAAAAAATTACTTTTTAACTTTATTACTAACATTTGTTCTTGGTTCAACTTTTGGGCAAGTTGTGCTATCTGAAGATTTTAGTTATTCAGATGGTAGCTTAGTAGGTAATGGAACTTGGGTATCTACAAGTGGTACCGCTGGAGATTTATTAGTCTCTTCAGGACAGGCTGTTGTTCAGCATGGAACACCGAGTGAAGATGTTGAGATTCCTTTCACTTCTATCACAGGTTCGGTTTATGCTGCGTTTGATTTTTCTGTTGACGATTTAGGTAGCCCATATAGTGGTGGTGATAATGAGTATTTTGCACATCTTGATTTTAGAGCAAGGATGGATATTGTTCCTCCAACAGCAGGTGGTGATTATACAGTTGGAATTTCTTCAAGTACTAGTACGGCTCAGGCTACTTGGGCAACGGATTTAACTTTTGGGCAAACTTATCGAGCTATAATTAGGTACGATCAGGACACTGGTACGGCTCAGTTGTGGATTGATGCTACGGCTGATACGGATACATCAATTTCTGGTTCAGCTGATGGTGCTACAACAGTTGCAAACTTTGAATTGAGACAATCTGATTCTTCTGTTAACGAAACAGTAAGAGTAGATAATTTAATGATAGGGCAAACATTTGATGATGTAGATACTTTTGTTGCTCAAACCAATCCTACGTTAGCAATCAGTTCACCTACAAATGGTTCTACAATTGGTTATACAGACACAGCTGCAGTTAAAATTTCTGTTGGTAATTTTAATGTAGCTCCAGGGGGTACAGGAGACGGTTTTATTAAATGGACATTGAATAGTGTTGCTCAAGCGGATAAGTTTGATACTAATGATATTGCATTTTCTTCTACAGGAGGAACAACATATACTGTTTATGTAGAGTTGGTTGACAATGCAGGAAACCCTTTGTCTACTCCAGTTAATCAGACAGTTACTTTTACGGTTGATTTCCCATGTGATATTCAAATAGGTTCAATTACTACAACTTGTAACGCTGAAACTTCAGGAGTAGATACTTATGATGTTAGTTTAGATTTTACTGGTGGAGGAACTACTACCTACACATTAACAGCTGATAATGGAACAATTGGAGGAGATAATCCATCAATGATGGCTTCTGGTACTATAACTATTTCTAATGTTAGTGAAGGAACTGATATTGTATTTACAGTTAAAGGAGACGTATCAAATAGTGGATGTGACTTTACAAGAAATATTTCAAGTCCAACTTGTAAAGCATTACCATTTACTGAATCTTTCGATTATGCTGACGCTGCAATTTTATCTGACCAAGCAAATTGGGAAATTACAAGTTCTTCAAGTGACGATATTTTAGTTGCTTCAGGAAGTTTGGATTATACAGGATTAAAAGCATCTGTTGGAAATAAAATTGTTTTTGATGGAGTTGGTTCTGATGTAGCGACAAGGTTTACAGATGTTACTTCAGGAACAGTTTATGCTTCTTTCTTATTTAAGGTAACAGCTTTCCAAACAGGTTCTAGTCCTGATACAACGGATGGTGGATATTTTGCAATTGTAGCAAGTAATAATTCTTTCCAAACAAGAATTTGGGTAAGACCCAATCCAGATACTAGTGGAACTACTTACGATATTGGATTCGGTTCAGAATCGTCAAACCCTCCTTTCAGTACTTCAACGTATAACCTTAACGATGTTTTATTAATAGTTACTTCGTATAATGTTGATACTAGAGAGATTAATTTATGGATAAATCCAGATGCATCAACTTTTGAGAATGCAGCCCCAACAGCAACTTTAACATCTACAGATGGAGATACTACTCCTCCTTCTTCGATAAATTCATTTATGTTAAGACAAGATTCATCTAATGAAACTCCAACTATCGAAATGGATGAATTAAGAATTGCTACTTCTTGGGCAGAAGTTACACCAAAGGAACCAACAGCTTCTATTAATCAGAATGAAATCGAAGGTTTTGCAGTTTATCCAAACCCAGTTGAGTCAAAAACTTTCAAACTTTCATCGGCTTCAATTACAACTAAAACAGTTCAAATATTTAATGTTTTAGGAAAAGAAGTTTATAGTACGAAAGTAAATGGAACTAATAACGATATTGATGTGGCTTCTTTAAATGCAGGTATCTATATTTTAAAGGTTTTAGAAAACGGAAGAATGGCTTCAAAAAAGTTAATTATCAAGTAATTTTATATTATATATATTCAAAAGAGCCTTTATTTTTATAAAGGCTCTTTTTTTATTTTTACAACAAACTATAGTCAAGATGAAATTAGCTTCTATTCTGTTTTGTTCTTTTATTGTTTCGGTAAGTTCTTTTTCACAGTCAAACTTTTCGAAGTTTAAGAAATTATCTTCTCCTAAGAAATGGTGGGTTGCTTTACATCCATTTAAAGCAAAAAAAGCATACTTAATTTCTATAGAAGTAAACAGAATTAGTGATAGTATTAAAAGTTGTAAGCTTTTAGATGGAGATCATGCAGGTGGTCAAGTAGATGCTTTTCGTCATGCGTATTGGATGGCGAGATTAACAGAGGAAATAGGGGCTTCTTCAGCAAGATCATTAGGTAAAGCTCATGAGAAAGAGAATTATTTGATGTATAAAAAAAGGAAGTTAGAAGATGGTATTGTTCCAGATAAGATTTCTTCAGAAATGGATTTGTTCAATAATGAAGTAGGCATTTCACTTACACGAAAAGGAAATAAAACTCCCAAGAACGGTTTAATTTATCGCATAATTAATGCAATTCTTGATGGAAAAATGAAAGTGATTAAAAAGAATATCAGTGGACAATTCTTAACCTGCGAAGGAAAAATAATCAGTTCAAAATCGTTAATTGGAAAATGGAAAAACAATAAGTGTTTAGTGAATTCCAATCACGGAAGAGATTAATGATATTTTACCTTTCGTAAAACTCGAACAACGTCTTTATATTTAATATAAGTAGTTTTATCTTCTAAACTTCTAATATATTTTTTTGCTTTTTCTAGCTGTTCCTTTGCATCTAAATATCCGTTTAAGTAACAAATCAAATAATTATTAGGAAGTCTTGAAACATCTTCATGTTCAGTAACTGATAGCGGAATATTGTTTTCAATATTAGAAATTATATTGTTGCTACTCTCGTAAATATGCTTTATGATATTATCATCGAAAACAGGAGGTTCAAATAAAAACTCTTTAATAATCTCAAGTTTTCCATTATTCTTAAAATGAATAATTGTTTTTTCAAGAGGATATCTAGCTTCCTTCTTTTCTAAACCTAACAATATATACTCAACAATAATGAAGGAATGATCGTTTATTTTAATTTGAACTTCGTCTAATGCAGAATAAAACAATTGTACTTGCTCGTTAATCAACTCAATGTCAACCCTAGAGTAAAATTCTTGATTATTAATAGTAGTTTTCTTTCCTGCCCAACATAAAACAAACTGTTCTTTAAAAACTTTATACTGTGGATTGTATTCTTCTTTATGTCTATTAATGAAATCAAAAACACCATCTAAAGTTAACTGAATATTATTACTAGCATTTTTCTCTATTGCCTGAACAACATTACTATTGGTATTTTTTACTTCAAAGTTTTCGTTTACAGGAACAGAATTACTTCCTCGTCTGTAAAAAATGGTTCCCTTCGGATATTTCCAGGCAGATTTTGATAAGTGTGAAATTTTCTCATTAGGGTAAATCGTTACTAACCCAACGACTTTATATCTTGGCAAACCAGGAAAAGGAATGTTTTCGTATTGAATTTTTGGAGGATGAACCAAATAGGCATTGACTAAATTTTGAATCTTACTATCATCAAAAAAATCAACGCCCATTATTTCATTATCTTCATCTCTGATTCCTATTAAAATATAGGAATTATTATCAGGGTTCGAATTCGACAAAGCACAAACATGCTTAACAAATTTAGCCTTTCCTTCTTTAGAACTTAGCGTTAGTTTTTGCTTCTTATCATAAAAACTATTTTCATCATTATGAGAAAGAAGATTTTTAATAAGTAAGCGTTTGTTAACCATTTTAAGCTACTTTATGTCCTCTGCTAGCCTCATAAAGAATAAACCAATCTTGTAAATCTAGTTGAATTTCTTTGGCAGCATTTGCAATTTTTACTCGTTCTATATTTGAAGTTCCAACCACAGGAATTACATTGGCAGGATGTTTTAAAATCCAAGCTAATAATAATTGATCTTCTGTAGCATTATATTTTTCTAACATCGGTTGAAGTACTTCTTTTATTCTTGAAGCTTGTTCATTTTCAAGTGAAAAGAATCCTCCAAGTGGACTCCAACTCATTGCTGTGATATTGTTTCTTAAAACATAATCTAATGTAGCATTGTCAATTGCAGTATTTTGAACTAAAGAAAATTCAAATTGATTACAGGTTATTGAAATTTCTTTTTGAATTAATTCCATTTGACTTGGCAAAAAGTTTGAAACTCCAAAATCAATTATTTTACCTTGTTTTTGTAAATGTGAAATTGCTTCAGAAATTTCATCTGCTCGCATTAACGGACTGGGTCTATGAAGCAATAAGACATCTAGATAATCAGTTTGTAAATTTTTTAAAGATTGTTCAACGCTCCAAATAATATATTCTTTAGAGTAATCGTAATGCTTAATTCGGTTGTCTCTGTTTTCAGTTTTATACTGAATTCCGCATTTAGAAATTAATTGAACTTGTTCACGGTTAACTCCGCTTTGCGAAAAGGCTTTTCCGAAAGCTTCTTCTGTGGTATAACCACCGTAAATATCTGCGTGGTCAAAAGTTGTATTACCTTGGTCTATACATGAGTGAATTAACTCATCCATTTCTTTGGTAGAAAAATCTTTTCCCCAAATTCCCCATGACATGCAACCAATAATTATATCTGAAAGTTTAGTTCTCATTTTTATTAAGTAAAGTAGCACTTGCTTGTGCTGTAGGATAAACAATTAAATCTTCAATATTCACATGATAAGGTCTTGTTACTACGAAATGAATAATATCCGCGATATCTTCAGGTTGTAAAGCCTTATAACCTTGATACACTTTTTTTGCTCTATCAGTATCTCCTTTAAAACGTACATCAGAAAATTCTGTTTCCACCAATCCAGGGTGAATGGCACTAACACGAATATTATATTGGTTTAAATCTAAGCGCATTCCTTTATTTAAAGCGTTTACAGCGAACTTTGAAGCACAATACACATTTCCGTTAGCATACACCTCTTTTCCTGCAATAGAACCAATATTTACTATGAAACCATCGTTTCTTTTAATCATACCAGGAATAATGGCCTTTGAGACGTAAAGCAAACCTTTAACATTACCATCAATCATGGCATCCCAATCATCAATATTTCCATCTTGAATCGTTGCTAATCCATGAGCATTTCCTGCGTTGTTAATTAGAATATCAATGTTTTTAAAATCTTCAGGTAATTTTTCAACTGCTGAAAATACTTCTTCTTTAAATCGAACATCAAATTGTAAAGTATGTACTTCTGTAAGTTCAGAAAGTTCATTTTTAATTTCTTGAAGTTTTTCCTCTCTACGACCGCACAACACTAATCGTATTTTATGCTGAGCAAATAAATATGCTGTAGCTTTCCCTATTCCTGAGGTAGCTCCTGTAATAAAAGCAGTTAAAGACATGTGTAATTTTAGTTTTTTATAAAGGTAAAGTTTTTATGTAAATCTTATGTTATAAAACAAAGAAAACCGCCCTTTAATGAGGCGGTTTCTTGAGTTGATTTTTCATAAAAAACCAACCAAAAATCAACTAACCAAACTTTATTTTAAAACTCTTCTATTTATTTTCTTTCTTTCTATTTTAGTACGTTTTCTACCACTATTCCTTACAGCTGGTTTCTTAGTTTTTCCTTCTCCTTTTAAATATTGGATGAAACCTCTACCTTCGAAAACGTATGTTGTATTACTAGTTAAATGAAATAACTCTATTGTTCCATCATTAATAACGCTTAATTCAAATTCTTCAGTATCTCCGCCGTCATAATAAAGTGTTAAAAACTTCAAGTCGTCATAATCAATGATATCATCTATCTGATAACTCCCTACATAATCCCAATTAATTAAATCAACATTTGTGCCAAATGAATCATGAGAAGAATAAAAAGTGGTATTATTTTCAGGTGTGAACTGTAAGAAATGCTCGCTATCAAAAGGATTAGGTGTTCCATTTGCTGTACTTGTTCTTTCCCAAGCTACATACTCTTGTAAAAAGTATTCTATATTATCATAGAACAACATATCGTAATCAAAATTATTTCTTTGATAACCTACTAGTAAATAGCTAACATTGCTTTGTAAGTCATTTAACCTTATTTCATTTGCTGAAATTTGAACAACTTCGAAACTATAGTTTCCATCTAAATTATGACGAGTTTCTAAAACACCATCATTATACGTTCTGTAACTTCCTACGTAAATACCTAAACCGTTTCCAGTTTTTCCAATATCTACAATATTATTATTGGCATATAAGTCACCGTTGAAAAATGATACTGTAAATGCTTTTGATAAATATGGTACTTCAGAAGTTCCTGTTGTTCTGTGAAAATCAACATACCATAAATCATATCCTCCTACAACTTCTTCTAAAGAGATAAAATTATCTACAATTGGATCATCATTTACAACAACACATGAAGTTATTGAGATGGATAAAAAAAGTGCGAAAAGTAATTTTAATGCTTTCATAAGTATCAGTTTTTACGGTTATGCCAAGTATATTTCAAAATGCATGCCAAAAAAAGAAAGCCGCTATTAAAGCGGCTTTGAAGTGTTATTTCTTATGATGTTTATTGCATCAGAACTGTTTCTCCTTTTTTAACAGGACTTACCTTATAGTATTTTGTTTTATTATTTACAATATAGCTGATAACAAGTTCATTTTCATTTAGTTTAAAAGGAATGGTATTTTTTTTAGCTGGAGGAGTATTCCCATATTCTTTATTAGCATCACCATTCATTTCAAAATCTTTTTTTGTTGTGCTATGGTAAATGTTTGCAGAAACTATTTTCTGATCCCCTGAATCAAAATTACTTGCTTTTACTTTTTTTCCTTGAAAGTAAATACTATCAAATTGAATTTTATTTTCAGCAGTATAAATTATTCTAACTTGTGTTCCTCCAGGTGAACCAGGCATTCCTCCAACTCTCGCATTTGATGTTGCAGAAACAATCTTAAACGGTGTGTTTTTTTCCAATTTATAACTTGCACACTTTGTGAATGTCATAAGTATTAACGGAATAGAAATAAGCTTTAATAATTTCATACAAGATGTTTTTCTAGATAGTTTCAAGTTTTATACCAAAGTACAAATTTATGTGAAACGAATTTTATAGTTTTAGTTTATGAATCAATTAAGTTATTGGGAAATTAAACAATGGTTTCAACAAGTTGATTTTACCATTGTAGGGAGCGGAATTGTTGGGCTGAATTGTGCTTTAAACTTGAAAAGGAATTATCCAAATGCTAAAGTTTTAGTATTAGAAAAAGGAATGTTACCTCAAGGAGCAAGTACAAAAAATGCAGGTTTTGCTTGTTTTGGAAGTTTATCGGAGTTAATAGACGATTTGAATTCTCATTCTGAAGAAGAAGTTATAAGTTTAGTTAAAAGAAGATGGGAAGGTTTACAATTTTTACGTCAGAACTTGGGAGATGATAAAATAGATTTTCAACAGAATAATGGATACGAATTGTTTGATGATAAAGATTTGTATCATGAATGTTTGTTAAGAAAAAATGAGATTAATAAACTTTTGTCATCAATCTTTAAAGAAGATGTTTTTTCGGAATGTGATAACATTTATAACTTTAAAAATATAGAGGGAAATTACATTGTAAATAATTTTGAGGGTCAGATTGATACTGGCAAAATGATGTTTCATTTAGTAAAGAGATGTCAAGAAGTTGGTGTTTCAATTTTGAATAACACAACAGTTTTGAATTTCGAAGACGAAGGTAATCATGTTACTATAACAACGAATGAAACTACTTTTACAACGAGTAAATTATTAATTGCTACTAATGGGTTTTCAAAACACTTAATAAATGAAGAGGTTAAACCCGCCAGAGCTCAGGTATTAATAACTAAGCCCATTGATAATTTGCCTATTAAAGGAACTTTTCATTTAGATAAAGGATATTATTATTTCAGAAATATTGATAATAGAATTCTATTTGGTGGTGGAAGAAATTTAGATTTTAAAGTAGAAGAAACAACCGAATTTTCATTAACGGAGTTAGTTCAGAATAAACTTGAGGAACTATTAAGAACGACAATTTTACCAAATACAAGTTTTGAAATTGAACATAGATGGAGTGGAATTATGGGAGTTGGAAATCAAAAGAAAAGTATTGTAAAACCAATTTCAAATAATGTTTTCTGTGGAGTTCGATTGGGAGGAATGGGAGTTGCAATTGGAAGTTTGGTAGGTAAAGAATTAGCAGAACTTTTATGAAAATAAAAAATCAACTTTTTAACGAATGTAAGTTATATGTTGAAAAACGTGAACGAACAATTCGTGAAATTATGACTTCGAACAAAAAAGCCTTACTCTCAGAAACCAAAAGCTCTGCAGGAGATAAACATGAAACAGGAAGAGCAATGTTACAGTTAGAAATGGAAAAGGCGAGTCAGCAAATAGCAGTTGTTCAACAAATGAAAGAAATACTGCATCGAATCAACCCAGATGATGTTTCAGAGGTAATTCGTTTAGGAAGTTTGGTACACACAAACTCGGCAACTTATTATTTAAGCATAAGTATAGGTGCAGTTGCTGTTGACAATGACATGTATTTTGTAATTTCTAGTTCTTCTCCTATTGGTAAATTATTGATAGGAAAGAAAGTGAATGATATTATTCAATTTAATGGACAACAAATAAAAATTACTGAGGTAAATTAAAAGACAAGGAAACCTCAGAGTCGATATTTAGCGGGCTTGAATTGGATAAAAAAAGTTGTTCGCCATCTGAAATAACTTCAATTAACCAGTAACTTCCTTTGAAATAATTCTTCTTAACTGTTGCTTTCATGGTAGAGGTTTCCGTAACAGAAATTTGATGAGGATAAACTAACTTTAGTTCGCTATTAATAGTGATTTCGTTAACATCATCAAAAAGTGCCGCTACATAAATATTTGGCGGAAATTGATAAAGTTCATTCGGTTTTCCTTCCGCAAGAATTGAATGGTCTTTTATAACGATTAGTTGGTCTGAAAATGATAAAGCATCGCTTCCATCATGAGTAGCAACAATACAGGCAATATTTTTGTCTTTTAGGTATTGAAACAGTTTTCTTCTCAACGAATTTTTCTTGAAATTATCTATTTGGCTGAAAGGTTCATCCAGTAAAAGTAATTCAGGTTCTTTTGCTAAAGCTCTTGCTATGGCAACTCTTTGTTGTTGTCCACCACTTAATGTTTTAACTTTTACATCAGCAAATTCTTCCATTTCAATAACCTCTAAAAGCTCTTGAGTTCTTTGTTTGGCTTCTTCTGGAAAGAAACGAGATAAAAACTTTGAGATGTTTTCTGCTACCGTAGTAAAAGGCATTAAGTCGAAGTTTTGAGGAACGTATTTAAAAAACTCCATCCCTGGAACTAAATGATATTCTGGACCTAAAATTTGATGATCTTTCCAGAATAAAGTGCCTTTATCAACATCAAGTAAACCATAAATTACTTTTAATAAAGTTGATTTACCACAACCGCTCTCTCCCATAACACTTAAATGTTCTCCTGGTTTAAGAGAAAAACTGATGTTGTTTAATGTAGGGTTTTGTTTACCGTAAGAAAAGGAGATGTTGTTTATTTCTAGCATGTTTGCAAAAATAGTCAAACAAAACAAGTTATATCTTCTCTAAAATGGCTTTATCAATTGAAGTAATTATTTCTTTTGAGTAAATCTTTTTCTGATGACTTAATGAATTGAGAAAGAATCGTGTTTTAACTTTATAATTGCCTTTAGGAATTATAACATCAAATGACTTTGTATCATGTGGTTTTACATGATTATTTTCTTTACTGTATTTAATTTTTTGAAGAAAGTAGTTAGCACATTTTTTATTTTCTTTTTGATTAAGTGAACTAAATTTCCACTTTCCTTTGTGATAGAATTGAATAACTGGTTTTTCTCCGTAATAGTTTATTTTCTCACAGGAAGAATTAACTAAGCTCACCGTGATTAGACCTTGATTTTTAATATTGATCCTTAAGTCAAACTCGTCCTCGTTTGAATTAACTTGAGCAAAACTATTTCGAATAGTAAATAGTAAAAAATAGAATAAAAGCTTTTTCATAATATACACTATGACGATTTACTTTTAGTTTTGTTTCAAAAAAAAAATAACCGACACTTTCGTATCGGTTATAAAATATTTTGAGAAATGTATTACCAGATTTTAACTCTATCTTCTGGTTTTAAATACATTTTATCACCTTCTTTAATATCAAAAGCTTGGTAGAAAGCATCAACATTTTTTAAAGGCACGTATGCTCTAAAGTTCCCTGGAGAGTGAGGGTCCGTTTTAATTTGATTTTTAATTGCTTCTGGACGTGCTTTTGTTCTCCAAATTGTTCCCCAAGAAAGGAAGAAACGTTGTTCTGGAGTAAAGCCATCGATTTCTCCTGGACGACCATTTTTCTCTAAGAAGATTTGTAATCCTTCATAAGCAGCATTTACACCGCCTAAATCACCAATATTTTCTCCTAAAGTAAAAGTTCCGTTTACGTGAACATCGTCAATAGCAACTAACGCATCGTATTGTCCAATTAAAGCTTTTCCTTCAGCAGTAAATTTCTCTAAATCTTCATCAGTCCACCAGTTATTTAAATTTCCGTCAGCGTCAAAACGAGCTCCAGAATCATCAAAACAGTGAGAAATTTCATGTCCGATTACAGCACCAATTCCACCATAGTTCACCGCTTCATCAGCTTGGTAGTTGTAGAAAGGAGGTTGTAAAATTGCAGCTGGGAATACGATTTCATTGTTTACTGGATTAAAGTAAGCATTTACAGTTTGAGGAGACATTCCCCACTCAGATCTATCAACTGGCTTACCTAATTTTGCGATATCTTTTTCATAGTTCCATTTAGAAACGTTAATCGCATTTTCGAAGTAACTTCCACCTTCTTTTACTCCTTTAACTTGTAAAGCTGAATAATCTTTCCACTCGTCTGGATAAGCTATTTTTACAGTTAATCGGTGTAATTTCTCTAATGCTTTTTGCTTTGTAGAATCACTCATCCATGATAATCCTTTGATACGCTTTTCAAAGCCTAACATCACATTATCAATCATTTCCTTAGCTTTTTGCTTCGCTTCAGGTGGGAATTTCTTATCTACATATAATTTACCAAGTGCTTCACCAATTGAACCATTTACAGAAGCTAATGCTCTTTCAGTTCTTGGTCGTTGTGCTTTTGCACCACGTAAATCTCTACTATAAAATTCCCAGTTTGCTTTTTCTAAATCTGTAGATAAAGATCCAGCAGCTCCGTTGATGGCATTCCAACGTAAAAGTGTCTTCATGTCTGCAACAGGACGTTCTGTGAAAATTGTATTGAAAGCTTTGAAGTAGTTAGGGTCAGTAACAATAACCTTTTCTAATACTTTACCTCCATTTTCTGTTTTTTCAGCATTTAAAACTCCAATACCAGTTAAGTGAGCATTCCAATCAATTGCAGGAACTAAAGCTTGTAATTCTTCAACAGACATTGGATTGTACATTTTTCTTGTATCACGTCTGTCTTCTTTAGTCATCATTGGTTCTGCCAAACTACGCTCGAAAGCAACTACAGTAGCAGCATTCTTTGTAGCAGTAGCTTCATCATCTCCTAGTTTCTGGAACATTTTAGCTACAAAAGCCTCGTATTTTTTTAATTTTTCTTTAGTATCATCATCTTGATCAACATAGTAATCTCTTGATAATCCCAAACCACCAGCACCTAAGTATCCAGCATTTGTTTTACTATCTTTTAAATCATTAAAAACACCAAAACCATAGAAAGCACCTCCACCATATGGGGCCATGTTCGTGATGTAATCTTCTACATCTTTTTTAGTTTTAATTTCATCAATCTTCGCTAAATATGGTTTTAACGGAGCAATACCTTGTTGATTACGTGTAACAGTATCCATAATACTTTCGTAATAGTTTACTGCTTTTTGCTGATCGCTATCAATTTCATTTCCTTGTGTATCTTTAATCTTTGGGAAGTTACCTTGTTCGATAGCTTCATTTAAGATTACTAATACGTCAGCGTCAGTTTTTTTACGTAGTTCTCCAAATCCTCCCCATCTTGTTCTGTCAGCAGGAATTTCAGTTTTGTCTAACCAACTTCCGTTAACATATCTAAAGAAATCATCTGATGGTTTTACTGAAGTATCCATGTTCTTTAAAACAATCCCAGGGATTTTTTCAGCAGTTTCTGCTTTTTCTGTTTTACAGGCCATCATACCAATTGAGGCAACAGCACTACAAACCAGAGCTTTTTTAAGTGTGATCATGTTGAATTAATTTATTAAGGCTTAATTTTTTCAGTTTTCGAATTTGGTAAATTTTCGAATCCCATGTTATGTAAAGTAAATCCGAAAATATCTGCATATTGTTCAATAGTCTTAGCAACCGGAGTTCCAGCACCATGGCCAGCATTGGTTTCAATTCTAATTAATACAGGGTTATTACCTTGTTGTTTGTCTTGAAGCTCAGCTGCAAATTTAAAACTGTGTGCAGGAACTACACGGTCATCATGGTCACCAGTTGTTACCATTGTAGCAGGATATTCTATATCTTCTTTTACATTATGAACAGGTGAATAACCTTTTAGGTATTCGAACATCTCTTTATTATCTTCTGCTGTTCCATAATCATATGCCCATCCAGCTCCAGCAGTGAAAGTATGATAACGTAACATATCTAAAACTCCTACAGCGGGTAATGCTACTTTCATTAAATCTGGTCGTTGAGTCATAGTAGCTCCTACTAATAACCCGCCATTTGAACCACCTCTTATTGCTAAGAAGTCAGAAGAGGTGTAATTATTATTAATTAAATACTCAGCCGCCGCAATGAAGTCATCAAATACATTTTGTTTTTGAAGTTTTGTTCCTGCATCGTGCCATTTTTTTCCGTATTCACCACCACCACGTAAATTAGGTACTGCGTATACTCCACCTTGTTCCATCCAAACAGCATTTGCAATACTAAAACTTGGAGTAAGACTTATATTGAATCCACCATAACCATAAAGAATAGTAGGATTTTTTCCATTTAATTCTAAACCTTTCTTGTAAGTAATAATCATTGGAACTTTTGTTCCATCTTTAGAGTTATAAAAAACTTGTTTACTTTCATATTCATCAGAATTAAATGAAATATTCGGTTTCCAATATAGTTTATAAGTACCATCCTTTGGATTGAATTGATAAGATGAACTTGGTGTGTTATAATTAGTAAAAGAAAAATATAGTTCTTTCGCATCTTTCTTTCCACCAAAACCACCAACAGAACCTACTCCAGGTAATTCGATTTCTCTAATTAAATTACCGTCATAATCATATTGAAAAACTTTTGATACAGCATCCACCATATATTCAGCGAAGAAATATCCAGATCCTTTAGAAGGACTTAAAACATTTTCCGTTTCAGGAATGAAATCTTTCCAGTTTTCTGGTGTTGGATTCGTTGCATCAACTGTTACTATTTTTTGATTTGGTGCGTCAAGGTTAGTCACTAGATATAAATTAGTTCCCTTATTATCGAAAACATAAGTGTCGCTATTAAAATTATCAATTACTGTTACGAAATCACTATTAGGTTTAGATAAGTCTTTAATGAATAATTTGTTACCAGAAGTTGAAGTTGATGCTGTAACAACTAAGTATTTATCGTCATCAGTAATGTAACCACCTACATATCTATGCTTTTCTTCTGGAGTTGCTCCAAATACTACTTTATCCGTATTCTGAGGAGTCCCTAATTTATGGTAATATAATTTATGTTGATCTGTTTTTGCCGAAAGTTCACTTCCTTTAGGTTTGTCGTAACTAGAATAGTAAAAACCTTCGTTTCCTTTCCAAGAAATTCCTGAGAACTTCACATCAACTAATGTATCTTCTTTTATTTTTTTCGATTCAACATCCATAATTATGATTTTTCTCCAGTCACTTCCACCTTCAGAGATAGCATATGCTACAGTCTTTCCGTCTTTTGAAAAACTTACACTGCTCATAGAAGTGGTTCCGTCTTCTGCAAATGTATTTGGATCAAGAAACACTTCATCTTTTCTTTCTTTGTTTTTTCGGTATAAAACATAATGATTCTGTAGTCCATTATTTTTATAAAAGTACGTGTAATCTCCTTCTTCGAAAGGAACACCTACTTTTTCATAATTCCATAACTCAGAAAGTCTTTCTTTTAGTTGTGCTCGATAAGGAATTTTATCTAAGTAGTCGAACGTCAGATTGTTTTCAGCTTTCACCCAATCTTCAGTTTCTTTACTTCTATCATCTTCTAACCATCTGTAATTATCTGTTACTTCGGTATCAAAATATTTATCTACAACAGGTTGTTTTACTGTTTCAGGATAATTCAAAGCGCTTGTGTTTTTTTTTGGAGATTCAGTCTTGCATGCGGAGATAAGCGCAACTGCAAGAGCAGATAAGATTAATTTTTTCATGACTAGTTTGGGTTAACCTTTCAAAATTAGAAGAAAAAAACATAGAATTGTTACAATTTAAGATGTTTTTAACATAAAAAACTAAATTTGTAATGTTGTATAAATATGACGTCTAATAGATAAAACAAGATAAAATAACATGACAGAATTACTAACAAAGAGTGAGTTTATAGATAAGATATTCGATTTTGAAAATAAAAAAGAATGGGATTATAACGGAGATGTTCCCATATTAATTGACTTTTATGCTGATTGGTGCGGACCGTGTAAAATGTTAGCGCCAGTTCTTGAGCAGTTGAGCGAAGAATATGATGGTAAAGTAAAAATCTACAAAGTAGATACAGAGGCTGAGCAGGAGCTTTCAGCTGTTTTTGGTATTCGTAGCATCCCATCAATGTTATTTTGCCCAGTAGGAGAAGATCCTCAAATGGCTCATGGTGCGTTACCAAAGAAACAAATAGAACAGATAATTTCTGATGTATTAAAGGTGTCTAAATAGATGGAAAAGTTGGTGAATTAATAATATTTTAAGGAAATAGATGTACTTATTTTAATGATAGTTTACCAAACACACAAAAAACCCAACCATTTATACAAAATGCAATTGACACATTTGAAGATGTATATATATTTGCTGCGTACTTTTATGTATTCAACATTTACACAATCATAAATCGTAATATTGGGGATTATTCGAATTATGGAATCAAAAACGACGTTTCTCAGACGTCGTTTTTTCTTTTTATAAACTTTTCAAACTGTTGTTTTTTTTATCCAATTTTATCCAAACTAGAATCCTAGTAAAATTAACTACGGAGCAAAATAGTTTCCTTATAAATATCTGTAAAACAGAAAAATAACCTCTTGGTTTATAAGTGTTAAAATTTTGGGGTTTTTACCATTTTGTTAAAAACTTCAAGGAGTTTGTGGAAAAGTATAGCTTTATTTTAGTCGTAAAATTTCCAATCTTTGTACTTCCCCCACGAGAGAAAAAAAAACACGAAATTAAATTATCAGAATGGCTACTATAGAACCTATTTTACAAGAAAACAAGGACAGATTTGTTATTTTTCCAATCCAACATGATGACTTATGGGAATGGTATAAAAAGCAACAAGCTTGTTTTTGGACTGCTGAAGAAATAGACTTGCATCAAGATTTAGACGACTGGAATAATAAGCTTTCTGATGATGAACGTTACTTTATAAAACACATCTTAGCATTTTTTGCTGCATCTGATGGAATTGTAAATGAGAATTTAGCTGAAAACTTTGTAAACGAAGTACAATATAGCGAGGCGAAATTTTTCTACGGATTCCAAATTATGATGGAAAATATTCACTCAGAAACTTATTCTTTATTAATTGATACGTACATCAAGAATGATGATGAGAAAAATAAATTGTTTAAAGCAATTGAAGTTTTTCCAGCGATAAAGAAAAAAGCAGATTGGGCTTTAAAATGGATTGAATCTGATTCTTTCGCTGAAAGATTAATTGCTTTTGCAGCTGTTGAAGGAATTTTCTTTTCAGGATCATTTTGTTCAATTTTCTGGTTAAAGAAAAGAGGCTTATTACCTGGATTAACTTTTTCAAATGAGTTAATATCAAGAGATGAAGGAATGCATTGTGATTTTGCTGTACACTTACACAATAATCACTTAAAAAATAAAGTTAGTAAAGAAAGGATTAAAGAAATTATTATTTCTGCTCTAGATATTGAAAGAGAGTTTATTACAGAATCATTACCAGTAAGCTTAATTGGTATGAACTCTAAATTAATGACTCAATATTTAGAATTTGTAACTGACAGACTTTTATTAGAGTTTGGATGTGAAAAAGAATACAATGCAACGAATCCGTTTGATTTTATGGAAATGATTTCATTAGAAGGAAAAACAAACTTCTTCGAAAAAAGAGTTTCAGAATATCAAAAGGCAGGAGTTAAATCAGGGGGAACAGGCTCTATCAGTTTTGATGCTGATTTTTAAGAGCTACTATATATAAAATATCAACCAATAAAATAATTGAAATCTTGAGGGAAATTCTTCCCTTAGGGATAACCTATATAAAACCAAAATAAAATATGTATGTAGTAAAAAGAGACGGGAGAAAGGAACCTGTGATGTTCGACAAAATCACAGAAAGAGTAAAAAAGATGTGTTACGGATTAAACGGAATCGTTGATCCAGTTAAGGTTGCAATGCGAGTTATCGAAGGATTGTATGACGGAGTTACCACTTCAGAGTTGGATAATTTAGCCGCTGAGGTTGCAGCAACAATGACCACTGCACATCCTGATTATGCTAAATTAGCTGCAAGAATAGCCGTTTCAAACTTACATAAAAACACAAAGAAGTCATTTACAGAAACAATGACTGATTTGTACGAATACGTAAATCCACGCACAGGAAAAAAAGCCCCATTACTAGCTGATGATGTATATGAAATCATCATGAAGAATGCTGAAAAGTTAGACTCAACTATTATTTATAGTAGAGATTTTAATTATGATTATTTTGGTTTTAAAACTTTAGAGCGTTCTTATTTATTAAAGTTAAATGGACAAATTGCTGAAAGACCTCAGCAAATGTTAATGCGTGTTTCTATAGGTATTCACAAAGAAGATATTGACGAGGCAATTGCGACATACGAGTTAATGAGTAAGAAATACTTTACTCATGCTACACCAACATTATTTAATTCTGGTACACCAAAACCACAAATGTCGTCTTGTTTCTTATTACAAATGCAAGATGATAGTATTGATGGTATTTACAATACATTAAAGCAAACAGCAAAAATTTCTCAGTCTGCAGGAGGAATTGGATTATCTATTCATAATATTCGTGCAACAGGAAGTTATATTGCAGGAACAAATGGAACATCAAATGGTATTGTTCCTATGTTACGTGTATTTAATGATACTGCTCGTTATGTAGATCAAGGAGGAGGAAAGCGTAAAGGATCTTTCGCTATGTATTTAGAGCCTTGGCATGCTGATATCTTTGATTTCTTAGATTTAAAGAAAAACCATGGTAAGGAAGAAATGCGTGCACGTGATTTATTCTATGCAATGTGGATTTCTGATTTATTTATGAAGCGTGTTCAGGAGGATGCAAATTGGACGTTAATGTGTCCTCACGAATGTCCTCATTTATATGATACGTACGGAGAAGAATTTGAGCGTTTATATACAAGCTACGAACAAGCTGGTAAAGGAAGAAAGACAATAAAAGCGCGTGATTTATGGGAGAAAATCTTAGAATCTCAAATTGAAACAGGTACACCGTACATGTTATATAAAGATGCTGCAAACCGTAAATCAAATCAAAAGAATTTAGGAACAATTCGTTCTTCAAATTTATGTACAGAGATTATGGAATATACAGCGGAAGATGAGGTTGCTGTATGTAACTTAGCTTCTATTGCTATTCCAATGTTTGTTGCAGAAGATGAAAATGGAAACAAATTCTTTGATCACCAAAAGTTATTCGATGTTACTAAAAAAGTAATTAGAAACTTAGATACGGTTATCGATAGAAACTACTATCCAGTTGTTGAAGCTGAAAACTCTAACATGCGTCACCGTCCAGTTGGATTAGGTATTCAGGGATTAGCTGATGCATTTATTATGTTACGTTTACCGTTTACAAGTGAAGAGGCTAAGAAGTTAAACCAAGAGATTTTTGAAACGCTATATTTTGCATCTGTAACTTCTTCTATGGAGGTAGCAAAAGCAAAAGGAGCTTATTCAACTTACGAAGGATCACCAATGTCTCAAGGAGAATTCCAACACAATATGTGGGGAATTAATGATGATGAATTAAGTGGACGTTGGGATTGGAATGCGTTACGTAAGGAAGTTAAAAAGCATGGAGTTAGAAACTCGTTATTAGTTGCACCAATGCCAACAGCTTCTACATCTCAAATTTTAGGAAATAACGAAGCTTTCGAACCATATACTTCTAATATTTATACACGTAGAGTATTATCTGGTGAGTTTATTGTTGTAAATAAACACTTATTAGAAGACTTAGTGGAATTAGGATTATGGAATAACGATATGAAAGAAGATATTATGCGTGCAAACGGATCTATCCAGCATATTGATATCATTCCACAAGACTTAAAAGAGTTGTATAAGACAGTTTGGGAAATGAGTATGAAAGATATTATCGATATGGCTCGCCATAGAGGTTATTTTATTGATCAATCTCAGTCTTTAAACTTATTCATGAAAGATCCTGACTTTGGAAAACTAACTTCAATGCATTTCTATGCTTGGAAGAGTGGATTAAAAACAGGAATGTACTATTTACGTACTAAATCTGCCGTGAATGCAATTCAGTTTACATTATCTAAAGATAACGACAAAAAACAGGAAGAAGATAAGCCGATGAGCCCGGAAGAATTCAAGGCAATGGTAGACGCTTCTAAAAACGCAGGACCAGACGATTGTTTAATGTGTGGTTCTTAATTAGAGTTAAATTAAAAGGGAAGAAAAGAGAGGTCGAAAGGCTTCTCTTTTTTATTTTAAGTTAAAGTTGAATTATCTGAATAGATAACGCATCACCAAAATAAAAATCCCTACGATACTCGCTAAAGAAGAAGTTATTAAAGCTATTAAAACTGTGTTATCTAATTTAAAACCTAGTGTTTCAGAAAAGCCAGCTGCAACTGTTATCATTAAAACGATAGCCGTAAAACTACTTAAGAATATAAAAGTTCTGTAAGCGTATTTTTTACGTTCTTCTCTATCTTGAATTCTATCTGAAATTTCCTGTTGCGTAAGATTGATATTTAAATCAATTTCGCTAGCATCTACTTCAGAATTTCCTGCTTTTTGAAGCAAGTCGTCTAAGTCTGAATTAAGCACTTTTTAAGTATTGTTTTAAGCTAGTTATAAACTTATCGTAGTATTTTTTGATAAGTCTATTGTCGATTGTGTTGTTTTTTCCGTGAGCGTATGAAAAACTCCAAGGAGTTCCTGGTCTATGAGTAGAAACTACTAAGTCTTCTGCAGAACTGTCTTTGTACAAATTCCAAGTCAACTGTACAATTTTCTTATCGTCATCAGAAGTTAATTCTGGTTCAGATGAATGTACCCAATTACTATCAAGAGTAACTGATTTCGATGTAATTGGTTCTGACTTAAAATGTTTGAATTCGTGATAAATACTAGGAACTACAGGTCCGTATTTCCAAGCTTCAATTTTATCATCCTCAAATATAGGACGTTCTAATAAAGACAACGACAATCCTTGAGCAATGTACATTAACTTTACTAACTTCATGTTAGTAACATCAACACCTTGTTCTTTAGATAATTTTAAAAATTCGTTAGCTACTGAGCTTGCCGTCCCCATAGGTTTATCAATCTTGTTGTACAAAAATAAAGACAATTTTTTTAAATTTCGATTTCACTCTAACAAATCTACTATTTTTAACACTAAAAATCAAATAGTTAAAACGCAGATTATTAAAAGAATAACAATTTTTTTATAATTCGAAAAGATAAGAGCAGAAAGAAAAAGATTAAATAACTTTGCTCACGATTGATTTTTTTATCTTACAAGAATTACAAAATGAACTGGGAACAATTACTTTCTTTAAAAAGATTTGGAGACACACAAAAAAGAACAAGAGCAAGTCAAGATGAAACTCGATTAGGATTTGAAGTAGATTTTGACAGAATTATATTTTCATCTGCTTTTAGAAGTCTTCAAGATAAAACCCAAGTAATTCCATTATCAAAAACAGATTTTGTTCATACCAGATTAACCCACAGTTTAGAGGTTTCTGTAGTTGGAAGAACTTTAGGAAGAAGAGCAGGGAAGGTAATTTTAGATCGTCATCCAGAATTAAAGAATTTAGGATATACTTTTAATGATTTTGGAGCAATTGTAGCAGCTGCTTGTTTAATGCACGATATTGGAAACCCTCCTTTTGGTCATTCTGGAGAAAAAGCAATTGGAGAGTATTTTAAAACAGGAAAAGGATTAAAGTATAAAGAAGAGCTATCAGAAAAAGAATATCAGGATTTAGTCGATTTTGAAGGAAACGCAAACGGATTAAAGATAGTTACGCAAAGTAAAGAAGGAACTCCAGGAGGATTGCGTTTATCGTATGCAACATTAGGTGCTTTTATTAAATATCCTAAAGAGAGTTTACCTAAGAAGCCTACTTCTCATATTTCAGATAAGAAATACGGATTTTTTCAATCTGAAAAAGACACTTTTATTGATGTTGTAGAGGAATTAGGAATGATGAAAAAAGCTTCTGAAGGAATTGCTTATTATCGTCATCCATTAGCTTATTTAGTGGAAGCAGCAGATGATATCTGTTATACAATTATTGACTTTGAAGACGGAATAAACCTTGGTTTAATCGACGAAGAATATGCTTTAGAGTATATGATTAAACTTGTGAAGGATACCATTGATATTAAAAAGTATCATTCATTAAAACATAAAAAAGATAGAGTAAGTTATTTAAGAGCTCTAGCTATTGGAGTCTTAATTAATGAAGCTGTAGATATGTTTTTAACTAATGAGGAAGAGATTTTAAAGGGAACTTTCAGTAATTCATTGCTAGATAAATGTAAGTATGAGGCTCAAATGAACGATATCATTAAAATAAGTATCGAAAAGATTTATAGAAGTAATGATGTTATCGAAAAGGAAGTAGCGGGATATAAGATTATTGCTGATTTGTTAGATGTGTTTGTTACTGCATTAAATAACAAATACACAGGAGAACAGTCTAACTTTGACCGTTTAGTTTTAAACTTACTTCCAGAAGAGTACAGAACTTTAAAAGATGATCTTTACGAACGAATTTTGCAGACATGTAGTTATGTAGCAAGTTTATCTGATGGATATGCTATTAGATTACATAAAAAAATATCAGGAAATGTTATTTAGTCCTTTCTGAGGCTAATTTTTCAAGTTCCATATACCAGTTTTTACCAAACTTTCTGATAAGTGCTTCTTTTACAAATTTGTAAACAGGAACTTGTAGTTCTGCACCTAAAGTACAAGCATCATCGCAAATGTCCCATTTGTGATAATTTACAGCTGAGAACTCAGAATAATCTTTAACTCTAACCGGGTATAAATGACAAGAAACAGGTTTTTTCCAGTCTACTATACCTTTATTGTAAGCTTCTTCAATAGCACAAAGAGCTGTTCCTTTATCATCGAAAATTACGTAGGCACATTCTGCGTGATTTACTAAAGGCGTTTCTAATTCCCCAAAATCACTTGTAACCCACGTACCATTTTGTTCTATAGATTCTATTCCTTCTTTACGTAAAAATGGTTTTACTTTCGGATATATTTCCTCCAAAATTTTCGTCTCCTCTTTATCTAAAGGAGCTCCTGCTTCCCCTTCTACACAACAGATTCCTTTGCATGCAGACAAATTACATACAAAGTCTTTTTCTATAATATCTTCCGAAACTATGGTCTTACCTAATTGAAACATGATGCAAAAATAAAGTTATTTTTATTACATTTAATTGTAATTAAACATACTTTTGACATTTATTAATCCAAAAACTAATAAGAGATGAATCTTAGTCTTAATGAAATATTTACAGCTTTTATGGTATTATTTGCTGTAATTGATATTGTAGGAAATATTCCAATTATTATCGATTTAAGAAATAAAGTTGGCCATATTCAGTCTGAAAAAGCTTCAGTAATCGCTGGTTTTATTATGATTTTATTTCTCTTTGTTGGTCAGCGATTATTAAATTTAATTGGAATTGATGTAAATTCATTTGCTGTTGCTGGTTCTTTCATTTTATTCTTTATTGCTTTAGAAATGATTCTTGGAATTACTCTCTATAAAGAAGATGAAGATCAGGCACTAAACGCTACTGTTTTTCCATTAGCGTTTCCATTAATTGCTGGTCCAGGTAGTTTAACAACTTTACTTTCATTACGTGCAGAATTTGATTTAATGAATATTATTATTGCTGTATTATTAAACGTTTTGGTGATATATGTTGTTTTAAAAACATCTTCTCGTATTGAAAAGTTAATCGGTAAAAACGGTATTGCGATTATCCGAAAAATATTCGGAGTAATTCTTTTAGCAATTGCAGTGAAACTTTTTGCAGCAAACATTAAAATGTTACTTGCTTAATGAGTTTTGATACATTAATTGTTGGTGGTGGAGTAGCAGGAATGCAATGTGCTTTAGTCTTAGGTTCAGCAAAAGATAAGGCTTATGCCCAAGGAAAAAAGGTTGGAATTATAATGCATCAAAGAGCTTCTCATTTACAAGATGCCTTGTTTAATAATGTTTTAGGATTGCCAGCTGGAACTCTGGGAAAGGATATTTTATCTGAAGGAAAGAAACAACTACAAGAGGTTTATTCGCATGTTGAGCAAATAGAAAATGAAAAAGTTATGGCTGTCATAGATGATGATTTTGGTTATAAAGTAGTAACAAATAAGAATGAATATATAACCAAGAATGTTGTTATTGCTTTAAATTACGCTAAACCTTTTAATATAGCTGGTTTAGAGCAATATATTGAAAGACATTCAAGAGCAAATGCAATGAAGGATAGGATACAACTTCGCAATTTTAATCATTTAATTAAAGAAGGATTGTATTGTTGCGGAACTATCGCAGGTTGGAGAAGCCAGTTTGCAATTGCTGCAGGAAGTGGTGCCAGTGTTGCAACTGATATCCTAACAGTTTGGAATGATCATATACCTACAAAGGTTCACGATAAAAACAAAAGCTGAGTTGTTTAAACTCAGCTTTTTTAATTTTGGTTAGACAAAACCACTTCATTCCCCCGAAAAAAAAGGTTTACTAAACCATGCTAAATGTACTATCGTTTGCACGGTGTTAAGTAAGAAATACCTCAAGCGTTATAATTCCAGAATGAATGTAAGTTTTTAAGTAATAAACGAAGCCAAAAAAAAGCCATCATTTAAAATGATGGCCCGCAATATAAATTTGTTAAGTAGAAACTACTAATTAAGCTTTAACTAATTTTAAAGGCATTTTATAGATTTTACCTTTTACGATAAATTTGTTAGTGATTAATCTATAGTTTAATTTGTTCTTTACGTAAGTTTCAACATCTGAATTTTTAGTATCAACAGTTAAAACGATTACTTCTCCTTTGTTGTTGATCATGAATTCAACATCTGCAGTTAAATCGTTTTCAACATTAAAGTTTGCGTTTCCTAATAATTTAATGATTTCAGTTCTGATCTCAGACTTAACTACGTCAGCTGGTCTTGAGTTGTTAGCAAAAATTGTAGTACTTACTGTGATCGCTAATAATAAAAATAACTTTTTCATCTTAATGGTATTTTATTGTTTTGGGTTTGTTTTTTTTGTTTATTAATTACACTCCAAAAGTACTATCACCTACCATATAATTGACCATTAAAAATGTTAATAAAACGTCTCGTTTTAGGTGTTTTTTGTTAAAGTTCTCTAAAAATTTACAATTACGAAACATTGAATTATAATCATTAAAACTGTGTTTTTGTTGTGTATAATTAATCTAAAACAACAAAAAAGGCTATTTCATTGTTAAATGTGTAATTTGTTTTATGCGAAAAATTCAAAAAAAGCAGTTAATTTAAGGTTAGAATTGGCTAAAAAATGGACGTCAGATTTTGGATTTGATGAAGAAATTATCGTTCATTTTTTGGATTGAACTTTTTTGTAAATTCAGACTTAAATGTGCGTCCGATTGGAATTTTTTGTGAGTCAATATTAACTTCATTTCCAGAAATGCGATCAATATGATTTAAGTTCACAATATAAGATTTATGAATCTGTACAAAATTATCTGTAAGTTTAGAGTTCCAATTTTTTAGTGAGTCTATGAAGACGTATTTTTTATTTGGAGTAACAAATGTCAAATAATTACGGTCCGATTCAATAAATAAAATATCTTCAAGTGTAACTTTATGTAAAGTCTTATCAATATTCAAAAAGATATAGTTGTGAGTTGCTTTGGTTTCGAGTCTATGCATCTTTTGTTCAACTTTTTGAATTGACTTTAAAAAGCGATCAAATGAAAATGGCTTTACCAAATAATCAACAATAGTATCTAGTTCAAAACTCTCAACGGCATAATTAGGATATGCAGTAGTTATTATTACTTGTGGAGGATTTTTAACGGTTTTAATAAAATCAATACCTAGTATATCTGGAAGATTAATGTCTAGAAATAGGAAATCAACGGTGTTTTCTTTTAAAAACTCATTCGCTTGAACAGCTGTTTGAAAGGTTTTAACCAAATTCAAATCAGGAACTTTATTAATGAATATCTTTAATAGATTTTGTGCTGGTATTTCATCTTCAAGTATGATACAATTCATGAGTCCAGATTTAGATGTAAGGTAACTGTGAATGTTTCGTTTTCAAGAACCTTTAAATTATAGTTGTTATGATAAAGAAGATTTAGTCGTTTTTTCAAATTTGAAAGCCCAATAGATTCGAGCGAATCCTTTTCTTTAATAATGGTAGAAATATCATTTTGAATATAACATTCCAATGTGTTTTGAATTACCTTAATATTTATGATAATGTCGCTATTTGGTGGACTATGTTTAAATGCATTTTCAATAATGGTAATTAATAGTAGGGGGGCTATTTTATGATGATAAGAATCTACAGAAACATTGTAAGTAACATTTTTAATTCCTTGTGTTCTTATCTTTTGAAAGTCGATATAATTATCTATGTACTGAAGTTCTTTGTCTAAAGGAATATAGTCTTCTGTACTTTCATAGAGTACATGTTTGAGGTTACCAGATAATTTTAAAATTAAATCTGGAGTTTGTTCTGGCTTTTCAATAGAGTAAGAGTAAACAGTATTGAGGTTATTGAACAAAACATGTGGATTGATTTGTGATTTTAAAAATCGTAATTCTAATTCAGTTCTTTCTTGCAAAGCCTTTTCAATTTCTTTTTCACGTTCTAAATACTTAAAAAGAATCCACACAAACGAAAAGAAAATTAGTGGAACAATGGTTTGCCATAAATAATCACTTAAACATTTCATGAAAGAACAACCACATTTTGTAAATACATTACAATATAATTGTGTTGCTAAGAATGATATCAGAATGAATAAAACTGCGTATAACACATATTGTTTCCTTTTTACAAAAAAGGGAAGAATTATGAAATTGTTGGTATAAACAATTATGACTAGAATGGATAAGTATTGAAGAAAAGGATTTTCAGACCAATAATACTCCGAAAAAACAAAAAGAGATACAAAGGTGAATAGTATCCAAAATAAAAGATGCACTAATGCTTGTGATATGTGTTTTTTCAGTAACTCCATTTTCGATTATGAAAATACACAAATATTACTTTTCGACTCACAACGAAAGTACGAAATGCGCATACCACATTACGAACTACACATTATACCCACAAGAGTGCTGTTAGTACTTCTTTATTAGTAACATGTCAAGATAGTTTTTGAACTCTTTTTTTTGATCTTACTTTCGAATTATCAACTAATTAATTAACAAATTATGTTACGAGTAGTACTTCTAGCGTTTGTATTTGGTTTCACAACGATGTGTAAGGCACAAGTGAATACTGTTGTTCCCGATGCAAAAGGAAATATAATGTTATTGGGTAAAGTAAATAAAAAAGGATTCAATGATATCGACTTTCCTTGGTTTAAAAAGAATTATGATGAGTATTTGACGAATGATAAAATCATTGATCGATTAAAAGATAAACTGAGAGATTATCAAATTAAAGTATTCTTCGGGTCATGGTGTGGAGATAGCAAACGAAACTTACCAATCTTTTATAAAGTATTGGATGAAGCTAAGTTTCCTAGTCGAAATTTAGAAGTAATAGCTGTTGACATTAAAAAAGAAGCATATAAACAATCACCGAATGGAGAAGAAAAAGGTTTGAATATTCATCGAGTGCCTACGTTCATTATTTATAAAAATGGTAAGGAAGTTAACCGTATTGTTGAGTATCCGAAAGAAACTTTTGAGCGTGATTTATTAAAAATTGTAAACGATGAAAAGTATACTTCCAAATATAGTGCGGTAACATTACTAAACAACTTATTGAAAAATCCTGTGGATAGTGTTCAAAAGATGGAAAAACAGTTGTTAGCGTATTTGCCAGAAGTAACTACTGGTGCAAAAGAATTGAATACTTATGGTAATGTATTATTAAGAAAGAAGCAGTACGATAAAGCAGAGTATATTTTTAAATTGAACATAAAATTGTATCCGAATCATTATGTAACCTATAGTAGTCTAGGGTCATTCTATCATGAGCAAAAAAGGTATACAGAGGCTTTAGAAGTATTATACAAATCATTGAGTCTTAATCCTAAAAATCAGAAGGTAAAAGATTTAATAAATGAAATAAATAAAAGTTTATAATTTAAAATTAGTTAATATGAAATTACAAATTACAGTATTGGTGTTGTTTTTAGTCGGTATATTAAACTGTGAAGCACAAGAGTTTAAATTTGAAAAGGAAACCATTAATTATGGTAAAGTTGCACAAAGTTCTAATGGAGTAAGAGTTTTTGAATTTACTAATGTAGGGAATGCTCCATTAATTATTAAAGATATTAAATCATCATGTGGATGTGCCGTTCCTCAAAAACCAGAAAAGCCAATCATGCCAGGTGAAAAAGGACAAATTTCAGTATCGTATGATACTAAAAGAGTTGGTGCGTTTTCAAAGGCCTTTATGATTTTTTCAAATACAAAGACGGAAAGAAAAAGTATAAAAATTAAGGGATACGTAATCAAAGAGAATACGTTGGTTACAAATTAGTTTTTGAAGGGTGAAATCTCTCCTATGTCTTTAGGAGAGATTTTCTATTGATTCTTTTTTACGATTAAAACTATCGCTGCTATTACAATTAGTCCTAAAAGAATAGCAAAAAATATTTTCCAAAATGAATATGGTCTTTTTCCAGAAATAGAACCTGATTGACCATTAATGTAAAAATAGTATTGTTTGTTCTCGTAAGTGTAAGAAGATATATAAATAGGAAGTAAAATATGTTTAAATGTTTCTTCAGATAAATTAAAATTTAAGCTATGTACTCTCTGTGTATCTCCACCAATATCATTTCGTGCCCATCTATCAGCTATTCGTCTCGCTTCATCTTTAGATTCTAAATGTCCATTTTTTAAGGAAAGTGTGTACTTTTCAGTTACAAAACCAGCTAGATATTTGGAATCAAATGTTTCTAGCTTTTGTAAATTCCAATTATATACTCGAGATGGAATTTTACCTTTATGTTGGTTAGATGCGTTGATTAACGTGTCGTCGATAAAGCCACTTATATTTCCTGAAGCATAACTCCATCGAGTTTTACGAACTTGTCGCGTTTTAGTTACACGCTCGCCATTTTCATAGGTTGTATATCTTTCAGTTTCATAATAGTAATCTCCACGTTGTCCTGTATAACTTCCGTAAAGTTGTGCGTCAAATGTCCAAAAAGGTAGATATAATCCTTTTAGTCTGTGAGCCTGTAAAGAAGTTTTTTTTAGTACGTTCGGTGCGAACCATAAGCTTTTAATCCATTTTTGAAATATATCAATAGCTTGCTCTTTGGCGAATTGTAATGGCAAAATTGCACCAGGTAAAATCCAATCCTCTTCAAACGATTCTTCAGTAATTAACGGCTCAGAACAATAAACACAGTGTAGTGATTTGTAATTTTCTTCTACATGTTGATTGGCTCCGCAGGATTTACAGTTTAACAAGCTTATTTTTTCTGTATAAGATTGCGAACCCATTTGTTCTAAATACGGATGTAATTCCAGTTCTTGGAATTCGGAAATAGGTTCGGTAATCACTTCCTCATGACCGCAATAATTACATTTTATGTGATCGGTTCCAGGATTGTATATTAAAGATGCACCACAGTTAACACAGGCTTTCTTATGCTCCGATTGTTGTATTGTTTCCTGATGTTCTGAATGATCAGTCATTAAAAATCAATAATTTTAACTTATAGGTTTGGTAATGGTGGAGGTGTTGAGTTTAATAAACTTTGTAAATCTGGTATACTTTGTAACATAGACCAGTTAGTCATTCCTTGAGTCCAAATTAAAGTTTGTCCATTAATAGTATGACTAGCAATTAAACTGGCTAATGTTTCTTTTGTAACAGGACCAACTTGTTGGTTATTCACAGCATAAAAATAAGTCACATTAGTATTTGGAATTGGAGGAGGAGCTTGAGATCCTGAAGTATTAGATGTTTTATTAAAAGCGTTACTCATTTGTTGCGCCATCGCAAATCCCATTCCCATTCCCATTCCTTCACTTGCAGTAGAAGTATTACTAGCCGCTTGCTCAATAGCCTTCGCTGCCTTGAATTTTGTAAGCTGATCTAAATCAATTTTATTTAACCTACTATATTCAAAAATCTCCTTCTTTAAAGTCTCGGGCATGGAGATATTCTCGATGAAAAACTTTTCAATTGAAATTCCTACAGATTCAAATTCAGGTTGAAGTACTTTCAAACAAGTTTCTGATAACTCCGTTGTATTGGCAGCATACATTTCAATAGGTAAATTAGCTTCTCCTATAGTATCAGTAAAACGAGTAGAAATTAGACTTTTCAAATGCTCATTAATTTCGAAAGTTGTAAAGTCACTGTCGGTTCCAACAATATTTTTAATGAATTTCCCGGCGTCTAAAACTTTAAAAGTATAAGTCCCGAAAGCTCTGACTTCTACAAAACCAAAACGTTCATCGTTTAAGGTTATAGGGTTTTTAGTTCCCCATTTTTCGTCTGTAAATAACTTTGAGTTTATGAAGTAAACTTCCGCTTTAAAAGGACTGTTAAATCCATATTTCCAACCTTGTAAAGTTGATAGAATTGGAAGGTTTTTAGTACTTAAAGTATAAGTTCCAGGCAAGAAAACATCCGCTAGTTCTCCTTGATTAATGAATACGGCGATTTGACTTTCACGAACAATTAATTGCGCGTTGTTTTTAATCTCATTTCCGTATCGTTCGAAACGGTAGGCTAAAGTATCATTAGTGTTATCAATCCACTCAATAATATCGATAAATTCATTACTAAGCTTTTTTCTTATTTCGTCGAAGATTCCCATTTAATTTTTTTTGATGTTACGTCACTAATATAAGTATAACTTTGGAGTTCTTCGTTACAGTAGTAAAGCAAAAAACTCAAGCAATTTGCTTGAGTTTTTTAATTTTTATTGTAAAAAAGATATGAATTATCCTTTTAAACTTGCTTTTAAGAATTCAGTATTCATACGGGCAATGTTTTCTAAAGAAATTCCTTTAGGACATTCTACCTCACATGCACCTGTGTTAGTACAGTTACCAAATCCTTCTTCGTCCATTTGCTTAACCATGTTTAATACACGGTCAGTTGCTTCAACTTGTCCTTGTGGTAACAAAGCAAATTGAGAAACCTTAGCAGAAACGTATAACATTGCAGATGAATTCTTACAAGTTGCAACACATGCTCCACATCCAATACAAGTAGCTGCGTCAAAAGCTTTATCAGCATTCTCTTTGTTAATCGGAATAGCATTTGCATCTTGAGTATTACCAGAAGTGTTTACAGAAACAAATCCTCCAGCATGTTGAATTCTATCAAAAGAAGATCTATCAACTACTAAATCTTTAATTACTGGGAAAGCTTTAGCTCTAAATGGCTCTATATAAATTGTGTCACCATCTTTAAACTTACGCATGTGTAATTGACAAGTAGTTACAGCTCTATCTGGTCCGTGTGCTTCACCATTAATATATAAAGAACACATTCCACAAATTCCTTCACGACAATCATGATCAAAAGCTACTGGCTCATCGCCACTTTCAATTAATTGTGTATTTAAAACATCTAACATTTCAAGGAAAGACATATCTGGCGATACATCATTGATTTTATAATCAACCATTTTTCCTTTATCGCTTGCGTTCTTTTGACGCCAAATTTTTAACGTTAAATTCATAATTCTTTCCTTATTTGTATGAACGTTGTTTTAATTCAATATCGTTAAACTCTAACTGCTCTTTATGTAAAACAGCATCTTTAGGCTCTCCTTTGTATTCCCAAGCAGCAGCATAAGCAAACTCCTTATCGTTACGTAAAGCTTCACCTTTTTGCGGTCCATCTAACTCCACAGATTCTTCACGGAAGTGACCTCCACAAGATTCAGTTCTGTTTAAAGCATCCTTAGCGAATAATTCTCCTAATTCTAAGAAGTCAGCCACACGTCCTGCTTTAGCTAATTCTTCATTGAATTCGTTAGCCCCACCTGGAACTCTAACGTCATTATAGAATTCAGTTCTTAAAGCAGAAATTTCTGCAATTGCTTCTTTTAATCCTTTCTCATTACGAGACATTCCAACTTTGTTCCACATGATTTTTCCTAAACGTCTGTGGAAATAATCAACTGATTTTGTTCCGTTATTATTAACGAACTTATCAATAGTTGCACGAACACTCTTTTCAGCTTCTTCGAATTCTGGAGTTTCAGTTGAAATAGGTCCAGTACGAATATCATCTGCTAAGTAATCACCAATTGTATATGGTAATACAAAGTAACCATCAGCTAATCCTTGCATTAAAGCAGAAGCTCCTAAACGGTTCGCTCCGTGATCAGAGAAGTTTGCTTCTCCAATTGCATATAATCCAGGAACAGTAGTCATTAAGTTATAATCAACCCAAATTCCTCCCATTGTATAGTGTACCGCTGGGTAAATCATCATTGGAGTTTCGTATGGATTCTCGTCAACAATCTTCTCATACATTTGGAATAAGTTTCCGTACTTATTCTTTACAACTTCCTGACCTAATTTTTTAACTAAAGCAGCATCGTTTACATTTAAACCTTTAATCGTAGCTTGCTCTTTTCCGTAACGTTCAATTGCCGAAGCGAAATCTAAATAAACAGCTTCACCAGTTGCGTTAACTCCAAAACCAGCATCACAACGTTCTTTAGCAGCACGAGATGCAACATCACGTGGAACTAAGTTACCAAATGCAGGGTAACGACGCTCTAAGTAGTAATCTCTATTTTCTTCAGCGATTTGTGTAGGTTTTAAACTTCCTTCACGAATTGCTTTTACATCTTCCATTTTCTTTGGAACCCAAATACGACCATCATTACGTAATGACTCTGACATTAACGTTAATTTAGATTGATGATCTCCAGATACTGGAATACAAGTTGGGTGAATTTGCGTGTAACATGGATTTGCGAAGAAGGCTCCTTTTTTATGAGCTTTCCAAGCAGCTGTTACATTACTTCCCATTGCATTAGTTGATAAGAAGAATACGTTTCCGTAACCTCCAGTTCCTAATACAACAGCATGAGCAGAATGACGCTCAATTTCTCCAGTAACTAAGTTACGAGCAATAATTCCACGAGCTTTTCCATCAACAATTACAACGTCTAACATTTCGTGACGGTTGTACATTTTGATTTTTCCACGACCGATTTGACGGTTCATTGCAGAATAAGCTCCTAATAATAATTGCTGTCCTGTTTGTCCTTTTGCATAGAAAGTTCTTGATACTAATACTCCACCAAAAGAACGGTTATCTAATAATCCACCATAGTCACGAGCAAAAGGTACACCTTGAGCAACACACTGGTCGATAATATTTGCAGATACTTCAGCTAAACGATATACGTTTGCTTCACGAGAACGGTAATCTCCACCTTTTACAGTATCATAGAATAATCTGTATGTTGAGTCACCATCTCCTTGATAGTTTTTTGCAGCGTTAATTCCTCCTTGTGCAGCAATTGAGTGCGCACGACGTGGAGAATCTTGAAAACAAAACGCTTTTACGTTATATCCTAACTCAGCTAAAGTTGCAGCAGCAGATCCTCCTGCTAAACCTGTACCCACAACAATTACATCAATTAAACGCTTGTTTGCTGGGTTAACTAAGTTGATTTTATTTTTATGATTAGTCCATTTATCAGCAATAGGACCTTTTGGAATTTTTGAATCTAAAGTTGCCATACTTAAATTGTATTAATGGTGATTGAAATGGTGAAATAAAGCAATGATGATAAAACCTAATGGTAAACCAATTGCATAAATTTTACTAAACGTTTTCAATCCTTTAGTATATTTATTATTTGCCCCTACTGATTGAAAAGCAGAGTTAAATCCGTGTAATAAGTGTAATGCTAAGAAAACAAAACCTAAACAGTATAAAGCTACACGCCAAATAGGTACAAACTTCTCTTGTAATTCGTGGAAATATCTGAATTCACCATTGTGCATTCCAGATAAATCTCCTTGAATGTACTTTGTGTTCATTTCTGGAATCCAGAAATCGATAAAGTGAATCACTAAGAAAATTAAAATAAATAATCCGCTGTAAATCATGTTTCTACTCATCCAAGTAGAGTTTGCAGCGCCGTTATTTTTAGCATACTTAACTGTACGTGCACTTTTGTTTTTGATCTCTAGAACAAATCCCATTGCAAAGTGAAATATTACACCAAATATTAATACTGGTTGTAATAAATACTGTACAGCCCAGAAAGTACCCATAAAGTGAGAAGCTTCATTAAAAGCATCTGCGCTGAATACTGATAAGATGTTAATTGCAAAGTGTTGTAATAAGAAAACCATAAGAAAGAGTGCTGAAAGTGCCATTGCAAACTTTCTTCCGATAGAAGATTTAAGTAATCCGCTCATTATTTTGAATGTTGGTTATAAATAATTACAAGCAAAGTTACGACCTAGGGCTAATTTCTACAAATATTAAACTTTGTTTTGTTAAATATTTAGAATGGGTATAAATAAAGAATTCTATAATCGAGTAAACATGAAAAGTTTATAACAATTTCAACGAAAATTGTTAGATTTTGTTAGCATTTTTGTTTTTAACGACCAAATGAAAAACAAATGAAACTATGGCTATACAAGATATTAAAACGTACAATTTTAAAGATGTTTTTTCGCTTCAGTTAGTTGAGTTTGAAAAAGCTTGTGTGGTTAACAAGCCGACACAAATAGATGATTATAAAATATTTTGGATAAAAGAAGGTGAAGGAACATACAATATCGACTTTAAAAGTTATTCTTTCAACGGAAGCGTTTTGTTTTTTTTGTCTCCAGGTCAGGTTTTTACAGTTGATTCTGAAAAGATAAAAGAAGCGTATCAGTTAAGTTTTACAAGAGATTTTTACTGTATTCAAACACACGATTCTGAAATCGCATGCAATGGTGTTTTATTTAATAACGTTTATGAAACTCCTTTTGTAATCCCAACGGATAAAGACATTCGAAAATTAGATTTTATTTTGGAGAATTTAGTGGAAGAGTTCAATTTAGATGAAACCGCACAATATGATATGCTGCAGTCATTTCTAAAACAATTTATAATTTATTCTGTTCGTATTAAGAAGGAACACTCTATAGTAAAGGAAGATAATGAGACAAAATTATTTAAAGATTTTAGCTTATTAGTAGAGCAAAATTTTAAGAAACTACATAGTGTTACCGAATATGCAAATCGCTTAGCGATCTCTCCAAAATCATTAGCAAAACATTTTCAAAAAATTGGTACGGAAACTCCAAGTGATTTTATAAAGAATAGAATAATTACAGAAGCGAAACGACAATTGTTATATTCTTCAGGAGCGGTTAAACATATTGCCTTCGATTTAGGTTTTAATGATCCTGCATATTTCTCACGTTTTTTCGCAAAAGCAACAGGAAGTTCTCCTGCTCAATTTAAAAAAGCACAAAAAGTGTAGATGTGGTTTTGATTCAATAATCTTACATAAAGTATATGTAGTTATAATTTTTTGCGGATATCTGCTGTATTAATTGCGGAAATCCACTATTTATTTTTTGAGTGTTGAATTATTTTCGAATTTTAAAAATTAAATAATGATAAAAGACATTCAAAACTTAGGTACTGTTTTAAACAGAAAAGATCAAAAAAAAATAGCTGGTGGATGCGCTAGCATATACGAAAAATGTGAGCCTTGGGATAATGCTGGAGGTAGTGCGATGACAATTTGTCGTTTTCAATATGGGTCGAATTCATACCACTACATCACACATTACTCTTGTGATACAAGCTTATGTTATGGAGGTGAGCTATTCAGTTCTACTTGTTAAAAAAAACTAAAAATTAAAGATCAAAACTCTAGTTTTGATCTTTAATTTTTTTCTTAGAATATTTTTCGGGCAATACTCGGAAATGTATATTTTAGTGTTATTAGATTTAGTTGCTATGAACAAAAAGAAATTTCTTGATTTTCTAAAAAGCGTAAATGCGTTAAGGCTTTTATTTATAATCTTAATTTTTAGTTCAATTGCTTCTGGTTATGATAGATATTCTGACGATTTTGAAAAATTGGGTTCTTTAATTCTTGCGGGACTCTTGGGAATTGCATTAGCAATTACTTACTTAAATCATAAGGATTAACCATCTTTTTAACGTTACTAGTGTTAATTTTACTTTTTATGGAGTTTTGATTATCCTAGTCTTATCTTTTTTATTTTATCTTTTATTTGGCTCACATTAATTTATGGTTTACATGGTTTTGTAGCATTTATATTTTTTATGTTATCATTTAGTGTTATAAGGTTTTTTGTAAATAAATGTATCAAATAAGCTGATCAAGCCTTTATACGATGTTTATTGTATGTAATCGTGGGAGTGATTATTGCTTTAATTTATATTGTTTTCGATTCTCAATCGCTGCAACTTTTTTTCTTCTTGCTTATTGAAATAAGTCATTTAACCTTGATTTATTTCTAGATTTTCTTCCAAATTCTCAATTGTACAACTCATAGGAACCTTTGTCCATTTTTTGAGGTCTATTCTCATCGCATCTTTGTACCAGAAAGTTTTACTAATCCTATTAAAACAATAATAACATGAATATTCAAGCATTTCAATGTCCGAATTGTTGGGGTTACCAAGAATACGACGAGCAAAACGAATTATGTAATAAACAAGAAATTAACAATTAAAATCAAAAAAAATGAGCACAAGAATTGAAACATTAAACCCAGACACAACAACAGGAAAATCAAAAGAATTATTTGATGCGGTTCAAAACAAATTAGGATTTATCCCTAACCTTATTAAAGTATTTGGAAATTCTCCAGCAACTTTACAAAGTTACTTATCGTTAGGTGAGTTAACTGCCAGCGGAAATTTTTCAAATAAATTCAGAGAGCAATTAGCATTAGCAATTGCAGAAGAAAATAGTTGTAACTATTGTTTATCTGCTCACACTGCCATCGGAAAAATGAATGGATTAACGGATGAGCAAACAGAAGAAAACAGACAAGGTCGTTCTTCAGATGAAAAAGTGGAAGCTGGTTTACAATTAGCACAAAGCATCACAAGAAATAGAGGAAATATTTCAACAGAAGAAATTCAAGCAGCAAAAGCAGCTGGTTATAACGACAGTGATATTTTAGAAATTGTATTAAATGTGGTTTCAAATACTTTAACAAACTACGTAAACCATATCGCTGAAACTGAGATTGATTTTCCAGCAGTTGAAGCAGGTAAATTCACAGTAAATTCATAATAATCCTAATCATAAACTATAAAGAATAAACAATCATGAAAAAAGTAATAGCAATTTTAGTATTAGTAGTAGGTTTCGCTTTTAATGCAAACGCACAAGATGCAAAAACTGTAGCGTTAGAACAAACTAAAGGAGAATTCACTCAAAAATCATTAACATTATCAGAAGGAACTTATGTATTTGAAATTTCAAATAGTAATGTTGGAAAAGATGTTGGGTTTGTTTTAGCTCCTAAAGGAAAAACATCTCAGAAAGATCATATTAAAGAGGCATATGTTACATCATTAGCGAAGAATAACTCAAAGTCTTCATCTAAGAAAGTAACACTTACAAAAGGAGAATATGTTTACTTCTGTCCACTTAATCCAACACCTCAATATACACTTATTGTTAAGTAATTTAGGTTAATAACTAAAAAAGCTCAGCATTTTGCTGGGCTTTTTTTAGTTATTATGAATTAGGCTTTTCCACCATCAAGGTCGTCCTGCCATTTTTTGAGTTCTTTCCATTTTCCTTCTGAAGCTAATTTTGCTTGCTTAGGCCAAGTGTTTGGTTTGTGCATTCTAAATCGATCACCACCACTTGTCAAAACTTCTTGACATTTTTCTACAGATGTTTCGCCGAGTGCTTTCCAGGTTTTTATTCCAAAGTTGTGAAATAACCCTTCAATTTTCGGACCGATACCTTCAACTACTTTTAAGTCGTCTTGTTTAATTTTTTTGCCAAAAGCGGCTTTAGCTGCACCCGCATCAAATGGAGTCGCTTCTGGAGTTTCAGTTGAAGCTGATAACGAGTTCGAAATATTAGTCTTGTTTGTAAAAGCTTGAGAAGCTTCTTTTGCTATTTTTAAATCAGATGTTAACTCTAGTTTTGTTTTTTGACAGGCTTTTAATTCTGCTTCTAAAGAAGAAATTCTGTTTTTAAGATTCATTAATTCTTCTGCAGATGAATTGTTGTTGCTTTCATGATTTGATAAAACATGTCTTCCTAACAAGTATCCTAAGAGAGCTGATATCAGTCCGACTAAAATAGGTATGATGATACATGCCATAATATGTAAATTTGTTATTTAATTGTTATTACTATTCTTCTGTTTTCGGCTTTTCCTTTTTCTGTTGAGTTGTCTGCGATCGGCTCGTTTTGACCTTTTGAAATTGCAGTGATTTTATTTTCCGGTATTCCGTTTTGAACTAAATAGCGTTTGGCGGAATTAGCTCTTTCTTGTCCAATACTCAAATTGGCGGTAGCATCTCCTGTGTTATCGGTATGACCAGTAACGATGCATTGAGCTCCTTCTACTTGATCTAGATATTTAGCAATATCGGCCATCTCTTGTCGCTCTTCAGTTGTAAGATTGATATTCGTTTCACCAGTTTTAAAATGTAATACCAAAGGGTGTTCTTTGATATAATTACCTAACTTATTTAGTTCTTCGCTTCTATCCTTTAATTCAGAAAATGTAAAATCAACTGGTCCATGAAATACATTTAAAGAATCAGGTATCATTGCTTCTTTCAGTTTTCCTGACATATTCATAATGTTGGAAGGAATACCTTTCGAGGTGAGGTAGTTTTTTACTGAGATTGCTCTTGCAAATCCAAGGTTAGGATATGCAGATTTGTTTGATTCTTTTTCGGTGTAATATCCAGTGATAGATAACCCATTTTTAGAATTAGTACTTAAATAATCCTTTAATTTCTTTAGCTCTAAATCTAAATTAGAGGTTACTGGACTAAGAAATTTGTAGCTAGAGCTTTCAAATTTAAAATTATCGGAAGTACTCAAAGAAAAGCTTCCATTATCATCTTTAATTGTAAAAGGGTGAAATGTAGGAGATTCAATTTTCTTTTGATCATTGTTAATCATGTTAGAAGATGAAGAGTCTTCTTTTTCATTGTTATTACAACATAATTTCCAACTGAAGTAAGTTCCGACTAAAATAGTGATGAGTATACCTAAGAGATACGTGAGTTTTTTAGTCATAGTTTTTGATTTATCTTGTTGATTGTTAAATTATTAAATTTTTTCTAAAGTTTTAACAATCTAGTTTTCAAACTGATATAATTTTATGTGTTTTTGATGATTTTGTTCTGTAAAGTGTTGGTTTTCAGAATTGTTAAGGAAATTCTAAAAATGTTATTGTTACGTTAATTACCGGTTTTTAGTGAAACATTTTTGAAATAGGGGCGTCTTTTAAGCAAATAACCTTTTTAACTTAAATTATTTAGAACATGAAAAAAATCATTTTAACCATCGCTTTATTTTTAGGAGCTTTCTCTACAACTGTAAATGCAACAGAAACTCCAAAACCAGAGAAAATTACTGTAACTAAGTACACTGAGGTTTCACCTTTTTGTACATTAATTAGAGAAGGAAATTATGAAGCTGTTAAGGCTTTAATTAAAAGTGGAGAAGATGTAAATCAAAAATCTACAGGTTTAACTCCGTTAATGTTTGCAGCTCGTTATAATAGAGCAGATATTGCAAAATTATTAATTGCAAACGGAGCTAAATTAAAAGCTAAATCTAAAAGAGGATATACAGCTTTAAAATGGGCGAAGTTAGCAAAGGCTAATGAAACAATGGCTGTTATCAAGCAAGCAATGGAGAGTTAAAATGCACATATATATTATTGTGTAAATTGATTGAATTAAAAAAGACCTACAATTTTGTAGGTCTTTCTTTTTATATTGAAATTAAAGAATTTCTTAATCTTCCGATTCAGCTGCTGCTTTAGCTGCGTTACGAGACATACGAACTTGAGCAACCACTGTGTTATCTGGGTGTAAGAAAGTATAGTTATCGCTTGCTAACTCAGTAACATAAAGTTTGTTACCGATTTCTAATTCTGTGATATCAGCTTCAATAAAATCAGGTAAGTTTGCTGGTAAAGCTTTCACTTTTAATTTACGCATGTTGTGACGTAAAGCACCACCAATCATAACCCCTTTAGAGCTACCAACTAATCTCACTGGAATTTCCATAGTTACCGCTTTATCTTCAAATAATTGATAAAAGTCGATGTGTAAGATTCTGTCAGTTACTGGGTGAAACTGGATGTCCTGTAAAACAGCGGCATAAGTTTGACCGTCAACTTCAATCGAAGCAGTATATACGTTTGGAGTATACACTAAGCTCTTGAACGCTTTTTCATCAGCTGAAAAGTGAACAGGTTTATCTCCTCCGTATAATACGCAAGGAACCTTTCCAGCATTACGTAAGGCTTTAGTCGCTGACTTACCTACGCTTTCTCTTTGAGATCCATTAATCGTAATCGATTGCATTGTTATATTTATTTAAAATTACATTAAAAATTGATCGCTGATAGATGTGTTCGATTGAACTTTACGCATCACCTCCGCGAATAATGGCGCGCAAGATACAACTTTTATTTTAGAAATCTCCTTTTTTAAAGGAATTGTATCTGAGACAATTAACTCTGTTAATTTTGAATTTTCAATTCTGTCATACGCACTACCAGAAAGTATTGGATGTGTACAAATAGCACGAACTGATTTTGCTCCTCTTTCAACCATTAAGTCTGCAGCTCTAGTAAGTGTTCCTCCAGTATCAATCATATCATCAACTAAAATTACATTCTTACCTTCAACTTCACCAATAAGCTCCATGTGTTCAATAACATTTGCTTTCTTACGTTGCTTGTAACAAATTACAACTTCGCTTGCTAAATATTTAGAGTAAGCATAAGCTCTTTTTGATCCTCCCATATCTGGAGAAGCAATAGTTAAGTTTTCTAACTGTAAACTTTCGATGTACGACATGAAAATTGTTGAGGCATATAAATGATCAACAGGTTTTTCAAAGAAACCTTGAATTTGATCAGCATGTAAATCCATTGTCATAATTCTTGTAGCACCAGCTGCTTGTAAAAGATTTGCAACTAACTTTGCTCCAATAGCAACTCTTGGTTTATCTTTTCTATCTTGTCTTGCCCAACCAAAGTATGGCATTACCGCTGTAATATGACGTGCAGAAGCTCTTTTAGCAGCATCTAACATCAATAACATTTCCATTAAATTATCTGCACTTGGAAAAGTTGATCCAATAATAAAAACTCGGCGACCTCTAACTGATTCTTCAAAAGCAGGTTGAAATTCACCATCGCTAAAATGCGTAGTTTTTACGTTTCCTAATTCAGCATTAAATTCCTTTGCTATTTTTTGTGCAAGCTCTGTACTTTGCGAACAAGCAAAAAGCTTTGGTGATAATTGTGTCGTTGACATCTCGAATTAATTTTTAGTATGTGTTGTGTGTGGCAAAAGTAAAATTATTTTAAAGAGTATTAAAACGTTTTTATTTTAAATTACTAGATTTGCACTTCCATAATTTTAGCCAAAGTGGTGGAATTGGTAGACACGTCGGATTCAAAATCCGATGCTCATTAGAGCGTGTGGGTTCGAGTCCCACCTTTGGTACTAAAGTTTCTTCAATTTTCAATACCTTTTTTTAAATAGAATACATTAAAAAATGGTTTCCTATTTTTAATTATTTGTAGTTTCTTTGATTTAAAATTTTATCAAAAATGGCTGTAAAAAGAATATATCTAATTTTCATTATTTCTATAATAGTTGCTTGTAAAAAACAAGAAAAGAAGTTTGCTCCAATTTCATTACCGAAAAATTTAATCACTAAAAATAAAGAACTCACTAAAAAAGAGAAAGAAACTTGGTTTCTGAAAGATATTTTATCAGATACAATTCCAGGGTTAAGTTTAGAAAGGTTAAGAGATAGTTTTCAGTTTAAGAATCCTGAGAAGAGAATTATAGTAGCTGTATTAGATACTGAAGTTGACATTGATCATAACGTTATAAAGAATAATGTGTGGGTCAATAAAGATGAAATTCCTGATAATGGAGTTGATGATGATAAAAATGGATACATTGATGATATAAACGGTTGGAATTTCTTAGGAGCTAAAAATGGAGAGAACAATACATTTACTTCATATTCATATACGAGAGTTGTGAAAAAATTAGCTCCGAAATATGAGCATTTAAAAGACACTGATAGTATAGATTCACAGGAGTATAATTATTATTTGGCTGCTAAGAAAAGGTTCGAAAGAATGAAAAAGTATGCAAAAGAAGATATTGATTATGCAAATATGCTTATTAATTCATTAAATAATGTTGAGAATCATTTAACCAAATATTTCCCCAAAAAGCAATTCAATATTGCATCCTTGGATAGTTTAAAAGAATTGTATCCGAATGATAAGGAATTACAGCGTTCTATCTTGATAAAGAGCAATTTTATGAACTATGGTTTTTCTAGACAGTACATGAATAACTATAAGTTAAAGGCAGAAGCAAGAGAAGTGAAAATGCTGAATCTGGATTATGATGAACGTGCATTAACAGAAGATGATCCTGAAGATATAAATGATATTTTTTACGGAAATAATTTGGTTAGTAATAATACTGATTTCTTTTACCATGGAACAGAAATTAGTGGTTCAATTTTAAGAGTAAATGATAAGGTCGATATTATGCCCGTTTGTATAACACCAGTTGGTAATGAAAGTGATAAAGATATTGCGGTCGGAATTAAATATGCAGTAGATAATGGTGCAAGTATTATTAACATGAGTTTCGGTAAAAGGTTCTCAATAAATACGCAATGGGTTTTAGATGCAATGAAGTATGCTGAAGAGCATAATGTTTTGATTGTGTCATCTGCTGGAAATTGGAATTATGATTTAAATAAAGTTAACAACTACTTTCCAAATGATAATATTAATAATGGGAAAGAATATGTAAACAACTTTATTTTAGTTGGCGGAATTACGAGTAAGTTAAATAAAGAGTTTAGATACGTTAATAGTAACTATGGAAACATCGATGTTGATGCTTTTGCTCCAGCTGTTGATATTTACACTACTTTTCCTAATAATATTTCTAGATTAGATACAGGAACTTCATTAGCGGCTTCTTTAACCTCTGGGATAGCAAGTTTAATTTATCAACAATATCCGAATCTTAAAGCTGCTCAAATAAAACAAATTTTAATGGATTCTGGATTAGAGTTTAAAGTAGAAGTAGATAATCCAGATAGGGAAAAGAAAGAGAAAACAATTCCAATAAATAAACTTTCCAAATCTGGTAAAGTTATAAATGCTTATAATGCTTTAATTATGGCGGATAGTATTTCTAATTTGAAAAAATTGTAATTTCGTTCTATGCCAACATCTTTAGAACTTCAAGTAAAAACATTACCCAGTTCTCCTGGGGTTTATCAATATTTCGATAAGGATGATGTAATCATTTATGTAGGTAAGGCAAAAAATTTAAAGAAAAGAGTTTCGTCATACTTTACTAAGAATCATGAGTATGGTAAAACAAGAGTTCTGGTAAAAAAAATTGTTCGTATTGAGCACATAGTTGTCAATACTGAAACAGATGCACTTTTACTAGAAAACAATCTGATCAAAAAATATAAACCTAGGTATAATGTATTATTAAAAGATGATAAATCATATCCATGGATTTGTATTAAAAAAGAGCGTTTCCCACGTGTGTTTTTAACTAGAAGAGTCATTAAAGATGGTTCGGAATATTATGGTCCGTACACAAGTGTAAAAACAGTTCATAATTTGTTGGATTTAATAAAACAACTGTATCCTTTAAGAACTTGTAATTACGATTTAAGCAAACCTAAAGTAGATTCTGGAAAGTACAAAGTTTGTTTAGAATATCATTTAAAGAATTGTAAAGGCCCCTGTGAAGCTTATCAAGATGAAGAAGCTTACATGGACAACATCAAGAAAATACGTAGCATTATAAAAGGAAACTTCAGGGAAAGTCTTGAAAGTTTGCATAATATAATGATGGAATATGCAGAAGCAATGAATTTTGAGGAAGCGCAGTTGATAAAAGAAAAACTTGTTTCACTTCAAAATTATCAAGCAAAGTCAACAATTGTAAATCCTACAATTAATAATGTAGATGTATTTTCAATTATTTCAGATGAAACACATGGTTATGCTAACTTCTTTAAAATAATGAATGGTTCTATCATTCAGTCTTACACTACAGAAATTAAAAAGAAGTTAGATGAAACTGATAAGGAATTGCTAGAGCTTTTTATTGTAGAAACTCGTCAGAGATTTAGTTCATTGTCTCGAGAAATTTATGTGCCTTTTGAGGTTGAATTGGGAGATAAAATAAAGGTTACAGTTCCTAAATTAGGAGATAAAAAGAGAATTGTTGAACTTTCCTTACGAAATGCTAAGTATTATAGACAAGAGCAATTCAAACAAATAAAAATTGTGGATCCTGATCGTCATGTGAAAAGAATCATGGCGCAAATGAAAAAAGATTTACGTTTAAAAGAAGAACCTGTTCATATTGAATGTTTTGATAACTCCAATATCCAAGGAACAAATCCAGTTGCTGCTTGTGTTGTTTTTAAAGACGGAAAACCAAGTAAAAAAGATTACAGACATTTCAACATTAAAACTGTTGAAGGTCCAGATGATTTTGCTTCCATGGAGGAAGTAGTTTTTCGTAGGTATAAAAGATTACTTCAAGAAGACAAACCTTTACCACAATTAATTGTAATTGATGGAGGAAAAGGACAACTTTCTTCTGCATTAAAAAGCTTAGATTTATTGGGCTTACGAGGAAGAATAGCGATAATTGGTATAGCAAAAAGATTAGAAGAAATATATTATCCAGGAGACAGTGTTCCTTTGTATTTAGATAAGAAATCTGAAACCTTAAAGATCATTCAGTATCTGCGAAATGAAGCGCACCGATTCGGAATTACATTCCATAGAAATAAAAGAAGTAAAAGCGCGATTCAATCGGAATTAGAGATGATTCCAGATGTTGGTAAACAAACGATAACAAATCTGTTACGAAAATTTAAATCTGCGAAAAGAGTAAAAAATGCTACCTTAGAAGAGTTAATCGAAGTAGTAGGAAATGCTAGAGCTCAAAGAATTTATCAGTATTTCCATTCTAAAAAGTAGCTGTATGAAAAAAATACTAACCTTAGTTTTTAGTGTTTGGTTGTTAGTTGGCTTTTCTCAAGATCGGCCAAAAGTTGGTTTGGTATTAAGTGGAGGTGGAGCAAAAGGTTTTGCTCATATTGGTGTGTTAAAAGAATTAGAAAGAGCCAATGTAAAAATCGATTACATTGGAGGAACCAGTATGGGAGCAATTATTGGAGGAATGTATGCAGCAGGTTATTCGGCGGATCAAATAGAAGCTGTTATTCGTGATATAGATTTTCTTTCTGTAATTCAAGATAATGTTCCAAGAGAAGAGACTCCTTATTTTGAGAAGGTGTTTTTGGGAAAAACAGCAGTAACTCTTCCTGTAAAAAACGGAAACATTGGTTTGCCATTGGGTTTATCCAAAGGTCAAAATGTTCTTAATTTACTTACAGAAATATTGTCTCCTGTAGATGAAACTTCTGATTTTTCTGAATTACCAACACCATTCTTTTGTATTGGTACAGATATCGAAACGGGTCAAGAAGTTGTTTTAGAAGATGGCTCATTACCTTTAGCATTGCGCGCAAGTGCTTCATTCCCTACTTTGTTAAATCCCGTAGAAGTAAACGGTAGATTAATTGTTGATGGTGGAGTTGCGAATAATTTCCCTGTAGATAGAATGAAGGAGAAAGGGATGGACATTATAATTGGCGTAAATGTTCAAGGAACCTTATTACAAAGAGATGAGTTAACTTCTGTTGCTTCATTGTTGAGTCAAATTGTAAACTTTCAGATGTATCGAAAGTCTGACGAGCAAGTTGAGAAACTAGATGTTCATATTCATCCAGATATTAATGAATACACTGTTGTTTCTTTTGATGATAAGGATGCAATTTTGAAAGAAGGTGAACGTACGGCTAAACAATTTAGAAGCGTATTTCTTGAAATTGCTAAGAAACAAGGAAATCGAAATATTGTAAGTCATTCGATTAAAAGTAAACCAAGAAATAAAAGATTTTTAATTGACAGAATAATTCTTAGAGGTAACAAAAATTATACGCAGGATTATGTTTTAGGAAAGCTTCGTTTAAAAGAAGGAGACTCTGTTTCGTATAAAGAAATTTCTCAGAAAATAAATGCTTTAACTGCAACAAAAAGCTTTCAAAGGGTTGATTATAGTTTAGAGAAGTCTTTCGAAGGAAGAAAGTTAAATATTACTGTTAAAGAAAATGACATCAAAACGTTTTTGAGTTTTGGGTTACATTATGATAATCTTTACAAGACAGGAGTTTTGTTGAACTACAATCATAAAAAAATATTTTTTAAGAATGATGAATTATCATTCGATGTTGTTGTAGGTGATAAAATTAGATATGATTTAGAGTATTTAATTGATAATGGGTATTTACTAAGTTTTGGAGTTTCTTCTCGTTACAATTCATTTAATTCAGGTGTTTTATTTAATGAAAATAACTTGAATAAAATCAATGTTGCCTATCGTGATTTCACAAATAAATTTTATCTGCAAACTACGTTCAGTAAAAAAACAGCGTTTGGTGCAGGAATAGAATTAAAATCGCTTAAAGTGTCGTCAGATACGTTTTTAACGAATGATGAGGAAACAATTTTTGATCAAAGTGTTTATTTTAACCCTTATGCTTTTTTACATGTTGATACCCACGATAAAAGTGCATTGCCAACCAAAGGATTCTCAATTAGTACAAAATTTAGATGGTTTCTATTATCTAATAGAAATGAAGGTTTAAATGATTTTGCACCAGGAAGTATAGGCTTCAATCAGTATTCTCAAATTGATGGACGATTAAGTTTTGCTAAAACATTTTGGGACAAGTTAACGTTTCAGTTTATTTCTGAAGCAGGGTTTACCTTAGGAGAGGAAGATTCTGAAATTTTTGATTATCGTTTAGGAGGTTATAATCAAAACTACATTAACAACTTTATTTCTTTTTATGGTTATGATATATCTTCTTTAAGTGATCAGTCTTTCCTAAAGTCTGAATTTCATTTTCGTTATAAATTATTTGAAAAACATCACTTCGGAGTGTTAGCAAATTATGGAAGAATAGGGAAAAATGTTTTAAATAGAGGAGAGCTACTAAATGAGGTGAAATCTGGTTATGCTGTTGGTTACAGTATCGAAACTCTTTTAGGACCAATTGAATTAAAGTATGCCTGGTCTCCAGATCATGATGATCGCTTTTGGTTATTTAACTTAGGCTTTTGGTTTTAAACAAAAAATCCTACTTGTAACGAAACAAGCAGGATTTAATTTCTTAATAAGAAAATGCCTTATTACTTATTTTTCTTTCGATAAGAAAAATGATATTGTAAGTACTGATAAGCATCTCTAGGTATAATTTTAATCCATCTTTTATGACGAAGTAACCATTGAAAACGAATAGAGTTTAAATTTTTCGTTAAGTATGCAGCAATAAATGGATGAACATTTAAAGTAATATCTTCATACGGAACTTCACTATTCACAATGCGGTCTAATTCAGCTTCAATTTTATCAATTAATACAATTGGAGCTTCAACTTCACCATTTTTGTTAGGATTAGGTTCACGAGTTTTTATTTCGAGTTCAGGTCTAACTCTTTGACGTGTAATTTGTACTAGTCCAAATTTACTTGGAGGAAGTATCTTATGCTTAGTTCTGTCTAAAGACATGGCTTCTTTTAAGTGTTGATATAACTTTTGCCTGTTCTCGGCAGTTTTCATATCGATGAAATCAACCACTATAATACCACCCATGTCTCTTAATTGTAATTGCCTAGCAATTTCTGTAGCTGCAATTAAATTAACTTCTAACGCTGTTTCTTCTTGGTTTTTGGCCTTATTAGATCGGTTACCACTGTTTACATCAATAACGTGTAAAGCTTCTGTATGTTCAATAACCAAATAAGCACCTTTACTCATAGAAACGGTTCTACCAAAAGATGTTTTAATTTGTCTTTCGATACCGTATTTCTCAAAAATTGGAACGTTAGATCTATGGAGTTTAACTATGTTTTCTTTCTCAGGATATATCTTTTGTAAGTATTCCTTGATTTCTATTTTTAAACTCTCATCATTAGTTATAATATTAGTAAAAGAATCATTCATTACATCTCTTAAAATTGAAGATGCTCTATCTAACTCACTTAACACTTTTGTAGGAGTATTGGAATTTGCAATACGTTTGCATAATGTTTTCCAACGGTCTAATGAGTTTTGTAAGTCCTTATCTAATTCAGCTACTCGTTTTCCTTCAGCAACCGTGCGTAAGATAAGTCCGAAACCTTTCGGTTTAATACTTTTTGCTAATTTCTTTAAACGTTCTTTTTCTTTATTATCGGTAATTTTTTGTGAAACCGATACTCTGTTTGAAAAAGGAACTAAAACTAAAAATCTACCGGCGATAGAAAGCTCTGAGCTAATTCTAGGGCCTTTAGTAGAAATAGGTTCTTTTACGATTTGAACTAATAAATTTTGACCTGATTTTAGTACGTCGTTAATACCTCCGTTTTTGTCGATATCATCTTCTGAACGGAAGTTTTTTAAAGTGAACTCTTTAAATTTACCTGTGCTTACTTTCTTTATAAATTTACTTAATGATAAAACTTGTGGGCCTAAATCATGATAATGTAAAAATCCATCTTTTGGATATCCAACATTAACAAAAGCAGCGTTTAATCCAGTCATTACTTTCCCAATTTTGGCTAGGAATATATCTCCAACTGAAAATTTATTGTCGCTTGTTTCTTTATTTAATTCAACAAGTCTACCATCTCTTAATAAGGCAAAATCAATATCAGAAGAATTTGAACGAATAATTAATTCTGTTTTCATCTGAATAAATTTTGTGTTTACATGTTTGAATGTAAACTGATTAAGATTTTGTAAGCAGGTATTTTAAAATACCAATGAGGTTGAATAACCTCAATTTCAAAGAACTTTGTGTGTTTCTTAAGCAAGAGAAAAGTAAGTAGATAACTACTTACTTTTTCTTGTGACGATTAGCTCTTGCTCTTTTCTTTCTTTTGTGTGTAGAGATCTTAGCTCTCTTTCTTTTTTTACCACTTGGCATAGTTAATAATGTTTTATAGACTCTTTAATAAGAGTGAGTTAATATTGTTTACTTAACTGCAACTTTAGCTTTTACTCCTTCTGTAAATGTCTTAGCTGGTTTAAAAGCTGGAATGTTGTGAGCAGGAATTTTGATAGTTGTATTTTTAGAAATGTTTCTACCAGTTTTTTCAGCTCTTGTTTTGATGATGAAGCTTCCAAAACCTCTTAAATATACATTATCTCCACTTTCTAATGAATCTTTAACTTCAGTCATAAATGCCTCTACAGTTGCTAAAACGTCAGCTTTCTCTATTCCTGTTTTGTCTGAAATCTTCGATACGATATCTGCTTTTGTCATTATATATATATTTTATATGTGTATTTTGTTTTTACGAGCGTGCAAATATATGATAATTAATCAATTCGTAAAATAATTGTTCTTAAAAAAAGTATAAATTAATTGCTGTATTTTCGAATTCCTAAATTTAAGAAATGTTTTTTTATAAAGCTCTGATAAACTGGTATTTAAAAAACAATAGAGAGTTGCCTTGGAGAAAAACCAGGAACCCATACGAAATCTGGTTAAGCGAAATTATGTTGCAACAAACGCGAGTGGCGCAAGGTTTACCGTATTTTTTAAAGTTTACTGAGGCTTTTCCTACTGTTTTCGACTTGGCAGCAGCCGATGAGAGTGAGGTTTTAAAGTTGTGGCAAGGACTCGGATATTACTCACGAGCACGTAATTTACATTTTACCGCAAAGTATGTAGCAAATGAATTAAAAGGAGTGTTTCCAGATTCATATAAAGAGCTGCTAAAATTAAAAGGAATTGGTGATTATACAGCATCAGCAATTGCATCTATTTGTTTTAATGAACCGGCTGCTGTTGTAGATGGAAATGTTTATCGTGTATTATCAAGGTTTTTTGGTATCGATAAACCAATAAATACCACGGAAGGAATAAAAGAGTTTAAAGCTCTTGCACAATCGATTATTCAGAAGGAAGAACCAGGAAGATATAATCAAGCTATTATGGATTTTGGCGCTTTACATTGCAAACCTCAAAATCCACTTTGTAACGAATGTCCGTTTGCTATCAATTGTGTTGCATTCGAAAAGAATATTGTTAAAGAACTTCCCGTAAAGCTCAAGAAGATAAAAGTAAAGAAGAGGTTCTTTAATTACTTGGTGATTGTTACAGATAAAGAAGAAACCATTTTCACCGAACGAACTGGAAAAGGGATTTGGCAAGGTTTGTATCAGTTTCCTTTGATAGAAACTAATAGTAGTATTAATATAGATGAATTGGTTTCTAATGAAGATTTTATTTCTCTAATTCCCAACAATGCGGAGATCTCATTGTTCAATCCTACTGAAGTAATACATAAATTATCACATCAACATTTATATACAAAGTTTTGGATTGTTAACATAAATAAGATGCAGGGAGATTTTATTCCTTGGGAAAAAATTGATGAATATCCTACCTCAGTTTTGATCAGCAACTTTTTAAAGGATTATACAAAAACGAAATAACTTAATTTGTATATTTGGATTTACACAATAGTTAAAACATGTCAGGAACAATCAATAAAGTAATTTTAATCGGTCATTTAGGAGACGAAATTAAAATGCATTATTTTGAAGGAGGAAATGCAATCGGAAGATTTCCATTAGCGACGAATGAGACATATACCAATCGTCAAACAGGTGAAAGAGTAACCAATACAGATTGGCACAATATTGTAGTACGAAATAAACTAGCTGAAATCTGCGAAAAATATTTGACCAAAGGAGATAAAGTATATTTAGAAGGAAGAATTAAAAACCGACAATATGAAGTAGATGGTCAAAAAAGATATTCTACAGAAATTCAGGTTCAAGAAATGACTTTCCTTTCAACGAAAAAAGAACTTAATTCTCCTTCTAACATGAATCAGGCACAACCGATTCAAAATACGAATCCTCCTGTTGTAAAAGAGGAAGAGGACGATTTACCATTTTAGTTTAATTAAAATTTAGAATTTGGACCCAGAACCCTATTTTTTATTCATAACTAACGCTACATTTATAACAACATCGAGTTTAATTGCATTGTTTGTTCTACTAATATGCTCTGCATTAGTTTCAGGAACAGAAGTTGCATTCTTTTCACTTTCACAAACAGATTTAGACGAGTTAAATGAAGACACGAAAGGAAAAAGTCTTGTTGTAAAACTTCTTGAAAAACCAAAAAAGTTATTAGGTACAATTCTGATAACTAATAACTTTATCAATATTTTAATTGTTTTGATTTTTGCCTCGTTAGAAGATTTTATGTTCGGAGGGATTAATTTTTCAATTGATTTAGGATTCACAATTATACCGGCCTCGGTCATTAAAGTTTTTATTCAAGTAGGATTAGTAACCTTTTTGATTCTATTATTTGGTGAGGTTTTACCAAAAGTTTATGCTAGTAGAAAATCGTTGCAGTTTGCAAACTTCATGTCCAGACCGATTTATTTCTTAAACGCCTTGTTAACTCCGTTAAGCAAACCTTTGATTGGATTAACTAATAGTATTGAAAGAAGATTAGGAAATAAAAACAACAATCTTTCGGTAGAAAAATTATCACAAGCTTTAGAGTTAACATCTGAAGATTCAACGACGAAAGACGAGCAAAAAATTCTTGAAGGTATCGTAACTTTTGGTAATACAGAAACTGTTCAAATAATGAAACCAAGGACAGATGTTTGTGCGATTTCCGATGATAAACCTTATGAAGAAGTTCTGAAAATTATTTTAGAGAATGGCTATTCTAGAAATCCGGTTTACCATGAAAATATTGACAATATTGTTGGGGTTTTGTACGCCAAGGATTTGTTAGCTCATTTAAATAAAAAAACATTTGATTGGCAAAGTTTATTAAGAGAGCCGTTCTTTGTTCCTGAGAATAAGAAGCTTGATGATTTGTTAAAGGAGTTTCAAGATAAAAAGAACCATTTAGCTATAGTAGTTGACGAGTACGGTGGAACAAGTGGAATTGTAACTCTTGAAGATGTTATAGAGGAGATTGTAGGAGATATAAATGATGAATTCGACAATGATGATTTAACTTATTCTAAAATTGATGAGAACAATTTTGTTTTCGAAGGGAAAATTACAATCAGAGATTTATGTAGAGTTCTAGATGAAGATGAGAATGTTTTTGAGGAAGAAAAGGGTGAAAGTGAAACATTAGCTGGATTTATTTTAGAGGTTTCAGGGAAGTTTCCTCGAAGAGGAGAGAAAATAAACTTCAAAAAATACGTTTTTACTATAGAAGCACTCGATAGAAAAAGAATTAAACAAGTAAAAGTTACGAGAAATGCATAGGTATGTTTTAATGTTGTTGGTATTGGCTTTCGTAAGCTGTGGAGGAGAAACCATTCCGAAACCTAAAGCTTATTTAAGCTTGAGTTATCCTGAAAATAAGTATGAAAAGTTTGAAGTAGAAAGACCTTATTTATTTGAGGTTTCTTCAGAAAGTACTGTGCAAGAACTACCTAAAAATTGGTTGAAAATTAAATATCCGAAATTGAAAGCATCTGTTGATATTACTTACAGGCCGGTAAGTAATAATTTGAAAGAGTTATTAATGGAAGCGGAAAAATTAGTCTTTGAACACACTATAAAAGCTGATAATATTTCAAATACTGAAAACTTTATTGATGAACAAAAAAGGGTGTTTGGGAGAATGTTTTTTATTCATGGAAACGCTGCTTCCCAAGTTCAATTTCATGTTACTGATAGTTCAAAACACTTTCTAAAAGCATCATTGTTTTTCTATACAAAACCAAACTATGATAGTGTTCTTCCTGCAGTGGATTATATCAAAAAAGATATGATTCATATGATGGAAACATTACAATGGAAAGAGTAATCTATCCTTCCAGTACAGAAAATTCTTATGTGTTACTGAAAAGTAAGGAAATCCCTTACTTTAAGTATGGGAAATTCATCAAAATTACGTGTTGAAAATTATAATTTTGTTTAATATAAATGTTTCAATCAAAAACTAATACAAAAGTGAAAAGGATATTTTTAGCGTTAGTCTTTATGTCGAGTTTTATTTATGCTCAATCTGAAATGGAGTTTTCAGAAAAAGTTGAGATTATAAAGTACGAGCAAAATGAAAATTATACAAAACCAAAGGTTATATTATTTGAATTCTCAGGTGATACACATTCAATTAATTATTATCTGGATTTATCTAAACAATTGAAAAAGAGATTTAGGAAAATAGGTGTTAAAAGTAAGTTTAACTATAATTTACATAATCCATCACCGTTGAAGGCTGATCTCGAGTCAATTCCTGAAAGAAAGTTCAATAAAAGCGATTTCCAATATGTTTGTTATTTAAAAATGAAAGACTTTAATAGTTGGGATAATCATTTATTAGAAAAAAGAAAACAAAACTATAAACTAGAGATCAAACTTGAAAAAATGAAGAATGAATCTGTTTTTATTCTACTAGATATTAATACATATTATACCATAGCAAATCAAAATAAAGTTATTGCTTCTACAATTGCACAAAAACTTAAATAGTTTAAAGTAAGGCTTATAATGTAATTCGCATAATGATGATTTTTAAACTAGTTATACACTTATTAGTCATCATATTTCTTACAGCTTTTACTCAAATTGGAGGTATTGTTTATTTCCTTGTTATCATCGGGTTGAAGAACTTTGATAAGAAGATGAAGCTTGTCGTTTTTTTTGTAGTCTATTTTTTAATGACTTTTGCAGTTGTTCCATATATTTCTCCATATTTTGGAAGAGTTAAAATTACGAATTCAGACGACCTTCAGCCACGATCTTTCTTCTATATCTTAACAAATAGAAACTATGTTGTTCCAGAGATGAATGAGGTTTTACAGTCTGTTGCAATAAATTTTGAAAAGAATAACCCAGGAACAAAACTCATTTATTTAGATGCGAATTTTCCTTTTTTTAATGGATTTCCATTATTGCCACATTTGAGTCATAACGATGGTAAAAAGATTGATGTAACACTAATGTACAAAGATGGAGGAAAGTTAACAAATAGAAAACCGTCAATTAGTGGCTATGGTGTTTATGAGGGGCCGACAAAAAATGAATACAATCAAATAGATGTTTGTAAGCACAAAGGATTTTGGCAATACGATTTTCCTAAATATCTCACTTTAGGAAGAATAAATCGTGATATAGAATTTTCTAATAAGGCAAATAGAGAATTAATCAGTTTGTTTTTAAAGCAACAAAAAGTAGGTGAGATATTTATTGAACCTCACTTAAAAAGTAGACTTAAATTGAATAATTCGAAAATTAGATTTCATGGTTGTCAAGCGGTTAGACATGATGACCATATCCACGTTCAATTACGCTAAACGTTTTACTTTTCTACTTTGTAACCAAAGGTAAAATTGAAGTCCAAATAAGATAGCTCCTGCAAGCAAATGAACGGCTTGTGTACCTAATGGGAATTCAGCATAATACATTAAAATTCCTGTAATAGTTTCTAGGAAAATTAAAAACACAATCCAATTTACAAGTTTGTAACCTAAGTTTTTCACTTGATTTAAATAAAACATTCCAAGGTTTACAAGAACTATTGCAATCGTAAAAGATCGGTGGAAGTAAAATTTAAAACTAGGATTCATTAAACTATACTGTTTATTGTCAAATCCAAATTGTTTTACTTGTTCATCAATAAATTGTCGTACTTGAGTTCCCATGGCAATTTGAATCAATGAAAAGACTACAGAAAAAATCAGTAATCGATTAAATAATGAGTCGAACTTATAAGTATTGTTTTTTTCAGTTACAATGAATCTTAAATATAGCAATAGCGCCACAATTACTAACCCAATAACCATATGGATAGTAATAATCGTTGGTTTTAAATTTGTATCTACGACAGTTTTTCCAAGCCATGCTTCAAAAAGCATAAGGAAGAATGCGACAAACGAAATAATAGTGATGGTTTTATTTTCTTTTCGAAACTGAAAAGCACCATATAAAAGAAAAAGAAAAACAAATCCTGCAACAACAGATACCAAACGATTTATATATTCAGTCCAAGTGTGATATTTGTTAAACTTGGCGTAATCGTGTTTGGTGTATTTTGACCAATTCTTTGGGTTAAAGCTTGTTCCGGTTGTTAAATCACTTTCTGCAACGAATAAAACTTCGTCCTTAACAATTATCATCCCTTGCTTAAATTCTTTATTTGCCTGCCAAGTAATTTGTTCTTCTGAGGTAGGAGGAATGTAATATCCAAAACATTTTGGCCAATCTGGACAACCCATTCCTGATCCAGTCATACGAACTACTGCTCCAGCGAGGAAAATTAAATAAACAGTTATTAAGGTAATTTTTACAATTCGAGGAAAGTGTTTTTTCATCAAAAAATGTTTTTGCAAAGATATGGTAAAAGCATAAAAAAAGCGCTCTACAAACTAGAGCGCTTTTCTTTAAAATGAATTTAAATTATGCTTTCTTAGTAGCACAATTTTCTTTCTTGCAATCTTCCGCACATGCTTGCTTATTGGTTTCATCTTTACAGCACTCTTTTTTACTATCAGAGCAACTTTTAGCATTTTTACCATTTGATTCAGAAGCTTTGTATGTATTACCATCACCAACTCCTTCAACAAAAGCAATCAAGCTAGCTTTATCTATTTTTTCTGCGTCATATTTTATAGTTGCTAAACTATCAGTAAAAACAACTTTCGCTTCTAAAACCCCTTCTTTTTTAGCAAGTTTAGACTCTATTGTTTTAGCACATCCTATTTCACAAGACATTCCTGATACGTTTAAAGAAAGCATTTCAGCTTTCGCAACAGTAGTTTCTTTATTTTCTTTAGTTTCTCCTTTGTTAGCTTCAGATTTACAACTTGTAATAACAGAAGCTGTTAAGAATAAGGCAAATACTACTTTTAATAATTTCATTATTTACGTCTATTTAATTATTTCACAAATTTATTAAAAAAAGATTTTTAAGTCTTTAAAATAGACGAATTTTACATTTTAAACGACGAGATGAACAAGATTCAATATAAATGGGTGTATTTAGTGCTGCTTTCTTTGATTTGGGGAAGCTCTTTTATTTTGATGAAAAAAGCACTTTTAGGATTAACTCCGGTACAAGTAGGAGCACTAAGAATATTAATCACCGCTTTTTTTCTTTTACTTATTGGTTTTAAGAGTTTAAAAAAGATTAAAAAGGAACAGTGGAAGTATGTTTTTTATAGTGCTCTTTTAGGAACTCTTTTTCCTTCATTTTTGTATGCTTTTGCTATTCACAAAATTGACAGTTCAATTGCTTCTATATTAAACTCCTTAACACCATTTAATACATTGTTAGTTGGAACCTTAGTTTTTGGTTTCTTATTTCAGAAGAAACAAATTGTTGGAATATTGGTTGGTTTAGTGGGAACACTGATTTTAATTTTAAAAGGAGCCGATCTAAATCCAAATCAAAATTATTGGTTTGCTTTATTGCCAATTATTTCATCTATTGGGTATGCATTTAATGTGAATATTATTAAAAAATATTTGCAAGATTTGGAACCACTAGCGATTACAACAGGAAACTTTGTTTTGATTATAGTTCCTGCGTTAATTGTATTAGCAACAACTGGTTTTTTCACTTCTTTTGAATTGAATGAAACTACAGAGCCGGCTTTGTTTTACATCGGTGTTTTAGCTGTAGTAGGAACAGGATTTGCAAAAATTATGTTTAATAAATTAATCCAAATTTCTTCTCCTATATTTTCTTCTTCAGTAACTTATTTAATACCAATTGTTGCTGTAATTTGGGGAATTTTAGATGGTGAAAAATTAAGTGTAATTCAGTTGATTGCTGGGATTATAATATTGTTCGGAGTTTATTTGGTCAACAAAAAGAAATAAAAAAGAGTCGAAACTTTCGCCCCGACTCTTCATTTTATTATGTATTATTTCTGACTATTGAAAATCAGCATCGGTAACACCTTCGTTAACTTTAATTTCTTTAATTACGAAGTTTAAATCCATTGGACCTTGTTTTACGTTTGTTTTGTGAGGGAATTTTACGCCGTTCACTTCTTTATAATCTCCAAATGTAGTTGGCACTTTAATTTCTCCTTGTGGACCTTTAACTGTTCTTAATGACTTAATCTTCAATCCAGATTTCATATCGTAGAAAATCTCTGTATCGTTATACTTAATTACATAAGCATTATTTCCATCAACAGGCTCTATTCTATCCAATTTTCCAGCTTTGTAAGCTTCGTCTTCAAAAGGAGATTTTCTAGCTTGAGCTTCTTCTAAATCTTTACCTTCTAAATCTTTTCTTCTTCCTTGCGCTTCTGCATAACCTTTAGTTCCATCAAAAACTTGCTTGCTAAATGTTTGTCCCATTCCTGAAACAACAACAGAAGATTTATTAGGAGCAGCTGCTTTACTTGTTAAAGTAAGTTCAATTCCTTGAACTTTAGCGTTAGATACACTCATTACAGTTTTAATTGCTGCAACTTTATCTTTACCTCCAATAGCTTCGAAGTATTTATCTACAACAGTTGTTGCTGTTACTCCTGCTGGAATTGGTAAACTCATTTTAGGCTTAGTTGTAGCGTTACCTTTTTTATCGAAATACTTGATTGCGTAATCAGTAGTTTTCTCTAAGTTATCTAAAACTTCAATTCCCTTACCTGTAATAAAAATTCTTGCTTTATCACCTTTGAAATACTTAATTGCTGCATTTTGAACATCATCTAAAGTTACAGAATTAATGTTTTCTAAGTAGTTTTCATAAAAGTCGTTAGGTAGGTTATAACGAGCAATGTTTAAAGCGAAATTAGCTACAGTTCTTGGCTTTTGAACGTCCATTACGAAGTTTCCTACGTATTGAGCTTTTGCATTCTTTAATTCTTCTTCCGAAACTTTTTGGTAACGAATTTTGTTGATTTCTTTTTGTAATTCAACAACAGCACTATCAGTTACCATATTACGCACACTTGCTGTAGCTCTAAATGTTCCTGCATATCTACTCTGACTTAATCTTGAGTAAGATCCATAAGTATAACCTTTATCTTCTCTTAAGTTCATAAATAAACGAGCAGTTCCACCACCACCTAAAATGTTGTTTGCTAATAAAGCAGCATAGTATTCTTTATCACCTAAAGTTAAATCAACATTATTTACAACAGCAATTTCTGATTGTACAGCGTTTGGCATATCAATAAAATTGATTTCTGTTGTAGATGGGTTTGAAGTTTGAGGCATTGTATAAGCAGGAATGTTTCCTTTTTTCCAGTCTCCGAATAATTTCTTAACTAACTTTTTTGTTTTCTTTGGGTTAATGTCACCAACGATAACTAAGTAAGCATTGTTAGGCTTGTAGTATGTGTTATAGTTGTTTTTTACATCAGCAAGAGAAATGTTTTTAATACTCTCAGGAGTTGTAAACTCACCGAATGGGTGGTTACTTCCGTAAGTTAAATAATCTTCAACTCTACGAGCAATTGAAGTTACGTTTTTCTCATTGTTTTTTAACCCATCTAAAGTTCTTTCAACTTCTTTGTCAAATTCTTCTTGAGAGAACACCGAGTTTTTCACTCCGTCTGCCATTAAAGCTAAAATTTCAGGGAAATATTTCTTTAATGAAGAAGCGAATGCTCCACTTTGGAAGAAATTAACATTAGCACCTAAATAGTCAATTTTTTCGTTGAAGTCATCTTTAGACATTGATGCAGTTCCATTCCCTAATAAACTTCCCATCATACTTGATAACCCAGCTTTGTCTCCTTCAAAAACAGGCTTGTTATCAATAGTTAAGTTTGCTGATGCTCTTGGTAATTTATGGTTTTCTACCATAATTACTTGTAAACCATTTGAAAGTGTAAACTTTTCTGGTTTTCCTAATTTAATTTTAGGAGCAGGTCCGGGTTTCGGTTGTTTATTTAAATCTCTTTGTGCACTTGCAGCAAAAGTCATTGCTATAATTGCTACGAATGATAATATTTTTGTTTTCATGATTGTTGTTTCGTTCTTTTAGATATTGAAATTATTTCTTCTGTTCTGGTAAATATTCCATCACTAATCTTTGATTAGGATTCAAATATTTCTTCGCTACATTTCTAATATCTTCTCTAGTAATAGATCTATAAATGTCAATTTCAGTATTGATAAGATTAGTATCTCCATATAGAACGTTGTAACGTGCTAAAGAGTTTGCAATTCCTTCAACACTTGAGTTAGAGTTTACGAATCGGTTCTCAAATTGGTTTTGTAATTTTTGAAAATCTCTTTCAGAAATTAACTCACTTTGAAGTTTAACGATTTCAGCATCCATTTCTTTGCTTAAATCTTCTAATGATGTTTTACCTAATGGTAAAGCGTATAAAATGTATGTTCCGTAATCTTCTTGGCTTAAGTTAATAGCTCCTGCCTGTAAAGCCATTTTCTTGTTGTCAACAAGTTTCTTGTATAAAACAGAACTTCTACCAGTACTTAAATAAGTAGAAATCATATCTAAAATTCTAGAATCCTTAGTTTTCATTGAAGGAGTTCTGTAAGCTTGCATGATTGCAGGAATCTGAATGTTTGGATCGTAAGCTTTAGCGTTAATTTGAGAAGTAATAGGATCTTCTTTAGGGAAGTTTCTATCGATATCTTCTCCTCTTGGAATTCTTCCGAAGTACTCTTTAATTAATTTTTTAGCTTCCTTAACATTAATATCTCCAGCAACAACTAAAGTGGCGTTGTTAGGAGTATAGAACTTCTTGTTGAATGCTAAAAACTCTTCTAAAGTTGCAGCATCTAAGTGTTCCATTTTTCCAATAGTAGTTCCTTTGTATGGGTGCTTTTTGAAAATGTTTTTCTTTACGTTTTCTAAAAAGCGAGAATAAGGTTGATTATCTACACGTAATCTTTTTTCTTCTTTTACTACTTCATTTTGAGTGTCAACACCATCTTGCTTAATAATTGGGTGTAATAAACGTTCAGATTCCATCCATAAACCTAATTCTAAGTTATTTGATGGAAAAATTTCGTAGTAATATGTTCTGTCATCAGTAGTATTGGCATTATTTCTACCCCCATTTGAAGAAACTATTTTAAACCAATCTCCTTTCTTAATGTTCTTTGTACCTTCAAAAAGTAAATGCTCGAAAAAGTGAGCCATTCCTGTTCTATCTGGTTGTTCATCTTTAGCACCTACATGATACATTACAGAAGTTACTACTACCGGAGCAGAGTTGTCTTCATGCAAAATAACATGCATTCCATTATTTAAATCATACTCTTCAAAAGCTACCTGTTGTGCACTTGCGGAAAAAAGAGCAGCAACTGCGGTAAGCGTTAAAATGGTTTTTTTCATCAGTTTTGATTTGAAAATTTTTAATAATTTTAGAGTTTGACGCTAACACTTTTGATTTGTTACAGAAATATTAGATAAAAACTCATTAAACTTTTATCAAAAATAAGAATAAATTGGTGCACAAATTATTTTGATTATAAAGAGTTGTTTTCCAGTAAAAAAACAGTATATTTGCACCCGCATTTTAGTTAAAATGCTGTATATAATTAAAGTATAAACGCAAAACAAATAGTATGTACGCAATCGTAGAGATAGCAGGGCAGCAATTTAAAGTAGCAAAAGACCAAAAAGTTTACGTTCACCGTTTACCAGAGGCAGAAGGATCTAAAGTGACTTTTGACAAGGTAATGTTAATTGAAGACAAAGGTAATGTAACTGTTGGCGCCCCAGCTATAGAAGGTGCAGGAGTAACTGCAAAGATCTTAGGTCACTTAAAAGGAGACAAAGTAATCGTTTTCAAGAAGAAAAGAAGAAAAGGTTACAAAAAGAAAAATGGTCACCGTCAGTACTTAAGTGAAATTCAAATCGAAAGCATTGCTGCTTCAGGTGTAAAAGCTGCTAAGAAAGCTGAGCCTAAAAAAGCAGAAGCGAAGAAAGAAGCTCCAGCTGCAGAAGCAAAAGCTGAATCTAAAGATTTAAGTTCAATGACAGTTGCTGAATTAAAGGCTTTAGCTAAGGAAAGAGGTATTACAGGATACACTTCTTTAAAGAAAGCTGAATTAATTGAAGCATTAAGTTAATCATTAACCTTTAAAAAACTATAAAAGATGGCTCATAAGAAAGGTGTCGGTAGTTCGAAGAACGGTCGTGAATCGGAATCGAAACGATTAGGAGTTAAAATTTTTGGAGGACAAGCTGCTATCGCAGGTAACATTATTGTTCGTCAAAGAGGAACACAACATTACCCAGGTGAGAATGTATACATGGGAAAAGATCACACTTTACATGCTAAAGTTGATGGTGTTGTACAATTCCAAAAGAAAAGAGATAACAAATCATACGTTTCAATAGTTCCATTCGAGGCTTAAGAAACTAACTGATAGAAAATAAAAAAAACGCTCAATTTAATTATTGAGCGTTTTTTTATGTATAAGGGATTATTAAAATAAGGGTATTTTCTGTATTAAATTTCGTCATACTTTGTTGACCGTTACAAATAAAGTAACATTTTAGAAACATTTACTTAACATAGGTTAATGATTGTGTTAAAATCTTTAATTTTTGGCATTCCATTCGTTAAAAAACTGATTTAGGAATAATTCCATGAACTGATGCCTTTCGGTTGCGATATTTTTTCCTGTTTCCGTGTTCATTTTGTCTTTTAATAGAAGTAGCTTTTCATAAAAGTGATTAATTGTTGGTGCAGTAGACTTTTTATATTCCTCTTTGGTCATATTTAAGTTCGGTTTTATTTCAGGATTGTATAAAGCCCTATTTTTAAATCCACCGTAATTAAAACATCGGGCAATTCCAATAGCGCCAATGGCATCTAATCGGTCAGCGTCTTGTACAATGTCAAGTTCAAGTGATTTGAATTTTTGATTAAAATTCCCTCCTTTAAAAGAAATATTTTCAATTATATTTTTTACATGTTCAATAGTTTTAGAATCTACATTTTGTAATGCTAAAAATTCACTAGCAACTTTTGGTCCTATAGTTTCATCGCCGTTATGAAATTTGCTATCAGCAATATCGTGAAGTAACGCTCCTAATGAAACGGTGAGTAAGTCAGCTCCTTTTTCTTTTTCAGCAATGGCTAGGGAATTTTTATATACTCTTTCTATATGAAAATAGTCATGACCTCCTTCTGCATTTTCCAATGTTTCTTTTACGAAGTCTATAGTGTTTTGGATAATTTGGGATGTGTTCATACGCAAAAATAAAAAATCCCACTACAAAGTGGGATTTTCAAATTATAAACAATGTACCTTATATTGATAAGGTAGGACTTTTAATTAAGTTCTTTGATACTAAATATTCTGCAATTTGAATAGCATTGGTAGCAGCTCCTTTTCTAAGATTGTCTGACACAATCCATAAGTTTAAAGAATTAGGTTGAGATAAGTCTCTACGAATACGACCTACAAAAACGTCATCTTTACCATGAGCATTTAATGGCATTGGGTATTCGTTGTTTTCAATGTTATCTTGAACAACAACTCCTGGAGTTTCCGATAATAGAGTTCTAACATCTGATAGTTCGAAATCATTTTCAAATTCAATATTTACAGATTCAGAATGCCCTCCAACCACGGGGATTCTTACAGCAGTGGCTGTAATTCCAATACTCGCATCATTAAGTATTTTATGAGTTTCACGAGTTAATTTAAGTTCTTCTTTTGTATAGCCTGCTTCTTCAAAAACATCACAATGAGGTAAAGCATTTTTATGAATAGGATGAGGATATGCAGTTTCTCCTTCAGCCCCATTAACTTCATTCTCCAGCTGTTGTACAGCTTTTACTCCAGTTCCCGTAATTGATTGGTAAGTTGATATAACCAATCTTTTCATGTTATATTTTGAATGTAAAGGTGCTAACGCCATAACCATTTGTATAGTAGAACAGTTTGGGTTTGCTATAATTTTATCATTTTCCGTTAATTCATCTGCGTTAATTTCTGGTACAATTAACTTGTTGTTAGGATTCATTCTCCATGCAGAAGAATTATCAATTACAGTTGTTCCAACTTCAGCAAATTTCGGTGCCCATTCTAAGGAAGTACTTCCTCCAGCTGAAAATAAAGCGATATCTGGTTTTAAATTAACCGCATCTTGTAAACCAATTACTGAATATGTATTTCCGTTAAACTCAATCTGTTTACCTACTGAACGTTCAGAAGCTACTAAATATAATTCGCTAAATTTAAAGTTACGTTCTTTTAATACTTGTAACATTACGTTACCTACCATTCCAGTTGCTCCTACTACAGCTACTCTCATAACAAAATGTGCTTATTTATTCGTTAATATTAAATTATGAGCTACAAATTTCAAGAAAAAAAGTTTTGCAACCACTTAGAAATTAGAAAATTTCACAAAATGTTTAATTTTTAACAAATTGTTGTTTTGCAATTAAAAAACTAAAAAATTACCTTTGCGGCTTAAAATATTGTTTAACTTAAAAAGGTATAGCATGCAACTGTACAACAAGTTAAGCGCAGAAGAACGCGCTAAATTAATCGATGAAGCCGGGAAGGACCGTCTTACTATTTCATTCTATCAATATTATAAGATAGAAAACCCACAACTATTTAGAGATAAATTATTTATTGAATGGGACAAGCTTGACGTCCTTGGAAGAACTTATGTTTCTTACGAAGGAATCAATGCTCAAATTTCTGTTCCAGCTGAGAATTTTTTAGCGTTAAAAGAGCAACTAGATAGTATATCTTTCCTTAAGGACATACGTTTGAATGTAGCTGTAGAACAAGATAACAAGTCTTTTCTTAAGCTTAAAGTTAAAGTGAGAAATAAAATTGTTGCTGATGGTTTAAATGACGACACATTTGATGTAACAAACAAAGGAGTTCACTTATCAGCCAAAGAGTTTAATGAAATGTTAGCCAACCCTAATACGGTTTGTGTAGATATGCGTAATCATTATGAAAGCGAAATAGGTCATTTTAAAGGAGCTGTTACACCAGATGTAGATACGTTTAGAGATTCTTTAGATATTATCGAGGAGGATTTAAAAGAGCATAAGGAAGATAAGAATCTTTTAATGTACTGTACTGGAGGAATTCGTTGTGAAAAAGCTTCTGCTTACTATAAGCATAAAGGTTTTAAAAATGTATTCCAATTAGAAGGAGGAATTATTGAATATACACGTCAGGTTAAGGAAGAGGGAATTGAAAATAAATTTATTGGGAAGAACTTTGTGTTTGATCACAGGAGAGCTGAGAGAATTTCTGATGATGTAGTTTCTAATTGTCATCAATGTGGGAAACCTTGTGATACGCATACAAACTGTGCAAATGAAGGTTGTCATTTATTATTTATTCAATGTGATGAATGTGCTGAAAAAATGAAGAATACGTGTTCAACAGAATGCCAAGAAATAATTCATTTAACTTATGAAGAGCAGAAGGCTTTAAGGAAAGGAAAGCATGCAAGTAATAAAATTTTCAAGAAAGGAAGATCTGAAAAGTTAAAGTTTCAAAAAGGGAACACATGTAATGCATAAATAAGAGCGCTCATTCGAGCGCTTTTTTTAATTTTATAGGATGGAATTACAACCTCCTTTTCGTAAAATTATTCATGTTGATATGGATGCTTTTTATGCATCTGTAGAACAATTGGATAATCCTGATTTGAGAGGAAAACCTGTTGCTGTTGGCGGAAGTGAAATTCGTGGAGTAGTATCAGCAGCAAGTTATGAGGCAAGAAAATTTGGAGTTCGTTCTGCAATGAGTGGCGTTTTGGCTAAAAGAAAATGTCCTCATATCATTTTTGTAAAACCAAGATTTGATCGATACAAAGAGATTTCAACTAAGATTCGTGAGATTTTTTATGATTACACAGATTTGGTAGAACCGTTATCTCTTGATGAGGCCTATTTAGATGTTACTGAGAATAAATTCGGAAATCCATCTGCGAGTTTAATTGCTCAAGAGATTAGAGATCGAATTTGGGACGAGCTTGAGTTACGTGCTTCAGCTGGTATTTCAATTAATAAGTTCATTGCGAAAGTTGCTTCCGATATTAATAAACCTAACGGGCAAAAAACTATTAAACCAAATGAAGTTCTTTCTTTTTTAGAAGAGTTACCTGTTGGAAAGTTTTATGGGGTGGGAAAAGTGACTGCCTCTAAAATGCATAATCATGGCATTTTCAATGGTGCTGATCTAAAGAAACGATCTTTGGAAGATTTGGTTTCCTTATTCGGAAAATCAGGAACACATTATTATAATATTGTTCGAGGAATACATAATAGTGAGGTAAAGCCAGATAGAGTTCGAAAATCAATTGCGGCAGAGAGAACATTTAATGAGAACTTATCTTCTGAAATTTTTATGTTGAAGAAGTTGGAATTTATTGCAGAAGAGTTGGAACGAAGAATGACACGTTCTCAAACTAAAGGTAAAACAGTTACTTTAAAGATTAAATACAGCGATTTTACGCAACAAACTCGAAGTAAAACAGTAGAACGTTATTTGCAGAAAAAAGAGGATTTCTACCCTTTAATTAAGGATTTACTCATGCAAGAACGCTTAAAGAATTCAGTACGATTGTTAGGTATTTCTTTGAGTAATTTAGATACGGAGAAAAAAGATCCAGTTTGGATACAGTTAAGGTTTGAATTTTAAGCAACGGGAAACCTTAAAGAAACTTTCGTTCCTGCAGGAGAACCATCTTCATTTGTCAAGTCATGATATGTAAGTGAAAACTCATCGTCATAGTCTTCCGAAAAAGTTTTTAATCTTTCTTTAGTTAAATCAATACCTACCGACTTACGTTTTAATGATTTTCCTTCTTTGATTTTTGCAGCCGCATTTCTACCAATTCCGTTGTCAATTATATTTACTTCAACAACAGTATCAGAAACTTTATTTGCAGTTAATTTTATCTGTTTGTCACTTTTTTTAGACGAAAGTCCGTGCCATAAAGCATTTTCTAAAAAAGGTTGGAGTATAAGCGGTGGAACTTTAATTGTATCTGTATTCATGTCAGGATTAATATCAACTTGATAGTTAATCTCATTTGAGAAACGAATATTTTCGATACTCATATATAAATCCATAGTAGCTAATTCTTCTTTTAAACTTACCTCTTTAATTTTTGAAACATCAAGAATGTTACGAATAAGTTTGGAGAATTTATTTAGGTAATAAACAGCTTGTTTTTGCTCGTTGTTGATTATGTAAAGTTTGATTGAGTTTAAAGCATTAAATATGAAATGGGGATTCATTTGTGTTTGCAATGCTTGTTGCTCAAGGAGTAATATTTTACGATCGTTATTTAATAAGCGCTGGCGATAAATAGAATAAAGAGCAATACTTAGTAAAGCGATGGTAATTAGCGTGATAATTAGAATATTTCTATTTCGATAAAATTGTAAAGATTCAATCTCAGATTGTGTTTCTAAATACGCTATCTCATTAATCTTTGATTGTAAATCGTGCTTAGAAATTAAGTTATTAACGTATGAAAGGTTCTTTTGACCGATGGCATCTTTTTCTACTTTAACTGACTTTTTATAGTAATCAAGTGCTAAGTCATATTTGTCCTGTTGTTCGTATAAATCTGCTAAAAACCCTGTACTTATAATCTCGCTTTTTTTAAAGCTGTATTTTTTTGCAACTTTTAATGCTTCATTTAGTTTTAGTTCCGCTTCTTCAAGCTTGTTATTCTTTAATAAGGCGCCACCATAATTACTTAATGTCCTAGCTAAATAATAATTGCTATTATATTCTATAGCAGTTGGATAGATGTCTTCTATATATTTCAATGCCTTTCCAAAACTGCCTTTTTTTCTGTAAACGCTACTTAAATTATTGAAGCAAATTATTTTTCCTCTAGTGGAATTTAGTTTTTCATTTACTTTAAGAGATTCTTCATAATTCTTGATCGCGTCATCAAACATTAGCAGGTTTTCTTGAGCAAAACCTATATTTTCATAATTAATAGCGATGCCTATTTCATTATTAAGTTCTTTTGAAATATCTAATGATTTTTCAAACTCATTTAAAGCTAAATTATATTGTTGAAGTGATAAGTAAATGTTTCCGATACTATTAATAGAAATACTTATATTCTTCTTATTGTTTAGGGTATTATCCTTATTTCTTTTGGAAATGGTAAGTGCAGCTTGATGGCAATTTAATGCATTGCGTACATCATCATCTCTACGATAACAAGCTCCAAGTAAATTAAGTGTAAAAGCTTCAACTTCTGGTTGTCCTATTTTTTGTGCTAACTCTAAAGCTTTTTTATGATATTTAATAGACTGATCATAGTCTGCTTCACGTCGTAATATTCTACCAATATTATTACGCATCGCTATTTGACCTATTAAATACCCATTCTTTAAGCTTAGTTCTAAGAATCTTAAATTACGATCTTTATCAGTAAACTCTTTGTTGTTGTAAGTTGAAAGAATGGAATCGACTTGGAAGTAATTTTTATTTTTCTCTTTGAAAAACTTTTTCATTAAGTCAGATGACGACAAAGCACTCCCATTATCTTGGCAAAAGATGATTAAGGTGGAGAGAAGAAAAAAAAGTAAAATACTACGTTTAGTCATTCTAAAATTTATCGAGGAATTCTGTCTTTTTCTGCCTAGAAACAGGAATCTTATGATTCATTTCCAGGATAACATATCCATCTGTTTTATAATACTCTTTAACTTTGTTTAAGTTGATGATATACGAGTTGTGGATTCTAAAAAACATATCCTCAGGTAACAAACCGTTTACCTCTTTAAGTTTTTTAGTTACAACAATTTTTTTTGCGTCTGTGGTGTGTATTGAGCTATAATTCCCATCAGATTCTACACAAACTATTTCTTCCGGTTTTAAGAAGATTAATTTACCGTCTGCGTTTATGATTATTTTCTTTTCTGATAGTCTTTGATTAAAATTGAAAAGAATTTTTTCAAATTTTTGATCTGTATCTACTTGTGAAATTCTTTGGTTGAATTTTGTTATCTTTTTTAAACACTGTTCTAAGTCATCAGTATCAACAGGTTTTAATAGATAGTCAATTGCTTCTTTTTTTAAGGCTTCAATAGCATATTCGTTGTAAGCTGTTGTGATGACAATCGCGAAATCTTTTCTAGGTAGTTTTTCTATAAACTGAAAACCATCCATAGTTGGCATTTCAATATCAAGAAATAAACAATCTATATTTGTTTCATTTATAAAGTCTAATGCCTTTTCCGGGTTGGAAAAGGTATTCACAATTTCAACTTCATCATTGAAGTTAGAAAGCTCCCAAGACAAGCTTTTAATAGCTTTATCTTCATCGTCAACAATTATCGCCTTAAGCATAATTACAAGAAATCTATATTTTCTGCAATTTATACAAAAAAAACGACCATTCATACATTCTTGTCATTTTTTTATGAAATTTTAAGCCAGAAAGACAATAATTAGGGAAAATAAATAAGGAAATAACAAAAAAGACTCACAATTGTGAGTCTTTTTTTATTTATTCGGAAAATCTGCTTTTCTCTTTTCTAAAAATGCAGTTGTTCCTTCTTTAAAATCTTCTGTTCCGAAACATGCACCGAATTGTTCAATTTCAGATTCAAAACCATTTGTTCCATCCTTAAAGCCATCATTTACAGCTTTAATAGCTTTACCAATAGCAACCGATGAATTTTTGGTTATTTTACTTGCTAATTTTTCACCTAATGCAACTAATTCGTCTTGAGGAACGACATAATTTACCAAACCGTAGCTTTTAGCTTCTTCGGCAGAAATCATTCCAGCAGTCATAATTAATTCCATTGCTTTTCCTTTACCGATTAATTGAGGTAATCTTTGAGTTCCTCCATAACCAGGAATTACTCCTAAAGAAGTTTCTGGTAATCCCATTTTTGCATTATCTGATGCAATTCTAAAATGACACGACATTGCTAATTCTAAACCACCTCCTAAAGCAAATCCGTTTACCATTGCGATAACAGGAGTAGAAAGATTTTCAACAAAATCGAATAATAACTCTTGTCCTTTAGCTGCTAATTTTCCTCCTTCATTTACTGAGAAATGCGCAAATTCAGAAATATCTGCACCAGCAACAAAAGCTTTTTCTCCACTTCCGGTTAATAAAATAACTTTAACATCTCCATTTTCTTCAAGACTTTTAAAGGCTTCGTGTAATTCTTCAATAGTACTTTTATTTAAAGCATTTAACTTTTTAGGTCTATTAATAGTAACCTTTGCTAAATTACCTTCTATTGCAACAAGTATGTTTTCAAAGTTCATAAGTTAAGTTTTTGGTAAAGTTACAGTAAATACCGTTCCTATGCCATAAGTTGAAGAAAAAGTTATAGTTCCATTATAGGCTTCAATGATATTTTTAATCATAGGTAATCCAAGTCCCATTCCACTAGTTTTTGTAGTGAATTTTGGTTCGAAAATCAACTTTTTATTTTCTTCAACAATTCCCTTTCCATTGTCTGTAACTGTAATAAGAACATTTTCATCCTGAGAGAAAACTTTGACTTCAATTTTTGGATTTGTTTCACCCTCCTTCATGGCTTGAATGGCATTCTTCACAAGATTAGTTATAATTCTAATTAACTGTGTTTTATCTAAAAATGCATTTATTTCAGATTCTTCAGGAATATAATAGATATAGTCTTCGTTAAAAATGTCCAATGCGTGCTTCACAACATCTACTACTTCAATATTTTCTTTTCGTTGTGTAGGCATTTTTGCAAAGTCTGAAAAGGCAGAAGCAATTGAGCTCATTACATCAATTTGTTGAATCAAGGTTTCACTATATTCTGCAACTTTTTCTTTTATATTCGTATCAGTTGGATCAAATTTTCGTTGAAAACTTTGTACTGTTAAACGCATTGGAGTTAATGGGTTTTTAATCTCATGCGCTACTTGCTTTGCCATTTCTCGCCATGCTTGTTCACGTTCACTTTGTGCTAGTTTCACTGCACTGTCTTCCAACTGATCAATCATATTGTTGTATGATTCTACTAATGAGTTAATTTCAGAACTAGCGGCATTTAATGTAATTTTTTCATTTTGTTTGTTTAAACGAGTCTCTTTAATTTTATTCGAAATAGTTTGAATTGACCTCGTAATGTAACTTGATAAGAAGTAAGCTAGCGCAATTGCTGCAATGAACATTAAAACGTATACTAATAAAAGGCGGCTCATAAATTCACGAAGTTCTTTCTTTTGTTCTTCGTTGTCTTGAACCATTTTAAGCTCTAAAATACCAATTCTTTTGTAGCGTAAATCATTAATATATGAGTAAGAAGATAATAAAGAAATACTCTGGTCTTCTAAAGTTTTTAAAATTCGATGGTTCGAGTTGTTTGCCAGTTCATTAACAATATCTTCTGACAAAGGAACTTCTTTTACTTTTTCAAAATCGTATGGGATAGATGATTTCAAAGGATTTCCATTCATATCGTACATTGAGATTGTAATTTTATGAATGTCTGCTATTTCGTAAATGCGATCTTGGAAAATTTTTGATAGATTTCCTGTAGTTACTGGGTAAGTAGTTTTACCTTTTAATTCTATATCAATATTATGTTTGGTGGCAGTTTCTTTTCTTCCAAAGCGATGAATATTGTAATCTTTTGTTTGTTCATCATATTGATATATAGTAACACTAGCAATTAATATAGATGCTAATAGCACAAGTAAAATCATGGAGATAAAAATCCGTATCCTTAAAGAAATATTGTTTAGACTTAGCAAGTTTTATTGTAGTTTTTTAGATTTCATTATTAATATATCATCAAATTCTTTGTCATCATCCCAATCATAAATTACTTTTCCTTCAAAACCTTCTTTGGTTTTCTCTATTGAATACCAAGCTTGTACTGTTTTGCCTAAATAAGGATAATCAACATACAAACTATCTCCTTTAGTTTTCCATTTTCCGTTAGTTTCGCCAACTTTAGTTCCGTCAGGTTGTTTAAACCACGCTTTAAAAGTTCCATCGTTTTTATACTCAGATTGAGCTCTCCCTGAATTTGGATTACTAAAGTCATCTTCAAAAACAAAAGAGCTATCAGCTTTTTGATAGGTTGGATATTCGATTTTTATGTAAGATGTTTCCCAGTTCCCCACCATATACTCTTGTAAAGTAATCTTTGGTGTTTTTGTTTCCTTTTTTTCTTGTTTACATGCAGCAAAAACTAGTCCAATAATTAAGATTGCTGAAAAAAAGTTAGATTTCATAAGTTAGGAGTTGATTTGTTGTTCTTTAGTATGAAGTAATCTAGTCAATTTTATAGAAAGATCTAATAAAATAATTTTTGCATTACCATTTCTTTCGATATGATATTGAGCGTCGTTTAATTCCTTTTCAATGGAAAGAATATTTCCACTATGAATAAAAGGAGCGAATTTTTCTAGTTTGAAGTTACCAGTTTGTGGAGTTAAGTACACCAAGTCTGGAGTGCCATAATTTAATAAAAGTGCTTGTCTGAAGAAATGTAAACAATATTGTATAAATTGTTTTTGAGTTTCTCTTCCACTTTTTGCAATCGCTTCACTCCATTGAATTAAATCTTGGATTACAGCAGCGTTCCCTTTGGCTTTAAAAGCACTACGAATCCATGTAATAAACCATTCTTCAAAAATTAAATCATTAGAATCGTTATGTAATAAATGTAATGCTTTATTCAAGTTACCTTCGCTTTGCTGTGCAATTCTTTTTGCTTCATTTGAAGAAACTTCATGTTTGCTAACCAATTCATTTTCGATGTCATTTTCACTTAATGCCGGAAAGTGAAGTGCTTGGCAGCGAGATTTAATTGTATTTATAATTTGACCTTCTTCCTCCGTAACTAGAAGGAATATTGTCTTTGCTGGAGGTTCTTCAATGAGTTTTAATAACTTATTAGAAGCAGCAATATTCATTTTTTCAGCCATCCAGATAATCATGACTTTAAATCCACCTTCGTATGATTTTAATGAAAGCTTTTTTACAATATCTTCAGCTTCGTCAACTCCAATTTGTCCTTGCTTATTTTCTACACCAATACTTTTTAACCAATCGAATAAACTTCCATAAGGAGTGTTAAAAATAAAATCTCTCCACTCTTCTAAAAATAAATTACTTGTAGGATGTTTTTTTACCGAGTCTGTTGTGGTTACTGGAAAGGCAAAATGTAAATCAGGATGTTGTAATTTTTCACATTTTATAGCACAAGATTCAGGGTCGTTAGATGAACTACATAATAATAGTTTTGCATATGCAACTGCCATAGCTAAAGTTCCTGAACCTTCCTTTCCTACAAACAACTGTGCATGTGGAATTCTACCATTTTCAGTTGAGGTAGATAAATGCTTTTTAATATGATCTTGACCAATGATTTTCTCGAATGTCATAGGACAAATATACTATTTATGTTAAGAGCGAGAAACTACTTCTTTAGAACCATTCTAATTTAGTATCTTTGCATTTCGCTGTGGTTTTTGCACATTTCAAACCATAGTTCTAAAAACCATTTCTTTGAGTAGTATAGCATCATTAAAAATAGGAGAATCTGGAATTATCTCTGAAGATAATCAAAACTCAATTCCTTTAAAATTATTAGAAATGGGTTGTTTGCCTGGAGCGGAAGTTACTTTACTTCAAATAGCGCCATTAAACGATCCGATGTACGTTGTAGTAAATGGTAGCCATTTAGCTATTCGAAAAGAAATGGCCGCAAAAATTAAATTGATGAACCTAGAGACTCAAAATGGCGAAAGATAGTATTCAGATATCCTTAATTGGTAATCCTAATACAGGGAAAACTTCTTTGTTCAATAGGTTAACAGGATTAAATCAAAAAGTAGGTAATTACCCAGGTATTACAGTTGATAAAAAGCAAGGTAATTGCAAATTAACTTCCGAAGTTAAAGCAGTTATTACAGATTTACCCGGTACATACAGTATTAATCCTACTTCATTAGACGAAAGTATCGTTCTTAAAGTCTTAAATGATACGGAAGGAAAGAATTTTCCAGATGTAATTTTGATGGTTGCCGATATTGAAAACCTAAAAAGAAATTTGTTGTTGTTTACACAGATTCAAGATTTAGGAATTCCAACCGTTTTAGTGATAAATATGGTTGACGAAATGGAGAAAAAAGGTATTTCCATAGATGTTGATCAATTAGAAAAAGAACTACAGACTAAAGTAGTATTAGTTTCAGCGAAGAAGAATATTGGTGTAACTGAATTAAAAGAGGTTTTAGCTAATTACAAAAGTTTAAACTCAGTTTCGAATTTTGCTGCAATTACAGAAAAAATTGATAAAGAGTATTTTACTAAGTTGCAGAATATAAATCCAAATTCCTCATTATATAAATTGTGGTTATCTGTAACTCAAAAGAACTTTTTGAATAACTCGCAGGAGGATTTTTCGAGTTTTTTGGATGATGTAACTCAACTAAAAAAGTATCAGCAGAAAGAAACTATTTATAGGTATCAGAGAATCAATGAAATTCTTAAAAAATCATACGTTCTAGATCGAGCAAAAGCTAAAGATTTACGAAGCAGATTAGACAGAGTTTTTACACATAAGTTTTTTGGATACTTTATCTTCTTGGGAATTTTAGCACTAGTATTTCAATCTATTTTTGAATGGTCTTCTATTCCAATGGATTTTATTGATGGTTCCTTCGGAAGTCTTTCAGAAATACTTAAAGAGAAATTACCAGAAGGTATGTTTACAGATCTCTTAACTGATGGAGTAATTCCTGGTATTGGAGGAGTTGTAATTTTTATTCCGCAGATTGCAATTTTATTTTTCTTAATCGCAATTATGGAAGAATCAGGATATATGAGTCGTGTTGTATTTTTAATGGATAAAATTATGCGACGATTCGGAATGAGTGGTAAAAGTATTATTCCATTAATTTCAGGAACTGCGTGTGCTATTCCAGCAGTTATGGCAACAAGAACTATTACCAGTTGGAAAGAAAGATTGATTACGATTTTAGTAACACCATTTACTACTTGTGCTGCAAGATTACCAGTATATGCGATTTTAATTGCGATTATTATCCCTGATCAAAAAGTTTTGGGAATTTTTAATTTACAAGGATTAACATTATTGGGTTTATATGCATTAGGATTTACAGCTGCATTAGCCGCTGCTTTTGTCTTACATAAAGTTTTGAAAATAAAAAGTAAATCTTTATTCGTAATAGAGATGCCAGATTATAAACTTCCATCGATGAAGAATGTGTTGTTATCCGTTATCGAGAAAACAAAGAGTTTTGTTTTTGATGCGGGTAAAATTATTCTTTCGATTTCAATTATTTTATGGTTTTTGGCAACTCACGGTCCATCTTCATACTACGAAGTCGAAGAAAAAGTAAAAACTGAATTAGCTTCTCAAAGTTTAACAGAGCAAGAGTTAGAACAACGAATTGCTTCAGTAAAAATGGAGAAATCTTTTATTGGAATTGCAGGTAAAACTATTGAGCCAGTTGTAAAACCAATGGGTTACGATTGGAAATTAGGAATTGGTTTAATCGCATCATTTGCTGCCAGAGAAGTATTTGTAGGAACATTAGCGACCATTTATAGTATTGAAGGTGTAGAAGATGAGGGAACCATTAAGGAAAGAATGGAAGCCGAGGTAAATCCTGTAACTGGTGGAAAACGATTCGATTTCGCAACAGGAATGTCGTTATTAATTTTTTATGTTTTTGCAATGCAATGTATGGCAACATTAGCCATTGTAAAACGAGAAACGAAAAGTTGGAAATGGCCAATTGTTCAATTAGTAGCAATGGGAGTAATCGCTTATTCATCGGCCACGTTAGTCTATCAATTTTTATCATAATATGGTACAACAAATCATAACTTATACGATAGTAGCTTTAGCAGTTTTCTTTTTGGCAAAGAAGTTTTTTTTCAAGCCAAAAAGTGAAAAAGGTTGTGATACTAATTGTGGGTGTAGTTAGGTTAAAAGCTCAAGTTATCCTTTAAATAAACTATTTTTGATTCCATTACGTTTATGAAAGTATGACCAAAAAAGTATTCTTTTTCTTTTTTTTTATTTCCCTATTGGGTTTCGGACAAAAGAAACTTAAAGAATTTAGGTCAAAGAAAATAAATGTTAAAAGCGACACCATTCAAATTGATTCGGTAAGTATCAATCCTACTTTTTTTAAGTTGCTTTCAAAAGACGGAAAAGAAATTTCTAAAGAACAATATCAAGTAGACTTTGTAAAATCTAAACTAATTATAAAGTCAGATAGTTTTCCTGAAGTTACAATGGAATATTTGCGATATCCTGCCTTTTTAACTAAGAAATATTCTCCACTAGATAAAAGCTTAATTGTTCCTAATTCAACAAATACATCCGAACAATTATACAGCTTAACTACAAATAAAAAGAAAACTAGAAATGATTTCTTTGATGGTTTAAAAACTTCAGGATTCATATCAAGAGGAATCACTTCAGGAAACAATCAGAATGCAGTTACGAATGCCACTTTAGATTTAACTATTGAAGGAAAATTGTCGAAAGATGTTTCCATAAGAGCTAATATTTTCGATACGAATTTTCCATTACAACAAGGAGGTTATTCTCAAAATATTACAGATTTCAACCGAGTTTTTGTAGAATTATATAACAAGAATTGGAAAGTAAAAGGAGGAGATGTTTCTCTTTCCAATAAGGATAGTTATTTTTTGAATTTCGATAAACAAGTTTCTGGTTTGCAAGTTGAAGCGGATATTAGTGAAAACTTTCGAGCTTCTGCATCTGGAGCTATAGCTCGGGGTCGTTTTACAGCTTTTAATTTTGTTGGAACAGAAGGAAATCAAGGTCCGTATAAAATTTTTGGTCCGAATAACGAATCAGCTATTGTAATTGTAGAAGGTAGTGATGCTGTTTTTGTAAATGGAACTCGTTTAGAACGCGGAGAAAACAAAGATTATATTATTGATTACAATTTAGCTGAGGTTCGTTTTAACACAAAATATCCAATCACAAATGATATGCGTGTTCGAATAGAATTTCAATTTTCTGATCGAAATTATTCGCGTTTTATCACCTATGAAAAAGCACAGTACAAAGGAGAAAAGTTTTCTATTTCTGGATATTTCTACAATGAAAATGATGCTAAAAGTCAACCAATTCAGCAAAACTTAACTAACGAACAAAAACAAATTCTTGCAAATGCAGGAAACGATATTACACAAATGGTATCTCCAAGTGCTTTTATTGATGAATTTTCTCCGAATAGAATTCAGTACAGAAAAGTAGATGTCGGTGGAGTTGAAACTTTTGAGTTTTCAGCAGATGAAAATGAAGAGTTATATACGGTAACTTTTTCTAATGTTGGAGTTAACAACGGTAGTTATAATATAGATCGCACAATTGCTACAGGAACAATTTATCAATATGTAGGTCCGAATTTAGGAAGTTTTGAACCATCCGTTCGATTGGTTGCACCAACCAGTTTGCAAGTGGCTGTAGTAAATTCAAATTATAATCCATCAGAAAAAACCAACATTAGTGCGGAGTTAGCTTATAGTAATAACGACCAGAATTTGTTTTCTTCAATTGATGATGAGAAGAATCAACAAATTGCTTCTAAACTAAACTGGAAACAAACCATTTTAGATGGAAGTTGGAAATTAAAAAGTAATTTAGATTATGAGTTTGTTCAGCAGAATTTTAGAACAGTACAGCGTTTTAGAACCGTTGAATTTAATCGTGATTGGAATTTGAGATCTGCAGTTGGAAATCAGAATCAATTAGCAACTACTTTTAGATTAGAGAAAGAGAAAAACAATTTTGTTTCTTATGGTTTTAATCATTTGAATTTTTCTGAAAGTTTTAATGGTAATAAACATGAAATTCAATCTAGATTAAGTAACAAAAACTCTGTTTTTAATTTAAAGGGAAGTATGTTACAAAATACATCTACCATTGAGAAAGATGAGTTTTTTAGATTGTATAGTAATTACGAAAAGCGTTTTAAGAAAACGTGGATTGGTGGTTTGGTAAATTTTGAAACGAATGAAATACGAGATAGAAGTACGAATACATTCAATACTTTAAGTCACCAATTTCAAGAGTATGAAGGATATTTTGGAATAGGAGATTCTACAAAAGTATTTGCAAAAGTAGGATTGAATTATAGAACAAACGACAGTATCAAAAGCAATTCATTTACAAGAATAAATAATAGAAACACCGTATATCTAGATAGTAGAATTATCCAGAACAAAACAACAAATTTGTCGGTTTATGCGAACTACAGATTTACTGATCAAAAGTTTACAGAAAACGAACAATCTTTAAATTCGAGAATAGTTTATAATCAACGATTTTTTAAAAACGGATTGACCATTGGAACGGTTTACGAAACATCATCAGGAAATATTGCTAGACAAGATTTTATTTATGTAAAAACTGAGCCTGGACAAGGTTTTTACACTTGGATAGATTATAATAATGATGGAGTTCAACAATTTGAAGAATTCGAAATAGCACAGTTTCAAGATCAAGCAGAATACCTTAGAATTCCTTTACCAAACTTAACTTTTTTACCCACCCAAAGAGCATCTTGGAAGCAATCTATTACGTTAAATCCAAACTTGTGGAAAACAAAAAAAGGAGTTCGAAAATGGTTATCTTATTTTTATAATCAAACTTACTTTTTAATTAATAATGAGCAAAGACGAGTTGGAGACAGTTTTAATTTGAATCCGTTTGATTTAAATGAAGATCAATTAGTTGGATTGCAATTCAATTTCAGAAATAGTTTCTACTTCAATAGAAATCTACAAAATTATAGTTGGATTTATACGTTTGGTAAGTCGAGAAATAAACAGCAATTCACAATTGGTAATCAAGAGAATAATACGTTTACGCATCAACTAGACTTTACACATAAATTAGGGAAATTTTGGTTGTTTGAAGCCAAATCATCCTTCTCTGAAAATAAATTATCAACCGAAAACTTCGCAAATAGAAATTACAACTTAAGAAATAAAGAGTTTAATCCGAAGCTGACTTATTTATATAGTAAAGACCATAGGCTATCTGCATTTTATCATTTTAAGAACAAAGAAAACACCGTTGCTGGATTAGAAAACTTACGTCAGCAAAAATTAGGTTTAGAGTATTATTTTATCTCTAAGAAACAAAATCAAATTTCGGCGAATTTCAATATGTTTTTAAATAATTTCGAAGGAGATGCAAATTCTCCAGTTGGATATCAAATGCTAGAAGGATTGCAAGTTGGAAGGAATTTTACTTGGAATGCATTGGTGACGCAAAAGTTAAATTCGTTTTTAAATTTGAATTTGAACTACTTTGGCAGGAAAAGTGAAGAGTCTAAAACAATACATACAGGAATGGTTCAATTGAAAGCCATTTTTTAGATAAATGATGTATTTTTGTTTAACAAATTAAGAGTATAACAACCCAATATATGTCACACATGAAAAAGATTGTAGCAATTGTAGCCGTTTTAATGAGTTTCTTTACACAAGCACAACAAGAAGTAAGCGTAGATTTAGGAGATGCTTTAGTAATGAAAACACTAGAGGTAACGTATGAGTATTATTTAGCAGAGCAATCATCTGTTGGTGTTTCTGCGTTATTCAATTTTGAAGGAAGAAGCTCTGATTTCAGATATAATGAGGATAGTATGATTACTCCATTTTTCAGACATTACTTTACAACTGCTCAAAATTGGAATTACTTCGGAGAGATTTTCTTGGGTGTTAATAACGGAGAAAAAGATAACGGAACCAAATATACTGATGGTGCATTAGGTGTATCTGTTGGAACTAAATATGTTTCTAACGGTGGATTAATGGTTAGTGTTCTTGGAGGAATTGGTAGAAATATGTTTTCAGACAATTCTCCAGCAATTGTGCCAAGAGTTGGTTTAAATATTGGTTACCGTTTCTAAGCTTCTTTTTTACTTAGTAAGCTTGTAATTCCAAAAGTTAGCAAAGCTGGTAAAACCCATCCTAATTGATCTTTAGAAAAAGGTATGATGTTATGAATTCCTGCTAACGATTCTTTATTCACGAAGGATTGTAAAAAATCGGGTACACTAAAAATAAACGTAACTATTACAACAGCTTTAAATATTGTTGGTGTTGCTAATTTTTCAGGAAGAAGATTTAATAGAATCAATACAATTGTAATAGGGTAAATAAACATAAGTGCAGGCAAAGCAATGTTTACAATGTAATGCACATCAAACTGCCCGATAGCTACACCTAAAACACATCCGATAATTGCTGTGATTGTATACACTTTTTCAGAATTATTGAATAATCCTTTAAAGTAATCAGAAGTTCCAGTAATAATTCCTACGGCGGTTGTAAAACATGCTAAGGCAACTAACACACTTAAAAATGCAGTTCCAATATTTCCTAAAGTTTGTGAACTTAAAGAAGTTAAAACTTCTGATCTTGTAGCTTCTTCCTCAAAAGTACTGCTGAAAATCGCACCGTTGAAAATCAATCCAGCATAAATTACGAATAAACCAAGTCCAGCAATTAACCCAGATTTTGTTATTAATTCTTTCTTTTCTTGGAATGAAGTGTTTTTATTGAAATTCATAGAAATAACTAAAACACCACCAATAACAACAGCACCAATTGCATCAAAAGTTTGATAACCTTCTAATAATCCCTTAACAAATGGGGATTCAAATATCGTCGGTGTTGAAATTTCATTTGTAGAAAAGATTCCAATGAATATAATTGAGAGTAAAATAAGTATGATTAATGGAGTTAAAAATCGTCCCAGTAAACTTAAAACTTTACTTCTGTTCATCACAAAGACAAGAACAAGTATAAAAAATAAAGAACTTGTTAATAATGAATGAGAATCAAAGTAAGGTTTAATTGCCATTTCATGCGTAACAGAAGCTGTTCTTGGTGCAGGTAAAGCTACTGAAATTGTGTATACAATTAAACAGTAAATCAAACTAAATGTTGGCGAAACTTTTTTACCAAAATCGTACATCGTTCCTTGTATACGAGCATGTGCAAATATTCCTAGAATTGGAATAAAAACTGCGGTAATTAAAAAACCAATCGCTACCCAATGCCAAGCGTCTGCTGCATTTTTACCTAAAAAGGGAGGGAAAATCAAGTTTCCTGCTCCAAAAAACATAGAGAATAAGGCAAAGCCAGTAATTAGAATTTCTTTTTTAGGATTTTTCATTTACTATTGGTTTGATTTTAAAGAAGTAATAAAGTCAATTGTTTTCGTATTAAAAACAGTAGGTCGCTCTACATTAACAACATGTCCACATTTTTCAATGACATATAAACTAGAGTTTAAATGATTTTTTACCACTCGTTTGATAGAAGGCAGAAATAAATGATCTTCTGCTCCCATGATGTATAAGGTTGGTGTTTTAATTTCTTTTGCTCGGAAAAAACGTAATAAGGGATTTATTTCCGAAGTAAGTTTAAACCATTTTAAAAATTCTTTTTGGTATAACTTTTTAGCTTCGTTAATAAATAAAAGTCTAGATTTTTTATGGTTCTTTTTGGGCATTATTATAAAAGCAAATAGTTTATATAATAACATGTAAGGTACTATTGATTTAAAGACATTACCAAGCTTAATTAGTAATTGAGACCTGAAATTTAACTTTAAAATTGCTCCTCCTAAAACCATGCTTTTTACCAATTCAGGTTTTTGTTCTGTAAGATTTCGTATTAAAATTGAACCTAAAGAAATCCCTATAAAGTGAGATTTTTTAATCTTCACATGTTGTAATACTTCAATAATATCTTTAGTAACAACATCAAAGGTGTATTCATTTTTAAAAAGCTTACCTATAGATGGTTTACTTCTACCGTGACCTCTTAAATCTAAAATAAGCACATTAAAGTATTTTTTAAATTCTCGAACTTGCTTAAACCAAATGGTACTGCTTCCTCCAGCACCATGAATAAAAGTTACCCATTCTGAAGATGTTTTATGTACGTATGTGTTATGATATAACAACTCTTATTTTTTACGTTTTAAAGATGAAAGATACATATTTTTGCGGCATGGAAAATTGGATGGTATATAAAAATACTAGAGTAGCTTACTATTGTTATGGAGAAGGAACTAAAACCTTAGTCTTGTTACATGGTTTTTTAGAGAATTCTTCAATGTGGAAATCTCTTGTGAATGAATTTTCAAATGAATTCAGAGTTATAAGCATTGATCTTCTTGGACATGGAAAGTCTGAATGTTTAGGTTATGTGCATACTATTGAAGAAATTGCAGAATCTGTAAAAGCAGTTTTAACAAAAGAACAAGAGAATAAAGCCATTTTCGTTGGTCATTCTATGGGAGGATACGTTGCTTTAGCATTGGCAGAAAAATATCCAAAAATCATAGAAAAGTTATGTTTGTTAAATTCTACTGCACAACCAGATTCTGAAGAACGAAAAATGATTCGTGACAGAGCCATTCAAATGGCAAAGACAAATTATAAGGCATTAGTTTCAATGTCTATTAGTAATTTATTTTCGTCAGAAACTTCTAGTGAATTTACAGCTGAAATTGCTGAATGTAGAATAGAAGCTTTAAAAACATCTGTTCAAGGATATATTGCTTGTGCAGAAGGAATGAAACATCGTAAAAATAGAGAGCATGTTCTGAAATCAGAAGCATATGAAAGTTTACTTATTACAGGAAAGAAAGATCCCGTTTTAGTTTATGAAAATAGTGTTGCAGAAGCTAATAGAACTCAAACTCCTATAGTGGAATTATCAAATGGACATATGAGTCATATTGAAAACAAGAAAGAGTTATTAATTAGTTTAAGAGATTTCATTCACTCTTAATTTGATAAAAATTCATTTATATTTGAATGAAGCTAAAAAAATGAATGATTTAGATATAAGAGTTTTCACAGGAGTTCTCGCTACTTTTATCACATTACTATTTGCCGTATTTGTTCTATCAGTAAAAGCTGAGAACAGATTGAGTAATCGCTTATTTGGTGCTTTTTTAATTATTAGCTCTATTGAGACAGCAGGTTTTTTTATCCATGATTTTGTTACCATGTCTCTTTCATTTTTCATGTTTAAAAACACAAGTTATTATTTACTTACACCTGTGTTTTATTTGTATGTATGTTCGGTTTGTTATTCTGATTTTAAATTAGAGAAGAAACATCTTTGGCATTTGCTTCCTTTTATTATCGGGAATTTGGTAATGACTCCGAGGTTTTATTTAGGTACAAGAGAAGTTCAAGAAGGATTGTTAGCAAACTTAATTCATACAAGAGAGCTTATATTTATGCATATTTCAATGCACGTGCAATCGATATATTACTATGTAATGAGTATCATAGTGTTGAGAAGAGCTAAAAATATCTTTTTTGAAAACCACTCAGATAATGTAGTGCAAACCTATAAATGGTTATATCAAATTGTGATTTTTTGGATTGCTATTTTTTCCATAGCGCTTGTCAAAAACATTTTTAAATATTCAGATGTACAGTCTACATATTTTACAAGTTCACAAGTAGTTTTGGTCTTTGCCATTTTACTCATTACTTGTTGGTATATTTTAAAGGCTTTAAACAATCCAGAATTATTTAAAGGAGTTGATTCTAAAACTAAACTAACTAAAGAACTGTTAGAAGAAAGCGAAGACAAAAATGAGAATCAGGAAATTATCGAGAATTTAAAGGTGTTCATGAAAGAGGAAAAACCGTTTTTGAATCCGTCTTTATCAATTCGTAATTTGGCCCATCAGATGAAGATCTCTCCAAGAGAACTTTCTATTGCCATTAATCATAATTTGAATCAACATTTTTTTGATTTCGTAAATGAATATCGAATTGAAATGGCAATGAATTTATTAACGGATAAAAGTAAACCTAAACTTACCGTTTTAGAGATTTTATATGATGTAGGTTTTAATTCAAAATCATCGTTCAACACGGCGTTTAAAAAACATACACAATTAACTCCAACCCAATTTAGAAAACAACATATTTAAGCGTAAAATTGCAAAATGGATAATTCAGTTATAATTGGAATTTTAGGATTTATTTTTTCCTTGTTGCTACTTGTTTTCTCTGCGTTTTTACTAACGGTAAAAACAAATAATAAGATTGGAAACATTTTATTAGCTTCTTTATTAATTGTCACAGCAATAGACTGCACAGCATTTTTTAGTTATTATGTAGTTGATGTGAATCTAACATTAGATATATTGAGGATAAAACTTTCCGGATTGAAGGAACCACTTTTATTCTTGTATGTGTTATCCGTGATTTATTCAAATTTTAAGTTGAAAAAGATCCATTTAGTTCATCTTATTCCGTTTCTTATCAATACACTGATATTATTTCCAAATTTCTTTTTAGTTGATAGTGAAGCAAAGACTGAGTTTTATAATGATTTCATGGGGAATCCAGAAATTATTTTTTCAAACTATTTCGGAAGGTTACTAACTGTAACATATTTTGGAGCGAGCATTTATTATGTTTTACGTTATAGAAAGCTACTTCTTGAAAATCATACTAACGAGAAGGATTTTAAAAACTATAAATGGTTAAAACAATATTTGATATTAACTTTTATCGCAATCTTAATTACGCTTACTAAAGGATTTATTAGAGATAGTGGTAGGTTTTCGGTTGAAGTTGTAGAAGTTTGGAGAATTGTATTACTCCTATATGGAATGTTCTTTGTGTTTTGGTTAATCTTTAAAGCTTTAAATACGCCAAAATTATTCAGAGGTTTTGATGTGAGTTTAAAAACATCAAAAGAAATGGATAAAGTAGATTTAGATGAGAATCATAACGAAAGAATTTCCGATTTAAAAAAATACATGGAAGAACATGAACCTTATTTGAATCCATCGCTTACCATTAGAAATTTAGCAGATCAATTGAAAGTACCGATGAGAGATTTATCTGTTTTAATTAATCAAGAATTAAAGCTTCATTTCTTCGATTTTATAAATGAATATAGAATAGAAAAAGCAAAAAATATACTGTCAAATCCATCAAAAACTAAAGTAACCGTCTTGGAAATTTTGTACGAAGTTGGATTTAATTCAAAATCTTCATTTAATACAGCGTTTAAAAAACATACTGGAAAAACACCTACACAATTCAGAAAATCAGTTGTTTAACGTAAAGTCGAACGTTCAAAAAAAATAGTCGAACCAATTTCTTGAGAAGAAAAAGGTTCGACTTTGTGTTTTCGGTCGCACAAAATGTGAGCAAGCAGCACTTTTGTGTCATCAAAACAAAAACACAGAAACATGAAACGTTTAACATTAGTAACATTTTTATTTTTTTCATTCTTATCCTTTGGTCAAACTATAAAAGGAAAAGTAACAGATGCAGTTGGAGATATTGGTTTTGCAGATATCGTAATTCGAGATAATTCAAACACCATTATTACAGGAACAAGTTCAGATGACAATGGGAACTTTGAAATTAAAGTAGCGAAAGGAACTTATAAAATTGTGGTATCCTTTTTAGGATATACAGATTGGGAGAAACAAATAGAAGTTGATAAGAATTTAGATTTAGGAATCATAAAGCTTGAAGAAGATAGTCAAAGTTTGGAAGAGGTAGTCGTTCAATCGAAAAGAAGGGTAATTCAGCAAAAAGTAGATCGATTAGTATTTGACGTTGAAAAGAGTGTAGTATCAGAAGTTGGAAATGGAGCAGATATTTTAAAACTAGCTCCAAGAGTTCAAGTTCAAAATGGAGCAATTGAAATTTTAGGAAAAGGAGCTTCTAGAGTTTTAATTAACGGAAGATTATCGCCAATGGAAGGAGAAGAATTAGTTTCTTTTTTAGAAAGTTTAAATGGGAACGATATTAAAAGTATTGAAGTTATTACCAATCCACCTGCAAAATATGAAGCAGCAGGAGGAGGTTTAATCAACATCATTTTAAAGAAAGCGAAATTAAACTCTTGGCACAATACATCTAGTTTAGTTTACAATCAAAACAAGTTCAGCTTTGCTACCTTGAGAAACAATTTTAGTTATAATAAAAATAAATTTTCTTTAGTGTCAAGTTTAAGTGCAACGAAAGGAAATTTAAATAACATTGAAGATTTAAAAATTAACTATCCGAATAGTTTTTGGGATATCGATATCGAATATAAAGATAGAAGAGATAGTTATTCTGGTAGACTTCAAATGGATTATAAAATTTCGGATAATGTAAACATTGGAGCTCAGTATTTAGGAAACTTAAATCAGCCAGGAGGATTCAGTTCTGTTGTTTCAAATGTATTTGACCTTTCGGGGAATTTAGATAGAGTTATCAAGAACACAGGAGAAAATACAGTAAATACAAGAAATCATAATGTGAATTTTTACGCAGAAACAAAACTAGATACACTTGGTAGATCAATTTCTTTTAACGCCGATTATTTTACCTATAAGTCAGATAATGATAGAGATTTTATAACAGAAGCTTTTGATAATTCTGGAAATTCAATGGGAATTACTTCAGGAGGTTTAAATATGACTGATCAGAAAATTGAAAATTTTAGCTCTAAAATAGATGTGAATTATCCAATAGATAAGGTTCAGTTGTCATTCGGTGCAAAAACTAGTAACACGAAAATAAATAGTGGAGTACAGTTTTTTAATACTCTTTCAGGGTCTCCTGTTTTAGATACAACCAATTCTAATGACTTTATGTACGAAGAAAATAACATTGCTGGTTATGTATCAAGTAACTTCAATATTTCTGAAAAAACAAAGGTTCAATTAGGAGTTAGAGTTGAAAATACAAATACGTTAGGTGTTAGTGTACAAACAAATGAAAGCAATAGAAATAACTTTACTCAGGTGTTTCCAACAGCTTATATTTCGTATAAGAAAAACGATAATAACACCTTTAACTTCTCTTATGGTAGAAGAATTGAAAGACCTCGTTTTTCTGATTTAAATCCATTTAAAATTTTTATAAACGATAATAGTTTTAGTGAAGGAAATCCGTTTTTAAATCCTTCTTTTATGGATAGTTTTGAGTTCACTCATTCTTACAAAAGAAAATTGAATTCTAGTGTTTTCTTAAATGTAACCACAAATGGTTTTGGAGTAATTTTTACATCAGATCCTGTTGAGGAAACTCAAATTGTGACTAGAGATAATTACATCACTCAATACAATTATGGAATCTCAGAAAACTATAGTACAAGTCCTTTTTCTTGGTGGGAAAGTCAGAATAGTTTTAATGTAATCGGATATTATTCAAAATTTGAGAAGAATATTGGGGCAGCTCCAAGAAATGGGTTACAATTAAGAGTAGCAACAAATAACACCTTTAGTGTTGGAGAGAAATCAAAATTAATTGTGAATTCTTGGTATAGTTCACCTTTTAATGGAGGATTATATAGCCTTGGAGGAATGTATAATTTCTCTATTGGATATCAACAAAGCTTTAAAAACAACTTTAAATTATCAGTTTTTGCTAATGATGTTTTTAATACAAGTGCGGTAAACAATTTAGAGTCTGTAGTTGATGGAGTAAGACAAGTTTATGGTCAAAATTATAGTACAAGAAATCTAGTTTTATCATTATCATATAGTTTCGGAAACAATAAGATCAAAGTAAATGAAAGAAACTTTGGAAACGATGAAGAACGAGGTAGAAGTAACTAAAACAGTTTTTGTTTTGAGAAAATGCTATGTTTAGTAAGAAAATGAAACTAAGATTCCTGCATCCGCAGGAATCTTTTTAAAAATTAACTTCAACGCCTAACACAAGACCAGAAATTACTTCGCTTCCAAGTTTATAGTTGTGATATCCTGTATAAAATGCGGTTTGTTTTAAGTGATATTTTACTTGAGATTTAAAAACATTAACCGTATTATCATTAATAAAACTTTGTTTCCATCCTAAATGAAAACTTATTGGCTTAACAGGGTAAATATCAGCTCCAAAATTATAAGATACTCCCCAAGAGTCAACTTCATTACCTACATAAGTTGCTCCAATTCCCCACCACATGGATAATGAACTTTCTCTAATTCTATAATAATTAGCATTTATTGAAGTAATACTTAAAGATTCGTCTGTAAACAAACCTTTTTCATTAAAAGTTAAATAATCTAATTCTAAACCTACTAGAGGAACCGGTTTTAAAACGGCATTAAACTCCACACCACTTACTCTGTTCACAAAGTAATTTGCATTCAATTTAATATTTGTTCTTTTGTTTTTATCATTTAATACTCTGGTATATTCTCCCGATTTTCCATCAAAATATGGATAAGGGGTAAATTCCGTATATAAACCTTCACCAATAATTACCCCTAAGCTTAAGGATCCAAAAAAATCTATAAATATTGATTGAAAAATTGATTCAAAAATAGTTGCTGCAAAATTATCATCATCATCGTCATCATCATCATCATTAGAACTTGAAGTAATAGTAGAATTATTAGATGATTTACTTAAGCTATCTTTAGCGTTGCTTAATGTATTTTGAGCACCCAAAAAACAAGGGATGAATAGCAATAGTAGTAGTTTTTTTTTCATAGTAAATAATTTTCTCAGAGAAATATCAACTTTTGTACCATTAATGAGTTTGATCTTAAGAAAGGTGTTAAAGTGAAGTTAATTGATTTTTTGGGACGTTAAATAAAAAACGGTGGTATGCTTTTTGTTTAAATCAAATCCGTTAATGAAAAACTACATGACTTATGAAAAAACAAACATTACTAGTTGTCTTATTATTTGCAAGCTTATTTAATTTGAATGCACAAACTGATTCAGAAAAACAACCTTCTGTAGAGAGAAATATATTTGGAGTTCAAACAGGATTATTCGGAGCTTGGATTTATAACGAAACAAAAATTACAAATCAACTTGCGTTGCGTTCTGAATTGGGAATGGATTTAGCTTTGTTTGGCGGAACTTTTTATCCAAAAACAGGAATAATTTTTTATCCCACAGTTACCGCGGAGCCTAGGTTTTATTATAATTTAAATAGAAGAAACAAACTTGGAAAGAAAACAGTATATAATTCAGCTAATTACTTTAGTTTAAAAACTACTTATGGATCTGATGCTTTTGCGATTTCGAATTATGATGTAGTTATCAATAATCACATAAGAGTGGTTCCAAAGTATGGTTTGCGTAGAAGTTTCGGAAAGAATTTTGAAATGGAATTTTCTGCAGGAATTGGATATGCATATGATTTTGACCTAAAATTATCTGATGCTATCCTTGATTTAGGTTTTAGAATAGGATACAGATTTTAATAAAGTTGAGAAAATAGTGTAGAAAGAATGCTTTACTTATCGTGTAAAGCATTCTTTTTGTATATTGAGAGCACACTCGAAAAATGAAAATATACCACTTAGCACGTCAACGTTCAATTTTAAATAAATTTTTACTAGAAATCAGAGATAAAAACATACAAAAAGACAGTATGAGATTTCGAAGAAATATTGAACGAATAGGAGAAATTTTAGGTTATGAAATCAGTAAAAAACTTAATTATACCGAAAAACAAATTATAACTCCTCTTGGTGCCAAACCAATGGATGTGCTTTCTGAAGAAGTAGTTTTGTGTTCAATTCTTCGTGCTGGATTGCCTTTACATAATGGATTACTGAATTATTTCGATGATTCTGAAAATGCCTTTATTTCTGCTTACAGACATCATCCAAATAATGACGAACATTTTGAAATTGTAGTTGAGTATTTCGCTTCACCTCCAATAGATGGAAAAACGTTACTATTAATTGACCCAATGTTAGCTACGGGAAGATCGTTAGTTTCAGTTTATGAGGCATTACAGAAATATGGTAACCCAAAAGAAATTCATATCGTTTCTGTTATTGGGTCTTTAGACGGAATTGATTTTATCAAAAGTCATTTTCCAGTAAGTACTTCACTATGGATTGCAGACATTGATAATAAACTAGACAATAAAGGGTATATTTTGCCTGGTTTAGGCGATGCTGGTGATTTAGCGTTTGGAGAAAAAATGTAGTTGATATTACATGAAATAATGAACTAACGAACTAAGGAATAAAAGAATCAGAATAATATCTGAATACCACTTTTCTCTTACTAATTCGAATCCATTTGCAATTACAATAGCACAAGGGAAAAGTAAATAAGCTATTTCTGAACCTGTTCTTTCCTTCAAAATAAGCATTAATATTGTTGTTAAAAATAGATGGAAACAAACCAAAATCCAGTTTTTTCTAAAGGTGTTTTTAATAGATAATGTTCTAGGAGTTTTCATTACAAATGATATGAAAATCAGCAACAAAATTGTTCCTAAGGAATACTTATATATGAATGTGTTATAAATTGAAAAATCATAATAAGTTAAGAAACTAAAAAGTTGGTGAAATTCTTCTGGACTATCATACCAGAAATGATAAGTGTAAAATAGAATTATCGGAGTTAGAATTCCGAATATTGGTGTAATCAACTTTCTGTAATCTAAATGTTGATGCAGAATACTAGAAATAAAAGTCAAGGGAAATAATACAATTGTAAAAGGTTCTATTAAAAACGAAATTCCCATCCAAAAACCACTATCAAACAGTTTTTTAATTATGTTTTTAGAAGATTGTAAACTATAAACTCTTCTCACATAAACGAGTAATACAAGGTTGGAATAAAAAAATGAATCGATTTTAATAACCGATGGAACATGTCCAATTAATATGATGAATATCAAAAAGAAATAAGAGTTATCAAAAGTTAAGTTGTTTCTAGATTTTATAAAATTTGCCAGTCCAAAAAGAACTAAAAACCAAAAACCTAAACTGAAGTCAAATTCAGAAATAAAACCACCAAAAAATGCTGAAATAGCATAGCAAAAAAACAAGCCAATAAGAATGACTGAAGTAAACGGTTTTGTATTGCTGAAAAAGTTGGTTAACATTTTTTCTTTTTATATTTTTGCAAACGTAAAGATAATCAAGTTATGTTAGGATTAAATATTTTTAAATTCATAGGTGAAATATTTCAAGTGTTATTCATTCCTTTTGAGTGGATCCGTTTAACTCTTGCTAAAGGTGGCGCTGGATGGTGGACTTCAAATGCAGTAAACTGGATTTTCTTAGGTGTTCTTCTAGTTTTATTATACTATTGGATTTCTCAAGCTCTTAAGTTTAAGAAAGAAGGAACTGAAGACAGAGCTTAATAAGCTTAATACATATACTACACATTGGGAAGTAAGAATAAACTAAAACGTTTCAAAGAAAACGAAACGTTTGCTAATGTAATTCAACCAACAAGAGAGGAAGTTACTGGTGATTTTCATCTTAAAGGGAAGTGGAATTCTTTCTTTAAGAATGATAATCCAATCGTACTAGAGTTAGGTTGTGGTAAAGGAGAATATACAATTGCATTAGCAAAGAAAAATCCAAATAAAAATTTCGTAGGAGTTGATATAAAAGGAGCTCGTTTCTGGAGAGGAGCGAAAACCGCTATCGAAGATGAAATGAATAATGTTGCTTTTATTCGAACGCAAATCGAGTTAGTTGATATGATTTTTGCTGAGAATGAAGTAGACGAAATTTGGATTACTTTCCCAGATCCTCAAATTAAATATAAGAGGACAAAACATAGGCTTACCAATACGGATTTCTTAAAAAGATATCACCATATTTTAAAACCAGACGCTTTCGTTAATTTAAAAACTGATAGCGAGTTTATGCATGGTTATACCTTAGGTTTGTTACATGGAGAAGGTCATGAAGTTCTTCATGCAAGTCATGATGTTTACAGATTAAAATCTTCACCAGAGGAAGTAACAGAAACGCAAACTTTCTACGAGCAACAATATTTAGAGAAAGGAAAGCCTATTACTTACATTAAGTTTAGACTGAATTATTAGTAATTTTTAGAAAGGAATCAATTTGTTAAACGTCCAAAAAGTTGATTAAACTTTTATGTGATGTTTTTGAATTTTATTCTAGGATTTATAATTGCTTATGTCGGTTTTATCATGCCAAGCATGTTGAACTTAACCGTAGGTAAAATATTTATCGACGAGAATAAAAAGTCAGCAAGTCGATTTATTTACGGAGCCGCGATTGTTGTTTTCTTACAGTTTCTGTTAAGTCTGTATGTAATATCCATTATCAATAAAATTCCAAATATTCTATTTTGGATTAAAAATTCAGCAGTTGTAGTTTTTCTATTTCTTTCTGTTTTTTATTTGAAAAAAGAGTTCTTTTCTAAAGAAAAAGTAAGACAAGTTTGTAATCGCCAAACTTGTTTTGTGTATGGATTAAAATTGTCTTTTGTCAATATGTTTGCCATTCCGTTTTTTGCGCTAGTGTATTCTTTTTTAAATGCTGAAGGATTAGTTTCAGAAAGCTATTATGAAGTTGTTTCATTTGGAGTTGGAACTTCATTAGGAGTTTTCGCAGTTTTATCAAGTTATATTTTGTTAGTGAAAAAGATGGAAAAAAGAGTAAATAAGGTTATGGTATTCTTCAATCCATTAATGAGTATAATTACAGGTTTTTTAGCTGTGTTAACCACAATTAAATTGTACTTTTAAAACATGAGTAATGATCAGAATTTCTTTGAAAGAGTATATGAAGTAGCTAGATTAATTCCTTACGGAAAAGTAACTAGTTACGGGGCAATAGCTAAATATTTAGGAGCTGCAAGATCAGCAAGAATGGTTGGTTGGGCAATGAATAATTCTTCAGGAAGAGAAGTTCCTGCACATCGTGTCGTAAATAGAAAAGGTATTTTAACAGGAAAGCATCATTTTGAAGGTACAAATTTAATGGAGCAATTATTACAAAGTGAAGGAGTTGAGGTTGTTGAAAATCAAATTCAAAACTTTGAGAATATCTTCTGGGATCCTGCTAAGGAGTTATAATTTAGGTCTATAGATGTATAAGAATTCGAAATATTCTCACTTTAGTATCTGAAATCTAAGCGTTATCTTTGTAACTTAGAATTAATACAATCAAAATGAGCTTTAAAAAGCAAGATATATATAATGCATTAGAAACGATAACCGCTCCTGGTGAAGGGAAAAGTTTAGTGGAAAATGAAAACATTAAAAATGTTGTTACATTTGGTAACGAAGTAATAGTTGATGTGGTTATTGGAAACCCTTCTCTTCAAGCTAAAAAGAAGGTTGAAGTTGAAATTATGAAAGCTATTCATCAGCATGTGGACCAAAAGATTGATGTAAAGGTAAACGTAAAAGCTGAGGTAAAGCCAAAAGAAGAGGTAAACCAAATTCGTGGTAAAGAAATTCCAAATATCAAGAATATTATTGCAATTGCATCTGGTAAAGGTGGAGTTGGAAAATCTACGGTAACAGCAAATGTTGCTATCACCTTAGCTAAAATGGGGTTCAATGTTGGTGTTTTAGATGCGGATGTTTATGGACCATCTCAACACATCATGTTTGATGTTGAAAAAGAAAGACCTTTATCTGTAAAAGTAGAAGGACGATCTAAAATGAAACCAATCGAAAATTACGGGGTAAAATTATTATCATTAGGTTTTTTTACAAATCCTAATCAGGCTGTAATTTGGAGAGGTCCAATGGCGTCAAAAGCTTTAAATCAACTAATTTTTGATGCAGACTGGGGAGAATTAGATTTCTTATTAATCGATTTACCTCCAGGTACAGGAGATGTTCACTTATCAATTGTTCAAGCCTTACCAATTACAGGAGCGGTTGTGGTAAGTACTCCTCAGAATATTGCATTAGCTGATGCTAAGAAAGGAGTTGCAATGTTCCAACAGGAAGCAATTAATGTTCCTGTGTTAGGAATCGTGGAAAATATGGCTTACTTTACACCTGAAGAATTACCAGAAAATAAATACTATATTTTCGGTAAAAGCGGAGCGAAGAATCTTGCAGAAGATTTAGAAACTTCGTTTTTAGGAGAAATTCCAATTGTTCAAAGTATTAGAGAAGGAGGAGATGTAGGTCATCCAGTTGCGTTACAAAACGGAACTAAGTTAGAAGAGTCATTTAAAGAAATTACACAAGAAGTAGTTTCTCAATTGTTAAAAAGAAACGCTAATTTACCACCAACTGAAGTAGTAAGAATTACTACAATGAGTGGTTGTAGTACCAAATAAAGAAAGTTGTATGTCAGCACAAGAAACACAAAATAAGGTTGAGAAAGCATTAGATGAAATTCGTCCATTTTTAATTAGTGATGGAGGAAATATCAAGCTTTTATCAATTGAAGAAAACATTGTTAAAGTACAATTAGAAGGAGCTTGTAGTGGTTGTTCTGTAAACCAAATGACGTTGAAAAATGGTGTAGAAGCGACTATTAAAAAGTACGCTCCAGAAATTGAAGAAGTAATCAATGTAGCATAAACTGATTTTGATCAGTATTTAAATAAAAGCGCTTCTTTATTTTTGTTCAAGAAACGCTATTTAAACTTATTAATAACAACTTATATTCCGCACTCGTTGCGGAATATCCTTATAAAAAGTTTTTTATCAAATGATAAAAACAGATATTCTAATCATTGGAGCTGGTCCAACCGGCTTATTTACAGTTTTCGAAGCTGGTTTATTAAAGTTAAGATGTCATTTAATTGATGCTTTGCCGCAGCCAGGAGGACAATGCTCGGAAATTTATCCTAAAAAACCTATTTACGACATTCCTGCGTATCCAGAAATTTTGGCTGGTGATTTAACTGATAAATTAATGGAACAGATCAAACAATTTGAACCAGGATTTACTTTAGGAGAAAGAGCAGATATCATCGAGAAGCAAGATGACGGAACATTTATTGTAACTACTAATAAAGGAACAAAACATCATGCACCAGTTGTTGCAATTGCAGGTGGATTAGGAAGTTTTGAACCAAGAAAGCCACCTATTTCAAATATCGCGGACTACGAAGGAAAAGGTGTGGAATATATGATCAAAGAACCAGAAATGTATCGTGATAAAGATGTGGTTATTGCTGGTGGAGGTGATTCTGCTTTAGATTGGTCTATCTTTTTAGCGGATGTTGCTAGTTCTGTAACTTTAATTCATAGAAGAAATGAATTCAGAGGTCATTTAGATTCAGTGGATCAAGTTCAAAAATTAAAGAACGAAGGAAAAATCAATTTAATTACTCCTGCAGAGGTTAAAGAAATTACAGGTAATGGTAAAGTTGAAGGTGTTGTAGTTCATAAGAAAGACGAAGAGCCTTTCACGATTCATACAGATCATTTCATTCCGTTATTTGGATTATCTCCAAAGCTAGGTCCAATTGCTGATTGGGGATTAGAAATTGAAAAGAACGCAATTAAGGTAAATAACGCTTTAGACTATCAAACGAATATTCCAGGTATTTATGCTATTGGTGATGTAAATACATATCCTGGTAAATTGAAGTTAATTTTATGTGGTTTCCATGAAGCTACGTTAATGTGTCAAAGTGCGTTTAAACGTATTTTCCCAGATAAAAAATACGTAATGAAATATACAACAGTTGGTGGAGTTCAAGGTTTTGATGGAACTAAGAAAGAAGCTCCTAAAGCTGTAGTTAAGAAAATTGAGTAGATGAGTATATTAGAATACATAGAACAATTATCTCAGGATAAATTATTGTACTTCGCATTGCCAGTATTTTTTGTTTCAATGTTTGTTGAGTTTAAAGTTGCTAAAGAAAAATACCATTCAAAAGATACGGGTGTATCTTTATTAATGATGATGTTTTCGGCAATTGTAGAGTTTATTCCTAAGGTCTTGGCGTTTATTGTATTCTTTTATTTATATCAAATTTCTCCTTTAAATGGAGTTGTAAATAGACAATGGTGGGCTTGGTTATTGTTGTTTTTTGCTGATGATTTTGCTTACTATTGGTTTCATCGTTTGAACCATGAAGTTCGATTATTTTGGGCAGGACATGTTCCTCATCATTCATCAGTTCATATGAATTTAGGAACCGCTTTACGTCAAGGCGTGGGTGAAAGAATTCATAAGTTCTTCTTTTGGTTGTGGATTCCATTATTAGGATTCGATCCATTGATGATGTTCACCATGATGGGAGTAAGTCTAATTTATCAATTTTTTGTGCACACGGAGTTGGTAGATAAATTACCAAAACCAATAGAATTTATTTTCAATACACCATCGCATCACAGAGTACATCATGCATCAAACATCAGATATTTAGATTGTAATCATGCGGGAATTTTAATCATTTGGGATCGTATCTTCGGTACCTTTTCGGAAGAATTAAAGGAAATAGATCATCCTGTATACGGTTTAACTGTAAATATCGAAACATATAATCCAGTTACCGTAGCAACTCATGAATATGCGGCTATTTGGAAGGATGTGAATAGAGCTGATAAGTGGAGTGATAAACTGAATTATATTTTCAATTCACCGGGTTGGAGTCATGATGGAGAGGATAAAAGAGCAAAAGTGCTTCGAAAGAAATTGAAAGAACAAGAAAAAAATTGATATGAAAAGAGATTTGTTAGGTATTATTAATTGTTTGGGACCAAACCATTCAGCTGAACCTTCGTTTTATGATTTGTTTGTTTTTGGTATTGGTGCAGCTTTTTTATGTTTTACTTTAATCTTTCTCTATAATTATATTCCTGCAAAAAATAATAAGGAGGAAGTTGAAAAAATTAAATTACCAATTGTCATAAGTGCGATACCGTTTGTAATTGGGGTGATTTTTGTATCGAATTCTATAGAAAACTTATTCCGATATTCCGAATTACTTATAATTTTGTCTTTAGTTTATTTAATATATTATCTTAATTATGAGAGTAGGAATAATGTTAAAAAGGGATATATAAAGTACAGTTTGAAAGATAAGATTACCTGTGAACCTATTTTTCAAAATCATGATTTACAAATTAAAAATAGAATTCCTGGTTTGAGCAGATTTACAATTGTTGTTTTAGTAGTAATTACAATTTTTACCCCGTTATATAAGTTGTTAGGAACGGGTTATTTCTTATAGTATGGAAAACCAGGATATTAATATAAAAATTACAGACAGAGAAGGTGTTACTCACGAAGTACAGGCACCAACAGATATGAATATGAACTTAATGGAAGTAATTCGTTCTTATGAATTAGCTCCGGAAGGAACAGTTGGTATTTGTGGAGGAATGGCAATGTGTGCTTCTTGTCAATGTTATGTGAAATCAGATCATGAACTTCCTGAAATGACGGATGACGAAGATGCGATGTTAGCAGAGGCTTTTTATGTCGAAGACAATAGTCGTCTAGGTTGTCAAATTCATATGACTCCTGAGTTAGAAGGATTGGAAGTTGAGATGGCTCCTGAAAGTTAATTTTTATTTATTCTAAATAAGTGTTATGTTTGCATTATGAATGTAGATGCAAATGTTGAGCAGTCAATTCGCTTAGAGGAAATTACTTTTTGTAAGTATCAATTAACAACTGTAAATAAGAATATACTTCTTACTTTCCCTCAATTACTTCAATTAAGAGCGAATATTAATAAACTAGGAACGCACGATGCTGTATGCGATATTATCGATTCAGATAACTTTGTGTTACTTTTTGTAGCTGATAAGCAACATTTAATTTATCTAGATATTCCTCAACTTTTATCTTTAAAAGCTACTATAGATTCATTTTTTACTCCCGTTAAATCAGTTTTAATCTAAATAATAAGCTTATTTAGACTTTTTTCAAATTCTGTTTTCGCTATTAATTGGGCTGATTTTGTCGTAAATTAGCATAACAAACAATTTTTATCATGAAAACAACAGCAGTAAGAAAACAAATGACGATTCATCCTGAAGTTATGGATGTGTTAAATGAGCAAATAGCAATGGAAATGCATGCTTCTGCATCTTATTTAGCAATGGCTTCATGGTGCGATCAAAGAGAATTATTAAATAGTAAGTCATTCTTCTATAAGCAAGCTGAAGAAGAAAGAGAGCATGCAATGAAAATCTTCGAATTTGTAAACGATGCAGGTGGAGCCGCAATGTCTCCAGAAGTACATAACGTTAATAATGAATTTGAAAGTCTTAGAGATATTTACGAAAAATCATTAGAACAAGAAATTAACGTTACACAATCAATCTATAAGTGTTTTAAAAAAGCACGTAGTGTTGATGATTTTGCATCTGAAGTGTTTTTACAATGGTTCGTAAATGAGCAAGTAGAAGAAGAAGACACTATGAGAAGTATTTTAGATGTATTTGATTTAATGGAAGGTATGCCACTTAAAATGATTGATGAAAGATTACCAAAAGAGTAATTCAAAATCAAAACAATATTTAAAAGTCCGAAGATAACTCTCCGGACTTTTTTATTTCATGAAATGATTCGCCATACTGACTTTTATCAGCTCGAAATCCCCATTCTTTTTATTATATTTGTGGAACAAACAACTAAATCGCTAAAAATGTACTGGTTAGGCTTACTAGCGCACTTAAAATTTTTAATCAAGCGAAATCCTGAATGATAGGTTAATGTATCAATTTAGCTATTTGAGAATGCTAAAATGAATCAAACTTCTTGATTTGTATTGCATTAATTCATTAACAAATAAAACCACTGGCTTATGCCTTTTTATCATAAATTAGGAAATATTCCACCAAAGCGTCATACGCAATTCCGTAAAAAAGATGGAAGCTTGTACTATGAGCAATTGTTTGGTACTATAGGTTTCGACGGAATGTCATCAAATTTATATCACGAACAAAGACCAACTCAAGTAAAAGAAATTAGAAAGCAATATTCGGTAGCTCCAAAAATTGCTAAGAAAAACAATATTCAATCGTATCGATTTAGAGGATTTCAAGTTCCTCAAGTAGAGGATTATTTGGATAGTCGAAAGATTGTTTTAACCAATTCTGATTGTAACATAATTTTATCTGCACCAAAATCTTCAACAAAAGATTATTTCTATAAAAACACAGATGCAGATGAAGTAATTTTTGTGCACAGAGGAACAGGTAAGCTAAGAACTCATATGGGAAATTTGGATTTCAAATATGGAGATTACTTAGTAATTCCTCGAGGTATGATTTACAAATTAGATTTTGACACAGAAGACAATCGTTTATTCATTGTTGAATCTTATCGCCCAGTTTACACACCTAAAAGATATCGCAACTGGTTCGGGCAGTTATTAGAACACGCTCCATTTTGTGAAAGAGATATTCGTCAACCTTATGAGTTAGAAACATATAATGAAAAGGGAGACTTTTTAATCAAAATCAAAAAGCAAGACGAAATAATAGAAATGGTGTATGCAACTCATCCTTTTGATGTTGTAGGTTATGATGGATTTAATTATCCATATGCATTTTCAATTCACGATTTTGAACCAATAACAGGAAGAGTTCACCAACCACCACCAGTGCATCAAACATTTGAAACAGATGCCTTTGTAATCTGTAGTTTTGTGCCAAGGTTGTATGATTATCATCCACAAGCAATTCCTGCTCCTTATAACCATAGTAATATTGATTCTGATGAAGTTCTATATTATGTTGATGGAGATTTTATGAGTAGGAATGATATTGATGCAGGACATATTTCGCTTCATCCTGCCGGAATTCCTCATGGTCCACATCCTGGAGCAACAGAGAGAAGTATTGGTCAAACAGTAACAGAAGAGTTGGCTGTAATGGTAGATACATTTAAGCCTTTAATGGTTACAGAAGAAGCGATGAAAATAGCCGATGAAAAGTATTTTCAATCTTGGTTAGAAGAATAATTTAAATTTAGAAAAGACATGTCAAAAGATATAAAATCAGTAAACTACGGTTTAGAAAAAATATTCGAAGGAGCTCAAGATTTCCTTCCACTTTTAGGAACAGATTACGTTGAGTTTTACGTAGGAAATGCAAAACAAGCTGCACACTTCTATAAAACAGCTTTTGGGTTTCAATCATTAGCATATAGAGGATTAGAAACAGGTTCAAAAGACGAAGTAAGCTACGTATTAGTACAAGACAAAATTCGTTTAGTTTTAACAACTCCATTAAATAGTAAATCACCAATTAATGATCATATTGTTAAACATGGAGATGGTGTAAAAGTGGTTGCACTTTGGGTTGAAGATGCTCGTTCTGCTTGGGAAGAAACTACAAAACGAGGAGCAAAATCATATATGGAACCAACTGTAATGACTGATGAAGATGGAGAAGTTGTTCGTTCTGGAATTTATACATACGGAGAAACAGTTCATATGTTTGTAGAGCGTAAAAACTACAAAGGAACATTTATGCCAGGTTTCATGGATTGGAAATCTGATTATAATCCACCATCAGCTGGTTTAAAGTATATCGACCACATGGTAGGAAATGTTGGTTGGGGGCAAATGAACAAATGGGTAAAATGGTACGAAGAAGTGATGGGATTCGAGAACTTCTTATCATTTGACGACAAACAAATCCATACAGAATACTCTGCATTAATGAGTAAAGTAATGAGTAATGGAAATGGACGTGTAAAATTCCCTATTAACGAACCAGCAAAAGCTGCAAAGAGATCTCAAATTGAAGAGTATTTAGATTTTTATGAAGGTGAAGGAGTTCAGCATATTGCAGTTGCCACTGATGATATTATTAAAACGGTATCGCAATTAAGAGCAAATGGTGTAGAGTTTTTGCCTCCACCACCGCAATCATATTATGATATGATTCCTGAACGTTTAGGAGATCATATGGAAATCATGAAAGAAGATTTATCTAAACTTCAAGAATTATCAATTTTAGTTGATGCTGACGAAGAAGGTTATTTATTACAAATTTTCACCAAACCAGTTGAAGACCGACCAACATTATTCTTTGAAATTATTCAGAGAATGGGAGCTAGAGGATTTGGAGCAGGAAATTTCAAGGCCTTATTTGAGTCAATTGAAAGAGAACAACAGAGAAGAGGGACTTTATAAATATATATTATTGAAGTATCTTTAGAACCAAGAAAGAGAATCACTTTCTTGGTTCTTTTTATATGAACTATAGTAACATGAGTAGAGAAGAATTATTAAAAGCTATAGAAGAAAAGTATGACAAACTGGGAGTTCCAGTAGAAGCCATGCTTGAAGGTTTATTATGGAGTAAACCAATTACGTATTGGGACTATATCCAAACCGACGCTTTATTAGGATTGCAAATTCCAAGGACAACGGAACCTGATGAAATGGTATTTATCATGTATCATCAAGTAAATGAATTATTGTTCAAAATGATTCTTTGGGAAATTGATCAAGTTGCGAAAAGTGTAGAAATTTCTGCAGAGAAATTCTCGAAGCATTTAATGAGAATTAGTCGCTATTTTGATGTATTATGTAGTTCTTTTGAAGTGATGGGAGAAGGAATGGATGTGGAGCAATATTTAAAATTTAGAAACACATTAACTCCAGCTAGTGGTTTTCAAAGTGCCCAGTATCGTAAAATTGAATTCGCTTCTACAGAATTAATAAACTTAATTGATGCTCGTTTTAGAGATACTATAGATCGTAATTCTTCATTTAAAAATGCGTATGATCATTTGTATTGGCAAGCTGCTGGGAAAAACTATACGACAGGACAAAAAACAACGTTGCTAAAGTTATTCGAGAAAAAATACATGGGTGAGTTCATCGAGTTTATGGAAGATTATAATGATATTAATCTTTCTAAAAAATTCATGCAACTTCCAAAAGATATCCAGGAAGACGAGGTTCTAATAAAAGCCATGCGTCATTACGATTATACCGTAAATGTAAAATGGGTTATGGCTCATTACAATGCAGCTGGAAAGTATTTAGGAGGGAGTAATAAAGATTTGGAAGCTACAGGAGGTAGTAGTTGGCGTAAATATTTACATCCTAAATATCAAAAACGAGTTTTCTTTCCATACCTATGGAGTCAAGAAGAGCTAGAAAACTGGGGGACATTTTAAAGTTATATAATTGCTAATTCCTTTTTTGGAATAATAATTGTCATAGTTTTTTCATAAGTTTGAAATTATGAAGAAAAAAATAGTCCTTTTATTACTAGTTAGCATTTCATTATCAGCTTTATCGCAAGAAACAATTCCTGCATTTCAAAATGGTGAATGGCTTCGTTATCGCATGAGTTACAGTGGTTTTTTAAAAGCAGGTGAGGCTACTTTAGAGTTGAAAGAAGAAACATTTCAAGGTAAAAAAGTATTACACGCAATCGGTAAAGGGAAAACTTCTAGTGTAGTTGGTTGGTTCTTCAAAGTAAGAGATACTTATGAAAGCTATTTCGATCCAAATGATGTAAAACCATATCATTTTGTTCGTGATATTGATGAAGGTGGCTATAAAAAGAAGAAGAATATTACTTTCGATCATGAAAAAAACACCGCTCACGTAAAAGATCTTTTAAAGAAAAAAGATACTGTAATTTCTGTTACAGGTCCGCAAGACATGATTTCTACCTTTTATTTTCTTAGAAGTTATAATACAAAGAATATGAAAAAAGGAGATGAAATTTATGTAGATATGTTCTTTGATGAAAAACAATATCCTTTTAAATTACTATTCTTAGGTTACGAAACCCTAAGCACAAAGTTTGGTAAAGTAAGAACTCAAATGTTCAGACCGTTGGTTCAAGCAGGAAGAGTTTTTAAAGCCAAAGAAAGTGTAACCGTTTGGATTACTGCCGATGATAATAAAGTTCCAGTAAAAATGAGCGCTTCTTTAGCTGTTGGCTCATTAAGAGCTGAACTTGATGCTTTTAAAGGTTTAGCAAATCCTTTCGAAATCGTTGTAGAATAAAAATCGTTACAGTTTGTTAAAGTCTTAACAGAAATTGCTTTAATTTGTACTTTTGTGGTTGGTTCAAATTAAAACGCAATTCGTTGAAAACTACTCATTACGCTACTATATTAATTATTTGTTTATCAATTTTTTATTCTTGTAAAGAGGATAAGGTGGAAGAAACACCTAAAGAAGTTGTGGTTGAAGTAAAACCGAAACCAGTAATTAAATATGGATTTAACTTCGATAAGTATAAAGTAATCAACGATACTATTAAAAGTGGAGAGAGCTTCGGAATAATTTTAGATAGACATCATGTTTTTTATCCAAAAATTAATGAAATCAGTACTACAATTAAAGATACATTTGATGTAAGAAAAGTAAGAGCAGGAAAACCATATACAATCTTAGCTTCTAAAGATACTTTAGAGAAAGCTCAAATTTTCATTTATAAACACAATCGAATTGAATCAACTGTAATCAATTTTAAAGATTCAATCATATCAGCATATAAATATAAGAAGCCGGTAAAAATTATTGAAAGAGAAATTGCAGGTAGAGTAATTGATAATTTTTCAAACGCAATCGATACTCTAGGTTATGGACCAACGTTAGCTTATGAGGTTGCAGATATTTATTCTTGGACTGTTGATTTTTACAGACTGCAGAAAGACGATACCTTCAAATTGATTTTTGAACAAAAGTTTATTGAAGATTCCATTCCTGTTGGATATGGGAAAATAAAAGCAGCGGTTTTTAATCACAAGGGAAAAGAATTATATGCTTACCATTATTTAGCAGATTCAATTAAAGGGATTCCTGAATATTATGATGATGAAGCTGGTTTACTAAGGAGACAATTTTTAAAATCACCAATAAAATTTCAATACCGAATTTCTTCCCGATATAATTTAAGAAGGAGAATAAAGTTATATGGTAATCGTGTTCGTCCTCATAAAGGAACTGATTTTGCTGCGCCGTATGGTACACCAATTATGAGTACAGCTAGTGGAACTGTTGTAGAGTCTGCAAGACGAGGAGGAAACGGAAATTATGTAAAAGTAAGACACAATGGAACCTATTCTACTCAATATTTACATATGAAGAGAAGAAAAGTTCGGGTTGGTGATTTTGTTCAACAGGGTGATGTTATTGGTTGGGTTGGAATGACAGGAAATACAAGTGGACCACATGTTTGTTACCGATTCTGGAAAAACGGAAGACAAGTAGATCCGTTTAGAGAGAAGTTACCAACCGCAAAACCAATGCTAGATAGCTTACGCCCAAAATACTATGAATTTATAGCTCCATTGAAGAAACAATTAGATAGTATTCCTTATCCTGAAGTAGAAGCTGTATTGGAAGAAATTAAAAAGGAGAACGAAACTAAAGAAGAAACAGAAGAAATAATTGCGAAACCGTAATAACTATGACTCTTAAAAACATTAACCCAACGCAAACGGAAGCTTGGAAAAAATTAACTCAACATTTTGAAGAAACTAAAGATTTAACCTTAACGGAACTTTTTAGTAATGCTTCTAGAAAAGAGATGTTTACAATTTCTCAGAATGATCTAGAATTAGATTATTCTAAGAATAAGATTACTTCTGAAACTATGGAATTGTTAAATGAATTAGCTAATGAAGTTGAGTTAGGTGATGCAATTGAAAAGTATTTTTCTGGAGTAAAAATTAATGCTACCGAAGGTAGAGCGGTTTTACACACAGCTTTAAGAAGTAATTCGGAAGAGGAAGTAATTGTAGACGGAAAAGATATAAAACCCAAGATTCAGACGGCACTTCGAAAAATTCGAGCGTTTAGTAATAAAGTAATTTCCGGAAAATGGAAAGGTTACACTGGGAAGTCAATTACAGATGTCGTAAATATTGGAATCGGTGGATCAGATCTTGGTCCAGATATGGTGGTTGAATCATTAAAATATTATAGGAATAAATTAAATGTACATTTTGTTTCAAATGTAGATGGTGATCATGTTTCTGAAGTAATAAAAGATTTAAATCCTGAAACAACATTATTTGTGATTGTTTCAAAAACATTCACAACACAAGAAACGATTAGCAACGCAAATACAATCAAAGACTGGTTTTTAAGATCGGGTTCTATTTTTGACGTTGCAAAGCACTTCGTTGCAGTATCAACAAATTTAAATGCTGTTTACGATTTTGGGATTGATAAGAACAATGTGTTCCCTATGTGGGATTGGGTTGGTGGACGTTTTTCTTTGTGGTCAGCTGTAGGGTTGTCAATTAGTTTAGCGGTTGGTTTTGATAATTTCCGTGAACTATTAGATGGTGCAGAAGAGATGGACTTGCATTTCAGAAATACTGAATTTAATGAGAATATCCCTGTTGTACTAGCATTATTAAGTGTTTGGTATAATAATTTTTACAATGCTGAAACTGAAGCGATATTACCTTATACTCAATATTTATCAAAATTACCAGATTACTTGCAGCAAGCAGTTATGGAAAGTAATGGAAAAGGTGTAGATAGAAATGGTGATGTTGTAAATTATCAAACAGGAACAATTGTTTGGGGAAGTACTGGAACAAATATGCAACATGCATTTATGCAACTTGTACATCAAGGAACGAAATTAATACCAGCTGATTTTATCGGTTATAAAGAATCTTTACATGGATTAACAAGTCATCATGAAAAATTGATGGCTAATTATAATGCTCAAACGGAAGCACTAGCTTTCGGTAAATCTGCAGAAGAGGTTCACTTAGAATTAAAAACGGCAGGAGATTTCGACAAGATCAATCAGCTACTGCCTTATAAAGTATTTAAAGGAAACAGACCAAGTAACGCTATTCTTTTTGATAAACTAACACCAAAATCTTTAGGAAAGTTGATTGGAATGTACGAGCACAAAATATTTGTACAAGGTATTATATGGAATATTTACTCATATGATCAGTTTGGAGTAGAATTAGGAAAAGAATTAGCAAAGAAAATTCTTGCTTCTTAAAAAAATCTTAAGAAAATACTAAAGGGTTTTACCCTGTTAATTATGAATCGCCATCTTCTGATGGCGATTTTTTGTTAAAAAATAAGTATCTTCCTTAAAATTTTGTCATTATTTTAGGATTCTCGGAACTCTTAAAAAACTATTAAACTTAACATTTAGTTAACGTTTCTGATTCTGAAATGACGGAATTTTGCTTGGTTTTTAATAACAATATAATAGGACAATGAAAAAAATTAAAAATTTATTACTTGTAGCGTTATTTTTTGTTTCTGCTACAGTATTAGCCCAAACTCAAATTTCGGGTACCGTTGTTGATGAAACTGGGGAGCCACTTCCTGGAGCATCAGTAGTTGAGAAGGCAACTACAAATGGTACGTCAACAAACTTTGACGGAGAATTTAAATTAAATGCTAAGAGTGCTTCTGGTACTTTAGTAGTTTCTTTTGTTGGTTACAAAGACAAACAAGTTGCATTTAACGGTGCAGGTAGCGTTGGAACTATTCAATTACAACCTAGTGATAATGTATTAGAAGAGGTTGTTATTAAAGGATTAATCGATGTTGCTAAAGATAGAGAAACTCCAGTAGCGGTTTCAACAATTAAAGCTGCTGAAATCCAAGAAAAATTAGGATCTCAAGAATTTCCAGAGATTTTAAACACAACTCCATCTGTTTACGCAACTAAGTCTGGTGGAGGATTTGGAGATGCAAGAATTAACATTCGTGGTTTCTCTCAAGAGAATATCGCTGTATTAATTAACGGGGTTCCTGTTAATGATATGGAGAATGGTCGTGTATTCTGGTCTAACTGGGCTGGTTTATCTGACGTAACTACTGCAATGCAAGTTCAGAGAGGTTTAGGATCTTCTAAATTAGCTATTTCTTCTGTAGGTGGTACTATTAACATTATCACTAAAACTACAGATAAGAAAGAAGGTGGATCTGTTTTAGCTTCTTATGGTAACGATAACTACATGAAAACTTTAGCTACTTATTCAACTGGAAAGAATGAGAATGGATTTGCTGCTTCTTTCTTATTCAGTAGAACTGCTGGAGATGGATATGTAAATAGCACTGAGTTCGAAGGGTATAACTACTTCGTAGGATTAGGATGGGAAATTAATGAAGATCACGATATTCAGTTCATGTTAACTGGTGCTCCTCAAACTCACAACCAAAGAACTAGTAGTTTCTTTTCAATGGCTGAATTATCAGATTACTTACAGTATGGACCAAGATATAACTTTACTGGAGGTTTCGTAAATGGAGAAGAGTATAACTGGAGAAAGAATTTTTATCATAAGCCAGTTACTTCTTTAAACTGGAACTGGGATATCGATGAGGAGTCTTCTTTATCTGCTTCTGCTTACGTTTCTTTCGGACGTGGTGGTGGAACAGGAGATATTGGACGTTTTGGTGGATTCAGAAGAGGTAATGATTCTTCAATTTTTGGACAAGACGGAACAGTATTATTCGATTCTTTAATCGCTGCTAACTCTGGACAAGGTGGTGTTTTCAACAATGGTGTAACAGCTAACAATACTCCAGATTTCCAAACAGGTACTTTTATTGTAAATGATCCTAATATTTATAGCGGTCCTGGACAATCATGGCAAGACCCAGCTGATAGATTAGACGGAGCTAATAGAAGAAACGGTATTATTCGTAGAGCTTCTGTTAATTCTCATAACTGGTACGGTTTATTAGCTAACTATAACAGAAATTTAAATGAGAATTTAACTTTAGATTTCGGTGTTGACGTTCGTTCATATACAGGTATTCACTACAGAAGAGTGGATGATTTATTAGGAGCTGACGGATATCGTGATAACTCTAATGTTAATCAGCCATTTAACGTTTTAACTACTGAATATTCTTCGGATTTATCAAGTTTATGGAACGTATTTAGAAGTACTGATGATGAAGAGAAAATCAACTATCATAATGATGGTAGAGTTCGTTGGTTTGGTGGATTTACTCAGTTAGAGTATAAAAATGATGAAATTTCTGCTTTCATTCAAGGAGGTTTATCTAATCAAGGATTTAAAAGAATTGACTATTTCAACTATTTAGATACAGATTCAGCAAGAGAAACTGATTGGCAAAATTTATGGGGTGGAAACATCAAAGGAGGAATCAACTGGAATATTAACGAAGAGCACAATGTTTACGCAAATGCTGGTTACTATTCAAAGCAACCTTTCTTCGATGCTGTTTTCTTAAACTTTAGAAATGATATTAACCCAGAGGTTACTAACGAAAAAGTAGTAGGTTTTGAAGCAGGTTATGGATATAATACAGAAAGATTCTCTTTAAACGCGAATGTTTATAGAACTGAATGGAGTGATAGATTCGTAAGAATTGGATATGAAACTGCTACAGAAGAGGGTAACGCTCAGTTAAATGGAATTACTCAATTACACATGGGAGTTGAATTAGAGTCTACTTATAAAATTACAGAAGATGTTACTATTTTTAGTATGGTTTCTGTTGGAGATTGGACTTTCCAAGATAATATTACAGGTAGAGCTTTCGATCAAAACCAAAACCCAATTGGTACTCCAATTGATTTAGATGTTAACGACGTAAAAGTTGGTAACTCTGCTCAAACTACGGCAAGATTAGGATTTGAAGTTAGACCTTGGAAAGGATTTAAAGTTGATTATTCTCAACGTTTTAGCGATAGATTATATTCTGACTTAGTAATCCAATCTGGATTAGACGGTACAGATGCAACTTCGTTAAACCCTGCAATTGAATTACCAGGTTATACATTATCTGATTTAGGATTGTCTTATAAGTGGGATTTCAACGAAGAAACTAATGAATCAGTTAGTTTCCGTTTAAACATCAATAACTTATTTGATGAAGAGTACATCGCTGAATCAGCTACTAACATTGCAGCTAATCCAGGTGATGATACATACAGAGGAATTAACACTAGAAACAAAGTATTCTTTGGATTTGGAACTACTTGGAATTTCTCAGTAAGATATAATTTCTAATTCTTTAATTAGAATACAATATAAAGGCCACCTTTATCTTGATTATTTTTCAAGATGTAAGGTGGTTTTTTTATGCTCAAAATTCAGTACTTTTACATCATCTAAAAACTAACACATCATGATGAAAGTTATCCACTCTTATTGGGCCTATATTGTATTAGCTGTTTTAATTTATACAGTTATTAATGCAGTTATTGGTTTAGTAAAGAAAAAAGAATTTACTCATAAAGATTTCCGTTTAGGATTGTTCACTTTAATTACTACACATATTCAATTATTAATTGGTTTAGGTTGGTATTTTATGTCACCATGGTACAAATCAATGAAGGCAAGTGGAATTGATAGTTCAAATAGATTATTAGCAGTTGAACATCCAATTATGATGATTCTTGCAATTGTATTAATTACAATGGGATGGTCAAAACATAAAAAGAAAGTTAAAAGTGAATCAAAGTTCAAAACTTTTGCTTTGTTCTACGGTTTAGCTTTGGTGTTTATTTTGTCACGAATACCTTGGTCGAACTGGTTTTAAATTATAATATTTTTATTCCCGCTTTTATGCGGGAATCTTATTTTACATAAAATGAAAATAATAAGCTATCTGTTATCTACAGTATTTGCCATTGTCTTTTTTATCATATTACTAATATTTCATCCGATACAATGGATAGGATTAAAATTAGGTGGTCAAGATGGTCATCAGAAAGTTGTAAATGTGATGAATTGGTTTCTTGTAAAGTCACTTTTGATTTTAGGAATTCCTGTTAGAGTTGAGAATAAATATGATATTCCAGAGAATCAAACAGTTATTTTCGTGTCAAACCACCAAAGTATGTTTGATATTCCTCCAATTATATGGCATTTCAGGAAACATTGTCCTAAATTTGTATCTAAAATTGAGTTAGGAAAGGGTATTCCAAGTATTTCCTTCAACTTAAAACATGGAGGAGCAGCACTAATTGACAGAAAGGATAAGAAACAAGCAATTGCGGAAATGATTAATTTTTCTAAAAGAATTAATAAGAATAATTGGTCTGCAACGATATTTCCTGAAGGAACAAGAAGTAGAAACGGAAAACCTAAGAGTTTTGCTTCAAATGGGCTTAAAATGCTTATAAAGTATAATCCAGAAACATATGTTGTGCCTTTAAGTATAAATAACTCTTGGAAAGTATTTAAATATGGAAAATTCCCATTAGGAATTGGAAGTCCAATAACGATTGAAACTCATGAACCGATAAAGGCAAATAGCGTCTCGTTTGAAGAGTTACTAGAAAAAGTAGAAACAACTGTTAAGTCTGGAATTGCGGAATAAAGAAAAAGTAGAATATAAAACAAACAACAAACAAATAACTAATATTAATCCCGTAACAGACATATGTCAATACACAATATAAGAAAGGAAGTGATGAAAACCTTGGAGAGTAAAATCCATGGTTTTGTTGATGATTTTTTAATTCCAATTGAAAAAATATGGCAGCCAACCGACTTTCTCCCAAATTCACAAAGTGAAAACTTTATCGAAGAAGTAAAAGAAATTCAAGAAATTTCTAAGGAGTTAGACGATGATTTTTGGACTGTTTTAATTGGTGATACAATTACAGAAGAAGCTTTACCAACATACGAATCTTGGTTAATGGAATTAGACGGAGTTGAACAAGATCCTGAGAACGGATGGTCGAAATGGGTAAGAGCTTGGACTGCTGAAGAAAACCGTCATGGAGATGTATTAAATAAATATTTGTATTTATCTGGTAGAGTAAATATGAGAGAAGTTGAAATTTCTACCCAGCATTTAATTGCAGATGGATTTGATATTGGAACTTCTACTGATCCATATAAAAACTTCGTATACACAAGTTTCCAGGAATTAGCTACGTATGTTTCACATAATAATGTAGCAAAAATAGCTCGTAAGAAAGGACATAAATTACTAGCAAGAATGTCTAAGATTATTGCAGGTGATGAAATGAGACATCACAAGGCTTATACTGCTTTTGTGAGTGAGATTTTCAAAATTGATCCTAGTGAAATGATGTTGGCTTTTGAAAAAATGATGAGACATAAAATTGTTATGCCAGCAATGCATTTACGTGAGTCTTTCAATACAAAAGGAAGTTTATTTGATGATTTTTCAACTGTCGCACAAAGAGTCGGAGTGTACACTGGATTTGATTACGTAGATATTTTGAAAAAGTTGAATGAAACTTGGGAAATAGATAAAATAACTGGTTTAACTGCAGAGGCAGAAAAAGCTAGAGATTATTTAATGAAACTTCCAGATAGAATGTATCGAATTACAGAACGTATTGTAATTCCTGATACAAAGTTTAATTTTAAATGGATGATACCAGCATAATAAAAAAGCAACCTAATTTAGGTTGCTTTTTTATTGTTTTAAACTGAAAGAGATACTTTAATATTATCATCAATTTGAAGTTTTAATTTTTGACGAACCGAAGCTTTTACAGGGAGTAAATATGTAGCGTGCTTTGTGTCATACCAAATTGCAGTTTCCCATTCTAAATCTTGAATTTTAGCTGTTGTTTTTAATCTTCCCCAGCCTTCTTCCATCCATTGATTTTGCGTTCTAATTTCTGTTGTAATAGAGATAGGTAAAGAGATAAAATGCCAACCGCCTGTGGTTCCACGTTTCCATATTTTTCCTGAAAACTTATATGTGATTTTAGGAATCATAAGTGTTATAAATTAAAAGAAATACCAGTTTCAATCCCTGCACTATTATGTCCACTATTTGGGAAGGCAAAATCTAAGTTTGAATTATGTCGTAAAGTAAAACGAAAGTCAAATCGTAGTTTTTGTTTTGAATATGAAAAACCTAATCCTAGAATATCGGAGAAAGCAAATCCCTTTTTCAAACGTTCAGTATCATCTCCAGAAATCATTGGTCCTACACTTCCTTGAATATAGGTACTGAAATTTTTCAAAATGTTATATCTAACTAAAACACCTAAATTTAAGGCATACTCATTAAATCTTCTTTTTTGAGTGTAAAGCTCTTGTAGTTCAATATGATTTGGGATGTCTGGTGTGATGAAAAAACGGTTGAGTAGTTGGTATTTAACAAAATAAATACTCGGTTCAATAGTTAGTTCATAATTCCATCTTTTATTGTCAGATAGTAAGTAGTTTATTTGAAATTTTAAAAATTCATTTTTGTAAGCATAATCAGGATCATTCAGAACAAAGTTATTTTGACTTGCTTGTCCGTAATTTAATCCGATAAAAAACTTTTTTTGATTTTCTTGCGTAAAAACTTTTGGAATTCCTAAAACTAAAGAAAGAAGAAAAACTAATCTATACATTTATTTTGCTTCAGAATTAAGCTTACTCTTAAAGTGATACCATGAGAGGGCGGCTAAAACGACAATCATTCCTTTTTTTAGTAAAATCCGTGTTATTGCTTTTTCATTAACCAAACTATTATCTACAGAATCAATCATAAAAAGTATCAACTCAATAATGAAAGCAAAGCAAATTGCTAATGAAAATTTAGCTATTAGTAAATAATGGCTGTTTTCGTTCGATAGTTGAACTTTTGTTTTGTAGTAATTATCGAAAAGTAAAATTTCAAAACATAAACCTAGAGTCCAAGAGATGGTTATCAGTATTATTAATGATGCTATCCCTTCAAAAGATGAAAAGTCTATTAAAGAGCTAAATTCAAAATAAAGTGGTAATCCTGGAACAAAGTTTAATAGAAAGTTTTTCATTAAAATTTGTTCTGTTATATAGGTAATTTTTTCTTTATTCATAGTAATGTTATCGAATTTATAAAATACTAAACTTGTCTTTATCCTTCAGGAAACCAAGTTTATTTCTAATTTCATCTTGAGACTCTTTTTCTATTTGAACAGAAATAGTTTCTTGACGTTCGTTTTGTTCTTTAGATAGTGGATTTCCTAAACAATCAAAAAGTATAGAATGACCAACATAATCGTAATTATTGCCGTCCTTACCTATTCTATTTACACCAATCGTATAACTCATATTTTCAATAGCTCTGGCTTTTAATAATGCATCCCAAGCATTAATTCTTTTTTCTGGCCAACTGGCTACGTAAATTAACAAATCATAATCTTCTACATTTCTTGCCCAAACAGGAAAACGTAAATCGTAACAAATAAGCGGACAAATTTTCCAGCCTTTGTATTCTACAATTAATTTCTTTGAACCTGAGCTATAAGTTTCATGCTCTTTGGCTAAAGTGAAAGTGTGTTTTTTATCATAGTATTGAAATTCACCTGAAGGAAAAACAAAAAAGAGGCGGTTGTAAAACTTCTTATTTTCTGAAATGATTACACTTCCTACTACAGCACTTTGTTTTTTTATTGCTGTTTCTTGCATCCAGTTTACAGTTTTTCCATTCATTTCTTCTGCGAGTTTATTCGCATTCATAGAAAATCCAGTAGTAAACATTTCAGGTAAAACAATCAGGTCCACATCATTACTTATTTCATCTATTTGTTCGGTGAAATAGTTAATGTTTTCTTGGGCATTTTCCCATGATAAATCTGCCTGCAATAAAGAAATATGTAGTGTATTCATTTGATTTGATTCTAAACCAAAAATAACATATTTATTGTACTTTAGATCTATGAAAACATTTATTCAGGAAACAATTGAAGACATTTTAAAAACAACAAATAGTTTTGAAAATGTTACATTTATTTTGCCATCTAATCGTGCAGGTGTTTTTGTAAAACAAGCATTTAAAGAATCGCAAATAACTGGATTTTTACCTGAAATTATAAATATTGAAGAATTCACTCAGAAGGTTTCGGGAATACGAAAAATAGATAGTATTCAGCTTTTATTTTACTTCTACAAAATTTACAAAGAGCAAGAAGCTAATCCAGATTCATTTGATGCATTTGCCTCATGGGCTTTTACGGTAATTCAAGACTTTAATGAGATTGATCAGCATTTGGTAAATACAGAAGATGTATTTGTGTATATCAGAGATATTCAGCGTTTAAAAAATTGGTCTGTAAAAGGAACTATCCAAGAAACAGAATTGATGAAAAACCATTTTGCTTTCATGGAAAAGCTGAATGAATATTACAATGCTTTGTATGCGTTTTTATTAGAGAATAAAATTGGTTATCAGGGTTGTATGTATCGAGAAGCAACCAAAAATATTCATCAGTTTTTAGAAAATAATAGTTCAAAAAAATTCTATTTCATTGGTTTTAATGCACTTAACAAAGCAGAGGAGTTCTTATTGAAAGAAATGCTTATTCAAGGAAATACCGAAGTTTATTGGGATATAGATGAAACATTTTTGAATTCAACTCATCAAGCGGGGAATTTTATTAGAAAGTATCTCAGTTCATGGAAGTATTACGAAAACGAGGAATTAAAAATGCCGAGTAATTACTTCAATGGAAATAAGAACATACAATTGATAGGTGCTGCAAAGAATATTTCTCAAATGAAATATGTGGGCGAATTATTATCAGACATGGAAAACCACAATAACACAGCTTTGGTTTTGTCTGATGAAACCTTGTTGCCAATTTCGTTAAATTCTCTTCCAGAAAGTGTTTCTTCCATCAATATAACAATGGGGTATCCGTTGAAAGATATTCCACTAACAAGTTTGTTTTTGTCTCTTTTTCAGTTGTTTATTTCTCAAGAAAAATTACAGAAAAAGGCGAGTAAAGAATTTTATTATAAAGATGTAATTAAAGTGATGAAACAGCCCTTATTACATCGATTATTAATAGTGAATGAAATTTCGGTTTCTGATGAAATTACTTCTGCTATTCACAACAACAATCATACTTTTGTGAGTAAAGAATTTGTAGATAGTTTTTTACAAAAAACAGAAAGTTCGGTTCAAGAACTTGTTGGAAGTCTCTTTTTAAATAGTAATGACGTAGGAGGGTTTTTAAATAAAATTATTGCACTTATTGATCAACTAAAAGCAATAGTTTCTGGTTTAGAAAAAGAATTTTTATTTCGTTACTACACCGCTTTTATGCAATTAAATAATTTGCAAAAAGAATTTGGTTACTTTTCAGATTTGAAGACGTTATATCAGTTTTTTAAACAATTAATTACTTCAGAAACCATTTCTTTCCAGGGAGAGCCTTTGGCTGGATTGCAGTTGATGGGAATGTTAGAAACTCGTTTGTTAGATTTTGAAACTGTAATATTAACTTCCGTAAATGAAGGTATTCTTCCAGGAAATTCAAAACAAACCTCTTTTATTCCGTTTGATGTAAAAGTTCAATTCGGATTGCCAACGTATCGTGAAAAAGATGCAATTTTCTCCTATCACTTTTTTAGATTATTACAAAGAGCAAAAAATATTTATCTAGTTTACAACACTGAAAGTGATTCTTTTGGAGGTGGAGAGAAAAGTAGATTTATAGCACAACTTGAGTTGTTGAAGAAAAATATTACGAGTCAATTTATCAGTCCGAAAGTAACTACGAATGCAGAAATAAAGAAAGAAGTACAGAAAAACGAGGCGGTATTACTAAAACTAGAAGAACTTGCCAAGAAGGGAATTTCTCCTTCGGCTTTAACGAATTATTTATATAATCCGATTGCTTTCTATCAACAAAAAGTCCTAAAAATAAAGGAGTTTGATGAAATTGAGGAAGAAGTTGCTTTTAATACTTTAGGAACTGTAGTTCACGAAACATTAAGAGAATTATACGAACCTTATTTAGGAAAATTCCTTCAGCTGGAAAATGTGAAGGAAATGAAACCTAAAATTAAGGAATTTGTTCTTCGAAACTTTGCCATTCATTTTAAAAACGGAGATGTTTCTACAGGTAAAAACCGATTGATTTTTGAGGTGGCAACTCGTTTCGTTAGTAATTTCTTAAATCAGGAAATAGATTTATTAAAAGATGAGTCGAATGAATTGAAAATTCTCGGAATAGAAAAAGATTACGAGGCTTATATTCATATTGATGAAATTGATTTTCCAATTAAAATTCATGGACAGGTTGATAGAATTGATCAATTAAACGGTGTTGTCAGAATTATTGATTATAAAACCGGAAGTGTAAAACCTTCAGATTTGAAAGTTCCGTTTTTAGAAGAGATCCGAGATTTTAAATACAGTAAAGCTATTCAGGTGTTATTATATGCATTTATGTATCTGGAAAGTGAAAACATTAATGAAAATACTGAGATGCAGGCAGGAATAGTTTCCTTTAAAAAGTTACAATCAGGATTTATGAAACTTAATTTTTCAGAGAAGTTTAGAGGTGAAGATTTCAATGTAACACCAGAAAGAGTTTACGCCTTTATTGATGAGATGAAAATTCTTGTAAGAGAGATTTACAATCAGGAAATTGATTTTGTAGAACCTAGTGAGTTGCCTTTTTAATTAAATCTCCATCCCAACAATTTTCCAAACTTGGTTATTGGCGGAATATTCAGAAATAGTTTTAAATCCTAAAGCGTTATGAGCATTTATCGAACGAATGTTTTCAGCATCGATTTCGGTTATAATACTAGAATACTTTTCGGTAAAAACAGTGCTCATTTTATCATATAATCCTCGAAAAATTCCTTTTCCACGATGTTCTTTATCTACACATACCTGCCCCATAATAATGAAATTCTGATCAATGTTTAACTTTTCCAATTCTGAAAACATGGGAATTAAAACAGGAATGGAATCTTTAAATAAGGTTGACATTGATAAAGTATATCCAACAACTTTGTCGTTGGATTTTGCAATAATATGTGGATGAATTTCATGCATATTAAAAAGCGTCTCAAAATCATGTTCAACAGTTACAAATCCTTCTTGTTTTTTTTCTTCATCACTTAATCCTTTAGGCAAGTTTTGTTGTTGTAATTCTAAAATTTGATGAAGTTCAGTTTCAGAAGAAGTTTGGGTGAAAATTAGCATAAGGCGTAGCGATAAGTTGAACAGATTTTTTGCAAACGTTTTCGTTATAAAAATAAAGAAATATGCCTTTTTAATCGTGTTTTTTCTAATTTAGAATAATTATTTTTGCTACAAATCAAAAAAGCAAACTTCTTAAAAACCGAAGCAATGAAGACAATCAACGATTTTAATTTTAAAGATAAAAAAGCATTAATCCGTGTAGATTTTAATGTGCCGTTAAACGATGAATTTCAAGTAACAGATGATACTAGAATTCAATCAGCAAAACCAACTATTATTAAAATTTTAGAAGATGGAGGAAGCTGTGTATTAATGTCGCATTTAGGTCGTCCAAAAGGTGTTGATGAAAAGTTTTCTTTACAGCATATTGTTGATAAGGTTAGTGAAGTAATTGGTGTTCAAGTAAAGTTTGTAAACGATTGTGTTGGAGCTAGTGTTGAAGAAGCAGTTGCTGGATTACAAAACGGTGAGATTCTATTATTAGAAAATTTACGTTTTCACGGTGAAGAAAAAGTAGGAGATGTTGGCTTTGCTGAACAACTTTCAAAGTTAGGAGATGTGTATGTAAACGATGCTTTTGGAACTGCTCATAGAGCTCATGCATCAACAGCAGTAATTGCACAATTCTTTCCAGAAAATAAATGTTTTGGGTCTTTATTAGCGAAAGAAATTGAAAGTATAGATAAAGTATTAAACAACTCTGAAAAGCCGGTAACTGCAATTTTAGGAGGAGCAAAAGTATCTTCTAAAATTGGTGTGATTGAAAACATTATTGAAAAAGTAGATCATATTATTGTTGGTGGAGGAATGACATTCACATTTGTAAAAGCCTTAGGAGGATCGATTGGAAATTCTTTAGTTGAAGAAGATAAGTTACAGTTAGCTTTAGATATTTTAAAAATTGCGAAAGAGAAAAATACTGAAATTCACTTGCCAGTAGATGCTGTTATTGCGGATAATTTTGCAAACGACGCCAATACACAAACAGTGAATACTAATGAAATTCCTGATGGTTGGATGGGATTAGATGTTGGACCAGAAACATCTAAAAAGTTTGCAGAAGTTTTAGCGAATTCTAAAACCATTTTATGGAATGGACCTTTAGGAGTTTTTGAAATGGAGAACTTTGCAAAAGGAACAATTGAACTAGGAAATGCAATTGATGCAGCGACTAAAAACGGAGCGTTCTCTTTAGTTGGAGGAGGAGATTCTGTAGCAGCTGTTAAACAATTTGGATTTGCAGATAAAGTAAGTTATGTATCAACAGGTGGTGGAGCTATGTTAGAAAGCTTAGAAGGAAAAACTTTACCAGGAATTGATGCTATTTTAAATTAGAGAATTATTGCTGTGAAAAAATATTGGTTCTTAAAAGATAACACATACTTGATAGGTGTGAATGAAAATTCAATTTACTCAGGTAGTGTAAAAAAGTATATAAAATCAGAACTTGTTAACAAAATTGAGAGAGAAGGGTTTCCTGAAGATATTTTCAGTGTGCCTTTCTCTTATATCAAGTCTATTGAAAATCCTGAGGGTAAAAAGAGTATTACTATTTTCTACGGAGATCAATCTGAGGAAGAAGTAGTAATTGAAAATGAAGTCGTGAAAAATGAATTTTTCGAGGAAGTACAAAATCGATTGGAGAACTTTGAATATTCAAAAGAAAAGCCTTCGATTTTTAAACATGCAAAAGCTCAATTTTTTGCTGTTCTTTTTATTACAGGTATTTTTGTTTGGACTTTTTATTTAGCAAATGAAATCGAAAAGGGTTATCAATACGAGGTTGTTGGTAGAAGACAAGGATTAGGAAGTCTTGTTCTAGGATTAGCTCAGTTTGGTTCTTTAAAAGTAATTTTAGGTTATCTAGGTCTTCTTTCAATTGCTCTTTTTGCCTTGGTAAAAAGATTAAAAAATAGAGTTTTTGTAGAATATCTTGTAAGAAAGTAGGTTTTTACGAGACATTCATTTAAAATCAAACAGATGAAATACACAACGTTACCAAATACTGATGTAAAAGTTTCTAAAATATGTTTAGGAACTATGACATGGGGAAATCAAAATACAGAAGCAGAAGGTTTCGAACAAATGGATTACGCTTTAGAACAAGGTGTAAACTTTTTTGATACAGCAGAATTATATTCTGTTCCTGCAACACCAGAAACCTATGGTGCAACAGAAAAAATTATTGGAAACTGGTTTAAGAAAACTGGAAATAGAGATAAAGTAGTTTTAGCTTCTAAAATTGCTGGAGGTGGAGATTATACAGCTCATATACGATCAGGAGGATTAACAGGTCAAAATATTATTGAAGCTGTTGAAGGAAGTTTAAAACGTTTACAAACGGATTATATCGATTTATATCAATTACACTGGCCGAACAGAGGTGTAAATTGTTTCGGTGTAAGAGACTATCCATATAAAACGTCAACAAAAGAAGCAGAAGATCATATTGAGATTTTAGAAACACTTCAGGAATTAATTAAACAAGGAAAGATAAAACATGTTGGATTATCAAATGAAACTCCTTGGGGAACGATGAAGTATTTACAAGCTGCTGAACAAAAAGGATTACCAAGAATGGCAACAATCCAAAATTCATATTCTTTAATTCACCGTGGTTATGAATATGGAATGTCAGAAGTTTCAATGCGTGAAAATATTGGATTATTAGCGTATTCTCCATTAGCACAAGGAGTACTTTCCGGAAAGTATTTAGATGGTGGTCAGCCAAAAGGAGCGAGAGGAACATTATTTCCTCGTTTTATTGCTCGTTATATGGGCGACGGATCTCAGGAAGCAGTAAGAGCGTATTTAGCAATTGCAGAGAAACATGGATTGACGTTGTCTGAATTATCATTAGCATATATCAATCAATTACCATTTGTAACGAGTAACATTATTGGTGCTACAAAAATGGATCAATTAAAGGAGAATATAGGTTCTATTAACATCGATTTATCTGAAGAAATTTTAGAGGAAATCGAAGCCGTACATGCGGCAAGACCGAATCCTGCTCCGTAGTTTTAATTTGAGTATAAAAAACAAAATATTTGCATCATACATGGTAGTATTTATAACTATCATTATGATGCTTTTTTATTCTTTGTTATTTTCAAATTGTAATAATGAAATATTAGAGTGTGGAGTTGTAGACACAATAGATGAAATTAGTAAAGATAAAAGAGAAGGAAGAAAGCTTTTTAATGCAAATTGTGCTTCTTGTCATAAATTAGATAAACATTCTACTGGACCAGCGTTGAGAAATATAGATTTAGATTCACTTTCTTTAAAGAAGTATTTAAACTCTGAGCAACATAGTCAGAGGTTTCCGCAGTTTACCACAGAACAGCTATATGAAATTTTAAAGTATACTAAGGACTAAAAAACCGAAGCTTTTTGACTTCGGTTTTATTAGTTTATTGTTTTTCCAAAAGTTCAATGGTTTGATCAACCCAACTTTTTGTATTATTTAAATAATGATTCGGAGCAATTCCAATCACTTCATATGCACGTTGTTTTTTATATCTACTTGATGTGCAGGTTAAAGTAAAATTATAACATGGAGTGTATACTGTTCCAACTTCTCCATATCCAACATATCCTCCAGAATTTTCACCAACTAAAATTGTTTTTGAGCTTTGTTGTGCTCTAAATAGCAATGTTTCGCATGAACTAGCACAATTTTTATTATATAAGATAGCTACTTTTTGAACAGCTATAGCTTTATAATGTCTACTCATTTTTCCACCTTTAGAAACAGACATGAAAGAGTTTAATCGTGCTTTTTTCATCTTTTTTAATCGCTTTGCAAACCACTTTACACGGTCTTCACTAAAGTTAATAGTATCTTCTTTCGCATCTTTATACCATCCTTCCCAAATTTTAATGTTGTCTTTTGTTACGTATAAATCAACTTTGTCGGTTTTAATTTTGTTCGTGTATATAAACTCCAATAGCGGATTTACATTGGCATCACTTCCTCCACCATTATTACGAACATCAATTATCAAATATGGTTTTGTTCTGATTGTATTGAACGATGCATCGTATAGTGAATCTATCTTTGCACTTCTTCTTCCAGAGAAGGTTGGAATTCTCAAATAAGCAATACTATCATTTATCGTTTTAAAATCAAATTCATAGGAAACATCGATAGCATGATTAACTTGTTTTTCAAGTGAGGTTTTAAACCAAAAATCACCTAAAACGCCTTCTTTTAAAGAGAATCTGCTGTTATATCGTACAGCATGATTTTTTAAATAAGAAATCGCTAGAAATTCATTTGGAACATCGTTCTTTTTAAGCTCAAATTTTACTTGTCCCGCTTTCCAAAGTTTAGTTTTAGATTCCAGAATAACACCTACATAATCTCTTAGAGCTGTTTTATTAGGAATAACGGCAATTTTGTAAGCTCCCTTTATTTCATAAATACCTCGAATATCGTCTAATGGGTATTGGTTTTGATCAATTTGATCTTCAGGAATTATTTCTCTTGAAGTAAATGTTTTTGATGCTAAAAATTGCTGGACTTGCTCTTCATTTGAATCATCAATATTTTCACTTCTCATGTAAATAGAAGAATGATTATCTCTGAAAAACTCAACGAATTGCAGCGTTAATTTATAGCAATCGCTTTTTGTTTCAGCTTTTTCCGCTTCGGCCTTTAAACTAGTTTTTAATGAAGTATATGTATCTTTTGTTTTGGAATTTACATTGTCTTTAAATCCAGGCAGATTGTTTTCATAGTAAGTAATTACAAAATCTAAATCTTTGGAACATTTGCATGCTTCTTGCGAAAAAGAATAGTTGCTAATGAATAGTAGTAAAAGGATAATTGTATTCTTCATTGTTAGTTTTTCATTTTTTTAAAAGACAATTACAAACTCAAGATGTTACAAATTAACTCTTGTTATATGAAAATCTTCTTTTTTAGGGAATTAATTTATAAGAATTAGAAGAATTTGATCTAATTGGTTTTCCGAATGTTTATCTTTTTATTCTAAATGATGACTTCTTAAAAAAGAAAACACCTGTGAATTTAGTTTTAAAAAATTCACAGGTGTCAATATATTTTATTTTTTTAGTCTGAAACTAGTAACCCACTTTTGCACGAACGCGTTGTAAAACGTCTTGAGCTACTTTCCTAGCTTTTTCTGCTCCAATTGCTAAAGCTTCGTCAATCTCATTTTTGTTTTCCATATAGTGGTTATACTTTGCTCTAACATCAGCAAACTTCTCTATAATTAATTCATATAAAGCTTGCTTTGCATGTCCATAACCATAGTTTCCTCCTTCATAGTTCGCTCGCATTTCAGCAATTTGCTCTTCAGAACCTAATAACTTGTATAAAGCAAAAACATTATCAGTATCTGGGTTTTTTGGTTCTTCCAATGGAGTACTATCCGTTTGAATTTTCATGATTTGTTTACGTAACTTTTTGTCTGGTAAAAAAATATTAATTACGTTGTCACGAGATTTACTCATTTTTTCTCCATCAACTCCAGGAACTAATTGTGTGTGTTCTTGAATTTTTGCTTGAGGCGGAACTAAAGTTTCACCTACAACATTATTTAATCTTTCAGCAACATCTCTAGTCATTTCCAAATGCTGTAATTGATCTTTTCCAACAGGAACAATTTCTGCATCGTATAATAAAATATCAGCAGCCATTAACATTGGATACGTGAATAAACCAGCATTAACATCTTCTAAACGATCTGCTTTGTCTTTAAAACTATGTGCAAGTTTTAATCTGTTATATGGGAAAAAACAATTCAAATACCATGTCAATTCAGTAACTTCAGGAATATCACTCTGACGATAAAAAACAGTTTTATTCACATCAATACCACAAGCTAACCATGTAGCAGCTGTACTGTATGTATTTTCACGTAATTGATTTCCGTCTTTAATTTGAGTTAAAGAGTGCATATCTGCAATAAATAAAAACGATTCGTTTTCTGGCTGATTAGCCATTTCAATAGCAGGTAAAATAGCACCTAATAAATTTCCTAAGTGTGGAGTTCCTGTACTTTGTACACCAGTTAAGATCCTAGACATTGTATTTTTACTTTATAAGTTGTTTCAAAATAAGCTTTTGAAACTTGTTGATTTTTTGCGAAAACAAAAGTAAGGTTTAAATCTATCAAACAAAAGAAATTACTACATTAGCAAACATGAAGTACATAAAAATACCCTTCTTGTTATTATGGCGCGCGTGGTTTTATGTATTAATGTTTTTGGGGATTATCGTGATGTCTCCACTACTAATCGCGCTATCTTCTACTGAAAAACTGTACCCTTATTTTTGGAAGGTTGTACGTGTTTTTTCCTATTTCTTATTGTACTCAATGGGATGTAGAATTTCAATTGAAAAAGAGGAGGAAATCGATAGAGATAAGAGTTATGTGTTTTGTGCAAATCATACTTCATTTTTCGACATTTGGCTAATGGCTATTATGAGCAAAAACCCAATTGTTTTTGTAGGAAAAAAGGAACTTGTAAAAATACCAGTTTTCGGATTTTTCTATAAAAGAGTGGTGATTATGGTGGATAGAGGAAGTGCGAATAGTAGAAGAAAAGTATATGGTTTAGCAAAAAAGAGATTAAAAAACGGAACTAGTGTTGCAATTTATCCAGAAGGTTTAGTTCCAGATGAAGAAGTTGTATTAGCACCATTTAAAAACGGTGCATTTAGTTTGGCAATAGAACATCAAATTCCAATTGTTCCGCAAGTATATTTCGATTGTAAAAGCTCTTTTTCTTGGAATATTTATAAAGGTGGTCCCAAAAAACTAAGAGCTAAGCAGTGTAAGTTTATTCCTACAGAAGGATTATCTTTAGACAATAGAATACAACTTAAAAATAAAACCTTCGATTTAATTTACAACGAATTGATAAATGATAAAAAGTATATGAAATATACTTTAGCAGCTAAGAAAGATGAGCAATAATGAACAACTTAACGATTACAGTCAAAAAGAAGAGTTTTTAAATATTCTAACTCATGGTTTTGGATTTGTAGCAAGTTGTGTTGGTTTTATTTTTTTAGTGATAAAATCAATGTGTTATGTCTCGTTTTGGGAAAGTGTAAGTTTTATCATTTTTGGATTAAGTATGATGATGTTGTATGCCGCTTCGACGTTATATCATAATGCTAAAAACCTTGAGAAAAGAGCGAAACTTAAAGTATTCGATCATGCCGCAATTTTTATTTTAATAGCGGGAAGTTATACTCCATTTTGTATTGTAGCATTGCAATCTAGCTTAGGTTGGAATATGTTCTTACTAGTTTGGATAATCGCTTTGGTTGGAATTATTTTCAAGCTATTTTTTACAGGTAAACTAAAGCATGTTTCTACCGTAATGTACGTAGTAATGGGATGGCTGGTTGTATTTTTCATCTCCCCACTTATGGAAAGTTTATCGGAATTGGGAGCTAATTACTTAATTACAGGAGGAGTATTTTACACAATTGGAGCAATTCTCTATTCCATTAAAAGAATTCCGTATAACCACGCCATATTTCATGTGTTTGTTTTGTTAGGAAGTTTTAGCCATTTTTGGGCGATTTATAATCTATAGTCAGAAGTTATTATTACCACTCACTATAAGGTTTTTTACTCAAGTTAGAGTTATAGTATTCTTCTTTTCCAGTTACTTCTTCTCCTAACCAAATTGGAGCGATATAATTTTCGTTTTCTGAAGTAAGTTCTATTTCTGCAACAATTAACCCTAAATTAACTCCAAGAAAATCATCCACTTCGAAAACATGATTTCCACTGCAAACTAAGTAACGGTATTTTTCAATAATTCCTTTTTCGCATAAGTTCATTAAATCATTCGCTTCTGCTTTGCTAATTTCTTTTTCCCATTCAAAACGAGAAGTACCTGAGTCATTTGATTTTCCTTTTACTGTTAAAAAACCTTTGTCATCCTTTATACGAACGCGAACAACTCGTTCCTTATCAGAATTTAAAAATCCTTGTTTTATATAGTTTCGCTGATAAGCGTCTTCCTTAAAACTGTCATCTTTTACTAAGAATTTTCGTTCTATTTCAATACTCATATAACTCGTTTCAAATTTGTACGAATGTATCGCTTTTGTCGTTATTATTAAATATCTTTGACCAGATTATGAAGAAAATCTATACTTTTTTATTCGCTTTATTTTCAGTTGTTTCCTATTCACAAACAGATTTTAGTAATCAGTGGGAAGATTTTTTTTCGTACAATAACATTAAAGATTTTACTATTTCTGGTGATGTTGTTTATGCTTTGGCTGATAATGCGGTTTTTACCTATGATTTACAAACCCAAGAAACTCAAAAACTATCATCGGTAAATGGACTTTCAGGAGAAACTACTTCTGCTATTTTTTATAATGAAACTTATGAAAGATTAGTTATTGGTTATGATAATGGATTAATTGAAGTTATAGATAGAGATGGAACTGTTACCGTTTCACCTGATATTGTAAATTTTAACCAGTCAGGAATTAAACAAGTAAATGCAATTTATCAATTTAACGATGAACTATTATTAGCAACTTCTTTTGCAGTAATTGTATATAATATTGAAAGACTAGAGTTTGGAGATACTTATTTTATTGGTTCAGGTTCAAGTAGCGTAAATGTCAATGATATCGTAGTTTCTAATAATGAGATTTTTGCAGCGACTGATACAGGAATTTTTGTTGCAAATGTTAATGGAGGAAGTTTGTTAGATTCTAATAATTGGACTTTGCGTTTTAATGGTGGTTTTCAGCATATCGTAGAATTCGAAGGAAATGTATATGCTTCGTCAAATAGAAATTTAATTAGACTCAACGGAAACACGCAACAGAATGTGTTTTCTTACTCTGAAGATATTTCGGAACTAAAAGTTGATAGTAATAGATTAATTGTTTCACTTGGGTCGAGTGCCAATGTGTACAATCAGTCATTAGCACTAATTGGAAGTAACACGGTAAGTCCAACTTTTGATTTTACATTGAATTCCGCTGGTGTAAATAATAATATAGCTTTTTTAGCAACCCAAGAATTTGGAATTCTGTTTGCACCAATTGGATCACAGAGTTACACAGAAGTTCATCCTCAAGGACCACTTTCTAATAATGTTTTTTCTATTGAAGCAAATAGTAATAGTTTGTGGGTTGTATATGGAGGTTACGATACAACATTCACTCCATCACAAGTAAGACAAGGTTATTCGCATTACAATGGTGCAGACTGGATAAATACACCTTTCAATCCTGGTGATCCTTTTGGTGATTTAGTTCACATTACTATTGATAGAAATAGTGATAACCGTGTTTTTATAAGTTCTTTTGGAGATACAGGAGCTGTAAATTCAAAATTAACGGGTGGTTTATATGAAATCGTTGATGATCAAATTGCGAGATTTTACAATCATTTAAATAGTCCGTTAGAGGACATTGTTCCGTTAGATCCAAATAGGGTAACTGTTCGTGTTTCTGGAACAGCTTTAGATAGAGACGGGAATTTATGGGTTACCAATTTATTGGCTAATAACAGATTGAAAAAACTATCAACTTCAGGAACTTGGACGAATTATGATATCAATGAATTGTACATTGATAATAAACCTGGTTTGGGTGAAGTTGCTATTGATAATGCCAACACTGTTTGGATAACTACTCGAAGGAATGGAGTTTTTGCGTATAACGAAAATGGTGACCGTAAAGGTGGTTTAACAACGGAACCAACAAGAGGGAACTTACCTAATGCTTTTGCAAAAACGATTGCTATTGATAAAAATAATCGACTTTGGATCGGAACGCAATCAGGGTTAGTTGTGTTTAGTAATGCGTCAGGAATTTTTGATGCTACAATTTATGAAGCTTCTCCGATTATTATTCTTGATGAAGGAATTCCGAAAAAGTTATTGGGAGATCAGACTATTAATTCTATTAAAGTTGATGGAGCAAATAATAAATGGTTTGGAACTGATAATGCAGGAGTACTTTATACAAATCCGAGTGGACAAAATACATTAGCGAATTTTAATAAAGACAATTCGCCTTTGCCATCTAATAAAATCCTTAAAATAGCAATAGATGAGTTTTCAGGGAAAGTGTATTTCGCTACAGATAAAGGTATTGTAGTTTATAATAGCCAAGTTGCTCCTTTTGGTAACGAATTAGGAGAAGTTTATGCTTACCCGAATCCAGTATTAAATACACATTCTACGGTAACAATTGCTGGTAGAAATGGAAGCAACATACCGAAAGGAACGAACGTTAAAATTTTGGATGTAGCTGGTAATTTAGTTTACGAAACAAATGTTATCGAAGGTCAACAGGTACAAGGAGGTAAAGTTGTTTGGGACAAAAGAAACTTAGCTGGACAAAAAGTTGCATCAGGGGTTTATGTTGTTTTATTAGTTACCGATGACGGAACGGAAACTTCAACTACTAAAATAGCTATTGTAAATTAATGGCGATTCTTACAACGAAAGCGATTGTTTTTAGCTCCATTAAATATGGTGATACTAGTTTAATTGTGAAATGTTTTACACTAGAAGAAGGTATAAAAAGTTACATGATTAAAGGTGTTTTAAAGGCCAAGAAAGGAAAATTAAAAGCAGCATACTTTCAACCACTTACCTTATTAAATTTAACAGCAAGTCATAATAATAAAGGAAATTTAAATTCTATTAGAGAGGCGAATGTTTATAGCCCTTATGAAAGGATTCCTTTAGAGATTAAAAAGCAATCAATAGTCCTTTTTTTATCAGAAATTTTATCTTCAATCATTCAAGAAGAAGAAAAAAACGAAAGCTTATTCAACTATATTGAAACCGCTCTAATTTGGTTGGATACTCATGATGAAATTGCGAATTTTCATTTGTTGTTTCTGCTAAATCTTTCTAAGTATTTAGGTTTTTATCCTGATACGTCTGATTCATCTGCCAATGCGTTTAATTTATTAGAAGGTTCGTTTACAACTAGAGCTTATGAAAAATTAACATTAATAGATGCCGATTTAACACTTTTTAAAAGGCTGTTAGGCATAAATTTTGATGCAATTCATACAATTTCTTTCAATAAAAATGAAAGACAAACTCTGCTTAGGATTATAATTCAATATTTTGAATTACATTTGGAGGGTTTTAAAAAACCAAAATCTTTAGACGTTTTAGAAACTGTGTTTAGTTAACTCATGAGGTGGATTTTCATACTTTTTTTATGTATTTCTTCAACTGTTTTTTCACAACAAATTACCGTTTATGATGGTGAAACTGGAAAAGTAATTGAGGCTGTAGCATTATATAATTCAGATAAGTCTATTTCGGCTGTTACAAATGAAAATGGGCGTGTCGATATTTCGGAGTTCGCTAAAGGTATTATTTATTTTTCTCATGTTTCTTATGCTGAATTTTCTGTGAGAAAATCAGATATACTTTTAAACAATAATGTTGTATACCTATCTAAAGAATCCGAGCAGTTAGATGAAGTTGTAATTTCTGTTTTAAAAGCAAAGGCAAAAGCAAATAGAATTGCAGAGCAAATAGAGGTGTTTAATGCTAAAGAAATTCAAAAACTCTCACCTCAAACTTCAGCTGAAATACTAGAAGTAATACCAGGAATTAGAGTGCAAAGATCACAGTTAGGCGGTGGAAGTCCTGTTTTACGTGGTATGGAAAGCAATAGAGTTTTATTAGTTGTGGATGGTGTTCGAATGAATAATGCGATCTATAGAAAAGGTCATTTACAGAACTCAATTACAGTTGCTCCAAATATGTTAGATAAAACCGAAGTTGTTTTTGGTCCTTCTTCCGTAATTTATGGGTCTGATGCATTGGGTGGAGCAATTCATTACTATACAAAAACTCCAAAGTTATCCAAAGAAAAGGAAGTGAAAGCAGGATTGTTTTCTCGTTATTCTACGGTGAATGATGAAAGAACGAATCAAGCATCCATTGAGTTACGTTTTCCGAAATGGGCTAGCTTTACAAGTATTGCACATAGTGAGTTTGGTGATTTGAAAATGGGTGAGAATCGTTCACATGGTTTCGAAGATTGGGGGAAGGTGTTTTATTATTCAGAAAATTTAAAAGGGAATTATAATCCGAATCCGACGTTAAATACCGATTTAGCTACACAAAGAAATACAGGTTATAATCAAACAGATATTTTACAGAAGTTCTATGTTCCTCTTTCTAGAAGTACAGATTTAAAGGTAAATATTCAGTATTCTACGTCCTCAGACATTCCTAGATTTGATCGAATGACAGAAATTACTGATGTTAATGATCCTTCATCTCTGAAATTTGCAGAGTGGTATTATGGTCCGCAAGAAAGGTTTTTAGTTTCACCACAATTAACTATTAATCCTAAAAAGAAATGGCTAAACGAAGGAACATTTACATTGGCTTATCAAAATGTAAAAGAGAGTAGAATTCAGCGTCGTTTTGGAAGTTTAGAAAGAAGTTACAGAGAGGAAGAGGTCGATATTTATAGTTTAAATGGAGATTTTTCTGCTGAGTTGGCTAGGAATCGAAATTTGGGTTATGGATTTGAAGTGGCTTATAATGATGTAGGTTCTAATTCTTTTGGAAAAGAATTGAATGTGGTAAATAATCAGATTATTGGTTTCACAAACGATTTTGCTGTACAGTCAAGATATCCTGATGGTGGAAGTAGTTACTTGAGTTCTGCGTTATATGCGAATTACAGACAAGATATTAATAAGAAATCTACTTTAAACTTTGGAGCGAGACTTACAAATACACAGTTAAGAGCAAAGTGGATTGACAATACGTTTATAACCTTACCAGATTCAGATATTAGTTTATCAAATACTGCTTTAACAGCAACGGTTGGTTACGTTTATAAACCAGCGAAAACATGGAAATTTAATGCAGTTCTATCTTCTGGATTTAGATCGCCAAATATTGATGATGTAGGAAAAATTAGGGAGAAAAGTAATCGACTTACCATTCCTAATGTGGATTTAAAACCAGAGCATGCTTATAATGCTGAAATTGGTGTTGAGAAATATTTCAATAATAAAAAATTCAGAATTGGAGCAAATGTTTATTACATGTTGTTAGATAACTATATCTACAGAGAGGCAATTTCTGATCCTGGTTTATCATTAGATTATGATGGAGAAACATTTACAACAGCAGATAGTCAAATTTTAGCTAACGTTAATAAAGGAAACGCTTACGTCACTGGTTTTACGGTAAATTACCAAGGTAAATTATTTAAAAACTGGACAACTAGCGGATCAATAACCTACACTAAAGGAGAAACTTTTGACACAAACGAGCCAATGTCTTCAATTCCACCTTTATTCGGAAACTTTGATGTGAATTATGTGAATAATAGTGTTGAAGCTGGTGTGAATTTTCGTTTCAATGCTATGAAGCCTATCGAAGATTTTAATATTAGTGAAGGTATCGACAATCATGATTTAACGCCAATTGTAGATCCAAATGCAACTGAAGATATTAATAAGTTTTATGGCTCTCCTAGTTGGGCAACAGTTGGGGTTCATGCTGGATATAAATTGAACACAAATTTTAAACTTCAAGGAAGATTATCCAACATCTTCGATAAACATTATCGAGAGTTTGCTTCAGGGCTTTCAGCGCCTGGAAGAAACTTATCGTTAAGTGTAATTGCTAATTTTTAGACACATGATTAAATTATTTAAAATAGTTAGTTTTTTAGAAGGACTTTCATACATTTTATTACTTTTTATTGCTACACCTATTAAATACATTTATGATGATCCTACTTATGTAAAATGGTTAGGAATGCCTCATGGATTGTTATTTGTAGCATACGTCATTTTAGCATATTTCTTATGGGAGTCTCAAAAATGGAGTACTAAAGAGTTTTCGATTGTATGTTTATTATCATTATTGCCTTTTGGAACTTTTTTCGTAGGAAAGTATTTGAAAGAGTAAGACCTATATTTTTACATTATAATATCAAAAAAGCACAACATTTCTGTTGTGCTTTTTCTATTTGTTATTGAAATTTCATTTTTATAACTAATCAAATAAACTAATTCCAAATAACAATCTGTTTTCTTTTTGTCCATTAAAGTTAGATTGAACGAAGTCTAAACGCAAGAAACGCCATTTTCCCCATCCAATATTATCTAATCCAATTGAATATTCAGTATATGGTTTTCTTCCTCCAGAAAAGTATGTTTTAGCGCCAATAACCGTATGAAAGTTAAGTTTATTTAACAAAGGTATTTTGTTCAATAAAAATCCTTCAAAGTTATGTTGTGTGTGAAATTCGGCATAGCGATCGTTTGTGCTAAATTGATAATATGGCATAATTGAAAAACTACTTAATCGATTACCTGGAGCAAGATCTATTTCATTTGCTAAAGGATGGTAGAAATCCATAAATGGAATGTCTTTTTTGTCAAAAAATAAACCAGCTCTTGCATTATAATCAAAAGTACCAATATTCCCTAACGATACATTTTGTTGTAATCTAGAGAAAACTAAATCTGAATGAAACTCAGAGTTTTCTGAACCAAAGGTTTTTCTATATCCTAAAGTTAAGGTTGGGTATTTCGAATTCGTAACTGTAAATCTTGATTTTGGATAACTAATATATTTACTTCCAAAGTTAAAACTTCCAGCCAATTGCGTTTTAAAAATACTATGATCTGTAAAGGCAGGTAATGTGCTTGTTGGATCAATTGGATTATTTGTTTGATAGGTCTTTCTTTTACTGAAAAATGAATAATCAGTGGTATTAGAAAGTGCTTTTCTATCTTCATATCCAAAAGATGTGTACACATCAATTCCTGGAGTTACTTCTTTTGAAAAGTTTACTTGAGCAAATGTTTTTTCGTAAAACTTTGCATAGTTTGTTTTGTCAATTAATGAATATAATGTGTTGTTAAAACTGCTAATAGGATTTCTCTGATCGAATTGAACTACATCAATTCCTCCGGAAATAGATAACCTTGGTCGATCTATATTATTCCATTTTTTATAGAAACTCACTGTTGGGCGAAGTCTTTTATCAGAAAACCCATAATTTAATCCAGCACTAATGTTCCAATTTTTACCTTCGTCGTTAACTCTTTTTGAAAAACTAACTCTAGTATCAATATTAAATCCTTGAACGGTGTTAAATTGTGTATTTGTAAGCAATCCATTATAGCTAATAGACCAATTTTCGTAACTGTTGCTGTATGAATATCCAACTAAAGGAGAAAGCAACGTGAACTTATTTGATTTTTGATCTATAGAATCTAAATATTTTTTCGATTTACGGACAATTTTAATGCTGTCTTTAATCACATAATCCCTCTTTTCTTCGATGGTTAAAGGAACGCTTCTAAGGTTCCTCCAGTAAGCTGAATCTTTTTTAGTGGCATTTTCCTCAAATGATAATATTTCTTTCCCAAAAGTGTTTTCTGAAAACGTTGGTTTAAAGTTGTAATTTGAATATGAAGCTGAAAAACGCCCATCTAAGTTAAATCCGAACAAGCCAACTTTAAAGTCTATCGTTTGTAAAATAAGTGCCCAAACTCCTGAATTAGGCTCAAAGTTGTAATTCTGTTTAATGTGTAAAACATCAATAGCAGGATTATTTATTTGTTCACCTGTAATAGTTAAATCAGCTCCGTAAATAGCCCAATCATCTTCAACTACATAGATAAAACCACCAAAAACACGATCGTTTTCTCTTCTAGGAATGATTTTAATTTTACTGATTAACTTTCCGTTTTTATCGTAAAAAGTTCCTTCTAATTTAAATTTATAATAGCTGAATGTATAATTTGAAATTGGAGAGAAAATATTAGCATCAGCAACAGGAACTAAGTTTTTATATAAATTGAAATTTACATCTTGAGCACGGTTGAATGAAATCCCATTATCTTGTCCGCTTACTTTCGAGGCAACAATTACTTCCTTAAAATTCTTAGGTCTTTTCTGGTGCCAAATTTTGGAAACTGTTTCAGATAAGTAGATAATTCCACTTCTGGTAGAATCTAATCCACCACCTAAATCACCAACTTCTTGACCTAAGATTTTCTTTGGCGCATTTTTAATTTTGAATAATCCTCGAGAATAGAAGTCCGAAGTATATTGTCCTGATTTATTAGTATTTCTTTCTTTACTAGCAATTACTTTACGAATTATGCCATTTGCTGGGTTTTCGTTTGAGTTTACAGTAACTTCTTCTAATTGAACTTCTTCTTCTTTCAGTTGAACGTTTAGTTGAAAAGGAAAACTTTCAATTTCAACTTGTTTTTTAAGAGTTTTAAATCCTAAGAATTGAAAAACAACAGTTTGTTTTCCAGTTTTTTTAGTTTCAAGAATATATTCTCCGTTGTCGTTGGTTGTAGTTCCACTTAATGTGTTTTGTAAATAAACACTTACGAAGGGTAGAGGTTGGTTGTTTTTGTCAACGACTTTTCCTCTAATTTGTGCAAAAGCACTTGTAATAAGAAATAAGAATAGTAGCGTAGTAATGTTTTTCATCAACTTGGTTTTGGTTAAGGTTGAGTTTCGTTTTTCAATTGAAATCAAACTTGTAACAGAAGACGAAAAAGTTCATGTTTTGTTACAAAAAAGGATTCCGCAAAATAAGTTTTAGTAGCATCAAGTATTGTGCCTAAAACAAGCTCAATATCTGACACTTAAAAACTCACTGGGCAAACATAAAAGAAAAAGAAACTTCTTTTTCCTTAGGAAATGTTAAAGAGTAAAGTTGCTTATTCGTCCTTTTTTTTCTTCTTCTTTTTACCGAATAAACCACCCAAAGCGTCTTTTACTTTGTCAACTGTATTTCCTTTCTTATCAGTATCTGTAGCTGAAGATTTGTCGTCTTTATTACCTCCTAATAATCCGCCAACAGCTTTATCAATTAAGTTGTTTTTTTGCTGTTTTACAAGTTGTGATGTAAGGTTGCTTACTGCAGATTTTAAGTCAGTTTTAACAGATGGGTTAGAGAAACTACCTGAAAAGTTTGCTGTAACAGGCACAGAAACGTTTTGGTCTTTACTATTTAATTTCGATAATAAACCAGTTACTTCAGGCCCTAAATATTTTGCAGGAACACTAAATGTTGCATTGTAATCCATTACTTGGTCTAAACTATGACTACCAGCCACTTCAATATCAATATCTTGATATTCTAACTTGAATGGTTTTACGTTTACTTTCCCGTTATCAAAAGATAAGTTGGTTTTAATATCCTTTAAATCAAGTTTCTTTAAATCTACAAAACTTAAGTTTTGATCTAATAAACTTAAAGCTTTCGAGTTTTTAGGTTCAACATTGGTAGCCAAAATTTCTGCCAGAGCTTTTCCTGAAACAGAAGCTAAGTTCGGAGTAAAATCGTCTTTTAAACTTCCTGAAAGATTAATGTTTGTGTTTAGTTTTCCTTGTAAAACATCAGCAACAGGAGATAACATCTTAAACAATTCTATGTTTTTAAATGAATCACTAATGTTGAAAGATTTTATTCCCATATCAACATCAAAAACAGATTTTTCTGGCTTGGTATCAACAGCTCCGTTTAAGGCAATATTTCCACCAAACATTTCTCCATTTACTCCTTTTAAAGTTGCTTTTTGATCTTTTATGATTAAAGTTCCTTTTACATTTTCCAGCTTAAGATTATCATAGTAAACTTCCTTAGCATTTGCATTTACAACACAATCTAAAAACGCAGGAATTTTTAAGTTTTCTTTTGGTTTTTCAGTTTCAGAAGTTTCTTCTTGTTTAGGAGTTTCAGTTCCAATAGTACTATTATCTGTCATGAAATCACTTACCTTAAAAGAGTCTGAATTTAAGTTAAAAGTTCCTTGTAAATTTTTATCAGAAAGAATAAATCCTAGTAAGTTATTAATAGTTCCAGTAGCTTTTAAATCGCTTGTTCCTGTGATTGCATCGAAACTTGTAAGTGAAATTTTAGTTGGCGCAAAATCAACTCTAGCATTGTTGATTTTTAGAGGATTTGCCATTTCTTTTCCACTAAATAGTAAGTCTGTAATTTCAAGTTTACCACTGTTTTTAATTCGCTGATACTTGTTGTTTTGAACGGCATCAATATCAAATTTAGAAGTAAGATTAGCGTTAATAATTCCACTCAATTCATTTTCTAATTCTATTGGATATACTTTGTTAATATGACTTAAATCTAGTTTACCATTAAGAGTGGTGTTGATGAAAGGGTTTTTAGTAAGATTACTTACTCTCGCATTTCCACTGAATTTATTTTCATCAATATTAAAAGCCAAATTGTTTACAGAAACATAAGTGTCATCAACATTTCCAGTAGTATTTTTTATTTGAGTATCTATGTGAATGTTGTTCACACTTTTTGGTAAACTTGGATACTTAAACGAAGCATTCGTTGATTTGATAGCAATGTCAATTGTTGGAATTGTTTTTTCTGAAACTTTTCCATCAACTTTACCCAGAATACTAAAATCACCAGAAGTTTTTACATCAGCAATATTCTTAGCATATTCTTCTGGAATTAATGCTAAAAAGTTTTTAAAGTCTGAAGAAGGCGTTTTAAAGTTAACATGAACTTCCTGACTAGCATCTTTATTCATTTGTACATAACCATCAAATATTAATGGTAATTGATTGATGTGTGCTTCGTTTTTAAGGAAAGCATATTTGCTGTTTTCTAAATCTAAAGCTAATACAGCATGTAAATCTAAATGTTGATTGTTTACTAATGTAGTTCCGTCTTTTTCAAATACTATGCTAGTTGTTGTTTTGGTATCTAACTCTGTTGTTTTTTGCGAGAAATCACCACTTCCTGAATGATTAAAATCAGAAAGAACTACATTCATTTTTCCTTGTTTATCCGTGTATTTTATCGTTGCATTCGTTAGTTCGTATGAGTTTAATGACAAACTAAAGTTACTGGTCGATGCTTTTTCTGTTTCTTCTTTTGTGTCTGAAGCAACGTTAACGTCATTTTTTGCAATATCGTAATTGGCATTCCCATTTTCATCTACAAGTACATTCACTAGAGTGTTATCTATAGAAAAAGATTGAATGTTTAATTGACTATTGGCACTTTTGAATATTTCTGTAAGTTTTAGTTTTAATTGAATGTTTTCACTGTAGACTAACGTATCTCCTTCAAAAGGAGCAAAATTTGTTACAACTACATTTTTTAATTCAACAGAAGCTTTTGGGAAGTTTTTAAGTAAGCTTAAGTTAGCATCTGAAAATTCTACTTTTGCATTTACATTGTTATTAATTGTTTCTTTAACTAAGGCTACCAACTTATCTTGGAATAAAAAAGGAATTGCAGCCAAAGCAATTACAAGAAGAAGTACAATTGAGACAACGATTTTTACAATTTTTTTCATGATACTGTTACTTTTGAGTTAAAACGTATGTTGGGGTATTTTATTGAGTAAAAAATGTTAACAACAAAGTTAAAAGTTATCAGTAATATTGTGGTTAATAAATAGTTTCTTTTTTTGAAAAAAACACAGCAATATTCGAGTCTTATTAAGAAGCATGCCAGCAGGTTAGGTTTTTTAGCCTGTGGTATTGCAAAGGCTGATTTTTTAGAAGAAGAAGCTCCTCGATTAGAAAATTGGTTGCAGAATAACTACCATGGAAAAATGCAGTACATGGAAAATCATTTTGATAAACGATTAGATCCAAGATTGTTAGTTGAAGGAGCAAAATCTGTTATATCACTATCTTACAATTATTTTCCGGTAGAAGAGCAACAAGTAGGTTCTTATAAATTGGCTAAATATGCCTATGGTGAAGATTATCATCATGTCATTAAAAACAAGCTTTTTGAATTGCTAGAATGTCTTCGTGAAGAGATTGGAGAAATTAATGGTCGTTGCTTCGTTGATTCTGCTCCTGTTTTGGAAAGAGCTTGGGCAGAGAAAGCTGGTTTGGGTTGGAATGGAAAACATACGTTATTAATACAAAAGAAACAGGGTTCATTTTTCTTTTTGGCTGAATTAATTATTGACTTGGAGTTAGAGTATGATCAACCTTTTACAACAGATCATTGCGGGAAATGTACACGCTGTATTGATGCCTGTCCTACAGAAGCAATTTTACCAAATAATAATATTGATGCTAGTAAATGTATCTCTTATGCTACAATTGAATTAAGAGATAATATTCCATTAACATTTAAGGAGAAAATGGAAGATTGGATGTTCGGTTGCGATATTTGCCAAGATGTTTGTCCATGGAATCGTTTTTCTAAACCTCATAACGAGCCATTATTTAATCCAAAAGATCCAATGTTGACTATGGGTAAAAGAGATTGGGAAGAATTAACGGAAGAAACGTTTCGAAAAGTATTTAAAAAATCGGCTGTTAAACGAACGAAATTCGCTGGGTTAACGAGAAACATTAGCTTCCTAAAAGAGAAGTAAAACTCAAAGTTTTCTCTGAGTTTTACTTAAAGTTTCATTATTCATAGTCACTAAAGAAAAACCATTGTAATCCTTTAATTCGTTTAGCTTTATCTAAAAGTTTCTTTTCCTTTTTTGATTCTTCTTCAAATAAATCGACGACGAACTCATCGTAAGATTTTCCAATTTCTTCATTTAAATATGCATGAAAGTACATTTCACTAACCTTTTCACCTTTTGTTTTTTCAATGTCTAGTAAGGTTTTATATAAAGGTTCAATTTTATCGACAACACTTTGAGGTACCGATTTTCTCCTTGCAGTATAACCAGAAATATGACCATCTTCATCTCTGTCGATTGTGAAATCGGTAATTACCCAATAGTATTTTCCACTTTTAGTTAGGTTTTTAACGATTGCATGGAAATTCTCTTCACGTTTTAAAGCTTCCCATAATAGCTTGTAAGCAACTTTCGGCATATCTGGATGTCGAATAATATTATGAGGTTCTCCTATGAGTTCTAATGTACTATACTCAGATGCTTCCGAAAAAACATCATTAGCATATAGTATGGTTCCAAATGTGTCTGTTTTACTGACGATTGTTTTGTTTTTGTTCCATTTAACTTCTTCGTCTACAGTGTTTACGGGGGTAGTAATGTTCATAACGTATAATTTAATTTTGGTTTGACAAAGTTTGTTAAGAATGGAAGATTGTAAAATGATATTTATCATTTTCTAATAAATTATGATACTAAATAACAAACCTTATATTTGTCAATTCACAATTAAGCTAAAAAGTTTATGAGCGAATCACGTAAAAGACGCGAAGCCTTACTATATCACGCGAAACCATCACCAGGAAAAATATCGGTAGTACCGACTAAAAAATATGCCACTCAACACGATTTATCTTTAGCTTACTCCCCAGGAGTTGCTGAACCTTGTTTAGAAATAGCAAAGGATAAAGACAATGTTTATAAATACACAACAAAAGGAAATTTAGTAGCAGTAATTTCAAACGGAACAGCTGTTTTAGGTTTAGGAGATATTGGTCCTGAAGCCTCAAAACCTGTAATGGAAGGGAAAGGATTACTGTTTAAGATTTTTGCAGATATCGATGTGTTCGATATTGAAGTTGATGCAACAGACATCGATAAGTTTGTAGAAACTGTGAAAGCAATCGCTCCGACATTTGGAGGAATCAACCTTGAAGATATTAAAGCTCCAGAAGCTTTTGAAATCGAAAGACGTTTAAAGGAAGAATTAGACATTCCTGTAATGCACGATGATCAACATGGAACAGCTATTATTTCTGCTGCAGCATTGAAGAATGCGTTAGAGATAAACGGTAAGGATATTGAAGATGTTCAGATTGTTGTTAATGGAGCAGGAGCTGCTGCAATTTCGTGTACTCGTTTGTATTTAGCTCTTGGAGCTAAAAGAGAGAATGTTATCATGTGTGATAGTAAAGGAGTTATTCGAAAAAGTAGAGAAAACTTAACTCCCCAAAAAGCTGAGTTTGCAACTGATAGAGATGTAGATACTCTTGAAGAAGCAATGAATAATGCAGATGTATTTATTGGTTTATCAAAAGGAAATGTGGTAAGCCCAGAGATGTTGTTGTCAATGGCAAAAAATCCTATTGTATTTGCAATGGCGAATCCTGAGCCAGAGATTTCATATGATTTAGCAGTAGCTACTCGTGATGATATTATCATGGCAACAGGAAGATCTGATAATCCAAATCAAGTTAATAATGTATTAGGTTTCCCATTTATTTTTAGAGGAGCTTTAGATGTTAGAGCAACAAAAATTAACGAGGAAATGAAAATGGCTGCTGTACTTGCTTTAGCGGATTTAGCTAAAAAGTCAGTGCCAGAACAGGTTAATATTGTATATGATGAAGTGAGTCTTTCATTTGGTAAAGATTATATTATTCCAAAACCATTTGATCCAAGATTAATTTATGAAATTCCACCAGCAATTGCGAAAGCAGCGATGGATAGTGGAGTTGCTCAACAACCTATTGAAGATTGGGATCGTTATAGAGATTCTTTAATGGATAGATCTGGTTCAGGAAGTAAAGAAGTAAGAATTCTTCATAACAGAGCAAGAACAAGTCCTAAGAAAATTATTTTCGCTGAAGCAGATCATTTAGATGTATTAAAAGCTGCTCAAAGGGTGTATGATGAGAAAATAGGTGTGCCAATTCTTTTAGGAAATAAAGAAATTATTTTAGAGTTAAAAGAAGAGTTGGGATTTGATGGTGATGTTACTATTATAGATCCTAAAACTCCAGAAGAGAAAGAAAGGAGACATCGTTTTGCTGAAAAGTTCTGGAAAACTAGACAGCGAAAAGGAATTACTTTATTAGAAGCACAAAAATGGATGCGAGAACGTAACTATTTTGCTGCAATGATGGTAAATGAAGGAGAAGCTGACGGTTTAATTACTGGATATTCTCGTCCTTATCCATCAGTTGTAAAGCCAATCTTAGAATTAATTGAGAAAGATCGTGGTGTTTTAAAAGTAGCAGCAACTAATTTATTACTTACAAAACAAGGACCAATGTTCTTGTCGGATACGACAATCAACATAAATCCGAATGCTAAAGAATTAGCAAAAATCACGCATTATACAAGTATTTTAGCTCGTATGTTTGGAATGAAACCAAACGTAGCTATGTTAAGTTTTTCTAATTTCGGATCAACAAAATCTGAGAGTTCAGAAAAAATATCAGAAGCAGTTGAATATATGCATGAACATTATCCAGAATTAGTTGTAGATGGAGAAATTCAAGCTGATTTTGCACTTAACGAAGAATTATTAGCTAAAGAATATCCTTTCTCAAAGTTGAAAGGAAAAAAGGTAAATGTATTAATCTTTCCAAATCTTGAGTCTGCAAACATCACTTATAAATTAATGAAACAAGTAAACGGAACAGAATCAATTGGTCCGATCTTACTAGGATTGAGCAAGCCTGTTCACGTTTTACAATTAGGTGCTAGTGTAGATGAAATGGTAAATATGGCGGCAGTTGCAGTTGTAGATGCACAGGAGAGAGAGAAGAGAAGTTTAAACAATTAATAAGGAGTAAAATACGGGTTTTACAATCCTAAAAATTTTGCTACTTTAGGCGTCGGTTACACAAAAACAAATGATTACCCAAATAATAGGAAGATTGGTAGAGAAAAATCCTACCTACGTTGTGGTAGATTGCAACGGATTAGGATACCTACTGAATATTTCACTAAATACTTACGGATCACTTCCAACGGATGAAAATGTAAAGTTATATACGCATCTATCAATTCGAGAAGATGCTCATACGCTTTATGGCTTCATTGATAAAGTTGAACGAGAAGTTTTTAAGTTACTTATTTCTGTTTCAGGAGTTGGTCCAAGCATCGCAAGAACAATGTTATCCTCAATGACAGCGGAAGATGTTCAACAAGCAATTGCATCCGAGAATGTTAAATTAATCCAATCTGTAAAAGGTATTGGAGCAAAAACGGCACAAAGGGTTATCATCGATTTAAAAGAGAAAATCTTAAAAACTTTTGATATTGACGAAGTTTCTGTTACTGAGAGCAATACTAATAAAGAAGAAGCGTTATCTGCATTAGAGGTTTTAGGATTTACTCGAAAACAGTCAGACAAAGTAATTACAAACATATTAAAAGAATCGCCATTAGCTTCTGTGGAGGAGCTGATAAAAAAGGCACTTAAAAACTTGTAAAAGAAGTTGAGAAAACATTTTCGTAATAGATTTTTTACAGCACTTGCTATATTAGTAAGTGTTGTTTCATTTGCTCAGAATACAAATAAGAAAGATTCTATTCCAGCAAAAAAAGATAGCATTGTTCCATTAAAGTATGATTTTAATTTTGCACAGAAGGCTCATCTTTTTTTAAATAACCCAACAGATATTCAAGTTCGATACGATAAAGCTATTAATAAGTTTGTGATTGTTGAAAAGATTGGAGATTACGTTATTGGAACTCCAATTTATATGACACCTCGCGAATACGATAAGTTTAAATTAAAAAACGATTTAAAATCTTATTTCAGAGAAAAAGTCGATGCTGCAAATCCGAATAAAAAAGGAAATGATAAAAAACGAAAAAATCTTCTTCCAAAATATTACGTTAATTCGAAATTCTTCGAAAACGTTTTTGGAGGTAATGAAGTTGAGGTAATTCCAACTGGTCAAATAAGTATAAAGTTGGGAGGAATTTATCAGAATACTGAAAACCCACAAATATCTGTCGAGAACCAAAGCAGCTTTACTTTTGATTTTGATCAGCAAATTAGTGCAAGTATTCAAGCAAAAGTTGGAAAGCGTTTACAAGTAACTGCAAATTACGATACACAATCTACCTTCGATTTTCAAAATATTATTAAAGTTGAATATACGCCAACAGAAGACGATATTATCCAGAAAATTGATGCGGGTAACGTAAACTTACCAATTAAAAACTCATTAATTAATGGAGCTCAAGCTCTTTTTGGAGTTCGTGCAGATTTTCAATTTGGAAAGACTACAATTCGTACAGCCTTTTCACAGCAAAATTCTCAGTCAAGAAATGTGGTTGCAGAAGGTGGAGCTGTAATTGAACCGTTTGAATTAAGAGTGACGGATTATGATAATGACAGGCACTTCTTTTTATCTCAATACTTTAGAGAGAATTATAGTAAAGCATTATCGAATTATCCATTAGTTAGTAGTCCAATAAATATTAACCGAATTGAAGTTTGGATTACCAACAGAAATCAAAATGTACAAGATTATAGAAGTATCGTTGCCTTTGCAGATTTAGGGGAGTCTGATTTAGGAAATATGGTAAGTGCTAATCTTTCTACGGGTGTTCCTCAGGAAAATTATGTAGATGTTATTACAAACCCAGTAAGTGTACAAGGAACACCAATTCCTTATAATGGAGTTAACGATATAAATGATTTATTGAGTGTTACCTCTGGTGGAATTCGTGAAGTAGGAACTTTAGATGCTTCTTTACCAGTAGAAATGATTCAAGGTAATGATTATTCATATCTTCAAAATGCAAGAAAATTACAATCAAATGAATATACGCTACATCCACAGTTAGGTTTCATTTCTTTAAACAGAAGGTTAAATGATGGAGAAGTATTAGCAGTAGCATACGAGTACACGGTTGTAGGTGCTTCAAATAACGAAACAGTTTTTAAAGTTGGTGAATTTTCAAATGATGGAATTAATGCACCAGCAAACATCGCTGTTAAATTATTACGCAGTGAAATTTTAACCACAAGGAGAGAAATTGGAACCAATAACCCTCCAACATTTATTCCAGCACCGACTTGGAGATTAATGATGAAAAACGTGTATGCTTTAGGAGCATATCCTTTGCGTCAAGAAGGTTTTCGCTTTGAGTTACTCTACCGTGATGATGAAACTGGAATTTTACAAAACACGTTGCAAAATGCTCAACAAATAGATTTGCAAAATAGAACCCTAATAAACTTATTTAATATTGATAAATTAGATCAGAGTCAGTTTAAGGTTGATGGAGGAGACGGTTTCTTTGATTTTGTTGAGGGAATAACAGTGAATTCTGCGAAGGGTTTAATTTATTTTCCAGAAGCGGAACCATTTGGAATTGATTTAGAAGCAAAAATTACTGATGCAGTTGATCAATCAAAATATTTATTCAAAGATCTTTATTTAACAACTAAGGTTCAGGCAAAAAATGAATTTCAGAATAAGGATAAGTTTTTCTTAAAAGGATATTTTAAATCGGAAGCAAGTAGAGGAATTTCTCTAGGAGCGTTTAATATTCCAAGAGGTTCAGTTCGAGTTTCGGCTGGAGGAAGAACTTTGGTAGAAGGAGTAGATTATGTGGTAGATTATCAGTTAGGAAGAGTTCAAATTTTAGATCCAGGATTGGAAGCATCAGGTGTTCCAATTAATGCATCTGTAGAAAATAATACATTTTTTAATCAACAAAGAAAGACATTTTTAGGAGTTGATATTGAGCATAAAATAAATGAGAACTTTATCATTGGAGGAACATTTTTAAATGTTAGTGAAAGACCTATAACTCCTAAAGTTAATTTTGGAGCGGAACCTATTGATAATGTCATGTTAGGTTTGAATGTAGATTTCTCTTCAGAAATTCCATACTTTACAAAACTGGCAAATAAGCTTCCTTTTGTAGAGACTGATGCACCATCGAATATTTCGGTTCGTGCAGATATGGCGTATTTATTACCAGGTTCACCAAGTGGTATTGATGTAAACGGAACAGCGACTTCATATTTAGATGATTTCGAAGCAACTCAAATTCCAATTAATTTAACTGCTCCACAACAATGGTTTTTAGCTAGTACACCATTATCTCAACCTTTCGCAGAAGCAACAAATGATCCAAGGTATAATTTTAGAAGAGGTAAATTATCATGGTATAGTGTTGACCAGTTGTTTTATTCAAATAGTACGAATAGACCGTCAAATATTACTGATATAGAATTATCAAGAAATGAAGTTCGTCAAATTAGTTTTTCTGAATTATTTCCAAATACTGATTTAGATATCACTCAATTAAACTTAGTTAGAACATTAGATTTGGCTTATTTTCCGAATGAAAGAGGACCTTATAATTTCAATACAGAAACTACGGAATTAAATGGAGATGGAACATTTGCCAATCCGAATCAAAACTGGGGTGGAATTATGCGTGCGTTAACAACTACAAATAATTTCGAACAAGCGAATGTTGAGTATATTCAGTTTTGGTTAATGGATCCATATGAAGGATATTCTATCACTCAAGAAGAAGGATTGCCGGTAGGAGTAGATCCTCAAAATCAAATAAATCAAGGGAAATTATTTATCAACTTAGGTAGTATTTCGGAAGATATCCTTAGAGATTCTCAAAAACAATTTGAAAATGGGTTACCAACAACTCAGAATCCAGCACCACAAGTTGATACAAATATGGGTACTATTCCAAGAAACCCATCTATTCTTTATGCATTTAGCGCAGATGCTGATGAAAGAACACAACAAGATATTGGTTTAGATGGACTTTCAGATAGTCAAGAGAGAAATCTAATAGACAGAATTAACAATGATCCAAGTTTGCCGATTAATATTGATGCAACAAGACTTAATCAGGAAGATTTATCTGGAGATAATTTCCAGTTTTTTAGAGGTGGAGATTTAGATGCGATAAATGCTTCTATTCTTACTCGTTATAAAAACTTCAATGGTACAGAAGGAAATTCACCGACAACAGATCAGTCAGGGGAAGATTTTCCAACTTCAGGTTCAACATATCCTGATGCGGAAGATTTAAACCGAGATCAAACAATGGATCCGGTAAGTGCATATTTTGAATATGAGTTGTCATTAAAGAAAAATGATTTAGTAAAAGGAAATAACTTTATTGTTGATGTAAAATCAGAGCCAATTACATTACCAAATGGTGAATCGAGAAGTACTACTTGGTATCAATTTAGAATTCCTGTTCGAAATGGGTTCACACAAGCAGTAGGTGGCATCACCGATTTTAACAGTATTCGTTTCATGCGAATGTATTTAACTGAGTTCAACATGCCAGTTGTAATGCGTTTTGCAGAACTAGAGTTAGTTCGTGGAGATTGGAGACGTTACACAAGAACATTAGACCCAACGATTCCTGAACAAGATTTAGATAATGATGATTTAAATAATTTTGAAGTTGGAGTTGTAAGTATTGAGCAGAATGATGATCGATATGAATTGCCTCCAGGAATTATTAGAGAGCAATTACAAGGAACTAACAGAATTCAACGTCAGAATGAGCAATCTTCAACAATAACAGTTAATGATTTAGAACCAGGGAAAGCAAGAGCAATCTTTAAAAATATCAGTATCGATTTACGTCGTTATAAAAATCTAAGAATGTTTTTACATGCGGAACAAATTCCTGGAAAAACAGTTTCTGATAACGATATGTCTGCTATTATTCGTTTAGGAACAGATTTAAATGAAAACTATTACGAAATTGAGAAACCATTAATCTTATCTACATCGAGTAATTCTCCATTAGAAGTCTGGCCAGAAGAAAATAATCTTGATATTTTGATGACAGATTTATCTACATTAAAATTAGATAGAGATGGAGCGAATGTTTCTGCCGCTGATATATATTCTGGAACTGCTTCAAATGGATTAATTATAAAAGTTAAAGGTAATCCAACCTTAGCGCAGGTAAGAACCGTAATGCTAGGAGTGAAGAACACAACTTTAAATGATAGAAGTGTAGAGGTTTGGTTTAACGAATTAAGAGCCGTTGGATTTGATAACCAAGGTGGTTGGGCAGCAGTGTTAAATGCTGACACCAATTTTGCAGATGTTATAGATTTGTCTTTGGCTGGTCGTATGTCAACAGTTGGATTTGGAAATGTTGATCAACGTGTTCAAGAAAGAAGTTTAGAGGAACAGAAACAATATAATGTTTCAACAAATGTTCAGTTAGGTAAAATGATGCCTAAAAAATGGAACATGCAAGTTCCTATGAGTTATAGTTATGGTGAAGAATTTATCGATCCAAAATTCGATCCGCAATATCAAGATGTTGTTTTAACAGATGCTAAATCGAAAGGGTCTGCACAAGCACAAAGAAACGCTGAAAACGCTCAAGATTATACAAGAAGAAAGAGTATAAGTTTCATTAATGTTAAGAAGAATAGAAATCCGAAAAGTGATAAAAAACCAAAATTCTACGATGTAGAAAATATCGCTGCTTCATATTCTTTTAGTGAAGAGTTTCATAAAGATTATAATATTGAAAGATTCGTCAACCAAAATTTAATGGCTGGATTGAATTATAATTTCAATTTTACTCCATTTGTGATTGAACCTTTCAAAAAGTCTAAAATGTTTAAAGGAAGATACTGGCGTTTCATTAAAGATTTAAACTTTAATCCAGTTCCGAAAAACTTAACTGTAAATTCTAAGATTAATCGAAATTATAATTTACAGCAGTCTAGAAATTTAATTGAAGGATTAACAGCGCAACCAGAGTTAATTCAACGTAGATTTTTATTTGATTGGGATTATACAGTTGCATTTGATTTATCAAAGTCGTTACAGTTAAATTTCAACGCTACTAACAATTACATCTATGATAGTTTTGGTCAAGATGAAAAGCTAGAAATTTTCGATAAGTTTTTTACTTTCGGTAGAAGAAATCAATACCATCAAACATTAAACGCTACTTATAAAGTTCCAATTAATAAACTACCATATTTAAGTTTTATAACTTCAGATTATGGATATACTGCCGATTTTGATTGGCAAGCTTCTTCAAGAAGTACCATTACTGAAGATGTCAATGGAACTCCAGTAGAGGTAAGTATTGAGGATAAAGTTGGTAACATGATTCAGAATGCTAACAAGCATACAATTGGAGCGACTATCGATTTTAAACGTTTTTATAAAACAATTGGTTTAGAGAAATTATTCCTAAAAAAGAGTCAAAGAAAAGCAGTAAGTGGTAAGAAAAAAGGTGTAGCTCTTGGAAGTAAAGGAGCGAAATCTCAACCAATCAAATTAAAAAAGAATGCTTCATTTGGTAAGAAACTTTTAAAAGGAACCTATGATGTATTAACTTCTGTAAAAAGAGCTAAGATTAATTATTCTCGTGAAAGCGGAACTTTATTACAAGGATTCCGTCCTTCAGTTGGTTTCTTAGGAAGAAGTAACTATAACGGAAGTGTTGCACCAACTTTAGGTTTTGTTTTTGGTAGTCAAACTGAAATGTTAAATGAAGCTATTTCTAATGGTTGGTTAATTACGCGTGATGCTAACGCGGATTATTTTAATCAGAATTATGGAAGAACGAGAAATGATAATTTAGATTATAACATTTCTATCAAACCATTAAAAGACTTTACAATAGATCTAAGAGGTAATAGAATTAAGACTTCTAACATCACACAACAATTAGATGTTATATTAAAACCAGGAGGAGATCCAACAAATAATAATGATTACGAACAAAATCCAGCCTTAAGAGCATTTGAAACTGGAAATTATAGTATGAGTCATTTTATGTTAGGGACTATGTTTACCGATGGAGATGCATTATATCAGAACTTCTTAGATAATAGAGATATAATAGCAAATAGAATTGCCGCAGAACGAGGTATAACTGTAAATGATATTGACCCAAATAACCCTAATAATCCAGGTTTTAAAAGAAATGGTCAGCAAGCAATGTTACCTGCATTTTTAGCTGCTTACTCAGGAACTGATGCTAATTCTACGAGTACAGGTATTTTCAGGAATATTCCTTTACCAAATTGGACTATGCGTTATAACGGGTTGATGAAGTTCAAGTGGTTTAAGAAAAACTTCTCTTCTTTTACACTTTCTCATAGTTATAAATCATCGTATACAATTGCTAATTTCACGAATAATTTACAATACGATAAAAACGATTTAAGCTTAACAAATAATTCGGGGAATTATCAACCAGAATTATTAATTTCGTCGGCAACATTAATCGATGAATTTTCACCACTTATAAAAGTGGATATGAAAATGAGAAATTCATTTTCTTTAAGAGGTGAAATTAAAAAAGATAGAAGTTTAACGTTGAATTTTAATAATAATACGTTAACTGATATTAAAGGAACTGAGTTTATTTTTGGTTTTGGATATCGAATTAAAGATGTTAAAATGATTACCAGAATAACAGGTAAGAAAGAAACTCTAAAAGGAGATATTAATTTAAGAGCAGATATTTCGTTAAGAGATAATTTAACATTGATTAGATCGGTAGACGAACAGAATAATCAAATTACTGGAGGAGAGCGATTGTTTGGGTTGAAGTTTTTAGCAGATTATAATCTGAATAGTAATTTAAGAGCTTCATTCTATTATAATCATAATACGTTTGATTATGCAATTTCAACTAATTTCCCACGTCAATCGATAAATGCAGGATTTAACATAGTATATAACTTAGGAAACTAAAATTTTAAAACATATTAAATAAAACTACAAATGAATATTCCAGCTGAATTAAAGTATACTAAAGACCACGAATGGGTTAAAGTTGAAGGAGATGTTGCTATTATCGGTATTACTGATTTTGCTCAGAGCGAATTAGGTGATATCGTATATGTTGATGTAGATACATTAGATGAGACAGTTGAAACAGAAGAAGTATTTGGTTCTGTTGAAGCTGTAAAAACAGTTTCTGATTTATTTATGCCATTAACAGGAGAAATTATTGAATTTAATGAGAAATTGGAAGACGAACCAGAATTAGTAAATTCTGATCCTTACGGAGAAGGATGGATGATTAAGGTAAAGATTTCTGATAACGCTCAAGTTGATGGTTTATTAGATGCTGATGCTTATAAAGAAATTATTGCAGGGTAAAATCATTTATTTGGCAATTATAACTACAGTTGCAATTGCTATACTGAGCCTAATGAAAGTAGAGAAACCAGATGTGCGTTTCTCGAATTTCGATATAGACAAGATTGGACATACAATCGCATATTTTGTGTTAGGATTTTTATGGTTAATAGCATTACATAAAAAAGGCATGAAATTTGCTGTAATTCTTGGAGTTACATTGTATGGAATTTTAATGGAAGTCCTACAATCAGTACTGACGGATTATAGAACCTTTGAATTAATGGACATGTTGGCAAATACAATGGGAGTCTTTCTAGCGTTGATTGCTTTCTTGCTCATTGAAAAAAAGCAGTTCAAATTGTTAAATAGCTTGTAAAAGTCGAAATAAATTACTTAAATTAGCAAACCTTATAAAAACTATTAGGATGGAAATAAAGAAAAATCCAAAATTTAACCTTGAAAACTACAGTAAGTTGTTCATTCAGCTAGGTTTAGTTTTGGCTTTATTTGTAACATATGTTGCAATTGAGCATAAGACCTATGATAAATCTATTGGTGATCTAGGTGTGGCGGACTTAGGAAATGACATTGATGAAGAGACATTAGTAATTAATGCACCACCTCCACCACCTCCACCTCCTGCAACTCCACCACCACCAACACCTGAGAAAATTGAGGTTGTTGAAGATGATAAGGAAATTGAAGAAACAGTTATCGAATCTACAGAAACTGATGAATCTGAGTCTGTTGAAGTTGAGGAAATCGTTGAGGCAGTAGAGGAAGAAGAAGTAATCGAAGATGTACCTTTTTCAATTATTGAAGATGTACCTGTTTTCCCTGGATGTACTGGTTCAAATCAGCAAAAGAAAGACTGTTTAAATAAAAAGATGCGTAAGCACGTTCAAAGACATTTCGATGCTGAATTAGCAAACGAGTTAGGTTTACCATCAGGAAAGAAAAGAATTTTCGTTCAATTTAAAATTGACAAAGACGGTACAATAACAAGTATTCAAGCAAGAGCTCCACACCCAAGATTAAAGAAGGAAGCTGAGCGTATTGTAAAGAAGTTACCAAAAATGAAACCTGGTAGACAAAGAGGTAAGGCAGTAAGAGTAGGATATACTTTACCAATTACTTTCAACGTAGAATAGTATTATACAATTATATATAAAGAAAACGACTCAATGAGTCGTTTTTTTTGTGGCATGTTTTTTGGATTTAACTAGTTCTAATTTAAAACTATTACATTATGAAAAAGTTAAAAAAGCATCCTAGAAAACAGTTAGAGAAATTTTCTAACATATTTACGCAATTAGGTTTAGTATTAGTCTTGTTTATTGTTTTCGTAACATTAGAACATCAAACAGAGAAGAAATTAAAAGTGGTTGCGTGTGATTTTTCTTTAACTGAGGAGAATACGTTTACACTATCTGATTATGTAAAGATTCCGAAAGTAGTTGAAGTACAAAATTCAACTCCTAAACCTAGAGTTATTCCAAAAGTAGTTCCTCTTATTAATTTTGAGCCTGTTAAGGAAACTCCTAAGAATGAGATAAAAGAATCAGCTATCGTTGTACCAGATAATACGCCCGTAATAACAACTAAAGTAACGGCTGTAGTAAAGAAAGAACCAACACCTGTTGGACCTGTATCAATAAATAACGTGCAAAAAGCACCGGTTTTTAAAGGTTGTGAGGGGTTATCTGAAATGGAGAACAGAAAGTGTTTTGAAAGTAAAATGAAACAGTTGGTATTAAGAAACTTTAATACGGAATTAGCGAACGAATTAGGGCTAAGAAGTGGGAAAAAGAGAATTATGACTCAGTTTGTTATTGATAAAAATGGGCATGTTACAGATGTTAAAATTAGAGCTCCACATCCAAAGTTAAAAAAGGAAGCAGGAAGAATTATTGGTAAAATACCTAAGTTGACTCCAGGTGTACAAAACGATAAAGCTGTCAAAGTAAAATATACATTACCAATAAGTTTTATGGTAGAATAGATAGAAAAAACTCAATCATTTGATTGAGTTTTTTAATTTTGTTATATGAGCAAATTAAAAGAATATTTTTCACATGAAACAGCTGTTATAGATGATGGCTGTCTTATTGGAGAGGGAACCAAAATCTGGCACTTTAGCCATGTTATGCCCAATTGTAGTATTGGAGAAGGATGTAATTTAGGTCAGAATGTGGTTGTTTCTCCTTCTGTTGTGCTTGGAAAAAATGTAAAAGTTCAAAATAATGTGTCCATTTATACAGGAGTTATTTGTGAAGATGATGTTTTTTTGGGGCCTTCAATGGTGTTTACGAATGTGATCAATCCGAGAAGCGCTGTAAATAGAAAGAAAGAATTTAAACAAACTTTGGTAAAGAAAGGCGCAAGTATTGGTGCAAACGCAACAATTATATGCGGAATTACCATTGGAGAATATGCCCTTATTGGTGCAGGAGCGGTTGTAACTAAAGATGTACCGGCTTTTGCATTAGTTGTAGGAAACCCATCAAAACCGATTGGTTGGGTGAGTAAAAATGGGCATCGTTTGAACTTTGATGAAAATGGAAGAGCAATTTGTCCAGAAACGTCTGAAAACTATACACTTACGGAAAATGGATTAATGTTAGAAAAATAAGAATTTAATGTTAATTTTTTTTGCGTCAAAAGAAATATGATATATATTTGTTACGTGGTTATAAACCACTTTCTTTTTCTTTTTCATAGCAATTTTTCCCACTCAATCTTTGAGTGGGTTTTTTTAGCTCATAAATTAAGTACCCGTAAACGATAAAATACTCTAAAGCTACAAACCATAAGTTTTCTTTCCATGGCGTGTTTGCATATGCTTGGTAACTCAGTATAATAACGAAAGACCAAATTATTGGGAATCTATATTTTGTAAATATTGATAATACCACTAGCGTTGCCAAATACCATGGATGCATTGTAGTTGTAGTAAAATAATAGAACGACAATGCAAATAACATAGAAGTTATGATTTCTGCCGTTGTTTTGTTTCTTCTGAATAAACTTACTGATAAGAGAAAGATAATTGTTAAAATAGGCGCAATTTTACCAATTACTGCTATTTCATTATATCCACGGAAGAGATATCCTATTTCTCTAAAAATATAATAGAAACTTGCATTGAATTCGAATGATCGAAACCAAAGTCCTACAGAATTACTATAGCTGTCAATTAAAAATTCTGAAACGAAAGGAAGAAATAATATTCCTGTTGTACTAATTATAATACTATAAAAAAGAAGGAGTTTAATCCCATTTTCTTTCCATTTTACTTTTTTCCCTCTTACAAGAAAGCGTTTCAAAAATATTGGTAAAAATAATAATGGAATTAATTTAATGCTGATAGAAAAAGCAAACAAAAACCCAGACAACATCCATTTTCTTTTATGAAAGAGATAGAGTGCAACAATCAAGAAAAATAGCATCACTGGTTCGTAATGTAGGTTTCCTGTTAGTTCTATTATAATAAATGGATTTAATGCATATAAAAATATGTTATTAGGATTTATATTGAGTTTGCGCAGTAATTTCGATCCAAAATATATAATTCCAATATCTGCTAAAATAATTTGAAGACGCATTACAATAACAGAACATAAAATTGATTTACTAGAAAATAATGCAGCAAGTAAAAAGCATAATTGATTTAATGGAGGATAGTTGGTGTAGTGACTTCCATTCATTGGACCCATTCCCGCATAAAGCTCTTCTGATTGCTCAATAATGAAAAACTCTTCTTCAATAAAAGTTTGTGGAAGATAGATATACGGATTTAAACCTTCTAATATCATTCTTCCGTCCCAAATAAATCGATAAAAATCTTGTGATAAATTAGGCATTGCTATCAGAAAAACTAATCTGAATAAAATAGCAATAGCAGCTAAGTTTTTAAAAGAAAAGTTTGAATTAATGAAATACGTATATCCAGCAAATAGAACTGTCCAAAGTAAGATGAGTTTACCAAAAGCAGTTCTTTCAAGATGATATGCAAATAAGTAATATAAAATACAAGATATTACTGATATTGCTATGAAAGAAACTTTCTTGTTAAACATTATGCTTTAGAAAATATTGATTTAAAGAATACATAACTGAAACCAATAAATAACATTAAATGGAAAGGAAATAATCCAAAATCTCCACCTTGATCACCAACTATAAAAGCACTATATAATCCGAAAGCGAAATATAAAGCCAGTATTCCTTCAATAATCACATTTAAAGAAGGTCTCTTTTTAATGTATTTATTGTTTTTCCAACTATCTTTTAACGTTTTAATATTGAATTTTGGTGTACGAACAAACTCACTTTTTTTACCAAAGTGTCCCTCTAAAACGGCAATTGTATTATGTAATGAGAATCCCATTGCAATCGAGAAAAATGTAAAAAAGGCTCCAATATATTTTATAAAACTCTTAATTCCACCACCAAAGGTTCGCTTAAACATGAACCAGTAGCAAATGAAGAATATCGCCGTACTTGTTACGAAGAAACTCATAACGATGAAGTAGATTCTTAAATGCGCATATTCATTTTTAATATACAACATCGGAATACTTAAAACTCCCATTAAAAAGACACAAGTAAACATTGAACTGTTTAAAAGATGTAAAACACTGTGAATTTTAGTTTTGAAGTTTACATTTTTACTTGTAATAATTTTGGCAAGCATTTTTTGAAAATTCTCTGCGCCACCTTTATTCCATCTGAATTGTTGAGATCTAGCTGCACTTATCACCACAGGTAATTCAGCAGGAGTAACAACATCTTCTAAATATTTAAATTTCCATTTTTTCAATTGAGCACGATAACTTAAATCTAAATCTTCCGTTAAAGTATCTCCCTCCCAGTTACCAGCATCAATGATACATTCCTTACGCCAAATACCAGCAGTACCATTAAAGTTGATGAAATGCCCTTTGCTGTTTCGTCCAACTTGCTCTAAAGAAAAGTGTGCATCTAAAGCAAATGCTTGTACTTTGGTTAAAGTCGAATAATCTCGGTTGATATGGCCCCATCTAGTTTGAACAACACCAATTTCTGGATTTTTAAAATAAATTACTGTTTTTTCTAACCAACATGGTTTTGGTAAAAAGTCGGCATCAAAAATTGCGATGAATTCTCCCTTAGCGATTTTTAAACCTTCTTTTAAAGCTCCGGCTTTAAATCCAACTCTGTTTTCTCGTCGAATGTGTTGAATGTCTAATCCAGTTTCCTGTAATCTCTTTACATGTGCTGCCGTAGTTTCTACAGATTCATCTGTAGAATCATCCAAAACTTGAATTTCTAACTTTTCTCTTGGATATTTTAAGAGAGCAATATTATCTAGAAGTCTCTCCATCACATACAATTCATTAAAAACAGGTAATTGAATAGTTACATACGGAACTTCGTCTTCCTTGCTTAAATCAAAGGTCTCAGAATCGTCTGTTTTTTTTCTAGAAGATAAATAGTTAAAAAGCAAATTTAATTGCGCTAAAGCATACATGAAAACCAGCAATAATGAAATGCTGTAAAGACTAATAATAATGTATTCGAGAATCATTATTTAAAACTGTATTTAAAGATCCAACTTAATATTTTTACGCCCGCTAATATAGTTCCTTTTACGGTTCCTGAAACTTTAGAAACGCCAATTCTATTTCTATATTTTACAGGTATTTCTGTATAAGTAAATTTTCTTTTAATCGCTTTCAATTGCATCTCTACAGTCCAACCGTAGGTTTTATCTTCCATTTCTAGCGCCAATAACTTATCATACTTTATAGCTCTAAAAGGACCTAAATCGGTGAACTTTGCTCCAAAAAATACTTTCATTAAAAACGTTGCTAACCAATTTCCAAAAACTTGTTGTGGAGTCATAGAACCATTTTCACGAAGTCTTTTAACTCTAGAACCAATCACAAAATCTATATCATTATTAATAATTGGAGCTACAATTTCGGTAAGTTGTTCAGGGTAATCAGAATAATCACCATCTAAGAAAACAATAATGTCTGGTTTTGTTTCTTGTTTAGCAATGTGTTCCATTCCTTTTAAACATGCATAACCATAACCTCTTCTGCTTTCTTGAAGTACAGTGGCACCGGCATTTTTCGCATTTAACTCTGTGTTGTCTGTAGAGTTATTACTAACAACAACAACTTCACTTACATTCTTTGGAATATCATTAATCACTTTGGCAATTGAGTCTTCCTCATTATATGCCGGAATAATAACTTTAATTCTGGGTTCCATGTACTATTTTAAATCGTTCAGATTATTCTCTCTTTTAAAGGAGGAAAAATCTTTCCACTCTTTTATTTTTTTTCCGTTTTCAAATTTAGAAGCTTTTACCAGTTTTCGGTTCCGATATATTAAACAATAGCCATCCTTTCTATTGTTCTTTAGCTGGCATTTATGATTAACATTTCCGTCGTTATCATAAAACAGCCACCATTTGTTTTTCAGACCGTTAACGAAGTGTCCTTCCTTATCTTTAGACGTATCTCGGTTGTAAAAGTACCAATATTTATTTCTTAGACCGTTTTTATAATGACCTTTCTCTTTAATATTTCCATTTTTGTAATAGAAAACCCAATATTTTTCTTTTTTGTCATTTTCTATCCATCCTTCAGACTTTATTTTACCATTATCAAAATAGTTTTTTTGATAAACTTTTTGAGCAAAACAAGAGTAGGCTAGAAATAAGAGAGTTAAAGTGATTTTTGGTCTATTTTTCATTCATTAATTCTAATAAATCAACATCATTTCCTAATAAAACTTGAGTAGGATTAATTCTACCTTTTTCTGGACCATTTTCAAGTTTTAAAACTCCTCTTGGACAAACAGCAGAACAAACACCACATCCAACACAACTTGAACGAACAATGTTTTCTCCTTTTTGAGCATAAGATCGAACATCAATTCCTTGTTCACAATAGGTAGAACAATTTCCACAAGAAATGCATTGTCCACCATTAGTTGTAATTCTGAATCTTGATTTGAAACGTTGAACTAATCCCATATACGCAGCTAATGGACAACCAAAACGACACCAAACACGGTTACCTAAAATTGGATAAAAACCTGTTCCAATAACTCCAGAAAAAATAGATCCGATTAAGAATCCGTATGAACTTTGAATATCATAAGCAGATAACCCAAAAGCAACTTCTTTCCAACTTTCAATTTCTGCAAAATAGGTATATAAAGTCAAGGCAGTCATTAATGTAGCAAACACTAAAACTCCATGAATTAACCAACGTTCAACTTTCCAAGAGAATAACGATTTACTTGATAATTGACGATAAGGATCTCCTAAAGTTTCGGCTAATCCACCACATCCACAAACCCAAGAACAGTACCATCTTTTTCCATAGAAGTAAACCATTACAGGAACAATTACCAATGTTAAAATTATTCCCCAAACCAACATAAATAAACCTAAGTTTCCACTTTGGAGTAAGTTGTCCAAGTTGTAATCAAAAAAGAAAGAATAGTTTAATGGCCAAGCATTTTTAAAATCAAACCAAGGTTTGTTAAAAGCAACTAATATTTCAGGAATTAAAAAGGCAAATGCAATTTGAAAGAATAGAACAACAGCTGTTCTAACAATTTGATAGTTGTTATGACGGTATTTTATGAACATACGTACAGCAAAAACTGTCATCACCGCACAATACATAAATCCATATAAAAACCACTGACTTGATTCATTTCCACTTAAGCTTTTACTAACGCCATTTACAGATAAAATTGGATTGATTAAGTAGTTAGGGAAGAAATACAACAACATATAAAATCCTACGAAAAACACAAATGCTACCATTCCAAGAATTCCTCTGTTTGTTGCCGAATGCTGAAAAATTCCATTGTTCTTAATTCCTGCTGGTCCTAATAATTTATAATCTGCACCAAAGAAAATTAAACCTCCAATAATTGCAAAACCAAATGTTAACCAAAAGAATAAACCAGAATTATTACTAACCCAGCCAGTTGCGGAAGCCCGAGCAAGAGGATACACAAAGTCTTTGTATGTTTTATTCCACTTTACCCAAATAATTTTTTCCCAAGCTATTTCATCCTGACTTTTATGATATTCATTCGATTTCTTTGCATTTTCTAAAAGGATACTTGTTAATTCAGAGGTGCTTAACTCTTTATCAACAATATCTTTCTTAGCATTTTCAATAAAATACTCACTTTTTACTTGTTGCGAAGCCCATGTATTAAAGACATCTTCAGATACTTTATTTTTACCTGTGAAAATACTCAAAGTAAAAATCGTAAATCCTATTAAGCTAATTACAAGTCCTATATTTTTAATTACTTTCATTGTATTCTAATTTTTTTATGCTTTGCTAAATATGCGTTTCCAACTTTTCTTTTTTACCTGAATATTAGTCCCATTTTCCCTATTGAATTTTGAAACTATTTCTTGTTCATACTGTTTATAAAACTCAGGATCAAAATTTGCATCAGCTAAATGTTCAAGTACATGATTTACAGATTTCTTTTCGGTTAATACTTTGTCGAAAAACTCATGACGCATTCTAATTCCAAAGGTGTTTATCCCAATAAATTCTTTAGAATCTTTATCAAAGTTTAAGTGAATGGCCATTTTACCATCTTTATGTTGCCAGAAAAAACGTGCTTCATTTTCTCTTGGTTTCGCCCAAACCCAACCATAAGTTTGGTATTCAATATCAATAAATTTCGCAGAGTTAAACCAATGTCCTGGTTTGTATTCGGTAGGATTTCCACAAATGGTTTGTGCAACAGTTTCGCCCATCATTCTTCCTGTATACCAAACAGCTTCAATTGGTCTTCTTTGTCCTATAGCTTCTCTTTGTTCTGCGCAGTCACCAATAGCGTAAACATCTTTAATATTTGTTTCCAAAGAACGATTTACTAATACACCACGGTTTGTTTCAATTTCAGAACTTTTTACAAATTCTATGTTAGGAGAAACTCCAGCAGTTAAGCCAACAACATTACATTCAATTTCTTCTCCTGTTTCAGCAATTACAATAGATTTAACTTGTCCTTTTTCATCGGATTTAATCTCTTTTAGATTTACTCCTAATCTTAAATCAATATGATTGTCTACAATTTCTTTATTAATCATTTCTGATTCTTCGTCCGGTAAAACTCCGTTCCAGAAACTCTTTTCTCTTACTAAAAAAGTAACAGGAATATTTCTGCTGTGTAGCATTTCGGCTAGTTCAATTCCAATTAAACCACCGCCAACTATTACAGCACGTTTACAAACTTTATTATTTGGTGCATACTTTTCTAAGCTATCTAAATCCTGTTTATGGTACATGCCCATAACACCATTTAAATCTTGACCTGGCCAACCAAACTTATTTGGTTTAGACCCCGTAGCTATAATTAATTTATCATAAGCAAAAGATTCGTTGTTTTCAAGAATCAGATTTTTGTTATTAGCATCAATACTAGCAACTCGTGCTTGTTTTAACTCTATTCTGTTTTTACTCCAAAACCAATCTTCATAAGGTTTGGTGTTTTCAAATTTCATGTGTCCCATGTAAATATACATGAGTGCCGTTCTTGAAAAGAAGTGAGGAGTTTCAGAAGAGATAATGGTAATTTTTTTGTCGGACAGTTTACGGATATGGCGCGCAGCCGTTACTCCAGAAACTCCGTTACCAATAATAACGATATGTTCCATGTTTTTGAGAATTGCTTTTGCTTATGTCGATACAAAAGATAAGAATTTACGATTGTTTTAAATTTAGAATAATTTTAAATAAGGAGAATTAAGAAAAATAATGTGTAATGCGTCACATTTCACTACGACTTAGGTCAAGACTTTTTATAAAATACTAATAACAATGAAAAGAATTTCAATTTTAATAACAGCAATGTTATTTAGCGTTGCTTCATTTTCTCAGGAAGAAGAAAAAGAAGAGAAAAACAACTTACAAGTTTTTACACCATCTAAATTATTGAACAAAGGTCAGTGGGACATAAAATGGTTTAATGGTTTGTATACTGAAACAAAACAAACAGGAGCAAATAGCAGTGATTCTAGAGATATAAATAGACAGAATTTCTTTACATCAACGTTAGAAGTATTTACCGGTATTTCTGATAATAACAGAATTAATGTTGGGGGAATTATTGAGTTCCGTTCGAATACATTTGGAGGAAGACAAGCGCTTTCAGTTTTTAGTTTAGAAGATACAACTTCTGATAGAAAAGGGATTTCTTCAATCGCTCCTTCTGTTAAAATTCAACCATTTGAAAACATTGGAAATTTCTCGATTCAAAGTTCTATTCATATTCCATTATTAGAAAGTGGAGACGAGGCGAATGCAGATGGATTTTTAGATCAAACAGCTTGGTCTTTCCAAAATAGATTCTTCTATGATTACACTTTTGCTAGTGGAAAATGGCAATTATTTACAGAATTAAATACAGAGTATGGTTTTGGAGATGATAAAAGTTTTGCAAATAACACATTTTTAGTAGTTCCTGGAGCATTCATGAGTTACTTCCCAACTCGAGATGCTACAGTGTTAGTTTTTGCGCAACACTCACAACGTTTTGGAGATTTCGAACAAGATAATACAGCGTTAGGATTAGGAGGAAAATACCAACTTACTGATGTTTTAAATATTGAAGTATTATATAGTAATATTGTTCGAGGATATAACTTTCAAGGTTTAGGAGAAACATACAGTATCGGATTAAGAGCCTTATTTTAAGACTAGTTTAATGAAGAAAAATGATTGTAATCGTTATTTTTAACGTATGAAAGTAAGATTATTTTTCTTGGTTATAGGTTTTACATTTTTCCTTTCTTGCAACAGTCAGAAGAAAAAAATAAACGGATTAAGTTTTGTAGCCTCTTCGGAAGCTATTAAAGATAAACATGTACAACCTGTTAAAAAGGCATCAGCGAATTATGTTTCACTGATGCCTTTCGGTTTTATAAAAGATTTATCATCTCCAAATGTTCGGTACAATTCTAAGTGGCAATGGTTTGGTGAAAAGAAAGAAGGAATTCATCAGTATGCATCAGCTTTTAAAAAAGAACAAATTAAGATTATGTTGAAACCTCAAATTTGGGTTTCAAGAGGTGAATTTACAGGATACATTGAAATGAAATCAGAAGAACAATGGAAACAGTTAGAAGAAACATATTCGAAGTTCATTTTAGATTATGCGAAATTGGCCGAAGAAATAAAAGCCGAAATCTTTTGTATTGGTACTGAGTTAGAAAAGTTTGTAATAAACAGACCTTTATATTGGGCAAAACTGATACAAGAAATTAAAAAGGTTTATTCAGGGAAGTTAACCTACGCAGCCAATTGGGATGAGTTTAGAAGAGTTCCTTTCTGGGCTGAGTTAGATTTTATTGGAGTAGATGCTTACTTTCCGTTAAGTGATCAAAAAACTCCAACTGTTGAAGAGTTTGAAACAGGTTGGAATACACATAAAATAGTAATTGGTAATCTGCAAAAGAAGCTTAATAAACCAATTTTGTTTACTGAGTTTGGTTATAGAAGTGTTCATTATACAGGAAAAGAACCTTGGAAATCAGATAGAATTAAAGGAGAAGTGGATTTACAAGCTCAGAGTAATGCTACCCAAGCAATTTATAATCAGTTTTGGAAAGAAGATTGGTTTGCTGGCGGTTTTTTATGGAAATGGTTTCACGATCATGAAAAGGTAGGTGGAACGAATAATAATAGGTTTACGCCTCAGAATAAACCTGTAGAAAAATTAATTCAAAAATTATATGCGCAATAAATTCTTACTACTCATATGTATCGCTTTATTTTATTCTTGTTCTGATGATAGAGAAAGAATTTTATTGTCTGAGAATTTGAATGATTATCTACAGTTTCATTCTAATAGAATTCAAGATGAAGTGATTGCTTGTGCGGGAAATGATGAACAAAAAACCGATTTGGTTTATGTGTACTATTACCCAATTTCTGGAAGTACGGAATTTCAATATTATGAGACTAACGATGTAAATGTTGATCCAAATAATTTTTCTAATTACAATTTAAAAAAGTTACCGTCAAATAATGTTCTTGGTAATAAATTATCCAGATTCGTGAGAGATGAAAATCACGAAGCTTGGGGAATTGTTACCTTTTTAACGAATGGAAAAATACATAAATCGAATCCAATTCGATTAAAACATAAATCAACCCAAACACAATATATCAATAATCTAACTGTAGAAAACACTACACCAATATCACCAAAATTTTCTTGGAATGAAAGTAACACCATGGAAGATGTTATTTATTTTCAGGCCATAGTAGATGAAAATGATAATTTTATTTCTGGAACATATACTACGGAACGTTGTTTTCGTTATTACGATACATCCAATGTTGTTTTAACTATCAATGAACAAACTCCAGAAGATTTAAATCCATCAATAAATTACACAATGACTGTTTTAGGGGTAAGTGAAGATAATTGGGTGAATTTATATAGTGAGAAAAAGTTTTAGATTATTGAAGAAAGATAGATAAGACCCAATGCTAAAAAAACTATTATTTACTTTTTGTTTACTTGCCTTTTTAAGTACGAATGCTCAGGATAAGATTGTATACGATATCAAAGTAAAAGGTGTTAAAAAAACCAGACCTTCTTTTGTGAAAAAGCTTCTTGAAACAAAGTCAGGAAGTGTCTTAGATTCAATTACCTTAGAAAAAGATATTACCGTTTTAAAACGATTACCAGGAGTTGCACATGCTTATTATCAAGTTTTTCATTCACATGATAATTTGTATAATGTATTTGTATATATACAGGAGAACTTTACGATTATTCCTGAGTTAGCTTTTTGGACAACAACAAACAATCAGTTTGCATATAAAATAGGGGTTTACGAGTACAATTTTTTGGGTAGAAATATTGCCGTTGGAGGATTCTATCAGAATAACGGCTACAACACATATTCCTTTAATGTTCGAGCTCCAAACTTATTCACTAGAAAATTAGGTTTAGCATTTACGCATCAAAATTGGAAAAGTGAAGAACCTTTATTTTTCAATAATCAATCTGCAAATTACTTATATAACAATATTTCCACAGAGATTTTAGGATTGTATCAAATCGATTTTAATCATCATCTAACCTTTGGAGTTAACTATTTTCAGGAGAGATATGAATATCTAAGAGGAGCTACTAGTCCTAGTGTTCCTCAGAATTTGAAAGTAGATAAAATCTTATACAAACTCTTATATAACTATGAAGATTTAGATTATTATTACCATTACTTAGATGGTTTTAAAAGCATCTTGTATTTGCAATATGTTACCTCCCAAAACGATTTCCAAGATCAGTTTATGATTGCTTGGAACGACTTCTTTTATTATGATAGAATTGGAAAAAAAGGAAACTGGGCAAACAGATTAAGAATTGGTTTCGCATCAAATAATGAATCGCCATTTGCTCCTTTTGCTTTGGATAATAATATTAATTTAAGAGGTGTAGGAATTATTGTAGATAGGGGAACAGCAAGTATTGTTTATAATACTGAATACAGACATACCTTGTATGATAAAAAGTGGTTTGCTTTACAGGCAAATGCATTTATAGATGCAGGAACTTGGCGTCAACCAGGTGGAGAAATAAATGATTTTTGGGAAGACAGAAATATTCAGTTATTTTCTGGAGTAGGACTGCGTTTTATTAACAAAAAAATCTACAATGCAATTTTTAGAATTGATTACGGATTTAGTTTAAAAAATAATACCAGAGGTTTAGTTTTTGGTATCGGACAATATTTTTGATAATTACATAAACGTCATTACGAAGCCAAAAAGGCTGAAGTAATCTTTCAAGATTACCACAAAAACTTCATTTTATTCCATTTTTTCGCAATGACGATTACAAAATTGCTAGATTACCAATCTACTTCTTCGGATGAACTAATTTCATTTCATCAATTAAATGTTTTGCTCCTGCGTATTTATCAATAATGAATAAAATATAACGAGCATCTACCATAATGTTTCTACAAATCTCAGGATCGTAGTTCATATCACTCATGGTACCTTCCCACACGCGATCGAAATTTAATCCAACTAAGTTTCCATTAGCATCAATAGCTGGACTTCCAGAGTTTCCTCCAGTGGTATGATTTGTTCCTAAGAAACAAACAGGAACCTTCCCATTTTTATCAGCGTATTGTCCGTAATCTTTAGCTTTGTATAAGTCTCTTAGTTTTTGAGGAACATCGAATTCATAATCACCAGGAACATATTTTTCAATAACTCCATCTAAATAACTTACTGGATTATAATACACAGCATCTCTTGGCGAATATCCACGAACTTGACCATAAGTAACACGTAAAGTACTGTTAGCATCTGGGAAATAACGCGCTTTTGGTAAGGCTTCCATTAAAGCTTTCATATATTGTTTTTGTAAAGCAACAATAGGCTGATTTTTTTGTTGAAACTCACGATTAATTTGTGCGTAAAATTCCTGAATCATAGGTTTTGCGTAAGCATATGCTGCATCTTCATTTAGTTTCTTAACAACTTCATCAGCTGATCCTTCTAATAACTGCAATGCTTTATCTAAATCTGTAAAGCTAGTAGTATCATAAATAGAAGCATCTGCATTTTTATTATACAAAGGCATTACATTTTTAAATACACCTTTATCTACATTTACATCATAGTTTTTATGAATTCCTTTTAATCTTCCAATTAGTGAATTCTTCACTTTATCAAATAATTCAGGTTTGTTTTTAGCAGCCATTTCTAGTTCAAATGATCTAAAAGTCATTTGCATTAATTCATTTGTAATTAAAAATACTTCGATAAAGTTTCTTCGCTTAATATTAATGCTTGAAAAATCTTTGTATAACTTTTCAAATTCAGGTAAAATGTTACCATATTTTCCTTCAAGACCCTTTTCTTTAAGTGCTTTTTTAAAGATTTCTTCAAATTCTACACGTTGTTGAATGGCATTACTTTTTTGAATTCCTAAATTTTCACCAATCCATTTTTTCCATGCATTAGCAATTCTAGCTTGTTTGGAAGCGTATTTAATTCTTACTGCATCACTAGCTTTCATTTGCGCATCAATTTCCTTTAAAGCAGCTTCTCTAATTGCAATATTACTTGGGTTAAATTCTTGCGTAATGTGTTTAATAGCTGTTGCTGGTAAATATTCATTTGTTCTTCCAGGGAAACCAAAAACTAACGTAAAATCACCTTCCTCTACGCCGTCTAAAGAAACAGGTAAAAAGTGTTTAGGCTTATAAGGTACATTATCTTTACTATACTTTGCAGGACGATTGTTTTTATCTGCATAAATTCTGAATAAAGAAAAATCACCAGTATGACGAGGGAAAACCCAGTTATCAGTATCGCTACCAAACTTACCAATACTGCTTGGTGGCGCTCCTACTAAACGAATATCTTCAAATCGTTCGGTAACAAATAAGAAATATTGGTTTCCTTTATAAAACGGACTAACCTTTACTAATTGCCAATCTTCTTTTTTAGTCGATTCTTTTATTCCATTTATATTCTTGTCAATCGCAGATTGTTTTTCACGTTCTGTCATTGAATCTGTAACTCCAGCTAAAGCTTTAGTGGTTACATCTTCAATTCTAACAATAAATTCCACATATAGGTTGTTATTTGGCAATTCTTCATCTAAATTCATTGCCCAGAATCCATTTTTTAAATAATCATTTTCCAGTGAAGAATGTGATTGAATTTGTCCAAACCCACAGTGGTGATTTGTTAAAATTAATCCTTTAGAAGAAATTATTTCACTTGTACAACCTCCGTTAAAGTGACCAATTGCATCTTTTAAACTAGAGTTATTTACATCGTAAATATCTTTTGCTGAAAGCTTACTTCCTAAAGATTTCATTTCTTGTTCATTCATTCCTTCTAACAAAGAAGGAATCCACATTCCACCTTGTTGTGCGGTAACTTGAACAAAAAGAAATAGGAATAAAAATTTTATATATCTCATTTGGTTTATTTGTTTATCCGCTAAAGATACAAATAGCCAAATTATTTTTTATTTAAAGGATATAATTCTTGATTTAAAAAGTCTTGAGGAAACTTGTCATCACCTTCAAAACCAATTTCAATATCTCTACCTGAATGAGGAATATAGTCTGTTTTAAAAATGTAATCCCATAAACTTAAGGTAATTCCGAAGTTAACTCCGTCTTTCCTATCTTCTGGAAGTTCTTTCGCATGATGCCAAATATGCATTTTGGGATTGTTTAAAATGTATTTCAAAAATCCATAATCCCAATTGATATTGGCATGATTTAAATGTCCGATAGTAATATTAAAGAAGTGAACAATTGCAACATCTTGAGCTGTAAAACCTCCCATAATTGCCAAAGGAATATATTTTAATGATTTGTATACAACAGGTTCCATCCAATGATAACGAAGATGCGCAGCAAATCCCATTTGTTTTACCGAATGATGCACTTTATGGAAGTTCCATAAAAACTCGTATTTGTGCAACAATCGATGTGTACACCATTGCACAAAATCAATAATAATAAAGAAGGTAAAAATACGAAGCCAGTATGGAAAAGAGTTAATGTCAAATAATTGAAAGCTAGAAATAGATAAACCTACAAAACCTAATACATCATTAAAAGCTTGTGCAGTTGTATTTGATAAAGCAATTAAAACAATAAGATTTAAAATGAAAAAGTTGAAAAACATATAAAAGGTGTCCAACCAAAAGTCTTTTCTAAAGAAAGGTTGATTTTTCCGCCAAGGAAAGGCTACTTCTAGTATGCAAACTATAATAGAAATTAGAATTAATCCGTAAAAATAATTCTCCCAATTCAGTTCAAAAAGAACAGATTGCTTGATATAATTCCAATAACCACTATATGAATTAGAAATAATTTCAAGATATTTTTCCATACCACTAAGATACTGCTTTGATTACAGAGAATTCAAAGGAAGGCAATAGCTTTTTATTATAGTATTATTATTCAAACAAACGCCTTAAGTATAAACTCAAGACGTTGTAAAATTGAATGTTCGTTTTTATGGATTCCAAACTCCTGTTTTTACAGTTTCTTCGGCATATTTAGTAAAAGATGTAGCTTTTCTTCCTAAAATCCTTTCAATATCATGAGAAATCAATTGGTTATTTGGATTGGTTAAAACATGACTAAATAAATATTCAATTAACCAAATAACATCTTCAGGAAGTTGCATTTGTCTCATTCCGTCAACATATTGTTCTAAAGTGATTGGGAAGAAATTAAGTTCTCTTTTACTTACCTTACCAATTGTTGTAACAATGTCTTTAAATGTAATTAATTCCGGGCCTGTAACTTCAATGATTTCTCCATTGAAATTATCATTTAATAGAACTTCTGTTGCTACTTCTGCAATATCATCGGCGTCTACATAAGGAATTAAAACATCAGACATCGGTAAGGCAACATTTCCTGAAAGGATTGGATCTAAGAAAAAACTTTCACTCCAGTTTTGATTGAACCATGAAGCTCTAACTATTGTGTGCTCTAAGCCTGAATTCGCAACAATTTGCTCACAAGCTTCAGCTTCTACTTCTCCTTTTCCTGATAAAAGAACTACTTTTTTTACACCTAATTCTTTGGCTAAAGTGGTTAAACTTTGAATGGCTTCTTTGGCTCCAGGAATAGCTAAGTCTGGATAATAGGTAACGTACATTCTTTCAATTCCTTCTAATGATTTTACCCAAGTACTTTTATCATTCCAATCGAAGCCAGGTGTTGCATTTCTAGATCCGATTCTAGGTTCAATTCCTTTGTTTTTTAATTGTTCTACTACTCGGCGACCAGTTTTACCAGTTCCTCCGATAACTAAAATATTTGTATTCATAATTGTTTGTGTTTTATTTTTTTATAAAAATTGAGATAAGTAATAATAGAAATGATATGAAGCCGGCAATCGTTCTGACGTTATGAAAGCCATTCCAATATCTTTCATAATAGGTTCTAAAACTTTTCAGTTCAGAAAGGTTTAATGCTTTAAGATTGAGAGCGTCTAATTCATTGTTTAAAGGAACATTTCCAAAAGCTGTAAATCCGAAAGTTCCAACGGTGTATATAAGCATCGCAGATAATACTAACCAAAATGCAGGTTTATGATTAAACTGAGTTATGGTGTTTATTACTAAGAAAACCAGGCTTCCAAAAAATACAGCAAAGAATACAGGATTTAGTATTTCCTTATTGATACTTTGCATGGTTTCCAAGTAGGTAATATCTGTAAGTTTTTTAGTTCCTGGAATAACTGAAACTGACCATGCGAAAAAGATTCCTGCAGACATAGCAGTTAATACAACAGTAACAAAAAAGATGATCGTTTTCATGCTTGTTGTTTTTTAATGAAATAGTTGCCAGAGTACGTTGTGATGAAGTAGAATTCTACCATGATGATGTAAAACATAGGGTTACTAAAGAATTCAGCATAACTTCCACCCGCCGGAATAATAAACATAGGAACAGTGATGATCATATCTAAGAGAGCGGCTGTTCCCATAAAAATGAAGGCCAAGTTTGATGGAGTAATACTTCCTTTTTTATAGTAGACGAAAGTTCCTAAACAGACTGATGGAATAATTGCGAGAACCAAAGTAATGTTAGCTTGTAAATCTGGATTGCTCAAAACAGAAAACGAATAGGATAGGAGAAAAGCGGTAACGCCTAATATCCAAACTAGAATAGCGGAAAGAATTGCTCTTGTTTTATTGTGAATCATAATTTTACTTTTTAATTATGATACAAAACTATAGTGACTGTAAAACAGTCACTTATTCGAAAAGAACAATGATTTATTCGAAAAGAATTTTATACTTGACTTGGCCTGTAACCAAACTTTTTTTCAAAGGCATTTGAGAAAGATCCTAAACTATCATAACCAACTGCCCAAGCAGCTTCTTGAATAGTTTTTTGTTCTTTCTTAATAAGATTATACGCTTTTTTTAATCGCTCATTTTGAAGATATTTAAAAACAGGAACTCCAAATTGTGCTTTAAATTCTTTCTTAAGTTTATTGGTATTCGTTCCTATTTTCTGAGCGAGTTCTGTTAATGAAGGTGGATTTTCTAAATCTGCAAGTAATATTTCCTGAGCGAGATTTATTTTTTCTAATTGAGAGGTTTCAATTATCGTAGATTTTTGACTTGCAAGTTGCCCAAAATAATGAGATAACAGTGCACTCATATGACTCTTATAAAACATCATTTTAATTCCGCCTTCATAAGAATTGTTGAAGAACTGTTCTACCAAAACAAACATCTCTGGAGTCATTTTAAAAACGGGACCTTCAACATAGTGATCTTTTGGATGTACTAATTGTGATAAAAATTGTTCTAGAAATTCTCCTTCACCATTCGGAAGTTTATCTAGATTTCTAACGGTAGTAGCAATTACCAAACATTGTAATGGTTTTTCGTTGGAAACATGATGTTCAAAAGCAACTTTTTCATCTGCATAAAAAGACAGAATCATTCCTTTAGTTTGTTGAAATTCTTTGGTCTTTCCATCATATTTGACTTTCAATCCAACATCACCAGAACCGTAAAAGGCAATAGCTATAACAGGCTCGTCGAAATAACAGGTATCTACGAGATTTGTACTATTAGTAGTTGCTTCCTCTAATAGAATTGTACAATCGTTTATGTCTATAATTTCACGATTCATTGCACTGTTATAAACTAGTATCGACTAGAAATTAATCTAAAATCAATTTATATTTTGAGTTTTCAAGTACTTTTTCTTGAGAAATCCAATATGGAATCCACGCATTATTCTTCCAGATTTCCACTTGAGATTTATAATATGGATGGAATATTCTAGCTGAATTTCCTCCCGCAAGAGCTCCCATAAACTTTTCAGAATCGCTTAAATCTGCAACCATTCTGAACGAACTAAACCAACCGGTATCAAAGTTGAGGTCTTTTGTTTTTTTATACATTCCTCTATTTATGGTTTGATTAGAACCACTTTTAGGGAATTCTTCAAAACCAAGTAAAGATTTACCAAAACCATCTTGACGAATTGGGCTGGCGAAATATATTTTATGAATTTTACCCCAAGTCCATTCTTTGGAATTAGAACCAATTTCTTTAGTAAGATACTTTGAAGTCATAATTCCAGCTTGAACAATTAAGTCATCTAATGTTTCAACTTCAGGAGTAGTGATGTTATCTATAACTTTGTGATTCGTAACAATGAAATCATCTAATTTTTGCATCCAGTAATATCCGCTACTCCAGAATGTATCTTCTAATTCATCGGGTAATTCATCGTTTAAAATTAGAGTTGCCAAATATTCATACAATACATTATAAACAGCTCCACCTTGCGCATTTACATCATCAACATAATTCCAGTTATTTAAGATTTCTCCTAATTCTTTTGTTTCGTCATTTTTGTTCAGAGCAGCTACAAAAATAGGTGCTAATCTTTCCGCTTGCATGCTTTTACAATCAAGAATTAGTTGCCATAATTCATCCTTACTAAACTTGCGGTTTTCACCTAAAACCTCTTTGATTCTTAAGTAACGATAATTCGGTGAGAAATGCTCTGAGTAATAAAAAGGATAATCATCAGGACGTGTATCATGATTTGCTGTTGCTACCCAATTTTTCTCAGGATTTATCATATGCGGCATACTATCTTTAGGAATAAATTCATCAAAAGTTTTACTTTCTTTAATCATTCCTTGACTGTTTACCCTTTTAGGAATAAGACCTGTGGCTTGATGTGCAATATTCCCTTCTACATCTCCAAAAACAAAGTTGAAAAACATATTATCTACTCCGAATAATGCTTCCCTGAATTCAGATACATTTTTAGATTCTAAAAAACGTTCAAAACCAATAGACTTACTTTTTGAATAGGCAAGTGACCATTGTAAACTAACAATATCTTGAGTCATAATTCCAAAAACGTCAAAATCGGAAATTATTGGACCACGAACTGTTGATCGAACTTCAATTACAACATCTTCGCCATCTTTAACTTTTATAGTTTCTTTTCTTTTCGCAATTGGAAGTTTTTCCTCTCCTGCAAAATAGAAATCGCCTTCGATTTTTTCTATAAATAAATCTTGACTATCACCATAACCATTAGTAATTCCAAAAGAAACAAACTCGTTACGACCACCAAGAATACCAGGAATACCTGGAATTGCAATTCCAGCACTTTTAAATTCTGGACATGACAAACCAATAGGATGGAAAATTCCAGGAAGTAATCTAGAATCAACATGAGGATCATTACAAACAATAACTTTACCTGAAGCTGATTTTTTACCAGAAACTGCCCAGTTGTTCGAACCAAATTCAGGAAGTGGTAATAATGTTGGAGTCATTTTCGTAGGCTCAACATTTAGTTTTTCTGAAAGAGCAGCATTAATCTTATTGAAATCAATAAGTAATGTTTTTGTTCTATCAGGGTTTATGTTTAGTGGAAATGTGTTTTTATCTAAAGTAGATTTTGCAGCAAGATTTAATGTTAGAATTTCATCCTCCATATCTCTACCATGAGTAAAACCTATAAATAGGATAATATTCATAATATCTAGAGGTTGAATTTCTGATGGTTGGATACCAAGTAGACTTAATTCTACAGGAAATTCATTTGAGCTAGTTGAAAGGTATTCATTAAAACCTTCGCAGTACCAAGTCAAAAAATCTACAGATTCCTTATTTAAGTTAGCAAAGCTATTTTTTGCAAGTTGAGGTAAATTAAAAACTCGCATTTTAATATCGGATTGTACCATTGAAGGTCCGATTATTTCTGCTAATTTTCCTTTAATTAGTGCTCTATAAAATTCTATTTGGAAAAGACGATCTTGAGCAGATACAAACCCTTGTCCTCTAATTACATCTGCTTTATTCTTTGCAACAACATACGGAACACCATTTTCATCTCTATGAATTTGTATTGGAGCGGTGTTTTTTGAAATTTGTAAAGTTCCTTCTCTTTTAAAGTTGTTGATATTGGAAATATAAACAACTACAGCAATTATTATGAGAATTAAAATTGAAGCAAAAATTAGTTTGCCTTTTTTCATATTGGGTCGAGTTTATCTAAAATAAGATTACTAAGATAGTTTATTATTCATTTATAGGTTGTTGTACTTTAATTAATTAACATTATTTGTTCGTCATGGCTAAAATTGTTTGGATAACTTCTCTTCGATCGGTTGTTGCTTTTTGAATGAAGTCTTTCGAAACCGCTAAGTTTTCATCATATTTAGCAGACCATAAAATTATTTCAATAAGAACGGGAATTAAGTCTTTTCCTTTTGGAGTTAATGAATACTCTTTTTGAGTCTTTATTTTCTCATACACTTTAGATTTAATAATACCTGCAGCCTCTAATTTCTTCAACCTATCGGATAAAATATTGGTAGCTATTTTTTCCTTTGATTTAAGGAATTCCTTGTAGAATTTTTTTTGATCGAATACCAAATCTCTAATGACTAATAAACTCCACTTATCACCAAATAATTCTAAGGCATAACTGATAGGACAATCTGATCGGGTTATATTTTTTTTCATATTCACTTGTTTTTTGCAAGTAAGCTCATATATTTGCTTGCATAATGCAAGTTAATTAAATATTTTAGACTAATCGTATGGATACATTAAAAATCAATTTTCAAGAATTAAAGAGAGATACTTGGACAGAAGAAGAAACTAATAACGCGAAATTAGTAGTTGATTTTATCCAAAATATTATGAATAATCATGATTTTGATTATATCAGAAAAACATTTGGCACTCACAAATACAAGCAGCATAACCAAAGTATGGTTGATGGATTAGAAGGAGTATTAGAGGTTATTTCTGGTTTCGCTAAAAAGTATCAAGATTATGTATATGATGTAAAGCATATTTATGCAGATGGTTCTTTTATAACAGTTCATTCACATGCGACTAACAATAAGAAACATCGAGGAAATCCGAAAAAAGGATTAAATATTATGGATGTTTGGAAAGTAGAAAACGGAGAAATTATAGAACATTGGGATGCTGTCCAGCCTATTCATAGTTCGATGCGATTTCTTTTTTGGATGATTGGTGGAAAATTTAAGAACAACAATACATATTTTTAAAAATTAGATTTTAAGACATAAAAAACCAGCATTTTTTGCTGGTTTATATATATATGTAGAATTATACTTTTTTAAAACGAATACTTCAATCCTAATTGTGCTTTCCATCTTGAATTAATCACGTCAAGAACCCAAGGTTTTGCATTTTCATCTAGTGTGAATTGATATATAGGTTGATTGTTTTGCACTCCTTGAAATTCTAATAAGTTAAAGTTTGAATTTACAACATTAGGTACAAAAACTAAACGTCCCCAGTTTTTATTTAACAGGTTCAATACATTAAACACATCAAAGCTTACTTGTAAATTATCGTTGTTTTTAAATGGAATATTCAATACGAATTTTGCATCTAATTGATGATTCCAAGGAGTTCTTCCTCCATTTCTTTCGGCATAACTTCCTCTATTTTCTCTCAAATAGTCATTATTATTAATGAAGTTGTCTAATCGGGTCCATTGTTCTTGAGCAGAAACCAAAACATTTCCGTTGGTATCTGTAATATCTGCTAATTGAATTTCACTTTGGTTTGCAGGAATATATACTAAATCATTTCTTGAAGATCCATCTCTATTTACATCTCCTTGATAAACCACAGAATATGGACTTCCTGATGTTCCTGTGTATAATGCAGAAACTTGTAGTTGATAGTTATTCTTAAAATCAAAATTATAACTATGAGAAGAAACAATTTTATGACGAAGATCAAAGTTAGAAAAAGACACATCTGGATCATGTGAATTTATAGCTTGATTCCATTCGAAGTTTGCTGCAGACGAATTACGAACTGTACTGGAAACATCTTTACTTTTCCCATTCGTGTATCCTAAGAAACCAGCATAATTTTCTGTTTCTTTTGAAAGTCCGAAATTGATATTGTAACGATATCCTCTATTGGTATTGTTTAATAAAAACACATTGGTAAAATCATCGTTTACTCGAGTTCCATTGTAAAATAAACGATTGTCTGCTCCTGAATAATTTCCAAATTCTTGACGTCTATTTATCGATTGAAAAAAGATTCCTTTCAAGACATCTGTATAGGTTGCTTCTACAGAAAAACGAAAGTTTTGAGGAAGCTTGGCTTCAAAACTTAATCGAGTTTTCCACTCTCTTGGCAATTCAAAATCGTTGTCAATTAAGTTGATTTCGGTTAATCCTGGTTGTTGATTGGCTAAGACACCTAGATTTTCTTCTAATTTAACAACATTCCCATTTGGTCGGATATCAACATTAAAATAATCAGTTCCAGAAATGTATTCAGCATACGCAAACCATAAATATGGAATTCTTCCCGTAAATAATCCGCTTCCTCCACTAAGTGTATACTTTTTATCTTCATCTAACGTGTAGGTGAAACTTACTCTTGGATTGATATGTGGATTCACATCAATTTTATTAGTAAACTGACTAAATTCTGGAGTATTGGTAACTAAAGGACTTAAAGGTAAATCGTCTAATAACAATTGATTGTCTAAACGAACACCCGCATTTAAAGTAAATTTATCGTTGATTTTAATTTTATCCTGAATGTAAAAAGCAGTGGTAAGTACATCTATTGTAGCTGATGGCTGGCTATTTACAAAGTCGAAAGTATTATTGGAAACATGATAAACTCCACGAATTCTTGAAGGCATATCATTTAAAAAATCGTCAACAGAATTGTAAGCCCAACGTCCATTCCAAGCAGTTAAAAAACCATAATCAATATCATTATATTGCAATAATAATCCACCCGTAATGGTATGATTGTTTTTATAATATGTGAGCTTATCCGTTAATTGAAAAGTATTCAAGTTGGTGTTATAAATAGATGCTTCTCTATATGTTCCTGCGAAAATTCTATTTGAAGAATCATTGATTTCTAAATGTGGAAAAACACGACCATCGTAAGAGCGATCTTCTTTTACTTTGTTATAACCTAAAGTTAAGATATTAGAAGTGTTTTCTGATAAACTAGAATTTAGCTCGAAAGTTGTACTATTTAAAATGCTGTTATGGCGATATCCCTGATTCCCAAAATTAAATACTGCCTGATTCCATTCTAAATTGTCTGCGAAACTTTTTACAAAATTGTTTCTTAAAGTTAGTTTGTGATTTTCAGATAAATTATAATCTAATCTCGCGAATATTTTCGTTGAAGCAGTTTGAATATCAGCATTCTCAAAAGCACCTGGATCATAATTATAATCGTTTCTTAACTTATCTGCAATGGCAATTACTGTAGCCTGATCAATGTTAGATGCATTGGTTCCAGGAGCTCCTAATACTGGAGTTTTACTTATTGCTTGCTCTACATTTACATAATAGAATAGTTTATCTTTTTGAATCGTGCCACCTAAACCAGCTCCAAATTGCACATCATAAAAGCTATCAACATTTTGTTCATTTCCTTCTGCGAATTTTCCAATTAAAAGTTGATTGTTTCCATATCCGTAAATTTCACCTTGAGTTTTATTAGTACCGTTTTTGGTTACTACATTAATATTTGCTCCAGTAAAGTTTCCGATACTAACATCAAACGGAGATGTTTTTACAGAAAGTTCTTTAATGGCTCCAAAACTTATAGGCTGACTCCTAGAAAGACTTCCAGGTGTTCCATTAGCAGATGATCCTGAAGCTCCACTTGCAGGTTCTTGAAAACCAACTACATCATTACTTGCAATTCCATCCACATTAAAGTTGTTAAAACGATTACTTGCACCACCGAATGAATTTAAATTTGCATCCGATAAATTACGCGTTAAATCTTGCACACTTCTGCTAATTGATGGAGTTTTAAGCAATTGTTCCGTAGAAATATTTCTAGTTTTTTTAGTTACAGAAGAATTTATGACTACTTCATCAAGAGCAGTACTTTCTTCAGTTAATACGATATCTAAAGTTGTTGTTTTTCCTAAGTTGATTTCAATATTAGATTTCTGATATGTGTGAAAACCGATAAATTGAATTTCTAATCGATATTGATTTCCAGGAGGAATATTGGCTATCAAATAATGACCAGATTCTTGAGAGGTTGTGGTGTATTTTGAGTTGGTATCTAAATCAGTAAGAATAACGGCTGCATAAGGAACAGAAGTTTTCGTGTTGTCCGTAATTTTTCCTTCTAGAACACCTGTAGTTTCTTGTGCAAAAGTGAATTGTATCGTAAATAATAAAACTATAAAAATTGAAATTTTCATGTTTGTAATAATGTGTTTCAGTAAATGAATTGGTTTGAGTTTCAGTCACGATAATTCTATGGTAAGAACTTAGATGAAATATCATTCATGAAAGTTCTGTTCATAGGAACACAGCGACGTAATAATTGAGTTTGTTATGAAATCACAATTGAAGGAGAACCTTTGTTAAAGATGTCAGAAGAATCTGTTGAATTGTAGGTTTTGAAAATTTCTACTACAAACTCTTTAGGAAAAGAAAGGATTGAAAGTATAAGATGTTTCAGAATTAGACTGGTATTCCTGAATCTATTGATGAAATAATATAAATCTTTTGTTTCATCAACATCCTTTAATACTTCAATATGCTTAGTCGTGTGCTTTTTTGAGATTAAATACTGTTCTAAAGCAGTAAAAAGGTGATTACTTTGCCAAGGTAACTTTTGAAATTCTTCTGTATTGAAAGTACTTTTTGAAAGTGTAATCAAATAAGATCCTCCATCCAGGGAAGGTCCCAAAGTGAGAATTTGATTCTGAAGATTCGCTTCGGCAGAAAGTAAATGTTGAGTTTTTAAATCAGGAGTATCGTTTCCAATAGTAATTACAGCATCATAACCTTGTTTAAAAACTGATGCTATGGCATTACTAAAACGTTCACCAAAGTTTTTTCCAACCTGATTTGCATCTGAGGAAAGCACAACATCTAAACCTGTTTGTTTAGCTTTTAAGAGTGTTTCTTCATTGAAATATTCATACAGGTTCTTAGAACCGGATATATTCTTTTGTTTCAATTCTTCTTCAGGAGAATTGGCAAAAAGTAAAATTGCAGTATGAATATTCTTGTTATGCATTAATTAGTTTCGACACATTAAGTCGAGGTAAATCCTATGAAATTACGATACAAAGTATAAAAAATAAAAAAACACCTCAAGTCGAGGTGTTTTTAATTTTTAAGTAAATCATTATCAGTAGTTTTAAATAAACGCATGAATTGCTATGTCTGCATTATTTTGAAAAGTTTCATTATTTAGGTCTTTCCAAATGTTACTTTGATCTATTACTGGTCCGGTTAATACATTTTCTTTACTTCCATAAAATACACCACTTTTATATTTTGGGTTGTTGATACCTTCGACAAAACGGTTAGCTCCTTTTTCTACCGAGTGAGACATTTTCATCAATGGCATAATTAACTTCATTCCAATATGCTTTAGGAATATTCTTTTTAAAAATGGTAAATCGTTCATTCCGTTAGTACCTCTTGTTCCACCTGGACTCATGGTTACAAATTTGATGTTTGGATATTTTCTAGCCATATTACCCATCCAAAGTGTACCACCATATTTAATCCAACCATAAATTTGATAAGCATCAAAGTTTCCTTTGAATTTACTTCCATCAAAAATCGAAACAAATTCTTCGATAGAATTTTCTTTTAAATCAGGGCGTTTCATTCCAACTTTTTGAACACCTCTCGCGGCTTCCGAGCTTGCGAATAAAGCAACATTATTTAATTTGTTTTGTGCTATTAATTCATCAAGAAGCACTACATGACCTAATAAATTACTTGCAGTTAATTCTGTAACACCATCTTTAGTTAGTTTTTCTGGTGTTTTACCTCCTGTTCCTCCTGCGTTCATAATTAAAGCATCAATTGGATTTTTTAATGAAGAAACAGCTTTTTTTACAGATTCTGTATTGGATACATCCATAATCACAATTTCAAAAATATCTCTTTTGGTTTCGTGAATTAATTCCTTTTTTGCGATCTCAGCTTTAGCCAAATTTCTACAGGCTAAATAAACCACTTCAGTTTCTTTAATTAGAGCTAATTGTCTGGCAGTTTCCTTACCAATACCAGCATTTGCACCTGTTATTAAAATTGATTTATTCATTTTTTCGCTAGTTTAAAAATATTGTTTTTTAGAATTGATGTTGAAAAGAATTAGTCCAATTGCTCCTAGAATAAATTCTAAAACAGTAGCCTTTACCATACCATCAGAAGGCATCCCGTCTAAAAAAATACTCAATAATCTACCAGCTCCAACGGATAGAAACAATAAGAAAGCAGCTGTAGAAGCTGTTTTTCTAACAGAATTTTTAAAGCTTCCCAAGAAGAATAATAGTGCAGATGCTAATAGTAACATCCCAAACGAACGAACATCGTTTAAAGCGCTAGCATTTCCAGCGATTTCAATTCCTTCATTCGATTTTACATTGATAGGATTAAAAGTTGTTAAACCACCAATTAATGTCATTAGTAATCCTACAATAAATAGATAAATTTTAAGTGCTTTTTGATACATCATAACCTTATATTTTGTTTGATACAAAGGTCATAATGATTAGAAGTTTAGAGGACGTAGATTAGGTCAGAAACTTCTCATTTTAGGTCAAACGATAATCTGAAGGAGATTTTTGAAAGTGAGCAGTGAAATTTCGATTAAAAGTTGCTACGGAATCAAAACCTACATCATAGGCAATTTCTGAGATTCGATCTGTATTCGATTTGAGTAACTCTGCAGCTCGTTCAATCTTTTTTTGTGTGATGTATTTTTTAGGACTTTCGTTAAAGACTTCTTTAAATTTTCTTTTAAATGAAGATTCACTTAAATGTGTAAGTAATGCCAGTTCTTTATTCGAAAGATTAGCATATAAGTTTTTCTGAATTACCTTTTTAAACTCAATTTCATTAGGTTTAAATAATGATGCTAAAAAGTCTAATTGAGAAGGTGCGTTTTGCGATTTTATCAATAACTGAACAAATTCCTTCAGTTTAGTTTTTATCATAGAATCATCAACTAATTCAGGGTTTTCCAATAAAATATCAATACTTTGTCTGAAGTTATTGAGCATTAAATCAACCTGAACCTGTTTCACATTATAATCATTTCTATAATTGGAACTTTCAAGGTCTAAATCGAATAAATCCTTTATTAAAGAAGGATATAAAAAAACACCAACAGATTCAATTCCGTCTTTACAGAGCTCTTTATTTTTACTAGGTTCAAAAAAATAATTTAAGCACTTAGCAATCATTCCGATATCCTTATTTAAAGTCAGGTAATCATTAGGTGTTCTAACTCCTACTTCTCCTTTATTAACAAACATAAAACATGCCTCATCTTCAATATAACTTTTTAGTGTTCTATTGAAAAAAGGCATGGATAGCTTTATAAAAACTATTCTGTTTTTATATGTGATAACTTTTTCGTCGAAGTCCATTTATATTGTAGTCGACTATTTTCATTTTAGCAACATCCGCCACCATCATAATGGAAAGTAGATTCTGAAATGAAAATATCTTTTCTTCCTAAATCTGCTATAGCACCTGCAGTTTTATCGCAAATTGCTAAAGGTTGATTTTTTAGTAATGTATGGCCTTTACCATCATCAAAATACTCTTCTTCTCCGAAGTAAATAGCTGCTTTACCAGTAAAAATACAAGGTCCGTCTTCTGGCATTGGATCTTTAATAGCAGCAACTTCAATAGATTCAATGTAAATCAGTTCTTCAGTTGGATAATTTACAGGATCTAAAATTCTATATGGTTTTCTTGCTCTAATTTCTATAGTTCCGAAACCAGCATCCGTTAACATTTTAACGTATTCTGCAATTGGCAAACTTCCACTTAAACATAATGCACGTAAACGCTCATCATTACGTAATGTTTCATTCATTGGTTGTTCACAAGTTGGATCACTCATAACTAAACGTCCGTGAGGTTTTAAAACACGATACATTTCAGCAATAGCTTTCTTTAAATCATCTGCTTTAAAAATATTAAACAAGCAGTTTTGCGCAGCAACATCAATTGAATTATCTTCAACAGGTAAATTCATTGCATCACCTTTACGTAAGTCAACAAATTCACTTTTGAACCAATCGTTTTGTTCCTCAGCTTCAATAAAGTTTTTACGTGAAGCTTCTAACATTTCATCAACTACATCTAAACCAATTACACCACCTTTATTTCTATTGAAATAGGCAAATTGTAGTAATTCCATTCCACCACCAACACCAACATATAGCATTTTCGGATTGTTGGTTAAATCTCTTGCATGCACAGTAGAACCACAACCGTAGTTCATTTCTTGCATAATTTTAGGGATTTTTAATCCTGGAAGTTCCCAAATAGGATTCGTAGTACAGCATAATCCAACATCTGGAGTTAATGCTGCTTCTTTATATACATCTTTTGTTGTTTCTAAATAACTCATTCTTACTTGTCTTTTTTAATTAAAAAGTCTACAGAAAATTTATCAAGTTCCTTTGGTAGTAATAGTAAACTTACCAAAAGTATTGTTCTATACATTACATGAGATAAATCCCAAATAGGATCTTTCAATCCATGGCCAAAAGTCACTATTACAAGAACAAGTGCTAAGGCATACAAGGCATAATCTCTTTTGAATCCAATGATTAACAAAAAGCCAGCGATCAATTCTGCTAGAGAGGTGAAATAAGCAGAAATCAATAGAATAAAATCAGGTAATAATTCGGAATAACTTGCTTGGAAAAAGTTTTTATAAACGGTATCCAATCCAAACTTAAACACTTTACCATATCCTTGGAAAAAGAAAATTAATCCAAGAAGAACTCTTATTGTTAAAACGGCTATTTGTTTGTTAAGCATTATAATTTATTAATCAATTCTTTAAAAATTGTAACCAGTTTAGGTTCTGCTTTACCCGCAACTGCAATAATATCTGCAATATCTACAGGTTGTAAATTTTTAGGGTCGCATTCATCAGTTAAAACTGAAATCGCACAACAAGGAATATCTAATTGTTTAGCTACAATTACTTCAGGAACAGTACTCATTCCAACAGCATCTGTTTCTAGTATTTGAAGCATTCTGTATTCAGCACGCGTTTCTAATTGCGGACCTAATACACTTGCATAAATCCCTTCATGTAGAACTATGTCGTTCTGTTTTGCGATAACTTTCAGGTGGTCGTTTAATTTTTTTGAATAAGGTTCTAACATGTCCGCAAAAATGTTCCCGAATTCTTTTGCCTGTTTAAAAGCTAATGGAGAACTACCTTGTAAATTGATATGGTCTTCAATTAACATTAAATCTCCTTTTTTGTAAGAAAGATTTATTGCGCCGGCAGCATTTGAAATTAAAAGAGTTTTAATTCCTAATCCGTGCATTGTTCTAATTCCATAAGTAACTTCCCAAGGAGTATAACCTTCATACAAATGAAAACGACCAGACATTACAACTACATTTTTCCCTGATAATTTTCCAAAAATTAATTTTCCTGAATGGAACTCAACTGTTGCTTCTGGAAAGTTTGGAATTTCACTGTATTGAATTTCTTGAGTGATTTCTATATCGTCAACTAACTTACCTAAACCTGTTCCCAATACAATTCCTACTTCTGGAGTATCAATGTTTTTATCGGTTAGATATTTTATAGTTTCTTGTAGTTGTTGCTGTTTCATGAATTTAAAAATTGTGTGAATGCTGGATGATTTTGAATGTCTTCAATAACATCAACATCGTTAAGTATTGGCAATAAAAATACATTTTGTTTTTTTAAGTCGTTTAAAGTGGCTTCTCGAACAGATGAGGTTCCCCAATCTTTATTTTTAAAAATATCAGGATACACTTGTTTTGAGGCTAACAGATAATATCCACCATCTTCTGCTGGACCTATAACAACATCATTAGAGTTCAATTGATTAAAAGCTTCATCAATGTGATGTGATTCTAAATCGTATAAATCACTCCCAATTATGGTGACTTTTTCATATCCCATTGCAAAAGCAGTGGTGAATGCATTTTGCATTCGTTCTCCTAAATCATCACCTTCTTGTTGTAATTTTTGAAATATGGTAGCATCCCATATATCATTATTTCTCACCTTAACAGAATAAAACACAGCCTTATCATATGATGTTTGCTGTGTTACTTCGTTAGTTCTGTTTAATAAGAATTTATAGATCTCTAGTGCTTTTTCGTCACCTAGAGATTTTGCAAGTCGAGTTTTTACCTTTCCCAATTCAGGATTTCTGGTAAAAATCATCAACAAATTTTTACTCATATATCTTAATTCCTTTCGTTAACCATACTCCCCATTCTTTATTGAAAGCATGGACTTCTTCTGTGGGTTTATTGTTTTTATTTAGAACCCTATTCCCATTATTTTTCCATTCAAAAATACCGCCATATAAGTTGAACACGTTTGTGTATCCCTCTTTTTTAAGTTGTTCTGCAACATCTTCTGAACGAATACCTAGAGAACAATATACTACAATTTTGGCGTTTTTATCTGCTGGTAATTGTTGTAGTGTTTTTTGTAAATCGAAATGATCATAACCAACACAAATAGCTTTATTTAGATGGCTTACTTCAAACTCTCTTGGTTCACGAGCATCTAATAAGACAGTATTTTCATCTTTATCATTTAAATTTTGAACATGAATGTAAGGAACTGATTCCTGGTTGAATTTTTTCAATAACTTCTTTAAACTTCCCTGTGCTTGGGTAGTTTGAATTAAAAATATTGATATGATAAAGACTAATTGTTTCATGTACTTAAGCTACCGTTCCTTGACAACTACTTCCTGCTCCAGCAGTACAACCGTAACAATGTTGATTAATAATGATATTACGTTTGCTTAACAATTCTTCGTTGTATTCTGAAATGTGCTTCACTTTACTAGCAACTTTCAGATTCAGCATTTGGTTAAAATCACAATCGTATAACCAACCATCCCAACTCACAGAAAGTGTATTGGTACACATTACATTTTGAACGGCCATAGGATTATAAGCTTCTACTAAAGCATACATATAATCTTCATAGTTTTCAGAAGCAATTAAGTAATCTAAAAATCTACTAATAGGTAAGTTAGTAATTGCGAATAAACTATTAAAAACAATATCAAAATCTTCTAATAAGGCTTTTTTGAAATCACTTTCTAAGGCAGCTTGATCACCTGGTAAAAATGCTCCTGATGGATTATAAACAAGATCTAACTGTAATCCTGAACCTTCGTTTCCGTAACCAACATCATTTAACATTTGTAATGCTTTGATGGATTTATCGAAAACACCATCACCACGTTGCTTATCTGTTTTTCCACGTGTCCAGTGCGGCATAGATGAAACAACATGAACATTGTGTTTTTTAAAGAACTCAGGTAGATCGTAATATTTTTTATTCGCACGAATAATAGTCAGATTCGATCGTACGATAAAATCTTTAATTCCAGCTTTTGAAGCCTCTTCTACAAACCATCGGAAGTTAGGATTCATTTCTGGAGCTCCACCAGTTAAATCTAAAGTGTGTGCACCAGTTTTTTTAATTACCTCTAAACACTGATTCATGGTTTCTTGAGTCATGATTTCTTTTCTATCAGGACCAGCGTCTACATGACAGTGAGCACAAACTTGATTACACATGTAACCTAGGTTTATTTGTAGAATTTCTAATTTCTTAGGCTGTAAAGGAAATTGATTTGTTTCCTTAATTTTTTCAGCAAACGTTGGTAATTCACCATCCTTAAAAATTCCATTTGATAGAATTTCTAATTGGCGTTGTGTGTTTGCTAAATCGTTATTTCTTGCTAAAAGCGATTTCTTCATTGATCTATTACATTTCTAATTTGTTCACTTTGTTCATCATTTGAACACCGTGAACTAAGGTAGCACCACTTTTAATTGCTGCTCCAACATGAATAGCTTCCATCATTTCTTCTTTTGTGATTCCACGTTGTAAACCATCTTTTGTATACGCATCAATACAATATGGACATTGTTCTGTATGTGCTACAGCTAGTGCTATTAAACTTTTTTCACGAGCGGTAAGTGCTCCTTCTTCAAAAACTTTCCCATAATAGTCGAAGAACTTGTTTCCAAGTTCTTCACTCCATTCTGTTATTTTACCAAACTTTCTTAGGTCGGCAGGATCATAATATGTTTTAGACATGTACTTTCTTTTATGTTTTATACTGAACTTGTTTCAGTAAAATGAGAATAAAAATACTATTTTCCGTTCAGATTCCAGTCATATGGTAAATGATGAATTTTAGCATCAGCATCTACAGGTTCGTTTGCATATTTGTTAATGTAGTCAACAACAGAACCTTTTTTGGTGAAATCTCCCTTAAACCAATTAAAGATTTCAGAAATATGAATTGTACTCTTTTTCTTTAATTTATTACGCTTAGGATCATTAATAAACTGCTTCATTAATTTTTCAAGTTCGCCGTCTACATTACTAGCAGTAAATGCTTTGTTGTGTAACTTCGGACAAGAACCTGAAGCACAGTTTACACCTACGTGAATTCTTGGGTCGAATAATTTCTTACGTAAAATATTATGCTCTATATGGTCTAAAGTGTATGTTTTTCCACCTACAACGGCGAAAGGAATTTTCCATGCGCTTTTCCCTTTCTTTTTAATTTTCATGATACTTTTAACAGGATAGTTATTTAAGATCAATTTAATAGTATAGGCGTTATATGCATTAATCCAGAATGCCATTTGCTTATTTTTTGACCAAGATGAACTTGGAGATGTTTTTTCTAAATAAGCGATATAAGTATCTAATGTAGCTTCATCTTTTTTCAGAGCTTTATAGTTTACATTTCCTTTAGCATCAATATGCTTACTTAATAAACCATTAAATACACTCGTTTGAGCCGAAACAGTTACAGTTATAAAAAGGGCAATAATTGGGATTAATTTTTTCATAATTATCTTGATTTGTGGATTTAGACGCAGATACATTTTAAACTTTACAAAGAATATTCCAAAAAGTTGAATTGAGGCGAATTGATTGTGTTTTTACTGAACAGTAAAACTTCAATTTAAAGAATTCTGATTTTATTTATAATATTTTTATATATTTGGTAAACCAAACTGGTAAACCAATTTTGAACTTATGAATCGTTTTTACCGAAAAGATACTACTTTATCTATTGTTTTATTTGCGATTATATTCGTTTTTATCTCTTGTGGAAGTGATGAAGTAACTCAGGATAATTCTACGGATGGTTCTTCAGATAATCCTGTAGAAGATCCAGCACCTAGTTTTGCGGATATCAATTTCTCGAACTGGAAAGTTACCTTACCAGTAGATGAGAATAATGATGGAAAGCCCGATGAATATAAGCCTAAAGATTTAATGGATTTTGGCTATCAAAGTTTAAATTCGGTAAAACCATTTATGTATGATGATACTGACGACACATCTTTAGTGTTTTATACCTATCAAGGAGGAGCTACGACTGCGAATAGCAATTATCCAAGAACTGAATTAAGAGAACTAATTGTACCAGATAATTCAAAAATCAACTGGACACTTAAAGATGGTGGAGAACTAAAAGGAAAACTAAAAGTCACTGAAGTTTCAGTGGATAATGATACTAATAATGATTATCACTACGTAATTGTAATGCAAATTCACGGAATTATTTCTGTTCAAGATATGCAGACACATGGATTTTCATCTAATAATGGTCCACCTTTAATTAAAATTTATTGGAAAGATGGTTACGTTTGGTCTCATAAAAAATCTTTAGTAAACGAATCAACTGAAGGAGATGATTTGCTTTCTACAAGCAGTTCAATTTGGTCAGATATTAAAGTTAATTTAGGTTATGTGGGTTATGAATCTTTTGATTTTCGTATAACCGCTTCTGATGCCAAAATTGAAGTTCAATTGAATACCAATGAACCTTATGTTTATGAAGATGTAAGTCTTGAAAAATGGCCATTTGAAAATTATTTCAAGGCAGGTAATTATCTTACTACTCTAGATCCAAATGCTTATTCGTACGTTAAGTATTATAATCTTGAAGTAACCCACTAAAACTAAAATCTAAAAATGAATCTTAAAAAATATATTGTTCACCTTTTCATCTTATCAATTGTAGTTGCATGTACCACTCCAAAAGATGATGTTACTTTAGTCCAAAACAAAGAGGAACTCAAAACGGCAATTAAATCTGCAAAACCAGGAACAACAATTGCTTTAGCTAATGGTGTTTGGAAAGATACTGAGATACTTTTTCATGCGGAAGGTTCAGAAGAGAACCCTATAACGCTTACTGTTGAAGAAAAGGGAAAAGTATCTTTAGAAGGGCAATCATATTTAAGAATTGCGGGAAAACATTTAGTTGTTAAAGGATTGGTTTTTAAAAATGGATATACTCCGACCAACGAGGTAATTTCATTTAAGAAAGATAAAAAAACCTTAGCCAATAATGTTCGATTAACAGAATGTGTTATAGATAACTTTAGCAATCCTGAGCGACACGAACCAGATACTTGGGTAGCCATATATGGAAAAAATAATAGGATAGACCATAACCACTTAGTTGGTAAAAAGAACCGAGGAGTAACTATGACTGTTCGATTGAATACAGTGGAAAGTCAGCAGAATAATCATAAAATAGATCATAATTATTTTGGGCCTCGTCAAAATTTAGGTTCTAACGGAGGTGAAACTTTACGTATTGGAACAAGTCATTATTCAAGAACAAATTCCAATACACTAGTTGAAAATAACTACTTCGATAGATGTAATGGTGAACACGAGATTATTTCAAACAAGTCTTGTCAGAATACCTATAAAGACAATGTGTTTTATGAATGTTCTGGAACACTTACTATGCGTCATGGAAATGAAACGTTAGTTACTGGAAATGTTTTTATTGGAAACGATAAACCGAGTACTGGAGGAATTCGTGTAATTAATGGACAACAAACTGTTGTTAATAACTACGGAATTGGATTAAAAGGATATCGATTTAGAGGTGCTTTTGTTATTATGAATGGAATTTATAATTCTCCAATCAACAGGTATGATCAAGCAAAAGATGCAGTAGTTAAAAACAATACATTTATCAATTGTGATCATATTCAATTGTGTGCTGGAGCTGATGCTGAAAGAAGTGCACCGCCGATAAATTCAGTAATGGAAAACAATATTTTCTATAATGAAAAGAAGAAGAATATTTTTACTGTTTATGATGATATCAAAGGAATTACATTCAAGAACAACTTGTTAAGTGAGAATAGTACTCAAATTGTAAAAGATGGTTTTTTCAATAAAAAGCTTAAGTTTAAAGAAAGCACCAATGGACTTTTAATTCCAGAAAATACAAAAGAAGGTATTGGAGCAGTATTGCCAGAGAATATTGTGACTAAAGAAGAAACAGGAGTTTCTTGGTATGATAAAAAATCTACAAGTGCACTCCTAAATTCTGGAATTAAAGTTCAAGTAGATGCCGGAGTAAATACTTTGTTTGATGCCGTTGTGAATTCTAATCCTGGAGACATTATTGAATTGAATTCAGAGAAACCATACACCTTATCGAAAACACTTCCTATTAAACATGCATTGAGTTTTGTTGGTACATCTAAAGAAAAAGCGAAAGTCTTCTTTGAGAAGAAATCACTTTTTGAAATTCAAAATGGTGGAAGTTTATCATTATCTAATATAAAGTTTGATGGTGAAGAATGTCCTGATAGAACAGGCAACTCAGTGGTAACAACGAGCAAATATTCAATGAATAAGAATTATAAACTATTTGTAAATAATTGCGAGTTTAAAAACCTAGATGTGAATCATTCATTTGATGTAATTCGAGTGTATAAAAACACTTTTGCCGATACAATTAGTATTAAAAATTCTAAGTTCAATACGGTATCTGGACATATTGTGGCTTTGGATAAAGAAACTGATGATATCGGGATTTACAATGCGGAATATGTGATTATGAAAAATAATAGTTTCTCAAACATCGGAGGAGCTGCTTTAAGATTACATCGTGGAGGTAAAGATGAAAGCACTTTTGGTCCGTTTTTAGAAATGGAACATAATGTTTTAGATAATGTTGGTTTCAACAAACGCAATAAGTATAATGCAGCAGTTTCTTTATATGGTGTTCAAGTGATTGGTGTTCAAAACAACATATTCAACAATACAAAAGGAATGAATATGCATTTGGTTGTTGGAGAGCCAATTGTAAATATTACGAATAATAATTTCTATAAATCTTATGAAGTAAATGTAACTGGAGACCAAAAATATAATTTGAGAAATAACTTCAGTCAAAATCCAACATTTACAGAAACTTATGCTTTGCCAGAGTCATCATCTTTAAAAGGAAAAGCGACTGATGGTAAAGATCTTGGGTTAATTTTCAATAAATAGTATATTTTGAGAAATTATATTGTACTTCTAGCTCTTCTTAATGTTTTGTTTTTGAGTTGTAATGCAAATCAAAACGATAGTAAAGATCTGAGTGGTAATGAAAATGATGGTCATCCTAAATTAATACTAACTAAAAAAGGAGTTGAAGAGATTAGATCTCATCTGGGAAAACTTCCTTTGTTTGATGCGTCATTAGAAAAAGTAAAGCAAGAAGTTGATCAAGAGATTGAACTCGGTATTCAAGTTCCTATTCCTAAAGATTACTCCGGAGGTTATACTCACGAAAGGCATAAACGTAACTTTTTAATGCTTCAAAAAGCTGGAGTTTTGTATCAAATATTACAAAATGATAAGTACGGAAATTATGTAAAAGACATGCTTATTGCTTATGCCAAAATGTATCCTACACTACCAATTCATCCGAAACCAAGATCTTATGCGAGAGGTAAATTGTTTTGGCAATGTTTAAATGATTCAAATTGGTTGGTATATGCAAGTCAAGGGTATGATTGTATTTATAACTTCCTATCTGAAGAGGAGCGATCGGTTCTAGAGAATGATCTGTTTAAACCGTTTGCAGATTATATTTCAATTCAAAATCCACAATTTTTCAATAGAGTTCACAATCATAGTACCTGGGGAAATGCAGCTGTTGGAATGATTGCTTTGGTGATGAATGATGATGCTTTATTAGACCGAGCTTTATACGGAATTAAGAATGCTGCATTAGCTTCTAATGCCAAAGATAATGACGGAGGATTTATAAAAAATAAAGAAGGAAAGGCTGGTTATTTTGCAAACTTAGAAGAGCCATTTTCTCCTGACGGATATTACACAGAAGGTCCGTATTATCAGAGATACGCGATGTATCCATTTTTGATTTTTGCTGAAGCTTTACAAAATGTTAAACCTGAATATGAAGTATTCAAGTTTAAGAATAATGTTTTACTAAATTCTATTGACGCGTTATTACAATTAACAGATGCAGATGGGGAATTTTTTCCAATTAATGATGGGCAAAAAGGAATGTCTTATTATTCTAGAGAATTAGTAACTGCTGTCGATGTAGCCTACACCTATGGAGGAAATAATTCAGGGTTATTATCAATTGCTAAAAAGCAACAAAAAGTAACTTTAGACGATGCAGGATTAGCAGTTGCATTGGCAATTAAAGAAGGAAAAGCAACACCATTTGAAAAGAAATCTGTGAATCTTTCTGATGGATCAAAAGGTGATGAAGGTGGAATTGGAATTTTAAGATATGGCGAAGAAGATTTGACCTTAGTTTTTAAGTATGCTGCTCAAGGATTAAGTCATGGTCATTATGATAAACTATCGTTTTCCTTATTTGAAAAAGGAGAAGAAGTTTTACAAGATTATGGTTTAGCACGATATGTAAATGTTGAACAAAAAGGTGGAGGTAATTATTTGAAAGAAAATAAAACTTGGGCGAAGCAAACGATTGCTCATAATACAATTGTTGAAGATGAAACTTCTCATTTTAATGGTAAATACGAAGTAGGAAGTAAACATCATTCGGAACTCCATTTTTATAATATTGATAATTCAGATATTCAAATAATAAGTGGGAAGGAAAACAATGCTTATCCTGGATCGAAAATACACAGAACTCTAGCAGTAATAAAAGACAAAGAGTATACAAAACCTTACGTATTGGATGTGTTTAGAGTAACTTCGGATCAACCACATCAATTTGATTTGCCGTATTACTATTTCGGTCAACCTATTTCAATGAATTTTGATGTTAATACATCATCTACATTACAAACATTGGGAAGCAAAAATGGATATCAACATTTATGGTTAGAAGCTACAGGATTAGGAGCAACAAAAACAAGTCAATTTACATGGTTGAATAATAATAAATTTTACACCATTTCATCAAATACATCAAAGCAAGATGAATTATTGTTCACTCGAATTGGAGCGAATGATCCCAATTTCAATCTTAGAAACGATCCGGGGTTTATAATTCGTAGAAAAAATGTAAAACAAACAGTTTTTGCAAGTGTAATCGAATCGCACGGAACGTATAGTCCAGTTTCTGAATTTTCAGTAAACGCAACGAGTAATATTAAAGAAGTCCGAGTAATATATGATACTGAGGAGTATACAGTGGTTCAGATTACTAATGTTGAAAATGAAGTTAAGACTTTAATAATCTCAAATAGAGATGCAAATAATCAAACAAAACATAGTTTAAAGGTAAACAACAAAGAATTTAGTTGGGTCGGACCTTTTTACTTTAAATAAAACACAAGGCAATTATGGAAAAAACATTTGGAACAAGTTCAGAGTTTCTTTTTGGAGATAAAATCGAATGGGAAACGGTTGGAGAAGGAGTAAAAAGACAAATCATGGGTTATGATGATAAAATTATGTTAGTAAAAGTTCATTTTGATGAAGGAGGAATTGGTTATAAACATGAACATTATCATTCGCAAGTAACGTATGTTGAGAGTGGAGAATTTGAATTTAGTATCGGGGAAGAAACAAAATTGGTAAAAGGAGGTGATTCTGTTTACATTCCGCCTCATGTATTACACGGAGCAATTTGTAAAAAAGAAGGTGTTTTAATAGATGTTTTTAGTCCAATTCGTGAAGATTTTATGGAGTAGTTATAATTCTGGCTAAATATTTAAGAAATATTTAATTTTTAGATCAAAAAATTTGGATATAAAATATTATTGGTTAAATTTGGTAAACCAATCTGGTAAACCAATTTGTTAACTGTTTGAATTAACAATAAAAAAGGATAGGTGGCACCCTATCCTTTTTTGTAAAAGCTTCAAAATAATGAAGCGAATATTTATAAATCTTTATAGATAAATAACAAACCAAATATACTAAATAAAATAAAGATTTATGGTTAACACAGGTGTTTATATAAGATAAGTGTATTAACATAACGTAAACTTTAAATTATGGATTTAAAATTCAAACTAACATTGCTTATTGCATTGTTAATGAGCGTTGTAACGCATGCGCAAAGTTCTTTTTCAGTTACTGGAATTGTAACTTCTGATGCAGACAAACAAACGCTTCCTGGTGTTTCAATTTTAAATTTAAAAACGAAAAAAGGGGCTACAACAGATTTTGACGGGAAATACACAATTACCGCTAACTCAGGAGATGTTTTAGAATTTTCGTTTTTAGGATTTAAAACACAAAGAATCACTATTAAAAATCAAACAACATTAAATGTTGGATTAATCGAGGACTCAAATACTTTAGATGAAGTAGTAGTCGTTGGTTATGGAACACAGAAAAAATCTCACCTTACTGGGGCAATTTCTAAAGTAAAAAATGTAAACCTGGATCAAATTGCTGTGGCCAGAGTGGATGATGCTTTAGTTGGGCAAGTTTCTGGTGTTCAAATTGCAGCAACAGAAGGAGAAGCTGGTTCAGATCCTACAATTCGAATTCGTGGTATTGGTTCAATTACGGGAGAACTAAGCCCGTTAATTGTTGTTGATGGTTTAGTAGTCGATAATGATTATTTAAGTGCATTAGACATGAATAGTGTCGATTCTTTTGAAATTTTAAAAGATGCTGCTTCTACTGCAATTTATGGATCAAGAGGGGCAAGAGGTGTTATCATGATCACCACGAAACAAGGTAAAGACGGTAAACCAAGATTTAGTTATAATACTTTCTCAGGTTTTAAAACAGCTCGCCAAAGTGACGCTTATTATTTGACTGTTGCAGAAACTGCAGCTGCGGAATTAGCGGCAACAGGAGCTTTATCCGATAGAACAAGATATAAGCAACTTATAGGAGTTGATACGAATTGGCAAGACATTATTTTCGATGGAGGAATTATAACAAATCACTCTTTTAGTGTAAGAGGAGGAAGTAAAAACACAAAGTATAGTGCTTCTTTAAATTATTTGCATGATGAAGGTGTGTTATTAACAGATGACTTTAAGAAGTACAATTTCAATTTAAAGCTAGATACAAAGGTTAGTGATAAATTGAGTTTAGGCTTCAGAATAACGCCAACATTTACAGATCGTAGAAGATTTGATGGTTCAACACATGATATTTTAAGACAACCTTCTTGGTTACCTGTTTATTTAGATGAGAATACAATTCAGTTTGTAAACAGGTTTAGAGATAATGGTAAATATGCTAATGTTCAAGTTGGAGATTATGCAATTCAAAGAATGTTCGATGATTATGATTTAGTAAATGGAATGCCAGATGATGGTTCTGATGGAACAATAAGTGGAACAGATATTAGTAATACTTCTAATACAAATCCGGCAGCAAAAGTTTTAGAAAGAGATAGAACAGATGACAAGTTTAAAATTTTTGGATCTATGTTCGCTAAGTATAAGATTAATGATAATTTATCTTTTAGAACATCTTTTGGTGGAGATTTCCAACATACAAAAAACAGAAGATGGCAAGGTGTAGAAGCTCACAGAAATGGAGCAGCAAATACTCAATTAGATTTAGCAAATACAAATAGATATCACTTCGTTACTGAAAGTTATTTTACTTATGATAGAGCGTTTGGAGATCATGAAGTAAATGCTGTTGTCGGTATGGGAGCTGAAAGTTGGAGAACTGAAATCAATGCTTCTTCTGGAGGTGGATATACTTCAGATTTAATTCAAACATTATCAGCTGCAGATCCTACTACAATTACATCATTTTCACAAGATTATGAAGAGCGTTTAATTTCATATTTTGGAAGATTAAATTACTCATTTAAAGATGGGAAATATTTAGCTTCTTTAAGTTTAAGAACAGATGGTTCTTCTGTATTTGGACCAAATAATAAATATGGTTTCTTTCCAGCTGCTTCAATTGGTTGGGGATTACATAAAGAAGATTTCTTGAGTGAGGTTGATGCAATTAAAACGCTTAAATTAAGAGTGAGTTATGGTGTTACAGGAAACAAAGACTTAAGAACATTCCCTAGAAATTTCCAAGTTGAAAGCTATCCATACTTAGCCTTATTAGGGCCAAGTTCAGCTGTTTTTGATGGAGGGACTTTATCAAATGGAATTAACCCGTTAAATGTTGCAAATCCTGATTTAAGATGGGAAAAATCAATAGAATTTAACCCAGGTATTGACTTCGGATTATTTAATAATGTAATTACAGGTTCTTTCGATTATTACATTAAAAGAAGTGAGGATTTAATCATTGATAATCCAATTTCATATACAACGGGTCAGGCTAGTTCTTTAATTAATATTGGTCAGGTTGAAAATAAAGGTTTTGAGTTAGAATTGAGAACTCGAAATATGGTAAAGGAAAACTTCAGATGGACGTCAACGTTAATTGCATCTAGAAACGAAAATACATTATTAGATTTTGCTGATTCGAATGGTCAAATTCAAAATGTAGATTCTAAAAGAGCAGCTGAATGGATTAACTTAGTTGGAAATCCAATCTCATCTTTCTACGGTTGGGTTGTAGATGAAGAAATTCCTTTAGAGTTTATCAATGATCCATATCACCCGATTGGAGCTCAAGCACAAGATGTTTATGTAAAAGATTTAAATGGTGACGGTATTATTGATGATGATGATAAAACTATTCTTGGAGATCCTTATCCAGATTTAGTATGGAGTTTCGCAAACAATTTCAACATTGGTAATGTAGATATAAGTTTTATGTTCCAAGGAAGTCATGGTGCACAAGTAAGAAACATGGGAGATCAATACATCTATAATCACTTTAATAGTGCTCAAGATTATATTTCTGCAACTACACCAAATCAAGAATTTATCAGAGAGAAAATTTTTACGAATCATATCATTCAAGATGCATCTTATATCGCATTACGTAACGTAAATATTGGGTACAACTTTAACTACGATTTATTAGATAAAGTTGGGTTGACAAGTGCGAGAGTTTATGTAACAGGACAGAATTTACTGTATTTAACTGCAGATGATTATACTGGTTTTAATCCAGAATCTATTAATACAACAGTACCGGGAACTTATGGTTATCAAAGGGCAGGATCGCCAGTTTTTAGTACAGTATCTCTTGGTGTAAATATTGAATTTTAAAAACACGAACTATGAAGACATTAACCAAAATTATAATAGCTGTAATTACAGTATCGTTTTTCTCGTGTAGTGACGATTTTTTAGAACCAGTTCCTTCTTCAGTGTTATCTGACGCGAATTACTTTAATACACCCGAAGAAGTTGAAACTGCTGTTATTAATATTTATGACGGAATTCAAGGAGTGAATTCTACAAGTACTAATGATAATCATGGTATTATGTATGAATTTTATCTAACAGAAATGAGAAGTGATAATACCAGAACAAAAGCTAGTGAAGGTGAAGCTGCTCAATTTGAGAATTATAGTATTACAACAAACAATGGAATTGTTCAAGATTATTATGCAAGCTTCTATAATGTGATTTATCGATCGAATATTGTTTTAGCCAATTTAGATGTAGCGGGAAGTTCAGCTGCTGCTTTTGAAGCTGAAGCAAAATTCACAAGAGCTTATGCTTATTTTAATCTAGTACGATTATTTGGAGATATTCCTTTAATTGATAAAATTATCTCTCCAGAGGATAAAGTAACGGCTTATACTCGTGTTCCAACTTCAGATATTTATGAGTTAATCGTAAGTGATTTACAAACTGCAGTAAGTGGTTTACAAGATGGTTCAAAATATAGAGCATCTAAAGCTGCGGCAGAAACTTTATTAGCAAAAGTGTATTTAACTTTAAATAGATATAGCGAAGCGCAAACTTTATTAGAATCGGTTATGAATCCTGGAAGAGGATTTGCTCTAGAAGCTAATTTTAAAGATGTGTTTTTCAATGAAGGAAATAATGAAATAATTTTCGCAATCGGTTATGTTGGAGATACAACTGATAGTCAAAACTTCTCGGCTGAATGGTTAAACGCTGTTGGTAGAACAAGTGGTGTAAACTATGTTACAGAAGAAGCAAGATTAGCTTTAGATGCATTAGGAGGAAACAGAGCGATGTATTCTTACAGACAAGATATTACGCAGCCTTCTCAATATCAAGTTGTAAAATATATTCCTGATGGAGATACTAATTTAGGAATAAATCCAACATCTACAGATCCAACAAAAGCAGGAAATGACTGGATTGTATTACGATATTCAGATGTATTACTTATGCATGTTGAAGCAATTATGGCAGGTGGATTATCAACTACAAGTTCAAACGCATTATCATCTTTTCAGTTAGTGCGAGATAGAGCTGGTTTAACTACTCCAGTTGCAAGTATTTCTAGACAAGAATTATTAGATGAAAGAAGAGTTGAGTTGGCATTTGAAAACCACAGACTTTTCGATTTGATAAGAATGGGAGAAGCAGAAAGCACATTAAGCGCCTTCTCAAATGCAAACGGATATAGTTTTACAAGTACAGATTTGTTATTGCCTATTCCTCAAAGAGAAAGGAATTTAAGTAATGGATTGCTAGGTCAAAATCCGGGGTATTAATTTTTAAACAAGTAAAAATGAAAAATTTAAAAACAAATAATGTAAGTGTTTTTGCTAAGTTTAAAACCTTACTTCTAATTTTAGCACTGAGTTGTTTCAATTCATGTGATGATAACGAACTTCCAGAAGCTGGGTCTATTCCAGATTTAACTCCACCAAGTGCATTATTTTCTGCATCTCAAGGTGAAGGAGCTGGAGACGAGTGGAAAACAGTTTTCTTTTCAAATCAATCGAATAGTGCAACATCATATTCATGGGAATTTGGAGATGGAAACATGTCTACAGATTTTGAACCTTCAAACGAGTATAGTGGTGAAGGAACCTACACAGTTACACTTGTAGCAAGAGATAATTTAGGTGTTGAAAGTACTTTTACTGATACAGTTGAGGTTACACAACCACCTGCACCAACAGTTCCAGATCCAACATTAATTAATCCAGATTTTGATAAACTTCCAAAGTCATCAGGATCAGATTGTTCTTGTTCGGCTTGGATTAACAAAAGTTTAGGTGATCAAGGAGAATCAAGTTCAGGAAATGGTGGTTCAGATAACGTGGTGAAGTTTGATAATAACGAACCAGATCATGTATATCAAGAATTTGAAGTAGTACCAAATGCAGATTATACAATTTCTGTAGTGGTTTCATTCAAAAGCTTAGTGAATAATACACCTCCTATGGATGCTATGTTTGAGATTAGAGTATTAGCTGGATCAGGATATGTAAGCGGATATACACCAGCTTACTTTACAGATTCAGCAAGTTATCCTCAAGATGATTTTGGGTACACAACAATTGCTCAAGTGGAAGACGCAGCGAATAATCTGTTAACAGAAACTATAACTAATCCAAGTGATGATAGTTACATCACATATACCTACACATTCAATGCAGGTAACAATACAAGTGTTGCCTTATTTATGAGAGGTATTGGTGGAGCTGCAACAGGAAACTTTGGATACAATAGTGGAGACGAAGAAATTCGTGCAGATTCAGTAGTAATAACAGCAAACTAAATTTTAGAATAATTGAAGATGATTTTTAGGTACTTTATATTTTTAGTTTTTAGTCTTTTACTATCAACAACTGTTGTTAGCCAGTCGACTAATAATGCTAAGTCAATAAAGAAAGAGAAGAAAAAGAAGAGGAAAAAAAAGAAGTATAGAGTACCTAAAATTGATTTAAGCCATTGGAAGGTAACATTACCAATAGCGAATGAGAAAGGAAAACCTTTCGAAATTGAACCACCAGAAATAAACAATTTCGCCACAATTGAAGAGGCAAAACCATACATGTATATTGATTCTACAAGAGGTGCAATTGTTTTTCATGCGATGCCAACTCAAACAACAACTAAGAATACAAAATATTCGAGGTCGGAATTAAGAGAGCAAATGAAACCTGGAGATAACCGGGTAAATTGGAAATTTTCAGATGGTGGAAACCTTAAGGCTAAAATCGCAATTGATGATATTTCAAGGAAAAAAGATGGTAAATATCACAAAACAATTATTCTTCAAATCCATGGTAGGCTGTCAAACGAACAAAGAGATTTAATTGGTGAAGACGATAACAATGCTCCGCCAATGTTAAAAATTTATTGGCAAAATGGTAAAATAAGAGTAAAAACTAAACAACTAAAAAAACTAAACGCTTCTTCAACTGAAATTTTACATGAAGATGCTTGGACAGACGATAAAGGACACACTTTTAAAGAAAAAGTGGGGTTCGGTAAATTTACTTTAGAGGTGAAAGTTTCTAAAGGTAAAATGGTAGTAATTCTAAACAATAATGAATTTAAGGTTTATAAAAACATTCATATGGAAAAATGGGATGTATTCGAGAACTATTTTAAAGCGGGAAATTATTTTCAGTCTCGAGATAAAGGATCCTATGCAAAAGTGAGGTTTTATAAGCTAGAGGTTAGTCATTAAAACAGTATTAATAGTGCAATTGAGAACTATTTTATTAAATTTGGTTAACCAATTATTTTTTATTCTAAAATTAAGAACATGAACTTAGAAGCTCTAAAAAAAATAGAAGCAAATAACAGCGTTCAAAACGCAGTTATTCAGGGGATCAGAGATTTGATTAATTACAAAAATCTTGAACCTGGAGATAAGCTTCCATCAGAAAGAATGCTTTCTGAGAAATTTGGAGTGAGTAGAAGTGTAATTCGTGAAGCAATTCAAAAATTAGAGTTCTACGGCTTACTTGTTTCAAAACCTCAAAGTGGAACTTTTGTGGCGAATATCGGAATCATTGCATTAAATGGAATGATAGAAGATATTCTAAGGCTAAGTGATCCTAGTTTTAAATCTCTAGTAGAAACTAGAATTTTATTAGAGCTTAAAACGGTACGATTAGCTGCATTAAGAAGAACTGAAGAAGAATTAGTTCTTATTAAAGAAGCTTTAAATGCTTACACAAAAAAAGTTCTTGCTGGTGAAGATGCAGTTCAAGAAGATTTACTTTATCATTTAGCTATCGCGAAAGCAAGTGGAAATAGTACAATGAACACGTTCATGTTAATGATTACTCCTGAAATTATTACCAATTTCGAAAAGTATCACGTCTGTGATAAAGATCAAGCAAAACAAGGAATTAAAGAACACGAAGCAATCTTTTTAGCCATCAAAGATCAAAACCCTGAATTGGCTAAACAAAAAATGAAAGATCACTTTAAAGAACTATACAAATACTGTTACAATGTGTGAGTAACAGCCTAACTTAAGGATAAATTTTAGAATGAAAATAATTGGACTCAGGTGGTGGATAATAGCACTGATATTTATCGCTACCGTAATAAACTATGTCGATAGGACAGCATTCGCCCTACTCTGGCCTCAGATGGGTGAAGATTTAGGAATGGATAAAAAAGATTATGCATTACTCCTAAATGTATTCATGGCAACGTACGCTGCAAGTAAATTTCTTTCAGGTAGATTATACGATAAAATCGGAACTCGAATTGGGTTTACCTTATCAATCATCGTATGGTCCTTAGCGGCAACTTTTCATGCCTTTGCAAAAGGTCTTTTTTCATTGTCTTTTGTACGAGGAATGTTAGGGTTGGGAGAAGCAGGCTTATGGCCAGGAGCGGTTAAAAGTAATGGAGAATGGTTTCCTGTAAAGCAAAGAGCTTTAGCACAAGGAATTTTTAATTCAGGTGCTTCTATCGGTAATGTTATTGCTCCAGTTATCATCGTTTTTCTATATACCAGATTTGGATGGAAAACTACCTATATCATTCTTGGTTTAATTGGGTTGATTTGGGTAATTCCATGGTTAGTAATTAACAAAAGCAATCCTAAAAATCATCCTTGGATTACGGATGAGGAGAAAGGAATCATCTTTGGAGATCAAATAGAAGAGGTAGAAGAATCAACAGAAAACAAGAAGAGCTTAAGCTTAAAAGAAATTCTAAGTTTTAAGGAATCTTGGGGAGTTTTATTATGTCGCTTCTTTATCGAGCCTATATGGTGGTTTTTTGCAGGTTGGATGCCGATTTATTTGAATTCCAAATTCAATTTAAGTATTGAACAAATTGGTAACACCATGTGGATTTCATACTTAATGGCCGCTGCAGGAAGTATTTTAGGAGGTTTGTTTACAGAACAAATGATAAAGAAAAGTTCTGTTGACTATGGACGAAAAATAAGTATAGTGGTTGGATGTATTTTGATCATAGTGGCTTTCGTAAGTATTATTCTGTTTGTAAAAGAAACCAACTTCATGACCTTCATTTATTTGGCAGGTGTTGCCTTATTCGGTTTTCAATTTGCAATTGGAAATATCCAAACACTATCAAGTGATTTACTAAAAGGTCCTTCCGTAGGAACATTAGCAGGTTTAGCAGGAACAGTTGCCGCAGTTTCGCCTATGATTATGAACTGGTTTATCGGTCAAATTACAGGTGGAGGATCATATGTTCCAGCATTCGTTGCCATAACAATTTCAGTGGCATTAGCAGTATTGGTCGTATTTCTTCTGATCAAAAAAGTCAAATTAATTGACGTAAAAACTAGTTAAATATTTAATTAAAAAATAAGCATAAAATGAGTAAAAAAATAGCAATCGTAACAGGAGCTACAGGTGGTATTGGATTTGAGGTTGCCAAAAGATTAGGAAAAGATGGGTACACAGTAGTTTTAAATGGAATACAACACGATGAAGGAGCTCAAAGAGTACAAGAGTTAACTTCTGAAGGAATAGAAGCAGAGTATTATGGTTTTGATGTAACCGATGAAGAATCGGTAAGTAAAAACATCAAAGCAGTAGGAGAAAAATATGGTAAAATAGATGTTTTAGTAAACAATGCTGGAGGTCTTGGAGGAAGATCAAGATTTGAAGAAATGACAACTGAGTTTTACAGATTTGTAATGGCATTAAACTTAGATTCTGTGTTCTTCGCTTCTAGAGCAGCAATTCCATATTTAAAGAAAGGAGATAATCCAACAATTATAAATTATACGTCAAATGCAGGTTGGAATGCAGGTGGGCCTGGAGCTGGAATTTATGGAACTTCAAAAGCTGGAGTTCATGCAATTACCAGAGCTTTGGCAAAAGATTTAGCGGAATATGGAATTCGTGTAAATGCAGTATCTCCAGGTACAATTGATACACCTTTTCATGCACAGATTAAATCTACAAAACCAGAGGTTTTTGCATCTTGGAAAAATAATATTTTACTAGGTAGATTAGGTCAGCCAGAAGAGGTTGCATCTGTAGTATCATTTTTAGCAAGTAGCGATGCATCTTTCGTTACTGCAGAAACAATTCAAATCGGTGGTGGACAAGCACTAGGAATTTAAGAAGACAAACAACATTAATAATGAGTAAAATAGTAACATTTGGAGAGATAATGTTACGCTTATCAACTGAGCGACATTTACGATTTATTCAAGCAAAAACATTCGCTGCTTCCTATGGAGGTGGCGAATTTAATGTAGCTGTTTCTTTAGCGAATTATGGTTTAGAAACAGATTTCATTACCAAAGTTCCAGAGAACGACATAGGAGCTTGTGCTGTTAAGGAAATGAGAAAATTAAAAGTTGGTCTTGATAATGTGGCTTACGGAGGCGAACGTTTAGGAATTTATTATCTAGAAACTGGTGCAGGAACTCGTGGAAGTAAAGTGGTTTACGATAGAAGTAATAGTTCTTTAGCAACTACGAAACCTGGTGATTTTGATTGGAAAAAAATACTTGAAGGTGCTACTTGGTTTCATTGGAGCGGAATTACTCCGGCAATTTCAGAAAGTGCAGCAAATCAATGTTTGGAAGCTGTAAAGGCAGCTCATGAATTAGGATTAAAGATTTCTTGTGATCTAAATTACAGATCTAAACTTTGGAAGTATGGAAAACAGCCTTCTGAAGTGATGCCAGAATTACTTTCCTACAGTCACGTGATTTTAGGTGATATTGACACTGCATATTTCATGTTAGGAAAAAACAAAGTGAATCCTAATTATCAAGATGAAAAGTCATTACCGTCTCTATACGATGCACTTTTTAAACTTTGTCCTAATTTAGAGTTTGTAGCTACAACTCTTCGATATTCGGTAAGCGCTTCGCATCAAAGAATCGGAGGTGTATTATATGATGGTAAGCAAATTTATAATGCACATATTAAAGAAGTAACTCCAGTTGTTGATCGAGTGGGAAGCGGAGATGCCTTTATGGGCGGTTTAATTTATGGATTGCTAACTTACAATCAAAAGCTACAAAAAGCACTAGATTTTGCTGTTGCGGCGTGTTGTTTAAAGCATACTATTTCTGGGGATTACAACTTAGTTACTTTAGAAGAAGTTGAGAAAATGATGACTGGAGATAGTACAGGAAAAGTTTCGAGATAAAAATTGAGCTATGGTTACATTAAGAAAAATATCACATATAACAGGATTTTCCATTTCTACAGTTTCTAAGGCGTTAAATGATGGAATGGATGTAAGTTTTGAAACTAAAAAATATATTCAACGTGTTGCGGTTCAGAACAATTATATTCCAAATAAGGCAGCTATTTCTTTACGAAAGAGTAAGTCTAATATCATTTCAATTATAGTTCCTAAAATCAATGAAATTGTTTTTGCTGAAGTATTGTGTGATATTCAAAAATTAGCATCTAAAAGTGGATACAGAATTATGTTGTATCAATCATTACATAATGTAACAAAAGAGGAAGAATTTATTAAAGAAATTAATGATGGAAGCGTTGATGCTGCCATAATTATTTCTACTACAAGCTGTGAAATTCCAAAAGAGAATACAATTCCAGTAAAGGTTTTAAAAATTAGAAAAAATTACAATTGCGAAGAGGTTAAAAATGATTGTATCAATAATTTTAATCAACTTCTAAAACAAATAGCATAATGGCCCAATACTCAAGACTAGAAGTAGTAAAAGTAATGCAAGAAACCGGTGTAGTACCATTGTTTTTTGAACGTGATGTAACAATAGCAAAGAAGGTTTTAAAATCGTGCTACGATGGTGGTGCACGTTTATTAGAATTCACATCGCGTGGTGATTTTGCATTTGAAGTTTTTAATGAACTTATAAAATATTCAATTGATCAACTTCCAGGGATGATTTTAGGTGTTGGTTCCGTTACGGATGCAGCAGCAGCATCTTTGTACATGCAAATGGGAGCAAACTTTATAGTAACTCCTGTTTTTAGAGAAGATATTGCAATAGCATGTAACAGACGAAAAGTACTATGGTCCCCAGGTTGTGGTTCTCTCACAGAAATAGCGAAAGCTGAAGAATTAGGTTGTGAGATTGTAAAATTATTTCCTGGAAGCATTTATGGGCCAGAGTTTGTAAAAGCAATAAAAGGTCCGCAACCTTGGACAAGTATTATGCCAACTGGTGGCGTTTCTCCTACAAAAGAAAGTCTTGAAAAGTGGTTTAATTCTGGTGTAACTTGCGTCGGAATGGGATCGAAGCTCATTATGAAAAATGATATTGGTAATTACGATTTCGAAAGAATTGAAAGTACTACAAAGCAAGTGATGAAGTGGATTAAAGATTTAAGAAAATAACTGATTTATTCAAGGATTACTTGTTAATACTCTTTACATTAGTAGCATGAGAAAGGCAATTATTTTCATGATTATTAGTGCGCTGTCATTTTCCGTATTAAATATATTGGTAAAAGATTTACGCCACTTTAATGTGTATCAAATTGTTTTCTTTAGATCAATTATTACACTTTGTTTCACGATTCCCTTATTAGTGAGGAATAAAATTAATTTACTTGGAAATAAAAGAAGTTTGCTACTGGCCAGAGGAACTATTGGTTTTATAGCAATGACATTGTTTTTTACTTCTTTACAATATTTAAAAACTGGTACAGCTGTTTCTATTCGATATATCTCACCAATATTTGCGGCAATATTTGCCGTATTCTTATTAAGAGAAAAAATTAAATGGAATCAATGGATCTATTTTGCAATTGCATTTTTAGGGGTTTTGATTTTAAAAGGATTTGATACAGATGTTAGTACTATTGGTTTTCTAATCGTCCTTGCATCTGCTGTATTAACAGGTTTAGTGTTTATTTTAATTCGAAAAATAGGAGCTAGCGATCATCCATTGGTAATCATTAATTATTTTATGGGAATTTCGGCTATCATTAGTGGAGGTTTTACTTTGTTTTATTGGGAAACACCGACAAACTTAGAATGGTTAACTTTCATTAGTTTAGGTGTTTTTGGTTACTTCGGACAATATTATATGACCAAGGCATTTCAAACTTCAGAAATAAACAAATCAGCTCCGTTAAAATATATTGAAGTTGTATTTACGATGCTAGCTGGTGTTTTTTGGCTGGATGAAAAATACACAATCATTGGTTTAATCGGAGCAGGGATTGTAGTAGCTGGTGTGGTATTAAATACAATTTTTGTTTCGAGAAAAAGATAATCACCTCTTTTTAAGATTCAAGTCTGAATATTTTTTGTTCAATGATTCAATATCTATATTTTGATTCTTTAAATATTTATTAAAGAACGAAACAACAACTTCTGATGTAATATCAATAGCTAAATTGGGATTAATTGTGCCTGCTTCATTAATAGCATTAACAGGAATCATAAAAGGAATATCCATAAAATTACTATGTCCAGATTTTTTAATTATTCCTTCATAAAAATCAGATTTACTTTTATTTACATAAGCATGTTTGTTATAATTTGGATGACTTTCTGACCAATCTGATGATAATAAAAGAAATGGTCTTTGGAAAAAAGTATCAACCATTTGTCCCCATTGAACCCCATCTAGGTTAATTCCGGCTTTTATGTCGTTTTCATGTAATAAAACCTCTCCAGCGGCTGCTCCACCTCGCGAATGACCAAAAATCCCTACTTGATGTAAATTCAGTTTGTTTTTGAAAAAGCCTTTCTTATTCCAAACTTGTAATTTTTCTGATACGTTTTCAATATCATCAGCCCAATATTCAATAATATCTTTTACAAAGTAGTTTTTCAAACTCTTCTTAATTATAGGATGCCTTTCTTCAAAGGTTTGTGTTGTTTGAAAAGCGTTCATTGATGGTTCAATAATGTGCCAAGTATTCTCTAAAATTCTAGTTGAGTACTCAAAATCAAAAAACTTAATTTCTCCATTTGGAAAGGTTGTTCCAGTGCTTTCATAAGTATGATTAATTCCAAATACAATATAACCATGACTTACAATTTTAGAAAGTAATGCATAATAGCCGTTTGCTTTTGAATGATAACCGTGAGAAAAAATCAATACTGGGAAAGGGCCTTCAGAGATTTTTGCGTTTTTCCAGACATCAGTTTCGACTTTATCTAGGTAATCGAATGTGGAAAAAGGCAATCCATATTTTTTTGCAAATCCAAAACGACCACCTTTATCAATATATAAATCTTGATTTCCTTCTGAATCATTTGTTGGATACCAAACTTTTATCATCAATCTTCTTTTATCATTAGGAGTTGATGTGATAATTTCTTCACTATTAGTTTCTAGTAGAATGTTTGTTGTTCCTACCGAAAACTTTCCAGTTGTTTTTGGAAGTTTAAATACAGGTAGTATTGTTGGAATAATAAAACTAATACCAGCCAATAGTAAAAGTCCAGTTATTCGTAAAACATTAATGATTGGTTTACGGACTTTGGTAGAATTTCTTATAGCTGAAAATAATGCTATTAACCAAAGAAAATAAGTTGGAATCATTTGCCAGCGATATCCATTTTTAATAAGATGAAACACAAAGAAAAGTACCAAACATGATAATAGTATGCTTTTTTTAATATGTGTGTTTATCTTTTTGCTGAAAAGTAAATATCCAATGCTAATAATTAAAAGTACAAGTTCAAGTTTTTGCATGTTTTTGTGGTAAAACTCGATTAAATTATCATTTATTTCAATGTAATATCAATGTTAAAAACTGTAGTTTCCCAAAGAAATTTTGGATTATTGAGAAAAGGAAGAAAGTATAGGTGAAAGTTTCTAGAATAATAAAAACAAAAAAGCCGAAACAATTTGTTTCGGCTTTAGTACTGAAGGCGGGACTTGAACCCGCACGAGCATTACGGCTCATTGGATTTTAAGTCCAACGTGTCTACCAATTCCACCACTTCAGCATTGGTATTTTATATAAGGTTCTGAGCGAAAGACGGGATTTGAACCCGCGACCCTCACCTTGGCAAGGTGATGCTCTACCCCTGAGCTACTTTCGCGTAGTCTTTGTCTAAGATCGTGTGCAATCGTGATTGCGGGTGCAAATATACGACCCTTTTTTAATCCACCAAACAAAAATCTAATTTTTTTTAAAAAAAGTTTAAATTTTCAATAAAACGTAAATTTTATGGTGGTTACGTATATATAGAATATCTTTGCAAAAATTTTTTAAAAGTAAGGTGAGTTCAGTTTTGACGGCAGAAAAATCAGTTTTAAAAACACTTTTTACAGATTTTAAACAACTAACCAAAGTTGGTTTATCAATAAGTGTAGTGTTTACATCAGTAGCTGGTTATTTATTAGGAGCAGAAACGGTAGACTATTATATAGTATTATTATTAAGTGTTGGAGGATATTTAATGGTAGGCGCATCCAATGCTTTTAATCAGGTAATAGAAAAAGATATTGATGCTGTAATGCAAAGAACAAAAAATCGTCCTTTGCCTTCAGGTAGAATGAAACCGAGCACGGCATTAATAATTGCTACAATCTTTACTATTGCAGGAATTGCGATTTTATATGCAATTAATCCTAAGTGTGCATTGTTTGGCGCAATTTCTATCTTTCTATATACAAGTGCTTATACTCCATTAAAAGCCGTAACCCCTTTAGCTGTTTTCGTAGGAGCAATTCCAGGAGCAATTCCTTTTATGTTAGGATGGGTTGCAGCGACAGGAAGTTTTGGAATAGAAGCTGGTTTTTTATTCATGATTCAGTTCTTTTGGCAATTTCCACACTTTTGGGCAATAGGCTGGCTGCAAGATGAAGAATATAAAAAAGCTGGTTTACATATGTTACCTATGGATAAAAAAGATAAAGGTGCAGTTGCACAAATAATTTTTTATACATGTGTGATGATTTTAATTTCGGTAGCACCTGTATTAAAGGTTACAGGATCATTATATATTTATCCATTAACAGCTATTATAGTAGTTGTTTTAGGATTATTAATGTTGTTTTACGGAATTAAATTATATAAGTCTCAAGAAAATACCGATGCTAGAAAACTAATGTTGGCTAGCGTTTTTTATATCACAGTATTACCAATTATTTACGTAATAGATAAATTTTTACATTAAATGAGCGAAGTTCAAGTAGATAAAGAGCTGAAAGAAGCAAAAAGAAAATCAGCAAAACCTATGCTTTGGGTATCTCTAATAAGTATGGTGATGTTTTTTGCTGGATTGACGAGTGCTTACATCGTAAGTGCGAAAAGAGAAGATTGGGTATCGTTTGATTTACCACAGGCATTTTACATTAGTACTGTATTAATTGTATTAAGTAGTATTACTTTATTTATTTCTCAATCGTTTTTGAAAAAAGACGATTTAAAGAAATCAATGATGTTTTTGTTAGCCGCTTTAGGGCTAGGTTTAGCATTTGTATGGTATCAATATGTAGGTTTTAAAGAATTAGAAAGTTTAGGGTTATATTTTACAGGTCCAAAAAGTACAGTTTCAACATCTTTTGTGATTGGAATTACTTTTATTCACGTTTTACACCTTCTAGCGGGAGTTGTAGTGCTTTTTGTTGTTATTTATAATCATTTTAAAAAGAAGTATTCATCAGCCAATATGCTTGGGTTTGAACTAGGTGCAATCTTTTGGCATTTCGTAGATTTGGTATGGATACTTTTATTTTTATTCTTTAAGTTTTACAAGTAATATAAAATGCGTAATTTTGGCGCATTATTTAACAAAAATTAACTGATAAAAGATATTTATGGAATCTAATATCGCTGTAAATTCTGATAATAAAGAGACTTGGGGTGGTGGAGCCGGAGTGCGACCATTTGGTGCAAGTTATGGTAAAATGATGATGTGGTTTTTTATCCTATCTGATGCTTTAACATTCTCAGGATTCTTAGCCGCTTATGGTTTAACTCGTTTTAAGTTTATTGACTCATGGCCAATCGCCGATGAAGTATTTACGCACGTACCGTTCTTTCACGGGAACTATCCTATGTACTATGTTGCGTTTATGACATTCATCTTAATTGTATCTTCGGTAACTATGGTATTAGCTGTAGATGCTGGTCACAAGATGCAAAAGAAGAAGGTTGCTACTTACATGTTCGTGACAATCGTATTCGGTTTAATATTCGTTGGTTCTCAGGCTTGGGAATGGAAAACTTTCATTAAAGGATCTTATGGTGCAGTTAGAACTACTGACAATAAAATCTTACAGTTTGTTAAAAACGGTGAGCAAATAGCATTGGCAGATTTTGTAAACACTGAAAGAGTTGACGAAAGAGAACAACATACTGCGAAGAATGGATTATGGTTTACAAAAGAAAAGACTATTTCTCAATATTCTGTAGCGCAAGTGCAAGAAGCTTTCAAAGCAGATCCTTCTCTTCAGATTAGATCAGAAAGAATCGACTTAGACACTAAAAAGAAAATTATCTTCTCAAGAGAAGAGAGTTTAAAGCAATTAGAAAAGGCGAACTTAGTTGTTGAAGGAGCAAACTTACAAGTAAATGAATATGGTAATCCAATATTTGCAGATTTCTTTTTCTTCATTACAGGATTCCACGGTTTCCACGTATTCTCAGGAATCGTTTTGAATATTATTATTTTCTTCAATGTTGTTTTAGGAACATACGAGAAAAGAGGTCATTACGAAATGGTTGAAAAAGTTGGATTATACTGGCACTTCGTAGATTTAGTTTGGGTATTCGTATTCACATTCTTCTACTTAGTTTAATTAATTATAAAGAGATTTAAAGATGGCACATTCACACGAATCGAATACAAAAAGAATTTGGATTGTATTAGCAATATTATCTGTTATTACAGCGGTGGAAGTTGGTTTAGGTATTGTTAAGCCTGATGCTTTACATTTACATGGTCCAGGAACAAGCTGGTTAAACTGGATATTCATTATTTTAACATTAGCAAAAGCATATTATATTGCTTGGGCATTTATGCACCTTGAAGGTGAAAAGAAATGGTTCAGACGTTCAATTGTTTGGACAGCAGTTTTCTTAATCTGTTACCTTCTATTCATTGTATTATTTGAAGGTGGTTATTTATATGATACTTTAGCTCCATTAATTAAATGGTAAGAATATATTAAAAAAAGAGGTGGTGGTTTTAACCACCTTTTTTTTGCTTAAAACTTTACTTCATTGTCCAAGTTTCTATAATCGATTTAAATCGGGTTTTAATCAATATTAACTAGCTATTAGTTGCGTTTCTCTAGCAAAAGGACTGATAAATCCGTATTTTTGTATAATAATTAAAAGATACACGTGAAAACAACAAAAAAATATATAATCCTTGCCATTTTGTTCATTGTACCTCTATTGTTCTATATCTTCCTATCAATGGGAATGAACAATTTTGCGAAGTTACCTGTACTTACAAAAAATGTCGCAGATGTTTCAACCGTAGATAAGAATTATAAATTTGAGGGTAAGATTTCAATAGTACTGTTTCCAGGGAAAGAAGCTGAACTTATAAAAGGTGAAATTTTCAATTTAAACCAAAAAATTTACAAACCTTTTTATGGTTTTAAAGATTTCCAAATGATTGTGGTTTGTCCTGAAGACTCGAAGACACAAATTGATAAAATTCAAAAAGCTATCGGTAACTACACCGATATGATTCGTTGGAATTTTGTTTTTGCAAAGGATGAAGTAGTGAAGGCATTATATGATAGTTTTAATACAGTGGAGTCGTTAGATGTCAATTTGCATACATCAAAAGCTTTTATAGTCGATAAAGAATTGAATTTAAGAGGAAGAACCGATGATAAAGATATGGCCGATGGAAAGTTATTTGGTTACAACATGGGTTCTGTGGGTGAATTAAATGACAAAATGAAGGATGATGTTAAGGTTGTGTTGGCCGAATACCGTTTGGCTCTTAAGAAAAATAGTGCTGATAGAAAAAAGTAAGATTAAATGAAGAAAGCTAAATATTCGTACGTAGGTATCGCATTTATTGTGTTATTATTTGGAATTTATTCAGTTCCAAAAATTGTTAAGAATTTTCAGAAAGCAGATTTACATAAGTTTTCAAAAGTTCCAAATTTTGAATTTGTAAATCAAGAAGGAAAAACAATATCCAATAAAGATTACGAAGGAAAAGTATATGTGGTTGAGTTTTTCTTTGCTACTTGTCCTACTATTTGTCCAATAATGAATCGAAAAATGGTAACTATCCAAAATGAATTTTTTGGCAACCCTAATTTCGGTATCGCTTCTTTTTCTATTACTCCGGATATTGATACACCAGAGAAGTTAAAACAATATGCAGAGAGTTATAAGATTACACACAAGAATTGGAATTTATTAACTGGTAAATCGCAAGATGTTGTCTATAAACTTTCTAACGAAGGATTTAAATTATATGCAGGAAATGGAGAAGTTTCTCATGGAGGTTTTGAACATTCGGGTTTATTTGCTTTAGTTGATAAAGATGGATATATCCGTTCAAGATATGATGAACATGGTAATGCAATAATGTATTACAGAGCTCTAGAAGAGCAAGGTTTTCCAGATCAAATTAACGAATTAAAACAAGACATTAAACTTTTATTAAATGAGTAATTTAGTAGCAAACGAACAAAAGTATAAGAAGTTTATTACCATTGTATCAATTGTTATTCCTATAGCAGTTGCTGCACTTTTCGGAATTAAAATTCCTAATGTTGAGCCATTATCTTTTTTACCTCCAATATATGCTACCATTAACGGATTAACAGCAGTATTATTAATTGGTTCGATTCTAGCAATCAAAAATGGTAATCGAAAACTACATGAACAACTAAATACTACTGCATTAGTATTTTCAGCTTTGTTTTTAGTAATGTATGTAGCATATCATATGACTTCAGAATCAACGAAATTTGGTGGAGAAGGAGCTATTAAATATGTGTATTACTTTATTTTAATCACTCACATTTTATTATCAATTGTAGTAATTCCATTTGTACTATTTACTTACATGAGAGCTAAACTTGGTCAGTTTCCGCAACATAGGAAAATTGCTAAGATTACTTTTCCTTTGTGGTTATATGTTGCTATAACTGGAGTTGTAGTGTATTTAATGATAAGTCCATATTATGCCGCATAAAATGAAGAATAGAATTTTATTTTTAATCTTTTTGATCGTTTCCAACTTTGGGTATTCACAATGTGCAATGTGTAAAGCTGTAGTTGAAGGAGGAAATGAGCCAATGGCTGAAGCTGTGAATGATGGTATCACGTATTTAATGATATTTCCATACATTTTGGTAGGACTTTTATTCTTTGCATTGTACAAGTATCGCAAAAAATTAAAAATGCAAGAATCTTAATTTTTTTTGTAACATATTGTAATCTTTGTCGTCATATTCTTGGTTTACAAAAACAAAATACTTTGAAATATACGAAACTAACACTACTGGCGGCATTTTTAATTGGGACAACTTTCTCATTTGGGCAAAAACAATGGACGCTTAAAGAAGCGGTAGACCACGCTCTAACTAATAATATTACGATAAAACAAAATAAGCTGAGCATAGATTCCTCAGTTAAGGATAAAGAAATAGCTTTCGGTGAGTTTTTACCTAGTTTAGGAGCTTCTAATTCAAACAATTTTACCTTTGGATTATCTACGGGAGGTGATAATACAAGAAGTTCAGCTAATAGATATAGTTTTAACTTGAATACGAATATTAATGGAACAATTTTTAATGGTTTCCGTAATTTAAATTCATATAGACAAGCTAAACTTGGTATTGAAAGAAGTAAACTAGATTTACAAGTAATTGAGAACGATGTTTCACTTCAGGTTGTCAATACATATTTGAATGTATTGTTTGCAAAAGAAAATTTAGAAGTAGCAAAAACACAAGCGGAGATAAGTAAGAATCAAATAAAACAAGCTCAAGTTCAATTTGAAGCGGGTTCAATTCCTAAAGGTGATTTATTAAATATTCAGTCTACTGCAGCGAATGATGCACAAAACGTAATAACACAGGAAAATGCGTTGAATCTTGCATTATTACAATTATCTCAGTTATTACAAGTTTCTTATGAGAATTTTGATGTTCAAACAATTGAAGTAGGAACACCATCAGCTGCTTTATTATATAGTAGTTCGAATGAAGTTTATAAAAAAGCATTAACAAATAGACCAGAGATTGAAAGAGCTCGATTAAATATTGAAAACGCAGACTTAAGTATCAAAATTTCAAAAGGAGCTTATTTACCAACATTAAGTTATTCAATGAGCGCTGGTACTTTTTATGTAACTACTTTAGGAGAGCCAGACTTTTTCTCAGGAATTGACCCTACTACAGGATTACCTTTCACTGTTGATAGAAGATTTTCTACTCAGTTAAATGATAACTTTAGTTATGGGGGTGGATTTTCTTTAAATATTCCAATATTTAATAGATTTCAGACTAAAAATAGAATCGCGAAATCTGTCATTGCAAAAGATCAAGCGCAGTTATCTTTAGAAAGCGAAAAGTTACGTTTACAACAAACGATAGAGCAAGCTTTCTTAGATGCAAAAGCCGCTGCTAAAACCTATGAAGCTGCTGAAGTTTCTTTAGAAGCTCAACGAGAAGCGTTTAAAAATGCGGAAGTTAGTTTTAACTATGGTAGTATGACACAGTTTGACTATGATCAAGTTCGAAATAGATTGGTAAATGCAGAGTCAGCTTCTATTAGAGCTAAATACGATTATATCTTCAAAACAAAAGTGTTAAAATTCTATTACGGAGAAAACGTAATCGATTAACAAAATTTTTTAGCTATGAAAAAAGTCCTTTTGTTTTTCTTTATTAGTGTTGGTGTAATTGCTCAGAACATTAATAAAGAAAAACTAGATAAGTATTTCTTACAATTACAGAATAATAATAAGGTTTTAGGGAGCTCGGCTGTTTTAAAAGATGGTAATATAGTTTATCAAAACGCTATTGGTTATGCTGATCTTGCAGCAAAACGATCTAATATAGTTAATACTAAGTTTAGAGTTGGTTCAATTTCAAAAACTTTCACAACTGTTTTAATTTTTAAAGCGATTGAAGATGGTAAACTAACTCTTGAAACATCTTTAGATAAGTTTTTTCCAACAGTTAAAAACTCTTCTTCAATTACGATTAAGAACTTGTTAAATCACTCTAGTGGAATCTTTAATTTTACTAATAGTAGTGATTATATGAAGTATTATACTTCCGCTAAGTCACGTGAGGAACTTCTTCAGATAATAAACAAGTACGACAGTGATTTCAAACCTGGTTCTAAGCATTCTTACAGTAATTCTAATTTTGTGTTATTATCATTTATTCTTGAAGATGTGTTTAAGAGCAACTATGCGTCAATTTTACAAAAGTATATTGCCAAGCCTTTACAATTGAAAAACACATATGTTGGTGGTAAATTAAATGTATCAGCTAATGAATGCAAATCATATAATTATGCTTTCAAGAACTGGAATGAAATGCCCGAAACAGATATGTCAATTCCTTTGGGGGCAGGAGCTGTAGTTTCTACACCGAGTGATTTATTAACTTTTATTGATGCCTTATTCAACGAAAAGTTAATTACGAAACATCACGTGGATTTGATGACGACTATTGAAAATGATTATGGTTTAGGAATATTTAAATATCCATTTGGTAAACAATATGGGTTTGGTCATGGAGGAGGAATAGATGGTTTTAAATCAATTTTGATGTATTTCCCTGAGAAGAAAATCGGAATTGCTACAACAACAAATGGAATTGGTCCAGATTTTCAATTAAACTCTTTGTCTTTAGTTTTATTAAGAGCTGCGAATAATATTGATTTTTCTATTCCGGATTTTAAAGAAATAAAAGTTGATGTTAATATTTTAAAGTCTTACGAAGGAATTTATGCTTCTAAAGACATGCCTTTAAAGATAACGGTAAAAGAGGAAGAGGGTAAACTTTCTGCACAAGCAACTGGTCAATCTTCGTTCCTATTAACTTCAAAATCTAATACTCAATTTACGTACTCTATCGCTGGAATTGTTTTAGATTTCAATTCTGAGAAAAGCCAAATGATATTGAAGCAAGGAGGCGGAGTTTATACATTCACAAAACAATAAGGCTTCGTATATTTGCAGAAAAATATTTAGGTTTTGGCACTTATACTTAACATTGAAACTTCAACTAAGAATTGTTCAGTCTCTATAGCTAAAGAAGGGAATTTAGTTCATTATAAAGAGATTAATGATGGTAATTATTCACATGCAGAAAAATTACATCCTTTTATTATGGAAGTTTTGTCTGAAGCAAAAATTGATAAGAGTTCAATTGATGCTGTAGCTGTTAGTAAAGGTCCAGGATCATATACCGGATTAAGAATTGGAGTTTCAGCAGCAAAAGGATTGTGTTTTGCTTTAAATATTCCATTAATATCAATTGATACTTTAAAGTCTTTGGCTACATCAACTAAAGTCGATGACGGTTATATTATTCCTATGTTGGACGCTAGGAGAATGGAGGTGTATGCTGCTGTTTTCGATAGTGACTATAATCAAGTACGAGAGATTAAAGCTGAAATTATTGATGAAGTTTCTTTTGAAGAGTTTCAGGGAAGTAATTTATTACTTTTAGGTGATGGTTCCGCAAAATGCAAAGAGGTTCTTAATAGGGCTAATATTACATATTTGGACGATAAATTTCCTTCCTCAAAAGAAATGGCATTTCTAAGTTATGAGAAGTACAAAAAAAACGACATCGAAGATGTCGCTTATTTTGAACCTTTTTATTTAAAAGATTTTATTGTTACTCCACAGAAAAAGAAAGTTTAACCTTCTTTTTGAATTTCTACAGAGTGAGGGTAAGGAATTTCAATTCCAGCTTTATCTAATGCGATTTTGGTGTTTTCCATGATATGGAAGTAAGTATCCCAATAATCAGGAGTGTTCACCCAAGTTCGAGTTATAAAATTAACAGAACTATCGGCTAATTCTCCTAATAAAACTTGAGGTGCAGGATCTTTTAATGTATAAGGTGTATTATTAATTACACTGTATAAAACATCTTTCGTTTGTTTGATATCAGCATCGTAAGAAACACCAAAAGTTATATCAACTCGTCTTTTTTCTTCTGCTGAATAATTAATAATATTTCCATTCGAAAGTGCGCCGTTAGGAAGAATGATTTCTTTATTGTCTACAGTGTTTAGTTTAGTAGTAAAAATTTGAATTTCTTTTACAACTCCTTGTTCTCCTTGAGCTTCAATATAATCACCTATTTTAAATGGTCTAAAGATCATTATTAATGCTCCACCAGCAAAATTGGAGAGAGAACCTTGTAAAGCCATACCAATGGCTAAACCTGCCGCAGCAATAATTGCAGCAAATGATGTGGTTTCTACTCCTAATTGTCCAGCTACAGTTACAAATAAAAATATCTTTAAAGTCCAATTCATAAGGTTTATTAAAAAACCTCTTAAAGAAGTATCAATACTTCTTTTTTCCATTATTTTACTGATAGCTTTAGAGATAACGTTAACCACCCATAAACCAATAATTAGTAATAATAATGCTCCTACTACTTTAGGTGCGTAAGTGACCAGAAGGTCTTTAATTTGAGAAATGTAATCTTCCATTTTTAGATTTAAGTTAAATATTAATTGAGTGATTCAACAATTGATCACTATAGGAATAAAATAGTAGTAGTATCGTTTTTATGACGTAATTATTTCACTTCAAAAGTGATTTTTAAATTAACTCTAAATTCGGCAACTTCATCATTGTTAACAACAACACTCTGCGATTGAACAAATGCAGACTTAATGTTTTTAACCGATTTTGAAGCTTGTTTGATTGCTTTTTTAGTTGCGTCTTCCCAGCTTTTATCTGAGTTTGCTAGGACCTCAATAACTTTCATTACAGCCATAATAACAATTTTAATAGATTAATATTTATGTTATGTAAATATAGTATTCTGAGACCGCAAATCATAGAATTATTTCCAATGTTAATTTAATGTTACCAAAAAGTTGCATAAAAGTAAAATTAAAGTTACATTTGTAATGAGAATGTTATTGAATAAAATGATTAAAGATATGAAGAAAGTAATGATTTTAGCTTGCGGACTACTATTCGCAGTGGCTCAAGCTCAGGAAACCAAACCGGTTTACGAAAAGGACGGTGATATGATAAAAGTTACACACTTTTATGATAATGGAAATGTTAAAGAGCAAGGTTTTTACAAGGACAAATTGTTACATGGAGTATGGAGTAAATATGATGAGAGAGGTAACAAGACTGTAATTGCTCATTACAACAAAGGTAAAAAAGTAGGAAAGTGGTTCATTTGGATGAAAGATGAACTAAAAGAAATTAATTACGAGAACAATAGCATCGCTAGCGTTCAAACTTGGAAAGAGAACACCAAGATTGCGACTAAATAATTTACTTTCCTTCTACAAAATAGAAAAAGCTCGAGAATACCATCTCGAGCTTTTCTATTTCTTAGTAAGGAATATATATGTTTTGTTGCTTATTGTCTAGTCCAACCAGCTCCCCAAGTTGCGAAGTCAGTTCCAGTAGAAGCAGCATCGATAGTTAAGAATTCAGATTCTGTGAAAGTTTCAGCAGTATCATTTTTCATGTTTACGTTAACGTCAGTAAAGATTACAGAGTTAACAACTAAATCTCCACTTAATACTCCAGCTCCTGTTGGGTTAGCAGCATCAGCACCATCTAAATCAAATCCTTCGTTGAATCCTTCGATCCAAACGTTGTTAAAGATACCTTGAGTTCCAGCTCTTAAACGTACAGCTTCGTTTCCAGTTCCTGAACCTAAACCAATGATAGTTAAGTTAGTTACAGTTGGCTTAGAAAAATATCCACCGTTGTTAGCAACATCAGTGTTAAATCCATCAGCTTCAATTCCTTTATCGTGAGAAGCTCCGTGCTTAACGTAAGCATCAGTAATTGTTCCAGTATAACCTTCAGTCCAGTCAATAGAATCATCCTGAGCGTTTAATACAGCAATGTGACTAGCGTTTACAGTTCCTCCGAAGAATTCGAATCCATCATCTTTTCCTTCAAAAACTTGTACGTAATCAACAACAGTTCCGTTTCCTACACCGTAGAAAGAAACACCATTGTTCTCAGATTGACCATCAGCTTTTCCTCCTGAATACTCAACACGAACGTAACGTAAAGTTCCTGATGAATCTCCATTTTCATTTCCACCGTAAGGTAAAGAAGCGATTTCAGAAGTTGCAGTAGTTGTAGTTGTTCCGTCTACAGAGTTGATTTGAGCTTTTCCTAAAAGGATTAAACCTCCCCAGTCTCCAGCGTTTGGAGTGTTTGAAGCAGAAGTGAATACGATTGGCTGAGAAGAAGTTCCTTCAGCGTTGATACATCCACCTTGTGCGATAGCTAAATATACATCAGCTCCAGTTGCAGCAGCTCTAATAGTCATTCCAGCAGGAATAGTTAAACAAGCACCGTTTTGAACGATAGTTGGTCCAGTGATTGTATAGTTTTTAGTAGCGTCTAAAGTTAAATCAGCAGAAATGTTTCCAGATAATTCTACATCAGTATCAGGGTTTGTAGTTCCACCGTTATTGTTATTAGTTACACTGTTATCATTAATTACGATATCAGCAGTGTCGTCATCTCCACATGAAGTTAAGATCGTAGCAGCTAAAGCTAATCCTAGTAAAAAATTATTTTTCATTTGTCTTAATTTTTAATTTTTATCAGTTTTGTTGTTTTTTTTATTCTAATTATAGTTTATACTTAAGACCTAATCCTAAGTTAATTCCTCTGTTGTATTTTGATAATGTAACATCATCAGCACTATTGATTTCTCTAACTCTTTCGATTGATGGATCTAATAAGTTTTTAGCGCTAAAATTGATTTCTAAATGTTTACCAATTTGGTTTTTCCATACGAAATCTAAAGTTGGAACACCTTTTTGTACGATGTTTCCTGTACCAGATCCTAAAGCATAAATTCTATCTGAGAAATAAGAGAATACTAAATTGGCAACTGGTTTATAGTTTTCAAATTGAGTAGGTGAATAGTCGATATTCGCGTTAAAGATGTATGGTGAAGCACCTTGAACTTCATCAGAATCTCTATTAAACGTCGCAGTAAATAAACCTGTAGTTGATTTTAAATCTTGCTGAGTGTGCATATAGGTAAAGTTGAAACCAAAACCTAATTGTGTTTTATCGTCTTCATCTCTAATTAAAGCTTTTCTAACTTCTAATTCAGCTCCGATTACTTCAGCTTGATCTCCAGTTCTGAAATAACGTTGTGTACCTGTTGCATCATTTGCAATTACTAGGTTCACTGGATCGTTAATTTGTTTATAGAATCCTGTAACAGATAAGATTTCTCCACGAGTCATAAACCACTCATACTTTAAATCTAAGTTATGTACAGCTGAGAAAGAAGGATCGTTTAATAAATCAGAGTTACCTCCAATACGCTCAGTTACGTCTTCATAAACAAAAGGAGCAACTTCTTTAAATTCTGGAACCGATACAGTTTTTGCATAAGAAAAACGTAAGTTAGAATCATCAGTAAGAGAGTATTTAACGTTTAAGTTAGGTAAGAAGAATGTTTGTTCAACTTCTCTGAAACCAGCATCATTAGGGTTGATGTTAATTACATCGTAATCAATTCTTTGATCTAAATATTCTAATCTAACTCCAGGAACGATAGTCCATTTTTCATTTGGAGTAATATTAGCCGATACATAAGAAGCATGAATTCTTAATTCTCCACTGTATTCATTTTCATTCGTACCAGGTAAACTTACAATATTGCTGTTTTGATATCCTGGAATTTGGTTGAATACCTCAATGTTATATAATTTTCCAGTTTGATTTTGGAAAAATTGAGTGTTTTGTAAATTAATTGTAGCATCAATATTATTAGGATCTACTTCCACATTGTTTCCAACAAAGTTGTATCCGTAACGAATATTTTCAAAATCTCTTGTTTTAACTCTTCCGTTATAACCGAAGTTTAATGCTAAAATATCTGATGCATTATATTTTAATTGGATACGACTATTTAACTCTTCATCAATGATTCGTTGGAAATAACGTTGGTTATCGAATACATTGTTGTTAAAGAATGTTGCATTTGTAGTTGGATCATTATCTAAAGAAAATTGATAATTTTCAATACTAATTCTTCTTCTGTCTGGTTCGTGAGCAAACACATTGTTATATCCAATTCCCCAAGAAACTTCTAATTCAGGCTTATCGTCGTCATCATTTTTGTAAAACTTGTGATCACCAGTTAATTGATTTACGAAAACTAAATCTTGGTTAAACTGAACGTTCATTTGATAAAACCCTTCATCTGTGTTTAAGATTGCATCTCTGTTTTCTCCTAAACCTTTAAAACCATAGTATCCTACTTCATCAGATGAACTGTTTAAGAACATTGATGTATACTTTAATTTATTATTATCATTAATTCTATATAAAGCAGTTCCTAAAACAGTTGTTTTTGTAGAGTATTGATACTCTTTAGCATTTGGGAAAGACTTTTTAAATACAGTAATGAAATCTACAGCTGGTCCTTCTCTGTATTCAAAATCTCTTTCGAATGACGCTGTTCCGTATAAGCTTAATTTAGAATCGTCTTTGAAAGTATAACTTTTACCAGCGCTAATTCCGATGTTAGCGTTAATAGGAGCACCTCCATCAACAGGATCAATTCCGTGAGATAAAACTCTAGCAAAAGGATTGCTTCCGTATCTTCCATAGTATCCAAATTGACCAGTTCCTTCACTCTTTACAAAGTCTTGTCCAGCAGCACTAGAATTTACCCCAGTTCCAACTGTAACTTCAAACATTCCTTTTCCTTTGTATTCTTTTGAAGTAATATTTACATTACCTGCCGCAAAGTCTCCGTAGAATTCTGATGAATATGCTTTACTAATAGAAACATTTTCGATAATGTTAGAAGAGAATAAGTTTAAATCAATGTTTTTCTTATTTACATCATTAGAAGGTAATGTTAATCCGTTCATAGTTGTGTTTAAGTATCTATCACCTAAACCACGAACGTAAACATTACTATTTCCTTCTTCTTTAGAAACACCCGAGATTTTTGAAACAGCTCCTGCAGCATCGCTAATTCCTTTTTTAGCTAATTCTTGAGCTCCAATACTTTCTTTAATTACTGTCGCTTTCTTTTGCTCTAATAATAAAGCACTCTCTTTGTCTTTACTTACAGTGGCATTAATTTGGATCTCTTCTAATTGCTCACCACCACTAGCTCCCATAACTTGGTTTACAGTGATTGTTTTTCCGGCAACAATGGTAATTGGTTTTTCAATTGTTTGGTATCCAACAAAACTGAATACTAAAGTGTAATTACCTGGAGCGATTGAAATAGAGTACGAACCATCCATTTCAGTGTTTCCTCCTATTGATGTACCTTTTACAAATACATTAGCAAATGGAAGTGGCTCATTACTCATTTCTTTATCAGTAACAATACCTTTTACAGTCCCCTTATCCTGTGCGAAAATAAACTGTGTGAAGCTTATTAAAGCTAGTATTAAAATTTTTCTCATCCTTCGTGATTCTTGTTGGGGGCAAAATTGGACAGATTTTGTAAAGTAAAAGTTAGTTGTAGATTATAATTGTATTACCAGAACGTTTATAAATTCTTACTGCAATGTTTCGCGAATGTTAACAGGAATCAGTAAATGTTATGGAAGTGTTTCGAGATGAAAAATTAGGGTAAGAATGCTCAATAGATTCAAGACTTTAAGGCTAAATGTTAAAATTATGGGTTATAATGTTTCAGAAGTTATGGTATGAGTTTTCTGGTCTTTTTGAAATGTTAAAATTTGTTTGTTTAAGAAGGAAATAATAAAAAAAGCCATAGCGTTTTAAATCTATGGCTTTGTGTTTTCTGTTAATTAGTAATCAGATAATACAAAAAACACTAGTTAATTGTTTATAAACTTCAAACCAACAAAGAAAGTTCTTGGTCTTGAAGGTCCATAAATATAGTTTGCGTCTCTATCAGCTCCTTGATCGAAATCTTGTTGGTAGCTGTCAAAAATATTTTGAACACCACCACTTATTCTTAGAGTGGAGTGGTTGTGCTTATCAAGTGAGAAATCATAAGACGATTTTACATTCAATTCTAAAAAGTCAGTTGTTTTTTCTAATCGATCCTCGGCTATGAATCCAGCTAAGTGTGGAACGTACATGCTTCCTGTGTAAACTGCGGATACATTGTTTTGAAACTTTTTATTTGGGGCATAAGTTGCTACAAAGTTTCCGTAAAAGTTAGGAGATTTGAAAAAGTTATCTGCGTTTTCTAATGAAATATTAGGATCGTCAGACCATTGTACTGGTTTGTCAAATTTCCCTTCTTGAATGGTTGCTCCGGCTTGTAATATCCATTTTTCATTTGGAGCATATTTTGTTTCGATGTTAATTCCTTTTACATGGGCGTTATCTCCATTTCTCTTTTCCCAAATCAAATTATTTAATTGTTCAAGGATAAAAGGATTTACAATTTTAGTATAGAAAGCCTCTAAAGTGAAAGATACTTCACCTTCAGTTAAACTTTTATTCCAATCGAAAGATCCTGTAAAACTATGAGATGTTTCTGAAACTAAATTAGAACGATCAACACGAACAGTTAATACTTCTCCAGCTGCAATTTGTGCGTGTAAATCTTCTGTGAATACTTGTGGAGCTCTAAACCCTTTGGCATATGAAGCTCTAAATCGAGAATTTTCATTTGCGAAGTACATTACATTTAAACGCGGATTAAAAATCACACTTTCATCAGTTAAGTTATGAATATCTGCACGCAGACCTCCTAAGACTTTCCATTGTTTATTAATCGTCCATTCTTGTTGAGCATAAAGTCCATAAGTTCTTAAAGTTTGATTTACAAAAGCATTAAAACCTGGTTTTTCATCTTTCATTTTATCATACTTAAACTCAATCCCTCCAGTGAAATTTCCTTTTCCACCTAAGAAATCAGACAGTTTATGAGCGTATTGTGAACCTAAAACCCAAGTTTCATCTCTAGAATTACCAAATCCTAATACTTCACCATTTTGGGCAACTAAATCTTCTCCACCTCCATAATAGTTCTTGTTTTTTGAACGAGAAGTAGAAACGTAAGCCGAAAAATGTTGTTTTCCTTCATTAATAGAAGATTCAAACGTAAGTCCACCCGTCAATACATCAGAATCAATTTGTTCTGCAACATCGCTTTCAAAAGGTTGTAAACCTAATTTATTTCCTCCTCTTCTAAATTCACTAATAGAATTGAACTCAGCTGTTAATCTTGTATTGTCTGAAGGTTTGATATATCCTTTAAATCCGAAAGTTTGTGTTTCTAATTTTGTGAGTTCAGTGAAAGAATCTCCATCGTAATCATATGGATTTCTATTTCTGTACATTCCAAAATAAGTTAATCCCGCAGATGCTTCATCATTTACAACTGTTCCATTAATAGTAGTGGCAACATCTAATGTTTCTCCTTTAATTAAAGAAACGTTTTGTCCTACTTGGAATGTATTGTCGATAGGATCTTTAGTAATAATGTTAATAGTTCCTGCAATAGCATTTGCACCATATAAAGCTGATCCTCCACCACGAACTACTTCAATTCTTTGAATAATATTAGCTGGAATTTGATCTAAACCATACACTCCGTTTAAAGCACTAAAAATTGGTCTGCTATCTACTAATATTTGAGAGTAGGCTCCGTCTAATCCATTAATTCGTACTTGAGAAAAACCGCAATTCTGACAATTAGTTTCCATTCGTAATCCTGGTTGAAAGTTTAATCCTTCAGATAAACTAACAGATTGAGTTGCTTCTAATAATTTCGCGTCAGTAACAGTTACAATTACCGGAGCCACTTTTCTGTTTAAATATGATCGCGTTGCACTCACAACCACTTGATCTAATCCTAAAAGATCTTCTTGTAGTGTGATATCAAGTGTTTTGGTTTCTGAACCGTTGAAACTAATTTCCTTTTCTATCAACTTGAATCCAACACTTTGAAATACGATTGTAGCTTTTGGCTGATTTAAGTTTAAGGTGTATTCACCTTTATCATTAGTTATGGTTCCCTGTGATTTGTCTTTTGTGTATACCGATACGAACTCTTGTGGTTCGTTGTTAAAAGTAACTTTTCCTTTTATAGTTTGTCCGTAACCTATAAGTGTTACGAATAAAAATACCGTCTGTAAGAAAGATTTCATTTCTTTTATTCTAAAATAAATTTGATGCAAATATAAATTAATTTTTAGACAAGACTAAAAATTAACTTTTATAAATCAAAAATTTGTATGTTTGCATAGAATTAAAGCCCATGTTTTCACAATCTGAGGAGAATTATATAAAAACCATTTACCATTTGGCACTAGATTCTGATAAAGGAATTAGTACAAATGCTATAGCGAAACAACTAGATACAAAAGCATCTTCGGTTACAGATATGATTAAAAAACTATCTGAAAAAGAAGTTGTGGTATATAAAAAGTATCAAGGTGTAAAGCTAACCGATTTTGGTAGAAAAGTGGCTACGGGAATTATCAGGAAGCATAGATTATGGGAAGTTTTTCTAGTAGAAAAATTGAATTTCTCTTGGGATGAAGTTCATGAAGTAGCTGAACAATTAGAGCACATAAAATCACCTAAACTTATTAATGAATTGGATGCTTTTTTAGGATATCCTAAGCATGATCCACATGGAGATCCAATTCCAGATGAAGAAGGAAATATACATCAGATAGAGAAGAATCTTTTATCTGTTGTGCCTAAAGGAACAGTTGGAGTTTGTGTAGGTGTGAATGATAGTTCATCTGATTTTTTAAAATTCTTAGATAAGCAAGGAATTGGTTTAGGCGTTGAAATAACAATTATAGATATTGAACCTTTTGATGGTTCTTTAACCATAGAAATAAATAATAAACCGCTATCTATTTCAAATAAAATAGCTAGCAACTTATACATTAAAAAGATATGAGTTTATTCGATCAAATAGTCGAGTTTTGTAAAGAACATCCAATACAAGGAGCACTTTATGCATCTCTATTTACTTGGGGATTAACAGCTTTAGGAGCTGCTTTAGTTTTCTTTTTTAAGAAAATGAATCGAGCAGTTTTGGATGGAATGTTAGGATTCACTGGAGGAGTGATGGTGGCTGCGAGTTTTTGGAGTTTATTATCACCTGCAATAGAAAATAGTCCTGGAGAAGGGTTTGTAAAAGTATTACCATCTGCTATTGGTTTTGCCTTAGGAGCTTTGGCTTTATTCGGAATGGATAAATGGTTACCTCACTTACACATTAATTTTAAAGAAGATGAAGCGGAAGGTGTAAAAACAAATTGGCACAAAACAACGTTATTAGTATTAGCAATTACATTACATAATATTCCAGAAGGATTAGCTGTTGGAGTTTTATTTGGAGCAGCTTCTACATTAGTTGGAGTAGAACAAACCGAAATGATTATTGCCGCTATTTCTTTAGCTATCGGAATCGGAATTCAAAATTTCCCTGAAGGTTTTGCAGTGGCTATGCCATTAAGACGACAAGGTGTAAGTAGAAGAAAGAGTTTTTGGTACGGACAATTATCTGCCGTAGTTGAGCCTTTTGCTGCGGTTTTAGGTGCGTTAGCTGTTTCGTTTTTCACTCCGATTTTACCTTACGCATTGGCTTTTGCAGCTGGAGCAATGATTTTCGTAGTTGTCGAAGAAGTAATTCCAGAAACACAAAGAGATAAATATACAGATATTGCCACGCTTGGTTTTATTGGTGGTTTTATTGTGATGATGTCTTTGGATGTTGGGTTAGGTTAAACTCTACTCAACAATTCATCTGTGGTAACAACATCTGCAAATTCCTCGTGTAAATTTGCTAAAGTTGTTTGATGAATAGTTTCTGAAGAAAAGATTTCTCCATTCATTCCCTTTCTGTCAAATGTTGCTGTTGCATCACCAACTAATATAGTATCGAAACCTAAATTTCCCGCCATTCTAGTTGTTGTAGAAATACAATGATTTGTAGTTAAACCAACAATTACAACGTTTTTAATCTGTTGATCTTTAAGTGTGGTTTCAAGATTTGTTCCTATAAAAGCACTATTCACATCTTTTACAATAACGGGTTCGCCTGGAAGTGGTTTCACAATGTCTTGAATTTCAAAACCAGGATGAGATTTATGTAATAATGATTCAGGATTTTGCGAACTATGTTGAATATGATAAACAGGAAGTTGTAACGCTCTCCACTCTTTTAAAATTTGAGCACATTTTTCTTCTGCATCTTTGTTATTTCTATTTCCACCCCAATATTCCTCGTTGTCAAATCCTTTTTGAATATCAACTAGTAAAAGTGCGGTGTTTAATTCTCTTAATTTCATGAAAAATCGATGATAGATTGTCTTTCTCTATTTAAAGTTAATTTGGTGACATCTGGTCTTGAGTAATGACCAACACAATCAAAATTATGTCGCTCTTCAAGTACTTTTTGATAATCAATTTCACCAGTAAACAAACCTTCTTCTCCAACAACAGGCGGAATTACCCATTCCCCATCTGGTCCAGAAATACAAGATCCACCGTTCGCTAAAATTTTCGGTGTGTCTTTGATAATCACATCATAATTTGGTGTGTCTTTAGGGAAATCCTCAATAGACATAAATCCACTTACGGAAACAACAAAAGACCTGCTTTCTTTTGCAATAAACTTTGTGATATCAAAAGTGTTTCTTTCTGCTCCAGGCCAAACTGCAATATGTAAGTTTTCTCCTTGTGCGTATAATGCTGTTCTTGGCAAAGGCATCCAGTTTTCCCAACAGTTTAATCCTCCAACAGTAAAATCTCCTAAAGGATGAACAGTTAAACCATGACCATCACCTGGAGACCAAGTTAGACGTTCTTCGTATGTCGGTTGTAATTTTCTGTGAACAGATTGTATGGTTCCTGTTTTGTCAATATACACTAAAGAACAATATAAACTATGACCACCGCGATTAACAGCTCTTTCTATAATACCTAAGTAAATAGCAATTGAGTTTTCTTTGGCTGTTTTACAGACACTATTCAAATCACCTTTTTCAACTTCAATGGAGTTTTTTAAATAATGAGCATGTATCTCTTTTTGGATTGGTGAGTTAAACTCAGAGCCATTAGTGATAGACAACCAGAAAGGATATCCTGGCAATAATCCTTCACCAAAAACTACAAGATCACATTCTTCTTTAGCGGCTTTTACAATATACGAATTGACTTTTTCGATGGTCTTTTCTTTGTTTAGCCAAACAGGAGAAATTTGCGCCATCCCAATTTTCAAGATACTGCTCATTAAATAGTTAAATAGGTTTGTTTGTATAACGAAGATAAACGAAAAGTTGCTTCAATTAGAAATTTCTACTGTATTTAACAGAATCCGAATAATTGTCGATTCTAAAACATAAAATTTGATGTCCACTTACGGTAACCGTACCTCTTAATCCTTTACTTTCATTGAGTTTTGTAGTTGCTTTGTGAAATAATTTAAAATTTGAAATCATGAAGTTATTAGTAATCAAATTGACTTTTTTATGTGTTTGCTGTTATCAAGGAGGAGCTCAAACAGGTGAAAAAGCGTTTCAGTTTAAAAAAGGAGAGGTGTTGGATATACTTTTGGTAACAGGCACAAAAAACAATTACAAAAAATTGTTCAATAGGTATAAAAGAACAGCATTTCCTGTTGCTTCTAAATTTACGTATCAGCCACAATCAGGATTTAGAACTAAAAAATTAATAATGGGAAGTCATTTACCGGTTAATTTTATTTTTGGGAAGTGGAACGATATTAAAAAAAGAAAAGAATTTTTAAGGGTTATAGAGAATGAAGTTCCAGATTTTCATAAGCAGAGAAAAGAATTGTTTACCTATTTTGGGTTAGCATATTTTGAAGTTGAAAATGATGTGGACTTTTCAATTTATAAGAACAAATTCAATGTGGTAACTTCGTTTTGGAAGAAGAAAAAAGATAAAACTGATTTTTATAAAGTTTGGGAAAATAGCGTGAAGAAAAACGGAGGAAAAGTTATTCTGAAATTAGAAAACGGAGAATCGCCAACAGGATATTATTACAGACCAGATATTATTTCTATTGTAGAATGGGAAACGCATGAACAGTTTGAGTCTTTTTCCAAAAAGTATCCATTATCTAGCTATGCAAGATTATCAAACGTACATCAATTTCAAATTGATTAATTTTCAAAAAAGAAAAAAGTAAATGCAAGAATTTCTTGAACAACTCGTGTACTTTGGTTTTTTTCAAAGTCTATTACTCATATTTATTTTTATAGTGTCTTTAAAAACACGTAATCAAATCAATGAGTTCTTATTGATTTTGATTGTAATTCTAACTATAGGATTGTTTGGTAAAGTGTTACACAGTGTTGATTTGTTCGATAGGAGTTTCAAATTAATGGCAATGTCGGAGTTTTCTGCGCTTTTATTTGGTCCTACAATTTTCTTGTTTGTACAATCTACATTATTCAAAGAAAAATTTACAAAGGCAAGTTTACAGCATTATGTTCCAGGTATTGTATATTCAATATTTATTGCAGGATATTTCATTATTCCATCACGTGAATATCAAATAGAACGAAATAAGTCTATTGATTTAATGACAGTTATTTACTGGTGTCACGCGATTGGTTTAGTAGTGAATATATTGTATTGGATAAAGGCATATAAAGGTTTTCAAAAATTTTCAATTAGTTTCAAGAATGAATCATCATTTGTACCTCATATTAAGTTCGTACATCATTTTTTGATTGTAACTGGTATGTGTATGCTAATCTGGTTAATTTTATTCATAACAAACTTCTTAGGTTTTCCTATGATTGAACGCACTGCAAGGCCTTATATCTGGATTGTACTTACGTTTGTAATTCTCTTTATCAGTTACTATATGATGCTAAAACCTGAGGTGTTGAAATCAATTCCAGATGTAAAAGTCAAGAAGTATCATCAATCAAAATTAACTCATGAAGATTTAGATCGTTTAAAACTAGCGTTGGAGAAATTAATGCTAGAGAAAAAACCTTACTTAAACGCCAAATTATTGAAAACAGAATTAGCTCAAATGTTGGGAGTACATGGTCCGGAATTATCACGATTATTAAACGAGAATATCGGTATGAATTTCTTCGAGTATGTCAACTACTATAGAATTAAAGAATTTGTTGATTTAGCAAAAAGTGAAAAAGGAAAACAACTTACTTTTTTTGGATTGGCCCAAGAAGCGGGTTTCAATTCCAAAACAACATTTAATAAATCTTTTAAAAGCTTGATGGGAGTTTCTCCATCGGCATATTTTAATCAAAAACAATAAGAATGAAAACATATATAATAATGGCGTTCATGTTTGTGAATGCTGGTTTGCTAGCGCAATTAAAAGTTCCAAGTTTAAGTCCAAAAACTAAATTAAGTCAGAATATAGGGTTATCAATAGCAACCATAGAATATTCTAGACCGAGTAAAAAAGGAAGGAAAATTTTTGGTGGATTATTACCTTATGGAGAGGTTTGGAGAACTGGTGCAAATACAGCTACTAAATTATCTTTTTCAAAAGATTTACTTATAAACGGAGAACAGTTTAAAAAAGGTGATTATACATTACTGACTATTCCTAGTAAAGATAAATGGAAGCTAAAATGGTATAAATATGCTAGCACAAATTGGAATGATTACAAAGAACAAACTCCTTACAAGACAATGGAAGTTCTGGTAAAAGATTTAAATGAAGTTGTAGAAACATTTTCAATGAGATTTCAAAACAACTCATTACTCGGTTCAGATTTATTTATTGAATGGGAAACAGCTCGAGTTGAAATTTCAATAAAGATTCCGGAAGAATTAGAAATAGTTAATTCTATTAATAAAACATTATCTGGTCCAAGTAATGGAGAGTATTTTAGAGCAGCACTTTACCTTCATGAAACCAAAACTGACTTGCCAAAGGCGTTAGAATATATTCAAAAAGTTACTTCCTCAGAAAAAGCATTGTTTTTCCAAGTAACAAGGGAAGCTTTGATTTTAAAAGATTTGAATGAAATCAGTAAAGCAAAAAGAGTAGCGAAAAGAGCTTTGCAGTTATCTGAAAAAGCTAAGAACAACGATTTTATTAGAATTAATAAGGAAATACTCAGTCTATAAAAGCTTAATGTTTTTAAAAAACACCTTACGAATTAGGGTGTTTTTTTAGTTAACTTGCATAAAAATTTAGTCGTGGAAGTAAGTCCTTCATTTCAAATATTTAATGCATCTGCAGGTAGTGGTAAAACATTTACGTTAGTGAAAGAGTACTTAAAAGTAGTACTACAATCAAGTGATGTGTTTTACTTTCAGAAAATATTAGCCATAACATTTACCAACAAAGCAGCTGGTGAAATGAAAGAGCGTGTAATGAAATCACTATCAGATGCTGCAGAAGAAGTTGAAAATGATATTATCGAGCAGATATTACAGGAAACGACTTTAGATAAAGCAACTGTAAAAGAAAGAAGTACGAAAGTTTTAAATGCAATACTTCAAAATTACTCAGCTTTTTCGATAACTACAATCGATAGTTTTACACATAAAATCATTAAAAATTTTGCTTTCGATTTAGGTTTGACTTTAAATTTTGAGGTCGAAATGGATGCCGTTTCATTATTAAATGAAGCAGTAGATATTTTAATTTCAAAAATTGGAACCAGTAACGAGCTGACGAATCTATTAATTGATTTCTCGTTGTCAAAAATCGATGAGGATAAATCTTGGGATATCAGCTTAGAGTTAAAAGAATTTGCGAGAATTTTATTGAATGAAGATGATGTAAAGCATTTTAGAATTTTACAAAAAAGAACAACGTCCGATTTTATTAATCTGAAACAAAAGTTGCAAAAGCACCAAGTTTTAGTTGAAAAAAGATTGAAGGAGATAGGAATTGAAGGATTAGAAATTATTCAAATTGCTGGATTAAATCATAAAGATTTTTACTATTCATTGCTTCCGAAACATTTCACGGCGTTAAAGAATACTCCTAACTCTGCAAAGTTTTTTGATCAAAGTAAACTGAGAGAGCGAATAGAAGAAAATTTGTTCTATTCAAAGACAAAATCAGATGATATAAAAAGTGCCATAGAGGGAATTTTACCTCAATTACTGCAGTTATATTCTGAATCAGAGAATTTGTTTAAAGATTCTGTGTTGCAAAAACTAACATTGAAAAGTTTAATTCCTCTAGCAGTTTTAAATACAATTAATAAAGAGCTTTCCAATTTAAAAGAGGAGAATAATATTCGTTTAAATGCTGAGTTCAATCAGTTAATTTCTGATAATATAAAAGACCAACCCACACCATTTATATATGAGCGAATTGGAGAGCGATTCATGCATTATTTTATTGATGAAATGCAGGATACTTCTGTTCTTCAGTGGGAAAATTTAATTCCTTTAGTTGACAATGCTTTAGCTCAAGGAAATAGTAGTTTGTTATTGGTGGGTGATGCAAAGCAAGCAATTTATCGCTGGCGTGGTGGGAAAGCAGAACAATTTATAAATTTAAGTAACGAGAATTACAAAGTTTTTCAAGCAGAAAAAAGCATTGAGATTTTAGATACGAATTATCGAAGTTATTCAGAGGTTATTCAATTCAACAATGATTTTTTTCAACATGTTAGTAGCTTTTTAGGGAATTCTGAATATCAGAATTTATTTATAGAGGGAAACAAGCAATTAGAAAACAAGAAAAAAGGTGGTCAAGTAACCATTAGTTTTTTAGAAAAGGAAGAGGATAAAGAAACCGAAAAACAGAAATACCCTCAAAAAGTATTTGAAAAGATAAATGATTTAAGAAACCAATATGCATTAAATGAAATTGCAGTTCTTGTAAGAAAAAAGAGTGAAGGAGTACAAGTAGCAAATTATTTGTCTGAAAAGGAAATACCTATAATTTCTTCAGAAACCCTATTATTAAAAAATAGTGAAAAGGTAAATTTCATAAGTAATTTAATTCAGTTAATTCTTCAGTCTGATAATGAAGTGCTGAAGTTTGAAGTGTTGCATTTTTTGTTTCATCATCTATCAATTGAAGAAGAAATTCACACATTTTTTAATCAACTAATTAAGAAGGATATTGGAACTTTCTTTGCGGAACTACAGGTTTATAATGTTCATTTTCAAATAAATGATTATTTCGAATTGCCTCTTTATGATAAGGTTGAGTACATCATTAGAAGTTTTAATTTAATAGAGGGTTCTGATGCGTATGTGCAGTTTTTCTTGGATGTTGTTTTGGATCAGCAAAATAAAGGGAGTGACGTTCATGATTTTATGGAGTATTGGAATGTCAAAAAAGATTTGTTGAGCATTGTTACTTCTGAAGATGCTGATGCCGTTCATATAATGACCATTCATAAATCTAAAGGTTTAGAGTTTCCGGTAGTAATTTTCCCTTATGATCTAGATATTTACCGTCAAATAAAACCTAAGGTTTGGTTTGATAGTATTCCAGATTCCTATGAAGGTTTTAACGAGCTGCTTATCGATTTTAATAAATCATTAGGTTACATAAATGAAAGAGGTTTGGAATTATATGATCAGCAAGTTCAAGAATTAGAATTAGATAATTTTAATTTGTTATATGTTGCATTAACGAGAGCAGTTGAACAATTACATATTATTACTGAAAAAAGGTTGTCTAAATCAGGGGAAAATACCAATTATTATTCCGGGTTATTTATTTCGTTTTTGAAGAAACTCGGTTTGTGGAATGATAATGAGAATGAGTATAAATTTGGTGATTATAACAGAGTAAGTTCTAAAGAACTAACCGAAAACGAAATTCAAATTCAAGAAAAGTTTATTACAACACCTTGGCAAGGTCATAATATCTTACTCTTAGCAAGTGATTCAAAATTATGGGATACCGAACAGGAAGAGTCCGTTCAATATGGTAATTTAGTTCATGCGATTTTAGCTGAAATTCATTCAGTAGACGATTTAGATAGTGTTTTTCATTTTTATGAAATGAGAGGAGATATATCCTTTGCTTTATTAAAAACTATTAAAAATTTAGTTGTTAAAACTGTTCGTCATGATGAATTAGAAAAGTATTTTTCTGATGAAGTTCAAGTGTATAATGAGAAAGAGATTTTAACTCAACAAAACACAATTATTATTCCCGATAGACTTGTTTTCAAAAATAATGTAATTACAATTATAGACTATAAAACAGGTGCAGAAAATGATTCTCATAAATATCAAATTAAACATTATGGGAGCGAGCTTAAAAAGTTAGGGTTTCATATTGATAAAAAATTACTGGTATATATAAATGATGAAGTTTTAGTTAAAGAAATTGACTAATTTTACATCGCAAACAAACTATACCATGTACGGAAAAATCAAAGAACATTTACAACAAGAAATTCAGGACATTAAAGAAGCTGGATTATATAAAAGTGAAAGAATAATAACTTCTTCTCAAGATGCAGTTATTAAAATTTCTACTGGAGAAGAGGTAATTAACTTTTGTGCGAATAACTATTTAGGTCTTTCAAATAATAAGGAAGTGATTCAGGCGGCGAAAGATGTTATGGATACTCATGGATTTGGAATGTCATCTGTTCGTTTCATTTGTGGAACTCAAGATATTCACAAACAATTAGAGGCAAAAATCGCTGAGTTTTATCAAACAGAAGATACAATTTTATATGCTGCTGCTTTTGATGCAAACGGAGGAGTTTTTGAACCTTTATTGTCAAAAGAAGATGCAATTATATCAGATAGTTTAAATCATGCATCAATTATTGATGGTGTAAGATTGTGTAAAGCTGCTCGTTATCGTTATAATAATAATGATATGGTTTCTCTAGAAGAGCAGTTAATTGAAGCAAATAAACAAAATCATAGATTCAAGATAATTGTTACTGACGGTGTTTTCTCTATGGATGGAATCGTTGCGAAGCTTGATGAAATCTGTGATTTAGCGGAAAAGTATGACGCTTTAGTTATGATTGATGAGTGTCATGCGGCTGGTTTTATTGGAGCTACAGGACGTGGAACATTAGAGTTAAAAAATGTTTTAGGTAGAATTGATATTATCACAGGAACACTAGGAAAAGCTTTAGGTGGTGCAATGGGAGGATATACTACAGGTAAGAAAGAGATAATTGAAATCTTACGTCAAAAATCTAGACCATATTTATTTTCTAATTCTCTTGCTCCGGCAATCGTTGGTGCTTCTTTAAAAGTGTTTGATATTCTTTCAAATGATACCTCTTTAAGAGATAAATTAGAATGGAATACGAATTACTTTAGAACTGAAATGGAGAAGGCTGGGTTTGATTTAGTTGGTGCGGACGCCGCTATTGTTCCGGTTATGTTATATGATGCAAAGTTGTCTCAAATAATGGCGGATAAATTATTGGACGAAGGTATTTATGTAATTGGCTTTTTCTATCCAGTGGTTCCAAAAGAACAAGCTAGAATAAGAGTGCAATTATCTGCAGCTCATGATAAAGAGCATTTAGACAAGGCAATAAATGCGTTCATAAAAGTAGGAAAAGAGTTAAACGTTATTTAGTAATTAGAATAACAAAAACTTGTTTTTTTTATAAGTTTTTGTAGATTTGCTTTTGTAAATAAGTTTTAAGAACTTACATTTGCTTTATATATAAACGAACTTTTAATTTAAATTTTTGATAATGAAACAATTAAGAATAGCTGTGGCTATGTTTGCGTTTCTAACGTTTATCAACGTTAACGCACAAGATGAAAACAACCCTTGGGCTGTTGGTTTCGGTATTAACACTGTAGATGTTAGAATTCCATCTGAGTTTGGTGACTATGCTAAAGACTACATAGGAACTGGAGAGTGGGGAGATAACACATTACCTTCTATCTCAAGAATTAGTATTGATAGATACTTAAACGATGGATTCACTTTACAATTAGCTGGTTCTATAAACAAAGTAAAAACTTTCAACGCTGAAGAAGATATCGACGAGCTTTACTGGGCTATCGATTTAATCGCTAAGTGGGATTTAAACCACTTAATCGGTGATACTGCATGGTGGGATCCTTACGTATACGTAGGGGGAGGTTTCGTTGACTTCGGTACAATGGAAGCTGGAAACTTTGTAGAAGGAAGCGAAGGTACTTTAAACGCTGGTGCTGGATTCAACGTTTGGTTCAATGACAATATTGGAGTAAACTTCCAAACTGGTGTTAAGAAAGAATTTGCTGACAAAGTTCGCGATCACTTCCAACACTCTCTTGGTTTAGTTTTCCGTTTCGGTGGAAAAGATACTGATGGTGACGGAATCTATGACAAGAATGATGCTTGTCCAGAGGTTGCTGGTTTAAAAGAATTCAACGGATGTCCAGATGCTGACGGTGACGGAATCAAAGATTCTGACGATGCTTGTCCAAACGAAGCTGGTGTAGCTGCTTTAAACGGTTGTCCAGATGCTGATGGTGACGGAATCGCTGATAAAGACGATGCTTGTCCAAACGCTGCTGGTACTAAAGCAATGAACGGATGTCCAGATGCTGACGGTGACGGAATCGCTGATAACAAAGATAAGTGTCCAAACGAGGCTGGTCCTGCTGAAAACGGAGGATGTCCTTGGGGAGATAAAGATAACGATGGTGTTACTGATAACTTAGATAAGTGTCCAGATGTTCCTGGTGTTGCTTCAAGACAAGGATGTCCAGAGCCAAAGCCAGTTATCACTGAAGAGGCTAAGAAGAAATTAGATGAGTTCGCAAGAGCTATCTACTTCAACTCTGGTAGATCATCATTCAGACCAGGTGTTACTGGAAAGTTAGATTTAATCGCTGGAATCATGAAGGAATATCCAGATGCTAACTTCAACATCGAAGGTCACACTGATAGCCAAGGTGCTGCTAAGACTAACCAAAGATTATCTGAAAAAAGAGCTAAGGCTGTTTTAGATTACTTAATCAAAAAAGGTGGAGTTCCTGCAGGAAGATTATCATCAGCTGGTTTAGGTGAAGATTATCCAATCGCTACTAACAAAACTAGAGCTGGTAGAGCTCAAAACAGACGTGTAGAGATTAACTTAAAGAAGTAATCAATACCAAAATATTGTAAAGAAAGCCTTGCGAAAGCAAGGCTTTTTTCTTTTTTAAAAATTCTTATACAAAGGCTTTTAATATTGTTATAAAAAAATTACCTTTGCGCTCTGAAAAGTGGGATAAACATCACTTAATAAATACAATAACTAAATTACAGAAAGTAATGTCTACAATAACAGGTAAAGTTTCTCAAATTATTGGTCCAGTTATCGATGTTGAGTTTAATACAGAAAACGCTGAATTGCCAAAGATTTATGATTCGTTAGAAATTAAAAAGGCTGACGGAACTACATTAGTTTTAGAAGTTCAACAGCACATTGGTGAAGATACTGTTCGTACTATCTCAATGGATGCTACTGATGGTCTTAAAAGAGGTCAAGAAGTAGTAGCTACAGGTAATCCAATTCAAATGCCAATTGGGGATGATATCTATGGACGTTTATTTAATGTAACAGGTGAGGCGATTGATGGTTTAGGAGATTTACCAAAAGAAGGTAAAGATGGTTTGCCAATTCACCGTCAAGCACCAAAGTTTGAGGAGTTATCTACATCTACAGAGGTTTTATTTACAGGAATTAAGGTAATTGATTTAATTGAGCCATATGCAAAAGGAGGTAAAATTGGATTATTCGGAGGAGCAGGAGTAGGTAAAACAGTATTAATTCAGGAGTTAATTAACAACATCGCAAAAGGACATGGAGGTTTATCTGTATTTGCTGGAGTAGGAGAAAGAACTCGTGAAGGAAACGATTTATTACGTGAGATGTTAGAATCTGGTATTATTAAATACGGTGATGATTTCATGCACTCAATGGAAGAAGGTGGATGGGATTTATCAAAAGTAGAGAAAGATACTATGAGAGGTTCTAAAGCTACTTTCGTATTTGGACAAATGAATGAGCCACCAGGTGCACGTGCAAGAGTTGCGTTATCTGGATTAACAATAGCTGAGTATTTCCGTGATGGAGCAGGAGAAGACCAAGGTAAGGATGTATTATTCTTCGTTGATAACATTTTCCGTTTTACACAAGCAGGTTCTGAGGTGTCTGCCTTATTAGGTCGTATGCCATCAGCGGTAGGTTACCAACCAACATTAGCTACAGAAATGGGAGCAATGCAAGAACGTATTACTTCTACTAAAAAAGGATCGATTACTTCTGTACAGGCAGTTTATGTACCTGCGGATGATTTAACGGATCCTGCACCGGCAACAACGTTTGCTCACTTAGATGCTACTACGGTATTATCTCGTAAAATTGCCGAGTTAGGTATTTATCCTGCGGTTGATCCATTAGATTCTACATCTAGAATTTTAACAGCTGATATCTTAGGTGATGAACACTATAACTGTGCACAAAGAGTAAAAGAGTTATTACAACGTTATAAAGAATTACAAGATATTATCGCTATTTTAGGTATGGAAGAATTATCTGAAGAGGATAAATTAGTAGTTCACAGAGCACGTCGTGTTCAACGTTTCTTATCTCAACCATTCCACGTAGCTGAGCAATTTACAGGGATTCCAGGAGTATTAGTAGATATTAAAGATACTATCAAAGGATTCAACATGATTATGGACGGTGAGTTAGATAAGTATCCTGAAGCTGCATTTAACTTAAGAGGATCTATCGAAGATGCTATTGAAGCTGGAGAGAAAATGTTAGCTGAGGCTTAATAATTAATACTGATCGATTATGTTTTTAGAAATTGTAACTCCAGAAGCTGTAGTATTTTCATCAGAAGTTGATTCTGTTGTTGTACCAGGTGTGGATGGAGAGTTCCAAGTTTTAAACAATCACGCACCAATCGTGTCTGTTTTAAACGAAGGATTAGTTAAAGTACATGTTCACAGTCAAAATCATTTAGTTTTTGATGATTTACATGGTAGTATTGAAAAATTACCAGCTGATGATAAAGTGTTGACTTTAGCAATCAATTCTGGAACACTTGAAATGAAAGATAATAAAGTAGTTTTATTAGCAGACTAATTTTATTTCAACTATAAAATATAAAACCCGTAAATTTATAATTTACGGGTTTTTTAATGCTTGTTTTTTTCGTTTTATTAGTCGATTTGAGAGACTCTTAAAGTGTTGACCATACCTTTTTCATCAACTGGCATAGAACTTAAATTAATCACGAATTCTCCTGGTTTTACAAACCCTTTTTCCTTGATAATTTCATTTAAATCTTTAATGGTATCATCAGTATTTAGTTCACGATCATAATAAAAGGCCCTAACTCCCCAAAGTAAATTTAATTTACCAAGAATTCTTCTTTCAGAAGAAAATGCAATAACATGTGATTTTGGTCGCCAAGCTGATATTTGAAATGCTGTGTATCCACTATTTGTTAAGGTAGAAATAGCAGAAGCTTTTATGTCGTCAGCCATCAGAGCCGCATGATAACATACAGACTTCGTTATGAAACGATTTGTTCTAATATGTGGTGCTTCAACAGGAACTTTAATTAAGTCTGAGAATTCGACACTACCAATAATTTCTGTCATTTTCTGAATTACTCGAAGAGGATGTTTCCCAACAGATGTCTCACCAGATAACATAACAGCATCTGCTCCGTCCATAATAGAGTTTGCCACGTCATTAACTTCTGCTCTGGTCGGAACACTATTGTCAATCATGGTTTCCATCATTTGCGTAGCAATAATTACTGGAATTCGGGCTTTTTTAGCTCTACGAACTAACATTTTCTGTATTAATGGAACGTCCTGCATTGGTACTTCAACACCTAAATCACCTCTTGCTACCATCAATCCATCACAATATGGAATTAAAGCGTCGATATTTTCTACTGCTTCCGGCTTTTCTATTTTGGCAATCACCGGAACTCTATAACGTGATTTTTGTTTGATTAAATCACGCAACATACGTAAATCTTCAGGATTCCTCACAAATGACAGTGCAATCCAATCTACTTCTTGTGATAAAGCGAAAACAACATCTTTTTTATCTTTTTCTGTTAAAGCAGGTAAAGAAATATTTGTATTTGGAAGGTTAACTCCTTTCTTCGACTTTAATGGTCCTCCAACGATTACTTTAGTTACAACATTTTTTGTTCTATCCGTTGAAACTACTTCAAATTGAAGTTTACCATCATCAACAAGAATGTTTTCACCAGGTTTTACATCTCTAGGGAATTGTTGATAGGTCATAAAAGCTTTCTCTTTACTTCCTTTACATTCCTCTGTAGTGAAAGTAAAGCTATCTCCAGCTTTTAACTCTACACCATCTTCCATAACTCCAACACGTAATTTTGGACCTTGTAAATCGGCTAAAACAGCTACATTATATCCTCTTTCCTCATTTATTTCACGAATTTGACGTATTCTTTCTTTAACTGTATCATAATCTGCATGAGAGAAGTTAACTCTAAATACATTAACGCCAGCAGCAGCCATATCTGCTAAGATTTCTTTTGTGTTTGTAGCAGGTCCTAAGGTTGCTACTATCTTTGTTTTCTTGTTATGTGGCATAGGTTAAAAGATTAAAAATTCTTTTGATTTTAGTTTGTTTGTATCTATGTTATAAGAAGTAATTACTTCAGGAATTTGATTAATTACTTCATTTATTTTATCAATATTAGTTTGAGTAATTTCGCCTTCTAATTTTAAAAAGAAGTCAACTTTCTTTTTTTCTGGAATTAAATAAAGCCTTGTTTCATTTTCAGAAAAGAGACCAACATTTTCAGCCTTGATATTCGTTTTATATAAATTAGAAACTAAAAACCATGACTCTTCACTATTCGAATCAGTATACTCATATAAAGGAAAAAATGCTTTATTTGATCTTATGCTAATATCAACATCATCATTACAACGCTTAAGATTTATTCCTAAGTATGAGTTTAATAAGTATGCAAGTCGATATTCTTCAATAGCGCTGTGAACTCCTAAAACATAGTATTCACCGCATGAAAAATCATCAAAACTTACCGTATGAACTTGCATAAAACTGACTAATTACTCACTTGCTAAGTTAAAGAATGTAATGATAAGATAATGTGAAAAAAACGAAAACGATTTCGATTTTAACTATTGAAGTTCGCTAATTTCGTTTTGAAAAGCATAGTAAACTCTCTTGGCTGCCATTTCTTCTGCTTTTTTCTTAGAAGTAGCTCTTCCTTTAGCGATCTTTTGCCCATCAATGTAGACAATTACACTAAAGTGTTTTTGTACTTGTTTTCCGGTATCTTCATAACTTTCAAAAAGATATTTCCTTTTTGTTTTTTGACACCATTCAATAATATACCCCTTATAACTTGAGATTTTATTTTCAAGCTTTTGTAAGTCTACATAAGGAATAATTACTTGGTCGTAGATGAATTGATGGCAATAGTTATATCCACGGTCTAAATAAATCGCTCCTACTAGGGCTTCAAAAATATTACCGTGAATATTTTCTCCAATCTGATTTTGGTTGATGTTACTCTTAACAAAGCGAATAAGATCTAAATCTTGACCTAGCTTGTTTAAACTTTCTCTGCTTACTACTTTAGAACGCATTTGAGTTAAGTAACCTTCATTTCCTTTAGGAGCTTCCTTGTATAAAAAAGAAGCGATTACAGACCCTAATATGGCGTCACCTAAAAACTCTAATCGTTCATAGTTTATAGGTTTACCTTTGCTATCAGTCATTTTAAGAGATCTATGAATAAACGCTCTCTTATAATGGTCTAATTTTATAGGTTTAAAATTTAGTAGTGCTTTTAAGTCATAATAAAATTCTTCGTCTTCCGTAGTTTTTGGTCGAACTATTTTTCGAAGAAAATTCATATGAAGTAATTAATATTAGTCTAATTTTCTAAAAGCTACACAAGCATTGTGTCCTCCAAATCCAAACGTATTACTCATTGCAACTTTAATGTCTCTTTTTTGAGGCTCATTTAAAGTTAAGTTTAAATCTGGATTGATATTTTCATCCTGATTTGAGTGATTAATAGTTGGAGGTACAATTCCATGTTTCATCGCCAAAATTGAGGCAATTGCTTCGATAGCACCAGCAGCACCTAATAAGTGCCCTGTCATAGATTTTGTAGAATTAATATTAATGTTTTTAGCGTGATCACCAAAAACTGCTGAAATTGCCTTTAATTCTGCTACATCACCTAAAGGTGTAGAAGTTCCATGTGTATTAATGTGGTCTACTTCTTCAGGTTTAATTCCTGCGTTTTCTAAGCAATTTTTCATTACAGCGATTACTCCCAATCCTTCAGGATGTGGAGCTGTCATGTGGTGAGCATCTGAAGATAATCCTCCACCTATAACTTCGGCGTAAATTTTTGCACCTCTAGCCTTGGCGTGTTCATATTCTTCTAAAATTAATGCACCAGCTCCTTCTCCTAAAACAAAACCATCTCTTTGAGCGTCAAATGGTCTTGAAGCTCCTTCTGGATCATCATTTCTAGTTGATAAAGCATGCATTGCATTAAATCCACCCATTCCAGCAATAGTAACTGCTGCTTCACTACCACCAGATACAATTACGTCACAATGACCTAAACGTATATAGTTTAAAGCATCAATTAAAGCGTTTGCTGATGATGCACATGCAGATACGGTAGTGTAATTTGGTCCCATGAATCCATTTTTAATAGAAATGTTTCCAGGAGCGATATCTGCAATCATTTTTGGAATAAAGAAAGGGTTGAATCTTGGGCTTCCGTCACCTTGAGCGTAATTTAAAACTTCGTCTTGGAAAGTTTCTAAACCACCAATTCCGGCACCCCAAATAACTCCAACTCTTAATTTATTAATTGTGTCTAAATTTAAATCAGCATCCTTAATAGCTTCATCTGAAGCAATCATTGCATACTGTGTAAATCTATCCATTCTTCTTGATTCCTTTCTATCAATGTAGTCTTTAACATTGAAATTTTTCAGTTCACAAGCGAAACGAGTCTTGAACTTGGCAGCATCAAAATATGTAATAGGGGCTGCGCCGCTAACTCCGTTAACTAAGCCATTCCAATATTCTTCAATATTATTTCCTATTGGCGTTAATGCGCCAAGTCCAGTTATAACAACTCGTTTTAATTGCATATATTCTTACTTTTTAGCTTCTTCAATATAGCTTATTGCTTGACCTACTGTAGCAATGTTCTCTGCTTGATCGTCTGGGATTTGAATATCAAATTCCTTTTCGAATTCCATGATTAACTCAACAGTGTCTAACGAGTCTGCTCCTAAATCGTTAGTGAAACTTGCTTCGTTAGTTACTTCGTTATCGTCTACTCCTAATTTATCAACGATAATTGCCTTTACTCTTGATGCAATGTCTGACATAATTTTCTAATTTTTTAAATTTAAAATCGACGCAAAAATACAAATCTTAGGTTTTAATTCTAATTTTTGCTCAAAAATGTGAGGTCTAAAATAAAAAATCTTTTGATTTACACCTCATTCATGTTAATAATTATTGTTTTTTTGCAGTAACTATATAGTGTTGTAGATTATGAAACGAATTGTAATTTTTGCTTCCGGTTCTGGTAGTAATGCCGAAAATATTATTGAGTTTTTTCAAACTAGGGATTCTATTTCAGTTACGCATGTACTTACTAACAATCAGCATGCCAAAGTTTTAGATAGGTGTAAAAGGTTAAATGTGAGCTCAGTGGTTTTTAGTAGAGAAGAATTCACTAAAACCGATAAAATTGTCGAATTTTTGAAAAAAGAAGCAGATTATATCGTGTTGGCAGGATTTTTATGGAGAGTTCCTGCAAATATTGTTGAAGCTTTTCCTAATAAAATTATTAATATTCATCCTGCTTTATTGCCAAAATATGGAGGAAAAGGAATGTATGGTATGAATGTTCATAAGGCTGTTAAAGAAAATTTAGAGGAAGAAACAGGAATTACAATTCATTATGTAAACGAGAATTACGACGAAGGAGCAATAATTTTTCAAGCTGAATGTAAATTAACAATGAGTGATACACCGGAAGATATTGCTCAAAAAGTACATAAGTTAGAGTATAAACACTTTCCTGAAGTTATAGAAAACGTAATTTTAAAGAACGAAATTGGCTAAAAAAAAGAAATTTTACGTTGTTTGGAAAGGCAAGAAACCTGGAGTTTATTCAACTTGGAATGAATGTAAGAAGCAAATAAATGGTTTCGAAGGTGCTCAATATAAATCCTTTGCTAGTGAGTCTGAAGCTAATTTAGCTTTTAAAAAGTCATATAATGATTACAAAGGTAAAGACACAAAGAAAGTAAAATTATCTAAAGAGGAGTTGCTTAAGTTTGGAAAACCTATATTAAGTAGTTTATCTGTTGACGCTGCCTGTGCAGGTAATCCGGGTAAAATGGAATATCGAGGTGTAGACACCAAAACTAAACAACAAATATTCATTCAAGGTCCGTTTAAAAAAGGAACAAATAACATTGGTGAATTTCTTGCAATTGTTCACGGTTTAGCTTTTTTGAAAAGTAAAAAAGCATATAATTATCCAATTTATACTGACTCTAAAATCGCTATGAGTTGGGTAAAAAAGAAACAATGTAGAACTAATATTACATTTTCGGATGATAATAAGGATCTTCTCGATCTTATTAAGAGGGCAGAGAAGTGGCTCCAAGAAAATAGCTACAGTAATCCTATCTTAAAATGGGAAACTAAGGCTTGGGGTGAAATTCCTGCTGACTTCGGACGAAAGTAAATTATTCTTTACAGTAGGTTTTCATTATATCAATTAAAACTTTCAACTCTTTTGGTGGATTATCATCATCGAATTGACTAGATATATAATTATTAGATTCAGTTTTAATTGAAAGTGTTGCATGTAATGCTCCGTCAAAAGCTCTTTTATTGGATGGTGCCTTAAGATTTGAAATATTTTGTAGATCAATTTTCTTTATTAAATCAATTAATTGTTTTTTCTGATTAGAATCAATACCGAAAGTTTTAGAAGTGTTGTAGGTTTTATAAAACACCGTTTTATCAGAGATTGTAATGTTTTCTAAGCTACCGCGAGTTTGTGCATTGAATACTATTTCTTGAATAGAGTCCGAACTAGTATTGTTTTTTTGTGAAACACAGCTCAAAGATGTTAATAAAATGACTAGTGATAGAAGATACTTCATAATAGTTTAATTAAAAAAAGCGCCATAATAAATATGACGCTTCAATATAAATAATTTATTTAATCTTAGTTTAAGATAGAAGCTCTACCACCACCTGATTGGAAAGTAGCTCTCATTCTTTCTTTTTGTCCTTGAGAGAATAAACTCATACAAGCATCGTCAGTATAATCCATGTAGTTCATTGTCATGTCATTTGAACGACAGTTTACAGTTGGATAAGTTGGACATCCGTAGTTAGGTCCATCTGAAGATGGAGTGTCTGATACGAAATCGTCTTGACGACATCTTCCGTCTCCCCAAATATGACGTAAGTTTAAGTAATGACCTACTTCGTGAGTCATTGTACGTCCTTTGTTAAATGGAGCTTGTACAAATCCAGTAGTTCCGAAGTATTGTGGAGCACAAACAACACCATCAGTAGCTAAGTTTCCACCAGGGAATTGTGCATATCCTAAAATTCCTCCACCAATATTACATACCCAAATATTTAAGTGAGTTGAAGGAGATATTGGAGGGTAAGCAGATTTTACTGCATCATTAGTTCCCCAAGAAGTTCTTGAGTCAGCATATCTAAAAGTTCCTGCTAAAGAAAAAGTAATTTCTGAATCTGCAGCAACTGAAGCAAATTCTGCAGGTGTATTACCAGCGTCAGAATTTTGCATTCTGAAGTCATCATTTAAAACTCTCATTTGAGAAGAGATTTGAGCATCAGAAATGTTTTCGTTTGAATTGCTATAAACAACATGAACATATACAGGAATATTAATTACTCCTAATCCATCGTCTACTGGAGGAGTTCCTCCACCACCATCGCCGCCGTTTCCGCCACCTGGTTTACCACCACCATTACCACCTTTTTTAGCAGCAATAAGCTTTCTTGTATTATACTCTATGTCATACATTTTTTTGTATAACCCAGGATTTTCGTCTAATTGACGATTTAACACTTTCATTGATTGACATGGAGAATTAATTCCTCTACCTTCAGTTTCGTCTGTAGTAAATGCGTAGAAGTCACTCATATCTATGACTTGCTCTTGTGTTAATTCAACTTCGTCTCTTGAATTTTCATCTTGACATCCAGTTAATAAACTCGCCGCAACAACGATGCTTAATAAAACTTTTTTCATTGTGTAAAATTTAAATGTTTAATAATCGTAAAAAAATCACCCCATTCGATCTTTTTACCCCCATAATTAATTAAAACTAACATTTTTGTTAAAAAAGGGCTTTTTTAGTGTTTAAAATGTTAATTTTTTACGGATACCAAAATAGTGAATTTTGTACTTCAAAATGAAAGTTTTAAAAAAATGTTAAAAAAACGCTGTAGCCTTTATAAAATAAAGAGATTTTGAATATAGATTTTATGAAATTCGAAAAATTACATGTTTTTTTTCAAACAAAAACGTCAAGTTTTGTGTAAAATTCATAAAAAAAGACATCGAAAAATGAAAATTTAACAATGTCTCTTGTGAAGTATTATTTATAAATTAAGAAGAGATTAACTCAACATCATTTTTGCTCTTTGAACGGCATTAACTAAGGTGTCAATTTCTTCTTTTGTATTGTAAAATGATAATGAAGCTCGAACAGTTCCAGGAATTTTAAAGAAATCCATAATTGGTTGGGCACAGTGGTGACCAGTTCTTACAGCAATTCCAAGTTTGTCAAGAATACTTCCGATATCATATGGGTGAATATTGGCTATGTTAAAGGAAATAACTGAGGTTTTATTAGCGGTACCATAAATTTTAAGTCCTTCTATTTGGCTAAGTTTTTCAGTTGCGTAATGTAAAAGTTCATTTTCACGTTCTTGAATAGCTTCAAAACCAATAGAATTCATATAGTCTACAGCTGCACCAAATGCAATTCCACCACAAATGTTTGGAGTTCCAGCTTCAAATTTATGAGGTAAGCCAGCGTAAGTTGTTTTTTCGAATGTTACTGTTTCTATCATTTCTCCACCTCCTTGATAAGGGGGTAACATTTCTAGTAATTCTTTCTTTCCGTAAAGAATACCAACTCCTGTAGGGCCGCACATTTTATGAGCAGAAGTCACATAAAAATCTACATCCAATTCTTGAACATCTGGTTTAATGTGTGGGCAAGCCTGTGCACCATCAATTAAAATATATGCTCCAAATTTATGTGCTTTATGAATAATCGTTTCAATAGGGTTAATCGTTCCTAATGCATTTGATACGTGATTACAGAAAACGAGTTTCGTTTTGTTTGTTAGTAATTCATCAAACAAATCCATTCTAAGTGAACCATCTTCATCCATAGGAAGGACTTTTAACTGTGCTCCAGTTTTTTCGCACATCATTTGCCATGGCACAATGTTCGAATGATGTTCTAAAGCCGATACAATTACTTCGTCTCCTTCTTTTAATAATGAAGAAAAACCAGAAGCAATTATATTAATACTTTCAGTAGTACCAGCGGTGAAAATCATTTCATAAGAATGTTTCGCATTAAAGTGTTTTTGAATTTTAATACGAGCTTCTTCATATTTATCTGTAGCTTCTTGACTCAACGTATGTACGCCACGATGAATATTTGCGTTATAGTTAGTGTAATAGTCAACTATGGTATCGATAACTTGTTTTGGTGTTTGCGATGTTGCACCGTTATCAAAATATATCAAGGGTTTACCGTGAACTTCTCTTTTTAATATCGGGAAATCTTCACGGATTGTATTAATATCAAACATGAAAAATTAATTTATAACAAAAATACGGCTCTACTGGCAAACGAACAATCAATCACTTAAATTCTTACATTTGTTTAAAATTAACCTTATATGAAAATTCTAAAGAGAAGTTTATTATTACTTTTCACTATCTTATTATTAATTGTTTTTTACAATTACCCAAAACTTAACATTTTAGCAGGTTATTCATCAAAAATGACCGGTTCTTCAGTTTTTTTAGCTGAGAGAGATTTAGTTTTTACTGATTCTACAGATACTAATTTTTCACCAATAAATTTAGCGAGTAACTCAATTAATGAAGAGAAGAAAACAGCTCAATCCTCTGCATTCGGTTTGTTAAAACGTACTTCAAAATATCGAGAAGGATTTGGAAATGTATTGTTAGTTGATGGTTTTGAACTTGATGATAATATGAAGAAACCAATAAGATCTAAACCAGATAATATTGCTGAGTTTCCTTATGGAAATGCAGAACCAAAAGACACTGTTTTTGCTAATATTGATTACGATAAGTTAAATTCTACCGTTAATGGAATGTTTAATACCATTAATAAAACAAGAGCAGTACTTGTAATTTATAAAGACAAGATTGTAGCGGAGAAATATGATACAGGATTTGATAAGAACTCTAAATTGCTAGGATGGTCGATGACTAAAAGTATTACGAGCACTTTGTTTGGGGTGTTACAATGCAAAGGGCAGATGAATGTTTATGATAAAGCTCCTTTTGAAGAATGGAAGAATGATGACAGGAAAAATATCACAATTCATAATTTACTTCAAATGAATAGTGGATTAGAATGGAATGAAGACTATAACTCCATTTCTGATGTAACAAAAATGCTATTCTTAACAGAAGATGTTACTAAAATTCAATTAGGAAAGCAATTGATAGGAAAACCAAATGAAGCTTGGAATTACTCTTCTGGAACTACAAATTTATTGTCTGGAATTTTAAGAAAACAGTTTGCTACACATCAAGAATATTTAAATTTTTGGTATAGTAGTTTAATTGATAGAATTGGAATGAATTCAATGACGGTTGAAACCGATATGGTGGGTAATTATGTTGGTTCTTCTTATGCATGGGCAACTGCTCGAGATTGGGCTAAATTCGGATTGCTTTATTTACACAATGGAAATTGGAATGGAGATTCTTTATTTGATAAAGATTGGGTAAAGTATGCAACAACACCAACGCCAACTTCTGATGGATGGTATGGAGCTCAAATTTGGTTGAATGCAGGTGGAAGATATTCTGATGTTCCAAAAAATATGTTCTCTTTTAATGGTTATCAAGGTCAGAATGTATTCATTTTACCCGATCAAGATTTAGTGGTTGTACGATTAGGATTAACGAAAAACGCTGATGTAAATGATTTCTTAAGCGGAGTGCTGAATTCGTTTAAATAAGAGATAATATAGAAGGATATAAATAAGTTGTTAGAATAAAAAAATGCTCGAGTTTCCCTCGAGCATTTTTTGTTATATCCTATTTAGTTTTGATAGCAACTAAATTTATTAAAGAGTCATCTTAGTACTAATGTAAAACTCATTATAATTATCTAATAAGTTAATTAGCCCAGAAACTAAATCTTGTGTTTCTAACAAAATACTAAAGTAAAGTGTTGTGTTTTTTGGACTCGTTTCATACGTTCGAATTCTTTCAACTTGTCTTTCTATAGATTCAGAAACCTCTTTTAAAAGTTCTTTTTTACCAATTAAAATATCATTTAAATTTTCGAATTGTTTCGTTTCGAAAGCATCGCTAATTCCGTCCAACAATTCACTAAGCTTAATATCAATATGTTTTAAATCTTTGATTTGAGATTTCTTTAAGTTCTTGTGATTGTTATTTACGTGTTTATATGTAGACTTAGAAATTAAGCTAATCGACTGTGCAACATCTTGTAAATGACCAAGAATTAAAATATAGAATTTACTCGCCTGAACAGAAGTATCGTCAAGAGATTTAATAAAATAGAAAACACCACTTTTTAAACTTTCGATTTCATCGTTTAGTTTTTCAACGTGTTTTTCAGTTTTTCTTAATTTATTTAAATCATGAGTTGCTAAATCGTTTACTACGCTAGAATATAATTTATTTACTCGCGTAGCTACGTTGGCAATATGTCCAGAACTTTCTTCAATCACCTCATTAATTGAAATTAATTCTGCTCTTTCAACAAACTGTTGTTGCTTTTCTTCTTTTGATTTTTTTGAATATTGAAGTGTTGTTCTTACTAACATTGCAATAACAACAAATAATAAAACAGGAATCATTGCTGTATGCCAGTAGATTAAGAAAGCAACAATACCAGCTGCAGTAAATGCGATAATGGCTGTTAAAAACCATCCTCCAATTACATTTAAAACTCCAGCAACTCTATAAACGGCACTTTCACGACCCCAAGCTCTATCTGCTAACGAAGTTCCCATTGCTACCATAAAAGTTACGTAGGTGGTAGAAAGAGGTAATTTCATTGAGGTTGCGATAGAAATTAAAATACTTGCCATGATTAAGTTAACAGCGGCTCTAACTAAATCGAAAGCTGGTAATTCATAAGTTTGATCTTTTGGTAATTTAATTACTGGTTTTTCAAACTTTGAGTTAATGTATTCTTGTGTTTTAACGGGGATTAACTTGTTTAAACCTAAATTAGCAAACATCGCAGCTCTTACTACAACACGAGAAAGATTGTTTGGTTGGAATTTTTCATGTCCATCTCCTTGACGAGATAAGTTGATTCCAGTTTCGATTACAGCTCTAGCTTTTTTAGAAGTCCAAAGTGTAATTACCATAATTGCTCCAGCAATTAATAATAGAATCGTGTTAGATGGAACTTTGTCGGCTAAAATACCCATTGAAAATTGGTTAGCAGCTTCTCCAGAAGCTTCCCAAGCATTGTATGAATTTAATGCGGCAATAGGAACACCAATAAAGTTTACCAAATCATTTCCAGCAAAAGCCATTGCTAAAGAAAAGGTACCAATAGCTATAATGGCAGTTAAAATATTTATTTTAAAAACTTTGATTAATGCATAAGATACAGCTGACCACAATGCAAAACTTCCTGCAATAATTGCTGTAGTACTTCCTTCTATAATATGTTTAATATTACCGTAAAAGTCTGTTCCTTTTAAACCTTTAATGATGATAAAGTAAGTAATAGCTGTAATTGCAAATCCTCCAAATAATGCACTTATGTATGTTGGTCTATTTTCAAAATTGAACGAGTAAATTAATCTTGAAAAATATTGCACTATGGCACCAACGGTAAACGCTACAATTACGGAGAGTATAATACCTAAGATAATTTGAGTAGCCTGTTCGTTATTGATATACTGAGAAATTTCAGTAATTGATTTATTCGAAGCTGTTATTTTTAGTAAAGCAATTGCTACAGCGGCTCCAAGTAATTCGAATACAATGGAAACTGTTGTAGATGTTGGCATTCCTAGTGAATTGAATATATCCAGTAAAAGAATGTCGGTTATCATAACTGCCATGAAAATGAACATGATTTCTTCAAACATGAACATATTTGGGTTGAATATTCCTTTTCTAGCTACCTCCATCATTCCACTAGAAGTAACTGCTCCAAAGAAAACTCCAACGCTGGCAATAATCATTATGGTTTTGATTGGAATTGCCTTAGAACCAATAGCAGAATTTAAAAAGTTTACAGCGTCATTACTTACTCCCACCACCAAATCAAGAATTGCAAGTCCGGCAAGCGCTATTAACATTAAAATATATGGATCTCCCATTTTTATAGATTTAAACTCGACAAAAGTAAAAACCAATGTTTTTCTCAATGTTACCTTAATGTTATGAAATCGATTTTTCTACTGATATTCCTCAATATTTTTAGGGCCTTCAAGAATGGTTTTTATAATCTTCATTGTTCCGTTTTCTTGAGTTACCAAATGCCATTTTATGAGAGTAATTTGATAGTTTTCAATCTCTAAACCAGTTATGCATCTAGGGTGAACACAACTTCCGTCATTGAAAAATGGAACTTCATTTGGTTGAGGAAATCGTGGCCTGTGTGTATGTCCAGTAATAACGGTTTGATTTTGATTGTTTTTAATCCACTTTTCAATTCGTTTTTCTACTTTAATTAACTCTCTAAAATTTTGAGCAGGACTAGTTGGGTCTTTTATTCCGAGGATTTGTAAAGGTCTCCATAAAAAGCGCACCAAAAAGCGACTTAAACGCCAGAAATTATAATTAAACCAATCTGCTTGATGTCCATGGATTAGAAATAGACATTGTTCAGTTTGTTCATTTTTTAATAAAATAGATTCAGAAAATGAAGCATTGGGCATAAGTTCGAGTTCTTTACCGAGAGCATCTTCGAAATAATAAGCTAGATGTTTGTTGATGTTTTTTGGGTTTTTATAAACCATGTCATGATTCCCCCAAATAAAATGAAGTCTATTCCGATCATGGAATTTCTTCAAAAGCAAATAAACATCTTTATTTTCCTGGAAAATTGTATCAAATTTATTTTCCCATAATTCATCACCATCTCCTAATTCAATATAGGTGTAATCTTCTGTAAAATATTGAGATATAGCATAGTTGAAAATATTTCTATTACGAGCAAAGTCATCAGCAAAACTATTATCTCCTCTATGACAATCAGAAAACATAATGTATTTAGAGCTTTTGTTTAGTGGAAGTATTTTGGCATTTTTAAAAGCTCTAGTTATTCTTCTTTTGGATGACATGATGTACTTTTTTATAAAGATGCATAAAAAAAGCCGAGTTTTAAAACTCGGCTTTTTATTTGAAAATATGATTGAATTATTTTCCAGTCACTTTTACATTGTCAATGTGATATCTAGTTTCCATGTTATCTGCAGAACCTAAATACTTGAATGCTACGTGTACATCACCATTTAAACAAGAAATGTTGATAGAAGAAGAAACGAAATCTCCGAATCCTCCGTCACCAGTTGGTACGTTAGCATCAATTTGAATCCACTCAGTAGTTGTTGGGTCTCCAGTATAGTTTTCAGTAATGAAAGCAGTTAATACTTTTCCAGACTCAAAGTTTGATGAGATATCAAATGTTAATACTTCTTCAGTAGTTCCGTCTAAGTTAATAGCTGGAGTTACTAACCAAGCTTCTAATGGATCTTCACCAGTTCCGAAAGCAGAGATTTTCATATATCTGTTTCCAGAGAAAGAACTGTCTTCATATCTTTCGCTACCTCCAGACACGTTAACGTTTGTCCATCCTAAACCATCTAATTGAGCTTCGTTTGTAATTGTTTGGAAATCTTCTTCGAATACAGTTACGTCAGTTGAAGTAGCACCAGTACAATCTAATACGATTGGATCACATCTCTCAGGATCAGAAAAATCTAAATCAGCTGGAGTATTTGCAATTACCACGAAAAATTCTGCTCTAAAATCTTTAGCTAAAACTGCAGTTGCTACTCCTTGTCCTTCTGGTAACTTGTTAGATTTAAAGCTAGAGAAAGTACTTGTTTGTAAAGGAATAGTAGCTTCTGTTCCACATTCGAAAATGTTTCTGAACCCATCAAATTCATCATTAGCTTCTCCAGCAAAAGTTTTACCTAAATCCTCTTTATCAAACTGAGCAGCTGGTAAGCTTACTAAAGTATTAACATGTTTTTGCTCGATTCCACCGATTTCGATTTCAGTTGGAATGATAGTAGCTAACTCTGTAGATTTTACTAAAGCTTTTCTTTGTTCAGGAGAAGTGTAAGGAATATCATCTACACGACCTTCATTTGATAAGAATCCTAATGTGAATACTCCAGGAATGTTATTTGTTGGGTTGATAAAGCTAGTGCTTTCACCATCATCATAAGAAACAGTTAAACCATCTAATCTGATATAAACTTTTCTTCCGATTTCGAAAGATTCGCTTAATGAACTGTTATTAACTAATAACTCAATTCCAGCAGTTGGGTTTTCAGCTTGGTCTTGAATAACTAAAGTTCTGAAGAAATTTCCAGCAGCATCGCTAGAAACTACATATCCAGTAACATAAGTTGGGTTAGCTAAATCAGCGAAATACGTAAGAGTTAAATCACCATTACTATTGTATGCTTGAATTAAATCGTTGTGAATTTTAGCAACTGTAAACTCAGTAGTAATGTTTGGCTCCTCAAGTTTAATATCAGGAGTTTCGAAAGAATTATCTTCAACACATGAAACAATTGTGATAGCGAAGATAAAAAATGATAAAATGCTTAATATTTTATTAGTTTTCATTTTTTTCTATTTAAAAGAATATTTTATTAAAATCTATAATTTAAGTTAATGAAGTAGGTAGTTCCTCTACCATACCAGTATTTGTTTCCAAAAACAGGAGTGTCTAATGCTTTATCATCTCTTAATTGACGATAGTTAGCATTTCTTCCTTGTTCAAAACCACCTGTTCTGTACTCTCTATTGAAAATGTTTCCAATACTAGCAAATAAACCAATGTATTGTCCGTTTCCAACTTTCCAAGATTTTCCTCCTACTGCATTTACTACCATATAGTCGTTAAATCTTTCTTGTCTTAATAATTCTCTAGCAATTGATGGATCATAGTCAGTAAATGGTACACCACCATCATCTGCAAAGTTACTACTTCTTGTTAAAGGAGCAATGTCTATGTAAGTGTCATTAAATACGTTAGCAGTAGCTCCAAACCACCAGTAATCAGGATCTCTATATTCAAATCCGAATGAATACGCTTTTTGAGGTCCGCTTGCTAATCTGTAGTTTTTAAGATTAGATTGTCCAAAATCTTTTACACCAAACTCATTCGCGTCTGGATCACCAACGAAATCTTCTGAAGCGATGAATAAATTTGGATTGTTATTGTAAGTGTACTGTCCGATGTTAGCAGCTCCCTTTAATTTAATAGTAGGAGTAACTTTAACTTCTAAACCTAATTCAGCACCAATATGTCTCTTTTCAATTCCTTGTAAAGTTTCTTGTACAAAAGCAGTGTTGTCACCACCAATTCCATCAGCAAAGAAGAAAGAAGTTTCTACAGCATCTTTAATTCCTGTGTAGTAAGCAGTAGCTCTAGCTTGAACAACGGGAGTTCTAAGGATATAACTAGCATCTAATGATAATACTTTTTCACTTTCAATTCCTTCAACGATAGCGTTGTTTTCTCTTGAGTTAGCAAAAGTATTTCTTAAAGTTGGAGCTTTTGTTAAATAACCAGCGTTAAAATCTAAGATATGACGACCAGTAATTTTATAAGTTAAACCTCCTTTAGCTCCCCAGTTAGTGAATTCTTGCTTTTCAGATTTTCCTAATGAAGTATTGATGAATCCTCCATTTTGGAAGTTTCCTTCTCTTTGGTGAGAAGTTCTAGATAGACTACCTGCTAAGAAGAAATCAACTTTGTTAAACTTGAACTGCGTTTGAACAAAACCATTCATTACTTGTGAAAGTAAATCAAAGTCATATTTAAAACGATCTCCTTCTCCTGCTAAGTGAAGTGGGTTTAATAAGTTGTTTTGCTTTTGCTCAAAAGTATCAGCAAAAGTATCAACATCTAAATATCCAGTTCCCCCTAATAAATCAGTTATTTCTGCAAAATTCTCAGATTTTTGAGAAGTATAATTAACAGATGCATTTAATGTGATGTTATCTGTTAATTCAGTATTGAAGATTGTATTGATTGTAAATCTATCATCTTCATTTCTGTCTTCATATAACACGTATGCTGAATTTCCACCTGTTACAGATGCAGCATTTGCAGCATATAATTGGTCCCAGTCTAATTGTCCGTTATTTACGAACTCTTGATACATTCCATAAACACCAGGTAAACCTTCTCTTACACCATAACTAGGTAGTTTTTGATAATAAGTTGGGTCAGGGTTAGCAGTTGCTAAGTTTGTGATGAATGGATTTCCGTCACCATCAAGTACACCATCTTCAACTCTTGCACCATTAAAATCAATTCTACTATTACCGATTCCACCAAATTGGTAAGAAACATTTGTAGTTAAAGAAGTTTTCTCATTAATGTTCCAATAGTGGTTTAACATAATGAAAGGCTCTTCAACATCTTTAATTCTTGAGTTTCTAATTTTTCCATTTTGGTATCCCCAATATGGATTGTATTGAATTCCTTTAATATCAATAACTTCTTGAGTGTTTGGAGCAGCTTTACCTCTTCTGTTAGCTGCAAATACTGATGTGAAGTTTAAACTGTGTTTATCGTTGAATACTTTTTCAATAGAAGCGAAAGTTGAATAAGCGTTGTAAGAAGATCCGTCAGCGAAACCTTCGTCTGCAATTCTTCTACTTCCTGAAAAAGCAAAAGCCCAACCATCATCCATTAAACCAGTTGCATACGTTCCCATAACTCGGTGAACATAACTTCTGTTAGATGAAGCATAAGAAACTCTTCCTCCTTGTCTGTATTCAGAAGCTCTTGTACTAATATTGTTTGATCCTAAAACACCACCAAAAGTGAAGTTTGAAGGAGCTAATCCGTTTGTGAATTCTTGATTTCTTAATACGTCATTTAAACCTCCCCAGTTTGCCCATTCAGGTCTTCCTGTAGAAAGTTTATTCATTTCAATACCGTTGATTAAAAGTTTTGCGTTGTCAGAATCTAAACCACGAACTCTAAAGAAAGAAGAACTAAATTCGAAAGCAGCAGTTCTTAAATAAACATCTCTAGAGGCTTGAAGAAGTCCAGAAATATTATCAGAAGCGGTAGTGTCATCGTTTAATTCATCATCAGTAATTATAATAGTACTTAAGTCTTGATCTTCAGCAAACTCATCTTCGTACATATAAATAATCCCTAAATCTACCATGCTTCCTGATAGTGTTACAGGATAGTTTTGAGTTTCATAACCATCCTTTTTTATCACAATAATGTGCCTCCCGTCAGGTAAGTTTTCGATGATAAAAGAACCAATAACATCTGTAGTAACGTTAATGTTCTTTCCTTCAACACTTACTGAAACACCTTGTAATAATCCTTCGGAGCTGCTGTCTTTTACAACCCCTTTTACAATGTTTTGAGCTGATAATCCTAAAGAGAAAATCAAGCTAAATAACACTGATAGAGTAAATTGTTTCATAAAATTGTTAAAATTATTTTTTAATAAAAAATGCGCACAAAATTATGGTTTTAGCAAAATGCCAATGTTAACTTAATATTAACATTTCAAATTGTTAATAACTCTCTCGATTGTGGCTTGGAAATTGTATTATTTTTGCCAAGTTAAATTTTAATAATGAGAAGAATACTGTTGTTAAGTGTGTTGTTAATGAGTGGTTTATTCGTTAATGCACAAAAGAAATATAAAATTAGAACTGTTGCGTTTTATAATCTTGAAAACTTATTTGATACTATCAATGACACTTCAAAAAATGATGAAGCGAGTCCAATGATGGAATTGAGAACGAACAAATCAAAAGTTTATTGGGATAAAATTGATAAGTTAGGAGAGGTAATAAGTCAGTTAGGAAAAGAGAAAGCGAAAACAGGTCCGGCTATTTTAGGAGTATCAGAAATTGAGAACAAACAAGTTCTTGAAGATTTAGTGAATTCTGAAAGACTTAAGAAAATGAGATATGGGATAATTCATTTTGATTCTCCAGATAAAAGAGGGATTGATGTAGCATTGTTATATCAACAGCGTTATTTCAAACCGGTACATTACGAAGCTGTAAATCCAAATATATTTTCAAATAATAGAAAGGTTTATACTAGAGATATTTTAAGAGTATCTGGATATTTAGATGATGAGTTGATTCACGTCATCGTAAATCACTGGCCATCGAGAAGAGGAGGAGAAGCGAAGAGTAGCCCGTTAAGAGAAAAAGCGGCTTTTAAAGTTTCACAAATTATAGATAAGATTCGTGAGGAGGATAAGAATGCGAAAGTTATGATCATGGGAGATTTTAATGATGATCCAATGAACAAATCCTTCAAGGAAGTTTTAAAAACAAAAGCTGAGAAGAAAGATGTTAATAAGGGAGATATTTATAATCCTTATGAGAAAATGTTTGAGAAAGGATTGAATACAACTGCCTACAGAGATAATTTAAGTTTATTTGATCAAATCCTTTTTACTTCGCCTTTATTGAATAAAGAGAGTAAGAAAAACTTTTCAAGCTATAAAATGTTTAAATCAGGAATTTTTAATAAACGTTTTATGGTTCAAAATAAAGGAAGATATAAAGGATATCCTTTTAGAAGTTTTTCAAACGGACAATACACTGGAGGGTACAGCGACCACTTTCCAGTATATATTTACTTGATTAAAGAAAAAAGATAACAAAAATCCCAGCAAATTTGCTGGGATTTTTAGTTTTTACATATATCGACCAAATAGTTGTTCAATCTTAATTGAAATAACGTTCCTCTTAATAGATCTTCTATTTGTCCAAGTTCTACAGAAGAAACTGCAAGGCTAACTTTGTTAGATGGTGTTTGTAATAATATAGATCTACAATCTTCACCCATAGGACACTCAGGACATCTCTTCTGTTTTTTTGAATCGATAATTTTTTCAAGAAATAATTCAATTTCATCTTCTGTCAGATGAAAACCTGTATCTCTGAAAATTACTTGTGTTAGAAATGATGTTGAGTTTACCCATCTAAATGAGATTCCAATTTTATTTTCATAAATTTTTATAATTTCTTCCATAATCTGATGTATTGATTATAGAACAAATATAGTTATTTAGATTTAGTCTAAATAAATTATTTTAAATCTTTTAAAAGTAACTGTAACGAAGTTTTTCCATTCCATGTATTTTCATCTATTTGGTATAAAACATCAAAGTCGTTTTCAATACTATTGATTTTATCACCCATGCTAAACCCAATTGCTCCAAGAATATTTTTCGGGTTTCCTTGGAAAAGAGTAAGTTTTAAGTGCGATTTATCTTGTCCAACTTGTTTTCCATATCCATTATCTCTAACGGATGAGCTTTTAAAAACTGGTTTCCTATTTTCCGGACCAAAAGGAGCCATTTGTTGAATAATTCGATAAAATTTTGGAGAAATATCAGCAAATTCAAGTTCTGCATCAACGATTATTTCAGGTGTCAGTAATTCTTTGTCTATTGTGTTTTCCACAACTTCTTCAAATTTAGCCTTAAATTTTTCGTAGTTCTCTGGCTTAATTATTAGTCCAGCGGCATATTTATGTCCACCAAATTGTTCAATAAATTCAGAGCAAGCGTTCAAAGCATCATAAACATCAAAACCTTTTACAGATCTTGCAGATGCAGCAAGTTTACCTTCACTTTTAGTAAAAACCACAGTTGGTCTATAATAAGTTTCGGTTAATCTTGAAGCTACAATTCCTATAACACCTTTGTGCCAATTTTCATCATAAACAACCGTAGTGAATTTCTCAGTCTCGTTATTTTCTTCAATTTGAATTAAGGCTGCTTCTGCGATTTCTTTGTCTAACTCTTTTCTGTGAGCATTAAATTCTTCAATAGACGAAGCTATTTCAGTGGCAATTTCAATATCAGTTGAAGTTAATAATTCCACAGCATAATTGGCATGTTTTATTCTTCCCGCTGCATTAATTCTTGGTGCAATAATAAAAACGACATCTGAAATAGTCAGTTCTTTTTTTTCTATGGATTTAATGAGTGCTTTAATTCCGATTCGAGGTTGATCATTAATTACTTTTAATCCGAAATAAGCTAAAATCCTATTTTCGCCTGTCATAGGAACAATATCTGCAGCAATCGCTGTTGCTACTAAATCTAAAAACGGAAGAAGTTCAAGTGTTTCAACTCCATTTGTAAGAGCATGAGCTTGAATTAATTTAAATCCAACACCGCATCCGCAAAGTTCTTTATAAGGATATTCGCAATCTTCCCTTTTCGGATTAAGAACGGCTAAAGCTTTAGGAATTTCATCTCCTGGTTTGTGGTGATCACAAATTATAAAATCAATTCCTTTGTCGCTTGCATACTCTACTTTCTCTATGGCTTTTATACCACAATCTAAAGCAATAATTAGTGAAAAATCATTATCGCTAGCAAAATCAATACCTTGATAAGAAATTCCATAACCTTCTTTATATCTATCCGGAATGTATGTCGCTATATTGTTATGATGCTCAATCAGGTAATTGTACAGTAAAGAAACAGATGTGGTACCATCTACATCATAATCTCCATAAATTAAAATTTGTTCATTTTTTTCAATAGCAGTCCGGATTCTTGTTACTGCTTTGTCCATGTCCTTCATTAAAAAAGGATCATGTAGATCGTCTAGTGATGGACGGAAAAAATGTTTCGCTTCATCAAAAGTTGTAATACCTCTTTGAACTAATATTGAGGCAAGTTTTGTGTTAATAGATAATTCATCAGCTAATTTTTTTGTGGTTGCCAAATCTGGCTTTGATTTAAGTTTCCATCGCATAATTTTAAAAAACGTAAATTTGTTTTAACGGGTAAAAGTAATCCATTCCTCTATGAAATCAAAAAATCTGGTAATCGGCGTTGTTCTCTTTTTTCTATTCCAATTTCAGATATTTGGACAAAATCAGCCACCTGTTTTAACCGCTACTGGGAATCAAAGTTATTGTCCGTTGAGTCAAATACCCATTACAACAAGTTTTATAATTACTGATTCAGATGATACAACTGTTGATTCTTTTTCAATTCAGATTTCAGCTAATTATGATGCAACTTCTGATATTTTAATATTAACAGGATCTCATCCAAATATTATTGCTAGTTGGGATGATCGTGAAGGAAAATTAATATTTACAGGAGTTGGAGGAAGTGCTATTTTGTTGTCTGATATAGAACAAGCTGTCGCTGATGTTGTTTTTCAGAGTTCAAATTCAGTAATTTCAGGTGAAAAAATATTTTCATTAACAGTGGGTGATGCTAATTATTTGCCTTCAACACAACATTATTACGAGTTTGTTTCTGATATTGGAGTCTCTTGGTCTCAAGCAAAAGTTTTAGCGGAAAACAGAACTTATTTTGGATTACGTGGATATTTAGCAACAATTACCTCTGCAGACGAAGCTGGTTTTGTTGGAGAGCAATCAAATGGCGCAGGATGGATTGGAGGAACCGATCAAGAAACTGAAGGAGTTTGGAAATGGGAAACAGGTCCTGAATCAGGTACCATTTTTTGGAATGGTGACTTTAATGGTTCTACACCAAATTTTGCATTTTGGAACACTGGGGAGCCAAATGATTTTGGAGCAGGAGAAGATTATGCTCATATTACAGATGATTCTATAGGAATTATTGGTTCATGGAATGATTTACCGCTAAATGGCGATACTGGAGTTTATGAGCCAAAAGGATATATTGTAGAGTATGGTGGTTGGCCAGATGATCCGGTTTTAAATATCTCTGCTACAACTCGAATTTACATACCTGAAATAATTTCAACTACTGAAAATGAAATCTGTGGTTCAGGAACCGTTTCGTTATCAGCAAATGCTTCTGAAGGTACTATACTATGGTTTGATGCTGAGGTTGGTGGAAATTTATTAGGAACAGGAACAACTTTTACAACACCTTTATTAAATTCCTCGCAAAATTTTTATGTTACTGTATCAGTTGGAGGTTGCACGTCATTCATGCGAACAAGAGTTGCAGCAACTGTAAATAATTTACCTGTAATAACAGCAACTCAAAACGGTTTTGTTTGTGGAAGCTCAGGAACCGTAACAATTGGAGCAACTCCTTCTGAAGGGATAGTTCATTGGTATGAAACCGCATCAAGTACAACTCCAATTTCTACAGGAAATACATTTGAAGTAAGTGTTTCTTCTGATACTGATTACTTTGTCGAAGCGGTTAGCTCAAACGGTTGTGTGTCTTCTAACAGAACTATGGTTTCAGTTACAACGAATAACGTAATTCCTGATTTTGATGTTGAAGAGAATCAGTTTTTCTGTTTGAATATTGGATCCCTGGATTTATCAATTTCAAATCCAAATGGACTGGATTATATTTATGAATGGAAAGATGAAAACGGAATTGTAATCTCTAATCAAATGACTGCAAATATTACTCAGTCGGGAATGTATTTTGTTCAGGCTACTTCACAGTTAGGTTGTGAGTCAGAAGTAAAAATAGTAGATGTAAAAGATTCTGAAATTGCCACATTAAAATTAGAAGATATTGAAATTATCGATGGCTCCAATAATAATTCAATTTTTGTAGTCGGATCAAATTTGGGAGAAGGTTCTTATGAGTATTCAATTGATGATATTAATTACAAGGAGAATGGCATTTTTCAAAACTTACAGCCAGGAATTTATACGCTATATGTGAGAGATAAAAATGGTTGTGGTACATTGCCTTTTGAATTTTCAGTTTTCAATTATCCATCTTTTTTTACTCCCAATAGTGATGGTGTAAAAGATGAGTGGAGCGTAGAAGGCTTTAGTGTAAGTGAATATTCATCTTCTAAAATTAGAGTTTTTAATAGATATGGAAAGCTTCTATATGAAAATTCAGACACTTCGAGTAATTGGGATGGAACTTATAATGGAAATATTCTCCCATCAGATACGTATTGGTTTTCTATTGAAGTAACAGATAAGAATGGGAGAATAATTCGTAAAAAAGGTCCTTTAAGTTTATTGAGAAAATAAACTACTTTTCGTTAAAAATTATTTCTGTTGTAACTGTTGAAAATTGACGGAACATTTCCATTACACCACAGTATTTTTCGATAGATAAATTTACAACTTTGGTTAATTTTTCTTCATCTAACGCTGTTCCTTCGAAAAGATACTTTACGTGAACCTTATCGTAATATTTAGGGTGTTCTTCTGTTAAATTAGCTTCAACTACGATTTTTAAATCATCAAATGAAGTTCTCATTTTTTCCGCAATCATTACAACATCTAATCCAGAACATCCAGCTAACGAAGATAGCATTAAAGCTTTTGGGGAAGCGCCAACTTCATTTCCTCCATTTGCGAATGAGGTGTCCATTAAAACTTGAGCGCCATTTGGATTATCACTTTTAAATAATAAGTTTTTCTGCCATTCTGTAGTTACAATATTTGATGCCATATGAGATTTTTTTCGTTTCTTGTATAGAATTACAAAACTACTTAAAAAATAAATTATGCCATTAGTAACTCCGTTGGATCCTAACCATGATGAGGAAACAAAAAAGTTGTCGGATTTTTATAATGAAACACTTGGTTTTTGCCCAAATTCGGTATTAACCATGCAAAGAAGACCAGATATATCAAAAGCATTTATAAACCTAAATAAAGCAGTAATGGCTAACCATGGTCGTGTTACTTCTGCTTTAAAAAGAATGATTGCTTGGGTTAGTAGTAATGCTACAGGTTGTAGATATTGCCAGGCTCATGCTATTAGAGCTGCTGAACGATATGGAGCAGAACAAGAAAAGTTAGATAATATTTGGGAATATAAAACACATCCAGCTTTTACTGAGGCTGAAAGAGCAGCATTAGATTTCTCTTTAGCTGCATCTGTGGTTCCAAATGTTGTTGACGAAACTATTAAAGAAAGATTATACGAACATTGGAATGAAGGTGAAATTGTAGAAATGTTAGGCGTTATTTCTTTATTCGGTTACTTAAATCGTTGGAATGATTCTATGGGTACAAGTATTGAAGACGGGGCTGTTGAAAGTGGAGAACAATACTTAGGAAAACATGGATGGAACAAAGGTAAACATGTTTAAAAGCTAGTCTTTATAAAAGATAAAAGCTCGCAATATTGCGAGCTTTTTTTATGTAGTAGTTAAAAGAAAAACGTATTAGTTCTTCTTTAATAAGTCTCTAATTTCAGCTAATAACTCTTCTTGAGTTGGTCCTGCAGGAGCAGCTGGAGCAGCCTCTTCCTTCTTTTTCATTGAGTTTACACCTTTTACAATCATAAACATTACAAAAGCAACAATGATAAAGTCGATAACGCTTGTAATAAAATCACCGTATAAAATAGCAACTTCACCGGTTACTTTACCTGTTAAATCATCTGTAACACCTTCTTTTACAATAAATTTTAAATCCTTGAAGTTTTTACCTCCTAAAAGACCAATTAATGGAGAAACAATTCCTCCTGTAAACGAAGACACCACTTTGTTAAAACCAGCACCCATTACGAATCCAACCGCAATGTCTACTAAGTTTCCTTTCATGGCAAAGTCTTTAAACTCTTTTAACATTCCCATTTGTTTTTAGTTTTTGATATTATTTAGAATGGTAATTTATAAAAAAATTAACGTTTTACCAATCTTTTCACGCGTTGTGAAATAGCAGTTAAAATTTCATAAGGAATGGTTTCGCATTTGTGCGCCATATATTCAATATGCTGTTGGTGATTAAAAACAATAACTTCATCACCTTCTTTACAGTCGATTTTGGTAACATCTACCATAATCATATCCATACAAACATTTCCAATTATTGGAGCAGGTTGATTGTTAACAATAACAAATCCGTTTTTGTTTCCTAGTCTTCTAGAGATTCCATCTGCATGTCCAACAGGTATAGTGGCACTTCTAGTTGGTTTACTTGCTACAAAAGCTCGATTATACCCTACTGTTTCTCCAGGTTGCACATTATGAATTTGTGATATAATGGATTTTAAACTATGAGTGTTCTTAAGTTCAGCAGTTTCCTTTGGAGTATTGCTAAACCCGTACAAACCAATTCCAACTCTTACCATGTCGAATTGAGCTTGCGGAAAATGAACAACTCCAGAGGTATTTAAGATATGAATCATTGGCTCATATCCTAAATGAGTATATATCTGCTTGACTATGTAGGCGAAATTATTAATCTGTCCAACTGTAAATTCTTGCTCATTTAAATCTTCACTTGCAGCTAAATGAGAGAATACAGATTGAACCACAACATTGTTAGATTTTTTTAATTGAGCAATGATATTAGGTACGTCTGTATGCCAAAATCCTAATCTGTTTAATCCAGTGTTAAATTTAATATGAACAGGATAATTCATTAAGGGAACATCGTTGGCATACTCAAGAAAGGCTTCAAATATTTTAAAATTATACAAATTAGGTTCTAATCTGTATTTAACAATGTCTTTTATATTTTGAATTTGAGGATGTAAAACTAAAATAGGAGTATCAATTCCTGCTTCTCTTAAAGCAATTCCTTCGTTGCTGTAAGCTACTGAAAAATAGTCGACGTGATCTTTAACTATTTTTGCAATTTCTATAGCATCACTACCATAACCAAAAGCTTTAACTACTGCTAAAATTTTTGTTTGTGGCTGTAATTTTTGTTTGAAATATTGAAGATTATGCAAAACTGCATTTGCATCAATTTCTAAAATAGTTACATGATTATTCATTCTTCCTCTTCTGAATTACGAGTTTGTTGTTCTTTTATAGCTTTGTAATAAGCAGCTCTACTCAAAGGTTCGTATTCTTGGGTTTCACCTAGCATTACAATATTTTCACCTTCAGCTTTTCTAAAACTGTAATGCGCTAAGTTACCAGTTCTTGTACAAACTGCATGTACTTTAGTAACATATTCTGCGGTTGCCATTAATGCTGGCATTGGTCCGAAAGGATTTCCTTTAAAGTCCATATCTAAACCAGCAACAATAACTCTGATTCCTCTATTTGCTAAATCGTTACAAACTGCCACAATTTCGTCATCGAAAAATTGTGCTTCGTCAATACCTACAACATCTACGTTGTTTGCTAATAATCTAATATTTGCGGATGCTGGAACAGGTGTAGAACGAATTCGATTGTCATTATGAGAAACAACCTCTTCTTCGTCGTAACGAACGTCTATAGCTGGTTTAAAAATCTCAACTCTTTGTTTTGCAAATTTTGCTCTTTTTAGTCTTCGGATGAGCTCTTCCGTTTTACCAGAAAACATTGAGCCACAAATTACCTCAATCCACCCAAATTGTTCTGTATGATTTACTGTGTTTTCAAGAAACATTTTGTAATTTTAATGCTCAATTATATATTTTTGCCTCGCTTTTAACAAGCAACAAATTTATTAAATTTTAAAGGTAAAAATTAAAACCTACAAAGAACTTATGCACAAAAAATTAGCTTCTGATTTAACTAGTTTAGCACACAGCATCTTACAAATGAAAAATAAGGGAGATGTTGTAGCGTTAAAGGAGAAGGCCTATGAAGTTTATGAAAAATTAGCTCTTTTGGCGTATGTAGAAGAATATATTAATACAACTCCTCATGCAGAAGAAACAAAAGAAGAGTTAATTCAGAAAATTGAAAAAGTAGCTGAAGTAAAAGAAGAAAAGGTAGAAAAGGTAATAATTGAACAAATTGAAGAGATAAAAGAAGAACTTCTGGTAGAAGATGTTCAAGAGGAACAAGTTCAGGAAGAGGTTGTAGAATTAGTTGAAAATAATTTTCAAAATGATGAAGCAGCAGCGACAGAAGATAATTTAGAAGAGCCAGAAATGGTTGTATTTAAAAAGTTAGAAGATGTTGATGAACCTGTTGAAGAAATTGTAGAAGCTGAAACAAAGCCTCCAGTAATTGTTGAGGAAATAATGGAACAACCGTTTGAAGAGTTAGAAAATTTATTGTTCGGTGAACCAGAACCAGATTTAGAAGACACAGAAACAAAAGAAGCTGTAACTGAAGTTCAACCAACTTTAGAGGAGGAATTACAAGACACTTTACCAGTTGATGTTATGGCCGATTTATTTCAAAAAGTAGAGCCAAAGAAAACTATAAATGATTTATTGCAGGATACAATTAAAATTGATTTGAATGATCGTATTGCCTTTGTAAATCATTTGTTTGGAGGAGATCAAGCTAATTTTAATAGAGTGGTTTCTCAATTAAATACTTTTAAAACAGAAAGAGAAGCAAAGAATTTCATCAGTAAAATGGTAAAGCCTGATTACGATTGGAGTGATAAGGAGGAATATGAAACACGTTTATTAGAAATCATTGAACGTCGTTTCGCATAAATTGACTTAAGAATAACATATGAAGATTGAAGTATCAAACGGAGAGATAATTGATAAATACACGATTTTAGAAATAAAACGTGTTGAAATAAAAGATGAAAGAAAACTAGTAAATGTACAACATGAATACGATGTTTTAACGCCTATTGTAAAATGTATTTATGATGAGGTTTCTGATGAATCAAAACTAAAAGAATTACACAACGATTTATTAACTATCAATAAGAAGTTATGGAAGATAGAAGACGATATTCGTGAGTGTGAACGTAATAAAGATTTCGGACAAACATTTGTAGATTTAGCTCGTGCGGTTTATTTTACTAATGATGACAGATCGGTGGTGAAGAAAGATATTAATACACTTACCGGCTCAGATTTAGTAGAAGAAAAATCGTATGAAGATTATAAATAAACTTATATCAGTAAAATTATTATTTACAGTATTTACAGTTGTAATTTTTTACAACTGTAAATCTACTTACAAAACACAGGAGTTTTTACAAGAGAACATACCGCCAAAACCAGATTATACAAAAGAGGATTCTTGGGCGGTTTTACCTGGAAAATACACAGAGAGCTTTCAGGAATACGCATCCAATAATATTGATACATTAAAAGCAGATGTTTTTTATGTGTATCCAACTCTAATTTCTGATAAAAAAGATATTCGTTGGAATGCTCCAATTACTGATAAAGAGCAAAATGAGAAGGTATTAAATAAAGCTGTTTTAATGCAAGCTTCAGCATTTGCTACTTCTGGGAAAGTTTATGTTCCTTTTTACAGACAAGCTCATTTACGTTCGTATAGACTGTTTGATAAAGGAGGAAAGGAAGCTCAAGAATTAGCTTACAGCGATGTAAGAAGTGCTTTTCAGGTTTATTTGGAAAAATATAATAATGGAAGACCAATCATTATGGTTGGCCATAGTCAAGGAACAACTCATACTTCTAGATTGTTAAAAGAGTTTTTTGATGGGAAACCGCTTCAAAAGCAATTAATAGCAGCTTACATTCCTGGAATTAGAATCAAGGCGAATACTTACACTACTATTCCTGCAATGAATGTTCCGAACGAAACAGGAGGCTTCGTTTCTTGGAATACGTATAAACGAAATAAATATCCTAAAAAAGATAAGAATTGGTATAAAGGAAGTTTAACGACTAATCCAATTACTTGGGATAATACTAAAGAAACAAATCTAAGCGAGCATAAAGGCTTTTTGTATACAAATGGAAAGATATATAAACAAGCACTTACTATTAAAATTACAGATGGATTAGTTTGGAGTACAAACCCAAAATTTCCACTGCGTTTTTTTATGTCGTTCCTAAAAAATTATCATGCTGGTGATATTAATTTATTTTGGCAGGATATTCGTGAGAATGCCAAACTCAGAACTAATACCTATTTACTCAAGAATAACGGTGACTAATAATCTTTATCAAGTCGAGAGATAATCCAAACATGTGGAAACGTAATACAGGCCAAAAGAATAAATAATATTGGAGTAAATAGATTTTCGTTGTTGTTAAACGTGAAGTAAATCACAATTAAACCAATAATTGAAATTGCCCAGTATAAAAATGAAGATTTTAAATAGTCTTTAAAGCTTGATGTTTTATGATTTCCGTAGAGATATTTAACTTGTCTAATCAAAGAAGGAATGCTATGCCAGAAGACGAAATAAATTGCAAAAGACCAAATAAGAGAGGCAGTTTTAAATATCACATAAAGTATCAATAGATAGAATGCTTCTTCTAATATTTCAAGTAATTTAATTTCCTTCAATCTGTATTTTACTAAAAACAGTAACGATAATGAGATAATTGTCACATTCAGAAAAACTGAAAAATAATGAGATGGAACGATTTTGTTGGTTATTTCTTGAATGATCTCAATAACAGCATCTTGATTACAGAAAAAAATGATTGAAAAAATGAGTAAACCGTGTACTGTATATAATAAATATGATATTCTCATCGATTTATCAATTTTTGATGATAAATGTTCTTCACCAAAATGATAACTGCTGAAAATTACGAAAAGCGTTAATGCTGTAATTGGAAAGAAATAAAAAACACTTCCAGTAATTGCAATGAATAAAATGTAAGCTGTAAGTATCTTGGTAAAAACCGATTTATTGAGGTTTATATACTTTCGTTCTATTAGTCTGAGGTCATTTGCTCCATGAATGATACCAAAAGAAAGAATTAAAATGTAAGCCAAAAAACTTTCTACTTCGATACTGAAATATACCGAAATCCAAAGTGAAAAGAAGGTAGCTACAATTATAAAACTCTTATAGTCAATCATTAAAAAAACATATTGTTTAATATTTATGATATAAAGTTAAACATTTTCGTTTAATATTTCGTAAATTTGATTAAACAAATAATTTTTACAAAATGAACTCATTTTTTACATTTATTAGCACCCCTGAGATCGCTACAGACGATTATGTAGGTTTTACATTTTTCGTTGGTTGTATGGCCATGATGGCAGCATCAGTATTCTTTTTCTTTTCAATGAATAATTATGATAGAAAATGGAGAACTTCCATCTTGGTGTCTGGTTTAATTACATTTATTGCTGCAGTGCATTATTGGTATATGAGAGATTATTGGTATAGTAACGGAAGTTCACCTACATTCTTCAGGTATGTAGATTGGATTTTAACTGTTCCATTAATGTGTGTTGAATTCTATTTAATCCTAAAAGTAGCCGGAGCAAAAAAGGATTTAATGTGGAAATTGATTGGATTATCAGTTATCATGTTAGTAACAGGATACTTTGGTGAAGCTGTTTACAGAGATCAAGCGTGGTTATGGGGGTTAATCTCAGGTATCGCGTATTTCGTGATAGTTTATGAAATCTGGCTTGGTTCGGCTAAAAAGTTGGCTGAAAAAGCAGGAGGAGCTGTATTGTCAGCGCACAAAATGTTATGTTGGTTCGTATTAGTTGGTTGGGCAATTTACCCAATTGGTTATATGGCCGGAACTCCAGGATGGTACGATGGTATTTTTGGAGGATTAGCAATGGATGTTATTTACAACATTGGAGATGCAATTAACAAGATTGGTTTTGGATTAGTGGTTTTTAATCTAGCAGTTAATGCATCAGAAAATTCAGTAACCAACTAAGTTGGTTTATTGGTTAATTAATCGAGAGTCTCGCTTCGGCGAGATTTTTTTTGTAACAAATTTTTTGATACTTCGTCTTCATTACAAAACCAAGTATTATGAAGCAATTATTTACAGGATTACTATTACTATTAACAGTAACCATTACAGCCCAAAAAACTAGTTTCAGTGATTTCTATAAAGATCATCAAGATGAAGCGCAGTTTTCAATGAGTGTTCCAACCTCATTAGCCAATTTAATTTCTGATGAAGGTGATAGCGAAGAAATCGATTTGTTAGTAAAAAAAGCAGAACATTGTAAAATTACAGTATTTAGTAACAAGTCCAATACTATTGAAAAAAGTTTTCGAAAATTTGCCAGATCACAAGGATTGACAACATTAGTGAAAGTAAAAGACGGTAAAGACAAAGCGGCTATTTACTTTAAAGAAAAGAATGATCTAATTCGTGAGATTATTATTAAAGCGAATAGTGATGAAGACAAATTAATTATGGTCGGACTTAAAGTTAAGCTTACCAAAGATGAACTTGCTGAAATCGTTTCAGGGTTAAAAGACAAAAAAGCTTCTCGTTAGAGAAGCTTTTCTTTTAGTTGTTCAATTGTTTTTTTACTATTTCCAACGAATATTTCATCATTAACTACAAATACAGGACGTTTTAAAAAAGTGTATTCATCTAAAATATATTGTTTGTAGTCTTCTTCTTTTAAGTTCTGGTTCTTTAAGTCCATTTCTCTATACAACTTTGCACGTTTATTAAATAAACCTTCGTAGTTTTTTGTAAAGCTATACAGTTCTTCAAGTTGATCCGCAGTTACCGGATGTTGCTTTATTTCCTGTCTTTCAAATCCATCAAGATTTAGTTCTTTTAAAATTCTTCTACAGGTATCACAAGTTTGTAAAAAATAGACTTTCTTCATGTTAAATAAGTATCTTTATCATTTCCAAAAATAAACAGAAAATGGATAAACAATTCGATATTTTAAAAAAATCAAGAGAACTAGTTTTAAAAAGAATTGAGGGATTAACTCATGAACAATTACATAAAATTCCGGAAGGTTTTAATAATAACATTGTATGGAATGTAGCTCATTTAGTTGTTACTCAACAATTATTACACTATAAATTATCAGGATTACAATGTTTAGTTCCAGATGAGTTAATTGAAAAATATAGAAAAGGTACAGGTCCTTCTGAAGAGATGAATGCGGAAGATTTCGAAGAGGTAAAAGAATTACTAGCCGGTTTGCCTGACACTTTAATTGAAGATTATAAAGAAGGTATTTTTAAAGAATATACAGAGTATCCAACTAGTACGGGATTTGTATTGACATCTATAGATACTGCAATTGCTTTTAATAACTTACATGAGGGAATTCATTTAGGAACTATTATGGCATTAACTAAGTTGGTGTAATTAATTTCTATTTAAAAAAATTAAAGTATGAAGTTTAGTACAAAAGTGATACATGGAGGTCAAAAACCAGAAGAAGCGACAGGTTCTGTTATGCCTCCAATTTTCCAAACTTCTACTTATGCCCAATCTAGTCCTGGTGTAAATAAAGGATATGCATATTCAAGATCGGCAAATCCAACTAGAACAGCGCTTGAAAAGGGTTTAGCTTCTATTGAAAATGGAACTCATGGTTTTGCATTTGCTTCAGGATTAGCCGCAATTGATTGTGTTTTAAGATTATTAAATCCAGGAGATGAGGTTATAGCAGGTGACGATTTGTATGGTGGAACCTATCGTATGTTTACTAGATTATTTGAAAAGTACAATTTGCATTTCAAGTATGTAAATATGGACGAAGTTGAGAATGTGTCTAATGCGATTAGTTCTAATACGAAACTTGTTTGGATTGAAACTCCTACAAATCCTTTGATGAAAATTGCAGATATCGAAGAAATTACAAAAGCGGCTAAACTAACAAAACCAGAAGTACTAGTTGCAGTCGATAATACCTTTGCGACTCCATATATTCAACAACCGTTGGATTTAGGAGTAGACATTGTAATGCATTCAGCAACAAAATATATTGGCGGTCATTCCGATTTGGTAATGGGTGCATTAATGGTGAATAATGAAGATTTAGCCAAAGAAATTCATTTTATACAGTTCGCGGCTGGCGCAATTGCGGGTCCAATGGATTCTTTTCTTGCATTAAGAGGAATAAAAACTTTAGACGTAAGAATGCAGCGTCATTGTGAAAATGGAAAAGCAGTTGCTGAGTATTTAAATAATCACCCAAATATAGGAGAAGTGTATTATCCTGGATTTGAAAATCATCCGAATTATTCTGTGGCAAAAAAGCAAATGCAGAACTTCGGAGGAATGGTTTCTTTTAAATTAAAATCTAATAGTAAAAAAGATACTTTCCGGTTTTTGGAAAATCTGAAACTTTTCACGCTTGCTGAGTCTTTAGGAGGAGTTGAAAGTTTAGCCAATCATCCTGTTACCATGACACACGGATCAATTCCAGAAGAAGATCGCTTAAAAATCGGAATAACCGATTCTCTTGTTCGTTTAAGTGTGGGAATCGAAAATATAGACGATTTATTAAATGATTTAGAACAGGCATTAAGAATATAAAAAAAACTCCTTACTGGAGTTTTTTTTATCGAATTTCCAAGAATCTTTCATAGTTTTTTCCCACTTGTCGAAGTATTTATCGATAATTTATTCGTCAGCTTGATATTCTAAAATATCACTAGGTTGACAGTCTAAAGCTTTGCAAATGGCTTCTAAAGTTGAAAAACGAATGGCTTTGGCTTTTCCAGATTTTAAAATGGAAAGATTTGCAGTGGTGATACCAATAATCTCTGCTAAGTCTTTACTCTTCATTTTGCGTTTAGCAAGCATAACATCAAGGTTTACAATTATTGCCATAATTTAAATTGTTAATTCGTTTTCAATTTGTAAATCATTTCCTTTGTTTAGAAGAATACTTACTACAAGTAATGATAAACCTACAATAAACATTGAGAAGTTAAATTCCAGCGTTGGGTTTAGAGATAGATTAAAAGCGTTGTTATAGTTCGTCTCTGAATTAATAGAAATTAGATTGTATGAGCTACTTATAACAAAACTAAGAATAAGTCCTAAAACCTGTTTAAGTGTAATTAATAGACCTATTAATTTAGTGTGTCTAGCTATTTTATTATTAAAAGTCAAATTGTTCTTCAAGTTTGAAAATATAGCTTTGAGAAAATATAATATAAAGATTGTGATGAGTATTCTATAGTGTTGATTTATGAATAATAATATAGATAAAAATGTGTGTTCAGATGTAACGAACATACTTATTTTTCCTGGCAAGATTTTATTAGAGAATTTTAAAGGTTGATTACCTGATAAATCGGTTATTTCAAGTTTGCTTCCAGTTCTTATTTTTTTTGTGTGATTTTCAATGATTTCTTTTACACGATCTTCTTTTATGTTTTTGAAGTCATAGAATTGTTCTTTTAACGATTTATTGTCCAATACTGTTATACTTCCTTTATTACTAATGTAATTGTAGCCATCTTGCCTAAGACTTAAATCCAATTGAAGTGGAATTACATAGCCTTTCGGTGTTGATATTTTTGAATATTTACCTGTCTTAATTTCTGAATTCTCAAAAAAAAGGCTCAAAATTATATTAAATGTTAAAAAAGCAATGGAAAACCAGAAAGAAATGGAAGTTATTAAGTGTAAAATTGACGAAAGTTTGTTTTTTCTATTCATTTTTTTGATTTTTTGTTATGGGTTAAAGATGTAAAAATTATTGAAAAACAATAATAAGATATTAAAAAAAGATATTTAAATGTCTTTTTTCAATTATTTTAATAAAATTGAATAAAAAATATACCAAGCGGTATATTTTTATATATTTGTCAAACATGTTGAAATCGGAGAGGACGAGATTACATATTTTAGAAACGGTTGCACCATTATTAAATAAGAAAGGATACTCAGGAATGAGTTTATCCGGAATTACAAAAGCAACAGGATTAACGAAGGGAGCTATTTATGGACATTTCGATAGTAAAGAAGAATTGGCAATAGAAGCATTTCGTTATTGTATTCGTACCGTTCTTAAAGATTTAAATGCACATGTAGCGAGGGGAAACACAGCGTTAGATAGATTAATTAACGTTTCGAATTTTTACAAGAAGTACTATAGTTACAGTAAAAAATTTGGTGGCTGTCCAATTTTAAATATTGGAGTAGATTCTGAGTATCAAGAAACATCGATCTCAAAGTTAGTAAGGTCGTATAATGAACGAATATTAGATAAGTTCACAAAATTGATTGATGCGGCAAAAGAATCTAACGAAATAAATAAAGAAGTGAACAGTAAAATGTACGCGAAAAGGTTTGCGTATATGATAGAAGGAGCGGTGTATATGTCGCACGTAATGAAGGATGGAAGTTATCTTGAGGATTTGGCCGAAGTAATGAAAGCCATGATAACAAATGAATTAAGAGTTTGATTTTTTTTGAATAAAAATATACCAATTGGTATAAAAAATATAGTTAATGAATTTAATAGTAGAAATAATCCCAAAAGAAACAGAGTTCGGATTCTTCATTCTGACGTTGAGTTCGCTTATGTATTTTAATTTGTTACTATCGTCTTCTGTGAAGAATTTATTGAAGACACAATCGCTTTTTGCTTTTTTGAAAAGAAATGTTACTTGAAATATAACAAACAACAAACTTTAAATGAAAGGGTCTAAAAAGTTTTGCACTTTCAAAAACAGTTCAAGCGAAAAAAAGCACCCAATTTGGGTGCTTTTTGTTTATGGTAATAGAAAATTACTGAACTAATTACTTAGCTTCAGCATATCTTCTTTCAACTTCATTCCAGTTGATTACTTTAAAGAAAGCATCAATATAATCTGGTCTTCTGTTTTGATAATTTAAATAATAAGCGTGTTCCCATACATCTAATCCTAAGATTGGAGTTCCACCACAAGCAACACCTGGCATTAATGGGTTGTCTTGGTTTGGAGTAGAACATACTTCAACTTTACCTCCTTTGTGTACACATAACCATGCCCATCCAGAACCAAATTGAGTAGCTGCAGCTTTCGAGAAAGCATCGATAAAAGCTTCTTTAGAACCGAACTCAGCTTCAATAGCATCTTTTAGTTCGCCAGATAAATATCCTCTATCTTCTGGATTCATTACTGTCCAAAATAAAGAGTGATTATAGAAACCACCTCCGTTATTACGAACACCAGCGTTGTTCATGTCTAAATTTGTTAAAATATCTTCAATAGACTTTCCGTCTAAATCCGTTCCTTCGATTGCAGCGTTTAACTTTGTAGTATATCCATTGTGATGCTTAGAATGGTGGATTTCCATTGTTCTTGCATCTATATTTGGTTCTAACGCATCATAAGCGTATCCTAATTCTGGTAATTCAAAAGCCATAATTTTTGTTTATTTGATTACTAATTAACTTATACAAAGTTACTGCAAAAAAATAGGACTAACAATTTGTAGTCCTATTAGATTTCTTATTCGATTATAAGATTTTATTATGATATATATTATTACAAATCTCTAGGAATTTTCTTTCATAAATTCTTCAGCTTTTTCTACCATATTCTTACTTCCACAGAAAAAAGGAATTCTTTGATGTAACTCAGTCGGTTGAACGTCCATAATTCTATTAAAACCATCACTGGCTTTTCCATTTGCCTGTTCAGCAAGGAATGCCATAGGATTACATTCGTATAATAAACGTAATTTTCCATTTGAGTTTTTAGAACTTTTTGGATACATGTAAATTCCTCCTTTGATCATATTTCTATGAAAATCTGAAACTAATGATCCAATATATCTACTTGTATATGGTCTGTCTCCTTCTTCTTCTTGGCAATATTTAATATATTTTTTTACTCCAATTGGGAAATGGATATAGTTTCCTTCATTTACAGAATAAATTTTTCCATCCTCTGGAAATTCCATGTTAGGATGAGATAAATAGAATGTTCCAATTGCTGGGTTTAACGTAAAACCGTTTACTCCATCTCCAGTGGTGTAAACTAACATAGTTGAGGTTCCATAAACTACATATCCTGCTGCAACTTGCTCACTACCTTTTTGTAAAAAATCTTCTTTACTTACCGGAGTTCCTACAGGAGTTACTCTTCTGTAAATTGAGAAAATAGTTCCTACAGAAACGTTTACGTCAATATTTGAAGAACCATCTAATGGATCAATCAATACAACGTATTTATTTTGGTGATTTTCGTCTTGACTGTTAACTACAATAAAATCATCTTCTTCCTCACTGGCAATACCACAAACGATATTTCTATTGGTTAAAGTTTGAATAAATTTGTCATTAGCATAAACATCTAATTTCTGCTGATCTTCGCCTTGAATATTGGTTTCGCCGGCAGCTCCAATGATATCAACTAATCCTGCTTTATTTACTTCATGATTAACAACCTTAGCCGCTAAACGAATAGAATTAATTAATCTTGAAAGTTCTCCTGAAGTATATTTGAAAGAAGCTTGGTTTTCGATAATAAACTCACCAAGCGTTTGATTTTTTTTAGCCATAGAACGATTTAGAATATTTAGTCTTTACAAAGATGCCAACTTTTTGTTGAACTACAACGATTTCACTAAGTATTTTTTAATGTAGGTTTAAGCTTTGTTTTACAGTTTACTAAGATGTTAATTTTAACAAAAAAAAATAACTACATTTGCCTCCAAAAAATTTAACATAATTTTAAATGAAAAAACCATTTTTACTTTTATTCCTTTTACTTACAATCGTTTCTTTTAGCCAAAGAACTAATTTAGATAGAGAACGATTCAGTGTTTCATATGTGCGTCTTCCTTCAGAACCAATCCTTGAAGATAGTCAAAGAACATATTCAATTAATTTAAACGGCGTTGCTATAAATGGTTATACTAAAGTTAAAGCTCCAGGGAATATTGATATAAAATACAATTCTACTAGTACTGCTATCAGTGATGCAAGAATTGATAAGACTAAGAACGAAAAGAAAAAAGACGGAAAAGTAGTTTCTGTATCGTATACCTACGTGGCAAAAGCGACTTTCACTACAACCTACACGATTAATGTAATTAATGGTTTAACAGGTAAAAGTTATGAAAAGTCATTTACACAAAAAGATAATTATTCAAGTAACACTTTTAATAGCAATTACAAAGCCGAAAAGCATTACAAGGATAACAAATATGACATTAGAAACAATTATAGAATAAGTCAGAAAAAGGCAGCTAGGAAGAGAATTAAATCGTACTTAAATTCAAGATACGGATATGTTCCTTATACTATAAATAATGAGTTTTTCTGGATTTTAGCATCAAAAAGTCATCCAGAATATGCTATGCACACGGATGCGTATAACAAGGCTAAAGAAGCCTTTGCTAAAATGAAGTATGATGAGTCAACTGAAGGTCTTGCAAAAGAACTTGAACCTGTTATCGAATATTTCAAAAGCGTTATTCCAAAATACCCTGGAACTAAACGTAAAATGAGAAAAATTAAATACGCTTCTTATTTTAATCTAGCTAATATTTATTATTACTTAGATATGCCAGATAAAGTTAAAGAATATGGACAAAAAATCATCGATAATGATTACGATAAATCGGATGGAAGAAGATTTTTAAGATACGCTGAATCTCTAAAGGAATCATTGGATATTAATAAGATGAAATCTAGGCACATGAAGGTAGTTACCGAAGATGTAAGTAATGCTATAGATGAAACTGAAGATGAAAAAACTGAAGAAGTTAAAGCTAAACCAAAATTAGATTTAATCAAGGCATATTTAATTACAAAAAAGAGTGATACTATTCTTGTTGAAATTAAAAAGCAAGATATAGGAAAAATAGGATATGATATTGCAACTGTTGCCTATGATAATGATGGAACTTTAATCGGAACTAAGGTTAGAAAAGCAAGTCTTTGTAAAGAACTTTTATTTGTAGATGGGACTCATTATAAGAATATTAAGTTTAAAGAGTCTTCAGTGAAATCAGGTTCTGCTGATGTAGGTCAAATGGTTTTAGGAGGAGCTACAGATAAGTTATGTGAGGTTATTTTTGAGTCAGAAAAAATAGGTTTATATAAATTCAATGATAAAGAGTTAGTTTTAGTACCAGGTGGAAGTGATAAAGGAAAGTCTACACAATCTGTAGGTTTCGTTTTCGGATTTAGAAAGAAACTAGCTAAGATGGCTAAAGATTGTCCAGATGTTGCTCAAAAAGCAAAAAAGAAGGAATATAAAAACAATGAAAAAAGTTTAACTCAATTTTGTGAGGACCTTACCAATTGTAAATAAACTTTAGTGATAATATATCGAAGTCTTTTTTACAGGACTTTTAAATCTTAAAAAAGTACAACTTAACGGTTGTACTTTTTTGTTTATTAGAAAGGAAGTTTAATTTTCTTTAAAAAAATCAACAAAACATAATGATGTGTTGTAATTTGTAATTTTTTTTAACCACGTACGATAAAAAGTATTTTTGCATAAATTTTTGAAAAATGAGTTTTACAATTCGACAAGGACAAAAAAATGACGTTCAAGCAATTTTAGATTTAATTGTTGAATTGGCCGTTTTTGAAAAAGAACCAGATGCTGTTGAAATTAGTACAGAAGATTTAATCCGAGATGGGTTTTCAGAAAATCCTAAGTTTAAAACCTTTGTAGCTGAAGAATCAGATGGAACTATTATTGGAATGGCTTTGTTCTATGAAAGATATTCTACATGGAAAGGTAAAGCACTTCATTTAGAAGATTTAATGGTTACGGCATCTAAAAGAGGAATTGGAGCAGGGAAAGAGTTATATGCATCAGTTTTAAAATATGCGTATGATAATAATTACAATCGAGTGGCTTGGGAGGTATTAGATTGGAATACAAATGCTATCAATTTTTACGAAAATACAGGAGCGAAGGTTTTAAGAGATTGGGACGTTGCTCAAATGGATAAACAAAATTTAGAGAAATTTATAAATGAGAATTTTTAAGTTTGGAGGAGCATCAGTAAAAAGTCCTGATGCAGTGAGAAATGTAGCACGAGTGTTACAACATGAAGGAACTGAAAATACACTGGTTGTTATTTCTGCTATGGGAAAAATGACCAATGCTTTCGAGCGTCTAATAAAAGCCTATGTGGATGGTTCGGATGATTTAAATGATGCTTTACAAGCAATCAAGGATTTCCATACAGATATGATGGACGGATTGTTTGATAAGAATGATGATATTTATACAAAAGTAACTTATTTGTTTGGTGAACTTGCTGGTAGAATGGCAATCAACACTTCAAAAGATTACAATTATATATACGATCAATTAGTTGGTTTTGGTGAATTACTTTCTACTACAATAGTTAGTGCTTATTTAGCAAAAATTGGAGTTGATAATCAGTGGTTAGATGTAAGAAACTTTATAAAAACTGATAGTAACTATAGAGATGCCAAAATTAATTGGGAACTTACAGAAGCAACTATCAAAGAAAAAGTAGATACTTCTAAGTTAAATATTACGCAAGGTTTCTTAGGGAATAATGGAGAGTATACAACTACACTTGGTAGAGAAGGATCCGATTATACTGCCGGTATTTTTGCATATTGCTTAAATGCTGATAGTGTTACGATTTGGAAAGATGTGCAAGGTGTATTGAATGCAGATCCGAGAGTTTTTGAAGATACCGAGTTGTTAAGGAACATTTCCTACACAGAGGCAATTGAAATGGCATTTTATGGAGCTTCTGTAATTCACCCAAAAACAATTCAACCATTAGAACAAAAACAAATTCCTTTATTTGTTCGTTCATTTGATGACTTGGAAAAGGAAGGTTCAGCTGTTTCAGGAGGAACGAAAGGAATTCAACCAGAAGTACCTTGTTATATTGTTAAAAAGAATCAAATTTTAGTTTCTGTATCAGCGAAGGACTTCTCTTTTATGGTAGAAGATAATATTAGTGCGGTATTTAAAAAACTTCATGATTATAAATTAAAAGTAAACTTAATTCAAAACTCAGCAATTAGTTTCTCTGTCTGTATTGAAGATAAGTTTTTTAACTTCGATCATTTTTACAATGATTTAAAATCTACTTTCAATATTAAATCATACAAAGATGTAACATTGTATACTATTCGTCATTTCAATGATGATGCGATTCAAAGTATTAAAAATAGAGGTAAAGCAATTATTCGTCAAATTAATACAGAAACTGCCCAGTTAGTTATTCAAGAAAACGCATAATACAAACATTTTTCTCCTATATTTGCGTTTAAAGTTTACACCAAGTTCATGGGTTTAGTTACATCTAAAGAAGTTGCAAAGGCTATTAAAGTTGATAAACTTGGTATTGTAGGAACGTTTATTGGTTGGTTACTAATGAAGGTTTTAAGAATATCGAGAGCAAATAAAGTTTACAATAAGTATAAACATCTTAATGATTTACCATTTTTAAAAGGACTTTTAGATGAGTTTCAAATAGAGTTTGAAATTCCAGAAGAAGACTTTAAACGTATTCCTAAAGAAGGTCCATTTATTACGATCTCTAACCACCCATTAGGAGGTATAGATGGTATTTTACTTTTAAGATTATTAGTTGAGCATCGTCCCGATTATAAAATTATAGCGAATTTTTTATTACATAGAGCAGAACCATTAAAGCCATATGTAATGCCAGTGAACCCTTTTGAGGATCATAAAGATGCTAAATCTAGTGTTGCAGGAATCAAAAGTTCCTTAATGCATTTAAGAGAAGGTAAGCCATTGGGTATTTTTCCAGCAGGTGAGGTTTCTACGTATCGTGATGGGAAATTAATGGTTGATAAAGAATGGGAGGAAGGAGCTGTTAAGTTGATTAAAAAAGCCAAAGTTCCTGTAATTCCAATTTACTTTCATGCTAAGAATAGTAGACTATTCTACATCTTGTCTAAAATTAGTGATACCTTACGTACAGCTAAATTACCATCAGAATTACTTTCGCAAAAGAATAGAGTTATCAAGGTAAGAATAGGTAAGCCTATTTCTGTAAAAGATCAAGATAGTTATAAAGAAATTCCAGCATTTTATGAGTTTTTACGTAAGAAAACATATATGTTGGCAAATCCTTTTGAGAAGAATCAGAAATTAATTTCCACTCAAAAATTAAAGCTTCCAAAGAAAGCTAAGAAAATTACATCTCAAAGAAATCCAGAATTATTTGTTAAAGAAATAGATGGATTGAGAGATCATGGAAAGCGAATGTTGGAGAGTAAAAACTATGAAGTTTTCTTCACTGACGCTAAAGAAATTCCAAATATTCTTCATGAAATTGGAAGACTTCGTGAAATTACTTTTAGGGAAGTTGGAGAAGGTACAAATAATCCTATAGATTTAGATAAATTCGATAAGTATTATCATCATTTATTATTATGGGATAATAACACAAACCAAGTAGTTGGAGCTTATCGTATGGGATTAGGAAAAGATATTTTCAAACGATACGGAATCAATGGTTTCTATGTTCAATCGTTATTTAAAATTGAACCAGAACTTCATCCAATGATGGAGAAAACTATTGAAATGGGTAGAGCTTTTATTGTAAAACAATATCAGCAAAAGCCAATGCCTTTATTCTTACTTTGGAAAGGAATTGTGCATGTTACTTTACGTTATCCTAAGTATAAGTATTTAATGGGAGGAGTTAGTATTAGTAATCAGTTTTCAGAGTTCTCTAAGTCGTTAATGATTGAGTTTATGAAATCGCATTACTACGATCCTTATGTTGCTCAATATATCCATCCTAAAAAAGAGTTTAAAGTTAAACTTAAGGATGGTGACAAAGATTTTGTATTTGATGCAACTCAATCGGATATGAATAAGTTTGATAAAGTAATTGATGAAATTGAGCCAGGAGCTTTAAGAATTCCGGTGTTAATTAAGAAGTACGTAAAACAGAACGCTCGATTGGTAGCATTTAATGTTGATCCGAAATTTAATAACGCAATCGATGGTTTAATGTACATCAAAGTTGCAGATCTTCCTGAGAGTACAGTTAAGCCAGTTTTAGAAGAATTTCAGGCTGAACTAGAGCAGAAAGCACAGGAAAATTTTCAGAAAGGAAAATAATTAAAGTCATAATATATAATTGAAACACTACTTAATTTAAGTAGTGTTTTTTATTTACAATAAAGTTTACAGTTCAATCGTTAAGCTAACAACCAATTAAATCAAAAACGAAAAAATGAAAAAAACTGTAATCCTCCTAAGTTCTTTAGCTCTTGTAATGAGTTCATGTGTGTCAAAGAAAAAGTACGCAGAACTTGAACAACAATATCAAGATACTAAAGGAAACCTGCAGAAAACTACACTTGAAAAGCAAGAGTTAGAAGCGAAGTTTGCTAAAATTGAAAAAAGAGTTGAAAACTATAATGAGAAAATTAACTCATTAAAAAACTATAACTCTTCATTAAAAGAAGAGAACAATGTAAAGTTAGATATGATTGGAAATACAGCAGTTATTTCTAATTCTATGAAAGAAAAAATGAGAGCTACACTTAAAAATGTAGATCCTGCTGAATTAGCAAATGCAAAAACATTAAAAGATTCAATGGATGTTGCTATTGCTTACAACTTAAAAAAATCAATTGATACTTCTCAGTTAGAAAACTCAGATGACGTTAATATTGATATTGATCAAACTGTTGTAATGATTTCTGTAGCAGATAATTTATTATTTAATACAGCTAGTTATAAAGTAAAAAAGAAAGCGTATAAGTTAATTGAGCAGTTAGCAAATGTTATTAATTCAGAACCAAGTATGGATGTTATGATTGAAGGTCATACAGACTCTAGAACTATTAATAACGCAGTTGTTCAAGATAACTGGGATTTAAGTGTGAAAAGAGCTACATCAATTGTTAGATTATTAGAGAAGAAGTATAAGGTACAACCTAACAGATTAATTGCTGCTGGAAGAGGAAGTTCTGTTCCTTTAGTAGAGAACTCTACAGCTAAAAATAGAGCAAGAAATCGTAGAACAAGAATTGTAATTCTTCCTAATCTAGATAAGTTTTTTGGATTATTAGCGGAAGAACAAACGCTTAACCCATAGAGGTTATTTATAATCCCTTAGAAAAAGAAAGCCTATCTGGAAACAGATAGGCTTTTGATTTTATTTTTTACCAAAAAGACGTTGGAAAAATCCTTTCGCCTTTCCTTTTGCCTCTTTTATTTCTTCAGCGGCTTCTTCTGCTAAATCTACTGCTTTTTCAGCAGCTTCGCTTAAAGCTTCTTTTGTTTCTTCGGCAAATTCATTTGCTTTTGCTTTAATTTTTTGAGCTTCTTCACTAGCCAGTATTTCTTTTACTTTTTCTTTTGTGTCGTTATAAGTTTCTTTTGCATCATCAGCTAAATCGGCTAATTTCTCTCCAGCTTCTCCTGCAAATTCAGAAATCTTTTCTTCAGCAACTTTAGCATATTCACCGGCTTTTTCGGCTGCTTCTTTAAAAGCTTCCTTTGCTTCTCCGGCCATTTCTGTTGCTTTTTCTGCAGCGTCATTAAAAGCCTCTTTTGCAGATTTCCCTTCTTGTTCTGTAGTCTCAGTTGTTTCGTTTACAATCTCTTCTACATTTTCAACAGTTTCATTTACTGTGTTTTCTATATTTTCACTAGCGTCCTTAGCATGATCTTCTAAATTCTTGTTTTCTTCAGACATTTTTTTTGATTTAAAGTTAGTTACTTCTCAAATTTATAAAATAAAAAGAAACCCAACAATCTCATATTGTTGGGTTTTGACTAACTACTAAGCTAATCGAATTATCAAAACAAATCCTTCTCCTTTTGATTTCTTTCGATATAAGCAATATCTCTGGTGTTCTTTTGAACAGCAATAGCAGCATATATACTTAACATAAATGATATTCCGTAAAATCCTTTTTCACTTAATTCTAAATCAGCATTCCACAATCCTATAACTAGTAGTGCAATAGAAATAACAGTTGTTGCCCAACTAATGCTATAATACAATTGAGTTACTTCAATTCCTTCAAGTTTATCTCTAACTGCTTTTTGAACAGAAATAACCGAGAATAACCCAAATAATAAAATGGTGAAATAGTAACCTTTTTCATTTAATAACATATCGGCATTCCATAAACCGATACAAAAAGCAATTGTTCCCACGAATAAACTAGCCCATGACGCACCAACAAATGCAGGAGTTGGTTTTTGGTCATAAATAGTGTTCTTTTTTCTTTTTTCTTTTTTGTTTGTAGCTTCTTTGTTTGAAACTGTTGTTTGATAATCCATAATAATTTATTTTAAATAATTACACTTCAAAGATGCAATGATCTCAGATTTCATGGAAAACAAATTTTATTTAAAACTGACGATATATAATTATTTTAATTATGTTTATTATCAATAAATAATAGTATATAATATTATAAACTGATGATATAAAATGAGTTTAAATTCGTTAATTTCCTCTTTTTCTTCAGAAGAAGCTACTCGATTTATTGGTTTTTTGAATAAAAAGAACAAAAGGTCCGATGTTAAAAATATTGAGTTATTCAAGTATTTGTATGCAGATGAGTTTTCCTCAGAAGAGATTTGTAAGCGATTATATTCAAATGGAAAGAAAGATGCCTATCATGCACTAAGAAAAAGGTTATATGAATCTATAATCGAGTTTTTAGCTGCAGTGAATCTAGAAGAAGAAAACTCTGAAAAGGTAGCCGTGATCAAATATATATTGGTGGCACGTTCTTTTTTACAACAGCAACAGTTTGTTTTAGGTTATAAATTACTGGCGAAAGCGTCAAAAATTGCAAAGGAATATCAACTCTATCCATACCTCAACGAGATTTATCATTTAAGAATTCAATTTGCACATGCTAATGATAAAGAAGATTTAAATCAATTAATTGAGTCGTATAACTTTTACAGAAAACAGGCTCAGTTAGAAGAGGAACTTAACATTGTATATGCTAAAGTAAGAGCCATATTACATCAAATTACAGCTAAAGGTGAAGTAATAGATTTTCAAAAAATTGTTTTACGTATTCTTCATGAACAAGATATAGATATTAATAAATCCTTATCCTTTAAATCTTTATACCAATTATTAACGATTGCTAGTATTTCTGCATTTGTATCGAAAGATTATTTACAAATCGAGTCGTTTATGCTAGAAATGTATGAGGTATTAAAAGAACATCCAAATAAAGATAGAGAACGTTTTTTTCATATTCATGTATTATATATGATTGCTAATACACTTTTTAGAACAAAACAATTTGGAAAGTCGATGTGGTTTTTAGAATTAATGGATATTGAAATTCGAAAGAACAAAAAAAAGTACGAACGTAATTTTAGATTGAAATATGAGTTACTCTATACATTAAACCTAAATTATACCAACAGTCAAAATAAAGCAATTGAAAGGCTTGAATCGATAGTGAAAAAGAAACATTCGGATGTGGTTGGAGCTTTAGATTTACATTTAAGTTTAGTGGTGTTTTACTTTCAAAAAGGAGAAATAAAAGCTTCTTATAGTTTATTATCGAAACTTTATCACACGGACAATTGGTATTTAGAAAAAGTAGGAAAAGAGTGGGTGATTAAAAAAAGTTTGATTGAAATTTTATTGCTTGTAGAACTCGATAAATTTGATTTGTTTGAAAATAGAATAAGTAGGTTTAAACGTCAATACGGGTCTTATATCAAGGAAGTTGGTCAGGAACGAGTCTTGATTTTCTTGAAATATGTAGAACAGTACTATGATAATCCGAAAACCATAACATCTGAAAACTTTCTAAATACCGTTGAAAATTCTTTTGATTGGATTGGAGCCAAACAAGAAGACATTTTCGTTATGAGTTTTTATGCTTGGCTAAAAAGTAAAATGATTAAAAAACCGATTTACGATGTTACTTTAGATTTAATTGCTCAAGCTCAGGAATTATAGAAAAGCTTCATCAATTGGTTCCCATAACTCTATTTTATTTCCATCTAAATCTACAATCCAGGCAAATTTACCATAGCTATATTCTTCAACATCACCAAGAATAGTTACACCTTCGGTTTTGAGTTGTTCTAATAATTCTTTTAAGTTTTCAACTCTATAATTTACCATAAAGTCCTTTTTTGAAGGAAGAAAGTGATTTGTATCTTTCTTAAACGGACTCCATTGTGTAGAAGCTTTTTTATCATCATTATCTTTCCACCAAAATGTACAACCCCAATCGTCAGTATTAAAACCTAAATGTTTTTGATACCAATCTTTCGTTGCGTTTACATCTTCAGTTTTAAAAAATACACCGCCAATACCTGTTACCTTACCTTTTTTCATTATTTCTTTTTAACGTTAGTTTCATAAGTGTTTATCCAATCCTCAACCGTAATTTTTGTGCACAACTCGGCAATTAACTCATAAGGAATATCATCCATTTTTTTAAAACGAACACAGCTTTTACCCATATCTAATTTTCGTTTGCTGTGCTTTGGATATTCATTTACAAACCAATCATGAATTTCTGGGTTTGCGTAAATTCCACTATGATATAAATTCACAGAGTTCTTTTGTGACGCGACATTCATAAACGGTAAAGGTTGCTTTGGATCGCAATGATATCCATCTGGATAAATCGAATGCGGAACATAATATCCCAACATGTTATAAGTTATTCCTTCTTCAAAACCTTCGGGAAGATTTTCCTTTATAATCGCTCTAATTTTTTTAACAACAGGCTGTCTGTCCTCTGGTATCTGACTAATATATTCTTCTGGTGTAGATGCTTCGTATTTCATACTATAAATTATTTGCGTTGTAAGAATATTGATGATACTAAAGATATAATAAATCCGATTATGGTTACAAGAACAAGCATAAATAGTGCTGCAAAAGAACTAGACATTTCAATGATTTCATCTTCTCTTCCTTGATTTCTTAGCATTTTCTCATAGTTCGAAAAGAAATCTGGATTTATAAACTTGGTATAAATAAAGTCAGCAATTCCAATTCCTGTTCCTACAAGTAACGATATTAGAACACCAATAACAATTCCTTTACCTATTGATACAACACCATTATTTACGTTATCTCTGTAATGTTTAATGGCAAAATAGATAAAGGATAAGGATAAGAAAATTGATAGATATCCGAGAATTTCATTTGTGCTATAATCGAAATTATCAATTCCAATAATAAGGTGAAACGTAAAAACTAGAAAACCTGTTATGATTCCGTAAGTACCGTATTTTACTATTGTATTTTTCATTTTTAAAAGCATTTAAATTATAGGGACAAAACTAAGTTCATAGGAAGAATTAGCGTTCATACTAAAGTACCAAATTACTCATACTTTAGTGCTAAGACTATAAAATATCGAGTTCCTGGGCTATTTGAACTGCTTGGGTTCTTCGTTTAGCATCTAATTTAGTAAGTAGATTAGAGACATGAGTTTTAATAGTGCTTTCCGATAAAAATAGTGTTGATGCAATTTCTTTATTCGAAAATCCTTTTGCTATAAGTTCTAAAACTTCATATTCTCTCGAAGTAATTTCTAGTTCTTTTATTTTTTGATGATTTATTTCTGAAGTTGTTTCCTGTGGTCTGTTAATTTTCCGATTAAAATAGGCTCCAATGAAAAAACCAATTAATGCAATACACGTAATTACAAGTTCAGTTTTTATACCTCCAAAAAGTATGGAGTATTTGCTGATTTGGAATAGTAGTATTACAGCAATGATTAAAGCACTAAAAACAAGAATTGTTTTCTTCATGCTTCTAATTTATAAATTAGAGATAAACTAACAGAATTTCTTCTTGACTTTGTCAACAATTGTTTGTGCTAGTTTTTCTTTACTTTCAATAGTCCATCCTGCTACATGAGGAGATAGTAAAACATTTTCTGAATTGATTAAATATTGAAAAGCTTCAGGCATTTCTGAATCTGTAAAAAGATTTTCAAACGATTTTTTCTCGTATTCCAAAACATCCAAACCTGCGCCTAAAACTTTTCCAGCTTCAATAGCAGCAACCAAATCTTTTGTGACAACAGATTTTCCTCTTGCCGTATTGATTAACCAAAATGGTTTTTTAAAATCATTGATAAATGATTCGTTAACCATATTCATAGTTAATTCTGTTTGTGGAGTATGGAGACTCAATATCACAGCTTTTTCTTGAAGTTCTTCCAACGAAACTTGTTTACAATTTTGATCGCCAACGTTTGGTTTTATGTCGTAACACAGAACCTCAACATCAAAACCTCTAAGTTTTTTGGCAAAGGCTTTTCCCATATTCCCATAACCGATTAAACCAACTGTTTTACCATCTAGTTCAATTCCGCGATTATCTTCTCGTAACCATTTTCCTTGTCGGACTTCTTTATCAGCCTTATTTAATTTGTTGAATAAAGAAAGTAACATTCCTAAAGCATGTTCACCAACTGCATTTCTGTTTCCTTCAGGAGCGGAAACTAATTCAATGTTTTTTTGTTGAGCATAATCACAATCAATATTTTCAAGTCCGGCACCAACACGACCAATAAACTTCAAGTTTGTTGCTTTGTCCAAAAACTGTTGATCAATGGTAAATCTACTTCGAATTACAATTCCATCATATTCATGAATTTTTGCTTCTATTTCATCTTTTGAAGAAGTATAGTCTTCATGATTTGTAAAACCTAAATCAGCAAATTGATTAATAAGTAAAGGATGATTGGTATCGAGATGGAGGACTTTCATTATTTTGCTATGAATTTAACAACAATTGCTTTGCTTTGATTAGTGAAAAAGGATTTAGAACTACTTTTATTCATGTTGCTATTAATATAAAAGTCCATAATATTAAAGGTCAAATTATCAATTTCTTTGACTTCTTTTACCTCTAGAATTTTCCCTAATTTCAAATCTGAAAGCTCGGCTATCATTATGGCTTTATTCTTTGCTTTTTGCAGAAGCTTTTTAAACAATCTCTTTTCTGAATCTTTTTCATCTTTAAAAAATGTTTCTTCTAGAGAAATGTTTACACTTTCAAAACCTTTAAAAAGGTCATAAGTCTTATGAAGTTCTTCTTCATTGTTTATTGTTATAATAAAAGCTTTATCTGAAAAGTTATAAGAGTTTACTAAAGAGTTATAGTTTACAGGTTTTCTGTAAATATATTTTCCCTTTTTAAGAATATCTTCAATTTTTTCTTTTAGTTCTTTGTTTTTCTCAGCTATTCGTTCCTTTTTTGTCTTTGATCCAGTTTGAACAAAATTTACTTCGTTTGGAATATTTAAAATTTCTAAAGCGTATTCATACTTTAGAACTTTAGAACGAATTGTATCTTTTACTTCTACTTCAATAAAACCGTTTTGTGCGTAACACAAGGATGATAGGAATAGGATTCCTAATAAAATACTCTTTTTCATTTTATTTATACTTACAGTTTTTAATACTGCTCTTTCTCATTTGGAAAATCAACGTTCTTTACATCAGTAATATACTGTTTAAAAGCGTTGGTCATTTCAGTATGTAAGTCTAAATATCTACGTAAAAAACGTGGATTAAATTCATGAGTCATCCCCAACATATCATGCATTACTAAAACCTGTCCATCAACACCACTTCCAGCGCCAATTCCAATAACAGGAATAGAGATACTTTCAGCAACTTCTTGAGCTAATTTAGCAGGAACTTTTTCTAACACTAAAGCAAAACAACCCAATTGTTCTAATAATTTAGCATCTTCTTTTAGTTTTATAGCTTCTTCCTCTTCCTTAGCTCTTACTGTGTATGTTCCGAATTTATAAATAGATTGCGGAGTTAAACCTAAATGTCCCATGACAGGAATTCCAGCAGTTAAAATTCTAGAAATTGATTGCTCAATTTCTGCTCCACCTTCTAGTTTTACAGCATGTCCGCCAGATTCTTTCATAATACGAATTGCAGAATCTAATGCTTGTTTTGAGTTTCCTTGGTAAGTTCCGAAAGGTAAATCAACAACAACTAAACAACGATCAATAGCTCTTACAACCGAACTTGCATGATAAATCATTTGATCTAACGTAATTGGCAATGTAGTTTCATGTCCAGCCATTACATTTGAGGCAGAATCACCAACTAAAATTACATCAATTCCAGCATCATCAACAATTTTGGCCATGGTATAATCATAAGCAGTTAACATTGAAATTTTTTCATTGTTACTTTTCATCTCTACCAATGACTTTACGGTAACTTTTTTGTATTCTTTTTTTGCTACAGACATTTGTTGTTTTTTAATTTGGGTAAAAATAGACAAAATACAGGAAACTGGTTAATATATTGTTAATTTGAAAGGAATGTCAGTCTTTTTTATAGCTTTACATAAAACTAAAAACCATGAGACTTTTCTTAGCCTTACTTTTCACCATAATTTTAAATGTAAACATGAATGCCCAAAACACCTCGGAAAAAGTAGCAATAAAAAAAGTAATTGAAACATTTTTTGAAGGATTGCACACTGGAGATTCATCAATTGTAAGTAAAACACTACATAAGAACATTAAAATTCAAACAACTTTTACGAATAAAGAAGGATTGAAAATTTTAAAAGATCAAACGAAAGAGGAATTATTAAAAGGAATTGCTAGTAAAAAGAAAGAGGATATTTATTTTGAGAAATTACTGTCTTATGATATAAAAATTGACGGAAATTTAGCTTCTGTTTGGACTCCGTATGAATTTTATTATAACAATAATTTTAGTCATTGTGGAGCTAATTCATTTCAGATGTTTAATAACAATGGAAAATGGGAAATTATTTTTATTATTGATATGAGAAAGAGGGTAGGATGTAAGGTAGGCCAAGAAAAAAAATAATGTATCTTTAGAGCGTGAGTGAAACTAGTAAAAACCAACTTTTAAAGCCTGATAATTGGGTAGATAACTATTCTGATTATCTATTTAATTATGCAATTGTTAGAGTAAATAGCTCTGATATTGCGAAGGATTTAGTTCAGGAAACTTTCTTTGCAGGTTTAAGATCTGCCAAGAATTTCGAAGGAAAATCAACAGAAAGAACCTGGCTGATTTCTATTTTGAAACGTAAAATAATCGATTACTACCGAAAAATAAACTCTAAAAAAGGACAAGCAGAAGTTCGAATGAGTTTTTATGAGGATGGTGAAAATGAGGGTAATTGGATTGAAGAGCGTGTACCTCAGTCTTGGAATAGCCAAACTGAGAAAGAAATAGAAAATGAAGAATTAAAAAACCAAATCGATAATTGTATCGATCATCTCCCAGAGAAATATGCAATGGTTTTCAGAATGAAAACGATTCAAGAATTCGAAACTGAAGAAATTTGTAAGGAGTTAGATATAACACCGTCAAACCTTTGGGTGATCATCCATAGAGCAAGAACGCAACTGAGAAGTTGCATGGAAAAAAATTGGTTCAATAAATAACAAATGTTTAAATTTTTAAAAATTACCTGTCAAGAAGCGAATGAGATTTGTAATAAATCTCAATACAATGAGGCTACTCTCTTAGAGAAGGTAAAACTGAACATTCATATAGCTTTTTGTAAGATTTGTGCTATGTATTCTAAGCAGAACGCTAAGTTAACTGACATATTCAAATCTAAAGCGATTGATTGTAAGAATCACGTTCATTGTATGAAAGAAGACGACAAAGAATTATTAAAAGAAAAATTAAGAGAAATGTCAAGTTAGTTTCTTTTAGTTATTAGAAGAACGTTTATTGATTTTTTGTTAGATTAAACGGAGTTTACTTATTTTAGGCAAATTCCGTTTTTTAAATTTTATCCCAATGCATTTTTTACCTGAAGATATTGATAATTATGTAGTACAACATTCTCAACAAGAACCTAAATTGTTGAAAGAGTTAAGTAGAGAAACTTGGCAAAAGGTTTTGAATCCTAGAATGTTAAGTGGTGCTTTTCAAGGGAGAGTATTAAGTATGATTTCTAAGTTGATTGCTCCAAAAACAATTTTAGAAATAGGAACATATACAGGCTATTCTGCTTTATGTTTAGCAGAAGGTCTTCAAGAAAATGGAATTTTACATACTATTGATAAAAATGAAGAACTGGAAGAACTTCAATATAAATACTTTCAAAAATCTTCTTTTGGAGATCAAATAAAACAATACGTAGGAAATGCTATTGAGATTATCCCATCAATTGAGGATAAGTTCGACTTAGTATTTATTGATGCAGATAAATCCAATTATCTTAATTATTTCGAATTAATTATTGGTAAAATGAATAAAGGAGGAATTATTTTATCCGATAATGTATTGTGGAGTGGAAAAGTTGTTGAACCTTTAGAAGAAAAAGATATCGACACAAAAGTATTGCTTGAATACAATCGTTTGTTAAATGAAGATGATAGAATTGAAACGGTGTTATTACCTATTCGAGATGGTTTAACGGTGAGTCGTGTAAAATAAAATTTACATGTTTCTCTTAATAGGACCAGTTAAATCATCAATGTTGTCTTTAACTTGTTCTACTTCTTTGTTAATGTCTGAAACGATATCAGTATCTATTCCTTGGTTTTTAGCACTATCGTTAATTTCTCGTTTGATTTCATTAGTAGCATCTTTTACTTGACGCATACCTTTTCCTAATCCACGAGCTATTTCAGGAATTTTATTAGGTCCGAATACAATTAAAACAATTGCAAAAATTACAAAAATCTCAGGACCGCTTATGAATAATAATACTAAGTTCATAGGTACAAAGATACATAAAATAGCGAACCAGAGATTTACTTATATATTTTAATACAGTTAAATTTATTTGATGATTAGTTGCTTGCTACTAATAATGGCATCGTTAGTAACAAAAGGCATTGGCATCATATGATCTTCTCTAGGTTTTAAGTCGAATTCAGGATGACTTAATAAGTCGTTTGAAATTTCATTAATAATTAAATTCAATTCTTGACTTTTTTCAAAATCTAATTGAAGTTCAAGTTTTTTATCTTGATTTCCTAAATGATAAGTTAATAAGGTTCGTCTTTTTAAATCAGTTACTTTATTATATAAATTCACTCCGTTAGCAGCAAGAGAATTGATTTTGATATTACTATTATTAAATATTTCAAACTTTGTAATATCTCTTTGAGGAGTTAAAGTGAGCCAAACAGACCGAATATTTCCAATTACTGTATCTTTATTGGTGGTAACTAATGATGTTTTAATTTCTTTGTAGTCAGTTTCCTTTAGATAGTTAAACTTTCTATTGTATTTGTTTGCAGTTTCTGCGTTTTTAATACTTCCTTCGGAAAAACTTTTATCGAAAATTTGTCGTGTATAGTTATCGAGCGTTTTATTGTAAGTTCCCCAATAAGCTTTTTTAGTATCAACATTTTGTGTGTACACCAAACTATTCGGTTTTCTCTTTTCGATAGAAAAACCACTATTAAATGTAGCAAGTAAAAAGAAAATTATAGCTCCAATACCAGCAAGAATCGTCCAAGAGTTCTTTCGGTTTTTTGTATGGAAAATAGGAACAATTAATCCCGCCACAAGAGCGATAAAAATTCCAGAGATAAAAAGGTTTTTTAATCCTAAACCAACCGGAAACATTTTTATTAACGGTGCAAAAATATATAATGTAGGTATCGCTAATATACTTAACCATAAATTCTTAGGTTTTTTATTGCCAAATATTAAAATGGCAAGAGAAATAATCCCTAGGAATGTTGGAAGTAGGAAGAATGCGGCTCCTTTTAAATAAGCGTAAATTAATATGTTTATGATGATCCAAAATAGTATTGGAAAGACTAATAAATCAGCTGATTTAACTTTATTGAACTTTTGATAAAACTTAAAAATTAACCAAACATCAAGTAAGCAGAAAGCTGAAATGTACTGATAACCATTATATGTGAATCCATGTAATATATCTTGGTAACTTGGATGAATAAAGAGTATAATTTTCCAAAGAATCAAATTCAAAAGAGTTACCAGTAGTACTGATGATATAAAAGGAATTATCCCGGTAAAAATTCCTTTGGTTGTAAGTCTTTTACGTTTTATTCCTAAAATTATGATGACAAGTGTAAGAATTAAAGCAAAAATAATTAGAGGTAAAATCCAATTGAAAGGAAAGGTAAGCAAACCTATAAATGGAAAATTTACAAAAACATGATCTTCATTACTATTTAATTTAGATAAATCAATTTCAGAAAAATGATTCAAATTACTTACAAAATAATCTTTCTGATGAGCTAATGAAGATCTATCTAATCTCGAATAAGTATCTTGAACAGTGTGATAGTCGAAATGATCACCAATGAAAGCAAAGTTAAAACCATTGATATTTCCTCCTTCCCTGAATACTGTTAAATCAGTATCGTTGGGTAGCATTTTATAAACACTATACATTAGTGAATTTGCGGCAGGGAAGTTTGGATTTGCTTTTAAAAATTCATTGAGAAGAACACTATTTTTTCCGTTAGTTTCCATTAACATATAACTCGGACCACCACTTCCACGAGCTTCAAAATTCAAAACTAAGCCAACATTTTTTGCTTCAGGATGATACTGCACGAATGCTTCTGCTCCTAGTAAACCTAATTCTTCAGCGTCAGAGAAAAGAATAATTATATCATTTTTAGGAGTTTTATTTTGTGCTAAATAGGCTCTAATTCCTTCTAGAATAGTTACAATTCCTGATCCAGCATCAGCTGCACCAATAGAAGAATGTGGGTTACTATCGTAATGACTAGCGACAACTAATGATTTACCATTGGAAGTTCCTTTGATTTTGGCAATAATATTTTCAACAGTTGTTCCTGCTTTCCACTTTTTATTGAAAACAGTAGCAGTTTGAATTTCGGGTTGTAAACCAATTTTTTTTAGTTCGTTGAACAAATAAGTTTGAACTTTCTTATGCTCTTCGGTTCCAACATGATGAGGTTTAACACCAATATGTTTTAAGTGATTTAGTGCATTGTTTATAGAAAGTTCATCTTGAGCTATGTTATTTTCATTATTAAAACTTGGTTTCATATCGTGAAAACCCCAATAAATAGCTGCTATTAATATGAATAAAGTAAGCGTTTTGTTCGTTGTGTTCATTGGTCAATTATTTCTTTTTGTAAAGTAAGCTTTGGGTACAATTTTTAAGAGAAAACGCCTCGTCTTAATTCCAAAAATTTCTTAGTAGGATGCATTAATTTTAATGGTATTAAAAATATAAAAATTAAATAAGAGATCGATTTTATTTTGTAAATAACTATAAATCAGTATATTTAAGTAAATCAAACTTTTGTATTATGGGGATTAAAAGCTTTCAAGGTAAAAGAACTGCTACTTTAACTAAACCTTCACAACCAATATTGGTTTCTGATTACATGACGAAAAACTTAATTACTTTTAAAGAAGAGCAATCTATTGAAGAGGTAATAGAAATGTTAATCAAGAATAAGATTTCAGGTGGACCAGTGGTGAATAGTCAGAATGAATTAATAGGAATTATTTCTGAAGGAGACTGTATGAAACAGATTTCTGAAAGTAGGTATTACAATTTGCCAATGGATCAGAATAATACTGTTCAAAAAGCAATGGTGAAAGAAGTAGAAACTATTGATGGAAACATGAATATTTTTGATGCAGCAAACAAATTTCTTGAATCAAAAAGAAGAAGATTTCCCATTGTTGAAAACGGGAAATTAGTTGGTCAAATTAGTCAAAAAGATATTTTAAAGGCAGCCTTACAAATGAAAGGGAATTCATGGTAATAAAACCTATTGAATTTTATTTACTGTTCTACTTGGTAAATCTGTAATAACGATTTTTTGTTTTTCATTACTTTCTAAAGAAGCTATTTTTGAATAAGAATAGCCTGGAATTGGCTCGTTTAAATTTTTCCATTTAGCAATACCCGCAACAGTAATTTCTTCACCAATTTCGATAATAGCTTCTCTGTATCTAATATTTTTTTTGAATCCTAAAAATCCTTTACTTTTAACATTATAACTACGAAGTAATGCTTCAAATTCAGGTGTGCTTTCTTTAAATGTATGAGAAGATGCTTTCTTATCAACTACTAAATGCGTTTTATAGTTTTTAGGATTATCAGATGGATTAATGATAATATATTCTCCATTTTTTTGCACAAAAAACGGCTGAAAACGAACGTCTTTTACTAAAGTAGCCCAGTGAGAACTATTTCCAGAACTTCTTTTTTCTTCTATTTTAATGCTATAAAAAATACATTCTCTTTTACTGAAAGGGGCAATAAGAGGTTTTTCAACATGTAATGCTTTTCCAGTAACTTTAGTTAATTGGTTTGTACGAATACCACTAATTCCAGAACTCGGTAATTTTCTCAATGTTCGAATAACTACTTGTTTATTATCAAAATAATAAACAAGGTACATTACAATAATAAAAAGGATAGGCACAATTATAAAAAGAGGTTCCATGAGTCAGTTTTTACTTTATTAGTATCTGTTTTTACCAAATAGTTACAATTCTTTCTTTATCAATAGAAAGAGATCATTTTCTAAAGCTAGATAACCTTGATTGTAAACATAAAAATAAGTATTGCCGGTTTTGGTGTGATAAACGGAAGTGAATAATTGAAAATCGAATCCTTTATCATATAATTTTGTTCGAGACACTTTAGTTTTACCGCTTGAATTTAACTCAGAAAGAATCTTGTAGTTTTTCTTCAGTCGATTATTGATGTTTCGAATTAAATTTTTAGTGTCTTTATCAACTTTATTGTTATAAGTATTTCTGCAGTAATCTGAACAAAACTTCTGGTCAGCTCTTCCTTTTAATGGAGTACTACATTCTAAACATTCTCTTTTTTCCATAGGATGTAAATATATAAAATTATCTGAATGTAATCGACTACAAATATTTACAATCGAAAGTAATTGTTTTGCAACCGACTCTAACTTCGAATGTGTCGCACCTTTGCAGTGTCATTATTCAATGGCAAGGTCTTAACTGTTAAACGATAAAATAAATAACATGAACGCATTAAAAAACAGAGTACAGTTAATTGGAAATTTAGGAAACAAACCAGAAGTAATCATTTTAGAGTCTGGTAAAAAATTAGCAAAATTTTCTATTGCAACCAATGAAACGTACAAGAATTCAAAAGGAGAAAAAGTAATAGATACGCAATGGCATAATATAGTAGCTTGGAATAAAACTGCTGAAATTATTGAAAGCTACTTAGATAAAGGAAGTGAGGTAATGATAGAAGGTAGATTGGTTTACAGATCATATGAAAGTGAAACTGGAGAGAAGAAATACATCACTGAAATTGTTTGTAATGAAATATTGATGTTAGGAAATAAATAGAGGGGGAAATTGCTATACTCCAAAAAAGAAAATGAAAAAGAAGAAAACCCAATAGTTTTAGCTATTGGGTTTTTCTTTTAATTATTTATGGTTATGAATAGATGTTTCTAAATTACCATCAAATTGTAGCGTTCTAATAGGAAATGGAATGTTTATATTGTTATCATCAAAAGCTTTTTTAAGTTGAATAATTGCTTTACTCTTTGCTTTTAATTTTTCCAAAGCACTCTCTGAATCTACCCAAAAACGACACAAAAAGTTAATAGAACTATCTCCATATTCTTGATAATAGAATTCAACTTCGTCGTTGGATTTTATTTGAGAGAAAGCATTTGCAATGGTAGTCTTAGTAACCTTTTGAACCAAATATAAATCTGAATTGTAGCCAACACCACATTGTAAAGAAACTCTCATTTTTGTGGTTAAAGAATAGTTTTTTAAAGGATTCTCTAAAATCATTTTATTCGGAATAACAACAAGATTATTATCTGCTTCTTTTATGGTAAATTCTTTTAAATTGATTTCAATTACCTCACCTGCAAAACCATTGGTTTCAATCCAATGACCAATGCGAATATTATTTCTAAAGGAAAGTACAATACCTGCAAACGTATTCGATAATGTGCCTTGTAAAGCCATACCAATTACAATACCTGCAATACCCGCACCTGTTAATAAAGATTTTAATGCTTCATCCAAGTTAAGTACACCTAACGATAAGAATAACCCAATAAGTAAAATGGTAATAGAAACTATCTTGGATATTACATTTGCTACCGATCGTTTAGCAACTTTGCGTTGTACTAATTTAGATACGAAAGAACTAATATATTTTGATAGTATAAAAGAGAAAACAAGAACAATAAAAGCAACAATTAAATTGGGAATATTATCAATAAATATATCCAGCCAATTATTTAATTTTTTGGTTACTACTGTTGTTGTTGCTTTAATGTTTTCTTGTGTCATATATTTTGTATTTATAATTATAGAAAGGCTTTTACAAATTTAAATTGAAGCTTAGTTTTTGGTTGATTCATATAATAGTAATCTTAACTCATTCGAATTTCACACGTAAATCTCAAGTGGTTTATAATTCACTTTATTGGAGTACTTTTTGTAATTTTTCATTAACTTCACACAAAGCATAAGTATGGAATTTGATCAACTGCTTAATAGGTTTAAACAAAAGGATGTTTTGGCTTTTGAGCAACTTTATGAAATGTACTATAAAAACATTCTTGGTGTTGTATTTAATATTGTTAGAGATAATGATATTGCCGAAGAAGTAACGCAAGATGTTTTTATGAAGGCATGGAATAATGCTACTTCATATAACACCGAAAAAGGGCGTTTTTTTACTTGGATATTAAATATTGCAAGAAATGCAGCAATTGATAAAACAAGATCTAAAGACTTTAACAAAAAATCTAAAAACCTTGATGCCGAAATATTCGTAGATATATTACAGGACAACGTAAACCTTGATAGTCGAACAAATACTATCGGTATAAAAGAGTTTGTTAATAAGTTAGCCGATACATGTAAAAAGCTTATTGAGTTACTTTATTTTAAAGGATATACTCAAAAAGAAGCATCTGAAAGTTTAGAGGTTCCATTGGGAACTGTGAAAACTAGGAATAGAAATTGTCTTACTAACTTGAGAAAAATGTTAGAATAATCATGGATATAAAAGAATACATAGCATCAGGTATTTTGGAGTTATATGTAGCAGGTTCACTTTCTGAAAAAGAAAATGATGAGGTTAACGAAATGCTATTAAAATATCCTGAACTAATTTCAGAAGTACAAAAAATTGAAGAGACAATTGGTGTATTAACAGCAAGTGTTGCTCCAAAAGATAAAAATCCATCTTTTAAAAATCTTTTAATTAAGATGATACAAGAAAAAGAAGAGGATTCAAAAGTAATTCCAATGAAACCTTCAGGTAAAAGTTGGATTAGTTATACAGGTTGGGCCGCTTCAATTATTGTGGGTAGTGCTTTAATTTTATCTCAAATAAATAGTTCATCATTATCGAAAGAACTTAAGGCAACGAGTGTAAAAAAGGAGCAGATTCAAGAAAAATTAAAAGAAACAACAGTCAATTTAGAAACAAATGAGACTTTGCTAGCAGCAATTAGAGATAAAAATATTATTAGTATTCCTTTACAAGGTCAAAAAGTTTCTCCTGATTCTTACGCAAAGGTATATTGGAATAAAACTACTGAGAAAATTTATGTCGATGTTCAGGGACTTCCTGATCCACCAAAAGGTAAAGTATATCAATTATGGTCTTTAAAGTTAGAGCCATTAACTCCAACGAGTTTAGGTACATTAGATAATTTTACAGCCGATGCAAATAAAATATTTTCAATAGCAAATCCAAACAATTCACAGGCTTTTGGAATTACTTTAGAGCCAGAAGGAGGAAGTGAAACTCCAACTTTAGAACAATTGTATACTATTGGTGTAGTAGATTCATAAAATAGAGATCACTAAAAATTTAAAAGTAAAAAATAACAATAGCCACATTATAGTGGCTATTGTTTTTCGCTAATAATTGTTTACGTCCCCACGTCATTTATATTAGCGATGATTTTAAATAAAAATCATAAAACTATTGTTACTAAAACTTATATGTAATTGTTGCTTTTGCGTTAAATGGTGTACCAGGAGTAAAATGAATTTCTTCAACAGGAACTGTTTCGTTTGATAACTGTGAGTTTGTTGCAAACTGAGTTTCATTCCATTCTGTATCAAAAATATTTTCAATACTTATTCCTATTGTAAAATTATTTATGCTGTAATTAAGATTAAAGTCACTTACAAAATAACCTTCAGCTATTATTGAGTTATCTTCATTTGCTGGACGATTATCTATGTATCTGAATTGTAATCCACCTGAAAAATTCTGTATATCGTTAAAAGAAATTCCTCCTGTTAATGTGAAGTCTGGAGCTAAAGGAATATAATCTTCTCCAGAAATAGCTTCTAAACTCCTTGCAGTAGTTAGTGTTAAATCAGAATCAAAATATATTTTTGGAGATAATTGATAACGTGCTCCAAAATCTAAACCATATCTCCTTGATTTTCCAGATGGTTCAATTATACCAGCATCTCCGACGTACACCAATTCTTCTTCAGAAAGTAAATACCATAATGTTGAGTTTAGGATTAATTTCTTTGATGGTTTCCAAACACCTCCAATATCTAAACCATATGCTCTAGGAAGTAATTTTCTTGTGTCTTCTTGAAGAATAACTCTTGCATCGTTTGAATGAAAACCAATTCCACTTTTAATAAAGACTTGTAAATTATCATTCGCATTATAGCTAACATTAAGTTTAGGATTTACGATTGTTTTACTTTTTGAAAGTGTTTGATAATTGGTTTCAAGTTTATTGTTGTATAAAAACTTAAAATAATCTAAGCGTAAACCTGGCGATATTTCGAATTTACCGGTATTAAAACTGGCATTAAAAAAAGTGTAAAAATTCGTTTGATTAACATCTCCAAGTTGTATTTGTTGTAATGTTTCATTTCTGCTTTTTGTTTTTGATAATTCTATATTATTGATGTCATCAAAACGGATTCCAATTCCATGATTATACTTTATTGAAGTTGTTCCGAAATACTTTTTATTTGAATAGTTTGTATTGAATCCATAGATATTTCGTTGTTCTGTTTGTCTGATTTGATCTCCATTTACGGGATCTTCTAAAAAGAATGTAAAATTTGAAAACAAGTCGAAATTATAATTTGAGATATATGCATTCGCAGTAAGTCCACCACCATCTTTTAGTGTTTTTAGTAATTGAATATTAAAGTTTGAACGAGATGTTTCTCCACCTTCTGTATCATCAATTGCCCCAAATCGAGTGATGTTTCCATTGTCAACTTCTCGCTGAGGAATTTGTCCTGAAGCATCCCAATCACTCGTAAAATGAGAAGCAGTTAAAATAATTTGATCTGAATTCTCTAATATAGCTCTATACTTAGCAAATAAATTTATACGATTAAAATTCTGTGGAGATTCAAAAGGTCCATCGCTTTCTATGTATTCAATGGCCATGTAAGCGCTATTTTTTTTAGAACTCTCGGTTAAATTGAACATACCGAGAGTTCTAAGTGTATTAAAATAACCGAAACTTACACTTATATTGTTTTTGTCAATGCTGTTTTTTGTTGAAAAGTCAGCATATCCGGCAGTATTAAAATTACCTTGATTTGCGTAATACGGACCTTTACCAAATTCTATTTTTTGAATTGTTTCAGGGATTAAAAAGTGCAAATCACTATAACCTTGACCATGAGCATGTGAAACCATATTTACAGGCATTCCGTCTACTTTAAGACTTACATCAGTTCCATGATCAACATCAAATCCTCTTAAAAATATTTGTTCTGCTTTACCACCACCTGCATGTTGCCCAATAATTAACCCAGGAACTTTTCGCATAATTTCTTGAGAATTATTTACAGGAGTTGTTTGTAAATCTATTGCAACTATAGAGTTTAACGGGTTTTTTATTTTCCCAATAACTAATTCATCAAGCTGAACTGTTTTTTCTTCAAGTGTAATTGTGTGCTTTTTGTATGCATCTTCTTTGACAAGTGTGAATTTCTGAGTTTTATATCCTAAGATACCCACCTGTATGGTGTCACCTAAACTACAATTAGCAAGTTTGAATAAACCATTTGAACTAGAATGTGTATGCGATTGACTAGATAAGTTATAAATATATGCATCCGCAATTGGAAGTTTATTTTGATTTATTATTTCTCCATTTATTAAAAAGATTTCGTTTTGTTGGGCCTCTCCATAAAAGATGATTAGTATAAAACTAATTAGTGTTATAAATTTTTCTGTTTTCATTATAAAAGCTCAATTTTATTAAAAGTAATAGGTCCAAGCTCATAGGCACATTCTAATAAATCTTCCTTGATTTTTGAGGTTTCATTAAATAGTCCGTTAGCTTTATAAATTTCAGCCAAGTGATATAATATAGATGGTTCAAAACTCTTTCCAACGATATGCTCATTCGCAATTTGAAGTGATTTTTTAAAGTCTCCTTTTTTGTAAGCAGACCAAGCCAATAAGTCATAAGATTCAGGTGTGGCTCTGTTTTCAATTTCTTGATTTATTACAGGATATGCTTTTGAGTGTTCATCAAACTCATCCAGAATAACCTTTGCAACATGACTGTTGTACATCACACCATAAGACTTATCTTCAGTTGCTTTTAAGAATGAGTTCAAATGGTTATTCTTCATTTTTAAATCTTTCTTATACTCATATATTTCAGCTAGGAGTAGTGAGTAGTCGGGAGAAGCGTTATTTTCTTTTATTTTGTTTAGAATCCTAAGTGCTTCATCAGGATTGTTTTCGTAGGAATAAACAATCCAAGCAATTCCTTTTTTTGCATAACTGTTAAAAGGTTGAATAGCAAGAGATTTTAAGTAGTATTTATAAGACTTTTTTATATCATTATTGTGTCCATAAAAATCACCCAGATTAGTATAACTCCAAACCAATAAATGTTTGTTGTTTTTTAGTTTAGCGATGTGTAATGCTTTTTCTAAAAAATTAATAGCTGAATACAAATCGCCATTATGATCATTTAATTTTCCTGCTCTAATGTAATAGTCGAAATCTGAAAATTTCTGAATTTGATTTAGGTAGAAAGTTGCTTCATCTGTATTTCCCAGTTCTAAATGAACATCAAATAACATTTTTTGAGTTGCGCTTAATTCTTCTCCGATTTTTTCTGCTTTTTTTAAAAGAGTAAGCGCTTCTTTAAACTTATGTTGAGATATATAATTTCTGGCTAGTGCTCTTAAATTCCCAGTGGAAATTGCTTTTTGATTTAATTCAACTAGATTTTGTTCTGCTGCTTTTAAGTAGTTGATTTTTCCAGTTAACGTAAATAGATTTGTGTTTACTGCTGCTATTTTGCTTAAATACGGATATTGACTAGGAGTTTGTCTTAATTTTTTTTCCCAGAAGGATAAATTTTCTTTTGTCTTTTTGAGTTCACTAGTGTTTGAAGTATTTAAAAAAGAATCATAATCATTTTTATTCGTGATTGTTTCATTTGTATTCTTATTTGAACAAGCTAACAATGAAAAAAATAGGATTGTATATATGGTGTATTTTAGTCTCATGATGTTTTATTTTTTTTGGTAATCCTGGTTGATGTTTTGATTAAACATCAACCAGAAAATATTACCTGTGGGGTTTGTTTAAGAAATCTTGAAAATGAAAATTATAATCTATGATTATAATTTATGGGTTTACCAAGGAGTTGCTAAATATGGGAAGGAACTAAGGAAATCTTTGTCGTTAGCATCTACATGATCATCAGATAAAGATGGGTTTTCTGTAAAATCCTCTCCACCAAATATCAATAATAACTCAACTGTTATAACATCGTCTGCTAAAGCTCTACCAGTAAGAACATTTGTTCCGTCGTAAAAAGTAGTTGTACCGTCTAATGAAACAGATAAAACATCTGTAGCTAAAACACCAGTAAAGGCTGCAGCATCTAATCCAAGAGCGTTTTGATCTCCCATGTTAGCATAAGCAGGACTTAAAGCTTTTAAGTTAGTTTCAAACATTGCTTGAAATGATGCTCCTTGTTCAGAAGGAATAGTCGTATTAAACTCGTCTTTTTTATCTGAATTAACGAAGACTGTATTAATAGCTGGTCGTCCCATTTGATCTTGTTGTACATAAGTTCCTGAAAAGTTAGGTGTAACAGGTACCATTGTTGAATCTGTATCATCACTACAGCTCATAATTGTTAAGGCTAATGATGCTAAGGCTAGTAATTTTATATTTTTTAATTTCATGATGTTTAATGTTATTGATTATGATTTTACTTTTGATTCTACCCAAGTATTAATTGTACCAGTACTACCAATCATAGTTTTAGGAACCTCAACAACAATAGAAAGAACGTTTGTTCCTGCAAATGTGTCTGAACCAGGATTATTAAAACCAGAAGCATCTCCTGAAATAATTTCTCCATATCTAGCAAAGTCCATGAAAAAAGGATCATCTCTTGGTCCGGCGAAGTATTTCATTCCGTTTTCCATTCCAATAATAGCTTGCTCACCGTATTTTGTTATAGCAACTTTTGAAGAATTCATGGTTGCATCGATTGTACTATTCAACCCTGTTAAAGATGGAGCATAAGGACCGAAGAAATACATTTCCCCATCTCTAGGTATAGCTTGGATCACTAAATCTTCAATGTTGTCACCATTGGTGTCAATATTAAATTCTATTAATGTTGTTTCATCAAAAGTGGCGTTCATTGTTTCAGAAGGACTTAGTAATCCTTTAATGTTAGCTACAAAAACAAGATTGTTTGTGTCTTCACCTTGAAATGCATAAAAATCAGTAATGTCTGAGGTTCCTCCCGAAACAGCTGGAGCATCTATATGATCTGCAGCTATTAAAACTGAAATACTAATAACTACAAGAAGTAGTTTCAATAATTTTGTGTTTCTCATCGTGTGTGTTTTAAATGAATAATTTTTTCTTACAATTTTACATACGAGATTTTTTAGGGTTCGGTTTTTAGAAAAACGAAAAAAAATAATACTTGAAGAATTTATTAATTGTTATATATACATAAGTTGTTATTAATCAACAAGTTAATAGTGTTGTGGTGAATTTTAAAAAAAGTTGTTTTTTTTCAATTATAAGCTATAATCAGAAAGATTGGACTATTAGTTTAAGTGACTTTCGAATAAAATCAGTCAAAAAATTTTCGGGGAAAATCCTTATTTATTTAACCTTAAGGAAAAGAAACAAATGTTAATTTTACAAAGCTCTTATAGCGTAAGAGTAATTAACCATTTTGTGCATCTACTTTTTTACTCGAAATAATTTAGTTGGCACAGCCATTAAATCAACCAAATGAAAAGCAATAACATTAACACGCTACTGCAAATAGTGGCCATAATTATTCTATTAATTATTGGTTACTTAGTATTTAAGTCAAGTTCCAACTGGAAAGTGATTGAAGTAGAGCTAGATAAAGCTCGACAAGAACTAAAAACATCGAAAAACAACATCGTAAATGCAAAAACCGAACTTGAGAATTTTAAAAAAGAGTTCGAACAAATGAAAGCTCAAAAAGATTTCATCATTCATAAACGTGATTCTTTAATATTTCATTTTAAAAAGAAAAATGCGAGAGATTGGCAGGAACTTCAAAGAATTAAAGATTCTATAAAAGCTGTTAACGATAAGTTAGCTCGAGATAGAGCAATATTAGACGGACTTTTTGGCGTAAATTAAAATATCAACCAAATAAAATTAAGAAATATGAAAAAAGTAATTATACTGATTTCTCTATTTTCCATTATATCAACTTTCGGACAAATAGCAAGAGATTCTGCTCGTGTAATAGAAATTCCAGCTTCTTATGCAAATTTCATAGGCGAACCTTTAACAGTAAAGAAAGATAGTTTATACAAGTTTAAAACTCCTGAAATTTATCTTGTAAATAAAAAGGCATTTTTAGCAATGAAAAGTGTTTATCAAACTACTATTAATCAAGATAAAATGACCAAAGAGTTGGTAGAGAAATATGCGGCAACGTTGAGAAGGAATATAGATTTGGAGCGAAAATTAAAAATTAACTTTCAGGAATCAGATAGTTTAGATTTGAAAATATATGAAAGAAATCAATTAACCTTAGATCGTACCCAAAAAGCGTTGGACTATACAATTTCTAGTTTAGACAAGGCAACAAAGAGTCTAGATATAATCGAGAAAGAAGGAAAGCGACAAAGGCGTAAAAGTATCTTTGAAAAGATTCTTATCGGAACGGCAGGTATTGGTGTTGGAATTCTAGTCGGATTAGCTTTCTAGTTGAAGTTTACTATCAATAAATTAAAGAAACCAGTAGTATATACTACTGGTTTTTTCTTTATATGAAAATGAATTCTTTGCAGTTTATATTGCAAAAAATATTAAAAAAGCAATTTGTTTACCTGTTAATTATCAATTAGCTAAAAAACTTCTCTAATACTTATTTTTTCATCTAACAAAACTTAAAATTAAGTATTTATACGTAATTTTAAATTCAAATTTTAAGTATTATGAAGCATATTATTGTAGTTGGAAATGGAATGGTAGGCTATAAGTTTTGTGAAAAACTTGTCGAAAAAAAAGCATCAAAAAATTATAAAATCATTGTTTTTGGAGAAGAACCACGCCCAGCTTACGATCGAGTGCATTTAAGTGAGTATTTCGAAAATAGAGATGCTAAAGTTTTAGAAATGGCACCCAAAGAATGGTATGCGAAAAATAATATCGAGTTAATAACAGAAACTAGAGTGAATAGTATCGATAGAAAATCAAAAACTATTGAGACTATTAAGGGAGATGAGTATAAGTATGATTATTTAGTACTAGCCACAGGTTCTTCTCCATTTGTTCCAAATATTAAAGGTGTAGAAAAAGAAGGTGTATTTGTTTACAGAACAATTGAGGATTTAGAGGAAACAATTGAATACGCCAATATTATAAAAGCAGGTCGTACAGAAAAAGTAAAAGCTGCTATTTTGGGTGGTGGATTATTAGGTTTGGAAGCGGCAAAAGCAGTAATGGACATGGGATTTGAGCCACATGTAGTGGAATTTGCTCCTAAATTAATGCCTCGACAATTAGATAAACGTAGTAGTAATGTTCTTCAAGAAAAAATTGAATCACTTGGAATAAAAGTTCATTTGTCTAAAATCACCAACAAAATTCTTGGAGAATCGGCTATTACAGGAATGGAGTTCGATGAGAATGATAAATTAGATGTAGAAATGTTAATCATTTCGGCGGGTATTCGACCAAGAGATGAATTGGCTAAAACTTGTGATTTAAAAGTAGGTACTCGCGGAGGAATTTGGGTGAATAACAAAATGCAAACTTCAGATGAATCTATTTATGCGATTGGTGAGTGTGCATTGTTTAATGATATGATTTACGGTTTAGTAGCTCCAGGATATGATATGGCTGAAGTTGCAGTAAATCAGATTTTAGGTATTGATGAAGTTAAAATGGTAGACGAGATCGATATGTCCACCAAATTAAAATTAATTGGAGTTGACGTAGCCAGTTACGGAGAACCATTTATGCCAATTGAAAAAGGATATTCTATAATTTTTGAAAATAAAACTAAAGGAATTTACAAACGTGTAAATGTTAGTTTAGATAGAAAAAAATTACTGGGAGGAATTTTAGTTGGAGATGTTTCCGATTATAATATGTTACATCAGATTTATTTAAACGAATTGCCAATTCCAGAAAATGCTGAAGAGTTGATTGTTTCTGGTGGTGGACAAGGAAACTCTGCTTTTGGAAGCGTATTGGATTTACCAGATGAAGCTCAAGTTTGTTCATGTGAAAGTATTTCAAAAGGTGAAATTTGTTCTTCAATTTTAGAGGGAAATTGTAAAAATTTAGGAGATGTTGTTTCTCAAACAAAAGTAACGACAGGATGTGGTGGTTGTAAACCGATGGTGGTAGATTTGGTAAATGAAACGCTGAAATCACTTGGTGAAGAGGTTAAGGAAACCATCTGTGAGCATTTTCATTACAGTAGACAAGAATTATTCGACTTGGTTAAAGTCAATAAGATTGAAACCTATGAGGAAGCATTAGAGAAATTTGGTCATGGTCATGGGTGTGAAGTTTGTAAACCGGCATTGGCTTCTATTTTTGCTACACTAACCATGGAAACAGCGAATAAACAAGTTACGATTCAAGATACAAACGATCGATTTCTTGCAAATATTCAACGTAATGGAACATATTCTGTAGTTCCCAGAGTTCCAGGTGGAGAAATTACACCAAAACAACTAATTACTATAGGTGAAATTGGGGAAAAGTATGATTTGTATACAAAAATTACAGGAGCTCAACGAATAGATCTTTTTGGCGCTCAAATTCATGAATTACCGCTTATTTGGAAGGAATTAATAGCTGCTGGATTTGAAAGTGGTCATGCTTATGGAAAATCATTAAGAGCAGTGAAAAGTTGTGTGGGATCTACATGGTGTAGATTCGGAATGCATGAAAGTGTAACCTTCGCCATAGAAATTGAAAATCGATATAGAGGTTTACGAGCTCCACATAAATTAAAAGGAGGGGTTTCTGGTTGTATTAGAGAATGCGCAGAAGCTAGAGGAAAAGACTTTGGTTTAATTGCTGTTGAAGGAGGTTGGAATTTATATGTATGTGGAAATGGTGGAGCAAATCCAAAGCATGCAATATTACTTGCGGAACAATTAAGTGACGAAACAGCTATAAAATATTTAGATAGGTTTTTAATGTATTATATCAGAACAGCTGGTCCGTTAGTAAGAACGGCTCCGTGGTTAGATAAATTAGAAGGCGGGATTGAATATTTAAAGAAGGTAATTATTGATGATATTTTAGGAATTGCAGAAACATTAGAGGAAGAAATGCAAGAGCTAATAAATAAGTACGAATGTGAATGGAAACAAGCTGTTGAAAACCCAGAAATGATGAAACGTTTCAAACATTTCGTGAATTCTGAAGAAACAAATGAAGAATTGGTTTTTGTTCCGATGAGAGAACAAAAAATGCCAAAGCCGTGGTAAAATTAATTTAAAGTTAGAAGAGATGTTAGATGTAATACAGAAATATGCTTCTGTTGTAAACTCAGAAGTAAATAATTGGTTTAAAGCCGGTACAATAGATGACTTTCCTGAAAATAGTGGAGCCTGTGTGAAGTATAAAGACAAGCAAATTGCTGTTTTCAATTTTAAACAAATGGATAAATGGTATGCCTGTCAAAATTTATGTCCACATAAAATGGAAATGGTTTTGTCGCTTGGATTAATTGGAGATAAAAACGGTATTCCAAAGGTTGCTTGTCCACTTCATAAAAAGAATTTTTCACTTGAAGACGGTTCAGGATTAACGGACGAAAGTTTAAGAATTGCGGTTTATCCTGTTAAAATAGAAGATGGAAATGTGTATATTGGATTCTTAGATTAATTTAGAATACATGAAACCTACTCGTTTTGAAACTGCTATTGCATTAATAGACCAAAAAAATAGTCAAGATCCCAATATTCATTCAGCTAAAGGAATTGATTTTCCTAAGGAGTTATTGTATTCTCAAAGAATGACGAGAAAGTTACTCCAATTTAATCCGAATGCTTCTAAAGCAATTCAAATAGCTGCGAGAGCTCAACATATTGCACGATGGGAAATTGCTCGAGATGAATATCCAATGGATAGAGTTGGTTATTTAAAGTGGCGAGAAGAATTGAAAAGAAGACACGCAACAATTACTTCTGAAATTTTAGAAACGGTTGGGTTTGATGAAGATTATATAAAGAGAGTAACTTCTTTAATCTTAAAAAAACAATTAAAGAGAAATGAAGAAGCACAAGAATTAGAAGATGTAATTTGTTTAGTTTTTCTTGACTTTTATTTTGAAGAATTTGCCGCAAAACATACTGATGAGAAAGTGATAGATATTTTGAAGAAAACATTAAAAAAAATGTCTGAAAAAGGGAAAGAAGAAGCAATGAAAATAAAATTTTCTGAAGAAAGTTTAGCGCTTATTCAAAAAGCATTGGCATAATTAATATTACTGTATTGGCAGAAAAATCTCATTCTTTAGATCAACGTACCTTTAAAAACTTAAGCCGATTGTACATCGTTGCATTAAGTACGATTGCTATTTCAGTAATAATTAGTCAATTTTTTATTCGTAAACATTTAAGAAATCAGCAAAGCGATGCAAGGGTCATCAACATTGCTGGTAGACAACGAATGTTGAGTCAAAAGTTGGCAAAAGAAGTTTTCTCTTTAACGACTGAAATCGATTCAATAAAAAAAATAGCTTTAAAAGCCCAAATCAAGAATACTTTAGAACTTTGGGAGTTATCTCATAATTCTCTCCAAAAAGGAAATGATTCTCTAGGATTACCAGGGAAAAATAGTGATGTTATTAAAAGGAAATTTGAAAAAATTAATCCTGTTTTTGATACCATTTATAAATCTATTGAAAGTATTTTAGATAAAGCTGACAAACAGGGATATTCAAATTTCATTCCCATAATAAAAGAAAAGGAAGGAGCCTTTTTATTACAGATGGATGATATCGTGAATCAATATGATGTAGAAGCAAACAAAAAAGTTGATTGGCTTTTTCAGTTGGAGTTTGTGCTAATGGTAGTTACATTACTTATTCTACTTGCTGAATTCTTATTTATTTTTTGGCCCACAGCAAAATCCATACGAGCTACATTAACAAAGTTAATTTCAGCAGAGAAACTAGCTAAAAAAATGGCTTTTGATGCGGATCAGTTAAGTATGGCTAGAGAGAAATCAGTTAAAGAATTAAAGGCTTTTAGTAGAGCTATGGATCAAACTTTACTCTCTGCTAGAATTTTGCCGAATGGAACAATTTTACATATTGGTAACAAGTTTTCTCGCTTCTTTAAATACTCAAAATCAAAAGGAACTTTTTTATGGGATGTTCTTTCTACAGTGGAAAATGAACGAACACAAATTCAGGATATTATTCTAAAAAATAAGCAAACTGGTTGGCAAGGAGAAGTGAAAGCAACAAGTCCTGAAGGTTCAGATTTATGGTTGGAAATGGCAATTGTTCCTTATAACCCGACACAAGAAAAATCAGAGTTATTAATTATAGCTTCTGATATAACAGAGAAGAAAATTGCTCAATTAGAGATAGATAAACTGAGGCAAAAAAGCTTTGATGAGGAAATGAATCAGCAAAAGATCATTTCAAAAAAAATCATAGAAAATCAAGAAAAAGAACAGAGTAGAATTGCCAAAGATGTCCATGATGGAATCGGACAAATGTTAACTGGTTTAAAATTCAATCTTGAAAGTATTAATCCGGATGACATTGAAAAAACGAAATTAAAAGTGAACCAATTAAAAGAGCAAACAAGTGATATCATAAAGGGTGTTCGTACTGCAACTTTTAATTTAATGCCTTCTGAATTATCAGATCATGGCTTAGTACCTGCCCTATCTAAATTAACAAAAGAACTGTCTCGCTTAACAGGTAAAAACATTTTGTTTTTGAATAAAACTAATTTCGATTTACGATTAGATTCTCTAACAGAAATTAATATTTATAGAATAACACAAGAGGCTATAAATAATGCAATTAAATATGCAGAATCATCTCACATATTACTTTCGGTTTCCCATAGCGAAACTATTTTAAGTATAGTAATAGATGATAATGGAAAAGGATTTGACACAAAGGAGAAGAAAGAAGGAATAGGAGGTATGGGACTAACATTTATGAAAGAGCGAATACAGTTCATTAATGGTCGTTTATTCTTAAGTTCTGAAAAAGAGAAAGGTACAAGGGTTACTTTAAATATTCCTATTCACTCGAAAAACTAGTTAGATATACTTAATTTTTATTGTTGTACTTAGAAAATCCAAGTTGAAGGGATTTACGTATTTTTGTTTTGAAATTATTCATTTTATGGAAAATATTAATGTCGTATTAGTCGATGATCATGTTTTAGTAAGAGATGGAATTCGTGCATTGTTAGAAGATCAAGAAAAGATTAAAGTAATAAACGAAGCATCTAATGGAATTGATGCATTAAAAATTGTTGAGGTTTTAAATGAACCAGCAGTTTTGATTGTAGATATACGAATGCCTGAAATGAATGGAATTGAAGTGGTAAATGAAATCAATTCAAAATATAAACACAAGGCTATAAAAACACTAGTTTTATCGATGCACGATTCTGAAGAATATGTAGTAAAATCTATTCAGGCAGGTGCAGATGGATATTTACTAAAAGGTTCTAGTAAAGAAGAATTTATTAAGGCATTGAATAAAGTTGCTTCTGGAGATAAATATTTTAGTGGTGATGTTTCCGGAGCAATTATGAATAATTTTGTCGTTGGTTCGTCTAATATTACTTCACAAAGTAATGGGGAACCAAAAGAAAACCCATTTAAGTTAACAAAACGAGAACGACAAGTTTTAGAACTAGTTTTACAACTTAAAAACAACAAGGAAATTGCTGAAGAATTAAAAATTAGTAAACGAACTGTTGAGGTACATCGTTTTAATTTGATGAAAAAACTTCAAGTTAAAAACGTTATGGAGCTCAATAAGAAAGCCAAAGAATTTAATTTGATATAAAATAAAGGCAGCTTTCATGTGAAAACTACCTTTATTGAAACAAGTGAAAATAAAGTATTTAATCTGCGATACTTCAAAATTTATTTAGTTCCATTTAAGAACTTTGGTTTTAATACTAGCATTGCCCAAGCCCAGTTTTGGTTATCTGCGGCTAAGTCTTCTGTAACTCCTTTTAATTCATACATTCCGTCTGATGCAAACATGTGAGAATATCCAGCGACAATAGCGAATCCTTTGAATTTTCTCTTATAAACTAAATCAATTTCAGTTCCTAATTGTTTTTCTCCGCTTCCTAATTCTTGCTCGCCGCTAAAGTTTAATACTTTCACCATTAAACTAGCTTTTTCATCTAACTTAAAGTTAGCACTTGCGTGAATATCAAATAATCCAACTGAGTTTGCATGGTTTCCTACGTAGAAATAATCCATGAATCCGTTAAACTTATGGTTTGTTCCGTATAAAGGAAAGAATGCTGAAGTAGCTGTTGCGTCAGTTTCACCGTCACCACTAATTATTTCAGCTCCTAAACCAACAGTTACTTTATCTGATATTTTATATTTAGCTTCTAAACCTGCTAAATAACCACTTTCTACATCTTGATAATTAGCACCATAAATTGCTCTACCTGTTTGTAAAAATCCATTAGCTTCAAGAGCTAAAGCTCCGGTTTTATATTTTAAGTGTGTTCCAAATGTTTGTAAATAAACAGTTTCATTTAAATTAAGACTATGGTTTTCAAATCCATTATTCATAAATAATAAACTTCCTGAGAATTTATCCCAACTTTTATGTAAGTGTAACATCTGCATTACTTTATAAGTGAAGAATCCAGAAGTATTGAAATCATTACCCACATTTACAAAACCACCAGCGTTTTCATGATCCTGATTAAAAGCTAATGCTAAATCAGCTGAGAACGAATCTTTTTTATATTTTAATAAAGCCGCATCATGATTTCTACCTTGTTGTGCCCAATCTAATCCACCTAAAATTCTTTGGTCATCATAAGATAAAACTTGTCTACCCAACTTAGTTGAGAATCCGCCTCCTAAACCAATTTCTGCCCAAGCTTGGAAAACAGCAAAAGAATTGTTTTGGTCATTTGGTAAAATCTGTCGGTTTTCTCCCCAAACAAATACATCTTGTAAACTCAAAAAGAATTTGTAAGATTCTGTTTTATAACCTGCGTTTAAACGAACTCTTGTTGCAATACTTAGTCCAGGTTCAGCACTTTCAGGAATGATGCTACCAAAACCATGGCGATATTCTGTACGAGGTCTAAATTCTCCATCCAAGGTAAATTGCGCTTGACAAATATGAGTTAGTAAAGTAAATAGTCCGAATAAAATAAGTTTGTTTTTCATATTTCGTAGTTTAATGTTCTAAAAAATCTATTAGGTGTTTTCTATAAGCATAATAATTATCATGCTCTAAAACAGTTTTTCTGGTTCTTGGTCTTTCAAAGTCAATTTCTAGAATATCTCCTATTTTAGCTTTGGGTCCGCTTGTCATCATTACGACTCTATCTGCTAGAAAAATAGCTTCATCAACATCATGGGTAATCATCACAGCAGTAATTTTTTCTTTATTCCAAATTTCAATTAAAATATCTTGCAATTCACCTCTGGTTAAAGAGTCAAGCATTCCAAATGGCTCATCTAACAACAAAACTTTAGGTTTAATAGCAAATGCTCTCGCAATTCCTACTCGTTGTTGCATTCCTTGTGAAAGTTCACTTGCTTTTTTATAGAAGGCATTTTCTAATCCTACTTTTTGTAAGTAATATTTCGCAATGTCATTTCGCTGCTTTTTTGTAGCATGAGGAAATACTTGATTCACGCCTAATAAAACGTTCTGTAAAGAAGTCATCCAAGGCATAAGACTTGGAGCTTGAAAAATTACTCCTCGATCTGGTCCTGGACCTTTAATTGGTTTGCCTAATACAGAAATGCTACCTCCGGTAATTTCATTTAAGCCTGCAATCATTGAAAGCATTGTTGTTTTTCCACATCCAGAGTGTCCGATAATGGTAACAAATTCTTCTTTCATGATTTGAAGATTCAAATCTTCTAAAACTATGTAGTCGCCTTTTGGTGTTGGATAAACTTTCTTTAGATTTTTTAAATCCAACATTAACTCTTGAGTTTCTAATTCGGGGGTTGCTCGAGTTATTATCTGTGTTTCTGCTTCTAATATACTCATTTTTAGTCTTTTTTCTTAATTATGCTCTTACAAAACTTTTCGGAGTTAAATCAGGTAACATGTAATTGTTTTGTTGTTCTGATTTTCTTTCTTCACCGATATCCATTAAATATTCAATGATGGCATTTCTTGTTTTTTTATAAATCGGATTATCGTTTAGTTCGGTTTTATCTCTAGGTCTTTCAATGTCGATTTTGAATTCTGGGCCTAAAGTTGCATTGGGCCCGGGACGTAAAGGAATGATTCGATCTGCCATGTAAATACCTTCATCAACATCATTTGTAATAAGTAATGCAGTTCTTTTATCTTTTCCCCAAATATTTAAAATTTGATCTTGTAGATTACCTCTCGTTAAAGCATCTAAAGCTCCTAGAGGTTCATCCATAATAATCATATCTGGTTTCATTGCTAGCGCACGAGCTACAGAAACACGTTGACGCATCCCTCCGGATAGTTCTTTCGGTAATTTATTTATCGCTGGAGTTAATCCAACCATTTCAATATAATGTGAAGCTTTTCTTTTCCATACATCTTTACCGCGCTTTGGAAAGGCTTCTTTCACGGCCATTAATACATTTTGACCTACAGTTAGCCATGGTAATAATGAGTAATTTTGGAAAATTACACCTCTATCATGACTAGTTCCTTTAACAGGTTCTTCTTTGAATAAAACTTCACCGCTTGTAGGCTCAAGTAGTCCATTGATTAAATTTACTAGCGTTGTTTTCCCACTTCCTGTAAATCCGACTATGGCTACAAATTCTCCTTCTTCAATTGATAAATTGATATCTGAAAGAACTTCTGTTTTATGTTTGCCTTCTCCGTAAGTTTTATTGATGTTTTTTAATTCTAAATACGCCATTTTCTCCTACTTTAATTAAAGATTATATCCCTTCGTTTTTATTAAAAGACACCATGTTTTGAACAGTTAACATAATTCGGTCCAGTAAAAAACCAATAATTCCAATTACAAACATTGCCACAATTATTTTTGAGTTAGAATCGTTAGCTCCATTTTGGAATTCTTCCCAAACAAATAATCCTAATCCAGGACTTTGCGCTAATAATTCAATAGCGATTAAAACCATCCAAGCAACTGATAATGTAATTCGTAAACCAGTAAAAATTAATGGTAATGATGATGGAAGTATAACTTTGAATACTTTTTGTAATGGTCCTAGTTTTAAAACTTTGGCAACATTTATAAAATCTTTATCTACAGTTGAAACTCCCATTGCTGTATTTACTAAAGTTGCCCACATAGCACATAATCCAACACTGATAAATGAGATAATAAATGAGTTATCTGTACTAGTTCCGATGAGTAAAGTTTTTACAATCATAAAAACTAATAAGTACCAAACTACCGGAGAAACTGGTTTGAAAATTTGAATAAACCAATTAAAAGCGCTTCTTAATTTCTCACTTAAACCAATCACAATTCCGATTGGGACAGCTATAAATAAAGCCAGTAAAAATCCAGCAAATACTGTTTTTAAACTTGTAAGAACAATATCTACGAAAGAAGGTCTTCCCGTATACACAATAGGATCTTTTCCTTGAGCTATTCTTGTAGCATTTAAAGAAGCTGTTTTACTTGCAAAATCAGCTTTATCTTTTGTAATTACATAGTGATCTTGAATTAAAGTTTGAAGCGAAGACCAAACTTGACTTGGAGATGGTAATGTATTTGTTTGACAATCTGTACCACCTGAAGCAAAACAAGCTTTTAATGCATCAGCAGCAACTTGTCCTTGATCAGCTAATGTTTTTTCAATTCTAAAATTAATTTCTCTTTGTTTTAATGCTTCTGCTCCTAAGTGCCAAATTCCTATAAAACTAATGATTGATAATGCAGGAATAATCATTTTCTTAAGAGTAGCGATAATATTGATTTTGGGAGTTTTCACTTTTATCTTTGATAGTGAAGTTCTAATTCCTTCAATCCATTTTGCTTCTGCAGATTCGTTTACTGTTACACTTTGTTTCATGATTTTAGGTTTTAATTTTATTCGTCCTTATTACCTATTTTGAAGCTATTGATATACGCAATTGGATCTTTAGCATCGTATTTTTTTCCATCTATAAAGTCGTTTGTAGACGGTTTGTAACCGTCAGTTTCTGGAATGTCAGTAGCAGGAATATGTCCTTCTTCAACTAAAAGAGTAGCTGCTTTTTTCCATATATCTGGTCTGTAAATTTTCTTGATCGTTTCTGAATACCATTCAGTTGATTTTTTCTCTGAAATTTGTCCCCAACGACGCATTTGAGTTAAGAACCAAATACCGTCAGAATAAAAAGGATATGTAGCATTGTATTTATAGAATACATTGAAATCTGGCATCTCTCTTTTGTTTCCTTTTTCGAATTCAAAAGTTCCTGTCATAGAATTTGCTAACACAGATTCTGGCGCTCCTACATATTGTGGTTTAGATAAAATTTGAACAGCTTCTTTTCTGTTTCCTGGTTCATCTAACCATTTACCTGCTCTAATTAAAGCTTTTGTCACTGCAACTGCTGTATTCGGATTTTCATCAATGAACTTTTTAGTCATTACAAATACCTTTTCTGGGTTGTTTTTCCAGATATCGTAGTTTGTAGTTACAGGAACTCCAATTCCTTTAAAAACAGCTTGTTGATTCCAAGGTTCACCTACGCAGTATCCGTAAATTGTACCTGATTCTAAGGTTGCTGGCATTTGTGGTGGTGGAGTAACTGATAATAATACTTCAGCATCAATTTGTCCTTGTACATTATCCGCCGTGTACATTCCTGGGTGAATTCCAGCTGCAGCTAACCAATAACGAATCTCGTAGTTATGAGTAGATACAGGAAATACCATTCCCATTTTAAAAGCTTTACCAGATTTTTTGTAATCTTCAATAACAGGCTTTAAAGCGTCTGCTTTAATAGGATGAATTGGTTTTCCATCTTCTCCTGCTGGAATATTTGGTTTCATTTTAGACCAAACGTCGTTTGATACCGTAATACCATTTCCATTAAGATCCATAGAAAAAGCAGTAACTAATTCAGCTTGTCTACCAAATCCAGCTCCCGCCGCAATTGGTTGTCCTGCTAACATATGTGAACCATCTAATTGTCCATCAATTACTCTATCCAAAACATTTTTCCAGTTCGATTGAGCTTCAACAGAAACAAATAAACCTTCATCTTCAAAGAATCCTTTTTCCTTGGCGATGGCTAAAGGAGCCATATCTGTTAATTTTATAAAACCAAAGGTTAATTGAGGTTTTTCAATATCTAAAGTCTTTGTTTTTGAGATTTCTTTTTTCTCTTCAACTTTTGCTTCTGCTTCTTTCTTTTCTTTTCCTCCACATGAGATAAGAAAAACAGTAGCAAATAATATCAAAATAGATTTGTCTAGTAAAGATTTCATTTTTTTCATCTTAAAGCTTTTATACGTATTAGTACTTAGTTTCTACAAATATATAAGTAGTATGTAAGTATGAGTATGCTATAAAACAGGGAAGAATATCTTTTTATGACATAAAAAAAACTGCGAAAAAGCAGTTTTTGAGGTAATGATAAAATATGATGTGTTTTTTTAACTATCTAAAAAGAAATTATGCTGACTTATTTCAGCTTTCAAGGCATGAACATCAAAAATACTTATATGTCTAGCTCGTGTGTTTATAAGGCCTTCCTTTTTTAGGCTAGAAAATGTTCTAATAACTTGTTCTTCTGTAGTTCCTGCGTAATCTGCATATTCTTTTCTAGAAAGAGTTAAATTCAGGAAACCATCTGTGGTTCCAAATTTTCTATTGATATATAATAAAGTATCAATTACGCGTTCACGAACTGTCATCTGAGAAATAGTCTTTACTTTATTTTCACTTCTATTCAATTCATTGGCGTAAAACAACATTAAATCGTAACCAAATTTTGCGTTATTCAAAAGTGATTCTTGTAATGTTTCTCTAGTAAAAGAACATAAAATTGTATCTTCTAGTGCAATAGCTCCTATTGGATAGTATTCTTCTGTTCCAAAACCACGATGTCCTATAATTTCACCTTCTTTAGCAAAGCGAACGATTTGTTCTTTTCCGTTTATGCCCGTACGAAATACTTTTGCTTTTCCTTTTAGAATAATAAATAAACCATTCACTAAAGCGCCTTCCATTATAAATTGTTGTCCTTTTTTGCATTGAAGAACTTTTTTGTTTTCAATTAATTTCAGGTTGTTTCCTTTAATTAAATTACTATTGATAATGCAATTAATGTTATTACAATCTAAACAGGAATAGCTGTTGTTTCTTTGTGAGTTATGCAAATGATTGACGTTTTAATAAAGTCAAAATGTACGTAATAATACTTATTTGCTAAACTTTTACTTTCACTTTTCTTGAATTGATAAAATTTCATACTTCAATTCTTAATATGGTATTTTATCATGATGATTTTTAACATATTATCATGTTGTAAAATTGGAATCAGCAGGATTTTAGCGTTATATTTATCTGGATATAACGAGTAGATATGATTTCAGTCGAAGAAGCCATTTCAATTATAAAAAATAACAGTAATCAAATTACCAACGAAAGACAGGCTGTTGTTGAGAAAGCAAATGGGTATTATTTATCTAGAGATATAAATTCTCTAATTGATTTACCTTCTTTTCGCCAGTCTGCAATGGATGGTTATGCCATATTTAGTGGGGATTTTGAGTCATATAAAGTAGTGAATGAAATTAAAGCAGGGGATACTATAAATCCAATTTTAAAACCAGGTGAAGCTGTTCGTATTTTTACTGGTGCAGCTGTTCCTGATTCGGCCGATGTAGTTTTAATGCAGGAAAAAGTTTCGTTGAAAGGAAACCAGCTATTTAGTCAAGAACCTTTTAGGAAAAATCAAAATATACGATCAATCGGTGAGCAAGTTTTGAAAAATCAAATTGCATTAGAAAAAGGAACAAAAATAACACCTGCAACGGTTGGTTATCTTTATTCTTTAGGGATCCAAAAAGTTTGGGTTTATAAAAAACCAGTAATTTCAATTATTAGTACAGGAAATGAATTGGTTGAATTAGGTGATGAATTGGAATATGGTAAGATATACGAGAGTAATTCTAAAATGTTGTTAAGTGCGCTTTATAGTTTAAAGTTTTATGATGTAAAGATGTATAAAGTAGAAGATAATTATGATGCTACGGTTGAAATTCTAAAAGAAGCTATAAATGCGAGCGATTTGATTTTAATTTCTGGTGGAATTTCGGTTGGAAAGTATGATTATATAGGAAAAGCATTAAAAATGTTAGAGGTTAAAAAATTGTTTTATAAGGTGAAACAAAAACCAGGAAAACCATTGTATTATGGGAAGAAAGATGAAACACAAATTTTTGGCTTGCCTGGAAATCCAGCTGCTGCGTTAACTTGTTTTTATATGTATGTATTCATTTCATTGCAGAAAATGATGGGGAAATTAGTTGTTGAATTACCAAGAGTTAGTTCAAAATCAAAAAATGAGTTTACCACTAAAGGAGGTCGATCGCAATTTTTAAAAGCAATTTATAAAGAAGGATGTGTAGAGATATTGGAAGGACAAAGTTCGGCAATGATGCAAACTTTTGCTATTAGTAATGCACTAGTTTTTTTACCTGAAGTAGTTGAAAAAGTTAATGTTAATGATATTTTAACCACCATATTATTGCCAGTTTAGTATGAGTTATAAAATCAAAAGTAGAATTTGGATTGAGTCAGAAAACAATGTTTTTTTAGGAGAAGGAAGAATTGCACTATTAAAGGCAATTAACGAAACAGGATCTTTATCAAAGGCGGCAAAGTCATTGAAATTATCTTATAAAAAAGCTTGGCATTTGTTAGATGCGGTGAATAAATCTGCTAAAGAACCTGTTACTACAAAAATTATTGGTGGTGTAAATGGGGGTGGAACTAAATTAACGGGATATGGTAAATCTGTGATTTTAGTATTTGAAGATATTAATAAAAGTTGTTGGCGCTTTTTAGATGAACAATTACATAAGTTCGATAAAATTTAACCCTCGTTAATTCAATTTTAATACGAATGATTTCCAGAAATAAGATAACAGGAATAATTTTAGCAGGTGGTAAAAGTTCTCGTATGGGAACAGATAAAGGTCACCTTAAGTTTAGAGGTAAAAAATTTATACAGCATAGTTTAGATGCAATCGAATCATTTGTTGAGGAGAAGTTAATTGTTTCTAGCGATTGTAGTTATGATGTTTTTGGATGTAGAAGAGTAGAGGATTGTATTAAAGATTTTGGGCCGGTTGCGGGTATTTATTCTGGTTTGATAAACTCGACCTCAGAATTTAATATTATCTTGAGTTGTGATATTCCTTTAATTAATGAAAGAATAGTTGAGAAACTGTTAAAATCGAACGATGACGAAGAGATTGTATTAATCGAGTCAAAAGGAAGAAAAATGCCTTTAATAGGTTTGTATAAAAAGCAATGTGAACAGAAGTTCAAAATAGCAATTGAAAAAGGAGAAAGAAAATTGAAAAACGTAATAGAACAGTGTAATGTGAAGTTAGTAGAATTAGAAGATTCTGAAGTAATTTTCACATCAAACATAAATACCAAAGAAGATTTAATGACAATTGAAAATGAAGGATAAAAAAATAAAGAACGTATTTCAAGAAGGTGCTATTTCTTCAGAATTTATAGCAAATTCAATTCAAAAACACCAGTCTAAAACAAATATTGGTGCACATAATATTTTTTTAGGTCAAGTACGAGCGGACGAGATAGAAGGTAAAACTGTTACCGGAATTGAGTATTCTGCTTATGAAGAAATGGCAAACTTAAAGTTTCATGAAATAAGAGAAGCTACTTTTGAAAAGTTTGAACTGACTTGTATGCACATATATCACAGTAAAGGATTGGTAAAAACTGGAGAAATTTGCCTTTTCGTTTTTGTATCAAGTCCAAGAAGAAGAGTTGTTTTTGAAGCTCTAGAATATGTTGTTGAAAGAATTAAGGCGGATGTTCCAATTTTTGGACAAGAAATGTTCGAGGATCAAACGTATCAATGGAAAGTAAATTCGTAAGAAATGGTAGATATTACGCATAAAATAAATACACTTCGTGTGGCTACTGCTCAAGCCATTTTAAAAGTTAGTAAACAAGAAACAATTGATGCCATCGAGAATAATTTAGTTCCTAAAGGAAACGTGTTTGAAATTGCAAGGGCGGCTGGATTATTAGCTGTAAAAAACACATTCAATGTTATACCTGATTGTCATCCACTACCAGTCGAGTTTACAGGTGTTAATTATACAATAGATGGATTAACCGTTAAAATCGAAATGACTGTAAAAACAATTTACAAAACGGGTGTTGAGGTAGAAGCAATGCATGGAGTAAGTGTTATTGCTTTAACAATGTATGATATGTTAAAACCAATAGACAAACAAGTTGAAATTGGCACGATTAAATTATTAGAAAAAAGTGGAGGTAAAAGCAGTTATAAAATAAAACATAGATCGCAACTAACGGCGAGTGTTATTGTTTGTTCCGATTCCATTTCGGAAGGTAAAAAAGAAGATAAGGCAGGGAAAGCCATTATAAATAAATTAGAAGAATCTAATGTTGTAATTTCTAATTATGAAATTATTCCTGATGAACTACAGCAAATTCGAGAAAAAGCTATTGAAGCGGCTTCTGAGAATAATTTGGTAATATTTACAGGAGGAACAGGATTGTCTTATCGAGATGTAACTCCTGAAGCTTTAACACCAATTTTGGAAAGAAGAATTCCGGGAATTGAAGAAGCCATAAGAGATTACGGTCAGAATCGAATGCCATATGCTATGTTATCTCGGAGTGTCGCAGGAACAATTGGAGATGCGTTAGTTTTAGCTTTACCAGGATCAACTAATGGAGCGAAAGAATCAATGGATGCAGTTTTTCCTCATCTATTACATGTTTTTAAAATATTAAAAGGCGGAAACCACGATTAATGTCTGAGAGCTCAAACATACTACAAGATACATTTGGAAGAAATCATAATTATTTAAGAATTTCTTTAACTGAAAAATGCAATTTACGCTGTACATATTGCATGCCAATTAACGGTGTGCCGCTTTCTCCTAAGAGTAATTTAATGACAGCGCAAGAAGTGTATGAAATTGCAAAAGTATTCGTAAAAAATGGTGTTGATAAAATACGTTTAACAGGAGGAGAACCATTATTACGAAAAGATTTTCCTGCAATAATTCAAATGCTTTCAACATTGAATGTTCAAATGTCAATCACAAGTAATGCGGTTTTAATTGATAGGCATATTAGCGATTTGAAAAAGTATGGAGTTAATGATATTAATATTAGTTTAGATACCTTGGCAACTGATAAGTTTATGCATATTGCAAAACGAGATCAGTTTAAAAAAGTATATCAGAACTTATTGCTTTTAATTCATGAAGGTTTCCGTGTAAAAGTAAATGTGGTTTTAATTAAAGGGTTTAATGAGGATGAAATAACAGACTTTATTAAACTAACTAAAGAACTTCCAATTTCTGTGCGATTTATAGAGTTTATGCCGTTTGATGGAAATAAATGGGAAAAAGAAAAAATGATTTCTTATGAAGAAGTGATGAGGTACGTGTATAATGAGTTTGAAGAGAAAGACGTCGAACGTTTAGTGGATGCTAAAAATGATACCACTAAGAATTATAAAATTAAATCATACAAAGGAAGTTTTGGAATTATAAGTTCAGTCACAAATCCTTTTTGTGACTCTTGTAATCGAATTCGTTTAACGGCTAATGGGAATCTTAAAAACTGTTTGTTTTCCAATACAGAAACTAATCTTTTAGCTCAGTTTAGAGAAGGTAAATCTATTGAACCTATAATTCAGAAAGTAATCATGAAAAAGCATAAAATGCGAGGTGGAATGGATTCTATGCAAAAACTGGAAAATCCTGATTTACATCAACAAAACAGAAGTATGATTACTATTGGAGGGTAATTTTACTTAACCAAAACTTTTTTCTCGTAACTGCTTTTAGGTGCCCCACAAACAGAACATTCATATGACGAAGGCAACTTTTCAAATGGAGTTCCTGGTGCTATATTTTGGGTAATGTCTCCATAATCACTATGGTAAATAGTCATACATTCTGAACATTGATGAATTTCTTCTTTTATTGTTTCTTTCTTTTTGCTTTTTGAAATAGCTTTTTCCTGCTCATTTCCTAATTGGTCAAAATATAACTTACTTAATTCCATAAGCAAACCTGGAAGCTCAACTTTATCCACGTCCTGAACATGAACAATATATTCTCGTGTGTTGGGATCAAAGTTTTTAGCATACAATAAGTTGTACGTATCACGAATAACAAAATCTCCAATTTGTTCGGGTTGTTTGTTTTTTTCTATTACAATAGAAGTGAAGTTATATGAGTTGTAGTCATAATCCGTTATTGCAAATGTTAGTCCGTAAGTACTAATATCATTTTGATCGAAGTTCGTAACTAAATACTTCTTAAGATTTAACGCATCAACATTATTTACCGGTAAATGCCAGTTCAACTCTAACATCGAGTGACGAACATTAATTCCAAATCTTCCCAGAAGTTTCTCCCAAATTAATTTAGATTCTACAGGAATACCTTTCACAATAAATGATTTCCAAGGAGTAATGGAAATTTTACCAATTTTATTCTCGAAGCATAAATCACACATTTCTTTCAAAAAGGAAGTGTCATATAAATTATTTCTCCAGTATAATCCTAACCAATATTTGTCGCCAATTCTGTTCATTCCTTCATAATATGGAAAAGGATGAAACGGAACTTCTAAAGGTTTGTCAACAGTTCTGTTGTTGGTTTGAATAGCATCATTTACCAGTTCGAAAACAGTATCTACGTTTTCAGGTTCTTCTATTAGTATATTTTCTATTGTCTCAGCGACTTTATGAAGATCCCAACTATAAATGAGTGCAGGATACATTTTTGTTTTTCGCCAATTCGGAAGTCGTAAATATAAATACCAATAATCTTCATTTTCAGAAGCAATAAAGTTTATGTTTCCTGTAAATAAAGGAACTAAACGTTGTTTTGGATCGATTATATTTATCCGTAATGTTGGTCTGTATTTAAATTGTTCAATGACGTATAAATATCGCGCACTTGTAAGCCATGAAGTGTTTTGAAAAATATCAGAAGAGACATAAGAAGAAACGATATTGTGAATTACATCTTCATCTGGAAAAACGATTTGTAATGATTCTAATTCTTGTAAATCACTTTTTTGAACATCTTTCGGGAAAATAATGTCTTGTCTCGAGCCAAATGAAATAGTATTCATTCCTAAAGTTTCGGCAGTTTCACAAATGTGTTTCAATTCTCCTGGAGATAAAACACCACCATTAATTAAAAGTCTATTTAATTTTTTCATACTATTGAAACTGAATTTTGAAGAATTTCTCTAACCTCTGTTTTGCAACTACCACAGCCTAATCCTGCTCCAGTAGATTTGCATAATTCTGTGAAATTTGTGCATCCTTTTGCAATAGCGTCTTCTAAATTTCCTTGACCAACTTGACTACAAGAGCACACCAATTTCCCGAGCATAGGAGTGTTATTTCCACTACCTCTTAAAAGTGTGTCTCTTTTTTCTGCCATTTCAATTTTGCTTTCAATCATTGTTTTGAATTCAGCAAACTCACTTTTATCTCCCATCAAAACGGCGCCAACAAGTAAATCATCTTTTACAATACATTTTTTGTAATATCTTTTGGTAAGATCTGTGAAAACAATCTCTTCGTAACTATCATCATCTTCTGAAATATTAATATCTCCAATAGAGCATAAGCTTAAGTCGTTGAATTTTAGAATATTCATTAAAACTGAGCCTTTATAAATACTGCTAATGTCGCCAGCTAAAAAGTTGGCCAAAATTGTAGCTTGTTCTTCTGCCGCAGAGGTAATTCCGAATAGTTGATTTTTAAATTCAGCAATTTCTCCAATCGCAAAAATATATGGATCAGATGTTTGAAGATATTGATTTACAATAACTCCTCTTCTACAATTGATTCCATTTTCTTTAGCAATTTCAATATTTGGTTGTGTTCCAATAGCATATACAATTGCATGAGCAGAAATAGATTTTCCACTTTTTAAATTAATGTTTAACTCACCTGTTTCGGAATCATCAAATACCGTACTTACTTCATTATCAAAATATATTTGAATTCCGCGTTCTTGAACGTCTAAAGCAAGTAGTTTACTTGAGGTTTGATCAAGTTGACGTTCCATAAGTCTTGAAGCTCTTTGAACAATAGTGATTTTTACGTTCTTATGCTTCATTGCAGCAGCTAACTCTAAACCTAATAATCCACCTCCAACAATAACTACGTGTTGTTCTTCTGGCGGTAAATTTGTTGCGTCTAAATACGATTTGAATCTATCTGCATCTGATTTATTTCGCATGGTAAATCGTCCCGGTAAATTAAGTTGAGCGTCTTTTGGTACGAAAGCTCTACTTCCTGTAGCAATAATTAATTTATCAAAAGAATGAAGTTCATTGTTACTATCTACAATAGTTTTGTTGATTGTGTTGATTTTGGAAATAGTTGTTTCTGGATACAATTGTAGATTGAGTTCTTCAAGTTCTAATCTTTTGATTTTTAATAATTCTTCCCAACTTAATTCTTCGGTTACATATTCTGGAAGTAAAACGCGATTATAAAATAAGTTTACTTCTTTTGAAAACACATGAATTTCATCTTTTTCATTGTGTTCTCTGTAATTTTGTACAAATCTAAATGCGGCAGCACCTGCTCCAATTACGATTATTTTTTCTGAAGGTTTTTGATATTTAGAAACAGCGACTCTGGTAAATTTAAAGTCTGGTTCTTTAGAAACAGGATCAACAATAGTTTTTGTCAAATTATTGGTTCTGTTTAAGTTACTTTGAAGTTGTTTCCCCCAATGCATAGGAAGAAATACAACTCCTTTTTTTACGTTATCAGTAACTTTTGCTCTAACTCTAACAACACCATTTTCATTTTTAATTTCTGTAATATCACCATCTTTTATTTTATTAAGATAAGCATCAACGGTATTGATTTCTAAAATAGGAGATGAGTAATGTGTTTGTAATCTCGCTACCTTTCCAGTTTTGGTCATTGTGTGCCACTGATCTCGAATTCTACCTGTGGTAAGTACTAAAGGATGTTCAAAATCCACTTTTAATAATTGCTTGTAATTATCTGTTGGGATATTAAACTGTGCTTTTTTGTTTGGTGTATAGAATATTTTATCTTCAAATAACCTTTTGGTTCCTGGATGTCGATGATCAGAAACTGGCCATTGAAATGTTCCTTCAGTTTTTAAACGTTCGTAATTTAAGAATGAAACATCAATATTGGTTCCTTTGGTCATTGAAGTGTATTCATCATAAATTTCACTAGTTTCAGAATAATTAAAACTTCTGAATCCCATTCTCTGAGCAAAGTCACATAAAATTTCAACGTCAGGTCTTGCTTCGGCTGGAGGATCAATGACTTTTGGTAAATATGAAACTCTTCTTTCAGAGTTCGTCATGGTTCCTTCTTTTTCGAGCCATCCAGCAGCTGGTAGCAATAAGTCGGCGAATTTTGTCGTGTCCGATTTGTGTGAAATGTCTTGAACAACAACAAATTTTGCCTTTTTCAAAGCAGTTTCAATCTTATGAGAATTGGGTAAACTTACCAAAGGATTTGTACAAACAATCCATATTGCCTTTAACTTACCGTTATCCAATGCGTCAAACATTTCGGTAGCCGTGTAACCGGGTTTCGAAGAAATTTTTTCTACGCCCCAAAACTGAGCAACTTCTCTACGATGATCATCATTTAATAAGTTTTTGTGAACTGCGAGCAAATTCGCCATTCCTCCGACTTCTCTACCTCCCATGGCATTAGGTTGGCCTGTTAACGAAAATGGACCTGAACCTGGTTTACCTACTTGTCCTGTAATTAATGAAAGATTTAGGAGAGAGATATTCTTATCTGTTCCAACGATACTTTGATTTAATCCCATTGCCCACATACTAATAAATCCTTTAGATGTTCCAATTAGATTTGTTGCTTTTTTGATTTCTTTTTCTGAAATACCACAAATCTTAGCGGCTTGTTTTATCGAAGTAGCGAAAGCTAAATCTTTATATTTTTCAAATCCATCAGTATGTTTTGAGATGAAATCTTTATCGATTAAACCTCGTTTAATTAAATATTGTCCAATGGCATTGTATAATACGATATCAGTTCCGGGGAGAATTTGAAGATGTAAATCAGCGAAGTTTGCTGAATCGGTTTTCCTAGGATCAACAACAATTATTTTTACATTCGGATTTTCTTCTTTATGTTTTTCAATTCTTCTAAATAAAATGGGATGACACCAAGCGGGATTTGCTCCGGTTATTAGAAAACAATCAGCAAGTTCAATATCTTCATACGAAATAGGAACGCTATCTTCTCCGAAAGTTTTTTTGTATCCAACAACAGCAGAACTCATACAAAGACGAGAATTGGTATCTATATTATTTGTTCCTAAAAAACCTTTAGTAAGTTTATTGGCAATGTAATACTCTTCTGTTAAACTCTGACCAGATACATAGAATCCAACACTATCGGGTCCATGTTTTTTAATTATTGATTTAAAAACTCCTGCAGCTCTGTCCAAAGCATCATCCCAACTAACCTTTGTTCTTGGGTGAGATCTGCTCCAACGCATTTCTGGATGAAGAATTCGGTCGGAAATATCATTCGCTACATAATGAAGGTTCATTCCTTTCGAACAAAGCATTCCTTTGTTCACCGGATGATCTTTATCACCTTCAACGGATACTTTATTATTCGCGTCTTTTTTTACGATAATACCGCAACCGACTCCGCAGTATGAACATGTAGTTTTGAATTCCATAATTATTTGCTGTCTATACAAATCTAAGTATTTATACTTAATTTTAATAATATGGAATAAGTATTTCGGTATTAATAACGAATTAATAAACTAGCTGCAAATCAATTAGAAGATATGTAATTTGAAGTGGTCTTTTTTGTAAAATTCGTTTTTAAGGGATTTTGTTTTTAAAGTGTTTTAAAGTTTAGTTTTCATCGATATTCATATTATATCTATTTCTTGCTCGATGAAGTTGTTTTTGAATTTGTGTTCTTAACTTTTCAGGTTTTAGAATTTCAATGGAAGATCCATACCCTAATATTACTCGTTCTAATTCAAAGTTATGTTGTACTAGGATGTTAAAAATTACACCATCTTCTGTTTCTTTTATTACACGTTGCGTATGATGAAAAGGCTTAGTAATTACATAAGGGGCCAGTCTTTTTTCTATCCAGAACTCTATGCGTTGTGGTTTTGAATTTGAGACAGTTACACCAATTACATTTTTAAAGTATGCATCGCCATCAAAATTCTTATCGATATATGGAAATTCAGGTTTTTCTTTAATTTCTATGATTCTATCCAAAGCCAAATTCATAAAGTCGGATTTATGATGAACAATAAGAAACCAACGATTATTAAACTCTTTTAATAGTTGTGGATGAACAATGAGTTGACTTTCTTTTCGAGCTTTGAAAGATTTATAAGTAATTTCAAGCACTATTTTTTTCTGAATCGCAATATATAAGGAATCTATGAAGTGTAACCCTTTTAACTGTTCATTTTTGTCTAAATGAATAATTGCTCTATTGTTTTTTTGGGAAGAGTAAACAGAATCCTCCAATCGTTGTAAAACACCGTCCATCTCTTTAAATAATGAGAAATCTTTAAACTGACGAAGCACTTGAATTGCATCATTCATCACTTTAATATCATTTTCCGTAACAGGAATATTCATGATCGAATAACCTTCTTCAGCATATTTATAATACTTACGTTGATAAACTTCAATAGGAGCATTATAACCCAATTTATCACTTCGCATCATTTGAATATCCAACTGAACAGTTCGTTTACTTACATATACATCCTTTCCTTCGTATTCATATAAAGCATCAGAACATGCATCAATCAAATCATCCAAAGTCCATTTACGCATTGTGTTTCGTAAACATTGATCAATGGTTTTGTAGCGAATAAGAGCGTTTTTATTTGAAGCCATAATAGTTACTTACAATAATTGCAATATGCATTTTTAATAAATGGATATCGTAAATTTTGAAAATCTTTTTTGATCCACTCACACCATCTTGTTTTATTTTTCTTTAAAGCTTCTTCAACTACAGTATCTCTAAGATATTCTTTAGAATAGCCATTACTAACCATTAATGTTTGTGCATAAATAAATAGTGCATCTTCGTTTAATTGATCATTTAAATAAGGTTTTGCTAATAACTCTAAAGTTAAATTAAAGCTACTCCATTGATTAAAAAATAAAGCAAGCTTAATATCGTCTTCTATTTTTAAAGATTGTTTTTTAAAATAATTACTAATGTAATCAAAAGACGTTGATATTTTTTGATAGTCATTTATCTGAGAGAAGTACTCGATAATGGCCATATGATAATTTAAATATAAGGTATTGTTTTTTTCTGCTTGTTCCATTTCTTCGAACAAGGTTTTTACTTTTTCTGGATGTAACACTTTGGCGAGTCTTTCATTATCAACATCCCAGAACATCAGTAGCTGTCTTGTAGTAATTGTGTACAAGTTCAAAAGATTCTTTTTAGCATTTTTTGAAAGCTCATTTGCCCGTTTTAACCAATAATTAATGTAGTATATAATGAGGTCAGTTTGGTAGAATTGGATATTCTTTATAATCAGAGCAGCTGTGTTTTGAACAAGTTCTTTTTTATGGATTAATCTGTCGAGAATAAAATCTTGTTCAAGAATATATCCTGCATTTTTTTGATTGTATAATCCGATTAATGCTGCATTTGCAAGATTGCTATTTTCATGAAGTAATGCATCAATTAAATTATAAGTTGCATGATTCTTATCTGAAACATTCCAAGTTCCTTTTTCATAAATAATAGCTTTAGATTTTCTCTGTTGTCCAAATTGATATTTAAATAAGCTTTTTAGTTTAGTATTTGCAAACCGCCTTTTATTGGATTTAGTCTTATCTAGTTGATTAGAAAAACCATATAATTCTAATTGAAAATCAAATAGCTCCCAGTTTTCTTTAGACTCAATTTTAATTTTGTTTTGAATTCTTCCGTACTTTTTAAGTAAATAGTTTTTAATGAAGGATGCTCTTTTGGTAAAAAGATATTTATTATTTGCATATGAACCATCTACTGAAGTATAGCTTTTAATATCAATAGATTCAATATTGTTTTGATTAATGGTGTCTGAAATAATTCTATTGGAGGTGGTTTTAGATGACCCAAAATCAAAATATATTTCTTTAACAAAAGAAGTTCCTTCTGTTTTTAATTGAGTATTTGGAACAAATAACTCAGGTTCAATAGGGATTAAACTGTATTGCGAGTGTGGAATTGTTATAGGAACTCGATAGTCACATCTATTTCCATTATTAATTAAAATAAGATTTGCTGAAAATTCAGTCGCATTAAATGTCGGAGGAACTTTTCCTAAAGAAACTTTCAATCTAAAGGAACTTAATGCTTTATTTCCACGGATTATTTCTTCTTTATATATTGGTTTTAATAGTATTCCATCATAAATGGGTGAATCATCAAGTGTATTGCTTTTACTACAAGCAAACTGCTCGTTTTTAACCAAATCTACTGCCAATCCATCATTGTCGTCTTTAAATATTTTTTTAAAGTATTCAAGATTGTGATATCTAAAAATGATTTCATCACCTTCAATACTTATGCGATTTCCGAAACTAGCAAGGATATTACTGTAATTCAACATTTCTTGACAGTCGTCATAACTACTCCCAATTCCGAAAGAATTTTCAGAAAGTTGATTTGGAATACGAGTGCTCTTTTTTCCAAAAGTATGAGTAGCATACATCTGTTTTGTCTTTTTGTAATAAGCAAAACCGAACCCAGAGTGTGAAAATTCTCTTGAAATCATATTTTTATAATGACCTTCCGATTTTTTCCATGACTTGAACATTAAATTAGCTAGTAAGGATAACTTCCTTTTTGTGAATGGAGGTTTTATAGATCTTGATTTGAGTACATTCTCACCAAATCCCTTAAAATCATTTGAGTATTTTTCAATTCGATGTTTGGGCGTTACAAATTTCCTTTCTAATTGATGATGGGTAAGTTTATTTTTCTCACACATATAATTCGAATGAAACTTTGCAGCACTATCTAATTCGATATGTTTTTCAAGAGGAGCAATTTTTTTTGATTTTCTTAGAGAATTTACTCTTTTTAAAATTTGATCAGATAAGTACTTTTCTTCCTCAGCAGTTAATTGAGAATTTCCTTTGTAGAAGCTTCCAATAATAGCAATTAATAGTAATAGTTTTTTCATGAAAACAAGCATTTCAAAAACAATGCCTAAAGTGTGTTTAATTCTTCTTTAAGATTTGTTTTTGCTTGGTGCTCATATTTTTCAATAAAGCTATCAGTCTTATAAATAAAAGGTTTGTCAATAAAATGTTGCAATACTTTTTTTCTACCTTGTTTATATAATAGACTAGGAACAAGTTTGTATTCGGTTCTAATTAACTTAGAGTATTGTTGATACACTTCAGAAGATTGACCTAAAATTGCTAAATCAAAATCAATTAGATATTGAGTATCTAAATATTCACTTTCATGAGTTTTTGTAGCAATAATTTGTTCTTTAATAATCTCTAAACTTAATTTTGGTAATAAAGTACTCAAGACTTCTAAGGCAAAATCTGCACTTTTCTCTTCGTTATCTTTGTTCCAGATGTTATAAATAATATCATGATAAAAAATAGAAAAAGCTACTAAATCAGGTTGTTCAAGATGAGTTTTGTAATCATCAAAATAAGAGAATAGTTCTTCTAAATGTTTTAGATTATGGTAGGTTCTTTGTTTTTCAGTATACTTTGATTCTATTGATTTCCATAAAGAAGAAATCAACGTAGTATCATTTGTAAAACGACTTAATAAGTCGGTAAAACGTTCTTGTAAAGTCAACTTTTTCAATTAAATAGTTTGCTTTACAAAAATAAAAACTAATTTTATACCGACTTTAAAAGGAATAAAGTTATTCGTTCTTTTACTTTTTGTTCAACAATAGTCTTTGAATTAATGTTTAATTTAAATACAAATAATTATGAATTGGAAAATTCAAAAACTATTGAATGGAGAAACAATTATCTCTAAGGAACCAGGAAACTCAATGTTACCAATTTTGAAATCTAGACAACCTGTGGTTTTAAAACCTGTGGATTGGCAAGATTGTAAAGAAGGCGATATCGTTTTTTGTAAAGTACGGGGAAATTGTTTTACACATTTAGTAAAAGGTAAAAACGACAAACGAGGATTACTAATAGGTAATAATCGAGGACATCTTAACGGATGGACGAAAAATGTTTATGGTATAGTAACTGAAATCTTACCATTTAAGTAGTGCTGATCAGCACTTTTTTATTTATAGACTTTTCTACTCTCAAATAAATTTCAATTTTTTTCTAATTAATTTTTATTACGCAAAAATATTGCGCAATAGTGTAAAATATTTGCAGTGTGATTAAGAAAAAGAAAACGCCGTAAGTGGGAAAATGCTATGAGAAAACAACTAAAAATTAAAATGTGAAAAGAAAAGATTAAAAAGAAATGAGATGGGAACAAAAATTTTAAACATTGAAAAATTAGAGGAAGCAATTGCAAAGGGATATATTCATAAGAATAAACATCCGAAGGAAAATCTGTGGATTTATAATTATACGCAGTCTGCTCAATATGAAGCTTATTGGACCACAGAAACATTACAATGTCGAGGTTTAATTTTAGATTCAGAGTATACTATTATAGCGAATCCAATTGCAAAGTTTTTCAATGTAGAAGAAGTGGGTTATGAGAATTTACCGAATCTTCCTTTTGAAATTTTTGAAAAAATGGATGGTTCTTTAGGAATTTTATACTGGTTACATAACGAACCATTCATTGCTACCCGAGGATCATTTAATAGCAAACAAGCAATTAAAGCGAATGAACTTTTAAAGTCAAAGTATAAAGGTTCTATTGATAAATTAGATAAAAGTAAAACGTATGTTTTTGAAATTATTTATCCTGAAAATAGAATTCTTGTTGATTACGGAGAAACAGAACAATTGGTTCTTTTAGCAATTATCGATACTCAAACAGGAATTGAGGAAAATTTACGAGATATTGGATTTCCACTTCCAAAAGTGTTTCCTTCAAAAAGTATTGCTGAATTAAAAGGATTGAATTGGGATAATAAAGAAGGTTTTGTAATTAAGTTTGAAAATGGATTTCGAGTAAAAGTAAAATTCGAACAATATGTAGCATTACATAAAATTATTACCCAAATTTCGTCGATTACTATTTGGGAAACTTTAAAAGAAGAAGGTAGTTTACTGAAATGGATTGAAGATGTTCCAGATGAGTTTTTTAAATGGGTGCGTAAAACCGAATTGGAATTGAAGTCTAATTTTGCATCAATTGAAAATATCGCCAAAAAAGAATATAAACTATTAGAAACAGATAGAGAAACGGCTGAATATTTTAAAACTTGTACATATCCAGCAGTAATGTTCTCAATGAAAAACAATAAGAATTACGATCCAATTATTTGGAAAATGATTCGCCCAGAGTTTGAAAAAGCATATTCAAACGAAAACAATTAAAATTTAGAAAATGAAAAGAATAATCATATTAAAAGGAATTCCAGCTTCAGGAAAATCAACATTTGCGAAGAAATTAGTTTCTGAAAATCCAGGAATGTACAAACGAATTAATAGAGATAGTTTACGAACTATGTTGGATGCAAATCATTTCAGTAAGGGAAATGAAAAGTTTATTCTAAGAACAAGAGATTTCTTGATTAAAGAAGCGCTTTTAGATGGAAAACATGTTATTGTTGATGACACAAATATCTCTGATAAAAACTTTAATAGAATCAGTGAAATTGCTAAAGAATATACTAGTGAAACAGGTCATCATGTAAAGGTTGAGGTGAAGCTAATGGAAATTGATGTTGAAGAGGCAATCAAAAGAGATTCGGCTAGAGAGAAATCTGTAGGAAGAGAGGTAATTTTAAGAATGGATAAGCAATTGAAAACCAAAGAAAAATTAAAGAATGTTTATATAAACCAAGATGAAAGTTTACCAAAAGCTATTATTTGTGACCTAGATGGAACATTATCTTTAATTACCAATAGAAGTCCGTTTGACGGGAGTAAATGTGAGCAAGATTTACCGAATGAACCTATTGTGAATTTGGTTAAGAATTATCAGAAGTTAGGATACAAAATTCTATTACTTTCAGGTAGAGATGGTCAATACAAACCCGAAACACAGAATTGGTTAACGAAATATGACGTTAAGTACGACGCTCTTTGGATGCGTAATCCTAAGGACAAAAGAAAGGATTCAATAATTAAAGAAGAACTGTTTAGAAATGAAATTGAAAACAAGTATTTCGTAGAGTTTATTCTAGATGATAGAAATCAAGTTGTTGATTTATGGAGAAAGAAGCTGCAACTACCTTGTTTACAAGTTTTCTATGGAGATTTTTAAATGAGAACTATTATGGGAATTCCGTATCAAATTTTTGGATCTGAAAGCTCCATTGATTTAGATGTATGCTTTTTCGTTGATGACTTAGGTACTATTCAAGAAAATCATGAGACAATAAAAGTAAATATCGAAAAATCAGCATTTAACTCAGGCAAGAAAGTAAATGCAAATTTAGCAGTGGTACAAAACGGAACAATTGAAAGTTCTTTTAAAGGTGAAGAAGATGAATTGAATAATGCTTTATTTGAAACATATCACCTACATGTACAAAAGTTCGAAAGAAGAATATGTAGAAAAGTAAAAAGAAATCTGGATGCAAGAATTGAAAGATGCTTAAGGTCATTAGTTTCTTACTTTACAAGAACTTTATATAGAGTTGAAGCTAAAACTGCTTTGAGAGGGAATACAGGTTATAAAATTATGTTTTTAGATAGTATTCAACTTAATAAAGTAGAAGATTTTGGTAAAAACGGATCTGTAACTGAAGTCTATAAATCAATAGCTTTTCAATTGGGGATTACATTAGCATTATTAGAATCAGATGAACTGTACACGAAAGAAAGTATTCTTGATTATTATCCAGATTTGAAAAATTATTTAGCTAGAGAGAAAGAAGATTCTGAAGTATTACAGGTATATATAAAAAAGTTTATTGAATTAATGAAAAAGAGAAATTATGAAACTGAAAGAAGCTACTGAAAAATTGTATAATGTTTTTGGTAAATATTATGTTGAAGGAAATATAAGGGAAAGAAGTTGCCATTGTTGTGTTTCTAATGAAGATATTAAAGAATTGTTGTCAAAACCTTTAAGAAAATTAGAAGAAAAGGATTTAAAACATTTTATGTTCTCTGCGATTTCAACATTTGGAGATGTTCAGGATTATAAACATTTTCTGCCGAGAATATTAGAATTAATGCAGAATGAAGAATGTGAATTTATCGATGATTTTATCATATTTGAGAAACTTAATTATAGTGAATGGGAAACTTGGGATCTTTTAGAAATTGAAACAATCGAGTCTTATTTTTTAAGTCTTTGGACTCATCTCTTGAGTGATGAAAAAACTTCATTTAGACAGTTAAACTCTATGTTAGAAATCATATCAAAATATGTAGGTTTGAACAAGGCATTAACAATCTGGGATATGTATTGCTCTAATCAAAGTGTCTTGTTTATTGTTGATTTTATTTGGAATAGTAATCAATTTATAAATGATGAAAAAACGGATAAACTATATTATTGGTTTTCTACTTCATCAATAAAAGATAAAATTCAGAATTTGTTTTTTACTACAGAAGACAAATATTTGGCCTCGAAATTATCAATTGTTTATACAATCATAGAAAATTATAAGACTTAGAGCAATCGATTTATAATTAAAATCCTACAATCAAAATGGCTAAAAACAGAGGAAAAGAAGGAAGAGACAATTATTTGTTTGGGAAAGATTTCATGAAACGTAAAATTAAAGAGGCAGTTTCAGACATGTCTTTTTTGTTAGAACGCGGTTATGGTGAGTCTTCATCATGTGAGTTGGTAGGAAATCGATATAAATTAAACAAGCGTCAACAGCAAGCTGTAAAAGGAATGTCTGCGGCTGAATCTGCTGTAAAAAGTAGAAAGTCAAAAGAACTAGAAAAGCATACTTTATCAGAAAAAGAGATAATTATTGATGGTTTTAATCAAGTTATATTGATGGAAAGTATGCTTTCTAACGCGTATGTATTTAAAGGAAAAGATGGCGCATTTAGAGATTTATCCTCTTTACATGGAACTTACAAAAGTATCAATCAAACAGAAGAAGCTCTTCGATTAATTGGTGATTTTTTTAAAGTAAATAACGTGAAAAAGGTAATTTGGGTATTCGATCAACCGGTTTCTAATAGTGGAAGAATGAAAACTAAATTGCTTTCAATTGCTGAAAAATATGGATATAATTGGGAAGTTATCCTTGAAAATAATCCAGATAAAATAATTGCCGAAAGTAAATTAGTCGCGGTAACTTCTGATGCTTGGATTTTAGATAGAGTAGAGAGTTGGTTTAATTTAATAAAGGAATTAATTCCTGCTAATTATGAGTTTGTGCTTCATCCTTAATTAAAATGAAAAAGGAAAATTTATATCAAAAGTTATTGTTTGTTAAGGAGGAAATTCTTCAAAGAAATTCAAATCATTATTTAGTTCATTTCAAAAATGAACATCTTGAAGAGTTTGCGAATAATCTATGTTCGTATTATGAGAGTAAAGAGTTTTTGAATAAATTCAATCTGCCTTTTTTTGATGAAGAATTTAAGATTGATCGAAGTAAATCATTTAAAGAGTTTTTGTTCTTATTAAATGAAGAACAATTAGAGAATGCTTTGATAGTTCAAAAAACAAAGGTTGAAGATTTTTTAATTGTATTAGGTCAACGTTTGACTTCGGCTAGTCTAAGAAATGAGAAAGCAATTCCTCCATTAGATAATGATTTATTTGTTGCTAGTTTTCAATTGTATAATAGTCAAATTAGTAAAGTAGTTAGAGCTTTTGAAAAGCATTCAGAAAGACTTGAGAAGAACTTTTGGGGAAAAGTACAAGGTAATCCGAAACAGAAAGAGGAAAAAGTTCGAGAAATATTGAAATTTATCTTTGAAAATAAAACATGGTGGAATGTTTATTATCATTTTCAGCATGAACTTGTTTATGAAATTAGAGTAGCTTCTGGCCATGGTGTTCGTTGGAAAATGAGTAATCTCGATTTCATTGGTTTTGTTGAGCCTTTTCTAAATTCGGGAAACATTTAATTTCCTTAATTTTACCAACAAAGAAAAAGTATTTTGATTTACATAATTATTACTATCGCGCTACTCCTGATTATTTATTTGTCTCAAAAAAAGGAGAATAAATCCCAAGAAGTTGTAAATAAAGTTAAAATCCAAGAACATTGGTATACAATTCTAGAGGATAACGTACTTTTTTATCAAAAGTTAGATGCTCAGCAACGTTTACATTTTAAAAAGAGAATCCAATCTTTTTTAAATGGTGTTGAAATTGTTGCGGTAGATTTTGAATTGGAAGATTTAGATATTCTTTTAGTCGCTGCAAGTGCGATTATTCCAGTATTTGGTTTTAATAATTGGATGTACCCAAATTTAAAAACCGTTATTATTTACCCAGATTATTTTAACGAGAATTTGGAGTTTGCTGATAAGTCTGAAAACAAAATTATTGGTGGCTTGGTAGGAAATGGGATGTTCGAAAACAAAATGATTTTATCTCGACGAGCCTTACATCATGGTTTTTTAAATAAAACAGATAAAGGAAATACAGGAATTCATGAGTTTGTTCATTTATTAGATAAGCTTGACGGAAACATAGATGGAATTCCAAAAGCATTGATAGATAACGAGAATCTACTACAATGGTTAGATATGGTTCACGATAAAATGGAGGCGATTAATAACGATGATTCAGACATTAGAAACTATGGAGGAACATCTAAAGAAGAATTTTTTGCAGTGGCTTCTGAGTATTTTTTCGAGCGTCCAAAATTATTACAACGTAAACATCCAGGCCTCTATAAAATGTTACACGACTGTTTTAATATAGATTAGAATTTCATGAAATTTTAGTGATAAAGGTAACATGTTATGGAGATACTTGTAAGAGCACTTTTTGAATTCAAAGATGAAACTTATAGAGTTGATTCCCTAGATGAAATAATAGTCTTCTTAGAAGAACTTCAGAATTTTACTCAGTATAATTTTATTGTTTTTAAAGTGTATTCTGAAGAACAATATGAAGGAATAAGATTACATAAGAAAGAAGAAATATATTCCATAGAATATTTTAATCAAACAGAATCAAATTTTGATACAATACAGATTTCTACTATTTCCGAGTATTTTAGTTATGTCCGAAGTTTTCTGAATGAAAATGAAAATAAAACAAGAGAATTATTCGATAAATTAACTCTTCTGAATAAGGAAGAACAAAAAATAAAGTATGAAAAATGGAAAAGGGAATACTCTCAATCAAAAGTTTCAAATAAATCTAAGTTTATAAAGAATTTTATTATAGGGTTGTCCGTAATACCATTAGCGCTATATGTGTTGAATTTATTTTACACAGGAGATTATAAATTTATAGGTCAAGAAACTGAGATAATTAAAGCAGAGATTTATAAAACAAATTGGGCTCATGGAGCAGGTGGAGGATATTATCAAAGAATTTATTATAAATTCAAATGTGAAGGAAAGAGTTATAATGATATTACAAGGATAAATAAGTTTGTTGGAAAAAGAAAAATTGGAGATAAAATAATTTTGAAAGTTTCAAAATCAGATCCAATGAGATATGTAATCTTAGAATATTTAACTTCTGAGTAGTTTTAAAAGTCAATTTAAAATCAATCTAAGGACTTTAATCAAATAAAAATGGCATATTTGCCTTCAAATAAGTAATAAAACAATAAAATATATAACCTATGACAATGCAATTTGATTACATAATGGACGCCCAAAAGCGATTTCTATGGTGTTACAAATAGGTTATTGTAGTATAAAATCACTTAAAAGCGTCCAAGTTGTAAAATTTGGACGCTTTTTTTATGAAAAATTTTCAAGCTATTGAAAACATCCTGTGAAGTACTACATAGTTCTGCATCAGTAGATTAGTTATCTGAAGAAATTCGGACAGGAATTCTATACTACAAATTTAATTTAACTAATTGATTTTCAATAAAATAAACTCAAAAAATATTTGTGTAATTCAAAAAAGCCTCACATCTTTGCATCGCAATTATGCAACAAAACAATTTTAAAACGAAGTACATATGTTTATTAAAACACTAAAACAAAGTATTACAACAGAACTAGGTTCTTTAGTATACTCGCTTCGTGACTTCAGTTATAAATAGAATTCCAATCTAATTATATGAATAGTCCGAAGCCAAATTAAAGTTTCGGATTTTTTTTATGCCTTTTCCAAAAGTAGTTTAAGCAAATTTTCGAAACACAAAAGATTCGACAGCACCCTTTTTAGGAAGAATTGATCTGTGGAAAACTCTCAAATAATTAATTATCGTGAGTTTTCTGAATGAAGAAGTATTTGCCAAAATTAATCGCTAATGCAAAAAATCAACATGTATTGGCTTAGAAATTAAGTGGCTTTACGTAGACAATAATCTAGTAAAGAACTTTAAAAATGAAAACGAATTGGAAAACACAAAATGTAGAGAACCGTCAAAGTAGTTTTATTCAACTTGTTGAAAAAATTGATAGCGAAAAGAATAAACCAACACGTTATAAAAGAACTATTGAGACCATGCTTCTTGAGTTTTTTGGAAAAACTAGTAAGAAGCGCTATACCTGGAAAAGAGAGACTTTTAAAAGACTATTAATTCATTTATATAATCAAAAGTGTTACGCAATACTAAGAGATTATAACAGTGTAGAAGTAGTTCATAAAATGAGTTCTTTCGGAAATAAAATAGTGAGAAACATAGAAGACTGGAAGCAAGAAGGTTTTGAAAAGGAGGAACAGTTGAAATCATTAATTAAGCACTGTTTTGCAATTTATGAAACACCAGCTTTTTTGGAGAGTTCATTCTTTAGAAGTGATAAAAAATACATGCTTTGGTATATACAAATTGGTAGAGGAAAAAGCATTAAAGAATTATCACAAATGCCAGTACAATTAACAAGTAAAATGGCACACGAGTTTAGAAATGCTCCAGCTTTTTTTGAAGCAAACCAAGCATTACGATATGCGCAAGCACTCGGATTTGGAGCTTCAGTAGAAACGGCCAAAACAATAGGCTTTTCAAGGCTTTCAATAATCAGAGAAAGTGAAGAGGAATTTTGGGTAACAGTGGTTCAGTTTTTTGCAAAACAAAAAGGATTAGTTAAAAATGAAGTAGATCAAATAATCGATTATTTGTCATATAAATATCGAGAAGATCAGTCATTTTCAATGAAAAGTAGAACGCTAAATGCACTAGTAAATCAAACCAGAGAGTGGCATAGAAATGTATACAAAGCTGAAATAGGTGAGGTATTAACTTGGAAACCATCGGGAATAAAACCTTTGTATGTAGAGGAAGTTGAGGAAGGTAAAAAAGTAGTTTATAAAACAGTTGAATTATTAAACTCAGTTGATCTCTACGAGGAAGGAAGTGAAATGCATCACTGCGTTGCAGAATATGATGATGATTGTAAGGACAAAGCATGTACAATCTTTTCACTACAGCGTCAAGTTGAAGGAGAACCAATTAAACGTATGGTAACTATTGAAGTAGGATTACCCGAAAGAGAAATCTTGCAAGCTCAAGCAAAGTACAATGAAGAGCCAGATAAGAAATCTGCAGAATTGATTGACTTATGGATGACAAACGCAAAGATTAAAAAGCCAAAAGCTGTTTCATATGAAACCTACCAAGTGCAGGCAAACGTTGCAGGAGAGGGTAATAATAGAGTAGTACATGTTCCTAGTTCTGATAACTATGACATGAGTGAAGCAGCAAGAGTAATCTTTTGGATTTTGTATTTCATTTTTAAGGTAATACTGTTCAGCAGATAAAAGAGAAGGTGATGAAATTAATATTCATCTTCTCTTCAACAGAAAAGATTAGAAATAATGGGAAAAAAATTAAAAGGAAAAGACCTAATCAATTTAGGATTTCCAAAGAATAATAGCATAAACATCGCCTTAGGGCAAATTAACCGATATAGAAAAAAGGAAAAGAAAGATCGCATTTTAGAAGAAGCAAAAGACGTGTTGCTTCATCCAGAAAAATATCAAGGAAATGCGATTTGGGGGAAAGTTGCAGAAGGTTTAACAAAACCAGTAGAAGTGAGAATGCATCAATTACGTAATACAAGAGCACCATTTTCAATTTATGGGGAAAACGAAATTGACGATCAAGCGAAGTATCAATTGTACGATGCATTAAAATTACCAATAGCAGTGCAAGGCGCATTAATGCCAGATGCACATTCGGGTTACGGTTTGCCCATAGGAGGTGTTTTAGCTACAGAGAATGCTGTAATTCCTTACGGCGTAGGATTAGACATTGGTTGTAGAATGGCATTAAGTATTTTTCCAATGAAGGCTTCATATTTAAAAGGGAAGCAACATCAAATGGAAAATATTTTAAAAGATCACACCAAGTTTGGTATGTATGAAACACATGATAAAAAACAAGATCATGAAATTTTTGAACGAAAAGAGTTTCAAGACATTCCTTTGGTTAAGAGATTAAAAACAAAAGCCTATAACCAATTAGGAACTTCGGGAGGTGGAAATCACTTTGTGGAGTTTGGAATTGTAAACATTGTAGATGAGAATAATGAATTCAATGTTCCAGTTGGTGAATATGTAGGATTGCTAACACATAGCGGATCAAGAGGATTAGGAGCTAACATAGCAAAACATTATACCTATTTAGCAACAAAACAATGTCCGTTACCAAAAAATGTGCAGCATTTAGCGTGGTTAGATTTAAATACCCACGACGGACAAGAGTATTGGTTGGCTATGAATTTAGCGGGAGATTATGCAAAAGCATGTCATGATAATATTCATAAGCGAATTACCAAGTTGTTAGGTGTGAAACCATTGACTATGATCGAAAACCATCACAATTTTGCGTGGAAAGAACAAGTAGATGGGATAGAGAGAATTGTTCATAGAAAAGGAGCAACACCAGCAGGAAAAGGAGTTTTAGGAATTATTCCTGGATCTATGACAGCACCAGGATACATTGTTCGTGGTAAAGGGAATTCAGATAGTTTACAATCAGCATCTCACGGTGCAGGAAGAAAACATTCTCGAAGAAAGTGTAAAGAGAAATTTACCAAAAGCGATATCAAACATCAATTAAAAATGAATGATGTTAGTTTAATCGGTGGAGGAATTGATGAAGCACCAATGGCGTATAAAAACATTAAAAAAGTGATGGGAAACCAGCAAGAATTAGTTGATGTCGTTGGAACATTTACACCAAAAATCGTGAGAATGGATAAGTAATTAAAAATAAATAGTCATTCCGAAGGAGGAAAGGACTGAAGGAATCTCTTTTATATTCTGAATTAATTTCAGTGTTAAATAAACAAATTGCTTCATTTCACTCGTAACAACATAAAATAAAAAACTATGGGAGCAAATCATAACACAAAAAGATACGGAGAATTATGGCCTGATTACCGAATAGAATTAGGCTTAAAAATATTAGAAAAATTAAAGCAATGGATTATTGTTTCTGGAGGATGGGCATGGCATTTTATGTCAGAAATGAATCATAAAGAATATAAGCATGCTCATGATCATAAAGACATAGACGTTTTTGTGAATCCGAAGAATGTAGGAATTGTAATGCAGATTTTATTGGAAGAAGGATTTCAAAAAGTTTGGACGAGATACGATAAACTGCAAAGTGATGAAAACTTTAGACGATACGAAAAAGTAGAATGGTTAGATATTGGAAGAGAAGTAAGAATTACCATCGATTTTTTTGAATCGAAATCGCTTAAGACTATAGAAGTGAATGGATGGAATGTAGTAGATCCAGAAACCTTATTGAGTTTCTATTCAAACATTCATTCAAGTGATAAATGTTGGGCAGTAAAAGGAGCATTACAATTATTATCGGAACATAAAAATCCAGTTGGTAGTCCATTGTTGTCTAAAAATCCTTTAGAAGGATAGTTTAAAAATGGAAACAAAAACAATTCAGTTTACAGCAGGGCGTGGTCCGGCAGAATGTACTTGGGTAGTTGCAAAAGTTTTAAAAAACTTCATTAAAAATAGTTCCAATGCGGGAATGTCATATACGATTCTGCATCAAGAAAAAGGAGTTGAGAATGGAACAGTTCAGTCTGTTTTGCTACAACTTAAAGGTCAAAATCTAACACTCTTTTTAAAAGATTGGTTAGGAACAATTCAGTGGATTGGAAAATCAACTTTTAGAAAATACCATAAACGTAAAAATTGGTTTATCGGTTGTTTTGAATTAAAAGAGTTGAAGACTTTAGAAGTTTTTGAGAGAGATATAGAATTTCAAGCAATTCGAAGTTCTGGACCTGGTGGTCAACATGTAAATAAAGTGAGTTCTGCAGTTCGAGCAAAACACATTCCAACAGGAGTACAATTGCTAGTTTCAGAAAGTAGATCGCAACATCAAAATAAAAAGTTAGCGATTAATCGATTAAAAGAACAGTTGGCAAACTATAATATTCAGCAATTACAAAAGAATATTCAAGACGAATGGGAAAATCATTTGAATTTAGAAAGAGGTAATCCAGTTCAAATATTTACTGGAACAGATTTTAAAATTCAGAAGAAAAAGAAAAATTATAAATCAAAACGCGGTCAATTAAAAAGTGATTTGCGAAAAGAATTAAACTAATAAAAACTCGTCATTACGATGAACGAAACATAGTGAAGAGAAGAAGTAATCTGCTTATTTAATCCTGAACTTAGTTTAGATAGCAACAGATTGCTTCGTTTCACTCGCAATGACGTTTGGTAAGAATTAAACTAAAATGAAAACACTAACGAATAATTACATTTTTAAGGCATTGGATGCATATCCATATGAGTTAGAAGAAGCAATCGAAGCGTTAACGTATGCCTTAGCATACGATGAAAAAAATGTTATTGCTTTATGTTTAATGGGAAGAATTTACGCAGAACGTTTACATGATTTTGAAAAAGCTAAGGAGTATTATGCAGAAGCAATCACAGAAAATATAAATGCTTTTCATGTATATCCACATTACATCAATGTATTGCTTTGGAATGATGACAATCAAGAGGCGGAGAGATTAATAGATTTTGCATTAACAATCAAAGGCGCAGATAAAGGAGTTTTATACGTAAAGAAATCGCAGTATTTAGAAAAATGTGGAGCATATAAAAAAGCGTTGAAAGCTTTAAAAGAAGCGAAACAAGTTACTTATAATAATGATTATTTATATACAATTGATCAAGAAAAGGAACGTATAAAAGGGAAGATGCTTAAAGAGAAAAAGAAAGAAAAAGAAAGAAAAAGGTAAAAAAGAAAAGAAAAAGAAAAAATAATTTATAAAATCAATAATTATGAGAAGAGAAGTTTTACAAAGGTTTTTACAGAATACAGATAACACAGGAAGATTTGTTGTACAATCGAAGATTACAGGAATTACCTATTATGTGGAACCAATTGATAGCGGAAAACCTGATAAATTATGGGGAGATGTAGATCCAGCTACGAAAAAGTTAACTGGTGATTATGGGAATATTCGAAGAGGTGCTGTTAAACCTTCCGAATCTCTAATTACTGAAGAAAACGGATTTGTAAATATCAATACGTTTAAAGGAAGTCCGCTTGCGGAAATTGATCGTAGAGATAAAATTTACGAGAAAAATTATAAATAATTATTACTGCGCAAAAAGAACGCGTAATAGCTTTAAATATTTGCAGTGTAATTATGAAAAAGAGGAAGAAAAAAGCTTGAAAAAGCGAAAGTAGAAAAAGAAAAGGCCTCATCATAGCAAATGGATTATGATGAGGCAAATTAAAAAAGTTCATTAAAATATTTAAAATATCAAACGAGTCTTGTTGCGTGTTTCTGTATAGCACCATTGTATACAATCGTGCAAAATTTGTATTCGCTTTTGTATATGCAACTTGATTTGAAGGTTTCGATTATTATCCAAAAATAATCATCACTCTATAGGTCACGGGTTCGACTCCCGTCGTAAACATTGTTTATGTAGTTCAGTGGTTAGAACGATAGATTTTTTAATTGTGTGGGTTCGAATCCCACTATCCTTAACGGATATGGCGAAATGGTAGACGCGCTAGACTGAAAATCTGGTAATTGAGGTAAGCCTAACGGCGAATCGGTTCGACTCCGATCTTAGACTTGAGTAAAGTCACCAAAGCTCATCACCTTGTAAAACTGATGTTAGGAAAGAAAGTTGGTATGTTCTGAATGAGTTCTTAAATGAACACTTTGAAAAGAACCTTGAGATTTTCAATACTAAAACTAGAAAGTAATAACTTTTTACAAATCAGTTGAAGTCAATTTAGATTTCAATCCATTTTTAAAAACGAATTATCGCCTTTTTTTAGATTGTTTATTTCCGTGCTTTGAAAAGCATTTAGACATATCGCTTTTATAAAAATTAAATAAGAATGTTTTAGTATTCGCTAAAACCAAACAAAAAATAAAACTAGAAAAATGAAAAGAGTAAGAATTAATGCAGGAAAAGTAGGATTGGTTTTCAAAGGAGGAGATTATCAAAAAGTAATTACACAAGGAAAGCACTGGTTGTTTTTAAACCAAAATGTAGTTATGTACGATTTAACTCAAGAATTTAGAACGTCAGTAGCATTAGAAATTTTATTAAAAGATGAGATTTTAGCTAATATGTTAGAACTTATTGAAGTTGAGGATAATGAGTTAGTCTTGGTTTATGAAAATAATAACTTCAAAACTACATTACAAGCTGGAAGATATGTGTATTGGAAAGGTTTGGTTGATAGAAAATTCAAAAGAGTTGATGTAAGTAAAATTGACATTACAGAGAATATTGAAAAATCATTATTTAGAAATTACGAATTGTCAAAATATATCAGAGTATTTGAAGTAGCCGCTTATGAAAAAGCAGTATTGTTAGTAAATGATGTGTATACGAAAACCTTAACAGGTGGAACTTACAGATTCTGGAGAAATGATACTACAATCAAAATTGCAAAGGCTGATACAAGACAGTTACAAATGGAAATTGCAGGTCAAGAGTTATTAACAAAAGACAAAGCAAATATTAGAATTAACTTTTTTACTCAGTATAAAGTTACAAATATTGAAAAAGCACTTTTAGAAAATAAAGACTTCGATAAGCAATTGTACATATTAATGCAATTAGCATTAAGAACTTATGTTGGTACTTATACTTTAGATGAGTTATTAGAGAAAAAGGAGAACATTGCAACTGCTGTGTTTGATCAAGTATCTAAAGAAGCGGGTCAATTAGGTGTGAAGGTAATTAACTGCGGAATTAGAGATGTGATTTTAACTGGAGACATGAAAGAAATTATGAATCAAGTATTAGTTGCACAAAAAAGAGCACAAGCTAATATTATTACCAGAAGAGAAGAAACTGCTTCAACAAGAAGCTTGTTAAATACAGCTAAATTAATGGAAGACAATGAAATGTTGTTCAAGTTAAAAGAAATGGAGTATGTTGAAAAAATTGCTGACAAAATCGGAGAAATTACGGTTTCTGGAAATGGTAATATGGTGAAACAGTTGAAAGACATATTCACTGTGAATAAATAATCACTGTTTCTAAAGAGATACTTAATAAACCTTTGACTATATTTTTAAAATATGGTTAGAGGTTTTTTTATTTTAGGTATCTTCACATTAACTTAGTTTTTTAATCTAATCAACCTTGAGTTTCTTAACTGCATCCATAGTAATTTATAACAATATAAATCAAGTACAAGAGTTACTGAATGATTTATTGATTTACGGTGGAAAAATTCGAGTTTTTGTAATAGATAATTCGGAAGAAAGCAATGCTAAATATTTTTCAAATATTGATAAAGTTGAATATAAGTTCAATAATAAAAACTTAGGATATGGCAGCGCACATAATATTGCTATAAATAAGTCAATTCAACTTGGATCTGATTATCACGTAATATTAAATCCAGATATTAGATTTAACCAAGGCACCTTAAGTTCACTGGTTAATTTTATGAATAATAATACTGAAATTGGAATGTGTAGCCCGAAAGTATTGTTCCCAAATGGAGATTTACAATACTTATGTAAATTAATTCCTGAGCCAAAGAATTTATTGATTCGAAGATTTTTACCTAGTAAGAAAATCATTAGCAAACACGACAATAATTATGAGTTAAGAAGTTTTAGTTACAATCGTAACATAGAAATTCCTTATATTTCAGGGTGTTTTATGTTTGCTAGAACTAGTATTTTAGAAAAAGTTAATGGTTTTGATGAACGCTTTTTCTTATACTTTGAAGATTTAGATTTAACAAGAAGAATTGGGGAAGTTTCAAAAACCTATTTTTTCTCTGAAACTTTTGTCTATCATGGCTATAACAAGGAATCATATCGAAGCATTAAAGTATTGATTCATCACATTAAAAACGCAATTAAATATTTTAATAAATGGGGTTGGTTTTTTGATAAAGAAAGAGAAGAAGTTAACAAAAGAACCCTTTTACAACTAAATAAATGATCAACTTAATAAAGGTAATTTCATATTTTGCAATATTTAAATATCCTTTGACTGCTGACGAAATATTTTATTTTTCAGATACGAAAGATAAGGGCAAGGTACTTGAAGAATTAAATATTTTAAAAGAAAAAGGTGTTATTCATGAAAACGAGGGATTTTACTCCGAAACTAAAAATGATGAATTAATTTCAAGACGTTTAAAAGGAAATAAGGAAGCCGATTTGATAATGCCTAAAGCTTGGAAGATTTCTAAGTTTATATCTAAATTTCCATATATAACTTCAGTTTGTATTTCAGGTTCATTATCAAAAGGATATTTTGAAGATAAAAGTGATATAGATTTCTTTATCATTACAAAGAAAAACAGATTGTGGATTGCTCGAACATTCTTAATTCTGTATAAAAAAATCTTTCTTTTAAATTCTAACAAGTACTTCTGTGTGAATTATTTTATGAGTTCAGGTCATTTAGAAATCGAAGAAAAAAATAGGTTTACGGCAACTGAAATAGCAACTTTAATACCTACTTACGGAAAAGACACGTTTCATGATTTTGTTAACAAAAATGATTGGGTATATGATTATTATCCAAACTTTAAAATGGAATCAGAAAAAACTAAAAATATTTCTAAAAACTTATTTTCAAGTAGTTTAGAGAAAGTTCTGAATAAGAATTTAGGAAATAAGTTGGAACGCTTTTTCATGAAAATTACGATTAAAAAGTGGAATGATAAATTCAATCATTTATCTAAAGAAGATTTTGAAATAGCGTTTAAATCTTCTGAGAATGTATCGAAACATCATCCAAGTAATTTTCAAAAGAAAGTATTAGACTTATTAAATGAGAAGTACGAGAAAATTGAAAAAAAACATTACATAAAACTTGAGCCAGAAAATGTTTAAAGTAGCATTAGCAAATTCATATTTTTATCCGTTTGATGAAAAGCAATGGAATAATCAAACACCATTTCCACCTTTAGGTACTATTTATGCAGCTTCTTTATTAAGAGAAAATGGCTATAGCGTGAGTTTATTTGACACATGTTTGTTAAATAACATTAACTCTGTTGAAGCATTTTTGGATGATAATAATCCAGATGTGTTTGCAATTTATGATGACGGTTTTAATTATCTCACAAAGATGTGTTTAACAACAATGCGTGAAGCGGCATTTGAAATGATTGCACTTGCGAAAAAAAGGAACTGTAAAGTGTTAGTTTGTAGTTCTGATGCTACCGACCATTCTGAGAAGTATTTAAATGCAGGAGCGGATTTTATCATCCAAGGTGAGGGTGAGATTACTTTAAAGGAAATGGTAACAGCTATTGAAAATAACGATGATTTATATAATATCAAAGGAGTTGTTTATAAGAATGAGGAAGGGGAGTTCGTTAAAACAGGGAAAAGAATTGTTTATAAACAGTTAGACGATTTCCCGATGCCAGCATGGGATTTGATAAATATGGATGCTTATAAAAGCATTTGGAAAAAAGGAGGAAATGAATTTACACTAAACATGGCAACAACTAGAGGTTGTCCATTTAAATGTAATTGGTGTGCAAAACCAATTTATGGTAACAGATACAATTCTCATTCACCTGAATATACCGTAAAACACATTAAGTTTTTAAAAGAAACTTATGGAGTAAGTAAGTTTTGGATGTGTGATGATATTTTTGGCTTAAAGCCAAATTGGGTTCAAGAATTTAATTCCTTATTAAAAGAACAAGATTTAAAAATTCGATATTATATTCAAAGTAGAGCCGATTTACTTTTAAAGGAAGATACCATTGACGCTTTAGCAGAAAGTGGATTAACCGAAGTTTGGATTGGTGCTGAAAGTGGTTCGCAAAAAATACTTGATGCAATGGATAAGGGAACTACCATAGCACAAATTGAAGAAGCCACGAAACTATTAAAACAAAAAGGAGTAAAGGTTGCATTTTTTATCCAATTCGGATATTTAAATGAAACCAAGGAAGATATTAATCTTACGATTAAAATGATACAGGATTTATTACCGGATAATATTGGAGTTTCTGTTTCATATCCTTTACCCGAAACACCTTTTTATGAAAAGGTGAAAGAAGATTTAAAAGTGAAAGCGAATTGGACAGATTCTGATGATTTAGCAATGATGTTTCAAGGAACATTTAACTCGAAGTTTTATAAAAAATTACAACGATATACCCATAAAATATTTAGAAAAAGTCAAGGAATTAGCTTTTTAAAGAAAATTATAAAATCTCCATTTTCACTCAAGAAAAGTGAGTTGCGATTAATTTGTTTGTTGCCATATTACAGTATTACATCTAATATTCAAGCTAGGCAATTAAAAAGATTACAAAACACGAATGCATAGTTTTTTCGACATAGCAGCTGCTACTTATGATAATACTTTTACCAACACTAAAATTGGTGTTGAGCAGCGAAAAAAAGTATATAGTAGTTTAGACCTTATTTTTAATCAAAATAAAACACTAGATATATTGGAATTAAACTGTGGAACAGGAGAAGATGCAATTACGTTCGCGGAAAAAGGTCATAAAATTATTGCAACAGATATTTCTGAAGGAATGGTTTCCGTTTCTCAATCTAAAAATACATTTGATAACCTTCATTTTGAAGTATTGAATAGTAAAGATATTTCTCAAGAGAGATTTAAAAATGGTTTTGATGTTATTTTTTCCAATTTTGGAGGTCTCAACTGCTTGAATTACCAAGATTTAAAATCTGTAATCCATGATAGTATTGAAGTATTAAAACCAAAAGGAAAATTAATTATGGTTTTAATGCCTAAAAACTGTCTGTGGGAACAAATTTACTTTTATGTAAAAGGGAATTTTAAAAAGGCAAAAAGAAGAAGTACGGCTGATTCTCTATTAGTAAATGTTGAAGGAGAATCAGTGCCAACATGGTATTATAATCCTAGTGATATTCAATCAATGTTGCCTGAGGGACTTAAAATAACTGAAATTTTACCAGTTGGTTTTTCTGTTCCACCTTCGTATTTAGAAAATTCTATTTTGACTAAATCTATTTTATGGTCAGTTTTGAAATTTGTTGAAAAAGGAATTAAACGTCCTTATTTTGCAAAGTATTCAGACCATTTTTTAATTGAAATAACGAAAGAATGAGTGTAGTTTTAACCCACGCATATTATATTTTTGAAGATGAAAAGGAGCAAAATATTATGCGTCCATACCCTCCTTTAGGTTTATTATATCTTTCTGGTTATTTGAATAAGAATGATTTTAAAAATGAGGTGTACGACTCTACGTTCTATTCTTATCAAGATCAACTATCATTCATACACGAGAATAAACCAAAAATCGTAGCGATTTATGCAAATTTAATGACAAAGATTAATGTTGTTAAGTTGATGAAAGAGTTAAGAACGAATCCTAAATATGGTAATCCAGTTATTGTTTTAGGCGGACCAGATGTCACATACAACAGCGAAAATTATTTGAATGCAGGAGCCGATTTTTTGATTATTGGTGAAGGAGAGCAAACTAGTCATGAGTTGTTTTTAGCTATTGTTGAAAATAAGGATTATCGTGAAATTCAAGGAATTGCTTTTTTAGATGAAGAAGGAAAGGTTAAGAAAACTCCACCAAGAATAAAAATTAAAGAATTAAAAGATTTACCATTGCCTAATCGTGATGCTATTCCTATTCATAAATATTTAGAAACCTGGAAGGAGTATCATGGTCAAAGTTCTATGACTGTAAGTACTCAACGTGGTTGTCCTTACACTTGTAAGTGGTGTAGTACAGCGGTTTACGGTCAAAGTTATAGAAGGAGACCAGCTAATTTGGTTGCAGAGGAGTTAAAATTATTGAAATCAAAATATCAACCAGATTCTATTTGGTTTGTTGATGATGTATTCACGGTAAGCCATAAATGGTTAAAAAGTTTTCATGAAGAGGTAATAGCCCAAGATGCGATAATTCCATTTGAATGTATTACAAGAGCAGAAAGATTAAATGATGAGGTTTTAGAGTTATTAAAAGAAGCAGGTTGTTACAGAATATGGATTGGTGCAGAAAGTGGGTCTCAAAAAATTATTGATGCAATGGATAGGAGAGTAGATGTAAATGTCGTAAAATCTGCGATTCAAAAAACAAATGCATTAGGAATTGAAACAGGAACATTCATCATGTTAGGATATCCTGGTGAAGATATGACAGATATAAATAATACGGTTCAATATTTAAAAGATGCGAATCCAACGCATTTCACAATAACAATCGCTTACCCAATAAAAGGTACTTCATTGTATAATGAGGTTGAAACTAAAATTACACAAAAACCAGAATGGCAAACTTCAACAGATAGAGATATTGATTTCAAACGAACCTACAGTAGAAAGTTTTATGATTATGCGGTTCGTTATGTAGTAAATGAAGTAAATAGTTCAAGAAAAAATACTGTTGTTTCTTACGGTAAAACAAAAATAAGATCCATTTTAGCTCAAGTTGGAATGCGAATTTATAAATAATAGTTAATGAGCGATCTTCTTAGCAATGTTACGGTTGTTATACCCACTAGAAATAGATTAGAATCTTTAAAAAGAACATTAGTTTCTTTAAATAATCAATCAGTACTTGCTAAAGAAGTAATTGTTGTTGATTCCAGTGATAATAATATTTTTGAAGAAGATCTAAATGGTAGCTACAATTCTTCTCGTTTGTTCGTAATACATTCAAAGCCATCTGTATGCTTACAAAGAAATATAGGTATTGAAAAAAGTAAATCAGAATTTATACTTCTTTGCGATGATGATATGGAACTTCCAGAAAATTATATCGAATCACTTATTAAGTATTTGAATGAAAATAAGGATGTAAATATTGTAAGTGGTTTAGTGGTTGAAAAAAGAAACGAGGAATGGAAATATTCGGAAACGAGAATTTCTTTCTTTAAACTTCTGGTATATCATGTTTTTGGATTGTCTATTTGGACGGAATTAAAAATGAAGGATTTTTCAAGTAATAAACTGGTTCAAAAATTCGTAAAGTTTTATTTAGGTAAGGGAAATCGAATAGCTAAGTCTGGTTGGCCAATAATGATTAATTATGATTTGCCAATTTTTAGAACACCTATATATAGTTTAATGTGTGCCGTAATTCGATCGGAAATAATTAAAAAATCGCCTTATGATGAAGCTTTTTATGAAAACGGAATTGGAGACAATTATGATGTATTGATGTCTATGAATAGTGAAGTCTCTGTTTTAAGCACTTTAAAGGTCAAACATTATAAAACACCTATAAATAGAGTGAAAAACGAAGAGGCATATTATTATAGAGTGTCGGCATTGCATTATATTTTATTAAAATTTAAAAGATTTGGCATTGGTAATTTAGCTTTTTTTGTTTGGTCTATATTTGGTAATTCAATGCTTTTTTTATTCAATGGAAAATTTAAAATGCTTGGTTACAACATTAAATTATTAACTAGAATTCTAGCGAACAAAAGCATTTATAATTAGTAATGACAAAGACTTTATTAAAAGCATATCACCTAATTCCAACTTCGAAAAGAAAAAAATTACCTGGCTTTTTCTCTTATTCGTTTGTGAATACAGTTTTAGATTTTTTATCTCTTGCATTATTGATTCCTGTAATTCTGATTTTATTAGATAAAGAGAGAGTCAAAACAGTTTTTTTAGAATATTTTGATGTAGAACTGAATAATGTATTAACAATAGTTTTGCTCTTAAGTTTAATAAGTTTTTACATTATAAAAAATTTAGTTCAAACCTTAATCATAAAGAAACAAGCGAGGTTTATTTATAGTATTTCTTCGGAAATCTCTAGAAACTTAATGAAGAAATTTATCTATGATAATTTTTCTAATTATAATAAAACAGATAAAAGTTCTTTTTTTAGAGATGTTTTTCAACTGCCAGTAGTATTCTCTACCAACATATTAAATTCGTATTATACTATTTTCTCGGAGTTAATTATTCTTGTAGTTATTATTGTAATTTCTGCGGTATATAAACCTAAAATTACCTTATTAGCTTCGCTTTTTTTGTTTTTCTTCGTAGTAGTTTTATTGTGGTTAAAGAGAAGAAAGCTTAACTATTTTAGTAAAGTTATAGTAAAGCTGTATGAAAAGAATGTAAAAAACATAACAAATATTCTTCAAGGTTTTATTGAAATAAAATCAACTAGAACAGAAATGAATTTTCAAAATGTATATGAGGCATCAAATATTCAACATAACGAACAGTTGGCACTACAAACTACATTTAAACAAACCAATTCTCGCTATTTTGAAATTTTAATAGTTACTGGATTATCAGTGGTAATTATATTTTTTATGTTTAGTAGTGAAGCTGTAAATATCTCTGTACTACTTTCTTTTTTTGCTGGAATTAGTATTAAAATTTTACCATCTTTCAATAAAGTATTAAATGCTTATGTTAGTATAAAATCAAACAAAAGTTGCGTTGATTTATTGAGTAACTATAGGTTTACTGAAAAAACAAAAACAAATCCATTAAAATTCGAATCAAATCTAAAACTTAATAATATTAGTTTTAGCCATGGAAAAAATGTGCTTGCTTCTGAATTAAATTTTACTGTTCAAAAGGGAGATTTTATTACAATTTCTGGTAAATCAGGTGAAGGTAAAAGTACTTTGCTTCAAGTGATGGCAGGTTTGTTGAAACCAATTAAAGGTACCATTGAACTCGATGGTTTAAATATATATTCAGATGAGAATATATTTAATTTTATAGGATATGTTTCTCAACAACCATTTTTATTTCAGGGAAGTGTTTTAGACAATATCACCATGCTAAATAATGAAGCCCTAAACCTTGAATATGTAAATAAGCTGATCAAAGAGTTGGATCTAGAAGATTGGTTAGCTTCATTACCTGACGGACTAAATTCTGAATTACTTATAGAAAGTAAGACGTTATCAGGTGGACAAAAACAACGAATTGCATTAGCAAGAGCTTTATACTTTAAGCCGGAAATTCTTTTGTTGGATGAATCAACCAATCAACTAGACGATAGGTTGGAGAAAAGGGTTTTTAACTTTTTAAAATCACTTACAGATTCAAAAGAAGTAACGATTGTTGCAGTTTCTCATAACAATACAATAAACGATTACGCTAACAAAAGATATGTTTTGAAAAACCAAAAGTTAAACATTAAACATGAGTAAAAGATTACTTTTTATAACACCAATTTTTCCCAGAAAATTGGAGGAAGATTATGTAGTTCCTTTTATAGCTCAGTTTACTTATGCGTTTCCAGAGCAAACAGATGTTGTAGTTGATGTTATTAGTATTGCTTATCCGTTTGAAAAGGTAGAATATAAAATAGGTAATGTAAATGTTCACGCTATTGGTAGTAAATTTCTTTCCCCATTAAGACAAATTCCATTTATCTTAAAAGCTGTTTACAATGGCGTTCGATTGCATAAGAAAAATAACTATGATGGTGTTTTATGTTTTTGGTATCGAGAAGCCTCTTTAGTCGGTGTGTTATTGAATAAAATTTTAGGGATAAAATTAAGAGTTTGGTTACATGGTCAAGATGTTCAAAAGAGTAATAAGTATATTCCATTGTTGCGAATTTCACCTGAGAAGTTAATAATGTTGTCTAAACAACAACGTGATATTTTCTATGAAAACCATGGGTTATTAATTGATAAAATTGCTAATGTAGCATTTGATAGAAAGAAAATCCCCGAATTAAATAAAGACGAAAGACCTATTGATATTATTGGTGTAGGAAATCTTGGTTTTATAAAAAACTTCGATCATTTTTTGGATGTAATAATTCTATTAAAAGAATTTTATCCAGAAATAAACGCAGTTATTTGTGGAAATGATGCAGGTCAAAGGCCATTACTTGACAAGAAAGTAAAAGAGTACAAGTTAGAAAATAATGTAACTTTCACAGGAAGACTTTCATTAGGTGAAGTATTTGATAATATGAATAAATCTAAAGTCTTTTTGCATACATCAAAAGCAGAAGGTGCTGGTTTAGTATTACAAGAAGCTTTATATCTCGGTTGTAAAGTTGTCAGTACAATTGAAGTGGAAGAGAATGAGAAAATGAAAGAAAACTTTTTCTTTAGTAAACAAACGGATGAACTAGTAAGTAAAATCAAAGAGCATTTAAGCAATCCATTTGTCCCTGTTAGAATTGAAAGATTCAAGATGGAAGATACTGTAAATACTATTTATAAATCCTTTTTTGATTAGCGTTTAGCTAATTATCCTCAAGTTTGTTTTTTTATTTAGTTTTTCAAAAAATGTAGGTTTTGGTGAAAAAGGAATATCAAAATGATTAAATATTTTTTCAAACTCAGATGCGTCATTTAACTTTTCTATGTTAGTTTCAATTATCTTAATTTTTGGGAATTCTTTTTTAAAACGTTCTCCTTGCGCATAAGTTTCATCAACATACCAGTTTAAATATTTAAATTCAAACCTTTTTATAAAGCCCGGTTTTTTTACCCTTTTTACTTGAAAAGGGTTGAATCTACTTTTTAAAATTCTAATGTATAAGTAGAATAATCGATATTTTATCTTGTCATAAAAGGGAACTTTATGAACAGGGTTTTTCATTAACGGATTTATCAGCCAAATTAATCCGTTATGAATAAGAGGTGTGCAATTAACTCGATAAAAGCTGTTAACAATTTCTTCTTTTTTCCTTTTTAAATATATAATTCCAATTTCTTCATGAGGAATGTGCTTGGGTAATAACCAACCAAATCCTTTTATAAAAGAGTGATTAGTCTCAACATAACACCTTTGGTTGCCTAAAGCATTTTCTATTGTTTTTAATTTTAGAGGAATATCTTCTTTCATTTTAGATGCATTTCCTCTTAAAAAAGAAACCATTGGTTGATCATTCATTATAGGAAAAGGCTCATGGTAAGAGGCAATTCCTTCAACTTCATTCAATATACCAGCTAAATAATTCGAGCCGGATCTACCTGTGTTTATACAGAAAATGTATTTAATCATTATTGTATTAGTTATTTCTTTTCTTTAAAACATAACCACAAATTATTTCTTTTTCTTGAAACTCATTGAATAGTTGTTCCTTTTTTATTCTTTTAAATATTTCAATACTTTTTTTATCTACTTTTTCATTTAAAAAGTTTAAAACTTCCAAATTAAAAAGTGAGAAAATTTCCAGCATTTTTTCCGTGTCGTGTTTGTAGTTTTCAATAAATATTGTTTTGTTGTTTTCATCTTTGAAACTTCTTGAACTTTTCTTTCCAGATAAACTTGGACTTAAAAATGAAATTATAATATGACCGTTGGGTTTAATTACACGATCCCATTCTGAAAAAGTTTTATGTAAATCTTTTACGTATCCAATCATTAGCGAGGAAAGAATTGCATCAGCACTATTATCCTCCATGAAAGGCAATTTTTCATTATTAATTACAAATTTTTCAACTTCGGGATGTTTCTGACTAAATATATTTAACATTCCTTCAGATACATCACAGGCAATATATTTTGAAGGTTCATATTGCATTAAATCTAAATAGTTTGTTCCTGTTCCCGCTCCAATATCTAGAATTGTTTTCTGTTGAAGATTTACACTTTTAAATACTTTTTTAAGTAGTATTGAATTATAAAAAACAGCAATATTATCGTTGTTCAGTTCGTCATCATATTTTTTTGATAAGATATTATAAGCTTCTGATGCACGTAGTTTTTTAGTGAATAAAGAGTGATATATTTTCCTCAACATTGATTGATGATTTTATAAAGAACAACGAAAGATTTCCATATGGAGATTTTTAATCCTAAATTGAAAATCCTAAAATAATGATAAATAAGCTGATTCCACTTATGGAAATGAAAATTGATTTTTTATGTATTGGAGCTCAAAAATCTGGGACTTCGTGGCTTTACAAGAATTTGCAAGAAATAAAAGAGTTTAGTTTGCCACAGGTGAAGGAAATCCATTATTTCGATCGTGATTCTCAATATCCATCACCAACTAAAAAATCTTTTATAAAACGAATTTCAAATCCGAAACATGTTATAAAGGCTTTAGGAAGTATTTTGAAATCTATCTTACAAGGCAAAATACATAAGGCAAAATTCGTTTTTAAATGGAATTTTGCTAGAGAGTATAACGATAATTGGTATCTATCTTTGTTTAATAATTTAGAAGGATATAAAGGAGAAATAACACCTAGTTACTCCATATTGAATGTAGAGGATATTAAAGAAATGCATAAATTATTGCCAGGGGTTAAATTGGTTCTAATGTTAAGAAATCCTATTGAAAGAGCATGGTCTCATTATAGATCTGATATTAATGAAAAATTTAGAGTTGATGTGAATAATATCAATAGTATAGAAATCATTGAGTTTATGAAAACAGATGAACAAGTCTTGCGATCTAACTATTTAAGAACAATTAAGAATTATCTAGAAGTTTTTGAAGAAGAACAAATTTTAATAGGTTTTTATGATGCAATTAAAAATTCTCCTGAGGATTTAATAAAAGATGTCATAAATCATATATGTGGAGAAAATTCTATTGATATTAGTCACTTAAATTTAAATCAGATTACTTCAATAAGTAGAAATAAAATAGATTGTCCGAAAGAAGTATTGGAATATCTAAAAGAAGTTAATTATTACCAAATTAAAGAATTGTCTGGTGAATATGGAGGATATTTTACAAAGTGGTATAATGAACTTTATTTAGAGGATAAACCAAATAAACACAAAAAGTATCCTTCGACCATAAAATTAGAAAAAGCTTAAAAACTCAATTCGTTACAAATTCTTAATGATTTTAAAGAATGTACATATTTGCGGAGGAGTTCATCATGAATCAATTGGTGATCTTTTAATAGTTAATGATAAGGTTGTTAAAGTTGATTCAAGTAACTGTAATTCGGTTGACAATGCGATTAGTATTAAGTTCCCTGAAGATGTAATCGCATATCCCGGATTAATAAATTCTCATGATCATTTGGCTTTGAATACACATTCAATTTTTAAAAAGAGAGTTTATAATGATTATGTAGAGTGGGCGGAAGATGATTTTGATAATCAAAAAAAAGAAATCACAAATATTCCATTTGAGTTAAGATGTAAATGGGGAATCCTTAAAAATATTATTCATGGCTTTACTACTGTTTTACAACATGATAAATGGAGTGAGAATTTGAATAGTAAAGTGATTGATGTTCATGTTAAACCAAGAATAATTCATTCTTTACGGTTTGATAATAGATGGAAATTGAAAGTACTATTGCCATCTCGGAATAAAAAAATCATTCATTTAGCAGAAGGAACTAACGAAGAAATGTGTGAAGAATCCTTCGAATTATTGAGATATGATATGTTCCCTAAGAAAACAGTTGTAGTTCATGGGATATCATTGAAAGAGAAAGAAGCTAAGAGATTTGGTGGACTTATTTGGTGCCCTAATTCTAATATTTATTTATATGGTAAAACTGCGAAAATTAAAGAATTAAAGAAAAGTCTTCCAATTATGTTTGGTACTGATTCAACAGTTAGTTCGGATTGGGATTTATGGAAACATATTAACCAAGCGAAAGAATCGGGAGCACTATCTGAAGTTGAATTGTACAATAGTTTAACTGAAGTTCCATGTAAAGTATTCGGGCTAAATGAAAAAGGAAAAATAGAGGATAACAAAATAGCAGATATAGTTGTTTCAAGAAAAAAAGAGAATCACGTGATTAGCTCTTTTTTAGGCCAAAATTCAGATGATATTTTATTGATTATAAAGTCTGGAGAAATTGTTCTTTTGGATGAGAGTGTTTTGGAACAGGTTAAATCAATAATTTCGATTGGATATTTTGAGAGAATTAAAATCAAACAAACTACTAAGTTTATAAAGTTCCCAATTGAGAATCTTGTAAATGATATTAAGAAATATTATTCCAGCTTTAAATTTGAAGAATACTTTATCTTACACTAATTTGCTTTGCTATATTTGATATTTAATAGATAATGTTAAGAGCGATATTCAATGGATAGTAAGGAATCACTTTTTAGTAAACCTTGGAAAAGCAAAAAAAAGCCTAAGAAAATTCTTGTAATAAGATATCAAGCCTTGGGTGATGTGTTCTTTACCTTTCCTTATATTTCAGATTTAAAGTCAAGATATCCTGAAGCTTCATTCGATTTAATAGTAAGAAAACAATATTCTGATCTACCTTTCAAGATGAAAATGTTTAGAGATGTTTACACTGTAAAAAGATCAGAGTCAAAATTGACAAGAATTTTATCTTTTGTAAAGGTTCGGCTCAAACTACTATTTAAAAGATATGATATTGTTATAGATTTACAAAGAAATCATTACTCCAGATTTATTCGTAAGACTTTTTTTCCAAAGGCTTTCACGGAGCTAGAACGATTTTCACCAAAACTTGCTTCTGAAAGATTTAAAGAAGCAATTGAAAGATTGGAACTTGGAAAATCACAAATGGATTTTTCATTTGCAAAAGATTTCCCTAAGGATCCAAAGATGAATCAATTGCTGTTAGACAATGGATGGAAAAATAATAACAAGCTTGTATTATTAAACCCAGCAGGTGCATTTGTAACAAGGAATTGGTCAATTAATAACTATGTTGCATTAATTGATAAGTGGTCTGAAAATAATCCAAATACTCAATTTGTAATTTTAGGTATTGATAGAATAAAAGGTAAAGCAGAAGAAATAAAAAGAAAAGGAGGGGAAAGAGTTATTAATTTAGTTGGTAAAACAAATGTATCTCAGGCATATAGTATTGTTCTTATGTGTGATTTAACTTTAACTGAAGATTCTGGCCTAGGGCATTTTTCTTGGTTATCTCATATTCCTACAGTAACAATGTTAGGTTCAACAAGAAGTGACAATTCGGCTCCAATAGGAGCACATACTTACTTTTTTGATTCTTCAAATTTGGAATGTGGTAATTGTATGCTACGCGAATGTATTCATGATGAAATATTGTGCATGGAACAGATAAAGGTAGAAGATGTTTGTGTGAAAATGAAAGATTTAGTAAATCATTAATATCTTTTTAAACTTTTAGAACTAAATGTGTATATGGGTAGCAAGAAGTTAAATGAAAAATTTAAGCAGATTGTCATTATTCATTCATTAAGAGGGTTATCAATTATTGTTATATCATTTTATCATTTTGGATATAATGGATTAATTAGATTTGATAATGAGTTGCTTACGAATTTATTTAGTTTTGGACGAAAAGGTATTCATATTTTCTTCTTAATCTCGGGGGTCGTTATTCCTCTTTCTTTAATAAAATATAATTATAAACTCAACCAATTTTGGAAGTATCTGTTTAAAAGGATACTTAGAATAGAACCACCTTATTTGATAGTTTTAGTTTTGAGTGTTTTTTATTATTATAGCAGATTTTTATTCGGTTTTAACAGTGATGATAGTGTTTTACCTTCGCTAAAGGAAATTGTATTACATATAGGTTATTTAGTTCCCTTTTCAAAAGATTCAGAATGGATAATTCCAATTTTTTGGACCCTATCTATTGAGTTTCAATATTATTTGTTTTTAGCACTATTATTTCCAATGGCATTGTCAAAAAGAAAAAAATTAAACTGGATCTTTAACTTGATTGTTGTGTTTTTACCTTTAACATATTCAGGGACAGATTTGTTCTTGCATTGGTCGGCATTTTTTGGGCTGGGTATTTTTTATGTACTTTATGTAAATAAAAAGTATTCTTTAATAGAAAGCATCATTCTATTAGTTTTATGTGGCTTTATAATATGTACAGAATTAAGTTTTCTAGATTTTGTTATTGGTATATTAATTTTGGGAATAGTTCATTTCTTACCAGATTTAAAAATTAGGGTTGGAATGTTTTTGGGGAAAATTTCTTACTCTTATTATCTCTTACATACTTTACTCGGTACTATTATTTTGAGTAGCTTAGAGTCATGGTTGTATTCCGATTTACTAAGATTTATAGGAATAAATTGTACGATTATAATAATCGTTTTAATTGCTAGTATTTTCTGGAAGTTTATTGAAAAACCAAGTGAGGAAAAATCAAAAGGAATAAGATTGGAGTAGTAGATAATCGTTTAAAACCATAAAACTACAGTTTTCTGAAATAAGCTATTGCAGCATTATATGATTCGTACAAGTCTTCTTTAGTTTGATTATCTAATTCAACTAATTCTTTTTTAGTTTTTTGTATCGATTGTTTTTTTATGTTCTCTGATCTATCCCCTAGGATTCCAGTAGTTTTTTTGAGCTTGTAAAAAGGAGTTAAAGGTTCCTTTAGTTTTAAAAATTCACTTAATCTAACTAGTGTTTCGTCTGTATTGGTAACAATATCTTCATATGTGACGAATATTTGTTGATGTGATTCTAGTTTTTTACTAAAGTTAATTAGATATTTAATTCTATCCTGATAATAAGTAACGTAGTCAAAATATTCAGAAACTCCATTGTAGGCTTTTTTAAGTTTTTTCATACTAGAAAGCGTTTCGTGTGGATCTCTTATTAGGAATAGATATTTCCCATTAGTATTTTTTAGAAAGTCTAGATTTGGAGTAAGATGGTGATGTAATACTTGATCTGTAAAATAAGGGAAATTACTTAGAAATGTTTTATTGTTTACTCTTGCAAAAAACTCTGATTTTTGAAAATCGTACGAAGATTCATAAATACGAGCTTGTTCTCCTGAGCCAATTATTGAAGAATTACTAGATAGAATATGTTCTAACAAAGAACTTCCAGATCTCATGTGTCCCATTATAAATGCCGGTGATCCAGATTTAATTACTTTAAAGTAGCTTTTAATAATGATTTTCTTGATTTGACTCATTTTCTAAAATTGATTATCAATAATATTACAAATACTATGTTCTATAAATAAATGTACTTCCTGGATAATTGGAGTTTTTGTAGAATTTACAATAATGTTTTTATTACAATAAGTGTTCATTTCTCCTCCATTATTACCGCTTAATCCAACTGTATATGAATTCTTTTTTTTCGCCTGTATAAGTGCATTTACAATATTTTTGCTATTTCCACTTGTACTAATTGCAATAACAATATCTTTTTCAGTAACGAAGGCTTCAATTTGTCTAGAAAAAACATAATCGTAAGTGAAGTCGTTACTTACAGAAGTAATTACAGATGTATCGGTAGTTAATGCAATAGCAGGTAAAGCTTTTCTGTTTTTTTTGTTGAAACATCCAACAAGTTCAGCAGCCATATGCTGAGCATCAGCAGCGCTACCACCATTTCCCATTAAATATATTTTCCCACCATTTTTTAATCGTCTGCTACATTCATTAGCTATATGAGCAATATCTTCCTCATAAACTTTTACGGTTTCTCTTAATACTTTAATATGCTCCTCTAAGTTTTCTAACATTATTGTTTTATTGTGTTTATTATGTTAGTAGTACTTTTCCCTTCAATATAATCTATAACAACTGTAGATTTAGCAATGTCGTTTCCAACAATATTTTCAATTTTGTAATCACCACCTTTCACTAAAATATCGGGTTGTATTAATTTTATGAGTTCGTAGGGAGTTTCTTCTTTAAAAACAATAGTATAATCAACACATTTTAATGAGTTTAATAAATAAGCTCGATCGAATTCTGAGTTTATTGGCCTATTTTCTCCTTTTAGTATTTTAACGGAACTATCAGAGTTGACTCCGATAATTAGTACATCACCCATTTTCTTTGCTTGCTCTAAATATTTTACATGTCCCAAATGTAAAATATCAAAACATCCATTGGTAAAAACTATTTTTTTATTTTCTTGTTTTAGTTTTTTCAGAGTTAATTTTAAATTTTCCTTATTCTTTATGTTTTGTTCAAGAGCACTAATTTCACTCAAAGATGCTGTGGCAACACCTATTTTACCTACCACAACCCCAGCTGCTAAGTTTGCAAATTCAATAGCTTCTTCAATTGTTTGGTTTTTAGCGAGCTTGTAGGCAATAGCAGCAATTACGGTATCACCCGCTCCTGTTACATCGTAAACTTCTTTTCCTTTTGTTGGGAAAATTTTTAAATGATCATCAAAAAGTGCGATACCATCTTTACCAAGTGTAATAACTGATTTGGTAAGATTATAGTTGGATTTTAAAACAGAAATAGCATTTTCTAATGTATCTTTATTAATATCGAAATTTATGATATTACTGGCTTCCTTTTTATTAGGAGTTAGTAGATAAGCTCCATTATACTTTGAATAATCCGAACCTTTAGGATCTACAAGAATTTTTATATTCTTATCATTAGCTAGGTTTATGATTTTTAATGTTAACTCTTTTGTTAGTAGTCCTTTGTTGTAATCAGATAATATGATAATATCGTAGTTCGCAATAATATTTTTATAAATGTTGAAAACACCTTCCGATGTTTCTTTTGTAATCTCTTTACTATCCTCTTTATCGTAACGAACAATTTGTTGGTTAGAAGCAAGAATTCTAGTCTTTTTAGTTAGTACTCTTCCTTTTTCAACTACTAAAAATTTTGAGCTGATATGATTCTTTTTAAATAAAGATTCAACTTCATTAAAAGTTTCGTCGTCTCCAATAACACTTAAAATATCAGCCTGTGCACCGAAAGCTAAAAGATTATTAACTACATTTCCAGAACCACCAATATTAGTAATATCATTATTAATTTTTACAACTGGAACTGGAGCTTCAGGTGATATTCTTTCTGTAGAACCTATAAGGTAGTTATCTATAATAATATCTCCTATTACTAAGATTTTCTTCATTATTTGTGATTCCAATTAAATGATTTTTTAATGTAAGGAATATACTGTTTAATTCCTTCTTCTAGGCTATATTTAGGTACGTAATTCAAATACTCTAAACTCAAACTAATATCTGCCTGTGTGTTCATTTGATAATTCTTATAAGGATTATCAAAATAGTCTACTGTTAAGTTTGTTGCCAATTCATTTTGTAAGATAGTTACAATATCTAAGAAACTTCGGCTAATACCAGTTCCAATATTATAAACTCCACTTTTTGATGAATTACATGCTAAAATACTAGCATGTACGACATCTTTTATATAAACAAAATCTCTCATTATTTTATCAGAGTCATAAAACAGTCTTGGAGATTTGTTGGATAAAATTTGATGACCTAATTGCAGAATCATTGAAGAGGTTTTGTTTTTAAAGAATTCTCCTTCCCCATAGACATTGAAATATTTCAGTCCAATTATTTGAATATTATTACTGGATTTCGCAAAGTTTGAGGCAATTTGATCCATAGCATATTTTGAAAACCCATAAGGAGTATTTGGGTTTTCATCTCCTATTTTTTGCGGAGCTGTAGAATTTCCATAGGTTGCTCCTGAACTTGCATAAACAACCTTTGCCTTATTAATTTCTGCAAGACGTAAAATATCATAAAAACTATTAATATTAGTTTTCATAATTAGTTCTTGATTATCAACTCTTGTGTCAGAAATAGCGGCTAAATGAAAAATATAATCAAAATGATAGTCATTTAACTTTTTTAGGTCAGTTTGGTTTGAAATATCACCACATATAATATTTCCAGTGAATCCAATTAGGTTTTTGTAGTGTCCGAAGCTTTTCAAATTATTATTCTCAAAAGTTTCATTATTTCTAAACGAATCAAAAATAATTATCTTACAATTGGGAAAATTTTCTTGTAAAAAAAAGGCAAGATTCGAACCTATGAATCCAGCACCCCCAGTAATAAGAACGGTTTTATTGTTAAAGTTTTCGTACATGTTTTAGTTTTCAACTCTTAATTCAGAAATCTTATTTATATCCTTTATAGAAGGAATTATAAATTTAGCATTATAACTTTCGATCTGAATATTTTCATTACGATTAATTAATATAGTATTGTTAATTCCAAAATTAATACCTGCTTCAATATCGGTTTCTTTGTCGCCAATAACCCAAGAATTACTTTTATCAATATTATATTTTAGGTCAGCTTTGTCTAACATTCCAGTTTTGGGTTTTCTACAATTGCAATTATCTTGTGGGGTATGTGGACAGAAAAATACATCACAAATATTAACATTTGCTTTCTCAAATTCATTTAACATCCAGTCATTTAGTATCAAAAAATCCTCAACAGTATAATATCCTCTTCCAATCCCACTTTGATTAGTAATTATAATAAGCTCAAAGCCTTTACTTATTAAACTTCTACAACTATCAAAAATTCCTTGAATAAAAACAAAATCTTCTTTTTTATGAACATAACCACTGTCCTCATTTATAACGCCATCCCTATCTAGGAATATTACCTTCATTTGTTTAGTTTTAAATAAATTTAAATGGTTTTCACTTTTTATTACTTATTAATTACTGTTTAGCGTTACTATAATTTTTATTGTTTTTAAAATAATAATCGCATCAAATTTTATTGATCTATGATTAACGTAATACAAGTCGTATTTTAATTTATCTAAATTATCTTTTGGTTTAGCTTTTGGTAAACAAACTTGCGCCCATCCTGTAATTCCAGGTTTAATTTCGTGTCTTAAAGAAAAATTAGGATTTATTTTTAAAAATTCGTCAACATATTGTGGTTGTTCTGGTCTTGGACCAATAATACGCATATCACCTTTAATTACATTAAAGAGTTGAGGGATTTCATCTATTTTACTTTTTCTTAGAATTCTACCAATTAGTGTGATTTTGTCCTTTGAGTTATCAGCTATGGTTTTAATTTTATATATAAGAAAAAGTCGATTATGTTTTCCAACTCGGATTTGAGAATAAATGGGATTCTCTTTTAAGTCAATTAAACTTAACATACATCCTATTATGAATAATGGAGAAGCTAATAAAAGTAATACTGATGCCGTTAGAACTTCAAAAAACCTGTAAAAGGATGATTTGTTATGAGTATTCGAATTAATTAATACACTTTCCATTTTAGATGTAAGATCAAAAAAGAATCAATATATATCTTTTAATTGAATTGAATAGAAGTATTTTATGGTTTTTAATTAATTTGATATGTTAAATAATGAATGTTCCTTAAAAAGTATAAGTAACTTTCAATGTAGGTGTGTCATCCATAAAACCAGAAGAAATATTAATATTATTTTCTTTGTCAAAAGGTTTTGTGAACAAGTAACTCATTCCTGTTCCGATAATTGCTCCAGCTAAAACATCCCACTCATCATGTTTGTTGGCTTCAATTCTAGAAAATCCAACATATCCTGCAAGTACATAAGCAGGAACACCATATTTCCAACCATATCTTTTTTGAATAAAAGCGGCACTAGCAAAAGAAACAGATGTATGTCCTGATGGAAAGCTATTTAAACTTTCTCCGTTAGGACGTTCTTTATCTATCAATAGTTTCAATCCCCAGGTTATAGCAATTGTACTTACTAACGATTTTGAAAACTGCCAAGTTCCTTTTTGTCCATCTTTCCATATAAAAGTTGAAGTTAATGACAAGGCAGGAAGCAATCCAACCAAAACATCTCCAGAGGTTTTATGAAATTTCTCAGAAGAGGTTAGTTCTTGCTGAGCAAAAGAATTTTGATTTACTAAAATGAATATTCCGAAGAAGAGTAATATAAAACGTATTCTTTTTGTCATATTTCAATGTGGGTTAAAGTAAAAGAAATGCAATCTGAAGCGTTTAAAAATACTCTGATTTCTTTTTGTTTTGGATATCAGTAAGATACTAAAAAAATGTTTAACTATTAAAAGTACATAATTGATCTTAGTTCACATTTTACTTCTTATATGCAAAAAGAATGCGTATGTCAGTTTGATTTTTGTTACAGAAAAGGATTTGAATACTTTATAGATACTATCAAAAGATGAAAAGACTATGCAAATCGAAAAAAAAACTTAGTTTTGTAACTGAAAATGAATATAACAGCAATACATAGCAAACAATTAGGACTTTGTTCTTATGATTTTCGCCCGAGAATTTGGCGAAAAGGATGCTGTGTATTCAATATTTAAGTATGATTTATAAAATTTAGAAAAGAAATATATAGAAATGAAAGCGTCCAATTGAATTGGACGCTTTTTTTATGAAAAAAAATTAAGAAAGAAAATGCTCAACTAGTAGAAATAACATAAAGCGATAAAAACTGAAAACAATTGAGAGACAGGCCTTTGTAAAAATGTTTAGAATCCGTTGAAAAACGGACAGGAAATCTACTGTCTTTATTTAATATAATCAATTGATAATCAGATAAATAAAATAAATTTTTTCTTGTATAATTGAAAAATACATTCCATATTTGCAACGTCAAAACGAAATAAAAAAAGACACTTATAAAAACAATATAAAATGAAACAATATTCAAAACATAGTATAACAAATCAGTTCCGATATAGTGATCCGGGATTTGGTCTTCAGTTATGTGGAGATAGACTATTCATTTTATTAAAGGAGATATATTACGATGATATAAACTAATAATAAGTTTATACATATAAAATTAAAAGCGTCTCCTTAAAAAGAGATGCTTTTTTTATGAAATAGAATTAAGGAAGAGCAAGCCAATTGGTGGTGGCCACGGTTTTGAAATGAGTTTACGAATTCAACGAGTCCATAAGAAACTAGAATTATTCGAGTTAAAACCGTTCGGAGTTAACGACTCGTGTGGGTTCTCCCGAAATTTCGGGACCACTTCTTCCGCAACATAACAAGGTGGCTGAAAGGTTAAGGCAGCGGACTGCAACTCCGTTTTTTATGAGTTCGAATCTCATCCTTGTTTCAATGATTGAAATAATTTCAAATTGATTTGAAAATTATGGAAATCCAAATTGAAACTTAATGAGATCGTATGACAATCTCATCCTTGTTTCAAAGTTCATTGACAATAGGAAGTGTTGAGCAATTGGTTGGCTCGCCAGATTGTAAATCTGGTCTTGAATAAGCGTGTAGGTTCGAATCCTATCACTTCCACAAAATTGGAGAATAGGTAAATATTGGTTTGTTACGCTTAACTGCTAATTAAGTCCATGTAATAATGGTGAAGGTTCGATTCCTTTATTCTCCGCAAAATACATCTATAGTGTAATGGATAGCACTAGAGTCTTCTAATCTCTAAGTCTAAGTTCGAATCTTAGTAGATGTACAAAAAGCTCCACTAGCCCAACTGGCAGAGATTGGTGAGAAAGATAATCTTTCGAAAGCAGAAATGAAGTTCAGTTTAAGCCGTGTTAAGTCTTGGTTCGAAATACGAAGTATTCACGATTTCAAGATAAAATACTTAAGGATGAGTAATCAAAGGTGGAGTACAAATGGTTCATTGTGGTTAATGGCTAACCTTCCCGACTGTCTCTCGGGAGATACGAGTTCGATTCTCGTATGAACCGCAATACTGGGAAGATAACGATTGGTTGTTTACCTGCTTTGGATGCAGGAGGTTGTAGGTTCGAGTCCTGCTTCCCAGACAAATTTTAGAAAGGAGAGTGTGTTTAATGACTTGGGATGATTGATAAATTATTATGGCTAATAAAGAAAAAGAAAATTCCCAAGTCATTTAAAATGAGGTATAACTCAGTTGGCAGAGTACTGTGCTTTTAACACAGGAGTCTTGGGTTCGAATCCCAATGCCTCAACAAAAGCAGGAATGGCGGAAATGGCATACGCGTCTGATTTAGAATCAGAATATTGAGAGTTCGAATCTCTCTTCCTGTACTAATAAACCTGTGATGTAAAGGTTAGCATACAAGATTTTGATTCTTGTTGTATAGGTTCGAATCCTATCGGGTTTACAAATGGTGGTTTTAGTTTAACTGGTAAAACGTCTCATTGTGGATGAGAAGAATAGGGTTCGAGCCCCGAAATCACCCAAAAACGGAACAATAGCAAAGTTGGTCAATGCGTCGGTTTGAAGCACCGAAGATATAGGTTCTCCCGAGATTTCGGGACTATTTGTTCCACAAGAAAAAGAGAATTTTAAGAGAAGAAAAAATGAAAATTGTTAATCAGAATTGGAGAAATTTTAGTGGTAAAATTTTTCAAGAGCCAATTACAGAAATTGTAGAAAAAGCGATTGTAAGAGAATTAAGTGAAGGATATAAACTTAAAGTATGTGTGGGATCAGATTCACAAGCTTATAAATCTCACATTGAATATGCAACAGCAGTTGTTGTATTGAGAGAAGGAAAAGGAGGTTTTATGTTTATAAAAAATTTAAAAGGAACTAAGCAAATTGGTATTAAAGAACGGATGCTAAAGGAAGTAACAATGTCGGTAGAAGTTGCATATGCAATTTGCAATATTCTAGATAAACATAATGTGAGTTTGGAAGTACACGCAGACATTAATACAGATGTCAAGTTTCAATCAAATGTTGCTTTAAAAGATGCTATGGGATATATTTTAGGGATGGGATTTGAATTTAAAGCTAAGCCTCATGCTTTTGCGAGTTCATCATGTGCTGATAAAGTAGTATAATATTTAAGCATATAGTTTAACGGATAAAACGTTAGGTTACGACCCTGAAGATGCGAGTTCGATTCTTGCTATGCTTACTATTAGTTTATTGGGGAAAGAGATGTGAAAAAGGAAAGCCTTGTCATAAGTTGATTATGATAAGGCTTTTTGTTTAAAAATTTTTAATAATTCAAAATGGAAATCTTTTCTATGTGATCCTCATTACTATTTAGATGGACTTCATAAAAGCCTTTAGATAATTTGTCTTTTGGCTCAGATTCCTGTAAGATTTTATTCATTAATTCTATGTTTTTATCTTCAATACTATAAAAAGAGTGATTTTTAGTTTTTATAGATTTATTGATAAATTTCTTAAGTGAATCAAAATTTTTTTCAGAGTCTGAAATATAGACCAATCCAATTTTTGTCTCAGCTAAACTTCTATTATTCATATCAGAAAAAAAGTTTTCATAGCATGTATTACAAGCATCATCTGAAATAATAATTATAACATTGTTTTTGTCGTTTATAATTTGACTGAGCTTATTTTCTATATAGGTTATATTTTCGTTTTGGTTAAGGGTACATGACGAAAGAAATGTAGTTATTAGAAATAATAGTATTACAGAGATTCTCATTTATTCAATATTTTGAGAGTAAATAAATAAATGTTTTCATTATAATTAGGTCCAGAGGTTATTGCTATTTCGTTCTTTTTTAAAGCTTTTATTTTACCAAATGATGAAAACTTATTTGGTAAGTCTACAATATAATTATTCTCTTTATTTTTTAAATCTATAACGTGTAATTCTAATTCAGGATAGAAACCTTGCAGTTGCTGCATGTTTTTTGGCGTTTCAATTTCTTTTTCAGCTTTATTAAAGAGTAAAAATGCAGTATCTTCAATAACATCTATATCAATTATACTATTATTGAGATATCTCAGTTTGAATTCGTTCTGTAGTCGTTTTAGTGTATTTTCTTCATCTACAAAAGCCGTTTGAAAGCCGTCTTTATTAAGACCAATTTTTATTTTTTCTTTTAATTTCCATTCATTATCATAGATATGTAACTCATCAGTGTAATTCGTATAAAGTATAAATTGATTGTTATAATATTTAAAGTTTGATACTGGATTATCCCATATTCTCTTGTCGTCTGAGATGAATTGATTAGTTGATGGATAAGTTTCTGATATTTTTAAATGATTAGCATGAATTAAAACATTAAGATCATTATCAATGATGAATTCAGATATTAGATAACCATTTTGATAATATTTGGGGTTGAATTGAGTGTGCTTATAGCTGTCATTGGAGAAAACGAGTTTGTATGTGTTATTTTCTCTTAGAACAAAGAATTTTGAATAGATATGGATTGGATAATATCCTGTATCAAATTCACCTAATTTTATAGTTCTTATAAATTTTAGTGATTTAGAATCATAAACATGACATCTGTATGAGTTCCCATATTCCAATAGAAAGATTTTGTTTTCACATTGAGAAATTCCGATAAACTCATTTAGTTGGCCAGGACCTCCACCTTTTTCTGTTATAGATGCGATTAGTTCTCCCTTCTTGTTTAAAAGATCTAGTTCTAAATTTGGATATGTAAATGCATAGATAGAATCATTTACAATATTATTTAGATTGAAGAAGCGAAAATACTTGTCCTTACTAATATTAATGCTATCATGTATTTCATAAGAGTGTTTTGTTTTAGTGGAAATATTTGACAATTCTTTAGTGTTTGAATTACAGCTTGTTAATAGTGTCAACAAAAGCTGCAATACAAGAATTTTTTGTGCTGGTTTCATTTATTTCGGGGTATAAAATAAAACTACTTAATGAGACAAGCTCATTAAGTAGTATATAAATGCATTATAAATTGAATTATCTAGCAATATTGTTAATGCAATCTTTAGCTGGACCATTACATGCGATGATACTACCACCACCGAATGACTTTAATGTTCCTTTAGTTACTGCTCCATCGATTAAAGACTCACGAGCTGATGCGTCGTTAGTAGTTTCAAAAGTGAATGCGAATACTCCTGCAGCTAATGCTAAGCCTAATAAAGCTTTTGTTGTTTTTTTCATAATAATAGATTTGTGGGACTTGTTTTTTCTAAACGAATCCAAAATTGATTAATAAATTTTGTGAAAAAGAATGGCATGCAATTTTTTAAAAACACTCTTTTTCATTTTTCGAATCGCTATAGCTAGTTTAAAAGGTAGCTAATCCTTTAAACTGGTGTAAATATAGAGAAATTTGAAAATAATCCTAAGATATTTTTAATTAATAAGAATTTATTAACGTTTTAAATTTGTAATTCCTTGAAAACCTATCATTTTGTTGTTTAATATTTATTTTGAGATAATGGTGTGTTGGAAATGTAATAGTTCTACACAGTTGCCTTGCTCCAAACAAATTGTTTGAATGGTGCGTCAACAGGTGTTTGTGCAATGTGATTAGTGTAGTTACTAATAGTTTTTTGTGCTAATCCTAATATAATTTCTAGAACTTGTTGTTGTCCGTAACCTACGTTATAAAAACGTTGTAATTCTTCATCTGAAATATTACCTCTAGTTCTAACAATACTTAATGCTGTATCTCTTAAAACTTCTAGTTTTTCTGTAGGTAACTTTGTTTCATTTCGCAAAGCATCACTAATTGTAGCATCTACCTTCATCATATTGGCAATAGCCGTATGTGCAGGAACACAATAATGACATTCATGCTCTACATTAATAGCTTGCCAAACAACAGTTAGTTCTTCAGCAGTAAAAGAAGAACTAGAGAATAGCTCATGTAATTTTTGATATGCTTCAAATGTTTCTGGAGATGAGGCTAATACACCATGTAAACCAGGAACCATTCCATACGCTTTTAGTGATCCTTCTAATAATGGTTTGCTCTTTTCTGGAGCTGTTTCAATTGTGTGAATTTTTAAAGTACTCATAATTATTAATTTATATTTATTTTAATTCTAAACGATCGGTTAGTTTTCGATTAAAAAAAATGACTAGAAATTTCTAAAAGTCATTTCAATATAATCTTTAATTTCATTTCTGTTATTTACTCTTGTCGCTGCGGCCAATCCATGTTTTGCTAAAAGTAAGAAGTTAGCTTGCTTACGTACAGTTTCGTCATCCTTCGATGAATCTTGAAGTTTATCAATAAAAATTTGTTTTAGATTTTTCATGAAATTATGAATCAAATCATTGATGCTCTCATCATTTTTATTGGAGAACTCATTAAATGTATTGGTTATTAAACATCCTTTATGATTTCCATCAACATAACAAACATCTACAGAATCATAGAAAAATGTTTTAATATCTTCAATACCACCTTCACCTTGTTTTAGCTTATTGAACATACTTCTAGTTTTTTGATTATAGCTTTCTAAACTTTTTAAAAAAACACCGTGTTTACTTCCAAAACTTGAATAGATTGAAAACTTATTAATACCCATCTCTTTCTCCAGCATTTGCATTGAAGTATTTTCATAACCATTTCTCCAGAATAATCTCATGGCTTTATCCAAAACTTCAGCTTCTATGTATTGTTTTTTTCTAGACATAAATAATTTCTACGATACAAAACTAAACAATCGGTTAGAAATAAAAAAATGATTAGGTTTTTTTTAACTTTTAATGATAAAATTAATGGGTTTGTTTCTCTAAAATCTTTATCATTTTAAAAGATTTCAATAAGTGAAATAATCCTGGAACAATTAATAAACCACCTACCAATAAAGAGATTCCTAAAACATTAATCACTGATTCCGGTGCAACTTTGTCTAATAAATTTAAAGTTCCACTTTTAGTGATTAATAAACTAGGGTAATGCGGATACAAAGCTACTGTTATGATTAATAACACTTGAATCCCTGCAAAAATTCTACTGGCAATTCGAATTCCTTTTTTGACAGTATACCATAAAGGATATAAAAACGCTGCAGAAACTAAAATTAATCCAATACTAACACTATGGCTAGTTATTCCATGAACAAACTCTACGTTAGTAACATAACCATAGGCAATCGTAATGAATCCTAAAACGACGACAACAATAGTCGCAATTTTAGCTTTCCTTACATAAACAGGATATCCTTCTTCATCTGCTTCACCAATTAGTAAAACAGCAGAAAGAAAAGTACATAAGCTTGCAAAGAATAAGCCCACTAAAAAAGAGAATATATTGAACCATGGATGAATATAAGCTTCTACAAAATCAAGAGGAACGTTTTTAGTAATCAAAACAATTTTACCACTTACCATTCCTCCGAAAATCATTCCTAAGAATATTGGTGTAATTAAACTGGAAACATGAAATAACCAATTATACACACGTTGAGATTCATCAACGTAGGCATCGTAATGTCGAAACACAAAAGCAACACCACGCAGAGTAATACCTAGTAACATTAATGTAATTGGAATATGTAATGAAGTTACCATCACTTTATAATACAGTGGAAAAGCAATCCAAAGAATTACTATTAAAATAATAACCCAAATATGATTGGCTTCCCAAACAGGACCCATAACGCGATAAATCGTCTTTTTAGTAATTTTTTGATTGTCTTCAGAAGAAAATAATTCTAGAATACCAGCACCGAAATCAGCTCCACCTAACAACACATATAACAGTAAAGAGAAAAATAAAAAAAATAAAACTACTGAAATCATAAGCTAGAAATTGGAGTTGAGTTTAACGATTTAATTTGTCGACGTAATAACCAAGCAACAGTAATTGTTAGAATAGTATATAACACGACGTATAGATAAAAACTGTATACTATTCCCGGCATAGGTGTAACAGCATCTTTGGTTCTCATTATTTTGTGAATAATCCACGGTTGTCGACCAACTTCTGTAACAATCCACCCTGCTTCTAAAGCTATAAAACCAGCGGGTGCTAAAAACGCAAATACTTTCCAAAAGAATTTCTTATCAAACCAATGTTTCTTTTTCCAATTAGAGAAGAAAAAGAAAATACCAGCAAGCATTAATAGTCCGCCAATTCCTACCATAATTTGAAAGGCATAGTGAACAATAGCTACATTCGGAATTTCATCTTCTGGAAAATCATTTAATCCTTTTACTTCAGCATTAAAATCACCAAAAGCCAAAAAGGAAAGTGCATTTGGAATTTCTATTTTGTATTTAACTTCTTTCTTTTCTTGATCTACAATTCCTCCAATATATAAAGGAACACCTTTAGAAGTTTCATAATGAGCTTCCATAGCCGCTAATTTTACGGGTTGGCGTTGAGCAACATCTTTAGCAGAAATATCTCCACTAATAGGTTGTAAAATCGCAGCAATTGCTCCAAAGGTTATGGCAATTTTAAATGCTTTTTGATGCAATTCTTTTTGTTTATTTCTAAGTATTTGAAAAGCATGAATTCCAGCAACTGCAAATCCTGTTGCGGTAAAGGCAGCTAAAACCATATGTAAAGCTTGAGTAAACCAAGCAGGATTCAATAAAGCTTTTACCGGATCAATGTTTAGGAATTTTCCATCGACATAATTAAATCCAGAAGGAGCATTCATCCATCCATTTGCAGAAACTACGAGTATGCCAGAAGCTACACCTGCAATTCCAACTATAATTCCCGTAAACCAATGAAATTTAGGAGGAATTTTATTCCAGCCATATAAGTAAAATCCAAGTGCAATTGCCTCCACAAAAAATGCAGCTCCCTCGAGTGAAAACGGCATTCCAATTATAGGTCCGGCATGTTCCATAAATTCAGGCCATAATAAACCCAATTCAAAAGATAAAGCCGTTCCTGAAACAGCTCCGGTAACAAAGAAAATGGCAACACCTTTTTGCCAAGCCTTAGTAAGTTTTAGATATACTGGATTTCCTGTATTGAGCCACTTTTTATGAGACACAACCATAAAAAAAGGCATCACCATTCCAATACAAGCAAATACAATATGAAAAATTAGCGTGAATGCCATTTGAAGTCTTGCAGCATCTAAATTTTCCATAACAAAATGTTTAAAAAGACAGTTCCGTAAATTTACGAATTATTACGTTTTTTACCTATCGAAAACTAGGTTAATAATTAGATCTATACCTTTCTGTAAAAGTAATATTAGTTCTATTTGTAATGGATAGTATTCCCAGTTATTATAACTCGACTTGTAACATTTACAAATATGATTTGTCTTTTGAGTAAACTAACTTATTATGCGTCTCTTTTTAGTAGTATTTTATACTTTTACTTTCTTTTATTCAGGTAGATCTCAAACCTCTCTTCTAGAAATTGGTTTAACACATGGAAATTATAATGTTGGCTTTACACATTATCTCACCCATGATGCTACGAGAACTTACCAAAAAGTTTATGACTGGAACTCCAAAAAAATTATTCGTCCGATGCATATTAGTATTTGGTATCCTTCTGAAGCTAGCATCCAAAAAGCTGAAAAAATTTCAGTTTTAGATTATATGTCTATTTTGAAAACTGAAGAAGAATGGGAGTATTTACCAGACGAACAAATCTTAAATTGGTTTTATTATCAGAACACAATATCAAACCAAAAGCATCTTAAAGAGGTAGCCTTTGCTCAGAAAAACATCAAACCTAGTACAAATAAATTTCCTGCTATAGTTTATGCTCCAAGTTTTAAAGCATCCTCTATCGAAAATTTCGCCATTTGTGAGTATTTAGCTAGTCATGGTTATGTTGTTATTTCTAGTCCTAGTAAAGGAGCAGATAATAAATTATTCACTGGCAGTATCGAGAAAAATACTGAAGCTCAAGCTAGAGATATTGAATTCTTA
>JAKVCX010000007.1 GCA_022448525.1 Tenacibaculum sp.
TTCTGCATTTAAGTTAGGTGGTGAAGCTGGTTATAAAGCATTGGATTGGTTATGGGTTGCTGGTTTCTTAGATGGAGTAGCATCTTTCCAAAACGGAGATTTAATTGACCCAAGAAACAATAGATTAACAGGTTTATACGTTAATAATCAGAGCTATGCAGCTTTTGGTTTTAAGCTAATAGGTGAATTTGATCAAAATTTTGGTGCTAACGTTGGTTTAGGTGGTGCATTTGATGGACGAAACGTGGCTAAATCTCCTGCAATTTCATTAGGGTTATATTACAAACTCTAACTTATTAATTGTCCTAAATAATTCTAAAAAGGTTTCACAAGAAACCTTTTTTTTGTGCACTATTTTTCAGTTTTTTTCTTGATGTTTTAAAACTATCTTTGCGCTTTAAAAAAAATACAAATGTCTGAAAATGTTAGAGTGCGTTTCGCACCAAGTCCAACAGGACCATTACATATGGGAGGCGTTAGAACCGCTTTGTACAATTACTTATTTGCTAAAAAACATAATGGAACTTTTGTGTTACGTATTGAAGATACTGATCAAACTCGTTATGTTGCTAATGCAGAACAGTATATCATTGATTCTTTAGAATGGTGTAATATTCCTTTTGATGAAGGACCGGGAAAGAATGAAAAGTACGGACCGTACAGACAGTCAGAAAGAAAACATTTATACAAACAATACGCTGATCAATTAATAGAAAATGGTTGGGCGTATTATGCGTTTGAGACAGCTGAAGAGTTAGATACACACAGAAAAGAGCACGAAGCAAATGGTAAAACATTCATTTATAATTGGCATAATCGTGCGAAAGGAAAGTTAGTTAACTCTCTGGTTTTAAGTAAGGAAGAGGTTAAAAAACGTATTGAAAATGGAGATAAATATGTAGTTCGTTTTAAAACTCCACAAGATGAATCTCTAATTTTAGAAGATGAAGTCCGTGGAACAATTAAAATTGATACTAATACATTGGATGATAAGGTTTTATTTAAATCTGATGGAATGCCAACGTATCACTTAGCGAACATTGTTGATGATCATTTAATGAAAATCTCACACGTTATTCGTGGTGAAGAATGGTTACCTTCTCTTCCACTTCACACTTTACTTTACAAAGCATTTGATTGGGAAGCGCCGAAATTTGCGCATTTATCACTTATTTTAAAACCAGTTGGAAAAGGAAAGTTAAGTAAAAGAGACGGAGACAAATTAGGTTTTCCGGTATTCCCATTAGAGTACACAAATGAAAAGTCTGGAGATGTTTCACGTGGATATAAAGAAGACGGGTATTTTGCTGAGGCCTTTATTAATATGTTAGCTTTATTAGGATGGAATCCAGGAACAGAGCAAGAATTATTCTCTTTAGAAGAATTAACTCAGGCTTTTGATTTGGCTAGAGTAAGTAAATCTGGAGCGAAGTTTAGTCCGGATAAAGCAAAATGGTTCAACCAACAATATTTACAACAAAAGTCAGCTGAGGAGTTAACTGAATTATTTCTACCAATCCTTGCTGATATTGAGATTGAAGCAGATAAAGCTTTTGTGGAAAAAGTAGTTGGTTTAGTAAAAGAAAGAGCAAATTTCGTAAACGATTTAACAGAATTATCGAATTTCTTTTTCGTGGATCCGTCAGAGTATGATCCAAAAGCAGCTAAGAAACAGTGGAAAGAAACTACAGGTGAATTAATGACCGAGCTAGTTTCTGTAATTCAGGGAATTGAAGATTTTTCTATTGAAAATGCACAGACTGAAATCAAAGGATGGATTACTTCTAAAGAAATTGGCTTTGGTAAAGTAATGCAGCCTTTAAGATTAAGCTTGGTAGGAAAATTAGCTGGCCCAGATTTGTTTGAAATTATGACAATGATAGGTAAAGAAACAACTATCAAAAGAATACAAAACGCAATAGCGAACTTAAGCTAAGTTCAATTGTAAAATCAAAATATTAAGGCGCTACTGAGAATTTCTTAGTAGCGTTTTATTTTTTGTTTCTTTGTAATGAAATCAAGAAAAAGAATCATGTTTACCACTACAGTAAAGAGTAATCAAGAGGAAGATATTTCAATTTTAATTCAAAAAGATAATCACACGTGGAACTATTTGTGCGATTGTGGTGAAGCTAGGGGATTAACCGTTAAGGAAATACAAAATACTAAGGCTGTTTTTATTAGTCATACACACATAGATCATTTTATAAATTTTGATAGTATTATTCGTCATCAAATAGGAATTGAAAGACGTATAATTATTTGTGGACCAAGTGGAATAGCAAAACAAATACAAGCTAAGTTATTAGGTTATACGTGGAACCTTATCGAAGAAAAATCGATTACTTATGAAGTTCGGGAATTGAAATCCCATAATGAATATGAGGTTTTCGAATTACATCCACCACTTTGGGAATTAGAGAGGCAAGATATTGTTACTAATGATTTCGTTGTCGAAAATGATGATTTTCAGGTGTCTGCTGTATTATTAGATCATAAAATTCCTACTGTTGCCTATAAATTTGAAGAAAAAGAAAAGATAAAAATTAATTTAAGCAAGGCAGATTTCAAACCAGGAAAATGGGTGAAGGATTTAAAAGATGCTTTTGAAAATCAGGAGTTGGATAATAAAATTGCGATAGAAGAAACTTTATATCGAGCTAAAGATTTATTCTATTTATTAGAAGTTCAAAAAGGTGACTCTGTTGGAATTATAATGGATCACGCGCCAAGCAAAGAAAATCACGATAAAATTATTTCTCATTTTAATTCTTGTGAAACTGTTTTGATTGAGTCATTTTATTTAAATGAAGATAAGGAGTTTGCTCTCAAAAATTTTCACAGCTACGCTGAGAAATCAGGTATTGTTGCGCGCCAAGCGCAAATAAAAAATCCTATTCCTGTTCACTTTTCTAGGAAATATAGTCCGCAACAAATCGATCAACTAAAAGAGGAATTTTACCAAGCTTTTAATCAACCAGAATAACAAAACAACATGAAAAAATATATTGTTATCGCTTTTGTAGTTTTTCCATTTGTATTACAATCACAAATTATAAATGTAGAAAACATTAGACGCGTAACGGACACAACCGGATGGTCTGGTTACACAAGACTTATTGTTAATTTGGTTAAGAATAGAAATACCATTTTTGGAATTTCAAACAGAACGAGAATTCAGTATAAAACCAAAGAACATTTATGGTTGCTTTTGAACGATTTAGATTTTCGTAAGGCAAATGAGAACAAATTAGTGAGCAGAAATGCTCAACATTTTAGATATAATTATAGATTTCATCCAAAATTTGCTTTTGAGGCGTTTTTACAGTCTCAAACGGACGAAATAGCGGCAATTCGATTCAGAGGCTTAATAGGAAGCGGAATTCGCTTCAAAATATCTAAAAACGAGAAATACAAGCTTTATTTAGGTTCGTTGATAATGTATGAACATGAAAATATCAATTCAACAATAGAAGACAATAACCGAGATTGGAGGAATAGCACCTATTTTTCTATGAGTTTATATCCTAAAAAAAATATCTCGATTGTTAGTACTACCTACTTCCAACCGAGATTTGATATGTTTTCAGATTTCAGAATTTCTAGTCAAAATACCATTGCTTTTGAAATCTTTAAAAAGTTAATGTTCACTACGAATTTCACTTACCAATATGATGAGTTCCCAGTAATCGGTGTTCCGAAAGAACAATACCGACTTACTAACGGATTACTCTATAGCTTTTAATTGTTTGGGTTGTGGTAACAAGCACCGCCGGTAAGTGATTTACCTCTGCTCATTCCGCCACCGCCGCCGAATAAACCGTCAAAAGCAAAAATTATTGAACCTGTTAATTGAATGTGCGAACGCATACTTTCATAAATTTCTAAAGAATGTTTGTAATACAATTGTCCATTTAATCCAATTGTATTCGTAACCCAATACGTGGCACCTAATCCAATATTCATGGTCGGTGTCATTTTACGTTCAGAATCTACCAAACTACCTCCAACAAAAACATATGGTTCTAAATTTTGTACTAAATCTCTGAAATTGTAACGTAAGGAAGCATCCATTGAAAAATATTTCACTGAATTACTGATAAAACCAACATCAAAAGTATTAAATGACATTGCACCATCAACCGATAAATTATCAGAAACAGGAATGGTTAAATTTAATCGCGGAATTTGAAATAAGTTTTTATCTCCAATATAAGATACATCTTCATCAGAAAATTTAACAACACCTGCACCAATACCAATTTGCCATAAACTACTTTGTTCTTGAACTTGAGCTGTAAGATGAGATGAAAGGGATAGTAAAAAAATTACTAGTAGAGTTCTTTTAAAAACCATAATTAGGGGAATTTGTTAGTGTACTAAACTAGTAAATTTTTATTTTATTGCAGGCTACACTGCATTTACACGTTTAATAGCTATTGTAAATTCTTCTAAGTCATTGTCATTCATTATCAAATGAATAGCTTCATCACATACTTTTTCTGCGTTATCAATTGGGAAGCTTAAACCGATGGTTATTTTACGCATAAGCACCACTTGATCTTTATGAACTTCATTATCAGCGAATATCATTTTTGTTAAACGATACAATCGTTCAATACTTTCATCGTAACTCACAGGCGGATTTACAGGAAAGGCATCTGGATTTTTAAGTATTTTTTGATATTCGTCTTCGCTGATATTTAAATTTCTAGCTGTATTATCTAATAATTTCTGTTCTCCTTCGGTAATCTTTTCATCAACCAAAGCCATTTTAACTATACTTGCAAAATGCCCAATTTCTTGTTTGTGCTTTCCACTCGGGAATAATTCATAAATAGACATGATCTTCTCTTTTATTTGTTAATTAAGTTTGTACCCTCTATTCTTTAGATGTAAAAAGTTTAAAAAAGTCACATAACTTCCATAATTTAATAATTATTTTTAAGGTAAAATATTTTAAATTAAACCATTACATCTTCTGTAAGTCTTACATTCATAAAACCCCAAACCATGAAAAATTTACTATTTGTTTCCGCTTTAGCAATATTTATTGCATCATGTAATTCTACAGATTCCAATGAAGTTCCTGTTCAAGATGCACAAGCACCAACAGTAACTGAAGAAGCAACTTATGAAGTACTCGTAACTCAGGACATCGTTTATGCAGAAGGATTAAGCCATGAAAGTATCAATAGCACAGCATCTTCAGTGAAGCAACTAAAACTAGACGCTTATGTTCCTAATAATTCTTCAACAAACCGACCAGCAGTATTACTAATTCATGGAGGAGCTTTTAAAGGAGGATCCAAAGATGTATCACAAATGACATATTTAGCGAACTACTTTGCAGAAAGAGGTTGGGTGGCATTTTCTATTAATTATCGACTGCAAGCAGATAAAGGAACAGTGCCAGACGAATGGAAAACGTATATTGAAAATAATAGCGCTCTTATTGCAGATGTAGAACAAGCATATGCCTTATATCCAGCTAGTAGAGATGCCAAGGCAGCTTTACGTTGGGTGTTTACAAACGCTCAAACTTATAATATAAATCCCGATTATGTCTCAGTGGGCGGAGGTTCTGCCGGAGCAGTTTCTGCAACCATGTTGGGAGTTACGGAAGCAGAAGATTATTATAGTGAAATTGATGCAACAACTGATCCGACTTTAGCCACTACCAATGGAAATGAAACCACAAAGGTTCGTGCTATTCTAGATTTCTGGGGAAGTGGTTCAACAGCAAGATTAATTAATGATTTATACGGCAAACAACGTTTTGGAGCGAACGATGCACCTATCATTATCATGCATGGAACAGAAGATCCAACGGTTTTATTTTCTGAAGCGGAAACATTACGCGACCATTATATTGATTCTGGGGTTACTTATGAGTTTTATCCTTTAGAAGGTCAAGGTCATGGACCATGGAATGCAACAGTTGACGGAAAACGTTTAGAAGTTTTGTGTTTAGATTTTATGGTAAAACAGTTGAGTTTAAATAAACAATAATTAACCTAAAAAGGTACTTTTTAGTTCTATAGAATTGGTTAATAATTTCGAAATAAATCTTCATTAATTCGTTAAGGTAACCTTATGAATATTATTGAATTATCACCATTTTAAAGTGTCGTTTTTTGGGTGCTGATTTTAGGTAAATTCGCCATCGAATTAACCTTTAACCATCATTAAAATGAAAACTTTTAAATTATGTATTGCTATTGCAACATTAGTAGTGTTTAATAGCTGCCAAAACGACGAGAATGTTGTTACAGAGTCAACTCCTGCTAACATTCAAAACCAACAATTTGTTCAAGTAATTGATGTTTCAAATACTCCTGAAATTCAACAATTAGCAAAGGAATTAAAAGCGGGAAAAATTATTCCATCTTCAGAAATTTCTCAAAGAATTGTAAACTGTACATTAGATAATGATATCCAATGTGGAAGTGAATCTGCACAAGAAATTGAAGCTTATGTAAACAATTCAAATTGTATTAATTATACTCAAGGAACAATCATTTTTCCACCACAGGCACAACAATTTACTTTCGATTATTCATATTATATCGATGGCGATTCAGATATAAATATGGACAGATATCAGTACCAATTTGATGCTCACATTGCTGAAATTGAGCGTCAAATCAGCCCAAATAAAATTGCGTTTGTTCAAGCAGATGCACAAAATGGTTGTTTCAATGAAAGAGGTTGGAATGTTGATCAAGTAGTTTACACCGTAATTTTAGGTAATTAATTATTATAAATTATTAGTTGTTTGTAAAGTATCGATGGTATTGCTGTCGATACTTTTTTTATGTGAAATTTATACAAAAGATGTATTTTTAGTTCAAATAAGAAGAATTTGAGTACTACAAAAGAATATTGGTCGCAACGTTATCATGAAAACAATACAGGATGGGATTTAGGAGCACCTTCTCCTCCACTACAAAATTATGTAAATCAACTAACGGATAAGCATCTTAAAATTTTAATTCCCGGTGCTGGTAATTCGTACGAAGCAGAATATTTATTTAAAAACGGATTTACAAATGTTCATGTGCTTGATATTGCCAAAGAACCTTTAGAATCTTTTAGAAAAAGAAACCCAAATTTTCTCGTGGAACAATTACATGAACATGATTTTTTCGAGTTTGAAGGTCAGTATGATTTGATCTTAGAACAAACATTTTTTTGTTCTTTTCCACCTTTACCTGAAACTCGAAAAGCATACGCTCAAAAAATGCATCAGCTTTTAAAATTAAACGGAAAATTAGTAGGATTATGGTTTAATTTTCCATTAACTGGCGATTTAGAAAAACGTCCTTTTGGTGGTGATATGGAAGAATATTTGAGTTACCTCTCACCTTATTTTGAAGTTCAAAGTTTTGAATCTTGCTATAATTCTATTCCACCAAGACAAGGCAACGAATTATTTGGAATTTTTAGAGTTAAAAAGTAATCTGCCTATCGACTTTTAGATTTCTTCGGCTTGTTGTCAAACTAAATTAGACACCAGCCTCGTAATGACGATCAAAATAAAAACTTGTCATTGCGAACAAAATGCAATGAAGTAAAGCAATCTGTTTATCGTGGAACAATTCTATTAACGAACTTCGCTGATACTTTCGCAGTGTTACAATTCCACCGGCGAACTTCGCTGATACTTTCGCAGTGTTGCAATTCCACCGGCGAACTTCGCTGACGCTTTCGTAGTGTTTCAATTCCACTGGCGAACTTCGCTGACGCTTTCGTAGTGTTTCAATTCCACTGGCGAACTTCGCTGACGCTTTCGCAGTGTTTCAATTCCACTGGCGAACTTCGCTGACGCTTTCGCAGTGTTTCAATTCCACTGGCGAACTTCGCTGACGCTTTCGTAGTGTTTCAATTCCACCGGCGAACTTCGTTGACACTTTCAAAATATAAATCACTTACCTGTCAGTTCGAGTGAATTTTACGAATGTTAATGAGAGAAATTAGTATCGAGAACTAGTTGTAAATAATAAACTCCATCTCGGTACAAAATTATGTTCCGCGTTGTTGCTCATAATTTCACTCGATGTGACAATTCCGTTATTGCGAAGGTTTGATTAAACCGGTACCAGTGTCTCATATTGCACCAAGACAAATAAAGAGCACAACAAACGTCATTGCGAGCGATAGCGAAGCAATCTCCCCTTTTGATTCAAAGATTACTTCGTCATTCTTCCTCGTAATGACGCGCAAAATAAAAACTTGTCATTGCGAATGAAATGCAATGAAGTGAAGTAATGTGTTTATCTTGGAACAATTCCAATAGCGAACATCATTGACGCTTTCGTAGTTTTATATAATCCCCGTATCTTTGCAAAAATTTATTACCGTTGAGTAAGCAAACCATTGTAAACTGCTACCAAAATGCTACAAAGGTAGCTTTGGTACAACAGGCGCTACAACAAGAAAAACACCATTTTCAACTTTCGAATTTGGTCGGTTCTTCGTTGTCTTTTGTCATATCCGAAACTTTTAAAACTGCCGATAAACCTTACTTGTTTATTTGTAACGATAAAGAAGAAGCGGCCTATTATTTAAACGACCTTGAGCAATTACTGGGTGAAAAAAATGTACTGTTTTATCCCGGTTCGTATCGTCGTCCGTATCAAATAGAAGAAACAGACAATGCCAATGTATTGTTGCGTTCAGAAGTACTTAACCGAATTAATTCTCGTAAAAAACCTGCGATAATAGTTACCTATCCAACGGCACTTTTTGAGAAAGTAGTAACAAAAAAAGAGCTGGAGAAAAACACTCTGAAGGTTACCCAAGGAGAAAATTTATCGCTTGATTTTATCAACGAAGTGTTGTTCGAGTACAATTTTAATCGTGTAGATTTTGTTACCGAACCTGGTGAGTTTTCGGTACGTGGAGGAATTGTAGATGTATTTTCATTTTCAAACGATGAACCGTATAGAATTGAGTTTTTTGGTGATGAAGTAGACAGCATCCGAACATTCGATGTAGAAACACAATTGTCAAAAGAGAAATTCTCGAAAGTGAGCATTATGCCAAATGTTGAAAACAAGGCATTGCAAGAATCACGCGAAAGTTTCTTGAAATACATTTCTGCAAAAACGGTACTGTTTGTAAAAAACAAAGATTTACTCACTGGAAATCTCGATAAATTTTTCCGCAAAGCGGAAGTAGAATTTGAAAAGCTTTCGAAAGAAGTTCAGCATTCAAAACCATCAGAATTATTCTGTAACGGAACTACTATTGAGAGTCAGTTGTCTTATTTTACGGTGGCTTATCTTGATAAACGTCATGCTGAACTTGTTTCAGCATCTCATCAAGAGAAGAGTTCTGTTTCGCAGTCGGTTGAGACCCTGAAACAAGTTCAGGGTGACATTTCGTTCGCGGTTCGCTCCCAGCCTTCTTTTAACAAACAATTCGATTTGTTAATTGAAGATTTAAATGTGCATCATAGCAAAGGATACACCAACTATATTTTCTGCGCGAACGAAAAACAAGCACAACGTTTCCATGATATTTTTGATGATGCCGATGAAGAGGTTCATTATGAAACGGTGGTTTTCCCAATTTATCAAGGTTTTATAGATGAAGATCAGAAGATTGTATGTTATACCGATCATCAAATCTTTGAACGTTATCACAAATTCCGATTAAAAAATGGCTACGCCAAAAAGCAATCCATCACGCTAAAGGAATTAACCAATCTTGAAAAGGGTGATTATGTAACCCACATCGATCATGGAGTTGGACGCTTTGCAGGATTACAAAAAATTGATGTCGACGGAAAGAAACAAGAAGCGATTAAGTTAATCTATGGTGATCGCGATATTTTGTATGTGAGTATTCACTCGTTACACAAAATTTCGAAGTTTAATGGAAAAGACGGAAAGTCTCCAAAAATATTTAAGTTAGGTTCCAATGCTTGGAAGAAAATTAAGCAGAAAACCAAAACTCGAGTTAAAGAGATTGCCTTTAACCTAATTCAATTATACGCAAAACGTAAGTTAGAAAAAGGATTTGCTTTTGGTCCAGATACGCATATGCAACATGAGTTGGAAGCAAGTTTCTTATTTGAAGATACTCCAGATCAATTTTCAGCAACGCAAGATGTCAAAGCTGATATGGAAAAAGATCAACCGATGGATCGCTTGGTTTGTGGAGATGTTGGTTTCGGAAAAACAGAAGTTGCAATCCGTGCCGCATTTAAAGCAGTTGATAACGGAAAACAAGTTGCAGTTTTAGTTCCAACAACAATATTAGCTTTTCAGCATTTTAAGACATTTTCAGAGCGTTTAAAGCATTTTCCTGTACAAATCGATTATCTAAACCGTTTCAGAACTGCAAAGCAAAAGAGAGGTGTTTTAGAAGGTATTTCAGATGGATCTGTGGACATTGTAATCGGAACACATCAGTTAACCAACAAAAATGTTCAGTTTAAAGATTTAGGATTACTGATTATTGATGAAGAACAGAAGTTTGGAGTTGCCGCAAAAGATAAGTTGAAAACCATCAAGGAAAATGTAGATACCTTAACCTTAACGGCTACGCCAATTCCAAGAACATTACAGTTCAGTTTAATGGCTGCTCGTGATTTATCTGTGATTAAAACGCCACCACCAAACCGTCATCCGGTGGAAACAAATGTGGTGCGTTTGTCTGAAGAAATTATGCGTGACGCAATTTCGTATGAAATTTCACGTGGAGGTCAGGTTTTCTTTATTCACAATCGAATTGAAAATATTAAAGAAGTAGCAGGAATGTTGCAGCGTTTGGTTCCTGCTGCAAAAATCGGAATCGGACACGGACAAATGGAAGGGAAAAAGTTAGAGGAATTAATGCTAGCTTTTATGAATGGTGAGTTTGATGTTTTGGTTTCTACTACAATTATTGAAAGTGGATTGGATGTACCAAATGCGAATACAATTTTCATTAACAATGCCAATAACTTCGGATTATCAGATTTACACCAAATGCGTGGACGTGTAGGTCGATCGAACAAAAAAGCATTTTGTTACTTCATTACGCCTCCATATCACATGATGACGGAAGAAGCGCGTAAACGTATTCAAGCTTTAGAAATGTTTTCTGAATTAGGAAGTGGATTAAACATTGCAATGAAAGATTTAGAAATTCGTGGTGCTGGAGATTTATTAGGAGGAGAACAAAGTGGATTTATTAATGATATTGGTTTTGATACCTATCAGAAAATCTTAAAAGAAGCCATTGAAGAACTGAAAGAAAATGAGTTCAAAGATTTATATCCAGTAGATGAAAATGCGGGTCCGAAAGAGTATGTAAAAGAAGTTCAAATTGATACTGATTTTGAAATTTTATTCCCCGATGATTATGTAAATAACATCTCAGAACGTTTGAATTTATACAAGCAATTGAGTGATTTAAATGCGGAAGAAGAACTACAAACCTTCGAGAAAAACATCATTGATCGTTTTGGTGAATTTCCAACACAGGTGCAAGATTTATTAGATTCTGTCCGAATTAAATGGTTAGCAAAATCATTAGGATTAGAGAAAGTAATTTTAAAACAAAAACGTTTGGTAGGATATTTTGTGTCAGATCAACAATCGGATTTCTATCAAACCGAAGCATTTACGAGAATGTTGAAGTATGTACAGCAAAATTCGAAAAGCTGTGTAATGAAGGAAAAACAAACCAAAAACGGATTACGATTATTAATCACATTTATAAAAATTGATTCCGTTAAAAAGGCACTAACTACTTTAGAGAAAATTTAAAAGAAAACTCGAGCTGAAAGGTTCGAGTTTTTTAATAACTGATTTTGAGCGAACTTTTGAGGAAAATCTGTATCTTTTTCCTTGAAAATATTTAAAAGAAAAACTATGAAAAAGCAACAATGGCTAGTATTATGCTTAGTACTAATGAGCACTTTTGTGTTTGCAACTCGACAAACTCCAGATCATTTAATCGTTGGAAACGATAGTCTTAAACTACACGTTGGTTGGGGACATCCATCTCCGTTACAAACATATTTTCGTCAAAATAAAAATATCAAAAATCCATTTAGAATGATTTCAACTGCAAACTATCGAGGTCATATTGCTACATGGAATATAGAAAACAGTAGGTTTTATTTGATAGGTTTAGATGTTGATGGAACAAAACATAAACCAACAGATTTCAGTATTAAATCAGAAAATTCAGGATTTTCCAACGAGAAAAGAGTTTTTGCAGATTGGTTTACTGGCGTTATTGAATGTCGAAAAATTAATAAAGATTGGAGTGTTGCTTATACTGTGTATTACTATGTAAAGCAAGGAATTGTGGAAAGAGAAGCACAAATTACTAATAAAGAGTTAGAAAGATTACAAGAGTTTACCGCAAAAGATACGACCAATACTGAGCTCCTTTCAAAATATTCAATGTTGTATTTGAATCAATCATACATTTCATTTTACTTCAGATTGTATGAGAGAGAAATGGTGGCTGTTAATGGAAAAAAAGGACAATTATTAGGAAAAGAAGAACGAAGCTTAGTTTTAGATAATTACAAAAGTGATTATTCCGATTGGCCATTTAATTGGGAAAGTGAAACGTATGTCGGTGCACCAAATGGAAGTTATGTTATTGAAGATGGTAAATTGTTATTAGAATCTTTAGAATTATTATCTGGATTAAGTTTTGACGGCCCTGAAAGATCAGAATTGAATATCAAGGAATTTTTTAAAGGCAAAGAGTTTTATAAGGATAAGCTTTTTGCTAATTGGGTTTCAGGTGTTTTTATCATCAATTTTGGAAAAGAAGAAAAAGGAGAATTTGGAATGATGCGTTTCAAAGTCAAATCTTCATCAATCTATAAAATAGAAAATGGAGTTGTCAAAGAATCGTATGAATTACCTAAGAATAAGAAGGATTTAGAAAATATAGATAACGACCGATTAAAAGACTTGGTAAAAGAGTTTCAAAATCAGTAGTTCTTGGGGGAATTCAAAAAGTTTAAATTTGTAGTGGTTAAAAAAGAAGGCTAATGAGAAAATTAGGTGTTGTCTTGTTGTCAACTTTTGTTTTTACAACAAGCATATCAGCTCAAAAAATCAAAGGAGTTATTAAAAACGCAAGTAGTGAAACCAAGTTTTCACTTCGAACAATTGGAGATAGAACAATCAAAGAAATTCCTATAGAAAATGGAACTTTTGAAGTTGATAATTTAAATTTAAAGGAAGGATTTTATTTAATTCGAAAAGACAACAGTACAGAGCATGTGTATTTAAAACCAAATGATGAACTTATAATTAGTTTCGATGCTCAAAAATTTGACGAAACTTTGTCTTATGCTGGTGAAGGTTCAGAAGCAAATAATTATTTGGTAATAAAAGGGAAACTAGAGCTGGAACGTAAAAAAGATACGGATAAATTTTACGAAGGAAATGAGCAAGATTATAAAAGGAAAATTCTTGCCATTGAAAAAGAAATAAAAGATTTATTGGCTAAGGTAAACAGCGAAAGTTTCCGAAAAGAAGAAGCGAAAAATTTAAGATTCGGTTACTTATTCGACATTTATAATTACCCGAATATAATGAAGTTCAATTTCGGAAAGAAAGTAACCGTTCCTGAAAGTTTCTTCTCTGAACTAGAAGGTGTGAACTTTGATAATGCAGCTAACTATTTAAAATACCCGTACTACAAATATTTAGCAGGAACAAAATGGAAAAAGGATGTTGAGAATGCCGATAGTTTTGAAGAAATGAGCAGCATAATGGAAAAAATTCGTTCGAAACATATTTTTGTAGATGTGATAATCAACTCTTTTTATCGAATTGCAGATACGCCGGAGAAGTCTAAAATGCATTTTAAGTTGATTGAAAAGTTTGTTCCGAATAAGGAATTTATAAAACAGGCGAAGGCAGAATATGAAAAAGTAAAGGCTACATCAAACGGTAATAAAGCACCAAATTTCAAGTTTAACGATCGTAATGGAAAGCTAGTTGAATTAACGAATTTCAAAGGAAAATACGTACTCATTGATATCTGGGCGACTTGGTGTGTTCCATGTTTAAAGCAAGTACCCTATTTAAAAAAGTTAGAGAAAAAGTATCACGATAAAAACATTGTATTTGTAGGTATTTCAGTTGATGATAAAGACGAATACAAATTGTGGAAAGAAACTTTAGACAAGAAGAAAATGGGTGGAGTTCAACTTTTTGCAGACAAGTCTTTTGAGTCTGATTTTGTCGATGCATTTGGTGTCGCTTCAATTCCAAGGTTTATTTTAATTTCTCCCGAAGGAACTATTGTAGAAAGTCATTTTAGCAAACCATCTCATAAAATTACTGAAGATAAGCTAGATGCTTTGTTGAAGTAATTCTAATATTGAAAATGATATTAAATTTTTTGAATAATGAAGATAAACTTCACTTTAGCCTTTCTTTTAGTATCGCTTGTTAGTTTTGGTCAATTACGAGAATTGGAACCAACTTCTATTGATAAATTAGACCTGAATTTTCAAGGTGAAAAACAGTTTAATGATACCTACAAAAAGGCTGAGAAGGTATGGGAAAAATTAGGTAATGGAGTTGAATACAACGAGCTATCTGATAAAGAACAACAATTGGTAGATTCTGTAGATGAAACGATGTCAAGTTATTGGGATATTATTAGCGACGGTTGCAGCTGGTATTGTGGAGGTGGTCCTAATAAAGTAATTGCTTCAAGTTTTTTAAAACCCCAAGGAAGTACTAATTATAATCCAGAAAATGCTCATGATTTAAATTATAAAACTGCTTGGGTCGAAGGAGTTTCAGGTTATGGAATAGGAGAATATTTACTTTACAGTTTTGATGCTACTTCACCAAGAATTACCGAGATAACTGTTGTGAATGGCTATGTAAAAAGTGAAGCAGCTTGGAAGAATAATTCCAGAGTGAAAAAACTAAAACTTTATATAGATGATAAGCCTTTTGCAATTCTGAATTTAAAGGATCTTCGAGGAGCTCAACATTTCCAGTTTGAGCCAATTGGTAGTAGTGAAAGAGAGAATTGGAAAGATTTGAAATCGAAGCCAAATTGGACCATGAAGTTTGAAATTGCTGAAGCTTACAAAGGAGATAAATATGACGATGTTGTTATTTCTGAAATCTATTTTGACGGAATTGATGTACATTGTTTCGCAGCTGGAACTAAAATTCTTTTAGGTGACAAAACATCAAAAAACATTGAGAATTTAAAAGTAGGAGATACGGTTTCTTATATGGACTTTGAGACTAATAGTTTAAAATATGCTAAAATTGAAAAATTAGAAAAAGTAACTCATAATGAGTTGGCTATTTATCAATTTGAAAGTGGATTGACAATTACGGCAACACCAGATCATCCTTTTAGAATTAGTAATAATAAATGGGCCTCATTACTACCTGAAAAGTCCGCACAGTATAAAGGTTTTGAAAACTGCAAGAGAATTTCAATAGGAGATGAATTTTTAACAGCTACTGGATATGAAAAGTTAGTTTCTATTGTTTATTCAAATAAAGCACAAGAAACATTTACCATTTCAAAATTAAGCTCAGGAAATAATTTTATAGCAAACGGATTAGTAGTTGCTGTTGAATCTTTGAGGAAAAGAAAATAATAGTTGATATGAAAATTATAAGTTACGTTTGGATCATTATTATGCTTCTTTCATTGGCTTTAACAGGAAGATTACTAACTGTTTTTAGTTCAGATTATGAGCTTATTGAAACAGGAAGTATCATGGAAAATTTCTGCTTAAATGTTGCTTATATGGCAGGTTGGGTATTGATGTTATCAAATGGAACCTTTGTTAAAACGAAATATTTTAAAATTACGCAGGGATTAATGTCAATCCTTATTATTGGAGCACTTTTAAAAATTATGCATTGGACAACATATGCTGATTATTTAATAGTTTTTGGTTTGTTGGGAATTTTAATTGCTTACAGCATAAGTTTCTACAAAAAACCGATTAAAAAGAGATTAGATTATTTAAAACTTACCTGGGTAATTTTATTACTAAGTAGCACAATTTTAATTTTACTACGCGTTTTATCCATGGATTATCGATTGGTAGGAGATGTTGTTTTTTGGATATTATTGTTAGACTTTTGTATCACGAAAACGAACCTTTTTAGTAAACAACAGTCCTATTCATAATCTATTTTAAAAATAGTATCTTTTGGTGTTATTTATGATGATGAACCACGATGTTTAAATGTTAGGTAAATGAAACGAATACTCACAATAGTTTTTATAGGCTTAGTAACGGTAATATACGGACAACGATTGTCTTTTAATATTACCAATGATTCTATTAAAAAAGAATTTTATCTAACAAAAATCAATAATGAAATTGTAGAAACAATTACTATTGAATCTTTCAACTTTAATGTGGATATTAACTTTGATGAAGGTTATTACTTTCTAAAAAAAGAAGACGAGAAAACATTGTTATACTTGAAAAGAAACGATGAGTTTTCTATTTCTTTTGACGGAGAAAACTTTTTAAAATCACTTACTTTTTCAGGAAAACGAGGAGCAGGAAGAAACACCTATTTGCATAGTAAAACTTCAGAGTTGTTAGATCAAGATGGAAATTTGACTACCTTTTACAAGAGAAATTTTTATGAAGGAAATGAAAATGAGTATTTACGTCGACTCGATCAATTTTACAAAGGTTTTTACGGAACACTTTTCGGAAGTGGATTTGAAGAAAGTTTTGTAAATGAAGAATCCAAGAATTTGCAATATGGCTATTACTTGGATATTCTAAAATTCGAAAAAGCCAAAAAGCACTATGATTTTAAAGATAGTATTCAGGTTTCAAAAGCGTATTTAGCACCTTTGAGAAATGTGCATTTCGATAACCAATTGTTTTCTGATCGTTACCAGTCGTATAACGATCTTGCAGTTTTGAAATGGCAAATAGATGTAGAAAACACCAATGATTATCCGGTAATGGAAGGAATCATAGCTTCAATTAGAACCGAAGCAATTCAGAAGGCATTATTGGTGCGTTTGTATGAAACAATGACAAAAGATGAACCAAGTAGAATGCGCGCTTATTTGGATTTTATCAAGGCTTATTCAAAAGACAATCAATTAATTGCAAAAGCGAAAGCAAAGCTTTCAGTTATTAGACAAGAAGAGGCGGAAAAAAACCTTTCTAGATTTTCATATTTAAACACTAACGGAGAAGAGGTGAAATTAGCCGATTTTAAAGGCAATTATATTTTTCTATATCTATGGGCAACTTTTTGTAAAGATTGCGTAAATGAGTTTAAAAACATCGAAAAACTACGAGAAAACTTCGAAGATAAAAACATAGTATTTGTTGGTGTTTCTGTAGATAAGAAGGAAGATTTCGATAAATGGTCTGGTTTGGTAAAAGAATCAGGAATTAAAACAAGTGCTATGCAATTGTTTTTTGATGATGCAAGATCAAAAATTATCAAAGCTTATGATATTTCTTCTATTCCGGCCTTAGTGGTATTATCTCTGAAAGGAGAAAAGATGGAAATTGATATCAAAGAAATCGATTCAAAGAAAACACAACGTGCTTTGCGAAAACTGTTTGATAAACAAGAGTAAATTACAATTCTTTTAAACAGCGTTCTACTGGTAAGAACGAAATTAATAACTATCTTTCGCACTTAAATCTACTAAAAATAGTGCCTTGCAAAACAATTATTTAGAGAAACTTCTAGGTTTAATCATAGCAACATTTTTTATCAGTACTTCTGGTGTGTTAGGAAGATATATAAGTATGCCTTCTGAAGTTATTATTTTCTTCAGAGCTACGTTTGCAATGATCATTTTGTTTGTGTTTTTAAAATACAAACGTGTTGATTTTAAGTTAAAATCTAGCAAACATAGACTTCCATTTTTAATTGCAGGTGTGTTTATGGGTGTTCATTGGGTAACTTATTTTTATGCATTAAAACTCTCGAACGTAGCCATTGGAATGTTATCCTTATATACATTTCCAGTGATGACTGCTTTTTTAGAACCTGTTTTTTTAAAGGTAAAATTCAATCCGATTTATATTGTCTTGGGAATTTTAGTGTTGTTAGGATTGTATATTTTATCTCCCGATTTCACATTCGAAAGTACAACAGTTCAAGGCATTTTATTCGGATTAGTTTCAGCTTTGTGTTATTCGATTCGAATTTTAATTTTAAAGAAATATGTGCACCAGTACAATGGTGTATTACTCATGTTTTATCAAACGATTATTATAAGTATTTGCTTGTTCCCTACTCTATTTTTTATGGATACTTCAGGGTTTCAAAGTCAACTGCCATATTTACTATTATTAGCATTTTTAACTACAGCAATTGGTCATAGTTTAATGGTTTATTCTTTACAGTTTTTCACGGCATCAACCACTAGTATCATCAGTAGCATACAACCTATTTTTGGAATTATTTTGGCTTTCATTTTTTTAAGTGAAATACCAACTGTAAATACTTTCTTAGGAGGAGGTTTAATACTAGCAACTGTTGTAATTGAAAGTATTAGAAGTAAGAGAAGTAAAAAGTAAATTCTAATAAATTATTTGAATCTACGTAAAGAAACATCTTCATAGTTTCTTCTAACAAAATCCAAAGCACTTTCTAAAACTTCGCCCATTCCTTTACTTTTTTTGAAAGAGATATCGCTTGTGAAATCGAAAATTTCCATTTTTAATTTCTCGATATTTTCATTGGTAGAAATCTCATCATTCTTCATGCAAAAAATTAACTCATCGATTCTATCTTCTGAAGATAAAATACGTTTTGCTACAATCGAACGCTCTTCAAGTTTATATTGTTCAATGGAATTTTCTTGAAGCTTATCTCCTACCAGTTTTACCATTGGATAATTTTCTTTAAAAAACTGAGGATAGTACACTTTAAATTTTCCTTCAAAGCATTGTTGATCGAAATCAATCGCCCTTATTTTATAAACAACATTATCAAAATCGTGTGTAGGAACAATTACGTAATTGTACGATCTCATATCTCCTAACAAACGAATCATACAACGCTCATTAAATTTTACAAACTCCTTCGCAATTTGAGATTTTTGAGATTCAGTACAGTCTGGTAAAATTTCTTTAATAAAAGTATCACCTGGGATTCCTGCAATATGTTCTTCAATTAAAGTATCCTTGTAAACAAGAAAGTTTAAATTATAGGGAGATAAAATATGTTCTAATTCTAAACCATACACTCTTGAAGCATCGGTTTTTTTTACATAGAAGTATGTGTAATTATCATTTAAAACATTACGGACTTTTACACGAAATGGTTTTGAGTTTCCAAACGTACAAAAATCGACACAGTCGATATTTAAATATTGAATATTGTCCTCGTTTCCATTCGAATGCAGAATGTTATAAACTTTCTTTAAACTAAGATCTATTTCCTCTCTGTCAAACTCCGAATAGTATACACGAACCCACAAAGTATCTTCATCGTTTTTATCATACACAACAACCGACCCCTGAAAGCGTAATAAATCCTCGTAAAAAATTGGAATTTTAATGTTCCTGCTGTGTTCAATCAAGTATTCATTTAAAAAATGATTGATGGGAAACGCAGGTTTCTTTTTAGACATTAATTTTTCTTCGGAATGCATGAGTGGGTCTTTTTTCAAATGTAAGCAATTAAACGAAGACTTTTGGAATAGAATTTGTTTCGAATATGTGAAACTATACTACTATGAAAAACTATAAAATTACCATTCCTGAGCCTTGTCATGAAAATTGGCATCAAATGACTTCAGTGGAGAAAGGACGATTTTGTAAATCTTGTTCAAAAACAGTGATTGATTTTACTAAGAAATCTCCAAAACAAATTCAAGAATACTTGCAACTAAATCAAGGAAAACGAGTTTGTGGGCATTTTTATAAAAAACAATTAGACAGTATAGTTGTTGAATTACCTATTACTGTTTTTGAGAGAGAATTATCATTTCAAAAGATGTTTGTTTTATTGATTTTAGTGGTAATGGGAACCAGTTTGTTGAGCTGTAAAACGGAAGGCAAAACTCAGAAAATTGAGAAAGTAATAATGAGAGATTCTATGGAAACATCGGAAAAAACCATAGACAGTTTGTTCTCAATTATACAAAAGGATTCAACTATAAAGAAGAATGAAAAGGTTATTAAAATACCAAAAAATGATAGCATTATAACAGTTTTAGGAGCACTACCTCCACCACCTAAAACTACGGGAATTGTAGTTGAAGTCACAGGTGAACCAGTTCTTGAAGAATATGACGCTCCTCATTATTTTTCACTTATTGATAAAGTTCCAAGGTTTAAAGGTGTAGTGAAAAGAGTTAATGAATCTTGGTCAGAAAACTTTGAAAGAAAGATGAAGGAGTTTGTAGTTAAAAAACTTCATGCCGAGTCATATCAAAATCTTGGATTATCTTCTGGGAAAAGGAAAATATTCACTCAAATTGTTATAGATAATTTAGGTAATATTGAAGAAGTAAGAGTGAGAGCTCCTCATCCAAAATTAAGAGAAGAAATACGATCAATACTGATGAACCTTCCTCAATTCATTCCTGGAGAAAATGAGAATAGACGAGTAAAAGTCAAGTATAATTTACCTATAAATTTGGTGATTGACTAAGTTAAACTTCGAACATTTTACCAGGTAATGTTTTAACCGCTCCTTTCAGTTCCATTTGAATTAATAATGATGATAATTTGTAAACAGGAATTTCACAATCCAATGCAATGACATCTAACAATTCTTTTCCGTTATGTTGCAAATAATCATAAACTTTTTGTTCTTCCCCTGACAAGTCAATAAAAAGAGAGGTTTGTTTTGGAGCTGATTTCTGAGGAATATCCCAGTTCAACATAGCAATAATATCATCAGCTGAATTTAGTAAATGAGCTTGGTTATTTTTTATAAGGTTGTTGCAGCCTTTGCTATAAACATCATCAAACCTTCCGGGTAAAGCAAATACATCTCGGTTGTACGAATTAGCAATATCGGCTGTAACCAATGAGCCTCCTTTCTCTGCAGATTCAATTATAATAGTTGCTTGGGATATTCCAGCAACAATACGATTGCGTTTCAAGAAGTTTTCTCGCATTGGTTTTTCATGATGCCAGAACTCGGTAATGAATCCACCATTATTCATTACAGCTCTCATATATTTTTTATGAGTTTTTGGATACATATCATCCAAGCCATGAGCTAAAACAGCAAGTGTTTGTAAATTATTTTCAATAGCAGCTTTGTGAGCGCAAATATCAGTTCCATAAGCATATCCGCTAACAATAATTGGATTATGAGAAGCCAATTGAGCGATAAGATCATTACAAAATGAACGACCGTAATTGGTTAGATTTCGAGTTCCGACAATTGAAATGATTTTTTCTTGATTCCAATTAATTTTTCCGTCATGAAATAACAGTAAAGGTCCATCAACACAGTGTTGTAATCGTTTTGGATACGATGAATCTAGAAAATAACTGAAATTAATTTTTCCATCAACAATATATTTCAACTCCTCTTCTACTCGATTTAAAAATGATGTTTTTTGAAGTTGTTTAGTAACGAATTCACCAATTCCATCAATCTTTAATAAACTCGAATTTTGTTCTTTAAATATTTGTTGAGCTGATCCAACATGTCGGATTAATTTTTTAGCAATGATATCACCAACGTTCGGTGTAGCTTGCAGTCGAAGTACTGCAAATAATTCTTCTTCTAGCATGTTCTTTTTTAATAGCATAGCGAAAGTACAATTTTTTCTGAGATATTTAGAGACTTGCTTTTTTGGAAAAACCGACCAAAAAAATTAACTTTGTAGTTATGACATTGAAAAGCTATATACAAGATTTATTATATCGTTATGATTGTGTGATAGTTCCAGGTTTTGGTGGTTTTATTGCTAACAAAATTGGAGCAACGATTGAAGGTAGTGCAATTTATCCACCTTCAAAGAAAATTTCATTCAATGCACAATTGAATCATAATGACGGTTTATTCGTAAATCATGTTGCGGCTATTGAAAAAATTACGTTTAACGAAGCCAATGAAAAAGTAGCTAAGGTTGTTTCTGAATGGAAAAACCTATTACAAACTCAAGCTTTGATGATTGATGGAATTGGAACCATTACAACAAATACTGAGAACCAATTAAATTTTGAACCGAGTGGCGAAGTAAATTTCGATTTAAACTCATTTGGTTTAGCAGCGGTTTCAGATATTGAAAAAGTTGAGGTTCCTGAATTAGTTGACACTAAAGTGAAAGTGTTAACTCCTGAAGTTGAGGTTGAAGAAAACGAAGAACGTAAAGTTGTTGGAGCTGGTAATTTCTTGAAATACGCGGCAGGTGCAGCTATATTAGTTGCGGGTGTTCTTGGAGCAAACAAATACAGCGAAAATACAAGCTTAGAGGAATTAGCGAAAGAGCAAGACGCTATAGAACAAAAAATACAAAAAGCAACTTTTATTATTGACGACCAACTTCCAACGGTTAGTTTGAATGTTGCCAAAGAAAATAACCAAGTTCACATTATTGCTGGTGCTTTTCAATTAGAGAAAAACGCTCAGAAAAAAATTAATGAATTAAAGAACAAAGGTTACGAAGCTGAAATTTTAGGTAAAAACCAATGGGGACTTACACAAGTTTCTGTAGGTAGTTTTGCTACGAAAGAAGCTGCAGACGAAGTTATTGAAGAAATCCGAACTAAAGTTTCTGCTGACGCTTGGATTTTGGTACAAGAAGACTAATTTTTCCATTTTTTATTACCTATAGTTTTTAGTTCTTTCAAGGAGCTTTCTCTATCTTTGCGGAAAATTTTAAAGATGAGAGCAAAGTATCCAAGAGAATCATTAACTGTACTTACCGATTTAGTTTTACCAGGAGAAACAAACTACTTAGATAACCTTTTTGGAGGAGAGTTATTGGCAAGAATGGATCGCGCATGTAGTATTGCGGCAAGAAGACATTCAAGAAGAATTGTTGTAACGGCTTCTGTGAATCATGTGGCATTTACGAAATCCGTTCCTGTAGGAAGTGTTGTTACTCTTGAAGCAAAAGTATCTAGAGCTTTTAGATCATCAATGGAAGTTTTTGTTGATGTTTGGATAGAAGATCGTCAGTCTGGAGAGAAAACAAAAGTTAACGAAGGTATTTACACATTTGTAGCTGTAGATGAAACTGGAAAACCTGTACCAATTGCTCAAATTGAACCAGAAACCGATTTAGAGAAAGAAAGATATGACGGTGCGCTGCGTAGAAAGCAATTGAGCTTAGTTTTAGCAGGTAAAATGAAACCAAATGAAGCTACAGAGCTTAAGGCTTTGTTTGTCGGTTAGAACGGCTTATTTTGTCTATTTCTCCATTTTCAGATAACATAATAGCAATAGATCGTGTTTTTTCAAATTGAGAAAACACGATAATCATTATTACTGTGATTGGTACAGATAAAACCATTCCGGTAATTCCCCATATTTTTCCCCAAACAGCTAAGGAAAGAATAGTAACTAATGGACTTAAGTTTAAAGACTTTCCGAAGATTCTTGGCTCTAAAATATTTCCTACAACTACTTGAATAGCTCCAACAGCAATTGCAATAATTAAAAATGGTGTAAACTCACCAAATTGCAACAAGCTAAATATCGCTGGAAAAATGGTTCCAACTAATGAACCAATGGTAGGAATATAATTCAGTAAGAATATTAAAAATGCCCAAAACGGAGCACTATCAATTCCAACAAAAAGTAAAACGAAGTAACTTAAAATCCCTGTTAATAAGCTGACGTAAGTCTTTAATCGAATGTAGTTAGAAATAGAATCTTCGATTTTATCGAGCATCCCTTTTACACTTTCATAATTGTTACCATTCGTTAAGATCATAAATAACTTTTTAACGAAACTTTTCTCTTCTAAAAACAAGAAAAGAGCATAAATGATAATCATAAAAGTATCACCTAACAATCCACTAACTCCATTAGCAACGTCACCTAATACAGAACCATAATCGAAATCACCAATTACAGATTTTATTGAAGTTAGAATATCAACATTCAAATAATTACCTAAATCGGTAATAATTTTTTCAACATTGGGTTCGTATTTGTCGTAAGAATTGGTAACGTTGGTAACACTATTGGTAATAATTTCAGAAACAAAACCAAAAGCTAGAATGATTAAAGTAAACACAATTACGTTACTCAACCATTTCGGTATAAACTTTTCTGCGAAAGGAATTTTATAAATGGATTTTCGAATTTCTCTAGTGAAAAACCAAAATATCACTGCAAAAATAAATGGAATTAAAATTCCTTTTCCAATAACTAAAACAGCAATGATTGCTGTCGTTACAATTATAAAGTTTGAAGCTTTGTTCATTTTAGTTGGCTCTAATCCAATCAGAGGGATTTAATCGATTGGTGTTTTTGAAAAGTACAAAAACAAGATCTGTTTTTCCTGTAATTTTATCGGTAAAAATCTTACCTACAGAATCTCCAGTTTTCACAGCTTGTCCTTTTTTTACATAGATTTCTCTTAGGTTCGAATAAGTAGTAATATAATCACCATGTTGAACCATAACACTTTTAGTTCCTTTATCTGATTTTGTAATATTTAAAACTTTCCCGTTGAAAATACTTTTAGCAGTATCTCCTTTTTTTCCACGGATATGAAGCCCAGTACTGTTGATCGTAATCGATCTAAAAGTTGGGTGTGGTTGAACACCGAATTTACGTGTAATAACTCCATCTAAAGGCCAAGGTAAATTTCCTTTATTCTGTTCAAAATTTGCTTTTAAGGCTTTCTCTGCTTTACTTAACAAGAACTCACCTTTTTTAGCCTTTCCTTTTTTCCCTTTATTTGCTTTAGCGATAGCAGCTCTAATTGCTTTATCAATTTTTTTCGCTACTGCTTTTTCTTCTCTTATTTTCTTTTGAAGCTGTTTTTTGTACTTACTTTCTTGAGTTTTTATCTTGGTAACAAGCGTTTCTTGCTCTTCTTTCTCGTTTTCAATCTTCTTTTTTTGGTTTTTCTCTGTGTTGATTAAAACCTTCTTTTGATTTTTCTTTTTAGTAAGAGAGTCATTCAGTCTTTTTATTTCCTCAGTTTTAGCAATAACACGTTGACCTTGTTTTTTACGGAAATTCTTGTATTGCTCAATATATTTGATTCGTTTGTAAGCTTGTAAGAAGTTTTCAGAAGAAAGTAAAAACATGGTTTTACTCTGTTGAGACTTACTCTTGTAAGATTTAAAAACCATGGCTGCATAATCTGCCTTTAAATTAGCTAGCTCTAAATTATTTTTCTCAATTTTCTTTTCGTTATCCTTAATTTCTTTAGAAAGCTCCTCAGATTCCAGTTCAATTGTTTCAATTAAACGTTCACGAACAGTTATTTTCTGACTTAAATCTTTTAAATCATCTAAGGCATCTGTTTTTTCTTTATTTGTTTCAGAAAGTAACGTGTTGATTTTTTTAATCTCCTTATTTAGTTTTTTTCGGCGATTTTCGAGCTCTTTTCTAGATTGTCCATGTAATGACATTCCAATGAAAAGAAAATTTAAGAAAGATATGTAAAAAAGACGTTTCACTATAGTTCTATTTCTTTATAACCCGAAGGTATTTTAAACGGCATTTCTAACTTCTTATTAAACTCAACAGAACGTAAGTTTAAATCAATATTAGTGAATTTATTTTTTTCTTTCGCTCTAATTTGAATCTTTTCAGGAAAGAGAACGTTATTCTTTTCTAGATATTTCGGATACAAGACATCCAATCTTTGATTTTTAAGTGAGTCTACAACGTATTGTTTTTTCAACTTAAAATGATCTGGACTGATATGGTAGAAAATATCAAAAAGTGAAATTTGATTTTTTGGATACAATTTATAAGATCGGTCAACAATTTCAACTTCTTGTTTGCTTTTTTTAAGGTTGTAAATTGCTTGACCTAAAAGCATATTTTGTAATTGAGTAAAATTAATATCTACTCCCAATAGTTTTTTCAACATTGAAAAATCTCCTTCAAAATAGTTTCTTTTATATGGAGAGTAAAAACTGACTTTTTCTGGAGTTATTTTAGCTTTGAAAACGGTAATAATTTTGGTTCCTTTCAACCAAATAACTTCATCTTTTACCATTTTCATTTTAACTGAAAACCCAAGATTTTCCTTAGCATCTTTATAGTTTACTTTCAGTTTTGCATCAACCGTTTTTGGAAAGTTTAAGTTGTTGTGCTTTCGAACTATTTTCCTTGATGACATTTCAGCAACCTCACCAGTTGAGTTCACAACATTGCGAGAAGACTTACAAGAACCAAAAGCAAGTAATCCAACTAAAAGATAACGATATAATTTCATGTATTATTTACGTTTTTTTTGATATTTATTCACGTTTTTAGAATCACCAAGCCCTTTGTAAGCTTTAATTAGTTCATTATAAAAACGATTTTCTAATGATTTATCATCAATCACAAAATCAATACCATTTTGCAGACTTTCAACTGCTTTTTTAAATTGTTTGTTTTTATTTAATGCTTTTCCGTTCATTAAGTACACAATAGGCTGTGCAGGGAATAAAGTCATTCCTTCTTCACTATAACTTAATAATGAAGCATCGTTTTCCTTATCCAAGGAGTTTAGCAACTTTGTTAAAATTTTAAAAGACTTGTCTTTTTTAAAGAGAACTTTTAAATTTTCCTCCTTAGTATTTTGAGTTGTTGTTTCTAATTTTCTAGTTTTTACCATTGGAAACATACTTTTTCTAATAGCACGAAGACGCGAGTCTAACATTTTAGCTTCGGCCAATTCATCTAAAACTCGAATTGCTGATGCTCTGTCATTGTTTTGTAGATGAAGAAAAACAAGAGCACGTTTTTTCTTTGGATGTTTTTCAGCTATTATTTTTTGTGTTTTAATAGCATCAGAGAAGTTTCTGTTCTTTTTATGAATAGCTACAATGTGTTCTAATATCCAAAGATTATCCTTTTCTTGAGAAAGTGCTTCCTCTCCATAAATCAGAGCTTCAGGAATTTTATTGAGGTAATAGTAGTTCTTTGATAGTTCAAAAAGAACGGCTTTATTGTTGGGAAGAATTGTGTTACATTCTTCTAATTTATCAATAGCTTTTTGATAATTGTTTATTGCTTTTTCAGTAATTGCTTCAAAGAAAAACTCTTCGAATTTCAACATTTTTTTTTCGCTTACACTAGCATCTAAAACAATACTGTCTTGAGCGAATGAGAATTGAGAAGTAAAAAAAATCAACAAACACCAAAGTAAAATATTGGTGTTTGATGTTTTCTGTTTTTGTATGTTATATGAGCTCTGTATAATCACCGATGCTAATTGATGTAAATTCTCCGTTGTATTTTGCATAATTACCAATCATGGCATTGTCGAAATTAGCATTACTAATTTGAACATTTGTTTGAATTAAAGAGTTGGTGATAGTAGCATTTTCTACTACACTATTTTCTCCAATTGAAACATAAGGACCAATTTTAGCATTCTTAAGAACTACATTTTTTCCAATGTAACACGGTTGAATGATTTCTGAATTTTCTAAAATAACATCGTTAGAAACTAAGTTATTTCCATCAGCTTCTTCGAAAGCTAAAACTTGTTTATTTGTATCAACTGTCGGGTCTTTTTTTCCACAATCCATCCAAGCATTTACTTTTCCTGGTATAAATTTAGCACCTTGTTTCTTTAAAGACTCTAAAACATTTGTTAATTGATACTCATTATTTTCTCTTAAGTCGTTATCAATTAAATATTGTATTTCCTCTTTTACTTTATCTCCATCTTTAAAATAGTAAATTCCAATGATGGCTAAATCAGAAACAAAATCCTTTGGTTTTTCTATAAAGTCTGTGATGAAACCATCTTCTAACTTTACAACTCCAAAGGCACTTGGGTCTTCAACTTGTTTTACCCAAATAGCTCCATCAGCATTCGCATCGAGTGTGAAATCAGCTTTAAATAAAGTGTCAGCATAAGCTACAACGCAAGGTCCACTTAATGAATCTTTCGCACAGTAAATTGCGTGGGCAGTTCCTAAAGCTTCCTCCTGAACATAAACCGATCCTTTTGCACCTAATCCTTCGGCAATTTTGATAAGTTTATCTTTCGTATCAGATGGGAAACCTTTTTTTGTTGGACCAATAACAAAAGCAATCTCTTCAATTTTTTGATCAATTACTTTACTGATGTCTTCAACTAGTCGTTGAACGATTGTTTTTCCAGCAATTACAGTTAAAGGTTTTGGCGTAGTTAAGGTATGAGGTCTCAAGCGAGAACCAATACCTGCCATAGGAACAATAATCTTCATTAATTCTTTCTTTTGTTTTTCAGTGATGCAATATACTACTTAATTAGGGTAAAATAAATTTTAAACCTCTTTTGGCACTGCATCTATCAAGGTTTTGGTGTATTCAGTTTTAGGATTTTTGTATAGTTCGTCGGCCTCATCAATTTCTTCTATTTCACCTTTGTTCATTACTACAACATTGTCAGACATATATTTAACTACCGATAAATCGTGAGAAATAAAGAGGTAAGTAAAACCGAAATCTTTCTTTAAATCATTTAATAAATTTAATACTTGAGCTTGAACAGAAACATCTAATGCAGAGACGGATTCGTCACAAATTATGAATTTAGGTTGTAGCGCTATTGTCCTTGCAATTCCAATTCTTTGTCTTTGTCCTCCTGAAAACTCATGAGGAAATCGGTTAAAATGCTCTTCTTCTAAACCTACTTTCCTAAGAATCTCAACAACATAATTTTTTCTCTCTTTGTAGGAAGTCAATATATTGTGAACTTTCATCGGTTCAATAATAGCTTCTCCAACAGGAATTCTTGGATTCAATGATGAAAAAGGATCTTGGAAAATGATTTGAATTTCTTTTCTAAGATTTTTTAAATCTTTTTTCTTAAGAGCCGTGATATCTTTTCCTTTATAAAAAATATGTCCCGAAGTTGCTTTTTCAAGTTGTAATATAGTTCTTCCTAAAGTTGTTTTTCCGCAACCAGATTCCCCAACTAAACCTAATGTTTCTCCTTCATAAATTGAAAAAGAGATATCATTAACAGCTTTTACTGAAGCTGTTTTTTTAAACAAAAAAGAATTGGAAATAAATTCTTTGTGTAAATTTTTTATTTCGATTAATGGTGGCTTACTGTAAATTTCTTGATGATATCGAGTTCTGTCTTCAAAGCTCTCAACGCTTAAATCAACAGAATCTTTTAAAAAATCCTCTACCGTTGGTAGTTTGTTTAAACGTTTATTCGGATTTGGTTTTGAATTTATTAGAGCCTTGGTATAATCTTGTTGTGGGTTTGTAAATATTTCTTCTGAGGAATTATACTCTATTACTTTTCCTTTTTTAAGAACAACAACATCATCAGCAATTTCACTAACAAGGTTTAAATCGTGAGATATAAAAAGGATACTCATTTGAGTTTCTTTTTGCAGTGTTTTTAAAAGAGTAATAATTTCTTTTTGTACAGTAACATCAAGTGCTGTAGTAGGTTCATCAGCTATTAAAAGTTGAGGTTTTAAAGCTAAAGCCATAGCAATCATAACCCGTTGCTTTTGTCCGCCACTTATTTGATGAGGATAGGATTTATAAATTTCTTCAGGTCTAGGAAGTTTCACTTTTTCAAAAAGTGAAATGATTTCTTCTTGAATTTCTGTTTTTGATAGCGCAGTATGATTTTTAAAGACTTCATAAAGTTGATAACCGCAAGTCAGGCTCGGGTTTAATGAAGTCATAGGTTCTTGGAAAATCATAGATATTTGTTTTCCTCGAATTTTTAGAAAATCAGATTCGCTAAAATTTAGAAGGTTATTATTTTGAAAAGAAATACTCCCGTCAAAATCAATACTTTTTCCCGAAAGTAATCCCATAATACTTAACGATGTGATCGATTTTCCACTTCCGCTTTCTCCCACTAAACCGAGAATACTATTCTTCTTAATGGTGAAATTAACCTTGTTAAGAATAGGTTTATTTTTAATAGAAACTGAAAAATCTTTAAGGATTAGCATTAATTAACTTTAGGATTACATTTTATTCAACGAATATATAAGTTGTTGTAAAAATCTGTATGAAATCAAACAAATATTTTACTGTAACTAAAAAAAAATTATATTTGGCGCACTATTAACAAAATTTTAAGGTTTGTTTTAACATTTTTTAATGTGAAACTACTTTAAGTTTTATTTAACTCAAAATAACCCTTCAAAAATGAGAAACAAGTACACTGCAAAGTTACTGCTTTCTGCTGGTATGCTAGTTTTTGCTAGTAATGCCTTTGCTCAAAGTAAAGAGCAGATCCAAAAAATTCGTAGTGAATACGATTTGGTGAAGCTTCAAACAATTCAAAAGAATTTACAAACTAAGGAAAATCTTCAAAAAAAGGAAGCAATGAGAATTGCTCAACAAAAAGGATGGAAAACTACCATCAAAAAAGAAGATGGAACTTTTATGGAATTACAACGTGTAGTTAATGGAAAGCCAATTTATTATACTACTTTCAACGTTGATGCTGCAAAATCTACAAGAACAGATCATTTACATTCAGGTGGTTCATTAGGTTTAAACTTAATGGGACAAGGATTAACTGCCAACGTATGGGATGGTGGAGGAACACGTAACACTCACCAAGAATTTGATGGTGCTGGTGGAAATAATCGTGTTACTACAATTGACGGTTCTACATTAAACGGAAACAGTTTTCATGCTCAGCACGTTACAGGAACAATTGTTGCTTCTGGAGTTGTTGCGAATGCAAAAGGTATGGCGCCTCATGCAAAAGCGAGAACGGCTGACTGGAATAATGATAAGTCTGAGGCAACTACAGAGACTGGAAACGGAATGATTATTTCTAACCACTCTTACGGTTTTGCTTTTAGAAATCAATTTGGACAAGTACAGCTACCACAAAACTATTTTGGAGGATATATCGAAGAATCTCGTGATTGGGATGAAATTTTATTTAATGCTCCAAACTACTTAATGGTTGTTGCTGCTGGTAACGATGGAAATGATAATACAGCTAACCAAAACCCAACTGGAGGATCTGGATGGGACAAGTTAACTGGGCACTCAACTTCTAAGAACAACCTAGTAGTTGCAAATGCTCAAGATGCTAACATTGATGCAAATGGAAATTTAGTTTCTGTTTCTATCAATAGTTCAAGTAGTGAAGGACCAACGGATGATATGCGTATTAAACCGGATATCACTGGTAACGGTACTGGAGTTTATTCTACTTATGATAATAGTGATAGTGCTTATAATTCTATTACAGGTACTTCTATGGCATCTCCAAACGTTGCTGGATCGTTATTGTTATTACAACAACACTACGGAAATTTAAATAGTGGTGGATTAATGAGAGCTGCTACATTAAAAGGTTTAGCTCTTCATACTGCTGATGACGCTGGTGCTGCTGGACCAGATGCTGTTTTCGGGTGGGGATTATTAAACACTAAGAGAGCTGCTCAAACTATTACAGCTAATGGAAATGGCTCTAAGATTGAAGAATTAACTTTAAATAGTGGTCAATCTTACACAATTACTGTTGATTCTGATGGAACTAGTCCATTATTAGCTTCTATTTCTTGGACAGATAGACCAGGTACTGCTAATAGTACTGTAAACTCTACTACTCCAGTTTTAGTAAATGATTTAGATATTAGAGTAACTAAAGGAGGAACTACATATTTTCCTTATGAGTTAACTGGGCCAACTACAAGTGCTCAACAAGATAATAATGTTGATCCTTATGAAAGAGTTGATGTAAACGGAGCATCAGGAACTTATACAATTACTGTAACTAACAAAGGAACTTTAGTTGGTGGAAGCCAAGCATTTTCTTTAATTGTAACAGGTGTTACAGGGACTCCTGCAGTTTGTAACGCGACTACCCCAACAGGAGTTGGTGTAACTGGAGTTTCTCAAACAGGAGCTACAGTAAACTGGTCAGCTGTTGCTGGAACAACTTATGATGTAAGATATCGTCAATCAGGAACAACTTCTTGGACTGTTAATGCAGTTACTGGAACTTCTTCTTCTTTATCTGGTTTAACAGCTGGAACTGAATACCAAGTACAAGTTCGTAGTAAGTGTCCTGATGGAACAAATTCATCTTACAGTACAACAACAACATTTACAACGTCTGCGCCAACACCATGTGAATCATTACCATATGCTGAAAGTTTTGAAAGCAACGACGGATGGACTCAAGTTTCTGGAGATGACGGAGATTGGGTAAGAGATAGTGGAGGAACACCTTCTTCAACTACTGGACCAAGTTCAGGAGCAGATGGATCTTTCTACATGTTCTTAGAGGCTTCAACTAATAATAGTGCAGGACAAATTGGAAACAACGCTAGTGCAATTTTAGAAAGTGGATGTTTCGATTTATCTGGAAAGTCTGAGGCTACATTTGCGTTCAAAAACCACATGTATGGAACTAACATGGGATCTTTAACGGCTCAAGTTTCTACTAATGATGGATCAACTTGGACAAATGTTTGGACGCTTTCAGGAAACCAAGGAAACCAATGGAATTCAGTTTCTGTTAATTTAAATAGTTATGTAGGGTCAACAATCAAATTAAGATTAGTTGGTACAACAGGAAATGGATGGAGAAGTGATGTTGCAATTGACGATATCGAAGTTACTGCTGTTGATGCAGGATCTGATACGCAAGCGCCTTCAGCGCCATCTAATGTTCAAGCTTCGAGTATTACACAAACTACAGCTACGGTAAGCTGGAATGCTTCTACTGATAATGTAGGTGTTACAGGATACGAAGTATTCCAAGGTTCTTCTAGTTTAGGAACTGTTACAGGAACTTCTGCTAATTTAACAGGATTAACAGCAGGAACTTCTTATACAATTAATGTAAGAGCTCAAGATGCTGCTGGAAACGTTTCTAACGCAGGTTCTGTTACATTTACAACTGATAGTGATAACCCAGCTCCAACATATTGTACTTCTAGCGGAAGCAGAACTACTTATGAGTGGATTGATAATGTAGAATTAGGTGGAATTACAAATGCTACTGGTGCAGGAAGCGGATATTCTGACTTTACTAACTTAGTTGGTAACTTAGCGCAAGGAAGTACTAATACTATGATTGTAAGTGCTGGATTCAGTGGTTCTTCTTATACAGAGCACTGGGCAGTTTGGATTGACTTTAACCAAGATGGAACTTTTGCTGATAGTGAAAAAGTAGTTTCTGGATCTTCTTCTAGTGCAAACAACTTATCTGCTACTGTTAATGTGCCTTCTAACGCTGTTTTAGGTCAAACGAGAATGCGTGTATCTATGAAGTATAACGCTGCTCAAACAGCTTGTGAGAGCTTCGGAGATGGAGAAGTAGAAGATTATACTATTAATATTACATCTTCTTCAAACGGTTTATTTACAACCTTTAATAATACAAATGCTGATGTATTAGGAAATGAAGCAGCAACTACATTTACTGCTTATCCAAATCCAGCTAAAGATTTTATTCAAGTGAAGTCTAGCAACAGAAATGTTGGATTAACTTCATATAGAATTATAAATACAATTGGTCAAACTGTTCAATCTGGAGAGTTAACTAATGATAGAATTAATGTTTCGAAACTTGGCTTAGGGATGTATATCTTAGAGGTTAATGACGGACAAAAATTATTCAACACTCAATTGGTTAAAAGATAGAAACCCTTCAATTTTACTTAAACCAATAATAAAACCCGAGCTTTTGCTCGGGTTTTTGCATTTTTTGACGGTATTTTTTTTGCAATCCATAATAATATTTTAACATAAAATTTAACATAAGCTTGCAATTCATACAAAAATTTAACAAAAATCTTAAATTATGTTAACGTTGAAGTATATTTGGAATCCTTGATTACCCCTTCTGAAAATTCTTCAACAAGAGCCCTAATAAGTTGCGGGAAATCAAATAGTTTAACGAAAACCATTAAAACCCTTCAAAGAATGAAAAAAATTACTTTCTTATTTCTTTTATTAACGGGAGTTGTTTTTTCTCAGCAAAAGAGAAATTGTCACTCGATGAACAATCTTGAGTTCAGACAACAAAAGGACCCGGCCATCAAGCAAAGAATGATGGAAATTGAAAAGTTTACTCAGAATAAACTTTTACAAATGCAAAGCCTTCAGAAAAAGATAGATGGTGAAATTATTAAGATTCCTGTAGTTGTACACGTAATCTATAGTAATTCACAAGAAAATATTAGTGAAGCTCAAATCCAATCTCAAATTGATGTATTAAACGAAGACTTCAGAAGAACGAATTCTGATGCTAATAACAAATGGTCTCAAGCAGCAGATACACAAATTGAGTTTGCACTAGCAGCAATCGATCCTAACGGAAACCCTACTTCTGGTATCACAAGAAAGTCTTCTACAAGAACTTCTTGGGGAACAAACGATGCAATGAAGAGTGCTTCTCAAGGAGGAGTTAGTCCTTGGGATACATCTGAATATTTAAACATGTGGGTATGTAATATCGGTGGAGGAATTTTAGGATATGCACAATTTCCAGGAGGTAGTGCTGCTACTGACGGAGTTGTAATGAGTCCACAATATTTTGGTAGTTCAGATAAAGGTTCTGGATTTTATTTATCAGCTCCTTTTGATAAAGGTAGAACTACTACTCACGAAGTTGGTCACTTCTTGAACTTACGTCACATTTGGGGTGATGGTGGATGTTCAGTTGATGATTTTGTTTCTGATACACCTACATCTGATGCGGCAAATTACGGGTGTGCAACAGGTCATACGTCTTGTGGATCTGAGGATATGGTAGAGAACTTCATGGATTATTCTGATGATTCTTGTATGAACTTATATACAGAAGGACAAAAGAATAGAATGAGAGCTGTTTTAGAAGCTGGAGGAGTTAGAAGAAGTTTAGCTTTATCTGATAAATTTTCACCAGCAGTATGTAATGCAACTACACCAACAGGAGTTAGTGTATCTGGAGTTTCGTCTTCAGAAGCTACAGTTTCTTGGAATGATGTTTCAGGAGCGACTTATGATGTAAGATTCCGTCCGGCTGGAACAACTTCTTGGACAGTAAATGCTGTTTCTGGAACTTCGACTACATTATCTGGTTTATCAGCTACAACTCAATATCAAGTACAAGTAAGAAGTAAGTGTTCTTCTGGAAGTTCTTCTTATAGCTCTACAGTTAGCTTTACAACTACTGAAGTACAATTAAACTACTGTGATTCTAAAGGTAACAACGTAAACGACGAGTATATCAGTAGAGTTGCTATTGGATCAATTAACAATACATCTGGAAATGGAAACGGATATTCTGATTTCACTTCTCAATCTACTACATTAGCAAAATCAGCTTCTGCTAGTATTACAATTACACCAACTTGGACAGGAACTGTTTATAGCGAAGGTTATGCAGTATTTATCGATTATAACCAAGATGGAGATTTCGCGGATAGCGGAGAAACTGTTTGGACACAATCTGCTACACAAAATACACCAGTTTCTGGATCGTTTACAGTTCCAGCTGGAGCTGCTGAAGGAGCAACTAGAATGCGTGTATCTATGAAATATAATGGAGTACCTACTTCATGTGAAACATTCTCTTACGGAGAAGTAGAAGATTATACAGTTGTTATTGGAGCGTCTGCACCAGATACACAAGCGCCTTCTACACCTTCAAATGTGCAAGCTTCGGCTGTAACACAAACAACAGCTACAGTAAGCTGGAATGCGTCTTCTGATAACGTAGGAGTTACAGGATATGAAGTATTTAGAGGATCTACAAGCTTAGGAACTGTAACAGGAACTTCAGCTAACTTAACAGGATTATCAGCAAATACTTCTTACACAGTTTCAGTAAGAGCTAATGATGCTGCTGGAAACCAATCAAACGCTGGATCAGTTACATTCACAACATTAAGTAATCAAGTTTCTTACTGTACTTCTAGCGGAAGCAGAACTACATACGAATGGATTGACAATGTTGAATTAGGAGGAATTGCAAATGCTACAGGAGCAGGAAGTGGATATTCTGACTTTACTAGTCAAGTTGGAACATTAGCACAAGGAAGTTCAAATACTATGATTGTAAGTGCTGGATTTAGAAGCTCTTCTTATACTGAGTATTGGGCAGTATGGATTGACTTCAACCAAGATGGAACATTCTCTGCAAGTGAGAAAGTAGTTTCTGGATCTTCTTCTAGTGCAAATAACTTATCTGCTACAGTAAATGTACCTTCAAATGCAGTATTAGGTAATACTAGAATGCGTGTATCTATGAAGTATAACGCAGCGCAAACAGCTTGTGAAAACTTTGGAGATGGAGAAGTAGAAGATTATACAATTAATATTACAAGCTCAGCTCGTCAAGACTTAGTGTCTTCAGATGCTGATGCATTAGGAAATGAATCTGCAATAGATTTATTAGCATTCCCTAACCCGACAACTAACTTTGTTCAGGTAAGGTTATCTAATAGAACTGCTGAAATATCTTCATATAGTATTGTGAATACAATCGGACAAACAGTTCAAAAAGGTGAACTTACTAATGGAACAATTAACGTTTCTAATCTATCATTAGGAATGTACATTTTAGAAGTAAATGATGGTCAAAAATCATTTAAAATTAAATTATTGAAGAAATAATAGATGTCCTTACCCTATTATTGATGGTAAAACCCGAGCAATTTGCTCGGGTTTTTTACTTTTTTAACATTTTCTTTGGTAATTCATAACCTAAAAATAACAATTCATTGCGTTTTTTAATGCAAACTATACAAATCCTTAACGTATTCGTTAAAAAAAACGATCGTTCCTGTATATTTGGCACCCCTATAAATCCTCATTCATAAATTCTCCAAAAAGAACCGAATTGGTTATAGGATGTGTAATAGTTTCAAATTTTCATTAAAAAGCCCTAAACAAATGAAGAAAATTACCTTATTATTTTTAATGCTTACCGGTGTGGTATTCTCTCAAACAAAGCGTTCTTGTCACGCTGATGAGATGATGAAAGAAAAATTTAAAAATAATCCAGCTGCAGAAGAGTACATGCACCAAATGGAAAAGTTTACTCAAAACAGAATTGCTCAACTAAAAAATTCACAGAGAAAAATTGTAGGAGATGTCTATCAAATTCCAGTGGTAGTACATGTCTTATATACAAATTCTTCGAATAACATTAGTGCAGCGCAAATTCAATCACAGTTAGATGTTTTAAACGCAGATTTTAGAAGAACAAATGCTGATAGAACGAACAAATGGTCGCAAGCAGCAGATACAAAAATCGAATTTTACTTAGCAGAAATTGATCCTAACGGTAATCCAACTACAGGAATTACGAGAAAGCAAGTAAGCAAGTCAACTTGGAATACTTCTTTAGGAGAAGGTGATGCATTAAAGAAATCTTCTCAAGGTGGTGTTGATCCATGGAATACAGCAGAGTATTTAAACATGTGGGTTGTAGATAACATCATTAGAAACACAAATACAGGTACTGCTACTATTTTAGGTTTTGCTCAATTCCCTTGGGATACTGATGCATCAACAGATGGAGTAGTAATGGCTGATCAATATTTTGGTACAACAGGAACTGCTCAAGCTCCTTTTGACGGAGGTAGAACAACAACTCACGAAGTTGGACACTATTTTGGTTTACGTCACATTTGGGGTGACGGTGGTTGTGGGGTAGATGATTTCGTATCGGATACTCCAGAGTCAGATGCGCCAAACTATGGTTGTGCTTCAGGACACACTTCTTGTGGTTCAGAAGATATGATTCAAAACTACATGGATTACTCTGATGATTCTTGTATGAATTTATTTACTGCAGGACAAAGAGATAGAATGCATACATATTTAGAAGCTGGAGGAGCAAGACGTGCTTTAGCTTTATCTGATAAGTCAAACGGAGGAACTCCACCGCCACCAGCAGATACTTGTTCATCAACAGTTTCTTCTTTCCCATATAGTGAAGGTTTCGAATCAGGAAACGGATGGACTCAGGTTTCTGGAGATGACGGAGATTGGGTAAGAGATAGCGGAGGAACGCCATCTAGCAATACAGGACCAAGTACTGGAGCTGAAGGATCTTTCTACATGTTCTTAGAAGCTTCTTCTAATAGTAGTACAGGTCAAATTGGATCAAATGCAACAGCTATTTTAGAAAGTCCATGTTTTGATTTATCTGGAAAATCTGCAGCAACGTTCACATTTGAAAACCATATGTATGGTACGAATGTAGGATCATTAAAAGTTCAAGCTTTAAAAGATGGAGCTTCTTCTTGGACAGATGTTTGGTCTGATTCAGGAAATAAAGGAAACCAATGGAACGAGGTTTCAGTAAACTTAAGTGCTTACTTAGGTGGAAAAGTAAAATTAAGAATCGTTGGAACAACAGGAAATGGTTGGTCAAGTGATATTGCTGTTGATGCATTATCAGTAACAACTGGTGGAGGTTCTACAGCCGATACACAAGCGCCAACTGTACCATCAAATGTACAAGCTTCAAACATCACAGAAACTTCAGCTACGGTAAGCTGGTCTGCTTCTTCTGATAATGTAGCAGTAACTGGATACGAAGTATTCCAAGGATCATCAAGCTTAGGAACTGTAACAGGAACTTCGGCAAATATTACAGGATTAGTTGCTGGAACATCTTATACAATTGCAGTGAGAGCTGTAGATGCAGCTGGAAATCAATCTGCTACACGTTCAGTTTCATTTACAACGATTGATAATACACCAGCGCCAGTTTCTTACTGTTCTTCAAGCAGTAACAGAACTCAGTTTGAGTGGATTGATAATGTTGAGTTAGGTGGAATCGCAAATGCTACAGGAGCAGGAAGTGGATATTCTGACTTTACTGCACAAGTAGGAACTTTAGCTCAAGGAAGCTCAAATAGTATGGTTATAAGTGCTGGATTCAGTGGAACAGCTTATACAGAGCACTGGGCAGTTTGGATTGACTTTAACCAAGATGGAACATTCGCGGATAGTGAAAAAGTTGTTTCTGGATCTTCTTCTAGTGCAAACAACTTATCAGCTACTGTAAACGTACCAGCAGGAGCAACATTAGGTCAAACTAGAATGCGTGTTTCTATGAAGTATAACGCTGCACAAACAGCTTGTGAAACGTTTGCAGATGGAGAAGTAGAAGACTATACAATTAATATTGTAAGCTCTGCTCGTGAAGGTGGTGTATCATTAACTTCTGAGAGCTTAGGAAACGAAGCATCAATTAATGTATTAGCTTATCCAAACCCAACAACTGGATTTGTAAAAGTAAGCTTAACAAGTAAAGATGCACAGTTAGCTTCTTATGCAATTGTTAACACTATCGGACAAACGGTTCAAAGAGGTGAGTTAAGTAATGGAACTATTAATGTTGCTACCTTAACACCAGGAATATATATTTTACAAGTAAATGATGGTCAAAAATTATTTGAAGCGAAATTGATAAAAAAGTAATAAAATCCCTATTTATTATTATGTACGAATTCCCGAGCCAAGTGCTCGGGTTTTTGTTTTTATTAAATCTACGAAAGCGGGAATCATCTTCAGTCTTATATTCAATACACTTTAATAGTTAGTGCCAACAAAATATTTCACTCTGAAACACTACCTTTGCGTGCTTACATGCGCTAAAATTATATTATGAATTACCTTACTGTTGAAAATATCTCCAAAGCTTATGGAGAACGCGTTTTATTTGAAGACCTATCTTTTGGAATTAACAAAGATCAAAAGATTGCCTTTGTAGCGAAAAACGGTAGCGGTAAAACTTCTATTTTAAATATTGTTGCAGGAAAAGATGTTCCAGACTCTGGACAAATTGTAAGTAGAAAAGGAATTCATATTGCCTACTTATCTCAAGAGCACGATTTTGATGTGAATAAATCGATTGAAGAAACCATTTTCGCAACAGAGAATAAGATTCTTCCAATTATTCAAAAGTATGAACAAGCCTTGCAAAATCCAGATGATGCAGAAGCGTATCAGGCGGCGTTTGATTTAATGGATCAACACAATGCGTGGGATTTTGAAACGCAGTACAAGCAAATTCTATCGAAATTGAAGCTTGATAAATTACAGCAAAAGGTAGGAACACTTTCTGGTGGACAGAAAAAGCGTTTGGCATTGGCGATTATCTTAATTAACAAACCTGATTTATTAATTCTAGATGAGCCAACCAACCACTTAGATTTAGAAATGATTGAGTGGTTAGAAGCGTTTTTTGCTCGTGAAAAAATTACCTTGTTTATGGTAACGCATGATCGTTACTTTTTAGAGCGTGTGTGTAATGAAATTATTGAGTTAGATAACGGACAGTTATACAAGTACAAAGGAAACTATTCGTACTACTTACAAAACAAAGAAGAACGAAAAGCTTTAGAAGCAACCAACCTTAGCAAAGCGAAGAGTTTATATAAAAAAGAATTGGATTGGATGCGTCGTCAGCCAAAGGCACGTACCACCAAATCAAAATCTAGAATTGATGATTTCTTCGAAATCAAAGCCAAAGCACACCAACGCCGACAAGAACATGAAGTTCAATTAGAAATTAACATGGAGCGTTTGGGTAGTAAGATTGTAGAATTACACAAATTGAAAAAATCCTTTGACGATAAAGTAATTTTAGATGGTTTTGAATATGTGTTTAAAAAAGGAGAACGCATAGGAATTATTGGTAAAAACGGAACCGGAAAATCATCGTTCTTAAATTTATTAACCGGACAAATTCCTGTTGATGGCGGAAAGATTGTCGTAGGTGAAACCGTAAAGTTTGGTTATTACACCCAAAAGGGAATAAAGATTAAAGAAGGGCAGAAGGTAATTGAAGTGATTAAAGAATTTGGGGAAGAAATTCCATTAACCAAAGGGAGAAGAATTTCTGCGGCACAATTACTAGAGCGTTTCTTGTTTGATCGTAAAAAGCAATACGATTTCGTAGAGAAGTTAAGTGGAGGTGAGCAAAAGCGTTTGTACCTGTGTGCGGTTTTGATACAAAACCCAAACTTCTTGATTTTAGATGAGCCAACCAACGATTTAGATGTAGTAACGCTAAATGTACTAGAAAACTTCTTATTGGATTATCCTGGGAATTTAATGGTGGTTTCTCACGACCGTTATTTTATGGATAAAATTGTGGATTCGTTGTTTGTGTTTAGAGGAAATGGAGTAGTGGAGAACTTTCCTGGAAATTACTCTGATTTTAGAGCTTATGAAGATTCTAAAACCCCAGAACCTAAAGTAGACAAAAAAGAGCCTGTAAAACGCGAAAAAACACCTCAAAAAGGAAAGTTAAGCTATAATGAGAAGCGAGAGTTTGGAATTTTAGAAATTGATATTGAAAAACTCCAAAAAAAGAAAACCGATATAGAAGGACAATTTGCTAACGGTAGCATTGCTCCTGAAGAGATTAACGACAAATCTGTAGAACTCCAACAAATTATAGAAGACTTAGAAACCAAAGAAGAACGTTGGTTTGAGTTGTCAATGAAAATGGAGGGTAGTTGATTAATTTATAGGTTCTCTATACAATTGTTTACCCCAATACTGTATATTTCTTTCAGGTAAACCAGAATGATGCATTAATTGATAAAGTTCTTGTTTTATTTCTTGAACTGCTATTGGGTCTGTTGTTCTAATTCTGGTTTCATAGTTATGTTTTGTTCCACTAGCCGTAAAGTTCAATGAGCCTAAATAGGCTATTTGATCATCTATTAAATAGATTTTTCCGTGAATAAATGTGTCGCTTAAATTTGTTGAATCTGGAGATTTATAAACTTTGAAAGGGAATAACTGCGAGTACCAATAAAAGTAAATTCTTTTATTTTTTATTTTGGTTTTATAAAATCTGATAATAAGAAAAATTACGACTATTGGAATCGCTCCAAATACTATTTTTTCGTCTTTTAAATAGTATGCGATGGCGATTAAAAAGGCTACGAAACCAAAGTTAATGTAACTTAATATTTTTGAAATACCTTTCCATTTTTCTCTCTTTTCAGCAGCACCTTTATCAACTTCTCTATTTTGTATGATGAGTTTATGGATGTTTTTTTGATATTTCCCAAAGTAGTCCTCAATATTATCGGTAGTAATTAATTCGACTTCTAAATTTCTTTTTTTAAAATTTATCAATTCTTTTATTAAAAATGGAGACAAGAAAGGAGAAACTACTTTAATTGACTTTTTAGCATTTCGCATGTCATTTAATAATTTTCTACCAGCTCCTTTACCGATATAGATGTCACAATTTGCTCCGTTGTAAAACATTTAAATAGTAGTTTAAAGTTTTATTGAATAAGAAAAACAAGGAATTACTTCTAGCCATTGTTACCAGCTAGTTATTTTTAATATGCTAATTCCCAACACTTTTCGAGAGCTTGTAAACAAATTTTTAATTCATTTTCAAACTGGTCTTGAGTTATATTATTTCCTACATATTTTGCTAATTTCTTCTTTTTCGAACCTGTAATTATTTTTTTTCCATTCTCATTAACAGCGTCTAACTCTTCTTGGGTCTTTCTCCAATTGCCATAGATCTCACATGCTTGATTCGGATAAGATTGTTCAATATCTCTACCGTTTAATTGAAAAAATTGACCATTTTGATTTAATGCACTATAGTTTTGGAGAAATTGATTAACTCCACCTTGTGTCTGTTCACTAGGTTCGTCAATTAAAATAATTGTTCTGTCACTATAAATACTAGAATTTAATGGGATAAAAGCCTTCTCAATTGCATTAATTGTTCTTTCAACTTGGTCAATATCTCCATTGGCTTTAATTATTTGAATTCTAGGTTTTTCAGAGTAAAATCGTTTAATCACTCTTGTTAGTAATTCAAATTCTGATTGTCCCTCTACAATTAGAAAGTTTTTTGGCAAAAGTAAATCACTTGGACTACCGCCTAAAAGCTCAAATACTACGTACGGTTTATCTAATTCAGTGGTGATTTCAAATTCTGTTTGACCGTCTAATTTTTCAACTTTTAGTATTGATTGATTCTCAAAGTTATCAGCGACAAAGACTGAAGAATGTGTATTAATAAATACTTGGTCATTACTTCTAGAAAGGGTATGTAAAACATTCTTTAATTTTCTTTGAGCAGTGGGGTGTAAGTGGAGTTCTGCTTCATCTATGAAGAATAAAAATGATTTTCCTAAATCGTCATTAGATTTTCGAAAATCAGCAAAGGCTTGAATTATTGCAAGCATTAAAGCTCTTTGCATTCCATCTCCTTTTTCTTCTGCCGTAGTTTCTACACCATCATCAATTGTTGTTTCGAAATTTTTTAGCAAGTCGTCAAAAACTGGTGCAGTAACTTCAAATTTTACTTTGGTACAATCTGGAAATTGTTTTTCTAAATAAATTTGAACATTATTTCCAACATTGTCAAATTCGGTTTTAATTTCTGAATTATCATCCTCAAACAACTCTCTAAATTTAGTTTGAAATTCTTGATATTGTTCGTTTTCTTGTAAAATTGCCGAAAGGACACCAGATAACATAATACCCATTGGAGTAGTTTTACTATACTTAGCTACTGCATCATAATATTGTTTAGTTGTAACGTATTCAAATTTGGGAAGAAAGTCGTTTAGTGCTTTGTCAAACCCTGTTCCAGGATTCACTCCCTCACCATTGACGATAAACTTTCTTTTCTTTACATCAGTCGAACTTCTTGAAACTACTACTGTGTCACTTTCTGATAAAGCATTTTGTATTTTAGTTTTATTAGTTTGATTTTGCATATTTTCTGCACCTTGTTGAGCTCCAGAAAATTCTAATTCAACTAAAATTTCATTATTTGATTGTCTTTTGTGTTTTAGCTCATTAAGATTTTGACCTCTACCTAGTCCATTGTAGAAAAATTGTATTGCTTCAAAAAAATTAGTTTTTCCACAATTATTTTGTCCAACAGCAATATTGAAATCAGAAGTATTGAATTCGGTATTTTTTATTGAGCGGAAATTTTCAATTTTAATTCGGGTAATTTTCATTTCGTTTTTTTGCTTGCTGGTAACGGTCTCGGCTATGATTTCGTTGTGGAATCATCCGCAGGATTATTCCGCCGAAATCCAGCCGTTTGATTTATACTTTTATTTTGGTGTGGCACAAAACCACAATGAATTATAGCCATTGTTAGCTACAGTTTTTATTTTTTAATCTCCTTCGCCTTCAGGAACAATCACAAAAGCCCATTCCGCTTCGTCAGGAACTCCATATTTTACCAGAAATTCACCTCCAAGTCCGCTGACTTGTGATTTTTTATCCTCGATTTCAAGTCCATAGGTTTCTCCAAACATAAACTTTACGCCATTGTTTAATTTAAGCGTGTCTGTGTCTACCATATTGAAAACTTTGAATTCGTTCGGTTGTATTTTAAGTCTTTCCGAAACTTGAATTTCGTTCGTAGTCTCGTTGAAAATAAACACTTTGTATGTTTTTCCAGTTTTCTCGTATTTAGCTGGAATTATGGAAACTTCATTTCCTTTTTGGATAAAGACATTTCCGTGTTCATCTGTCCATCTTTCTTCTTTTTCCATTTCCATTGGGTCAAAGCCGTACATAAATTTATTCAACTGTCCATTCGAGCTTTCCAGTCCAACTATGTCCATTAATTGCTCAATATAAACACAAACCATTTCTCGGTCTTCTGTATCTAATTCCAAATAGTTTTCTCTAAATCTTGAAAGTCCAATTCCAATTTGTTCTTGATAATCTTTGTCAGTCGGATTTTCAGATTCCGCAACGGTTTTAAAGTCAGATGCAATTTGGTTGATTTTCTTTGTGAAAATTGGTCGCATTTTTTCATCTGCGATTCCTGGATAATAATTTGGATAGGGTTGTTCAACAAATTTTTTCTTTGCAATGAATTCCGCAAACTGCCCATTAGCATTTTCTGGTGTTTTCATTTCAGTTGCTTTTTGTCCGCAAGCAGATAAGGTTAAAAAAAGTATGAAAATTTGGATGTATTTCGTCATTTCTCAAATTGTAGCTAACGTGTTTGTGTATGATTTTTTGCGGGAAAAGGACGCGAGTCGTTTTCCGATGTTGCGGAAAGACAATTAATAAGATTGAATTTCCGGTGAGGAAATTCAGCCGCAATTAATTATACACTTTGTTACCTGCTTGCTTTTTATTCGTTCATTTTTAATAATCCACTTTTAAAGTAGATTTTCATGTTATTTCTTGTCTTTTTTCTTTTCGGCTCTTCTCCCTCAAGAAATGCACCTGATGCTGAATAAAAATCACTACTTTTAAATTCAACGAGTCCGTAAATAATCTGATTTTTTGTAGAATCAGGGATTTCGGAAAGTACGATTTTCGTATCAGAACAAGGAACTTCTAATCTCATAATCAAGCTGTCATTTTTTTTATATGCATAAGTTGGAAAATCGTCAGAACTCAGCATATGAAATAATTCCGCTTTTTTTGCTGCTATTCTTATATAAAATCCTGTTCCGCCAAAAATACCAAACGCGCCATTAATTCCGAGTGTATCTTTATTCCAAAAATAGAATGATCTGAAAGGGAGTTTTTTAGAAAAATCTGTACTTGAAACAATGAGACTATCATTTTCATAACTTTCCATATTTAAACTATTTCCATATACTTGCATAAAGTCTCCAGCTCCTTCAAATTCCAATTGTTGGACTATATGTTTTTCGACCTGACTTTTTATTTTTGGGTCTATTGTAAGTCCTTCAATATCAGTTTTCTTCTGTCCGTTTGAACAAGAGCATAATATTAAGACGAAAATTAATGTTAGGTACTTCATTTTTTCAGCTTGCAGGTAACGGCTTATAACTAAACATTTATTCCTCTTATCCGTGAATAAAGCCTGTATAAACCACAGTTTAGTATTAATTCATAAAATTTCTAAGAAAAAGGAAAGGAACAGGGGGACTGGTCTATTTCTTTATCATTTTCGGTTTTAAATGTAGGGAGAAAATAAATAGTGTGCAAACCATAATTATATAAATTTGGTAAGCACACTAGTATAAGTTGCAATAAATACCTTGTAATTGGTAATTGTGTTTAAAGGTTTATTTGCATAAAACCCTAATAAACGTTCTGTATTTTGGCTTGGGTGTTGTTGTTTTTGGCATCAACGAAAAACTACTCACAACCAGCTACATTTATTTTTCCATCTTTATAATCGGTTAATAATTTTGTCATAGCCGTATGTCCTGCTCGTCTGGAAATTCCAATTACAGGGATGCCATTTACTTCATAAGCTTCAAACTTTTTTAAATAGTCAGCACCATAAAAAAGAAGCTTTTTCGCTGTTTTTAAATTATTAAATCGAGCTGCATACATTAACGGTGTAAACTTATTATAGCCCGTTCTTTTATCAATATCAACTAATAAAACGGGATAACGTTTTACCAGCATACAAAAAGAGGTGTCTCCATAAGCACTAGAGGCTTCAAATGCAGTTCCAGGATGTCCGTTAAGCGCATCTACATAGGTGCCAATAGAGTAATTAATATCAAAGTCTGCTTTGGTATCAAGAATAAGTAACATGGTGTACAATAAAAACTCGAATCTTTGTATAATTTCATTGTTGTTAACCACATCCTTTTCTCGTTTAATGGCGTAAATTAAATCTGTTTGCGTTCTTAATGGTTGTAATTTATAATTATAACGCTTGTCTTTCATGATAGCAGCTACAGCGTTGATGCATTGATCACATTTCCACAGTTCGTTATTATTATTCGCTTTTATAAACGCATCAATAGCCAATTGAATGGGAGTTAAGGTAATTTGTCCGTAGTTAATTTCGAAAATTGTATCGTTTTTAAGTAAGCGTTCAATTTGATACAAATTACATCCTTTGGCGAATATTTCTAATTTTTGCGTTGAGGTATAATCTTGGTTATCCCAATCTAAATTTGTTGCGCCAACTTGGCTACGCATTGGTATTACACTACTAATCCATAAAAACAGGATGATGATTTTTGGCTTCATTTCGGTTGGTTTTTTATTTAAATTCATGAGCATTATACCCACATTGCATCTCTATCGCTTATATTGAAATCACCTTTCGGTGCATTTTCAATTTCTCTGGAGAAATCAATTAAGTTTTGGATGTCCGCCAAGTGTTACGGCAATGTTTTTCTTTTTAAAAACATTGTGTCCAACTTGTTCTAAAATTTGAATATTAGCCACTTCATTTGGTTTATAATAGCTTAAAACGTTGATTAGCGATTGCCCATCGTAAATATCATTTCCTCCAATTCTTAATAAAAGCGTTCCAGGTATGATATTCTTTTTATGTAAAGGTCCGCCTGCTATTATCGGGCCAATGATGATTCCTTTAATGTTTTGCCAATTATTGAAAAACCCGTTATTAATAACAAGATTTCCTTGGTACGGAATTCCATCAACCAAACCTAAGTGTGCTTTCAGTTTCACATCTTCTGAACTTGCTACTTTTTGCGATACCGAATGTTGTACTGATATTGATTTGGTCTGACTCCATTTGGTTGCTTCGGTAGACATTTCAGAACTTTTCAATACTCTTCTAAATTTGCTGTTTCCATTTGCTTTGCGATTTCCCCATCGTACACCATTGGCAATAAATCCTAAATAGTCTTTTTTAGATAATGCTGCTAAAGCTTTACCAATATTCACCGCTAAGTTTGGGTCGTTATTTCTTACTGAATTCACATAATTCATATGAAACTTTGCCAGTTCTTCATTTCCAGATTGTTTTGCTTTTTCATGAGCCGCTAAGTGATTTTCAATTACCTTTTGTTCCGTTAATTCTGGAAAAAAAGCGTTTTCAAATAATTGAATCATATTATCATCGGCATCGTACATTTCAATAGTTGTATTCGATATTCTCTTAGCTGTGTATTGTTGATTGATTTGCTGATCGAATTTTGATTTTATAGATTTTTTGCTGCTTCCAAATCCTAAAAACGACCAACCGCTAGACTTTTGCTTTACAACACTTTGTTGTACGTCACTTAAATATTGATCGATTATTAGTTTCGCATCAATATTCGCATTGATATAACTCGCCCTGGAATCTCTGAATTTATACTTTACAATTATGGAGAAGTTTCCGCTGGCAATTCTGTTTTTAGTATAAGCTGAAACGTCTTCAATTTCAATGTTATCTAAACTATTTCCTAAAGAGATATAAGACCCAGGAAAACGATTTTTATAAACAACTCGTGTTCCTACTTTCATGATTACTTCATATTCAATTAAAGAAATGAGTTCTGGAGCGTATTTGTTGTAAGCGTCAATATATTCTTGTTGTTTTTTAATATTCAATTCATACTTGTTTGCCTGAGCAATTATTTGAGGAGAATAAACACCAGCAGCAGGACTAATTAAAGGACCTCCGAAGTTGTTTTTTACTATTGATGGATAATAAGAGTGTAAAGTCGTTCCTGTTTTTAAAGAAGCGCCAATGGCTGCTTTTTGACTTTCATTTGGGTAATTTAAATCTGCACTTATAGGAATAGATATGGCTTTTACATTACTATCGGAACTATAAGTTTCATGTCCTTGATGATCGATATATGCAATGTGATCTAAATCAAATTCAATAATGGGCATCAAAAATAGTTTTGGAGTAGATCCGTTTCCTACTTTTTCATAATATCCATGTGAATGATATGGGTAATATTTACCCTGAGCGTTGATAGAAATATAGTTTTTAACTTCAAATCTTTTAGAGTTTGGTGTAACCTGAGAAAAAGCAAAACAGAAGTAAAAACACGAGATAATTAGAATAAAACGTTTCATTGTTTTTTATTTAATGGTTAATATTTTTTGTTTGAACTGAAATTTGGTTGTTGCCCAACCATAGAACAACCTTTTTAATTTCTAGGGGACGGTGCTAAAAGTCCCACAATTGCTCCCAAAGCTGTTGATCCAATAGACACAACAAACTCTGGCACTTTAGCGGTATTTACATCTTTGCTTTTGAATATAATAGTGGCTCCTAAAATGATGGAGAACAGTAAAACCAGTCCTACCAATCCCACGATAAAGAGGAACACTTTTTTATCTTTTAAAGGTTCGTTAGTATCTATAGAGTCTATAAATTGAACCGGATTGCTTTCGAATTGCTGTTTTAGTTCTGCAGATTTCCCCAACTCTGCTTTTAAATCGTTGATGCTATTAGTTTTCATGATTTATATTTTTGGTAAAAGTATCATGAGAATGGAGGTGAAAAACTCCCTATAAGTAGGTAAATAATAGTGAGTTAGTGGTGTTTTTTTAGTTGAAGTTCAATTGTCATCAATGAAAAACTATATTTTAACCGTCATTACGAGGCATGTGTCAAATTGAGTTTGAGAACATGACGAAGTAATCTTAAAGTAGGTAGTCAGATTGCTTCACTGCATTGTATTTCTCCCGAAGTTTCGGGACGCAATGACGTTTGCTTTGATTATTCTTCACGTTGATTTTCTGAGGTTGAGGAAGGAGAGTTACATTTTAACCGTCATTACGAGGCTTGTGTCAAATTGAGTTTGACAACATGACGAAGTAATCTTAAAGTCGGTAGTCAGATTGCTTCACTGCATTTTATTTCTCCCGAAGTTTCGGGCCGCAATGACGTTTGCTTTGATTGTTCTTCACGTTGATTTTCTGAGATTAAGGAAGGAGAGTTATATTTTAATCGTCATTACGAGGTATGTGTCAAATTGAGTTTGAGAACATGATGAAGTAATCTTAAAGTCGGTAGTCAGATTGCTTCACTGCATTTTATTTCTCCCGAAGTTTCGGGACGCAATAACGTTTGCTTTGATTGTTCTTCACGTTGATTTTCTGAGGTTGAGGAAGGAGAGTTATATTTTAATCGTCATTACGAGGCATGTGTCAAATTGAGTTTGAGAACATGACGAAGTAATCTTAAAGTAGGTAGTCAGATTGCTTCACTGCATTTTATTTCTCCCGAAGTTTCGGGACGCAATGACGTTTGCTTTGATTTTCTGAGGTCTTTGTTTGGTGTTGCGATTTGGTCAGCGAAGTTCGCTCGAGGTTCCGTTGCGTTGCGATTGTCTCAACGAAGTTCGCTGGAGGTTCCGTTGCGTTGCGATTGTCTCAGCGAAGTTCGCTGAAGGTTTCGTTGCGTTGCAATTGCATCAGCGAAGTTCGCTGAGTGTTTTGAAACTGTATGAAGCCATTTTAATATAGATCTGGTAGCATTATAACAAATAACAAAAAGCGCCTTTTTAGGCGCTTTTCTACTTACATACTAGGAGTTAGAGAAGACTAATGTAATACTTGTCCTCCAGCAACTACACTTTTATTTTCTAAGCTACTTTCTGAACTCATTGTGGCTACAATAAATGAAAGTTTAATATTGTTAAATACCAACCCAACTGTTAATTGTCCGAATGTGAAACTTTTATCGTTGATACCTAAGTTTGTAGCATATTCTTCCGTTCCGTAATATTGATTGTAATTAAACGCACCGAAAAAACGTAATTTGTTATTTGTTAAAGCTGCATCTGCGTAGAAATCTACTCCGAAAGAAGCACTTCCTGCAAATTTATCCGTAGTTGTTCCAAATTCAGGGAAGTCTGCAGTTCCTTTTGCTCTTAAACGTGATACAAAGTTGAACTGGTTATTTCTTGAGTGAATATAGGCTAGTGGATATTCAATATCTAATACGGTGTTACCACCACTTGATACTAATCTTTGATAGGCTTCTTCTTGTTTTGCGCTTTCTAAATCGTTCGCAGAACTACTTGATACCATTGCACCTAAACTTACGCGTAATACAGAAAGGTTTCCGCTTACTAATTCAGAATAAATAGATCCTGAGTTGTTTCCGACACTAAAACCAGTATTATTTAAAACACTGAATCGTTCTCCTTTGTTATCGTATAAAATATCAAAGAAGGCTCTTGCTCTTTTTGGACCAAAGCTTAATACTGTTGTTGTTTTGTATTGTAAATATTCCTTTACGTATTCGTTTGATAAACTATCAATAACTGGAGTTAGTTTGGCAATTGAATCTTTTGAAGATTTTAACTGCTTTTCATAGTCTTTAATTTCAGTATCAGTTAGAGTCAAAGCTCCTTCAACATTGTCGTATAATTTTGATAGAGCAGTGTTATATGAATCAACAAATTTTTCTTTTTCCTTTTGCAGTCTCTTTTGTTGAATTATAGTTAAAGTTCTGTAGTATTTAAATACTTTTTTTCCGTTTACTGTTGATGTTTCTGGAACAAATGTTTTTCCTAAAGTAGGATTGTCTTTGATTTTAAAACTTGGCGTATGCTGTGCATAACTATATATAGTTACTATGCAGATTAACAGTGTTAATAGCTTTGTTTTCATGGTGATAAAGTTTAGTTATACACCAAAGTTCTTAAAAACAGAAGCCGTTTTGCTTTAAAAAGTCATGACAGAATTGATTTTACCCATAAAAGAGGAAGAATAGGGCATAAGAGTTCTTTATAGGAATTAACTCAATAATTATTCACCCTCGTTTTCTTCATATAACATAAAATCGATTGTAAGTTCTACAGTTTCATTGTTATCATTATATCCCCAATATGTTGGATAATATCCATCTCCCCATCCTGATGAAAACATAATTACATTGGAACTGGTACTCTTATTTATAATATGATTATTCCAATCGCCTATATCACTTGAGAATTCATTACCAGAAGAATATTTCGAAAATTCATCGGCTAATAAATTATCGTAATAGTTTTTATCTGGGTTATTTTCGTAAAATGCATCTATTTTAACTTCATATTCTTTGTTTGTTTTTGCATCAATAAAACAGCCAAGTCCGGCTTCCACAGCAAATCCAAAGTAGTCGTCATCTTCGAGGTTTTTAAAATCATTGATATCAATATCTTCTGTAATGGCCAATATCCATCTAGAAGCATTTTCGGGTTTGAATTTTATTTTTGCAAAAGAAATTCTGAAGTGATCTGGTTCTACTTCTGTTATATAAAGTTTTACTGGATAATTTCCAGGAGCTACAGTTCGTGCAAAAGGTGCAGCACTGTGTGTGAAAAATGGGTCGCTAACTATTATTTTTCCTGTAGGTAAGTTGATATTACCAATTTCAATTTCTTTTAAATTATTAGCATTTGAAGCGGATAAATCATATTTAATTTCGATATCCTTTAGTTCTGTATTCTTCTTCTTTTTAAAGATTTTGAACAATTTCATTTGATGTGATTTTTGAGAATTTGTACATGCCGAAAAAATAAAAGAGGCAGTCAAAATGATTATTGACAAGCCAATATTATGAAGAGAGGTATATTTTATGATTCTATTTCCCATTTTGCTTGGTCGTCCACAGGATTCGGTAATCTTCCCTCTAACCATTTCATTAAAGTTTCTGGTTTAAACTCCCTGTCTTTTGTTTCAATAACCCAAGACAAAAAGTCTTCTGGCCCACCATTCATGTATGGTGCGGGAGAAACAGGATAGAAAACAGTTGGAAGTCTTTCATTAACTGATAAGTAATTCACAACACATCCTAACTCTTGAACAACATTCCATGCTAAACTATGATGAATATCTAATTGAAATTTGATCCACCAAAATCCTTTTTCATCAGATCCATGTGAAATTGAATTCGTCATCGAAGGAATTCTGTTCATATATTCCAATAAGGATGCAAAAGCACTATCCTCCAGTTTTTTATTATTCCCTTTGTTTTTTAAGAAGTCAAACATATGTATAAAGTTAAGATTTTAGTTTCTTCAAAGTGTATCGTAATATAACCTATGTAAAATTCGATAATTTAAATGATTACTTTTCTAAATAGAAGCTATTTATTTGTTCTGGACTTAATGTTACCCATTTTAAATTCGATAAGTTAATGTTACTTTTCGGATTATTACTTAGCACTAGAAGATAGTTAGTATGAAACCCAAAAGTGTTCCAGTCAATATCATGATGTATCTTTTTTGTAAATCCACGAGAGAAGCCATTAGAACTTAAATTAACAACCCAGACTTGACTTTGCGTCAAATTTAATTGAGCAACTTTAGTTTTATCAGGTGAAAACTTAAAACCTCCAGTTGAAAAGGAATAAAAAACATCTTCTAATTGTGTATTATATACACGCAAATTTGCGCAGTTAGTACCACAACCCCAAGTATGTAAAATCTGATTTTGTTTGTTCCATTTAAAAGTTCCTCCATAACCAGGTGTTATTTCGGCAATTTTATTAAGCGTATTTAGCTCATAACAAACTAATTTGTATGCTTTTCCTTTTGGTTTATATCTGAAGAATACATAATTGTTATTTGAACTTATCTGTAAATCTTTTATCTCCACCCAAGGTTTAAATTTTGTGATATTAATGGTATCGCTGTTGGTGTAAACAAATACATCGTAAAATACTTTATCATGGAATTTAATTGCTGCTTTCTTCGTCTGAGAATGCAGTAAAAAAGATGTTAGTAGTACGATAAGTTGTAATAGCTTTTTCATAATTTTTTAAATACTAAAGAAATAAAATCCTACTAGTTATTTTACTTCTTCCTAAACTTCTTTTCAATTAATTTTTTCTCCCAATCCTTTCCGAAAAACTCAAAACTTCCAAATGCATAAATCCCTAGAAAAAAAATCCAAGCAATTAGCATGTAAAGAAATAACCACCATCCCTCTGAATCAGATTCACTGATAGCTATGAAAAGAAAGAAAGCGAGATTTAGTATTGCTAAAGCCAACAACTTGTAAAAACCTTTCACTGTTTGCACATATTTTTCTTCTTTTCTTATTTGTGCTAACTCTTCTTTTTTATCAATATCGGATATATTAATTTCAAAAACAGAGGCTAATGCTTTTAATGATTCTAAACTTGCATTTTCTCCGTTTTCTATACGTTGAATGGTTCTTATACTCAAACCGCTCATATCTGCCAATTGTTCTTGAGACCAGTGACGTTCTAATCTCATTTTTTTAATATCTCTTAAATTACTTGTGTTAGAATCCATAATATTTTGTGTTTCGTATTTAGCACGATGCAAAACTACATCACAGGTTTTTGTTTCTATGGAAAGCTATGCGACATCTATACGACAGCAACGTGACAGTAATATAACACAAGTAGTTAGCAAAAACAAAAGGCATATTGATCTTAGAATTTGGATGAATGAATTTATTTAGATTTCTATAAAGTTTCAATATAATTTTACCAGTTTAGCGATATGTTTTTCAGATATAATTAATAAGTGTTTTATTCTGCCTACTTTTTGGTTTACGCAATTGGAAATTTCTTTTTTAAAGTTTTCCATATATGTTTTGGTAACAATGGTTCTATTAATTGCCCTAAATATGATTTTGGAGTTTCTTCTTTAATACCAAATTTTTCAGGTTCTCTGTCTGGACAAGTATAAGTTCCAAAGATTATATCCATAATTGGAGAAATATTAGCATAATTTCCTGCTTTCCTATCTAAATCATGATGCCAATGATGAAGCTCTGGAGCGCCAATTAAAATTCGCAATGGTCCAATTGATAATCTCACATTTGAATGTATATAAATTGCCCAAATTCCTCGAAACGCTATTACTCCAGCAATAGATTCTAATGGAAAGCCCATAATAAAAGCAGGTAAATTTATGAGTCCGATAGTATATATAGAATCTAGTGGATGTTCACGATGTGCTGCCAACCAATCTAAATGCTCTGCACTGTGATGAACTTTATGGAACCTCCATAAAAAATCGACTTTATGTTGTAATCTGTGTCCCCAATAAATAAGCAAATCACTAAAAAATAAAACCTCGATTACTTGAAGGACGAAAGGTTGCTTTCTAATTTCTTGTTGAAAAGAATCCGGCACAATTGAAGTTAAATATTCTCCAAAATAATAAAGCGACCAAAGTACTAAACCACTCCAAATTATATATTGACCTAAAAAAAAGGAAAAATCTAGAAGCCATTTTGGTCTGAAGAACTTTTGATTTGGTTTTGCTGGAAAGACTTTTTCCATAGGAACAAATACCGTAATTAAGAAGAGCAAACTGATTCCAGTGGTTATTATAATTTCATAGATTTCCATATCAAAGCTATCTTTTAATAGAATCAGTTACCGTAGTATCTTTCTTACTTTTTTGAAAATCATTACGCTTAAAAATAATACCAGATTTTGAACTGCTTAATAAAGCTGCGTCAACTATAGAGTCCATTTCTGCTTTTGAAGTTGTACTTTGTTTTACTTTAGGATTTACAAGCGTAAGGGATTTTGAAGAAGATAACAAATGAAGCTTTTTTAAAGAATCTATCCCTTTAGTACTGTCAAGTTGAATTTTATCATTACTTGGGTTTGAAATAGTAGACCCTGAGGAGATGTGTTCAGTAAAATACCCAGCTTTATAAACCACAAAAGCAATTATTAATGAACAGAATAAAGTGATCGTTAGTCCTTTTATGATGTTAGATTTCATGAGCTTTTTTTAAAGTTTAAACATACACTTTAATATTATGAAAAGTTGTTCAGGCATTAGCTATTTCAGCCATTTAGCAAAGGCTAGCTTTAGTTTAGCCTCGTCTATTTTTGTTTGTTTCGCTAAATATGGTAGCATATCTAAGACGTAAGTTTTTAGTTTCAGATCACGAAAACGCTCAATTTTATAATGCTTTAATAAGGCATCCATATTTTTTTCGGTTGCATTTTCCAAACATTCACGAACAAATACATTTTGATTTTCCTCATTAATAGAATCTGCATATTTAGCAAGGCACTTCTGGGTTGAGGTCGCTACAGTTTTTAAAGTTTCTGATGACTGAGAAAGTCCAGTTTGAACAGTTACAACAAATAGGATAGTGAATAGAATTCTTTTCATAATAGATTTTTTATTCAAATATACTGGATAAATTGAATAAAAAAAGGAAGGTTTTACACCTTCCTTTTCCGATTGAATTAATAACCTGGAATTTAATCCATAGTCAACATGTTTTTTTATTTATTAAACAATACAGAAGCTTGTCCGTATTGAAAGTGAATTGGTTCTTGACCTGGACTGTATTTATACATGTAAAGATCTCTTGGTGGATTTTGGAATAACATGATAATATCAGAACCTCCGAATCTGAATTTTCCAAACTCTTGTCCTTTTACTACAACCTCATCCTGTAAATTTTCATACATCTTAACACCAGAAACTTGGCACATTCCAATTGGTAAAATTGCAACTTTACCAACTTCTGGACCAGCATCCATAACAATTAAACCTCGTGCTTGGTTAAATTCATAACCATCTCCAGCACCATCAGGAGCGTCCCATTGTCCGTCTGGTTTTAATTCTACATTTAAATACACTTTTCCTTCAATTGGTCTTATTTCTAAGACTTTTCCAGCAACTGGTGTATGGAATCGATGATAGTCAAACGGACTTAAGAAATAGTGAACGAAAGTTCCACCATTAAAGTCGTTTACATACGGACTATCTTGAAGTAAATCACTAATAGTTCCTATAGTATGCGTTCCTTTTAATTTTAATTGCTTTTTATCTCCTTCAAGACCAATTACATTTCCTTCTTGATCGATTGGATAAAATTGCTTGTACGTACAATCTGCAGGTGAAACAACAACTTTGTTATCGTTTGGTGCAGTAATAGGACGTAAAGGACTAATTCCGGTATCAGGATCGGCATCATTAAATTCTCTAAAGAAGAACTGATTGAATGTTTTCCAAGATGATTCGTTTTTCGCATATAAAGGGAAGTTGTACATTCTATCGTATTTAAAAGAGTGTAAACTTTCTTTAGTTAGAGAAGCTGGAGTATCTAAGAATCTTCCCCAAGCTTTTGCAAAATCTACTAACCAATCAGCAAATTTTTCAAAGCTTTGCATCGTGGTATTTGTTCCTGGAATTTTTTGGTCAATTAACCAATACGATTGGCAAAGTAAATCGTATACCTTCTGGTTGTATCCGTTTTTTTGCCCGTTACTTTTCCAAGCATTTGGATATTCAGGATCGTTACGTTCATTTGGCACCATTCTCACGTATAAATCTAAATAATCTAAATACGCATTAATTGAAGTCGGCCATCCGTTCCCTTTAAACTCATTGTTAATTGCGTTGTACAAATCTGAGTTTAAATTTTTCTTTGCAGCAGCAACAGCAACATTTAAAGATGCAGTTAAAGCAGCAGCCATCGCAGGATCATCTGCTAAAAGTTCTTGTAATGAAGTTACAACTGGTTCGTGTTTTTGGTGTAGCGTTAAAGTTTCCATTTTATTGAGGTTGGTTAAAATTATAGTACCAATTTACCTCTAGAAATGGTTGTTATTCTGAAAAAGACCTTAACAAATCGTAATTGATGTATAAGAGCCTGAAATTAAGGTATAGATGTAATTGATTTTTATTCAATTTTAGCACGATGCTCATCGTACAATCCAATTAATAAACTATTTCCCTTAGCATCAATTTTAAGCCCGCCATACTTCGCTTTTTCATATTTTTCTGCATCACCTTCTTGAAAGAAAAAAGACTCAGCACCAATATTTATATTCCAGTTATTGGGAGAAGTATATTCAATAGGAAGTTCACCTTCATTTAAAGAAGAAGGATCTTTTTGAAATCTAACTTTTGACGCTACATTGTTACTATCAAGTTGTACGATGCAAAATCCTCGCTTAGGAATGTCAGCATCATTGTTTCGAGAAAGGTTATAACGTAATCGCATGTAATCTCCTTGCATTAAAGAACGCGGATCAACAGGTGCTAGTTCTAGTAAAACTAGCTGTCCTTCTTTTAATAAAGTTTCCTTTTTAAAAATCGAATAGTTGAAATATACCAACAATAAAATGAGGTTTCCAAATACAATAGGCCATTTATACTTTTTCATTTTCTGATAGTTTTTTATGAGTGAATAGGTAAAATGCTAAAAACAAAATACCCGTTGTAAACATCATGATAGATTTGGTAAGGAGTGTGAACTTTAGATCATAATAATATTGACTAACGAAATAAATGAATGCAATAATTCCAATAGCTAAACCAGTTTTATAATTGACTTTAAAACTCAATAGAATTATTAAAATCGCTCCAGAAATTGCGGGAGAAAGTACCGTTGATGCTAAGATGAGAATTGTAAAAATGTAAATTCCAATTTTACTCTGAATATCTTTTACTTGTAAGATATTTATTAATTCTATTATCACGTACACAATGAATAGAATGACAGAGATTGACGAAAGCCAAATATACTCTGGTGTTATTCTCAACATTCCTTTTTTTCCTAGGAAGATTAACCCAATTAATAAAGAGAAAATTAACCCAATTCGTAAAGGATTGTACAATCGAGATAGTTTTTTACTAGTTGTTATGATTTTACCTTCATTAAGCATAAAGAATGATAAGATAAAAACCATAGCGAACGTGTACAAATGGATTAGGTCATATTGGTTTCCTTCCAAAAGAAGTGCTAAAAAACTAAGGTTTGTAACCAAAGTAGCTACAAATGATAAAATATAATTTTGAACAAGAATTAAGGTTGCAATTCCAACAAAAACGAAGATTATTTGAATGGTACTCTCATCAAAATTCACCCGCTCTAAACCCATCCATATCAAAGTAAAACCAATAACGTAGGAAGAAACACTGATGGTGTCAATTATAATTCTATCAGAGATTTTATTTAATCCAACAGCGCCAAGAACGAAAATAATTCCAGTTACGAGTAAACCTTCTTTTGAGTTGTATAATCCCGCTATAAAAAGGAATCCTAAAAAGGTTATACAAGACAATAATCCGCCGAAAATGGAAAGTATTTTTATCGCTAAAGATTGTTCATCGTTTTGATTCTCATATTCATTTTTGATGGCCTCTTCGTTAAAAGTTAATTCTTGTCCTTCTATATTTTGAATGGAATCAATTAACGATTTTATGTTTTCACTATTCTTCATGATTCCACTTTTTTTGATAATTAATTAAGTTCAAAATGGTAAATGTTACACCTACAATGATGAACACGCTAATAAATAAAAACATTAATTCATTATTGGAAATATTAATAAAAACAGCCGACGCAATTATAATTAAGCTAAAAGGAATAACTGAAAGATAAAATCCGTTTTTTGTTTGCAGTCCATGTTTGAGTCCAAACACATAAGATATTCCAGTTATGATAATTAGGAATAAGAAGGCGAATTCAAACTTTTCAAAAATTCCAATGGAAATTCCCAACGTGGCATAAGTTACAGATGCCAAAATCATAGTATTTAAAAACCAATTTGGTGCTTTGTTTTTACTAAACACAACGAACAAAACAGGAATCATATTTACTATAAAGTGCAAGGTGTACACAAAAGTAATCGACCAATTTTTGGCAACTTGTTCTGTATATAAATAAAGCGTTGTATTAATTAGTAGGAAGTAGATTAACCATAAGGGAGCAAAATCAGAAACTATTGCCCATAATGTCACAAAAACGGTCCATCCGAGGAAAAAGTCATAAGCATTCGCTCCAGTTTGGTAGATTTGTCCAAAAACAGCAAATAAAACACCTACGAGAACAGAAGCTCCGGTAAGAATAATATTTTTAATCTTTTCATCGAGCTTTAAGAAAAACAACGTTGAGGTAGTAATGATTAAAATACCTTGTGTTAAACCAATCTTTACAAACTTGTGCATGTCTGCCCAGTTGTAAGCAAAGAAGAAAATGATTCCAGCAACGGTAAAACCTACACCTAAACTGATAATGAATAGATTGAAAAATTTTTTCCAATCGGTTTGGTTACTGTATACGTGACTGTTTAACGCTTTTTGAATAGTTTGTTCAGATGCGTTTGAGTGCCTGCTTATAATATGAATATCATCTCTTTTCATAAACTAATTAACGTTTTTAAATAATCGTTATTTGAGAACTTGTACTAAATACACAATTCCAAAAAGCCATCCTACATACATTGTTGTATAGGATAAAGCATAAAAAATAGCTCTTTGAATTGAACCTTTTGTTTCATTTGATTTGTTGAAAACCAATTTTAATGCTCTAAAAAACAACCAATAAAGCATTCCTAAAATTATAAATAAGGAAAACCAAAAAACCACTTCTAAAAGAGCTAGTAACAGTACGAAAACAATAGACATTACTATCCAAAGTACAATTGATACAATAATTCCTCCAATACCATCACCAACTTCCACAAAAGGAGAATCTAAGGAAGGCGAAGATTCGGAGAGTATTGCTTTTGGTTTGAAGCTTTTTATTTTAGGGAAATTATCAATTAAATCTATTCCCGTATATAATCCGTAGGTGACAAACGAAAACAGCGCAGTTGCAATAATTCCTAATGATATATAGAAGTTGTTAGTAATGCTTCTGTTGTAATTTATTCCCGTAAAATAAACGGTAAGAATAGTTACTACAATAACAATCAAGGAAACAATAAAAACAGATTTCCCTTTGAAATATGGTTGTTTTATTTTCAAGTCAAGGCAATTTTTGGTTCTTTGAGAATGTATAAAGGATAGAACTTATGGTGTTCTCATAATCTTTTCAATTTTCTTTCCTTTTGCCAACTCATCAATTATTTTATCCAAATAACGTGCTTTTTGAGTGAGTTCATTGGTGATTTCTTCCACACGATAACCACAAATAACACCTTTGATTAAACTTGCATTAGGATTTAAATTTGCTTCTTCAAAAAATGTTCTGAATGTAACTTGGTCATCAATTAGTTCTTGGATTTTGGTGTCATTAAAACCTGTTAACCATTCAATAATTTGATGCAGTTCTTCCTTGGTTTTACCTTTCTTTTCAACTTTATTTACGTAGTGTGGGTATACAGAAGAAAACTTCATATTAGCAATTCGTTCGTCGTGGTGACTAGTATCTGCCATAGTTTTACATTTGTTGATTTAGGTTAAAGTTATAAAAAGTAAATTAAAACTCTGTTTCATAATAAGTTGTTGCATCCGCTAATAACTGATTTAGTAAATTCTTTTCTTCGGCGATTCGGTGCTCATTCCAATCTAAACTTTTGATAAAATCATTAACAATAACATCTAAATGTTTCGTGATACTGTTAATATTGAAATATAAACGACCCGTTCTACGCACAAAGAAATCAGCCAAACTATTAGTCATTTCAAAATTGATACAATACCATAATTCTGCACGAATTAATCGTTGTTCAATAGTTCCTGAAGCAAAATAAGAAGTTCGTTCTAAAATTGTATTAGCTCTTTTTCCATAAGTGGTGCACAAATGCCAAGCATAATAGGAATCTTCCATTCCTAAATCACGTAATTGTTGTTCCAATTCTTTTTGATAAGCTTCCACTTCATCAACTGAATGCATACTTGGGTTTACCAATAGAATATTTTCAGTTTTTGATTTTTTATAAGAATTTCTGCGTTTTTCATCCATGGTTTTTAACACGGCATCTATAACACGATGTGCCATTTTGCGGTAACCAGTTAGTTTCCCTCCAGCAATTGAAATTAATCCACTTTTAGAAATGAAAATCTCGTCTTTTCTTGAGAGTTCCGAAGGATCTTTTTCCTCTTCATGAATTAAAGGTCGTAATCCCGCCCAATTCGATTCAATATCGTTAACTGTTAAGTCAACATCAGGAAATGTATTATTCACAGCTTTCAGAAGATATTCAGCATCCTCTTTAGTAGCAACTACACGATCTAAGCTTCCATAATAATTGGTGTCTGTAGTTCCAACATAGGTACATCTTCCTCGCGGAATGGCAAAAACCATTCTTCCATCTGGAACATCAAAATAAACAGATTGCTTAATTGGCAGTTTTTCATGTGGAAAAACAATATGAACACCTTTGGTTAGGTGTAAATGTTTGTTGTTTTTAGAAGTATCTTTTTCACGTAATAAATCCACCCACGGACCTGCAGCAGAAACATAATTTCTCGCTTTTACACTGAACTTTTTCCCAGTGTTGATGTCAATACATTCAACATGCTCAATTTTTCCTTCTTTATTATAAACGAATGAATCCATTTCGCAGTAATTAACAACTGTCGCCCCAAATTCGGAAGCTTTCTTTAATATTTCAATTGTTAAACGAGCATCATCTGTTCTATATTCAGCATAGTATCCACTACCCAATGTGATTTTGTCATCTAGCATTGGTTCTTTTTCCATGGTTTCTTTTTTATCTAGCATTCTACGAGCATCATCTCCACCAACATTTGCCAATAAATCATAAACCTTTAAACCAATGGCAGTCATCATTTTTCCATATGTTCCGCCTTCAATCAAAGGCAATAACATTTTTTCAGGAATAACTAAATGTGGAGCAAGTTTATGCACAATTGCGCGTTCTGAACCAGATTCTCTTACCAAACCTATTTCTAGTTGTTTGAGATATCGAAGTCCGCCATGAATGAGTTTTGTAGATTTATTACTTGTTCCCGAGGCAAAGTCGTTTTTTTCAACCAAACATACTTTCATACCTCTAGAAGAAGCATCTAATGCAATTCCAGCTCCTGTAATTCCTCCTCCGATAACCAATAAATCAAAAGTCTCTGACTTTAACTTTTTCAAATGTTTATCGCGATCCAAAACTGAGAAACGAATTGGATCGGGTTTGGCTTTTTTATTTTTTGAAGTTTGCGTTCGTTCGATAGCTTTTAGCCATCCCTTATATTTCTTTTTACGAACTTTAGGTTTCATTTTTGTAGTAAAAATGGTATCAACTTCTCGAATAGTTTCGATATCCTTTTTTGTCCAAATTCCCGCTTTCATTCCAGCTAATAAAGCTGCTCCAAAAGCAGTAACTTCAATCATTTTTGGTCGATCAACAGATACATTTAAAATATCAGATTGAAACTGCATTAAGTAGTTATTAGCGCTTGCACCACCATCAACTTTCAGTGAAATCATTTCTTTCCCACTATCTTTCATCATAGCGTTAATTACATCTTTGGTTTGATACGCTAATGCCTCAACTGTGGCTTTGATGATTTCTTCTTTACCAGTATCTAAGGTCATTCCATATATACTTCCTTTGGCATCTGCATCCCAATAAGGTGCTCCTAATCCAGAAAAAGCAGGAACAACATAAATGTTTTTTAAAGGAGGAATACTATTACAAATAGCTTCTGTATCGGCAGCATTATCAATAAGATTCATGCGATCTCGTAACCATTGGATGGAAGCTCCTCCTACGAAAATACTTCCTTCTAATGCATATTGAACAGCCTCAGATTCTAAACTACAAGTTAATGTTGTGAGTAACCCACTTTGTGAAAGCACTTGGTTTGTTCCTGTATTCAAGAGCATAAAACATCCTGTTCCATAAGTGTTTTTAGCAATTCCTGCTTTAAAACCACCCTGACCAAATAAAGAAGCTTGTTGGTCTCCTGCAACACCGTAAATCGGAATGACAGTTCCGTTGAAATCAATATCTCCAAAATGTGACGATGAGGTTTGAACTTCTGGTAATAATGAAGTTGGAATGTCTAGAGCTTTTAGTAAGGTATCATCCCAACTTAGATTTTTAATATCATAAATCATCGTGCGAGACGCATTGGTATGGTCGGTAACATGTTTTTGATGATTTGTAAATTTGTAAATCAACCAACTATCAACAGTTCCAAAACAAAGTTTACCGGCGTCTGCTTTTTCTTTAGCTCCATCAACATTTTCAAGAATCCACTTTAATTTTGTTGCAGAAAAATAAGAGTCGATAACTAAACCTGTGTGTTCTTTTACATAATTCGATAAACCACGATTTTTTAAATCGTCACAAATATCTTTAGTTCTTTTATCTAACCAAACAATAGCATTGTAAATAGGTTCTCCAGTTTCTTTATCCCAAACTACGGTTGTTTCACGTTGATTGGTAATTCCAATAGCTGCGATTTCCTCAGGTTTTATGCCTGATTTTTTTACTGCTTCATGAAACGTTTCTTTTTGATCATTAAAAATTTCATTCGGATTATGTTCAACCCATCCTGATTTCGGATAATATTGCGTTAATTCCTTTTGAGCAATCGCTTTTATTTGTCCTTTTTCATCAAATATTATAGTTCGAGTACTGGTTGTACCTTGATCGAAAGCGATTAGATATTTTGGCTTCATTATTAATAGTTAGGGTTTTACCTATACCACATAAGTTAGTCTATTTCACTATTTTCGAGTTGTAGACTTACCTGAAGTATATTTTTCTTTTCTAAAATAGGCAAATTATTGAATTTAAGAAGCAATTGCGCTACGGCAATCGTATCGTTTTCGCAATAACGAATAATTCTAGTAATGTCTTTATCTTTAAAATATACATTGGCAACCTCACTACCATCAATATCTTGTTTCGGAGAAGGAATTCCTAAAATATGCGTAAGTAAACTTAATGAAGTATAATGTTTAAAGTCACCAAATTTCCAAAGTTCCATAGTGTCTAAATGCGGAACTTCCCACGGTTTTTTTCCAAATAAATTGAGTTTTTTCGGTAATGTAATTCCATTAATGACCATTCTTCTAGCGATGTAAGGAAAGTCGAACTCTTTACCATTATGGGCGCACAATAGGTGTTTTTTGTGATTAAAATGAGTATCCAATAAATCTTTAAAATCTAATAGAATTTCATTTTCATTACTTCCTGCAAAAGAGGTAACTCGTAGTTGAAGATTGTTTTCTTTTTCAACAAAGTATCCCACAGAAATACAGATGATTTTCCCGAATTCTGCCCAAATTCCGGCACGTTCGTAAAATTCTTTTGGTGTGAATTCATCTTTTCGTTGATACTGAGTTTTCAGTCCAAAAAAATGTTGTGTTTCCTCGGGAACATCATTCCAATGTTCGTACTGAGGAACCGTTTCAATATCTAAAAACAAGATATTGTTCAGTTCAAAATGTGTTGACATGAATATATAGCAATTTGATTTTCAGTGTGCAATTTTGGTAAAAGTATGAAATTATTTTAAAACAGGAATTACTATAAATCGGTCAAACTAAATCAAAAAAATCCCGTTTTAACGGGATTTTCATGAGTTATGATTTGTTCATAATGTCTTCAATTTCTTCAGCTTCAATAGGAATATTTCGCATTAAGTTGAATGGTTCAGCGTTATCTTGAATTACAACATCGTCTTCTAAACGAATTCCAAAACCTTCATCTGGTAAGTAAATTCCTGGCTCAACAGTAAATACCATGTTTGCTTGCATTGGTTCATGTAATAACCCATAATCATGCGTATCTAATCCCATATGGTGAGAAGTTCCGTGCATGAAGTACTTTTTATATGCAGGCCAATCTGGATTTTCATTTTGAACATCGGCTTTGTCTAATAATCCTAAACCAAGTAATTCAGAAGTCATTAATTTTCCAACTTCTTTATGATATTCTGTCCAATCTGCACCAGGAACTAACATTTTTGTCGCGTCATTTTTAACACGATTTACCGCGTTATATACATCTCTTTGACGATCTGTAAAACGTCCAGAAACAGGAATTGTTCTACTCATATCACTCGAGTAATTTGCGTATTCAGCACCTACATCTAGTAAAATTAATTCACCAGCTTTACATTGTTGGTTATTTTCAATGTAATGTAAAACGTTGGCATTACTTCCGCTTGCGATAATTGGAGTATAGGCAAATCCTTTAGAACGATTTCTTAAGAATTCATGAGAAAACTCAGCTTCAATTTCATATTCCCAAACATCAGGTTGTACAAAGTTTAAAATTCTTCTGAAACCTTTTTCAGTAATATCACAAGCTTTTTGAATTAAATCTAATTCAATTTGATCTTTTATAGAACGTAAACGTTGTAAAATAGGATTACTCTTAGCAACAGAATGTGCAGGGTATTTATTTAGTAACCATTTTGTGAAACGAGCTTCTCTAGTTTCCGTTTCAATATTTGCACGATAATGCTCATTTGTATTGATATAAACAGTATCAGCATACGCCATCATTTCTGCCAATACTTTTTCTAAATCTTGTAACCAGAAAACAGTTTTTACTCCACTAGTTTCAAAAGCTTTTTCTTTAGTTAGCTTTTCACCTTCCCAAACCGCAATATGCTCATTCGTTTCTCTTAAGAATAAGACTTCTCTTAAGCTTTCTTTAGGACAGTCTGGAAAAACCACTAGAATACTTTCTTCCTGATCTACACCACTTAAAAAGAAAATATCTCTGTGTTGCTCAAAAGGAAGTGTAGAATCTGCACTTACAGGATAAATATCATTAGAATTAAATACAGCTAAACTATTTGGCTTCATTTGAGCCATGAAGTTCTTTCTGTTTTTTATAAATAGTTCTTTGTTTATTGGTAAATATTTCATTTGATTTTGGCGTTTACATGTTTGTGTTTTCCAAAAATAATTAAAGAAATAGTTACAAGAAGTAGCCAAATGGCTTTATTTTACGTTTTTGCGGATTCTACTCATGTGTCTTGTTGAAATTCCTAAAAAAGAAGCCAAATAATGAAGAGGAATCCTTTGTAGAAGTTGAGGATCGTTTTTAAGTAATTTTTGATAACGTTCTTCCGGTGAAAGTGTGAGCAAGTCTATTCTATAATCATCGATTCTAAAAATTTGATTTTCAATAAGTTTATGGTAAAACATAAAAAACGCTGTATTATTTTCAAGAAGGTATTTGAATTTATCTACAGAAATTACCCACAAAGAACAATCCGTTAATGCTTTGACGTTTTTTCTTGAAACAGTTTGATTTAAGAAGCTTTTTAAAGCAACAGTACAAGAATTTTTTAAAGCTAAATAGGTCGTTTTTTCTTCAAGTCCAACCTGAATAGAATGTTGTAAAACTCCATTTTCAATGTAACAAAAGTATTCACAGATAGTTCCTGATGCTACGAATAACTCATTTTTTCGAATTGATTTTTTTTCAAAAGAGTTCAATACTTCAGGTAAAGCTCTATACAAGTTTGAGTCATTTATGATATGTTTTAGATATTCCTCTAAATTCATATTACAAATTAAGGCATATTAGTTTACTTTGAATTCCTAATTATTATCTAAAAAAGGTTATCCGTTATCTTTTCTAGGTCCTTTTTTAAACCTTCTCTTATTATTGTTTCTTCTATTTTTAGATGATTTAGAGTTGTTTTCTTTAGTCTCGTTAGATTTCTTTTTACGACCAAAGTTTCTTTTAGGTTTATTGCTTTGAGATGTTTTAGTTTTTTTGGGTGAAGATTGTTTTGGTTGAGATTGTTCTGTCGGAGTAAGATCGAAACCTTCTAATTCAACAATTTTTAATTTTTGCTGTAATAACTTCTCAATATTTTTTACATATTCTAATTCTTCTCTGCTTACTAAAGAAATTGCTTCTCCACTTGCACCAGCTCTACCTGTTCTTCCAATTCTATGTACATAGTCTTCTGGAATATTGGGTAATTCATAATTAATTACGTGTGGTAATAGCGGAATATCTAAACCTCGTGCGGCAATATCAGTAGCAACTAAAACACGGATGCTGTTTTCTTTAAATCCTTTTAGCGCTTTTGTTCGTGCACTTTGACTTTTATTTCCATGTATAGCTGCGGAAGAAATATCTTTCTTTTGAAGTTTCTCAGCCAATCTATTTGCACCGTGTTTGGTTCTGGTGAAAATCAGTACTTGATCCCAGTTTCCTTCTGAAATCAATTCAATAATCATTGCTGCCTTTCTACTTTTTGGAACACGATAAATCTTTTGTGTTACCATTTCTGCAGTTGTGTTTTCAGGTGCAGCTTCAACTAACGAAGGATTGGTTAAAATTCCTTGAGCTAGTTTTTTGATTTCTTTTGAAAAAGTAGCCGAGAAAAGTAAGTTTTGCCTTTGATTGGGTAGCAAAGCAATGATCTTTTTAATATCTCTTACAAATCCCATATCTAGCATTCTATCCGCTTCATCAAGAATGAGAATATCAACTCGTTTCAAAGACAATGCTTTTTGGTCATGCAAATCTAAAAGTCTTCCAGGCGTAGCCACTAAAACATCAACTCCATTTCTAATGGCAGCAATTTGCTTTTGTGGTTTTACACCTCCGAATATTACGGTAGATTTTATATTGATGTGTTTACTGTAATCTCTTACGTTGTCATAAACTTGAGCGGCTAGTTCTCTTGTAGGAGTTAAAATAAGTGCTCGAATTGGACGAAACTTTGGGTTCTTTGTATCTGTAATTATTTGTAATATCGGTAATGTAAATCCTGCTGTTTTACCAGTTCCGGTTTGCGCCGAGGCAAGAACATCATTTCCTTCTAAAATTACTGGTATTGCTTTTTCTTGTATTGGGGATGGAGTTGTATATCCTTTTTCTTCAATTGCTTTTAAAAGCTCTTTTTTTAATCCTAACGATTCGAATGTCATAAATATGTGTATAGAAATAAATTAAGTTTTATTTCTTTATCGATGACAAAGGTACTGTTATAGATCTTGTAAAATGGAAAAAGCGTCAAAAAACTAATTCAGACGCTTTCAAATATTCTTTTTGATGAATGTTATTTCTTCATCGCTCCTTTTATAACACCAATAATTGCCATTAACACACCACCACCAACAGTTCCTCCGGCAATACTTCCAACGATTCCACTTAAATCTAATCCTAACATTCCTAGTAAATGACCACCAAGTCCGCCTCCTAGAATTCCAACAACGGAATTCCACAATGTACCCATTGAGAATTTTTTTAATACAGCGCCAGCTAAGTTTCCACCCAAAGCTCCTGTAAGTAAACTAATGATTAATTCCATAATTAATTGATTTAAAATTTGTTATTGCGTTATGAAGATAACAAAAACTAATTCAAAATCATAAGGTTAATAACCAATATGAATCAAAGCATCTTATATGTTTAAATCTAGAAATTTGTTTCAGTTTGCTAAAAATAGATAGAGATTATGAGAAATTGAATATGTAATTATCGTAAAGATCAATAGAATAAATTCGTTCTTTTTTAAGTCTATTCTTTTTGCAATTATGATTCCCATACATGCAACTAAGGAAAAAAGAAGGAGATAAATTGTTAGATTAATTTCTTCATAATGAATGTAGCAAATAAGTGATTTATTAAAGCTGTAAAATGAATATCTGATTAAAGAATAGAATTCAAACCAAAAAGAAACTGAAAGTGAGAATATTAATAAAAGCCGTGTATAATATTTTAATGACGATTTGACCTTGATAAAAACAAGATAAGTACCGATAATGAGTACTATATTTAGTAAAAGCAGAAGGTATAACTTTTCCGATGTTTGATTAAGTTCAAGTTTTATAGGAAATAGTTTTGTGAAATAAGGAAATGATAAATGCCAAAATAGTATGAAGATTCTGTATGACAAAACAAAAAAAATGATGTCAACAATTACGTTTTTGTACTTATTAAATTTTCGCCGTGACATTTATTAGTTAATGTAATTAATAACCAATATGAAACAAAGCATCTCCTAAGTTTACTACCGGAAAATTGTTTTTAGCAATTATGTATCCATCTTTTGGAGCTTTCACAGGAAATTTAGTTTCACCGTAAGTATCCATAATAAAACCAAGAATTTCTCCTTTAGAAATAGCCGCACCGTTTTCAACTTTGGTATTAAATATGCCTGCGGCTTTTGCTCGAATCCAGCTTCTTTTTGCAATGGTAATTACTGAGTTGTTTTGAGGAATTTCAATTGATTCACTAATCATGTTAAAATGCCTAAGAATACGTAATGTTCCGTAAATCCCTTCTTGAATAGCATGTTCGTCAAGTCTTAGTGATTCTCCACCTTCATAAACAATTACTGGTATGTTATGTTTGAAACATTCATTTCTGAATGACTTGGGAATAGCTTTAGAAGGAAAAATGAAGGGAGCGTTAAATAATCCTGCTAGATTTTTTCCTCTTTCATCTTGTGGTGTAAATCGAATTTGAGGAAAGTTACTACGTTGCGCTCCTCCAGTATGAAAATCAATGGCGAAATCAACATTCTTTGTAATTTCTTTCATTAAATAATAAGCAAGTCGGCTTGCTAAAGAACCTTTTCTAGAGCCTGGAAAACTTCGGTTTACATCTTTTCCATGTAATTCACGAGAAAAACTTAGAAAGCCAAAGATGTTTAAAAGCGGTACCACAATTACACAACCTCTATGAATTTTATACGATTTGTCTATCAACATTCTACGAACTAATTCAATACTATTGGTTTCGTCACCATGCAAACCTCCTTGTAATAAAATAGTCGGACCTAATTCTTTTCCATTAAAAACATATACCGGAATTTCAATTACAGTTCCAGTAGGTAATCTATCAACAGGAATTTTAATGAGTTTCGATTCACCCAAGCCAATTTTCTCTCCACGTATGCTTATCTCTTCGTTCTTGAATTCTTTGTCGAACATTTCTTTTCTAAATATTTAATAATTCCTTCTGCTACATTCACTCTTGTATAAGCTTCAACACCTTGCAACCCTGGCGTAGAATTTACTTCAATTAATAATGGACCTCTTTTCGATCTAATTAAATCAACTCCAGCTATTGGTAACCCCAAATAGTTAGCCGCTTTAATTGCCATAGTTTTTTCTTGATTCGTCAGTTGAACTTTTGAGCCTGAACCACCTCTGTGAATATTAGATCTAAAATCGTCGTCTAATCCTTTTCTCTTCATTGCAGAAATTACTTTGTCTCCAGCTACAATTACTCTGATATCTTCACTATTACTTTCTTTCACAAATTCTTGAAGTAAAATGTGCATGTTCATTCGGTAGAATGTATCTATAATGGATTTTGCTGATTTTTTACTTTCCGCTAACATTACACCCATTCCTTGAGTTCCTTCTTGCATTTTTATAATAACCGGGGCACCACCTAATAATTCAATTTGTTCTTTAATATTTTCTGGGTTTACTGAAAATAAAGTATCAGGAATCGGAATTCCTTTTCTATTCATAATTTGTAGCGTACGAACTTTGTTCTGTGCTCTAATAATTCCTAAAGAACGAGCAGAACTAAATACGTCATTCATTTCAAATTCTTTAACAACGGCAGCTCCATGTCTAGTTGCTGATGCTCCAATTCTTGGAATAATTATATCAGGTTCATCAATAATATTTTCACCATCATAAATAATTTCCCTTTTTCCACCACTCAATTTAATAGAACATCTCATGTGATTGATGATACTTACATCATGACCTCTTTTGGCGGCTTCGTCATACAAACGTTTTGTAGAATAAACATGTTCACCGACGGAAAGAATAAAAATGTTCATATGGCTTTTTTTACAAATCTAGTTAAAATATAAAACGGAATATATTGGTTAAATATAATTATTAAAATACAAGTAAAGCTTGAAACTTTAACACTTTAGAATACCCGTGATTACTAAAAAAGTAGCATCAGGTGAAAACTATTTTTTATTTTTGAGACTACTTAAACCAAACCAAATGAAAAAAACACTTTCCTTTTTATTGCTTTTAGGAGCTACAGTTTATGGTCAACAAAACGCAACTTCTTCTGAAGTAGTGAAAGACGCTTTGACAAAGAAGCGAACTATAACTAAAAATTCGCTAGTTAAAAATATTCCGTTTACAAACATTGGTCCTACAATTATGAGTGGAAGAGTGGTTGATATTGATGTGAATCCACAAAACACAAATGAATTTTATGTTGGTTATGCATCTGGTGGATTATGGCACACAAAAAATAACGGGAATACGTTTACGCCGGTTATGGATAATACCGATACTCAAAACATTGGTGATATTGCGGTTGATTGGAAAAGTAACACAATTTGGGTTGGAACTGGAGAAAACAATTCTTCGAGATCATCGTATGCTGGAATTGGAATTTTGAAATCAACTGATGGAGGAGAAAATTGGGAAAATGTTGGTTTGTTCGATTCTCATCATATTGGTAGATTATTGATAAACCCGAATAATCCTGATGAAGTTGTTGTTGGTGTTTTAGGTCATTTATATTCTTCAAACAATGAAAGAGGAATTTATAAAACTACAGATGGAGGAAAAACATGGAAAAGAACTTTATTCATAAATGATGACACGGGAATTATAGATGTGCAACACGCACCAAATAATTTTAATGTACTGTATGCGGCTTCTTGGGAAAGGGAACGTAAAGCATGGAACTTTGAAGGAAATGGGAAAAACTCAGCAATTTATAAATCTGAAGACGGTGGAAATTCGTGGAAGAAAATTTCTGAGAACAATGGATTTCCAAATGGAGATGGTGTTGGTAGAATTGGATTAGCGGTTTATGATGAAAATACCGTATATGCTTCACATGATAGTCAGTTTAGAAGAAAGAAAGAAGAGAAGAAAAAGTCATCTACGAATGCATTAACGAAAGAAGATTTCAAAACAATGTCTGTAGAATCGTTTTTAGCGTTATCAGATAAAAAATTGAATTCTTATTTGAAGATGAATGGTTTTCAAGAAAAGTATCGTGCTGAAAATGTAAAGCAAATGGTGCGTGCAGGTTCAGTAAAACCTATTGATTTGGCTAAGTATTTGGAAGATGCAAACTCATTATTGTTTGATACTCCTGTTGTAGGAGCTGAGGTTTTTAAAACTGCAAACGGAGGAAAATCTTGGAAAAAAACACACGATGGTTATTTAGATGATTTATACTATTCGTACGGATATTATTTTGGAGAAATTAGAGTTGACCCTCAAGATAAAGACGGGATTTATATTTTAGGTGTACCAATTCTAAAATCTAAAGATGGAGGAAAGACTTTTACATCTATCAGTAGAGAAAATGTACATGCAGATCATCAAGCCTTATGGGTTAATTCTAAAGTTCAAGGTCATTTAATTGACGGAAATGATGGCGGTTTAAATGTTTCTTATGATGATGGAAAGAGCTGGTTGAAATTAAATACACCACCAGTTGGACAGTTTTATGCTATTTATGCCGATAACCAAAAGTCTTATAACGTTTATGGAGGATTACAAGATAATGGAGTTTGGACTGCGAATAACAACGCAAAAATTAATAAAGCTTGGTTACAGTCAGGAAAAAACCCATACGAATCTATTATGGGGGGTGATGGAATGCAAGTTCAAGTAGATAATAGAAATCCTGATATCGTTTATACCGGTTATCAGTTTGGGAATTACTTCAGAATTGATAGGTCTTCAGGAAGACAAAAGTATATTCAGCCAAAACATGTTTTAGGTGAAAGTCCATATCGTTTCAACTGGCAAACACCAATTCACTTGTCGGTGCATAATCAAGACATCTTGTACTTAGGAGGGAATAAATTACATCGATCTTTAAATCAGGGAAATGATTGGGAAACAATCTCAGAAGATTTAACAAAAGGAGGTAAAAAAGGAAATGTTGCTTACGGAACATTGACATCAATTAGTGAAAGTCCTTTTCAGTTCGGATTAATTTATACAGGTTCGGATGATGGTTTAGTTCACGTAACTAAAAATGGTGGTGGAAGCTGGGAAGTAATTTCTAATTCATTACCAAAAGATTTATGGGTAAGTAGAGTAATTGCTTCAAAACATAAGAAAGAACGTGTGTACGTTACGTTAAACGGATACAGATGGGATGATTTTAATTCGTATGTGTATGTTTCAAATGATTACGGTAAAACTTGGGAAAACATAGGGAAAACAATACCTGCTTCTCCAGTAAATGTAATTAAAGAAGATCCTGAAAGACATAATATTTTGTATCTCGGAACTGATAATGGATTATATACTTCTTTTAATGGAGGAAGTTCTTGGGAAATTTTCCACAAGAATTTACCAAATGTTGCAGTTCATGATGTTGTAATTCAACCAGAAGCAAAGGAGTTAATTGTTGGTACACACGGAAGAAGTTTATACAAAGCAAGTATTACATCTTTACAACAGTTTTCAGATAAGATTGAGAGTAAGCCAAATCATATATTTTCTATTGAAAATATTAGAAAAGGAAGATTTTGGGGGAACACATGGAGTAAATGGTTAAAGCCAAACACACCAGAATTAAAAATTCCTTTTTACGCAAATAAAAACGGAAAGGTTACAATAGATGTTTACAATGATGATATTAAAGTGAACTCGTTAACAGTAAATGCAGAGAGAGGATTTAATGAGGCAATGTTTGATGTTTCATTTAATGAAAAAGGATTAAAAGAGTTTAAAAAAGAGAAAAAGGCCGTAATTATATCGAAAGCAAAGAATGGAATAACATATTTACCAAAAGGAAAGTATGTTGTCAAACTTGCTGGAGAAGAGCAAACGTTTGAAATTAAGTAGAGTTAATGGGAATTATTAAAGTGACAGACATCCGATTGTTTACAAATCATGGATGTTTAGATGAGGAAGCAAGAATTGGTTCAGAGTACAGAGTTGATATTGAAGTAAAAGCAGATTTAATGAAGTCAGCTGAAACTGATGATTTAGACGATACTGTTGACTATGTTCATTTGAATAAAATAGCCAAAGAAGAAATGGGAATTCGTTCAAAATTACTTGAAAAAGTAGCAAAACGAATTATCGATAGAATTTTTAATGAAATAAAAATGGTAGAAGAAGCAACCGTAAGTATCTCAAAACTAAACCCTCCCATTGGTGGAAATGTTGGAGAAGTAACAATTGTATTGTCAAATACACGTAAAAATTAAAAAATACTTGCCGTAAATAAGAAAAGTATTAAATTTGCATTCTCACATTAGGTGTCGTGGCCGAGTGGCTAGGCAGTGGTCTGCAACACCATCTACAGCGGTTCGAATCCGCTCGACACCTCAAAAAAGCTTTTACGAACTGTAAAAGCTTTTTTATTTCCTATTATCAAATTATTAACTTTAAGTTTCGTTAAAATTTCAGATATTTGTTTTCTATGCGTATATATCCAATAGAAACAGGTAATTTTAAGCTTGATGGTGGAGCCATGTTTGGCGTAGTCCCAAAGTCTTTATGGGAAAGGACAAATCCAGCAGATTCCAATAATATGATTGAAATGGGAATGCGTTGCATGCTCATTGAAGATGGAGATCGGTTAACATTAATTGATGCTGGTATTGGAAATAAACAATCTGATAAATTCTTTGGTTATTACTATTTATACGGAGATTTTTCATTAGATACTTCTTTAGCTAAATACGGTTTTCATCGTGATGATATTACTGATGTGTTTTTAACACACTTGCATTTTGATCATTGTGGAGGCGCAATTCAATGGAATAAAGACAGAACTGGTTTTGAGCCAGCTTTTAAGAACGCGAGATTTTGGAGTAATAGTCGTCATTGGGATTGGGCTGTGAATCCAAATCCAAGAGAAAAAGCATCATTCCTTTCAGAGAATATTTTACCAATAGAGGAAAGCGGACAATTAAATTTTTTGCATTTAAATGCAAAAGATTATGTTGGTTTTGACGTGATTTTTAAAGATGGTCATACAGAAAAACAAATGTTGCCAAAAATTGAATATCAAGGAAAAACAATTGTTTTTATGGCAGACTTATTACCAACTGCTGGTCATATTCCACTTCCATATGTTATGGGTTATGATACAAGGCCTTTATTGACTTTAAAAGAGAAAGAAGCATTTTTAACTGAAGCTGCAGATAAGGAATACTTCTTATTTCTAGAGCACGATGCGCATAACGAAGTAATTACAGTAAAACACACAGAAAAAGGAGTACGATTAAACGAAACTTACAAATTTACAGATATATTTAATTAATAAACATGAAACTTATAAAACCAATTTTATATTCAACTGTAGCAGTTGCGCTAGCAAGTTGTTCTACAGCAGGTAATATTGCGAAAAAAGAAGTGCCACAAGGGCCGAATGCAGTGATTGATATTCCAGCAAAAAAAGCTGAGCTAACTGACGCTGAAGGAAAAAACTGGCAACATTATGACTTAGCTACTGATACAATTCCTGGAATGAGTGTATACAAAGCATACGATTTCTTAAAAGGAAAGAAAGGTGTTGAAGTTATTGTTGGTGTTGTTGATAGTGGTACGGATTTAAAACATGAAGATCTTAAAGATGTTGCTTGGGTAAATGAAGACGAAATCCCAGGTAACGGAATTGACGATGATAAAAACGGATATGTTGATGATATCAATGGATGGAATTTCTTAGGTGATTCTTACAAGGAATTATTAGAGTACCAAAGAATTATGCAAAATCCTTCAATCGCTGATGCTGCAACGGCAGCCGAAGTAAAGGAATTTTATAATAAAGAGCTTGAGAAAGCTAAAAAAGGAATTCAAAGAATTGAGCAAAATAGCATGGCTTACGGTAAAATGTTAGAAGGTGTTATTGATGCAGATAAGAAATTCACTAAGCATTTTGGAACTGCAGATTATACAAGCCAGGATATTTTAGGTATTAAAGATAATGCAGATTTAGAAAGTTCAGTTGCAGTAGCAAAACAAATTTTTGGTTTTGGTATAGGATCACTTAAAGAAGCAAAATCTGAGTTAGAAGGCGCTGTTAGTTATTTCAAAGGAAAGTTAGAGTCTGATAAGGCAATGATTTCTGGTGATTTATTAAAGCAAAATTACCGTAAGGTAGTTGGAGATAATCCAGAAGATATTAATGATAGTCCAGGATATGGAAACCCAAATTCTGGTCATTCAGTAAAAGATGAGTCACATGGAACTCACGTTTCAGGAATTATCGGAGCTACAAGAGGTAATGATAAAGGAATGGATGGAGTTGCTAATAATGTGAAAATTATGGCAGTTCGTTCAGTACCAGACGGTGATGAGTATGATAAAGATGTTGCATTAGGAATTCGTTATGCAGTTGATAACGGTGCTAAAGTAATTAACACAAGTTTTGGTAAAGGATATTCTCCACATAAAGACTGGGTTTATGATGCAATCAAGTATGCTGCAGAAAAAGATGTGTTAATCGTTAACGCTGCTGGAAACTCTAGTGAAAATATTGATGTTGATAAAACATATCCAAATGACGCTCCTGATCAATTAAATGAAGTTGCAGATAACTTTATTACAATTGGTGCAATGAGTTCAAACTACAATAAGAACTTACCAGCAACTTTTACAAACTACGGTAAAGTAAATGTTGATGTTTTTGCTCCAGGTGTAGCTATTTATTCAACTACTCCAGAAAGTGAGTATGGTAAAAAAAGTGGAACGTCTATGGCGTCTCCTGCAACTGCTGGTGTAGCTGCTTTAATCCGTTCTTATTACCCACAGCTTTCTGCAAGCCAAGTGAAAAGAATCTTAATGAATTCTGGTACAAAAATTGATTTTAAGGTTGTAAAGCCAGGTACAAAGGATGAATTGGTACCATTCTCTGATTTATCTGTTTCAGGTCGTGTTGTTAATGCATACAATGCATTAAAAATGGCTGACAGATTAGTAAATGGAAAATAATTTACAGAAGAAATAAATAAAAAAGAGCATTGAACAATGCTCTTTTTTTGATTAAACTATAAACTGATGAAAAAAGTAATTTTAACAATAGGAAGTGTACTGTTGTTTGCTTTTGGAAGCCAAGCTCAGAATTCAGGGAATCAAAAGAATTATTGGCAGCAAAAAGTTGACTACACAATGGATATTGATGTTGATGTAGAAAAACATCAATATAAAGGAAAGCAAAAGCTTGTATATACGAATAACTCTCCAGATGAGTTAGATAAAGTATTTTATCATTTGTATTTCAATGCTTTTCAACCAAATTCACAAATGGATGCGCGTTTACACACAATTGACGATCCAGACGGAAGAATGGTAACAAAAGCTGGTACAATCGATAAGCCAGTTGTAGAAAGTAGAATAGCAAAACTAGGTCCTTCAGAAGTTGGATTTATTAAGGTAAATTCACTTACTCAAGATGGAAAAAGAGTAAAGTATGAAACTGTTGGTACTATATTAGAGGTAACTTTAGCAAAACCGATTAAACCAGGTAAGAAAGCTACTTTTGTTATGGATTTCGATGCTCAAGTTCCACAACAAATTAGACGTTCTGGAAGGAACAGTAAAGAAGGAGTTGCTTTGTCAATGACTCAATGGTATCCAAAAATGGCGGAGTATGATTTTGAAGGATGGCATACACCTCCTTATATTGCTAGAGAGTTTCACGGAGTTTGGGGAAATTTCGATGTAACTTTACATATCGATAAAAATTATGTAGTTGGAGGAACTGGAACACTACAAAATCCGCAAGAAGTTGGGTATGGGTATGAGAACAAAAAAAAGAGCTTAAAACTTCCAAAGGGAGATAAGTTAACTTGGAATTTTGTTGGAAAAAACATTCACGATTTTACTTGGGCTGCAGATCCTGAATATCAGCACGATGTTTATAAAATGGATAATGGAATTAACTTACATTTTCTTTACAAGAAAACTTTAGAAGCGAAGTATTTAGAAAACTGGAAGAAATTACAACCAAAAACTGCTGAATTAATGAAGTATTTCAGTGAGAATATTGGACCGTATCCTTACAAACAATACAGTGTTATTCAAGGTGGAGATGGAGGTATGGAGTATGCACAATGTACTTTAATTACTGGTAAAAGAAAGTGGGGAAGTTTGTTCGGTGTAACTGCACATGAACTTGCTCATACTTGGTTCCAATTTCTATTGGCAACAAATGAAAGTAAACATCCATGGATGGACGAAGGATTTACAACTTATATTTCTAATAAAGCAGAGGATTTAATTCAGGGAAGAGGTAAAGCAAATCCACATGCAGGTTCTTACAGAGGATATGCATATTTAGTTCAATCTGGAAAAGAAAAACCACTTTCAACTCACGCAGATAGATACGAAACAAACTTTGCATACAGTATTGGAAGTTATAGTAAAGGAAATATTTTCTTAAGCCAGTTAGAATATATTATTGGTTCTGATAATGTTGCAAAAACATTAAAGAAATATTACAACGATTTTGCTTTTAAGCATCCTACACCAAACGATATTAAAAGAAGTGCAGAAAGAGTTTCTGGAATTCATTTAGATTGGTATTTAAACGAATGGACGCAAACTACTCACACAATTGATTACGGTGTGAAACAAGTAAATGATAAAGAAATTACTTTAGAAAGAATTGGTGCAATGCCAATGCCTATTGATTTGGAAGTAGAATATACTGACGGTTCTAAAGAATCATTTTATATTCCATTAGAAATTATGAGAGGTGCAAAACCAACTGATGCTAAATTGCTTAAAGATTGGGGTTGGGCATATCCTACCTATACTTTTACAGCGAACAAAGCGGTAAAGTCTGTGAAAATTGACAAGAGTGGTTTAATGGCAGATGTAAATCTATTGAACAACACTTTCTCGATAGAATAAGGATTCTTAATGCATAGAATTAGGGCAGTGAAAACAACTAGTTTTCACTGCTTTTTTATTTTTAAAATAACTACTTTTGCACGTAAATTATAAGTGAACATGTCAGAAGAAAAGAAATCACTAAACTTTTTAGAGCAAATTATTGAAGATGATTTAGCTAATGGAATGAAAAACGATGAATTACGTTTTCGTTTTCCACCAGAACCTAATGGGTATCTTCACATTGGACATACGAAAGCTATCGGAATTAGTTTTGGTTTAGGAGAGAAGTATAATGCTCCTGTAAATCTAAGATTTGATGACACCAATCCAGCTAAAGAAGAGCAAGAATATGTAGATGCAATTAAAAAAGATGTTTCTTGGTTAGGATACCAATGGGCAAATGAATGTTATTCTTCTGATTATTTTCAACAGTTATACGATTGGGCAGTTCAGCTTATAAAAGACGGTAAGGCTTATGTAGATAGCCAATCTTCTGAAGCGATGGCTGAACAAAAAGGGACACCAACAGAACCTGGGGTAGGAAGTCCGTTTAGAGATAGAAGCATTGAAGAGAACCTTGATTTGTTCACTAGAATGAAAGAAGGTGAATTTGATGAAGGAGCTCATGTTTTAAGAGCAAAAATTGATATGGCTTCGCCAAATATGTTGTTGCGTGATCCAATCATGTATCGAATTCTTAAAAAAGCTCACCATAGAACAGGTAATGATTGGGTAATTTATCCAATGTACGATTGGACTCATGGTGAAAGTGATTACATAGAGCAAATCTCACATTCTTTATGTTCATTAGAATTTAAACCACACCGTGATTTATACAATTGGTTTAGAGACAATGTTTATGAATATAGTAAAGTTGCATTTCCATTAATGCCAAAGCAAAGAGAGTTTTCTCGTTTGAACTTGAGTTATACGATCATGAGTAAACGAAAGCTTTTGAAATTGGTTGAAGAAGGAATTGTTTCTGGCTGGGACGATCCTAGGATGCCTACAATATCTGGTTTAAGAAGAAGAGGTTATACTCCAGCTTCTATCAGAAGTTTTATTGAAACTGTGGGAGTATCTAAACGTGAAAACGTAATTGATGTAGCTTTATTAGAGTTTAAAATTCGAGAGGATTTAAATAAAACAGCTAATAGAGTAATGGGGGTTTTAAATCCTGTGAAATTAGTGATTACGAATTACCCAGAGGGAGAAGAAGAAATCTTAATTGCAGAAAATAATCCAGAAATGGATGCTGGTACAAGGGAAGTTCCTTTTTCACGTGAATTATATATCGAAAGGGAAGATTTCAAAGAAGAAGCAAATAGAAAGTATTTCCGTTTAGCATTAGGAAAAGAAGTTCGTTTAAAGAACGCTTATATTATTAAAGGAGAAAGTTGTGTTAAAGATGAAGATGGAAACATCACTGAGATTCATTGTACATACGATCCTTTAAGTAAGTCTGGAAGTGGAACAGAGGAAAGTAAAAGAAAAGTAAAAGGAACGCTTCACTGGGTTTCTATGAAGCACGCAGTGAAAGCAGAGGTTCGAGTTTACGATCGTTTATTTTCAGATGAAGCTCCAGATGGACATAAAGACAAAGACTTTATGGAGTTTTTAAATCCGAATTCTTTAGAAAAAATTGAAGCTTATGTTGAACCAAGTTTAGCAACAGCATCAATTGGAGATAGATTCCAATTTCAAAGATTAGGATATTTTAATGTTGATGATGATAGTACAAAAGAACAATTAGTATTCAATAAAACGGTTGGTTTAAGAGATACTTGGGCAAAAGTGAATAAATAAAATCGTTAATTATTTCATGATGTTTTCTTTACATTGTTGATTTTTAATCAAAAAAAGTGTTAAAAAAACTAATTTTTTTATTACATTAGTAGTCCCAATATTATCTGGAACCAAAACTTTAAATCCCCTCAGTAATGAAAAAAGTTATATGGTTGCTCTTTAGTTTATTTATGATAAACTCGGCTTTCGGCCAGAGTGACAATGACCATACTGTTAAAATTAAAAAAAGCAAGAACTCTTCAAAAAGTATTGAAGTAGAGATTGTTTATAAGAGAAAAACAGAGGTTAAATCAACTATTACCAAAGAAGAAAATCCAACCAAAGAAAGCAAGAAACGTTTTTTTATCAAAAGGAAAGAAAAGGCAGTAGTTTCTTCTCCTTCTAAGAGTACTCCTGATATTGTAAAGGAAGAAAAGGTAACGAAAACGTTTGAGAACAATTCAGTTTTGACTTTTGATAAAGTTGATAGAGTCCCTGTTTTTACGGATTGTAAAGTCATTGGGAAAAAGTCATCAAAAAAATGTTTTAAATCAGGAATAAGTAAGTTTATAACGGATAATTTTGAATATCCAGAAGAAGCTTTAGAAGATGGAACTACTGGAAAAGTAACCGTTAAATTTACGATTGATAAGAAAGGTAGAGTCGTAAATGTAATTGCGACCGACTCCAATGATATTGAAACACTTACTACTTACAGTGTAGAGTTACTTTCAAATTTACCAAAATTAGAGCCAGCTAAGAAAGATGGGAAGCCTGTGGCTACATCTTATGAATTTCAATTAGATTTCTCATTATAAAAAATATTAGTATAAGATAGAAGCAAATACAACGTAATACTTTTCATAGTATTTACCCAAATAATAGTTAACCAACAATTTAAATCCCCCCGAGATGAAAAACCCCCTAAGATTGTTAGTTTACTTATTTTTAGTAAACATCATAACCGCACAAACAGATAAAGTCTGCAGCTCTAAAGTTGTTATTGTTGAAGACTTGAACAGCATTGATAAATGCAAAGCCATCAACAGCAAACTAGATAAAAGAGTAAAACCAGAACGTCAAATATTTCTTCGACTTAGTCAAAATAGTAGATATCTAAGAAAGCGTAAACCAGATAGCAAGAAAGTTTTTAAAGCAAAAGAAGCTGTAAAAGCTATTAGCCAATTGGACGCTAAAGGAATCAAAGAAAAGAATACTATTTCTGATAAACCAGACGATATTATTACAGATAAAACAAGCGCTTCAATTTTTAAACTACATGAAGTCGATTTTATTCCAGTTTTTGAGAATTGTGGAGAACTTACAGGTAAATCCGTTTTAAACTGTTTTAAAGAACAGATTTCAAATCACATTCAAAATAACTTTGAGTATCCTGAAGACGCTCTCGAAGAAGAAATAACAGGAAAGATTACAGTACACTTTCTGTTTAATAAAAATGGGGAGATTAAAATTGAAAAAGTAATAGACGCTAATAAAGACAAAATTTTAAGCGATTATACGAAACAATTAATTCAAAAACTGCCAAAGTTTACTCCAGCAACAAAGAACGGAATTCCAGTTCCAATAGCATATGAGCTTTCCCTTGATTTCTCTTTGTAATACTCAGGAGAAAAAAGTGAAGGTAAAAGAAAAGAGAGTTTAGGGACTCTCTTTTTTTTGTTTATAATATTTTAAGTAATTTATTTCTTTAAGGATATAGTTAAAAAGTTATTATTTTACTTCAAAGGAAATTGGCAAAATCCAATTGGCACGCAATATGAGCTTTTCTTCATCAGATTTATGATTTACAATTTTTTCAGGTTGTATTTTCTGTAGATAGTTACCCGTATCCCAAACTCCATTTTCATTATCATCGATAATAGCTCTTAATGTATATTCATTCGGCTCTAATAGACTAAATTCAACCTTTTCAGATTTTCTTAAGTAAACACTTTTTACAACTTTATCCTTATTTAATAATTGAAGGATTACGGGTTTATCAGTGTTCTTTTTAACATCCACATTAATTGCACCATAATCTTCTACTTGTTTTGTAATAAAAAGGTACTTTAAAGTATCTTTTGTTTTTACTTGATACAAATCCTCAATCGCATTCGGAAGTACTTTTAAACGGTACTTTGATTGCGTTTTCATGTCGAATAAGATACCAAGTTGATTAAAATCTAGTTTTTTCACTTCGAAATCTACATTAACCGAATCAGATACCGTCATAGAAAACTTTTCTCTATTAACGTTTATTATAGGGTTGTTCGCTGTTATTTTTAAGGTGTCCTTGAAGTGTATACTCCTTCCTTTGATATTAGTTTTTACAGAAAGTGAATCAATTTGTTTTTTACGCAAGTTTACTTTGGAAGTATCAATACTCTTTCCGTTTGTTACTATAAATTTTAACGAATCTAATTCCATTGGCGTGTACCAAACATTCAACGAATCTTTAGCTTTAGATAACTTTGAAAAATATTTAAAGTCCTTTGGTACATCTGATAAAAGTTTCACTTTCAGGTCTTTTTGTTTTCCCTCAAAAGCAAATTGAATTCTACCTTTTTTAATTTCTTTACCTCTTTTAAACTTAAATGGCTGATCTTCCATGAAAAGCACTACCGATTTCATTAGTAAACTATCTTTAGGAAGATAAATTTCTTGATCTAAAAATCCAATTTGATCAGATTTAGAGTTAAATAAATAATTTGGAGTTTCCTCATCCAATGCAAACAAACGATACTTTCCTTCGCTGATATTCGTGAATTCAAAATTTACAGAATCCATCGTACGCGTAACGTAGTCAGGTTTTTTCTTGTAAATAATAGAATCATTATAAGTAGAATCTACTTTGTAAAGAAGCAAACTATAATTTTTACTTTTTTTCTCTTTTAAAACATCAAAAACCCCACCTTTAAGTGTTAAAGAATCGATGTAATCACCTGTCGAAAAAATGTACTTAAAGTTTTCTATTTTATTGTTTTCATTGTTGTCTTGAATGGCATCCCCAAAATTAAAAGTGTATGTAGTATTTTCTTTTAAAGTGTCTAATATTTTAATATTTATATACTTACTTGGTGTGCCTTGTGGAGTAACCAAAGCAGGCGTTTTAAATGGAGGAGAAATAATTAGTTTTTTATTTAAGTCTCTTAAAACAACGTATTCATCAAAATACAAACGAATATTATCTTCTTTAAAGTTTAATGTTTCATAAGCAGGTTTAGCTAATACCATAATTGGCGCATCTTCATCTTTAGGTCCACCACTTGGTGTTCCTTTTCGAGCACAATTATATAAAAGCAAGCTTAACGGAATAAAGAATAATAATTGTTTAAAAAGCTTCACAAGAAAATATATTTAAATCAATTCAAAAGTAGTAAAAAAAAGAGCTAACTATTCTCAGTAAACGCAATACTTAGAACACTTATTCTTAAATTATCTGTTTTTAACAATTCTTTACAACAAGCCTCTATAGTTGCTCCTGTAGTTATGACATCATCAACTAGCACAACATGTTTGTTTCTCAAGGTAGCTTCATCTTTTAACCAGAAATCTTTATAAATAGTTTCGGCACGATTATATCTGTCTTTCGACGTTTGAGATTTACTATTTGATTTTCTAAGAAGAGTAGATTTATAAACAGGAATGTTAAAGCTTTCTCCCAAACTATCACAAAAAGTATGGACTTGATTATAACCTCGTTTCTTCATCTTTTTATGATGAATTGGAACGGGAATAATGGCATCGATATCTTTCATAAAATGATTACTTTTTAATAGGTCGGAAAACCATAATCCTAAATAGACACCAATATCTTGACGATCATTGTATTTTAAATTATGAATTAATTTTTGAGTAGTATTTTTTTTGTTAAAGGAAAGAAATGACAAGGATTTTTCTATTTTAGTCCTGCCATAAAAAGAAGCTGTAACAATATTGTTAGTATGGTCGTCTAATTTGAATATAGGAAGATCGTTACTACAGAAATTACACAAAACTTTTTCTGAATAAAGTAACTCGTTGGAACAACCAACGCATAAATTAGGGAAAAATACCCTTAAAAAGTCTTTTAAAAAACGCATATTTGCGAAGCAATTTTTTTATAAATATACAAATAGATCATTTTTTTTGAGTAAAAAGTTTAATTTTTTTAAAGAAGCAATTGCAACAGCTAAGACCTCAGGAACGCTGGTTCCAAGTTCAAGGTTTTTGGCTGATAGAATGCTTAAAGGTATTGATTTCGAGGCTACGAATCTGATTGTTGAATTAGGTCCAGGTGACGGAGCAATAACAAAACATTTACTTCAAAGAATAGGACCGAATACTACAATTATTTGTTTCGAAATAAATGAGAATTTTTATAATGAATTGCAAAAAATTGAGCACCCACAGTTGGTTGTATTAATGGAGTCTGCAGAAAATATTGAGTCGGAAATTGAAAAATATGGATTCGAGAAGGCAGATTATATCGTTTCAAGTTTACCACTTTCAATTATCCCAAAGGAAATTTCAATGAATATTTTGAATACTTCCCATCAAGTTTTAAAGGATGATGGTAAGTATATTCAATTTCAGTATTCTTTGAACTACTTGAAAAAATTAAAGGATGTTTTTGGGAAGGATAATGTAAAAGTCCAGTTCGAAGCGATTAACATTCCGCCTGCTTTTGTTTATCAGTGCTCCAAAAACTAATTACGCAAAGTAGTAATTATCTTCATTTCGATTTTTTATAATTTGTACTTTTGTGCCTTATGATAGAAACAAAAAAAGTAATTTCTGAAAAGGCAGTTTTAATTGGAGTTATTACCCAATTACAAAACGAAGACAAGGCGGAAGAGTATTTAGATGAATTAGAGTTCTTAACTATTACTGCTGGAGGAGTCCCTGTTAAAAGGTTTTTGCAAAAACTAGACAAGCCAAACCCTAAGACATTCTTAGGAACTGGGAAATTGGATGATGTAAAGAATTTTATTGAAGCTAATGAAATAGGAACCGCAATTTTTGATGACGAATTATCTCCTGCTCAATTACGTAATATTGAAAGAATTTTAAACTGTAAGATTCTTGATAGAACAAATTTGATTCTGGATATTTTCGCTAGAAGAGCACAAACAAGTTCTGCAAAAACTCAGGTTGAATTAGCACAATATCAATACTTACTACCTCGATTAACTCGCATGTGGACTCACCTTGATAAGCAAAAAGGAGGTATTGGAATGAGAGGTCCTGGGGAAACAGAAATTGAAACGGATAGACGTATCATTCGTGATAAAATAACATTACTTAAAAAGAAACTTGCTACCATTGATAAACAAATGGCTGTTCAAAGAAAGAACAGAGGTAAAATGGTAAGAGTCGCTTTGGTTGGGTATACCAATGTTGGAAAATCAACACTAATGAATCTTATCAGTAAAAGTGAAGTTTTTGCCGAGAATAAGTTGTTTGCGACTTTAGATACAACTGTACGTAAAGTAGTAATTAAGAATATTCCATTTTTGCTTACAGATACGGTTGGGTTTATTCGAAAATTACCAACTCAATTAGTAGAGTCGTTTAAATCTACCTTAGACGAAGTAAGAGAAGCAGACTTAATTATTCATGTGGTTGATATATCTCATCCTAGTTTTGAAGACCATATATCGTCAGTAAACAAGATATTGGTCGAAATAAACAGCGCTAATAAGCCTACTATAATGGTGTTCAACAAAATAGACGCTTATATTTGTGAAACCATTGATGAAGATGATTTAGTAACAGAAAAAACTAAAGCTCATTTTACATTGGAGGACTGGAAAAATAAATGGGTTAATGATTTAAGTGAGCAAGTTTGTTTTATTTCTGCTGGAGAAAAGACGAATATTGAGGAATTCAAGGAAAAAGTTTATGAAGAGGTAATGAAAATTCACACGAAAATATTCCCGTACAATAACTTTTTATATTAAAATTGGGTCATCTGGCACTGAAATTGTTAACGATTTATTAATACTGGTTTAAAAAAAGCAAAAATTCATAACAGAAATTTCATACATGATATTTCTGTAATTTTGCTTCGGAACATATGTAGTGTAAAGGTTGATGTTTAATTACCCTGCCGTAGTTGTTGATGAGGCATGGTGTCACTCCCCAAATTATGAAAAAAATTATAGTTTTTGCATTATTCGGTCTTTCGATTAATGCTTTTGCCCAAAAGGATACTTGTGAAACTCCTGAGGACACAATGGAAGATTTAAATAGTATTACAAAATGTACTATAAAACCTTCAAAGAAATCAAACGATAAAAGATCAAGACAAATTTCTGTAAGAGTTTCGGCTCCAAAAAGACGTTTCTTAAAAAAGAGAAAAAAACAAACTGGAGCGGCTAGTTTAAGTAGTTCTGGTTTAACCAGTACAAATCAAGCTACTGGTATTTCAAAGGCGGTAGCGCTTAAAACTAATTTAGCAGCATTAACGAACACTTTGTCAAAAGAAGAAGTTCGAAATGCTGAGAAATTCAGTACAGTAAATGATATTCCTTTGTTTCCATCATGTAAAGGTGAAACAGGAGACGATCAGTTAGATTGTTTCAATACTGAAATGATGAAACATATTCAAGAACATTTTAGATATCCTGATGATGCATTAGTGAATAAGGTGCAAGGTGAAGTGTGGGTTAGATTTATCATTGATAAAGATGGAAATGTTACGAATATAAAAGCATTAGGACCAAAAGGAGCAAAAATATTAAATGATGAAGCTATTCGTGTAGTTTCAAATTTACCAAAATTTATCCCTGGAAGGAAAAACGGATCTTCTACTTCGGTTAAATACGGATTTCCAATTAACTTCTCTTTGGAGGATAATTAAATTTTTCTTACTTTAAAAAAGTGAAAATCAATTAATCAAACTGTTTATTATGATTAAAAAACTACTTCTACTGTGCTTTTGTGCAGTAAATCTTACAGTCTTCGCTCAAGATAAATTATCAGGTTTAGTATTTGATGAATACTTAGAACCGTTTCCTGGAGCTACTATTACATCAAGTGAAGGAACCTCCGTTACTTCTAATATTGATGGTGAATTTACTATTTCAGTTAAAAAGTTTCCAGTGACATTAAATGTTGCTTCAGTTGGTTTCCAAACGGAAATAGTTCAGGTTACAAGTGCTTCAGACGATCTTAATGTAATTTTAAAAGAGGCTTTTGTATTAGATCAAGTAGTTATCTCAGCTTCGAGAACTCCAGAACGAGTTATGGAATCTCCAGTAACAATTGAGAGAATTGATGGTAAATACATCAAAAGAACTGCTTCTCCTAATTTCTTTGAAAGTTTAGGGAATTTGAAAGGAATTGACGTACTAGGAAATAGTTTCTCAACAAAAATCATAACATCAAATAGAGGTTTTGGAAACACATTAAATAACCGATTCGTACAACTTGTGGACGGAGCAGAAAGTTCAATTCCTGTATTCGAATATTCATTTGGTAACTTATTTGGTTTAAACGAACTTGATGTTAAAAACGTCGAGATACTTCCAGGTGCAGCTTCTGCATTATATGGGGCAAACGCATTTAACGGTATCTTATTAATGACAAGTAAGAATCCATTTGATGATCACGGAATGAGTACTTATTTCAAATCAGGTGTTACTACTCAACAAGATCGAGGAGCGTATGCATTTTATGATGTTGGAGCAAGAATGGCTTATAAATTTAATGATTACTTTGCAGCTAAAGCCAATATAGTTTATACAAACGGTGAAGATTGGTATGCAAGAGATTATAGAAATACAACTGGGCAAGGTGGAGTTATTAAAGACGGATTTAGTCATGCAGATGATGTAGGATATGATGGAGTAAATGTATATGGTGATGAAATCGGGTTTAATTTAAGAGACATTATCCGAAGCTTAGAAAATAGAAATGTATTATTACCGAACGGACAACCAATTCCTGCAGGAAGTTGGTTAAATGTTGATAACGTAAATGTATCAAGGGTTGGATATCTTGAAGAAGATCTTAACAATTATAGAACCAAGTTCTTAACATTTGATAGTGCATTACACTTCAGACCTTGGGGTAAAGGATCAGAAACTGAGATTATTTTCTCAACAAAATTCCATTTATCTGATAATGTTATCCATGCCAGTAATAGGTATGATCAACGACAAGGATTTATGGAGCAATATAAACTTGAAGTAAAAGGTAAAAATTACTTCGTTCGTGGTTATTATACAGAAAATGATGCAGGTCAAACAACAGATACAAGATTGGCAGGTATTTACGTAGCAAATGATTGGAAAGATCATGGAACATACTTTGGTGAATACGGTGTAGCATATTTAGCAACCTTATTTGCAACTGGAAGTAATGAACAAGCTCATGCTTTTGCGAGAGCAACAGCTGAATCGGGAAGATTCGAAGCGGGAACTCCTGAGTATAACGCAAGTTTAAATAGAGCAAAGAGTACTACTCTAAGTGATGGAGGAGCAAGATTAATTGATAACACAGGGTATTATCATGCTGATGCAAATTGGAATTTATCTGATTATATTGATTTTGCAAATGTGCAAATTGGAGGTAGCTTTAGAAGTTTCGCATTAGATTCTCAAGGTCAGGTTTATACAGATGATGACGGACCAATTAGACATAGGTTATATGGACTTTACACGCAAGTTCAAAAAACTTTTAACGATGATAGATTAAAGTTAACTGCAACAGCTCGTTTTGATAAGGCAAGAAACTTCGAAGGTAAGTTCTCACCAAGAGCAACTTTATCTTATGCTGTAGGAGAAAGAAGAGATCATAACTTCAGAATTGGTTTCCAAACAGCCTTCCGTAACCCGACTTCTCAAGATCAGTATTTAGGATTACAATTAGGAGATAGAGTGTTTTTGGGAACTGTAGAAGAAAACTTAACAAGAGAAATAACTGTAACTCCATATCGTTCTAATCCAGCAATATCTGCTACTTTAACTGGAGTAGATGCTTTTACGAACTCTTTCACAGCAGAATCTGTTGAGGCTTTCTTGGCAAATGTTAGATTAGGAAATGCTCCAGATTTAAGTCAATTACAAAAAGCAGAACTAGAAGTATTACGTCCAGAGACGGTACAGTCTTTTGAATTAGGATACAGGGGAGCTGCTGACTTAGGAGGAAAATTATTTGAATTTGATATTGTAGGTTATTATAACTTCCATGAAGATTTCATTACAACAAAAGAGGTGTTAACTCCTTTCTACGGAGATGTTGATAACCCAACAACTCCAGATGCGGGATTAGGAACAGAAGCGGTAACTGCGGTAGTGAATAATGACGTATTACGTTATATTTTAAGAACGAATACAAGTTCAAAAATTGATACTTACGGTTTCGCAGCAGGATTTTCTACTAAAGTATTAGGAGGATTTGATTTCGGTGGTAGTTACACGTTCTCAGACTTTAGTGTGGATGCTGAAACAATTGATTTTAAACCATCATTTAACACACCAAAGCATCAAGTTAAATTACAATTAGGTCATGAGAGATTATTCAAAAACTTTGGTTTTGGAGTAAACGCAAGATGGCAAGATGAATTCTTGTACCAATCTAGATTTATCGATGCAATCGTAGAAGATAGATTAGTATTAGACGCACAATTAAGTTTAGGAATTCCGAAGTTAAAATCTCAAATTAAAGTAGGAGGAACTAACTTAACAGGAGAAAATTATACATCGGTTCCTGGAGCTGGTATTATTGGATCACAGTATTATATCTCGTGGACAATAAATAATTAGTAATCAAAAACATAGATAAAATAAGGGCTGGCGAAAATGTTGGCTCTTTTTTTTGTTAAAAAAACCTTAAATGTTAAAAGATGTTTAAAAAATAACTACTTTTGCACGCGAAAATTAAACCCAAACTAACAACTACGAGTTAAATTAAAGAATATGAAAATAAAAGTACTATTAGTCGTATTGTTAGCCTCCCTTAACACTTTAGGTCAAGAAGTTTGTGAAACCCCAACAGAAACTTTTGAAGATCTAAATAGTATTACGAAATGTTCAATTAAACCTTCTAAAAAAGGGAAGAGCAAAAGAACTAGACAAATTACAGTAAGAGTTTCTGCATCAAAAAGATTCTTAAAGAAAAGACAAGCAAAGAAAAAGCAAGCTGTTGCTAGTGGAACTTCTTTAAGTACATCTGGTGTTTCAGAGATTGCTACTACTCCTGGAATTTCAAATACTTTAGCGGTAAAAAAGAAAAGTGCTGCAACTGATATTGCTGCATTAACAAACACTTTATCTGAGGAAGAAGTTAGAAAAGCTGAGAGATTTACTACAGTAGATAGACTTCCTGCATTTAAAGACTGTAGAAGAGCTAAAAAAGGTGATATGGTTGATTGTTTCAATGAAGAGATGATCAAGCACATCCAAAAGCATTTTAGATATCCAGCGGACGCTGTTGCCAACATGGTCCAAGGAGAAGTATGGGTACGTTTTATTATTGATGCTAACGGTGATGTTAGAAATATTAAAACATTAGGTCCTGAAAATGCTGAAATTTTAGATGAAGAAGCAAAAAGAGTAGTTGCACAACTTACTAAATTTGTGCCTGCAGAAAAAGATGGTGATCCTGTTGCTGTGAAATATGGATTCCCGATTAACTTTTCACTTGAAGAATAAGAAATAATTTACAATCCCTAAACAATAATCCAAAATGTTTAAAAAGCAATTATTAGTAATTGTTTTTACTTTGTGCGCTATTGCAAGTTTTGCACAGGTAAAAATTAATGGTGTAGTTTACAATGAGTACTTAGAGCCATTTTATGGAGCTAAAGTAGTTAGTGGTTCACAAACTACTGCATCGAACGACAACGGAGAATTTACGATTACAGTTAATGGTAATTTTCCTCAATTTATTACAGTTTCAGCTTTTGGTCACCAAACTGAAACAGTAGAGATTACAAGAGCAAACCAGAAGGTAAATGTAATTCTAAAGGAGAACTTACTGTTAGATCAGGTAGTAATATCTGCATCGAGAGTTCCGGAAAGAATTATCGAATCTCCTGTAACAATCGAGAGATTTGGTTTAACTGAAATTAGAAAGACTTCCTCTAACTCATTTTACGATGGATTAGTAAATCTTAAAGGAGTTCAATCAAGAGAAACTAGTTACGGTTTTAAATCGATAAACACGAAAGGATTTTCTGATTTTGCTAACTCTAGATTTGTCCAAATGGTTGACGGAATGGATACAGCGGCACCAGCTCTTAACTTTAGTGCAGGTAACTTGTCAGGTGTGTCTGATTTAGACATTAACAATGTAGAAATTCTTCCTGGAGCATCTTCTGCTTTATATGGAGCGAATGCCTATAATGGAGTGCTATTAATGAATACAAAAAACCCATTTGATTTTACAGGGATTAGTACATTAGTTAAAACAGGAACAACTAACCAAGAGTTAGCAGGAACAAATAAATTTTATGATGTTTCTGCAAGAATGGCCTACAAGTTTAGTGATGCTTTTGCAGCAAAAGTGAACTTTTCATATTTCGAAGCTCACGAATGGTTGGCTAATGACACTAGAAACAAATTAATTGATACTGGTGAAATTACAGAAGGTACTATTGATGATAGATTAAATTATGATGGTATTAATACATATGGTGATGAATGGAATAATGCTATTAGTTTAAATAATATTGCTAATGTTTTCTTTAGTGCGTCGGTTCCTGAAGAACAAATAATTTATAGAACAGGAATTGCGGAAAGAGACTTATTAGTTGATGAGAAATCTAAAAACTTAAAGTTTTCAGCATCTTTTCATTATAGACCATTTGAAGATGAGAGATTAGAGTTGATTTTTGCTTCAAGAATGGCAAGAGGAAATAATTTATTGCAAGGAAACGCATCTAGATTTGCTCAAAGAAATTATTCATTTGGACAGACTAAATTAGAAGTAAGAGGTGAAAACTTTTATGTAAGAGCTTATCATACTAGGAATGATGCAGGAAACACATATAATTTAGATGCAACTGGAGCAGCTCTTACAAGAAGAACTCAAGCAACTAATTTATTTGGAAGTTGGGGTCTTGATTATCTTTTAGCATTATTAAATAATGGTGCTGATCTTACTAATTTAACGGGTGATTTCTCTCAATTACAAGCAGCGAGAGCTTATGCTGATAGCTTTAGTATTCAACCAGGAACTTCAGAGTTTAGAGAAGCATTTGATGATGTAAGATCTACATTGATTACTGAAGGAGGAGGTAGAATTTATGACAAGAGTTCATATATTCACGCAGATGGAAATTATAATTTCAGAAGCTTATTAAATGACTGGGCTGATGTACAAGTTGGAGGATCATTCAGACAATATAATCCTGATTCTAGAGGAACAATTTTTAACGATGCTACTGAAGCAATTCGTGTAGAGGAGTATGGTGTTTATTCCCAGATTCAAAAGAAGTTTATGGATGAGAGATTAAAGTTAACAGCATCTGTGCGTTATGATAAATCTCAAAACTTTGATGGTAACTACTCACCACGTTTAGCGGTAAATTATGCCTTAGGAACTGATAAAAACCATATTGTTAGAGCTTCGTATCAAACAGGTTTTAGAAACCCAACTATTCAGGAACAATATTTATTTAATCAACCAGGAAGAAAAATTAATTTAGGTACTTCTTGGGATAATTTAAATTCTTTAAATGTTCAAGGAATTACAGGTGATGATATCTTAAACAACTCATTATTAACACGTACTGTTTTTCCTGAAGATACAAACTATCAAGGGCCACGTAGCCAAAGATCAACATACAAGCCTATCGTTCCTGAAGAAGTGCAGACGATAGAATTAGGATATAGAAGTATGTTCCCAATCTCTGATACAAATAATATCAGTATTGATGTGAATGGTTTCTATAGTATTCACAACGATTTTGTTTTCTTCCAAGATATTCTTACTCCAGTATCTGGTCAAATTTATCCATTTGGAGATGCGCAATTAACAGCAGCTCAATTATCAGATCCAAATATTGGTAATGGACTTATAGAAAATAATGTTTTGGTATTAGATGTAGCGACTATTCAATCTGGTTTGCAAGAGTTCAATATCGTAACTAACAGTAAGTCCATTGTTAATTCGTATGGAGCAAGTATCGCTATTAATACTAAGTTATTTAATCGTTTTGACCTAGGATTAAGCTATGACTACATTGATTTCTCTTTCGATGATAAAGATTTAGGTCTTTTCGATCCAAACTTTAATACACCAAATCATACATTTAAGGCACAGTTAGGAAATGAAAACATATTCAAAAATGTTGGATTTAACGCAAATGTAAGATGGCTTGATGAGTACAGATGGGTATCTACTTTCGTAAAAGGAAATGTTGATGCAAGAACAGTAATTGACGCACAAGTAAATTATAGAATTCCAGCTTTAAAATCAAGAATTAAAATTGGAGGAACTAACTTATTTGGTGATGACTACTTTGTAGCTCCTGGAACAGGGCAAATCGGACAGACATATTATATATCTTGGACAATTAACGACTAAGCTATAAAAAGTATTATATAGAAAAAGCCTGAGCAATTGCTCAGGCTTTTTTATTGGTTAAATTTAAGAATATTATTATTCGATAATACCTAAACGTTTAGCGCGTTGTTCCCAGCTTTTTCTAGCTAAATTTTGAAGGTTAGCTACACTATCACTTTCATCCATGATTTCAAGGCCTAATAACGTCTCTATGGCGTCTTCTTGTGTAACAATTCCACTAACCGATCCATATTCATCTACCACAAGAGCAATATGTTCCCTTTGTTCAATTAATTTTTCAAATAATTCAGGAATTGGTAATTCTCTTTTAGTTACAATAATGTCACGTTTAATAGTTTCTAGTTTTTCCTCTCCATTACCTTTTATGATCGCTTCTAAGAGCTGATCTTTTAAGAAATATCCAATTATATTGTCAGCGGTGTCTGCATACAAAGGAATACGTGAAAATCGTAAAGTAGGGTTTTCATCAAAAAACGATTGAATTGTTTGAGATGCGTCCGCTGTTTTTAAAACTGTTCTAGGTGTCATAATATGTTTCGCCCAAACATCTTTAAAGTTCAGCATGTTCTTAATTACTTTACTTTCATTCTCTTCAAAAACTCCTTCTTTCTCGGCTATCTCTGTCATTGCAGAAAAGTCTTCTCTGCTTAATACACTTTCACCATGACCACCTTTTCCAAACATCTTTGTAAAAAGTTGAAGTATCCAAATAATTCCTGTGTATTTAAAAAAGAATATCAGAACGTTAAGTGCTTTTGTTGTAAATCCAGCTAAAGATTTCCAGTAAGTAGCTCCAATTGTTTTTGGAATAATTTCTGAAGCCACTAAAATTAAAATAGTCATAATTGCTGAAACAATAAATACACCACTAAAAATTCCACTTCCAGGATTATCAGCAAATACTGTTTCTGCTTGTGACCCAACTAAAATGGCACCTACAGTATGCGCAATAGTATTTAAAGTTAAAATTGCAATTAAAGGCTTATCTACATCTTTTTTTAATTCTTCTAAATCATCAGCATAAGATTTACCTTCTTTCTTTTTTACGTTAACAAATGTTGGTGTAACACTTAACAAAACAGCTTCAAGTATTGAACATAAAAAAGATACAACAATAGATAAAACACCAAATAAAATTAATAGTCCCATTTTATAATTTTTTGTAAAAATAAAAAAACCCCAAGATTAATCTTGAGGTTTGTTATGTTTTATGAATTTAGTTTAAAAAGCGTAGTTCACTCCTAAACCAAATACTTCTCTTGTTTGAAATCCTTTGAAAGCATTATCATCATATATAGTTTGTAGTGCTAAGTTTGCTGATAAATACTTGTTGATTTTCATTACAATATTCACTGTGTAGTCTAAATCTACGTTTTGTGGATCTTCTAAATAATTACTGTATAAGTTCATGATGTTTTCAATAGAAACATTTTCCATAAGGTTAAACTTGTAGTAACCACTTATAGATGCACCTAACTCATAACGTGTAGTTTCACCAGCATCAACTCCAAAAGCAGGAGCTAAATCTTCAGATAAAACAACTAACTTAGAGGTTGCTGGAGCAATATTTACTTTTAAATTATCACTTTTCTTCCATAACATACCTGGTCCAAACTGGAAATAAGCTGGTGAGAAAAAGTGTGACTGTTGAACTCCATTAACATCTGTTGAAGACATTTGTGTTTTAAAGTTAAAGAATGCCGAATAGAACCAATTTCCTTTTGCTTTTTTACCCGCTAAAGAGTTAAACTCAAAACGGTCGTCTGTTTTTTGTAAGCTTTGTCCTTTTAATTTAGTTAAACCGTAAGAGGCAATAATTTTGTTATCCCAAGTCCAGTCTCCTTTTGCGTAGTTAAAGTCGTAGTTAACACCTAATGTACCAGCAATACTGTTTGTACCACCCGCTAACCAATTGTTGAATGCTGATTGATTAAAAAGAAAAGAAATTGTTCCTCCTTTTTTCCATCCTTCTTTTTTTTCTTCCTTTTTTTCTTCCTGTGCAGAAAGAGTTAACCCCCCAAATACTAGAGCGATAGCTAATAATTTTTTCATTATAAATAAATTAATTAAATAAATGTTAGCGCAAAACTACGCTTTCTCTAGAATTTAGACCAAAATGAATCGAAAAAGTCACAATTTATAAGAAAACATAATTCACACCTAACCCAAATAATTGCTTAAACTGAATTTTACTTGAGGCATTATCATCTATAATGGTATGAAAACCAAGGTTTGTCGAAAAATATTTACTGATTTTAACTAAGAAATTTATTTGATAATCAACATCAATATTTTGTGGATTGTCTAAATAGTCAGCATAAAGTGCTAATATGTTTTCCATTGTTAAAGTCTCCGTTAATGACACTTTATAATATGAGGATAAATTAAAACCCAAACCGAAGTTACTAGTCTTACCTTCATCTACACCATATTTTCCTGAAAATTCAGGAGATACAAATGTAAAGCGAGAGGATGATGGAGCAATATTAACAAACTTGTTTTCAGATTTCTTCCATAACATTCCTGGTCCAAAACTTAGGTAAGCTGGAGAGAAAAAGTCAGAAATTGCTAATTGAGGTGTTTTCGTATAATCATAACCTCGAGTAAACTGAGTTTTTAAGTTGTTATAAAAAGAGAAGAACCAATCTTTTTTTGATTTATAACCAAGTAAAGAGTTGTATTCTAATCGGTCATCGGTTTTTCGTACTCCTTGTTTATCAACATAACTCAATCCGTAGGCAGATGTAATTTTATTGTCCCAATTCCATCGTTTCTTTTTGTAATTGACTTCGTAATTTACATTTATATTTCCAGCTACCGTATTGGTTCCACCAGCAACCCAGTTTGAAAAGGTTGACTGATTTAAAATAAATGCTAGTTTGGTTGTAGTATTCCATTTTTTAGGAATACTATCTTTTTTCTTGTCTTCTTGTACTTTTTTTACCTCTTGCGAGAATGCATTCTGATTTAGCAATAAAAGAACTACACATAGTTTTTTTATCATATCGTAAGTTTAGGGATTACTTATTCTTAAATAGGGGAACTGTAGAGCAGGCTTCGCCAAACATGATAGATTTTGCTACGGGTTGTATTTTTTCAATTAAAAATGAATAGGCACTTTGTGGGATTGGTTTATTAGCACAACCTTTAATAATTACAGGTTTACCAGTGAAATCTTCAACATTTAAATTTGTTATAATTTCAGAAAATAAAACAGTTTCTAAAAGTTCTAAATCACCAACGATTACTTTTTTTGCAAATGGATTTAGTTGAGTAGATAAAAGTAAGTATGCCCATGATGGAATAATCGCATCTGTTGAACATCCTAAAGCGACATAGGTGTCTTTGTATTGAGACCAATCGTGGTTTTTTACTTGTTCTCTAAAATCCTTTTCTCTTAATAGTAAACCTTCAAATAACCATTCAGAAATATCAAACTTCACACGATTTCCTGATGGATAAAAATCTTCTAAATCAATAGTAATTAGTTTACTATTTGCTACTCTATTTACAATTTCTTCAGCCATGGAAATGATTTTATAACATTCCTAATTCAAGTTTTGCTTCTTCACTCATCATATCCTGAGTCCATGTTGGATCAAAAGTAATTTCAACCTCACAGTCATTAATCTCTTTTAAGGTTTTTACTTTTTCTTCCACTTCAACTGGCAAAGTTTCTGCAACAGGACAGTTTGGTGATGTTAATGTCATTAATATTTTAGCGTCGTTTTCTTCTGAAATAAAAACATCATAAATCAACCCTAATTCGTAAATATCTACAGGAATTTCTGGATCAAATATGGTTTTTAAAACACGTACGATTTTATCTCCTAATTCTTCTAAGTTCTCTTCAGTCATTTTGTTAGTTATATGTATATGTTACTATAAATTGATGTCCAGTGTCTTCTAGGTTAGACTCTGATTTTACTAAAAAACCATTACTGCTGTATGTGTTTTTGAATTTACTTTCTGATGTAAGTTCATCGTTACTTATGCTGTATTTTTTTATAGATAGTTTGTTCTTTGTTGGAAAAAGATAATCATCATATATTTTATTGTAATAAGGGACTCCTGAAAAAGGATTTTTTTTAGAGTCATATTCAATAACTACATAGCTGTAATCCGTTTTTTGATAGGATACTTTGTTACCTCCAATATAATTGTATTCATATATTATCGGTTCAGTATTTTTGAAAGTATACTTTTCTCTGATTAATTTTGAATTGGAATCGTAGTAGTACTCATAGGTACGAATAACTTCCATTTCTTGATTCAAGGAATTAGGTCTTGAGTAAACTTGCTTTGTGAGATTCTCAAAATTATCATATTCAAAAGATCTACTTTCGATAAGCTCAGAATTTAGAAAGCTTGCTTCTTTTACAATTAATTCACCATCATAAGAATAAACTTTTTCATAAAAACTGTTCGTATCATATTCACTTTCAATTTTTATGACTTGATTTTTATCATTATAAAAATAATTGTCTGAAAATGATGAGTATAAGTTGCCTAAATAAATATCTTTAACCTCAACTTTCTTAACAAATCCATTATTAACAAATGAATCATCTTCTGAACATGAAATCAAAAATAAAATTAAAAGGCCTGTAAATATTCTTTTCATAACACTTTTTGAAATATTAACTTGTTAATTTAGCTTGTTGAGCAATAGCATACATTTTTATTTGTTTCACCATAGAAACTAAACCATTGGCTCTTGTTGGACTTAAATGCTCCTTTAATCCAATTTCATCGATGAAATTAGTATCGGCATTTAAAATATCTTGCGGTTTTTGGTCGGAAAAAACACGTAATAATAACGCGACAATTCCTTTCGTTAAAATAGCGTCACTGTCAGCAGTAAACTTGATAATATCTCCTTCAATTTTAGAATGCATCCATACTTTTGATTGACATCCTTTAATTAAATTTTCATCCAATTTGAACTGATCTTCAATAATTGGTAAAGATTTTCCAAGCTCAATAATATACTCGTAACGCTCCATCCAGTCTTCAAACATTGAAAACTCATCGATAATTTCTTCTTGTATTTCTTTGATAGTCATTTTTTAGAACTATTTTTGCACTTTATAAATTGTTTTGCGCATTCGCTGTGCAAAATTACTGATAAAAATTAATAAATGAGTAAACTATTAGCAGTAGGAACGGTTGCTTATGATGCAATTGAAACACCTTTTGGTAAAACTGATAAAATATTAGGAGGATCTGGAACCTTTGTTGGGTTAGCAGCATCTCAGTTTGGAGTGAATACAGGAGTAGTTTCTGTAGTTGGAGGAGATTTTTCTCAATCGTACTTAGATATGATGCAAGAAAAAGGAATCGATACTACAGGAATCGAAATGGTAAAAGATGGAAAAACATTCTTTTGGAGTGGAAAGTATCACAACGATATGAACTCAAGAGATACATTAATTACTGAATTAAATGTTTTAGAAACATTTAATCCTGTAGTTCCAGAATCTTTTAAAGATGCACCTGTAGTAATGTTAGGGAATTTACATCCATTAACTCAGGCTTCTGTTTTAGATCAAATGAATGAAAGACCAAAGTTAGTAGTTTTAGATACTATGAACTTCTGGATGGACATCGCTTTAAATGATTTACATGAAGTTTTAAAAAGAATTGATGTAATTACAATTAATGATGAAGAAGCTCGTCAGTTAAGTGGAGAGTATTCTTTAGTGAATGCGGCAAAGAAGATTCACGAAATGGGTCCTAAATATGTAGTAATTAAAAAAGGTGAGCACGGAGCGTTATTATTTAATGATGATAACATGTTCTTCGCACCTGCTTTACCATTAGCAGAAGTTTTTGATCCAACTGGTGCGGGTGATACATTCGCAGGAGGTTTCTGTGGATATTTAGCGAAAACGGGTGATTATTCATTTGAAAATATGAAAAACGCTATTATTTATGGATCTAACTTGGCTTCTTTTTGTGTAGAAAAGTTCGGTACGCAACGTATGGAAGAGCTGACCAAAACAGAAGTGCAATCTCGTTTAGAGGCATTTAAGAAACTAACACAATTTGATATAGAATTAGTTTAATATGAATCCGCGCTTTTTTGCGCGGATTTTTTATTAAGCAAAAAACAAACACACAACACAACTAAAAGAATAATTAATGAGTGATTTTTTAAAGCACGAATGTGGAATTGCACTAGTTAGATTATTAAAACCCCTTCAGTATTACAAAGACAAATACGGTACAGCATTTTATGGATTAAATAAGTTGTACTTGTTAATGGAGAAGCAACACAATCGCGGACAAGATGGTGCAGGTTTAGCGAGTATTAAGTTTAATGTTGATCCAGGTACGAGATATATTAGTAGAATTCGTTCGAATAAAACACAACCAATTCAAGACATTTTCGGACAAATCAATAATAGAATTAACGATATTTTTGAGAAAGATCCTGCAAAATTGGAAGATGTAAAATGGCAAGAAGAAAATATGCCATACATTGGTAACCTGTTTTTAGGTCATGTTCGATATGGAACTTTCGGAGGAAATAGTATTGAAAATGTACATCCATTTTTACGTCAAAGTAACTGGAAACACAAAAACTTAATTGTTGCTGGTAACTTTAATATGACCAATTCTGGTGAATTAATGAAAGAATTAATTACACTTGGTCAACACCCAAAAGAAGCAACAGATACAGTTACAGTAATGGAAAAGATTGGGCACTTTTTAGAAGATGAAGTTGCTCAAACATATAAAAAAGCAAAAGCGGCAGGATTCAATAAAAAACAGGCCTCACCATTTATAGAAGAGAATTTAGATATTCAAAGAATATTAAAAAGATCTTCTAGAAACTGGGATGGAGGTTACGCAATGGCTGGTTTATTAGGTCACGGAGATGCATTTGTTTTAAGAGATCCATCAGGAATTCGTCCTGCATTTTGGTATCAAGATGATGAAGTAGTTGTTGTAGCTTCAGAAAGACCTGTAATTCAAACAACGTTTAACGTTCCAATTGAGGAAGTTAAAGAGTTACCTCGTGGGAAAGCGTTAGTTATCAAAAAGAATGGTAGTACTTCTTTAGAAAGAGTCATCAAGAAAAGAGAGAAATTATCTTGTTCTTTTGAAAGAATTTATTTTTCTCGAGGAAGTGATGCAGATATTTATCAGGAGCGTAAAAATTTAGGAAAGTTTGTTTTTCCAGAAGTATTAAAGTCTATTAATGACGATATTTCAAATACTGTATTTACGTATATTCCAAATACAGCAGAGACGTCTTTCTACGGAATGATGGAAGCGGCAGAAGATGTTTTAAATCAACAAAAAACTGCTGAAATCTTAGCAGGAGGTGGAAAGTTATCTGCCCAACGAGTTACTGAAATTTTATCGGAAAGACCACGATTTGAGAAAATCGCAATTAAAGATGCGAAGTTAAGAACCTTTATTACTGACGATAGTAGTCGTGACGATTTAGTGGCACATGTTTACGATGTTACTTACGGAGTTGTTAAGCCTACAGATAACTTAGTTATAATCGATGATAGTATTGTAAGAGGAACTACGTTAAAGAAAAGTATTATTAAAATCTTAGATCGTTTATCGCCTAAGAAAATTGTAGTTGTTTCTTCAGCTCCTCAAATTCGTTACCCTGATTGTTACGGAATTGACATGGCTAGAATTGGTGATTTTATTGCTTTTAAAGCTGCATTAGAGTTATTAAAAGAAAGAGATATGTATCATGTTGTTGATGAAGTTTACGAAAAATGTAAAGAACAACAAGGAATAGAGGATAAGAATGAAATTGTAAATTTTGTAAAAGAAATTTACGCACCATTTACCGATGAAGAAATTTCTGCAAAGATCGGAGAAATGTTAAAAACAGACGGTATTAATGCAGATGTAGAGATTATCTATCAAACTGTTGAAGGATTGCATAATTCATGTCCTAATCATAAAGGAGATTGGTATTTCACTGGAAATTATCCAACGCCTGGAGGACATAGAGTAGTAAACCAAGCGTTTATTAACTTCTATGAAGGAAATAATAAAAGAGCATACTAAAAAGTATCGCAAAATATTTTAAAAAGCACTGCATTTATGTAGTGCTTTTTTCTTTTTCAAACTTTAAAAGGAGTTGTAAATAGTAGCGTTATTTGTTTTACATTGGCTTCATTAATTCTAAAAGAATTAGCAAATGAAACCAGAAGAAAAAATAATCGATTATAAAAGTATTCTAGATAATATTTATAGTTCTATATCTCAAGAAGAAAATAAAGGAGCAATTGCTACTTATATCCCCGAATTAGCGAAAATAGAATCAGCTAATTTTGGAGTTTGTTTATTAACTCGCAAGAATGAAGAATTTGGGGTTGGTAATTGGCAAGTAAAGTTTTCTATCCAAAGTATTTCGAAGGTGCTTTCTTTAAGTTTAGCTTATCAAATTTTCGGAGATAAAATTTGGGAACGAGTAGATGTTGAACCTTCAGGAACCCCTTTTAATTCTTTAGTTCAATTGGAGTCGGATCATGGAATTCCTAGAAATCCATTTATGAATAGTGGAGCTATGGTTATTTGTGATATGTTAGTGAGTTATTATAAGAATCCAAAGGAAGATTTTCTTTCTGCCATCAGAGAGCTTTGTCATTCTAGTGAAATTAATTATTCTGAAACTGTAGCCAAGTCTGAAGCTTCAGTTGGATATAGAAATAAAGCCTTGTGTAACTTTATTAAATCCTTTGGTAATATTGAAAATGAACCGGAAGAAGTATTAGATTTCTATTTTCATATTTGTTCCATAGAAATGAGTTGTCAAGAATTATCGAGAGTTTTTATGTTTTTGGCGAATCCAAATTTTACAACTACTAAAGGAACCAAAGTGTTAAGTTTAAGTCAAACGAAAAGAGTAAATGCCATAATGCAAACGTGCGGATTTTACGATGAGTCTGGTGAGTTTTCATTTCGTGTTGGCTTACCAGGAAAGAGTGGAGTAGGTGGAGGAATTGTTGCAATTTATCCTGAAAAGTATTGCATCACTGCTTGGAGTCCAAAACTAAATGAAAAAGGAAACTCCTATCGTGGGATGAAGTTTTTAGAAGAATTTACAACGAAAACAGAGCAATCGATTTTTTAGTATTCCTAAAGAAATAGAAGCTTAAAATGTGTTAAAAAGTATCCCAAATCTTATAGTTTATATGATTTGGGATACTTTTTTTGGGTTGAAAACTACTTTAGTTATTCAAATTTAAATCTACTAAAATGAAAAACTTAAAGTACGTATTGTTGTTATTTCTCGCTATGAATATTTCTTGTTTCGAGAACAATGAAAATCTAAATGACTTTTTATTGGAAGGTAAAGTGGTTGATGATGTAACGAATGAACCCGTTTCTAATATTGAAATAAATTATGAGGTCTGCGACATAATTCCAGGAAGTATTTATTACCGATGTAGCAAAAAAGATGAAGGTAAAATAAACACAGATAGTAATGGGGAGTTTTCTGTTGTTATCAATTATGAAGAAATGGATAACGATTTGAAGTTTTATACAAATAGTAAGAACGATAAATATGACGCTAGTCCGTATCAATATCGTTACAAAATAGAAACTTTGATGAATGATGAATTACCAGTTATAAAAGTCAGTCGATTAGTTCCAGTTAAGATAAAAGTAAACAATATCAATCCATTTAATGAAGAAGATCAAATAGTAATTCACCATTTTAAAGAAGAAGGAGGTTTTGGATATTATAATCTTGTGAGGAAGTCGATTATAAACTATGAAAATCAGAATGTTATTTATGATGATGGAACTACTTACACTAACGCATTAGAATGGAAAGGAGCGTCTGTGAATTCATTAATTGAAGGAAAATTATCTGGAGGATATAAAAAGGTGTTCATAGAATATGAAATAATAAAAGATGGCGTGAGGGAAAGAAGAACGACTGAAGCGAAACTATTAAATCCAGATGAAATGAATGAATTCTTAATAGAATATTAAAATTACTTTTTCACATTTTATATATTTTTACAGGAAACATCATATTTATGAAACGGTTCATTCCAATAGTAATTATTCTATTTTTTTGGAATTGTAAAACACCTTCTGACAAAAATTTAAAAAGTGAAATCATGAATTCAAAGATTGTTGTAGCTCATAGAGGAGCATCTGGGTATTTACCTGAACATACAATGGAAGCAAAGGCCATGGCTTTTGCAATGAATCCTGATTTTATTGAACAAGATTTGGTTTTAAGTAAAGATGATGTTCCTGTTGTTATTCATGATATTTATTTAGACGATGTTACCGATGTTGCGATAAAATTTTCTGAAAGAAAAAGAGAAGATGGTCGATATTATGTAATTGATTTTACTTTTGAAGAATTGCAGCAATTAAACGTTTCTGAGCGTTTTAATCCGAAAACGGGAGAACAGTTTTATCCAAATCGTTTTCCTAAAGGGAAAGGAAATTTCAAATTGCATTCGCTATCGCAAGAAATTGAGTTAATTCAAGGATTAAATAAAAGTACAGGAAAGAATATTGGGATTTATCCTGAAATTAAAAACCCTGAGTTTCATCACAAGAAAGGGAAAGATATTGCTAAAATTACTTTAGAAGTTTTATCAGCATACGGCTATACTTCAAAAAATGACAACTGTATTTTTCAATGTTTTGATGCAAAAGAATTAGAACGCGTTCGAAAAGAATTGAATTCTGATTTGTTTTTGGTTCAATTAATTGAGTTCCCGGAAGAAACTAAACAACTTAAACATTTCTCAACTTATGCCGATGGAATTGGCCCGTGGTATAAACAGATTATCGATAAAAAAGAAAATGATCATTGGAAGTTCACAACCTTAGTTGAAGATGCTCATAAATTAAATTTAAAGGTTCACGCATATACATTTAGAGCAGATCAACTAGGTGATTTTTCCTCTTTTGAAGAGCATGTGAACACTTTATTATTCGATGCAAAAGTAGATGGTTGTTTTACGGATTTTCCAGACAAGGTGATTAAAATTTTGAACCGTTAAACGTTCCTAAATGACAAATAAATCGGATTTTTAGCACGATTTTCAAACCGATTTTTTCCTTTTTAATAATAGAAGTGTGATTGTTTTCCCTTTAAAACAAAGGGTTTGCTGAAATTTCAACTTCTTTAATTCCTTTTTAACCTTAATTTTTCCGCCTCAACAAGTTTTAGAGTAAAAATACTTTAGTGTTGAAGTTTCTTTGTGGTGTTGTTAGATAATAACAGAAATAAATTTTTTAAGAATTACTATTAACACCTTCTATTATGACACTTAAGAAAATATTAATACTAAGTTTAGTTTTTGTATCAAATATGGTACTTGTTGCACAACATGATGTTTGCGAAAGTTCATCTTCAGACGACGATCTTTTAATGGAATTAAACACCATCGATAAATGTTTGAACGATCAAGAAAAAGCAAAAACTCCTGAACCGAAAGTTAAAACAAAAAGATATTTAAGAACAAGAAGAAGTAATTACTATCATAAATTACGTAAAAACATTCGATCTATTTCTGCTGCAAAAAATGCAGAACCTAAGAAAGAAGTGAAAATTAAAAACGTGTATTTAGGTGAAGTTACCGAAGAGCCAAGGTTAATAATACCAGAAGGAAAAACTAAATATCAAGGTAAGTTAAGAAATGTTTTAGAGGCTTATGTTGAAGATAATTTAGAATATCCACAGGTTTTAGAGCATAATGGAATTGAAGGAATTGTTTGGACAAGTTTTGTAATCGATACAAATGGAGCTGTTAAAAATATCGTTACGTTAGGACCTATTAACGGAAAGTTGTTAGAGATGGAGGCTGCGAAAGTAATTAAAGAATTACCAAAATTCACTCCAGGTAAAATTGACGGAGAGTTAGTAAACGTAAAACACTTGATGGCAATTAAATTCGAAATGGGAAAATAATTATTACTATTATACATTACTGGGAAAGTGATTCTAACGAAGAGAAGAAATTCTTGAAATTAGAATCACTTATGTGTTTAAGTATTTATAAGTTTGTATTACTTTTTCAGTGTGTCTGTACCCAAGTAGCCATCGTTTTTATTATAGTACCAAGCTCTTGTTTTAGGAAGTTTGATTTCATTAATCGTTTCCAAATCAGAAAGTAAAATATATTCGCCACTATCTTTTGTTTCTTTGAAAAACTGATAAACTTCCATAGCGTAAGTTTTCGGATTGAAATAAAAATACCAAGTATCTTTTCCTACAGATTCATCATAAGTAACTTTTAATACCAAGTATTCTTTCCCCTTGAATTTCTTTTTTTCTACTTTCTCATGAATCTTTGTTCCTTGGTCTTTCAACTTCATCGGAAGTCCGTATAAGTAAGTGTAATAGTTTTTATAAAGATTTCCTCTATCACAACTTAATTTGTGTTCTTTTAATATCGCCTCTGAGGGATTTTTAACACCATTAAAGGCAATTTCACAAGATTCTTTGTTAACGGTATATTCTGTTGTGTTTTCTCCTCTTGTGGCTTTTACATAAAAATATTCCTTTGGTAAATCTATTTTAATTTCACTATCACGGTTCGGTTTATTAGGAATGGTCATCGTTACATTTAGTGTTCCATTAAAAGTTGCCCAGTTTCCATTTGGATCATGATATTCTATAGCTTTATCTAGAAGTTCTCTTCCAGTTAATTCTTGAGAAAAGGTAACTATTGAGTAAAAAAGAAGTGTGGTACTTATGATTTTTTTAAGCATGGTTGCGATTTTTAATGATTGAAAATTAATAAAAATTACTATGACTTTCCCTTTAATTACAATCCAGATGTATTTAATTGTATTTCAACTACACTTTGTTAAGTCTCATAGGATTATTAGTCTAAAACTGATAGGTTTTGTGTAAATTAAAGTATGTTTAGAAAGATATTTGGTTTATTATTATTGGCTTTAGGAGGTCTTTTACTTGTTTCTCCGCATATCGTTGACGAATTATTTTACGCCATCGGATTTGGAGATGATAAACCTATTTTCGAGTTAGAAACATTAATGTTTATTTTTATAAACTTTGTGTGTTATACATTCGTTTTCTACTTGATTTATGAAGGTTTTCAATTATTAAAAAGTAAAAATCCTAACATGCAATAATTCGTTGAAGTTAGTAGAGAAATGCTAATTCGAACAAGTGTTCGAATATATTTATATGAAATTAAAAAATCCCGCTAATTGCGGGATTTTTTAATGTATATTCTTTTGATTTTTAAGCTTCTTCTTGAACATTCAATTGAATACTTAATTCTTGTAATTGATCATTATCAATGGTTGCAGGTGCATCAATCATTACATCTCTACCAGAATTATTCTTTGGGAATGCAATAAAATCACGAATAGTTTCTTGTCCACCTAAAATAGCAACTAATCTATCTAAACCAAAAGCTAAACCACCATGAGGAGGAGCACCATATTCAAATGCGTCCATTAAGAAACCAAATTGCTCTTTTGCTTCTTCAGGAGTAAATCCTAAATGCTTAAACATAATAGCTTGAGTTTCTTTATCGTGAATTCTAATAGAACCACCACCAATTTCATTACCATTTAATACTAAATCGTATGCATTTGCTTTTACAGCTCCTGGATCAGTATCTAACAATTCAATCTGTCCTGGTTTTGGTGAAGTAAATGGGTGGTGCATTGCATGATAGTGTCCAGTTTCTTCATCTAATTCTAATAATGGAAAATCAACTACCCATAATGGCGCAAATTCATCAGGTTTACGTAACCCTAAACGCTCTGCTAATTCCATACGTAAAGCAGATAATTGTGCACGTACTTTTGAAGTTTTACCTGATAAAACACAAATTAAATCCCCTGCTTTCGCTCCAGTAGTTTCTGCCCATTTAGCTAAATCATCTTGATCGTAAAACTTATCTACAGATGATTTAAAACTTCCGTCTTCATTACATTTTACATATACCATTCCTAAAGCACCAACTTGTGGACGCTTTACCCAATCGATTAACTTATCAATTTCCTTTCTAGTATATGAAGCTCCGCCGGGAACAGCAATACCTACAACTAATTCAGCTTCGTTAAATACTTTGAATTCTTTATGTTGTGCAACTTCGTTTAACTCACCAAACTGCATTCCGAAACGAATATCTGGTTTGTCATTTCCGTATAAACGCATCGCGTCATCAAAAGATATTCTTGGGAATTTATCAACTTCAACGCCATTAATCTCTTTTAATAAATGACGAGTCATTCCTTCGAAAATCTCTAAAATATCTTCTTGCTCAACAAACGCCATTTCACAGTCTATTTGTGTAAACTCTGGTTGACGGTCGGCACGTAAATCTTCATCTCTAAAACATTTTACAATCTGGAAATATTTATCCATTCCACCAACCATTAACAACTGCTTAAAAGTTTGTGGTGATTGTGGTAATGCGTAAAATTGTCCTGCATTCATTCTTGAAGGAACTAAGAAATCACGAGCTCCTTCTGGAGTAGACTTGATTAAATAAGGAGTTTCAACATCAATAAATCCTTTATCAGAAAGATACTTGCGAACTTCCATTGAAACCTTATGACGGAAAACTAAGCTATTTTTTACCGGATTACGACGAATATCTAAATAACGATACTTCATTCGAATATCTTCTCCACCGTCAGTTTCATCTTCAATTGTAAATGGCGGTAATTTTGCTTCGTTTAAAATGTTTAATTCAGAAACTAAAACTTCAATATCTCCAGTTTCGATATTTGGATTTTTAGAAGCTCTTTCAATAACAGTTCCTTTTACTTGAATCACAAACTCTCTACCTAATGTTTTTGCTTTTTCCATTAAGTCTTTAGAAGTTCTCTCTTCATCAAAAATCAGCTGAGTAATTCCGTAACGATCTCGTAAATCAACCCAAATCATGAAACCTTTATCTCTTGATTTTTGAACCCATCCTGCTAGGGTAACTTCTGTATTAATATGCGATGCTCTTAACTCACCGCATGAATGCGATCTGTACATTTTCTATAATTTTAGATGCGCAAATTTAACTATAAATGTTAGTTTGTAAAAAATTACTAGAGTTTAGTTTTTAAGTTGAATAATCTATTTTTTTGTAGTTCTAAAATATGATTACAAATGACATTACAAGAATTCAAAAATAAATTACAAAATGAAGCTTCTACAATTGATTTTAAAGAAACAATCGAACTGATAGAAAGCAACTATAATTTTACTCCTTCAGCATTTAAAAACGGTGAGTTAGAAAATCAATCTACAGAAAATCAAGGATCTTGCAAAGTGTTTTCATTTGCAATTAAAGAAGAACTATCAAAAGAGGAAACCTTAGCTTGTTTCGGTCAATACTATGCTGAGGTTGTGAATGATCCAAATGGAACAGGACATCAAAATATCAGAAACTTTATGAAAACTGGATTCGAAGGCTTAAGTTTTGAAAATGAACCGTTAACTAAGCTATAATTTTATCAGTTTATCTAGAGGAAACAAGGTCCGTTATATAAGGTTAAAAGGTTGATTTATTTTTAACTTTGGCGTATTTTTAGGGAAAACAAATCACTAAGCTTATGAGAAATAAACTTCTGTTATTCTGTTTCTTAATTACTTTTCAATTTATTTTTGGTCAGCATACAATTACTGTATTGAATTCAAAAACTAAAGAACCAATTCAAAATGTTCACATAAAGAAAAAAAGGAAAATTTACGTCACTGATGAAAACGGAAAGGTTTCCATAGAAAAGATAAAAGATAATGACAGAATTTTCTTGTCACATGTAGAGTTTTATGATAGAGATATTTTATTCGGTGAAATTGTAAACAAATCAATATTTCTTACAGAAAAAGACATTAGACTTTCCGAGGTTCTAATAACCAAAAAGAAGAAGAAAGAACTAAATTTTGAAAAGTTGCCGGAATTAGAAAAAGGCCTACATGGATTTGCTTCTGTCTCTTATAACGATAAAATCTATGTTTTTGGAGGAGATAAATCAACGTTAACCGATGGAATGAGAATGGCATTTCAGGAGTTGAATGAAATGCAAGATGATAATATAAATGTAAGTGAACTTGTTTATAGAACAAATAGACGAACAAGCTATCAAGGATATAGTAATAAGGTTCATATATATGATATAAAAAATAGAAGATGGTCTGCCTTAGAAAAACCGGTCCTAAAAAGAGCTTATCATAAGGCAGTTTTAATCGATGGAAAAGTATACTTATTGGGAGGAAAAAAGTTAGCGAAAAATAAGTCAAGAGAATATTTGATTGATGATATAGAGGTTTTCAATTTAAAAACAAATAAGTTAGAGAAATCAATCGATAGTAAGCAGAATGGAATTAATCAAGGTGTTGCTAAAATTGATAACAGTATTGTTTTAGTTGGAGGATCGGTGAAGAAGTTGAAAAAAGGAAAATTGAAATTTTCTAATAATGTTTCATTATACAACACAAAAGAAGATAAATGGTATACAATTGGTAAACTTCCAGATCCTAAAGAAACGGAATGTATAAAGGTGAATGATAAGCTGTTTATGATTGGAGGTAAAGGAACCGAGAAAATGAATCGAATTACCTCTTTCAACTTGAAAAACGGAAAATGGAAAATAGAGAAAGTGTTACCAAGAACAATGAAGATGCCTGCTATCGACAAAAAAGGAGATTTAATTTACATTTTTGATAAGAACTTTTTCTATGTTTTTAATACAAATACGAACGGTTTAAAAGAGTATAAAATTGATCTTCCATACGAATCGAGTAAAATGTTTTTGGTTAACAATAAGTTTTATCTCGTAGGTGGTTTTGTGAAGGATCAATATCAAGTGAAGCCTTCAAAAAAAATGTATACGATTGATTTAAATGAGTTGAATACAACTTTGTATGATGAGTACTAAATTCACTACATTGTGTAATTAAAATTTAAAGGGAAGTAACACATGTATAATGTACCAAATTATAAAGAGGATAACCTTGATGAGCTAACAAGTTTCATAAATCGTTATCCTTTAGCTTTTATAACAGGTTTAGACGAAAATGGAAACTTTGTAGGAACTCATATTCCATTAGTAGTTGAAAATAGGGATAATGAAATGTATTTGGTCGGGCATATGATGAAACAAACCGATCATTATCAAGCAATCTTCAAGAATAGTAAGGTTTTAGTAGTTTTTAACGGTCCAAATGGATATGTTAGTGCTTCTTGGGGAGCAAATAAAAGCAAAGGTTCTACCTGGAATTATATGACGGTTCATGTGAACGGAAGTGTTTCCTTTTTTGAAGGAGATAGATTAATCAATTTGATGAGAGATTTTACTTTACAACATGAAAAAGGAGACAAGAATTCTCCGACAATATTCGATAATCTTCCTGATTCTTATAAAGAGCGTTTAATGCCTCACATTGCAGGTTTTGAAATTAAAGTTGAAAAAATCGATGGTGTTTTTAAGCTAAGTCAAGATGTAAATGAAGAAACCTATTTAAACATATTGAGTGAATTAGAAAAAAAAGAGGGTTTAGATAAATTATTGGGAGAGGAAATGAGTAATAGAAAAGAAAAACTCTTTTCATAATTGGTATTGAAAAAGTAAAAAAGTGACTTCTAAAAAATCAGACTATACGGTTCTAATTATTTCTGTACTAATATTTTTATTATTACAACTTTCATATTTTGTTCAGATTCAATATCCTTTCCGATTGTTAGGAACTTGGTTTCATGAAATGGGACACGGGTTAACTGCGTTATTGGTTGGTGGAAAGTTTCATTATTTAGAAATTTATGCAAATGGAGGAGGTGTAGCCTATTCCACTGTAACTAATAAATTCATATCGATTTCTCTGGCAAGAGCATTCACGGCAGCTGGCGGATTATTTGGTCCAGCAATTGCTGGAAGTGTTTTAATTATGGCAGCCCGATCACAGAAACACGCCGCAATTTTATTTAGAATACTGACTGGAGTAATCATCTTGTCCTTAATTATTTGGATACGTTCTTATTGGGGAATAATTGTACTGAGTGGTTTTGTTGTATTGTTTGTGATAATTATGTTTTTGAAGAACAAAAAAGTCGAAACAATTACTGTACTTTTTTTAGGTCTTCAATGTATCCTGAGTACCTATCTTCAATTGAATTACTTATTCACAAAACAGTTTGAACGTAATGGTCAAGTAATGACTTCAGACACACAAAATATAGCGGCAAATACATTTGGTACTTATTGGATGTGGGGAGCAATTATTCTTCTTGTAAGTTTCTTTTTACTCTGGAAAAGTTTCCGTTATTATTTAAAACACGAATAATTAATTTTTTCTTTAAGTTCATTCCGTCTTAAGTCGCGTAAAATAATCATTGGCTGCCCTCTTTACTTTTGGAGCCAAAATTAATGTTGAAATAACAGTTGGTATGGCCATCAAAGCATAACCACTATCAATTAAATTAATTACAAAGTCTAACTTAATAACAGAGGCGATTACAATAGTCGCTATGTAAATGTAATTGTAAAACTTTCCAATTTTACTGTTTGTTAAAAAGCTTAAACAGGAATAACCATAAAATGAGTAGGTGAATAAAGTTGAAAAGGCAAAAATTAAAACACAGATTGTTAAAATAACACTACCCATACCATAAGGAAGAACAGCATCAAAAGACGAAAGCGTCAATGAAATTCCATTTCCTTCAAAATTTTTCCAAATACCAGAGGCTAAAATGGCTAACGCGGTTAATGTACAAACCAATAATGTGTCAATTGCCGGACCTAACATTGCTACCAAACCTTCTCTAATAGGTTCCTTGGTTTTAGCAGTTCCATGCATCATTGGAGCGGTACCAATTCCTGCTTCGTTAGAAAAAGCAGCTCTTTTTACTCCAGTTATAATTAATGCTCCTAAAGCACCTCCCATAACAGCATCACCAGAAAAAGCATCGGTAAAAATCAATGAGAAAATTTCAGGGATAGCATCAAATCTTAAAATTAAAATTGTAATAACGGTTAGTAAATAAATAACAACCATTATAGGTACAAGTTTTCCCGCTACTTTACCAATTCGTTTAATTCCTCCAAAAATTACAAGAGAGGTAATTATTGCAATTGAAATACCAAGTAATAGTTTGGCAGTATCTTCATTCGATGAATTTACTTCAAAGACATCAATTAATGTTTGTGTTAATTGATTTGCTTGAAATGCTGGAAGTGTTCCAATTAATCCTGCCAATGAGAAAAAGACAGCCAATGGTTTCCATTGTTTACCTAATCCTTCGGTAATCACATACATCGGTCCTCCTTTTACATTTCCTTCTTCATCTTTTCCACGATACATTATGGATAAACTACAAGTAAAAAACTTCGTTGCCATCCCTACAAAAGCACTTACCCACATCCAAAAAATAGCTCCGGGTCCTCCTGTTGCAATAGCAATGGCAACACCACTGATATTACCCATTCCGACAGTTGCAGCAATCGCTGAAGACAAGGCTTCATAATGCGATAAATCCCCAGGTGAATCATGTTTGTCATATTTTCCTCTTAAAATATTAACAGCATGACCTAGATATCTAAAAGGAACTAAACCAGAATAAATGAAAAGAAATAGTCCACCTCCGATAAGAAGAATTAATAATGGAATTCCCCAAACCCATGAGGAAAATTGTGCAACACTATCTTGGAAGTTTAAATACATTAGTTGAATTTTAAACGAAAATAAGACTTTAATATAACACTAACATCAAGAGTCTTAGGATTTAAAAAAAAGTAACCTTTTGTGGTAGAATTTCAACCTTTTATCGAAAAAAGAGATGTATTAAAGTTAAAAACGAAAGTTTTTTCTTAATTTTATCAAATAACTTCAATATCCCCCTTACGATGACGAAAATAAGTACAGCTTCGGTGAACAAATTTTTGAGGTATTCACCTATTCTTCTACTAATTTCTCTTATAGTCTATTCTTTTAAAACTCATGAAAGTCAAAATAAATTAGACGATGAGTTTAGAAAAGAGCAGAAAATTCTTCAACAAGAATTAGATCAGATAGTAGCTGATTACAAGAAAATGACAGTTAAAAAGAAAGGATTGTCAAGAAGAATTATTACTAGTATCAATAAGATAATAGCCTTAAAAGATTCTATTAAAGAGATAAAAAAAGGAAACTACGACAAATTGGTTAAGTACGGTATGAAAGTTACTAAACTTCAACGCGAAAACAGAAAATTGTTATTGCAAGCCGACCAGTTAACTAAGCAAAACGATTCTCTTCAAGATCAAAATAATGAAGTAAAGAAGAGATTAAGAGCGCACAAAAAAACTCAAGATGACCTATCTAAGGAGAATGTAGAGTTAGCTAACAAAGAAAAAGAATTGCGCGATAAAATTAGTCCAGCTACAAAAGTGAAGATAGGTAATGTTTCTATAAATGCTTTTAAAGAAAGAAATAATGGAAAATATACTAGTACATCAAGGTCAAGTAAGACAGATGCTTTCAAAGTTAAGTTCGAACTATTAGAAAACGAATTAGCGGATGCCGGAATGAAAGATGTTGTTATCCAAATATTGGATAAAAACAATGAAGTAATTCTTTCCGATAAGAATGCAGGAGGAAGTGGTGAAGGAATGGCTTATAATGATTATATAAAAGTAAATTATGAGAATCAAAAGTTAGGCGTAGTTTCATTAATTTCTGTTGAAAGATATTCTTTGGCAAAAGGAGATTATAAAGTAGCTGTTTATATCGATAATGAAATCGCAGGAAATGGGAAAATTAGTTTAAGATAATATCAAACTTATTATAAATAAAGAACCGCTCAACTAAATTGAGCGGTTTTTTTGTGCGTTAAAATCACTAAATATTTGTTAAGAGATGTAAGAAGTATTAAAAAATGGGACATATTTACAGAAGAAAACCAACAACAATGAAATTCATATTAAAATCAACGTTTCTAACTTTATTACTAATAGGAACTGTTTCCTGTAAGTCGGAGCAAAAAGTTCCGGAGACTAAAAAAGGCGAAAAGCAAGAAATAACTGAGATAAATAAAGCAGGAAAAATAGTAAATAGTGCTATTAAATCTCACGGAGGAGAATTATATAATAAAGCTTCTTATGCGTTTTCTTTCAGAAATAAAGAATACACTTTTATTAATAGAGGGAATGAGTATACGTATACATTAAAAAAAGAGAATGCTGAAAAGGAAACCATTCTTGATGTTCTTGAAAATGGAATTTTCAAAAGAACCATTAATGGAAAACAATTGAACTTGTCAGAAGAAGATGCTTCTAAATATGGAGAATCTTTAAACTCTGTTATTTATTTTGCTACACTACCACATAAATTAAATGACTCGGCAGTTAACAAATCATACAAAGGCGAGATTCAAATAAAAGGAGAAAACTATGATGTTATAGAAGTTACTTTTAAGCAAGAAGGAGGAGGGAAAGACTTTGAAGACCATTATTATTATTGGATTAATAAAAAGTCGCATACAATGGATTATTTAGCTTATAACTATAAAGTAAATGGTGGAGGTGTACGTTTTAGAAGTAGTTACAACAGAAGAAATGTAGGAGGAATTATATTTCAAGACTATATTAATTATAAAGCTGAGGTTGGAACTCCTTTAAAAGATCTTCCTACCTTGTATGAAAACGATAAACTAAAGGAAGTATCTCGAATTGATACTGAGAACGTAAAACAAATCCAATAAAACAACATATATGTCATCAGTTATTAATATTTCAGAAAAGTTTAATTTATTTTCAGACCAGTGGTCTCCGAAAAAAGTTGCTGAATTAAATGGTCAGCAGGTATTGTTAGCAAAAATTCAAGGTGAGTTCGTTTTTCATAAACATGATGATGAGGATGAATTGTTTATGGTAATGAAAGGTCAATTACAATTGGAGTTAGAAGATAAAACTGTAATAGTAAATGAAGGAGAATTCTATATTGTTCCTAAAGGAGTTTTACATAAACCAATAGCTAAAGAAGAGGTTCATATTTTACTTTTTGAACCATTGTCAACAAAACACACAGGAGATGTATTAGCAGACATAACTGTCGATGAATATGAGTCGATTTAAATCGACTTTCCATTCATCGAAGAATACCCTCCATTCATCTAAAGAAAAAAACATTAAAACTAAAACTTCAAATGTGATTCTTAAGGTCGATGTATCTTTGAAGTGTTAATAGTAGTAATGAAAAAATTTAAAAAGTAATAATCCCCAAACAAAATACTTTTTCATTTTTTTGAGTTAAAAAAACGACCTCTTGCAAGCCCCAAATGTAAGAGGTTTTTCTTTGTCTTAAATTTTACTGTTTTTGCCACTCGTTCCTAGTTGAATTGATTTGTTAATATGCTTACCGATGAATTTAAACGATTTGTCTACAGTATAAAAATAACACATCGAATATCTGATAATTAAGTGCTTAACTGCGGTATCTTTGAAGTGTAATTAGAACGTAAAGTGACAGTAATTAAGTAAAAGATATAAGCCCCAAGACCCCAATAAAGTTTTGTTTTTCATTTTGAATTTGAATTAAAGTTTTATGATTTTACCGAATCATATTTCGCTCTCCTACTTCCCCTACAGTAGGAGAGTTTTTTTATGGATTAAACTCAGTAAAATTTAGTTTTATAAAAGTTAAAAAGAAGACAGGATGTAAGTCATTTATAGTTTATCGAGTAAATCAAACAGTTAATCTATAGTTGATAAATCAAATATCGAATAATGAGAAATTTAAGACCTTAACCAGACTATATTTGAAGTGTAAATGAGAGAATAATATAAAGTATTCCCCTTAAAATACTTAACATCATTTTTGAGTTAAAAGTTTAAATTATTTGGTTAACTAGACGAATCCTTTTGCAAGCCCCAAATGCAAAAGGATTTTCTTTTTGATGTTATATTAATAATTTAATGTCAGGTAGTTAAATAAAGAATTACTTTACAGTAACTCCTCTTAAATTTAAGCTAGGAATCATTCGTAAGTTTCCTTCTTTAATAGTATTCCTTTCGAAAATAAATGCTTTTTCATAGATTTTACTTCCTTCAAAAAACGACACTAAAAATCTATTATCTAAAGCAAATACGTCAGGATGAATTAGTTCCACTTTAATAGAGGAGTTAGCCTTTAGCTGATCGAACTTCTTCCTGAATACTGTAGTTGTTTTTGTTTCTGAAAATCCTTGTGAAACCACCATAATCATATCTAAGTCAACATCTTTTTTGTTGATAAGATACACATACCAGTTTTCTGTATTTTCAGTTGTATTAAATTCAGAAACAACAGCCATTTCAAGTCCTGTTACTTCATCAATTGTAATATCTTTTCTCATGAAATTAAATCACAGATTTGAATTGCTCTAAGAAACGAACATCATTTTCATAAAACATTCTAATGTCTGGAATTTGGTATAATAACATCGCAATACGCTCAATACCCATTCCAAAAGCATAACCCGAATATTTTGTTGGATCGATATTACAGTTTTTCAATACGTTAGGATCAACCATTCCGCATCCCATAATTTCTAACCAACCTGTTCCTTTCGTAATTCTGTAGTCAGTCTCAGTTTCTAATCCCCAATAAATATCTACTTCAGCACTTGGCTCAGTAAATGGGAAATATGAAGGACGTAAACGAATCTTCGATTTACCAAACATTTCTTTGGTGAAGTATAAAAGAACTTGTTTTAAATCAGCAAATGAAACGTCTGTATCAATATATAATCCTTCTACTTGGTGGAAAATACAATGGGCTCGTGCAGAAATATCTTCGTTTCTAAAAACTCTTCCTGGAGAAATTGTTCTGATTGGAGGTTCGTTATTCTCCATATATCGAACTTGAACTGAAGATGTATGTGTTCTTAATAAAGTATCTGGATTCTTTTCAATGAAGAAAGTATCTTGCATATCTCTCGCCGGATGATATTCTGGTAAGTTTAATGCAGTAAAATTGTGCCAGTCATCTTCAATTTCTGGTCCTTCAGAAACGGTAAACCCGATTCTATTAAAAACTTCAATAATTTGATTTCTTACAATAGAAATTGGATGACGAGAACCTAATTCAATTGGTTCAGAAGGTCTTGTTAAGTCTCCGTAGACTCCATTTTCCTCAACCGCACTCTCTAAAGCTTCATTTAATTCCGCAACTTTTCCTTCGGCAGACTTCTTTAAATTGTTTAAAGCTTGTCCAAAATCTTTACGTAATTCTGCGTCAACATTTTTAAATTCAGCAAATAAACCTTTCAGTAAACCTTTACTTCCTAAGTATTTAATTCTGAAAGCCTCTACTTCTTCTTTGGTAGTTGCTTGAAATGTTTGAACGTCTCCAATGAGCTCTTTAACTTTATCTAACATAATCCTTCAAAAAATTGAGTGGCAAATTTACGTTTTTTTACTGAATTAACATTTTTCTTTCTTCTCTTTACTATAACGTTTTCGTTTCCGCAAAAAAAGAACTTTTTTAAAACGCCAGATTAGTTATTTAACTATATTTGTACATTATTTTTATTAAAAAAACATTTTTCGAATAACTAAATTATGGAATCTAAAATAAAGGCTTTTATGGAACTGGTTGAAAAGCGTAATGGCCATGAACCAGAATTTCTACAAGCAGTTCAAGAAGTAGCTGAAACAGTTATACCTTATATTGCTAAACATGATATTTACAACGGGAAAAACATTTTATTAAGAATGGTTGAGCCAGAGCGCTTAATTTCTTTTAGAGTTTCTTGGGTAGATGACAAGGGAGAAATCCAGGTGAATAGAGGATATAGAGTTCAAATGAATTCAGCTATCGGACCTTATAAAGGAGGTTTACGTTTCCATCCAACTGTTAATGCGAGTATCTTAAAGTTCTTAGCTTTTGAACAAGTATTCAAAAATTCATTAACGACTTTACCAATGGGTGGAGGAAAAGGTGGTTCTGATTTTGATCCAAAAGGAAAATCAGATAACGAAATTATGCGTTTCTGCCATGCTTTCATGACAGAGTTATACAGACATATTGGTCATAATACAGATGTTCCAGCTGGAGATATTGGTGTTGGTGCTAGGGAAATCGGTTTTATGTTCGGAATGTATAAGAAGTTGAATAATACTTTCACAGGTGTTTTAACAGGAAAAGGACAGTCTTGGGGAGGATCTTTAATCAGACCTGAAGCAACTGGTTATGGTGCGGTTTATTTTGCACAAAACATGTTAGAAACTAAAGGTGATTCTTTCAACGGAAAAACAGTTACTATTTCAGGATCTGGAAACGTTGCGCAGTTTGCTTGTGAAAAAGCTACTGAGTTAGGAGCTAAAGTGGTAACATTATCTGATTCTTCAGGATATATTTATGATGAAGCAGGAATCGATGCTGAGAAGCTAGCTTTTGTTATGGAATTAAAGAATGTTAAGCGTGGACGTATCCATGAATACACTGAAAAGTATCCATCTGCTAAGTTCTTTAAAGGAGAGCGTCCTTGGTCTGTAAAGTCTGATATTGCTTTACCATGTGCTACTCAAAATGAGTTAAATGGTGAAGAAGCTAAAACTTTAATCGATAATGGATGTATCTGTGTAAGTGAAGGAGCAAATATGCCATCAACCCCTGAGGCAATTGCTGCATTCCACGAGCACAAAATCTTTTTCGCGCCAGGTAAAGCTTCAAACGCTGGAGGTGTTGCAACTTCTGGATTAGAAATGAGTCAAAATTCATTACGTTTAAGTTGGACTCGTGAAGAGGTTGACGAAAGATTAAAAGGAATTATGAAGAATATTCATGAAGCTTGTGTTGAGTATGGAACTGATGAGTCTGGATACGTTGATTACGTAAAAGGAGCAAATATCGCTGGTTTCGTAAAAGTTGCAGATGCAATGTTAGCGCAAGGGATTATCTAAAGAAATTCAATATTATTTTAAAAAGCTCATCAGTTACTGATGAGCTTTTTTATTTTTATACCTATGGAAAAAATAAAGAATAGAATACTTGAAGGTAAACATCAAAAACCAATATTAACAGATGTGTTCTTTACAAAAACGAATGAACCTAAACCTGTCATTGTTTTTTGTCACGGATATAAAGGTTTCAAAGATTGGGGAGCATGGGATTTAATGGCGGAAGCATTTGCCAAGGAAGCGTTTTTTGTGAAGTTTAATTTTTCACATAATGGAGGAACCATCAATCAGCCTATCGATTTTCCTGATTTAGAAGCATTCGGAAATAATAATTACAGTAAAGAATTAGATGATTTAGAGTCTGTAATTGATTGGGTTTTTCAAAATGAAGAGTTCGCTCGCGAAATAAATTCAGATTCAATTACGTTAATTGGTCATAGTAGAGGTGGTGGGATTGTCTGCATAAAAGCAGAAGAAGATACAAGGATTAGAAATGTGATTACGTTAGGCGGAGTTTCTAATTTTGGAGAGCGATCTTCAACGGTTGGAGGTTTGGAGCAATGGAAGAAGGATGGTGTCAAATATGTTTTAAATGGAAGAACGAAACAGCAAATGCCACATTTTTATCAGTTTTATGAAGATTTTAAAGCGAATGAAGAACGCTTTACAATTAAAAGAGCAGTTGAAAATTTAAGCATACCACTTTGTATTATTCATGGAAGTAGTGATATATCAATTCTCATAAATGAAGCTGAAAATTTACACAAGTGGAGTTCTCAAAGTGAATTACATATTATTGATGAGGCAGATCACGTTTTTGGAGCAAAACATCCTTGGGAAAATAGAGAATTGCCAGCTCATTTAGATGACGCGATCACTATTTGTAAATCATTTTTAGGGAACTAGTGATTTCAATGAGTAAAGTGATTTTCACATTCCATAGGAATGAGTATATTTACGAATTGATAAAAAGAAAACAACGTTTTTTTTATCTTGTTAAAAATCAAATAATTACAATTAATTTCTTGATACTGAGAATGCATCAGATTTAAGAAGTTATTAAAATAATATATAAATTATGGGTTGTAGCAGTTGCTCAACTAACAAAAGCGGCGTTCCAAACGGCTGTAAAAGCAATGGAAATTGTGGAACAGGAACATGTGGAAGCGGAAATAAGTTAGCTGTTTTTGATTGGTTATCGAATATGACTTTACCAACCGGTGAAGCTCCATTTAATATATACGAAGTACGTTTTAAAAACGGAAGAAAACACTTTTATAAAAGCACTGAAAAAAAGCATAGCATTTCTATGGGAGATGTCGTTGCTGTTGAAGGAAACCCAGGTCATGATATTGGCGTAGTTTCTTTAGCAGGAGAGCTTGTAAAAGTGCAAATGAAGAAAAGAAAGGTTGCTTTAGATAGTCCTGATGTAAAGAAAATTTACAGAAAGGCTACTCAGAAAGACATTGAAGTTTGGAATACAGCTCGTGATCGTGAGCTTGAAACACAGCGAAAAGGTAGAGAAATTATTAGTAAGCTTGGACTTAAAATGAAGCTTTCTGATGTTGAATTCCAAGGAGATGGTAATAAGGCTACTTTTTATTATACTGCAGATGATCGAGTAGATTTTCGTCAATTAATTCGTGATTTAGCGGGTGCTTTTTCTATTCGTGTTGAAATGAAACAAGTAGGAATGCGTCAAGAAGCTGCTCGATTAGGAGGAGTAGGTTCTTGTGGTAGAGAATTATGTTGTTCTACTTGGTTAACAGATTTTAGAAAAGTAAATACGGCGGCAGCTAGATATCAGCAGTTATCATTGAATCCACTAAAACTGGCAGGTCAGTGTGGAAAATTAAAGTGTTGTTTAAATTTTGAATTAGATTCTTATTTAGATGCTTTAAGCTCTTTTCCAAAACAAGATGTTGTATTAAAAACTGAAAAAGGAGATGCTATTTTTGTAAAAATGGACATCTTTAAAAAATTACTTTGGTATACTTATAAAGAAGAAAAGTTTAAGTGGTATAAATTGTCTTTGGATCAAGTTAATGAAATAATTGATTTAAATGAGAATAATGATTTAGGAGCACCATTAGAGGAATATGAAGCAGAGATAGCTGAAGAAATAAAAATAGATTTTGAGAATGTTGTTGGGCAAGATAGTTTAACACGTTTCGATACTCCTAAGAAACCAAAAAGAAATAGGAATAGGAATCGAAGAAAAGGATCAAATCAAAAAAGAACAGGAAACAACCCATCGAACAGAACTAAAAAAGGAGAGCAAAAAAATACTCCAAAGCAAGGAGGAAGTTCCAACAATAAAAATAACAAAGGAAATAAACCTGCTGGTCAGGCTCAAAATAAGAAGAATAATAACAAACAGAATCAAAAACAAGGGCAAGGTCAAAAACAGAACCAAGGTCAGAAGCAGATTCAAAACCAAAAGCAAGGTCCTAAGCAAAATTCTTCTAATAATAAAAAACCAAACAATCAAAGGAGGAATAAACGTCGTAATTCTGGAAACAATAATAATGCTCAAAAAGATAAGCAATAGTATAGTTTTAAAAGTTTTAGCACTTTTATTAATCTTGGTTTCATGCGATTCCAAAAGAATATTTGATGAATATACTTCAATAGAGAATAATAAATGGGATATAAATTCTTCTGTTGCTTATCAATTTGAAGTTCAAGATACTTTAGCAAAAAGAAATCTATTTATTAATATTAGAAACAATAATGATTATGAATACAGTAATCTGTTTTTAATTACAAAAATGAGTTTTCCAGACGGACATAAAATAGTTGATACATTAGAGTATGATATGGCTGATAAAAACGGAGAGTTTTTAGGAAAAGGTTTTACTGAGCTGAAAGAAAGTAAACTGTTTTACAAAGAACAAATTCTATTTCCAATTCAAGGAACTTATACTTTAGACATCTTTCAAGCTATGAGAAAAGGTGGAGAAGTAGAAGGTATAAATGCATTAGAAGGCATCGTGAATGTTGGTTTTAGAATTGAGAAAATAAATTAAAAAATGACAAAAAAGAAAACTATGAATTTCACAAAATATATTAAATGGTTTTGGGGAATTGTTCTAGGAGGATTATTCTCATTATGTTTCGTTTTTTTATTAGCTTCTTGGGGAGCTTTTGGTGATTTGCCAACATTTGAAGAATTAGAAAACCCAAAGAATGATTTGGCTACAGAGATAATTTCTTCTGATGGTAAAACATTAGGTAAGTATTATCTAAAAGAAAACAGGACACCGATTCAGTTTAAAGATTTGCCGGACAATTTGGTGCAGGCTGTCGTAGCAACCGAAGATGAGCGTTTTTATGAGCACTCGGGAATTGATTTTAGAGGTTTAGCTCGTGCAATTTCAAAATTAGGAAGAAATGGAGGAGCAAGTACGATTACTCAGCAATTAGCAAAAAATTTATTTCATAAAAGAGAAAAAGCTTCATTAGTAACCAAGTTAACCCAAAAAATAAAAGAATGGGTAATTGCTGTTAGGCTTGAGCGTCAGTATACCAAACAGGAAATTATTACCATGTATCTTAATAAACAAGGTTTTTTGTTTAATGCTACAGGTATACGTTCTGCAGCCCGTATTTATTTTGGGAAAGAGCCAAAAGATTTAGATATTCAAGAATCGGCAATTTTAGCTGGAATGTTAAAAAATCCGAGACAATTCAATCCTTATAGAAAAGTATCACAAAAAAAATCTTTGAGTAGACGAAATGTGGTTTTCAATCAGATGGTAAGGAGTGGGTTTTTAACGGAAGAAAAGAGAGATTCACTTCAACAACTTCCTTTAAAAATAAAGTTTACACCAGAAAGTCATAGCGATGGTTTAGCTACTTACTTTAGAGAATATCTAAAGCAATTTATGAAAAGTTGGGCTAAAGATAATCCTAAGGCTAATGGAGAATATTATGATATTTATAAGGATGGACTAAAGATTTATGTAACAATAGATTCTAGAATGCAAAAGTATGCGGAAGAAGCTATGACGGAACATATGTCTAATCTGCAAAAATATTTTTTCGAAGAACAAAAGAGAAATAGAACGGCACCTTTTTATGATATTGAGAAAAGTGATATTCGTAAAATTTTAAATAGAGCTAAGAAAAATTCCGATCGTTACAAGAAAATGAAAGCGGCAGGAAAGTCTGATAAAGAAATAGAAAAAGCTTTTCAAACAAAAACAGACATGCGCGTGTTTACTTGGAAAGGCGATCGTGACACAGTAATGAGCCCTTATGATTCAATTCGTTATTACAAACATTTCTTGCGTTCAGGTTTAGCATCAATTGAGCCACAAACTGGTCATATTAAAGCGTGGGTTGGAGGAATTAATAATAAGCATTTTAAGTATGATGCAGTAAAACAGCAGAAACGTCAAGTAGGTTCAACATTTAAGCCTTTTGTGTATGCAACAGCAATCAACCAGTTAAAAAGGTCTCCTTGTGATAAATTACCAAATACACCATATACCATTCCTAAAGAAAAATATGGTATGCAGGATGATTGGACTCCAAGAAATGTTGGTGAAAAATATGGTGGTGAATTAACATTAAAAGAAGCCTTGGCAGGTTCCGTTAATGCAATCACTGCTCGTTTAATTGATGAGGTTTCTCCTATTAATGTAGCAAGATTAGCAAAGTCTGCAGGTGTTGAAACAGAATTTCAAGCTAATCCATCAATTGCTTTAGGTGCAATTGATTTAACTTTACTTGAAATGACAAGTGCATATTCTACTTTTGCTAATAAAGGAATGCGCGTTTCACCAATGTTTATTACTCAAATTGAAGATAAAAATGGTACTGTATTAGAGACTTTTGTTCCTGAAACAAAAGAGGTTTTAAACGAAGAATCGGCCTATGTTATACTGAATTTAATGGAAGGTGTAACACAATCTGGATCGGGTTTACGATTAAGGACCTATCATCCAAGACCAAAGTTTGTTACGGGTTACCCTTATAAATTTTCAAATGCAATCGCAGGTAAAACAGGAACAACACAAAACCATACAGATGGTTGGTTCATGGGAATGGTTCCAAATTTAATGACTGGAGTTTGGACGGGAGGAGAGGATCGTTCTATTCACTTTGCAGGAATCGATAAAGGTCAAGGAGCAGCAATGTCATTGCCAACTTGGGCTATTTTTATGAGAAAATGTTATGAGGACAAAACATTGAATATTAGTAAAGAGCCATTTGAAAAACCAGAAGATCTTTCTATTAATATTGATTGCGAAAAGCACGAAGAAGAAAGTAAGAAAAATAAAGACGGAGATCAAAAAGAAGAACAGAAAGAGGAAGACGATTTTTAATTACATCATTGAAACAAAACTTAGCAAACAACTGAATAAATGATCAATAAAAAAGTAAATAATGTGGAAGAAGCATTAGAAGGCGTTTCAAGTGGAATGACTTTAATGCTTGGAGGTTTCGGATTATGCGGAATTCCTGAAAACGCTATTAACGAATTAGTGAAATTAGGAGTTAATAATCTTACATGTATTTCAAATAATGCAGGAGTTGATGATTTTGGATTAGGATTATTATTACAAAATCGTCAAATAAAAAAAATGATTTCTTCTTATGTAGGAGAAAATGATGAATTTGAACGTCAAATGCTTTCTGGAGAGTTAGAGGTTGAATTAACTCCTCAAGGGACTTTAGCGGAAAAATGTAGAGCAGCTCAAGCTGGTTTTCCAGCGTTTTATACACCAGCTGGTTACGGAACAGAAGTAGCGGAAGGTAAAGAAACAAGAGAGTTCGACGGAAAAATGTACGTTTTAGAACCAGCTTTTAAAGCAGATTTTGGTTTTGTAAAGGCATGGAAAGGTGATGCTGCGGGAAATTTAATTTTCAAAGGAACGTCAAGAAATTTCAATCCAAATATGTGTGGAGCGGCAAAAATTACGGTTGCCGAAGTAGAAGAATTAGTTCCAGTAGGTGAGTTAGATCCAAATCAAATTCACATTCCTGGGATTTTTGTACAACGTATTTTTCAAGGAGAAAAATATGAGAAGAGAATTGAACAACGCACAGTAAGACAAAGAAACTAATCATGGCTTTAGATAAAAACGGAATCGCAAAACGTATAGCAAAAGAAGTAAAAGACGGTTATTACGTAAATCTTGGGATTGGAATCCCAACTTTAGTAGCAAACTTTGTAAGAGACGATATTGAAGTAGAGTTTCAAAGTGAAAACGGAGTGTTAGGAATGGGACCTTTCCCGTTTGAAGGAGAAGAAGATGCAGATATTATTAACGCGGGGAAACAAACGATTACTACATTACCAGGAGCAAGTTTTTTTGACTCTGCAACTAGTTTTTCCATGATTCGTGGAAAGCACGTTGATTTAACCATTTTAGGAGCTATGGAAGTAGCAGAGAATGGAGACATCGCAAACTGGAAAATTCCTGGTAAAATGGTGAAAGGAATGGGAGGAGCGATGGATTTAGTTGCTTCAGCTGAAAATATTATTGTGGCTATGATGCACACCAACAAAAGAGGTGAATCAAAGTTATTAAAGAAGTGTTCATTACCGCTAACAGGAGTAGGTTGTGTAACTAAAATTGTTACAAATCTTGCTGTTTTAGAAATTAAAGACGATACATTTCATTTGTTAGAAAGAGCTCCTGGAGTTTCGGTTGAAGAAATCCAAAAAGCTACAGAAGGAACTTTGGTTGTTAACGGTGAAATTCCAGAAATGAGTATTTAATGAAAGTAATCTCATATAACGTAAACGGAATAAGAGCAGCTTTAAAAAAGGGCCTTACAGAATGGTTAAAAGCTGCAAATCCAGATGTAATTTGCATTCAAGAGACAAAGGCTCAAAAAGAGCAAATAAATGCTGAAGATTTTGAATTAGTAGGATATCCTTACCAATATTGGTTTTCTGCTGAAAAGAAAGGATATTCAGGTGTTGCGGTTTTTTGTAAAAAAGAACCAAATCATGTAGAATTTGGAACGGGAATTGAGTCTATGGATCATGAAGGACGAAATATTCGCGTCGATTATGATGATGTTTCAATCATGAGTATGTATTTACCTTCTGGAACTAATTCGGCTCGTTTGGATTATAAGTTCAATTACATGGATGAAATTCTGGAATATGCCACTGAGTTGAGAAAAACAGTGCCTAATCTTGTTATTTGTGGTGATTATAATATTTGTCACGAAGAAATCGATATTCATAATCCAAAAATGAAAGGGGTTTCTGGTTTCCTTCCCGAGGAAAGAGAATGGTTAGGGAAATTTATAGATAGTGGTTTTATTGATAGTTTCCGTTTCAAAAATCCGGATAGACAAGAATATTCTTGGTGGAGTTATAGAGCCAATGCAAGAGCCAATAATAAAGGTTGGCGTTTAGATTATTGTATGGTTACAGAGCCTTTACGAGATAAAATTTCTAGAGCTTATATCTTGCCTGAAGCTAAGCATTCTGATCATTGTCCTGTCGCAGTAGAATTTAACTTTTAAAGACAGAGATAATTGAATATGATGCAGAAGTTTTTTTTAGTTGCTTTATTTTTTTTCAGTTTTAGTTTAGTTGCACAAGTTCAGAATGACTCTCTGGTAAAGCTAGAAGCTATTCCAAAAATTGGTGTAAAATCAACTCCAGTTGCTAAGTTAAAAGCTGTAAAATATTCAGATGATGATTTAAAAAGAATTGATAGTTTATTAGTTGATGCAAAGTTTAATTCTCCTTTATTTGATAAGTTTGAATATGTGTTAAATGATAAGGATATTACTGGAACGAAAACACATGTTATCACACCAGAATTATTAAAGCTTCGTTTAGCAGAAATTAATTCGAGCACTCCATTCAACTTAGCTTTTAATCCAGCCTTAGAAAGAGTTATAAATAGTTACTTAAAGCATCGTAAAAAGTATTATCCTGCTTTGATGGCAAGAGCGAAGTATTATTTTCCAATGTTTGAGCAGTATTTAGATCAATATGATATTCCATTGGAAATGAAATATCTGGCGATTGTTGAATCTGCTTTGCATCCTAAAGCAAAATCAAGAGTCGGAGCTACTGGATTATGGCAGTTTATGTATGGAACAGGAAAACAATACAAACTTGCTGTAAATTCTTATGTAGATGAAAGACAAGATCCGGTTAAATCTACAATTGCTGCGTGTAAATATCTTAGTCATTTAAACAATATTTTTAATGATTGGGATTTAGCTTTAGCAGCTTATAATTCTGGTCCAGGAAACGTGTTAAAAGCAATTAAGCGATCTGGAGGTTATCGTAATTACTGGAATATTCGCCCATTTTTACCGATGGAAACAGCTGGTTATGTTCCTGCTTTTTATGCAACAATGTATATTTTTAAATATAATGAAGAGTTGGGTATATATCCGGAAGCTCCGAATTTATATCACTTTGAAACGGACACAATTCAAATTAAAAGAACGGTTACTTTTGATCAAATAGCAGAAAAAACTGGAATTGATGAAGAAACCATTGCTTTTCTTAATCCTAAGTATAAAATTGACGTGATTCCGTATGTTAAAAAGAAAAGCTTCAGTGTTAGATTACCTAGAAATAAAGTAATTGATTTTTTAGATAAAGAGCGCGAAATTTATGCTTTAGCAGCTGCGGAGGACTCTTTGAGAGAAAAGCCTTTACCGAAGTATTTTGAAATGGATAAAAGAATCCGTTATAAGGTAAGATCGGGTGATTATTTAGGGAAAATAGCAAGAAGGTTTGGAGTAAAAGTTAAAGATATAAAACGATGGAATAATATGCGTGGAACAAACCTAAGAGTTGGTCAACGATTATTTATTTATCCTCGAAGAATGTAATTGGAATAATTTTTGTCAACTATAATTTGATCAAACAAAATATACTACCATGAAAAAAATTTTAGCATTAATTGCTGTAACACTAATTGTAGTTGGATGCAAGCAAGGTAAAAATGAAGTTATTTTACCATCTGCTACAGGGAATATTAATAGAATTCTTGTAGTAATGAAAGGTGTTGATTGGATAGGGAAACCAGGTGATGAAATCCGTAAAGTTTTCGGTGAACACCAAGTTGGGTTACCACAACCAGAAACATTAATTTCAGTATCACAAATTGATCCTTCAGGGTTTAGTTCTTTTATTAGACATAATAAGGCGATATTACTATTTCAAAAGTCAGATACTAACAAAGTTTCTGTAATTAAAAATAAATATGCTGCTCCGCAAGTGATAATCATAGCTTCTTATAAAACGAAGGAGGATATGATTAACATGACACGTGAAAGAGGAAAGGAATTCATGCAAATATTTAAAGATGAAGATGTGAAATTTGTTCAGGATATATTCCATAAAGAGAGAATTGATCATACGCAATTATCTACAGTAAAAGAGTTAGGTTTAGATATTACAATTCCAAGTAGATATCGTTTAGTGCAAGATACATTGAACAACTTTTTATGGATGCGCCATCATTTGCAAAATGGAATTGCCAGAGGAGACGGGTCGAATAATATTCTAATTTATAGTTTGCCTTTAACTAATGAAGATTCGATTGCTGATAACATTACCAAAGTAAGAGATAGTATAGGAGAAAAATTTATTCCTGGTAGTAGAGAGGGAATGTATATGATAACTGAAAAAGCCTATGCTCCGTTTACATACGAGACTCAAATCGACAATAAAAAAGCTTTTGAAACTAGAGGAAAATGGGAAGTGAAAAATGATTTTATGGCTGGTCCTTTTTTGAATTACACAGTAGTTGATAAAAAGAATAACAGACTAATAGTTTTTGAAGGCTTTACTTATGCACCAGCGGTGAATAAAAGGGATTTTGTTTTTGAGCTGGAAGCCATTGGGAAATCTTTGAAAATAAAGGAAAACTCTGAAGAGTAAACCTCATAAAGTATTGAAATCAAAAGCAGCAAGATAATTGCTGCTTTTTTTTATATTTGATAATAAACAACATTCAAAACCTTTACAACAATGAAAATCAACTTTTTAATTTGCGCGATTGCAGCTCTAGTACCGTTAATAACTGGTTTTATTTGGTATGGACCTTTATTCAAAAATGCCTGGATGAAGGAAATGAATTTTACAGAAGAAAGTTTAAAAGGAGCAAACATGCCAGTCATTTTTTTAGTGAGTTATGTATTAGGATTTATGATTGCACTTGGCTTATTACCGGCAGTTGTCCATCAAATGGGAATTTTCTCAACTTTAGCAGGAGAACCTGGTTTTAGCGATCAAACAGGAGAAGCCTTTACTACATTTTCTTCATTAATGGAAACGTATGGAGATAGATTTCGAACTTTTAAACATGGTGTACTTCATGGAGGATTAACGGGCTTTTTTATTGCAACACCAATTTTGGCGATTCAGGCAATGTTTGAAAGAAAATCTTTTAAATATATTGCGATAAATGCAGGGTACTGGATAATTACACTAGCGATTATGGGAGGTATCGTATGTCAGTGGATTTAATTAAAAAATTACAATTTAAAAAAGCACCAAAAAAAATTTGGTGCTTTTTTTATGTAACATTTTTGAATTTTCATTTACTAATTATTCAACTATTAATTCAAACTTTATGATATCACGCTTTTTAAGTTTTGAAAGAAAACAATTCTTTCGTTCGATGTTTTGGCAAAAAAGTATCGCTATAAATATTCTTATGGGAATATTTGCTTTGTACTTTGTGTTAATATTTCTTGGAATTGGATTTTATGGTTTTGATGTGTTGAAAAAAGAATTTCCGAATCAGGATCCTTTAAATATTGTTAATGGAATTATGTTGTTTTATGTAATCGGAGATTTAATATTTCGCTACTTAATGCAAAAATTACCAGTAATGAATGTAAAGCCATTACTAATTCTAAACATTAGAAAAAGTACTTTGGTAAATTATATTTTAACTAAGTCAATCGTTTCATTTTTCAATGTGATTGGTTTGTTTTTCTACATTCCATTTTCGATAACATTAATGAAAGAAGGCTATCCGGTATCAAATGTGTTGAGTTGGTTAACTGCCTTGTTGTTAGTAGTTGTGTCTTCTAACTTTTTAAATTTCTTGACAAATAAAAGCAATGTGGCTTTTGGAGTTTTAGTAGTTGTTTTAGGAAGTATTATTGCATTACAACAATTCGGTATCTATAATTTCACTAAAGATAGTGTCATGATTTTTAGTAGCTTTTATAATAATTGGATGTATGTTTTAATCCCAGGATTATTAGTTGTAATAACGTATTTCTTAAATTTTAAAAATTTAAAAACTCAACTATTCTTAGATGACGCTGTTCAAGTAAAAACGAAAGAAGCAGCTACTGCAGATTTATCTTTTGTAGATAGACTTGGAGATTTAGCTCCATTTATCAAAAATGATATGAGATTAATATGGAGGAATAAGAGGACTAAAATGGTTTTCCTAATGTCTTTTCTGTTTTTATTCTATGCAGTAATATTTTTCAGTAATAAGACTTATGAAGAAAAAATGCCTGCATTTTTAATCTTTGCATCATTGTTTGTAACAGGTGGTTTCGCTATAAATTTCGGTCAATTTATCCCAGCGTGGGATAGCGAATATTACAAGATGATCATGAGTCAGAATATTCGTTATAGAAAGTTTTTAGAAAGTAAATGGTTGTTAATGTGTGTAGTTACTTTTGTGTTATACATTTTAAGTATTCCATATATCTACTACGGAATAGATAAATTTCTTATGATTACGGCAGGAGCCATATTTAACATCGGATTTAACACATTGTTTTTATTGTTTGCTGGTTCGTTTAATAGAAAAAGAATCGATTTACAAGCTAGTGGATTTGGAAATACACAAGGAACAAGTGCGACTCAGTTTTTAATTATTTTACCATTAATGGGACTACCAATGTTGTTGTTCTGGGTGTTCAACAAATTCGTTGGATTTAATGCTGGTATTATCGCTATTGCTACTGTCGGTGTTTTGGGGTTAATCTTGAAAAATTACTTAATGGATTTGATAGAAAAAAAGTACATCAGAGACAAGTACGCAACTATTCACGCTTTCAATCAGAAAAAATAATTACATAAAAAAAGAAGAAAATGATACAGGTAAAAAATATTTCAAAAAAATACGGATCAACAGAAGTTTTAAATATTCCAACATTAGATATTGCTAAAGGAGAATCTTTCGGTTTAGTAGGGAACAATGGGGCTGGAAAAACAACTTTATTCAATATTTTACTAGATTTAATTAGGCCAACAACAGGACATATAGATAATCATAACATTACTGTGAACAAGAGTGAAGAATGGAAAACGTTTACAGGGTCTTTTATCGATGAAAGTTTCTTAATTGGTTATTTAACTCCTGATGAGTATTTTGATTTTATAGGTGAATTAAGAGGAATGAATTCCGCTGATATTAAGTCTTTTTTAAGTCAGTTTGAAGAGTTTTTCAATGGTGAAATATTAGGAAAGAAAAAGTTCTTGAGAGATTTAAGTAAGGGTAACCAGAAGAAAGCTGGAATTATTGCAGCACTTATGGGTAATCCAAAGGTTGTGATATTAGACGAGCCTTTCGCGAATTTAGATCCAACAACGCAAATTCGATTAAAGAATATCATTAAGAAATTAACTGAAGAAAAGGAAACTACGGTTTTAGTTTCTAGTCACGATTTAAGTCACGTTACAGAAGTTTGTGAACGAATCGTTGTTTTAGAAAAAGGGAACGTAGTAAAAGATATACAAACAGCTCCAGTAACTTTACAAGAATTAGAAAGCTATTTTGCTTCGTAATTAGAATATTAGCTTTTTATTTCTATTTTTACGCTCACTAGTACAATAGAAGGTATTTTTATCTGTTGTACTTGTAGAGCGTTTTTTCATGAAAAAATCATATAACCTTTTCGTATTCATTATTGTAGTGAGTTCGGTGCTGTCTTGTAGTACCAAAAAAGATTCTGTTATTAACAGAAACTTTCATGCATTAACTACAAAGTATAATGTCCTATTTAATGGTCAACAAGCTTTTGAAAAAGGCTTGAAAGGCATTGAAAACAATTATGCAGATAACTTTTGGAAACGATTACCAATTGAGCCCATAAAGTTTGACGAGAAAAATGCAGTTGTAATTAAATTTAGTTCTCCTGGTGCTGGTTTTGGTGATGATAAATCTACTGAGAGTTCCGCTCCAGCAACTCCTTTTGATCGAGCTGAGGAAAAAGCGGTAAAAGCTATTCAAAAACACTCAATGAATATTAGAGGTTTTGAAAAAAACCGCCAAATTGATGATGCATATTTGTTACTAGGAAAAGCACGTTACTATACGCAGCGTTTTATTCCTGCCATTGAATCATTCAACTATATTATTGCTAATTATCCAAAAGCGAGTCTAATTTATGACACCAAAGTTTGGAGAGCCAAAGCAAATATTCGATTAGAAAACGAAAAGTTAGCCATTGAATCGTTAAAGTTGTTGATTGAGTTAGATAAGAATGAAAAAAATCTTACTCCAGTTCAAAGACAACAGGCTTACACTGCTATGGCGATGGCTTACGAAAAAACGGATACAATTCAAAAGGTTATCGATCATCTTGCAATATCTACATCATTTGTTAAGAATCATCAATCAGCAAGAAACGCATTCGTTTTAGGACAAATTTATAGTGAATTGAATTATAAAGATTCTGCTAGAATGGTTTTCAGAAAATTAGCAGATGAAAGATGGGTTCCTGAGAAATATAGAGTTCATGCAGCCATAGAAATGGTGAAGAATATTGAAGTAAAAGATTCTTCAAATGTACTTCTAGTCGATCGTATGAGAAAGCTGATTCGTAATTCAGATAATAGAAAATACTTAAATGAATTATATTATCAAGCTGGAGTTCTTCAAGAAGATAGAGGTAATACGGAAAAAGCAATAGAATATTACTTAAAGTCTTTAGAAGTTCCAAGTAGAGATGTATATCAAAAAACCTACACGTACGAGAAATTAGGAAATATTTATTTCGATAAGCAAGAATATTTATTGGCTGGATCTTTTTACGATAGCGTTTTAAAAGCAACTACAGAAGAGTTTGAAACTGAGAAAAGAATCCGACGAATTAAACGAAAGAACAAGGGACTTACCAAATTACGTTCTTATGAAGAAACGGTTACAAATAATGATAGTATTCTGAAATTAGTAGCCATGACAGATGTTGAACGTACAGCTTATTTTGAGGCATATATTGAAAAAATCAAAGAGAACGATGAGAAAAATCGTCAACGATTATTAAATGCTCAAGATTTTGGTAGTCAGTTTGGTGGTGGTTCATCTTTCGGTGGTTCAAATAACCAAGGAAAGTGGTATTTCTATAATACACAGTCTGTTGGTTTTGGGAAAGTTGCATTCCAAAAAACCTGGGGTACAAGAAAATTAGAGGATAATTGGAGATGGTCCGATAAAAATGAGGTATCGCAATCTTCGGAAACTGAAGAACCTGTAAAAACAGAGAAAACCGATAGTAGGTATGTAGTTGAGACCTATTTAAAAGTTATTCCTTCTGACCCGGTTGTGATAGAAAATCTTAGGAAAGAAAGAAATGAAGCTCTGTACCAATTAGGACTTATTTATAAAGAACAGTTTAAGAATTCAACTTTAGCCATTAGTAATTTTGAAACACTTTTAGATATAAACAAAAAGCCAGAATTAGTCTTGCCAATTAGTTATCATTTGTATCAATTATATGATGAAGTAGGTGAAACTGAAAAAGCAAATGAAAAGAAAGATATCATCTTAACTAAGTATGCAGATTCAAAATTTGCGGAGATAATTCGAAAGCCAAATAGCAAGATTACGGAGACTAAAAAAGTTGATGAAATCGATAAAAAATATCGATTAGTTTATAGTTTATACAAGTTTAATCAGTTTGAGGATGTAGTTGACCAAGTTGATAAATTAAGTGATGCAGAAAGAAATTCAGAATTAATTGCTAAATTTGTGTTACTTCGAGCCTTAGCGATAGGAAAGTACAAGAGTAAAGAAGAGTACAAAAAAGAACTTCAATTCGTGGCGCTTAACTACGCAAATAGAATCGAAGGAAAAAAAGCAGCCGAAATAATTAAACTTTTAAAATAATCCTCATGTTAAGTAAAAAAAATAAGAAAGATTCTATTGTAGAGAGAAGTTCTAGTAATAGAAACGTAATTGGTAAAGGAACTAAAATTACAGGTGAATTAATTTCAGAAGGTGATTTTAGAATTGATGGCGAATTCGAAGGTACTTTAAATACAAAAGGAAGAGTAATTATCGGAAAAGAAGGATTCATCAACGGAACTGTAGAGTGTACAAACGCGGATGTAGAAGGAAAGTTTGCCGGAGAGTTTAACGTTGCTGATACACTTACAGCAAAGTCTTCAAGTTATATCACAGGAAATATTATTGTTGGACAATTGGCTACTGAGCCAGGAGCATCATTAAATGCAACTTGTAATATGAAAGGTGCAGTTAAAGAATTAGGAAAAGGTAGTTCAGATGCCCAAAAAGGAAAACAAAAGTCAGCTTAATAAGTACGTTAGGTTTAGTGGTATAGCCATTCAAATGGGAGGAACTATTTATTTGGGTAGTTTACTAGGAGAGTGGCTAGATGGTAAATATCCTAATCCAAATCAAATGTATGTCAAAATTTGTACTTTAGTCGCAGTATTTTTGGCAATGTATTCTGTCATTAGACAGGTATCTAATCTTTCAAATAATGATTAAACGTATTTTACTTTTTTTATCTGCTTTAGTTCTTGTATTTATCGTTAGCTATTTTTTAAATAGTTATTTAGTGGTAGAAGAGAAGTTTGCGTTTTCTTTATTAAGTGTGTATTTATTCCATACAATTGCTGCTTTTATAGTTTATTCTGTTGTTGAGTTTATTGCAGATTACATGCCAAATCAAGCAGGTTATACTTACCTAGCTTCCATATTTCTTAAAATAGGATTTTTTGTACTGATTTTTAATTCTTCAGTTTTCGCAAATGGGAACTTATCTAAGCCAGAGAGATTTTCATTAGTAGCACCATTATTTCTGTTTTTAATCACAGAAGCTGTAGCCGTTTCTAAACTCCTAAATAGTAAGTAGTTTACTTCATTTTCGTTTTAATTTCAATACGCTTCAAACTATATCTAAAAAAGAGTTTGTAGTTTTAATTAAATGTGTACCTTTGCACGGAAATTTAGAGACCATAATTCTATATTTAGTAAAGGTATGATGATAGCAAAAAAATCTATCAAATGTTTAGCAATACTAGCAATAGTATTTTCTTCATTAAACGTTTTCGCTGGAGGTGGAGGAACCTCTGAAAAAGGAGGTCAAATTAATACTCCAGAAGGTATCAAAGGATACATAAAGCATCACTTAGCTGATTCACATGATTTTTCGTTGTATTCTTACACAAACGATGCGGGAGAAAGAAAACATGTTGGTTTTCCATTGCCAGTAATTGTTTGGACTAGTAAAGGATTAAAAACTTTCATGTCTTCTAAATTTCATCATAATGATGATGGACACGTTGTTGTTGATGCTGGTGGAGTGAAGTTAGCTAAGATTCATAGTAAAATTTATGAGTTAGATGCAAATGCAGAGCATGTGTCTTTTGATGAAACACACCACGCTACAAACGCACACAAAGTTTTAGATTTTTCGATTACTAAGAGTGTATTCGGAATGTTGTTTGCTGGTTTGTTAATGTTCTTAGGTTTTGGGTCCTTAGCTAAGGGTTATAAAAAAGGAGCTATTCCAACAGGAGTGGGGCGTGTTTTAGAGCCATTAGTGTTATATGTTAGAGATGAAATTGCAAGGCCAAATATAGGTGAGAAAAAATATAAGAAGTTTATGCCATATTTATTAACGGTTTTCTTCTTTATTTGGATATTAAACTTATTAGGGTTAACTCCAATAGGGTTTAACGTAACAGGTCAAATAGCAGTTACAGTATGTTTAGCATTGTTTACGGCTGTTATTTATTTGACTAGTGGTTCTAAAGATTTTTGGGCACACACATTGTGGATGCCAGGAGTACCAGTAGTATTAAGACCAATTTTAGCAGTGATTGAGTTAGTAGGTTTTGTTTTAATCAAGCCTTTCTCATTATTAGTGCGTTTATTTGCAAATATTACCGCAGGTCACTTTGTAGTGATGAGTTTAATTGCTTTAATGATTACAATGAAGAATCAGTTTGGAGCTGTAGCTTCAACAGGTATGTCATTTGTTTTGGCAACTTTCATTATGGTTATTGAAGTTTTAGTTGCCTTTTTACAGGCGTTTATCTTTACTATGTTATCTTCACTTTTTATTGGGATGGCAGTGGAAGAGCATGAGCACGATCATGCACATTAATTTTGAATAAGAATTTGTTTAATTATATAAATCAATTAGTATGTACAATTTAATTGGAGCAGGATTAATCGTAATCGGTGGAGGAATCGGATTAGGTCAAATCGGTGGAAAAGCAATGGAAGGAATTGCTCGTCAACCTGAGGCTGCTGGTAAAATCCAAACTGCGATGATCATCATTGGAGCTTTATTAGAAGGATTAGCATTCGGTGCTTTAATCTTAGGAAAAGCTTAAGAAATTAAAAAAAGGAAGCATTTTCCTGTAACGGTTGGTTGCAGGAAATGTTTTTAGATTAAACAAAAAAGAATTTTAAAAGAATAAATTAGACATAATGGATCAGTTATTAAATGATTTTTCTCCTGGATTATTTTTCATGAATTTGATAATCCTTTTAGTATTATTATTTTTATTAGCAAAGTTTGCTTGGAAACCAATATTAAGCTCTTTAGATGAAAGAGAAGAAGGTATCCAAAATGCTTTAGACGAGGCTGAAAAAGCTCGTAAAGAGATGCAAAACTTACAAGCTGATAATGATAGATTATTAAAAGAAGCAAGAGCTGAAAGAGATGCAATGATGAAAGAAGCTCGTGAGATTAAGGACAAGATTATCGCTGATGCTAAGGAAGAAGCTGGTGAAGAAGCTTCTAAGATGATTGAGAATGCGAAAGCTACAATTAAACAAGAACAACAAGCTGCTATTGCAGAATTAAAGAAGAATGTTGCTGAATTATCTATCGGTATCGCTCAAACTGTAGTTAGAAAAGAATTAGCTTCACAAGATGATCAGTTAAAGCTTGTTGAAGGAATGTTAGAAGACGTTACTTTAAACTAATTAAGTAAAGATGAAAGAAGCAAGACCAGCATTACGTTACGCAAAAGCAATCTTAAACTTAGCCAAAGAGCAGGGTTCAGATGAGGAAGTGAACAATAACATGAAAGTTATTGTAGCTACTATTGCTGAGAGTGACGATTTAGATGCAATGCTTAAAAGTCCGGTTATAAAAGCAGCTGATAAGAAAAAAGTATTAGATGCATTATTCGGAGATAAAGTAAATAATATTTCTAAAGGATTGTTTAATCTTTTAGCTGAAAATAAAAGAATGTTAATGCTAGAAAGTGTAGCTAAAAAATATTCTATTATTTACGATTATTATAAAAAGATGCAAGTTGCAACTGTAACTACAGCTGTTGAATTATCTAGCGAATTAGAAGCTAAGATTCAAAAGAAAATAGTTGAAATTACAGGAAACAGTGCAGCGATTAAAAACATTGTGAATCCTGAAATTTTAGGAGGATTTATTTTACGTGTCGGAGATGTGCAGTATGATGCAAGTATCTCAAACCAATTAAACGAATTAAGAAGAGAATTTGACGACAGTCATTATATTCCAAAAATTTAATTATACATCAAAAGATTTAAGATGGCAGCAATTAAACCAGCTGAAGTATCAGCAATTTTAAAGGAACAATTAACAAATTTCGAATCAAAGGCTACGTTAAACGAAGTAGGAACTGTATTACAAGTAGGTGATGGTATCGCTCGTGTATACGGTTTATCTAACGTACAGTACGGAGAATTAGTAGATTTTGGAAACGGTTTAGAAGGAATCGTATTAAACTTAGAAGAAGATAACGTTGGGGTTGTATTATTAGGACCTTCAACTGGTGTAAGTGAAGGATCTACTGTAAAGCGTACTGAAAGAATTGCTTCTTTAAAAGTTGGAGAAGGAATTGTAGGTAGAGTTGTAGATACTTTAGGTAACCCAATCGATGGTAAAGGACCAATCGAAGGTGAAACTTTTGAAATGCCTTTAGAGCGTAAAGCACCAGGAGTTATTTATCGTCAACCAGTAACTGAACCATTACAAACTGGAATTAAATCAGTTGATGCAATGATTCCAATCGGTAGAGGTCAGCGTGAGTTAATCATTGGAGACCGTCAAACTGGAAAGTCTACAGTTGCTATTGATACTATCTTAAATCAAAAAGAATTTTACGATGCAGGTGAGCCAGTATATTGTATCTACGTCGCTGTAGGTCAAAAAGGTTCTACAGTTGCTGCAATCGCAAACATGTTAGAAGAAAAAGGAGCATTAGCTTATACAACTATCGTAGCAGCTAACGCTTCAGATCCTGCTCCAATGCAGGTATATGCACCTTTCGCAGGAGCTGCAATCGGTGAGTATTTCCGTGATACTGGTCGTCCAGCTTTAATCATTTATGATGATTTATCAAAGCAAGCAGTAGCTTACCGTGAGGTATCTTTATTATTACGTCGTCCACCGGGACGTGAGGCGTATCCTGGAGACGTTTTCTACTTACACTCAAGATTATTAGAGCGTGCTGCAAAAGTTATTAATGATGATGCTATTGCTGCTGAAATGAACGATTTACCAGAGTCATTAAAAGGTAAAGTAAAAGGTGGAGGATCTTTAACTGCATTACCAATTATTGAAACTCAAGCAGGAGACGTTTCTGCATATATTCCAACAAACGTAATTTCGATTACTGATGGACAGATTTTCTTAGAGTCTGATTTATTCAACTCAGGGGTTCGTCCAGCGATTAACGTTGGTATCTCAGTATCTCGTGTAGGAGGTTCTGCTCAGATTAAATCAATGAAGAAAGTATCAGGTACATTAAAGTTAGATCAAGCTCAGTACCGTGAATTAGAAGCATTCGCTAAGTTTGGTTCTGATTTAGATGCTGCTACAATGAATGTAATTGAAAAAGGTAAGCGTAACGTGGAAATCTTAAAACAGAATCAAGGAGATCCTTTTACTGTTGAAGATCAGGTTGCAATTATCTATGCAGGTTCTAAAAACTTATTAAGAGAAGTTCCTGTAAATAAAGTAAAAGAATTCGAAGCTGATTACATCGAATACTTAAACGCGAAGCATAGAGATGCGTTAGACACTTTAAAGTCAGGAAAGTTAACTGACGAGGTTACTGGTATTTTAACTGAAGTTGCAAAGGAAATTTCAGCTAAGTATTCAGCTTAATTATAAAAAACAATGTTTCCACATCTTTACGAAGATGTGGAAATTCAACTAATTTTAAGTTCATATATAGATGCCAAACTTAAAAGAAATACGTAACAGAATTACTTCAATTGGATCAACAATGCAGATTACATCTGCCATGAAAATGGTATCTGCTGCAAAGTTGAAGAAAGCTCAAGATGCAATTACGGCAATGCGTCCTTATGCGTCAAAATTAACTGAGCTTTTACAGAGTATTAGTGCTACTTTAGACGGAAATGTTGGTGGTGCTTATTCAGAGCAAAGAGAAGTAAAGAAGGTTTTATTGGTAGCTGTAACTTCTAATAGAGGTTTATGTGGAGGATTTAATTCTTCAATCATAAAAAAAACGGTTAATACAATAAACGAAAAGTACAATGGAGTAGAAGTTGATGTGTTTACAATCGGTAAGAAAGGTAATGACATCTTATCAAAAGAGTACAATGTAGTTGAAAATAATACTAAAATTTTCGATGAATTAACTTTTGAGAATACTGCTGCTATTGCACAAGACTTAATGGATGTATTCGTAGCTGGATCATATGATAGGATAGAACTTGTTTATAACCGTTTCAAAAATGCTGCTACGCAGATTGCAATGGTTGAACAATTCTTACCAATTAAACCAGTTGAAAATGACTCTAACGTTAGCTTAGATTATATTTTCGAACCATCTAAAGAGGAAATTATTTTAGAATTAATTCCGAAATCATTAAAAACGCAATTATATAAAGCTATCCGTGATTCATTTGCTGCCGAACATGGTGCTCGTATGACTGCAATGCATAAAGCAACAGATAATGCTAAGGAATTAAGAGATGAGTTATTATTGACATATAACAAAGCTCGTCAAGCTGCAATTACAAACGAAATCTTAGAAATCGTTGGTGGTGCAGAAGCATTGAATAACTAGAAGATATTTAATTATCAATATATATAAAGCGAATCTTACAATAAGATTCGCTTTTTTTAACTCTTATAAATACTATGAAAAAAACATTATTAATTGTATTCGCTCTAGTTAGCGTATTGTCATATGGACAGGAAAACGGAAAGAATACTAAGGAGCCAGAAGTAAGAGAAATCAATCTTAATGAAGCGGATAAAATAAAAGATGTTCCATTTGCTATTATTGAAGACGTGCCAGTTTTTCCTGGCTGTGAATCTGAATCAAATAGTAGAGACAAAAAAATGTGTATGAACAGGATGATGAGAAAGCATATTATTACACATTTTGATGTTGATTTAGTAAACTGTTTAGAAACAGAAATGGTCTACAATAGAGAAAAGGATATTGACGAGGAAAAATGTAAACCTGTATTATCTCGTGGAAAAAAGGTAATTTATATACAGTTTAAAATTGACCAATACGGAGAGGTTGTTGATATCACCGTACGAGCTCCACATCCGAGATTAGAAGATGAAGGCAGAAGAATTGCAGAGTTGCTTCCTAAAATGATACCTGGTAGGTTAAAAGGTAAGCCGGTAAAAGTGGGTTATACATTACCAATTACTTTTAATGTGAGATAAAAAAAAGCGAATCTAATAAGATTCGCTTTTTTTATTTTAACTTATTAAATAGTTTACTTTAAAACTGTAAACTCGATGCTAGAATCAGTAAAAACAGTGTGAGTTTGTGTTTTAAAATCTTTCTCATCTGCTTTATAAATATTGTCTACATAGGTTTGTGGATTCAAGTCAATTAATGGAAACCATGTACTTTGAACTTGAATTTGCAGTTTGTGACCTTTTTTAATGGTGTGAAAAACGTCCTGTAGCTTTATATGGACCTTTGTTTTCTTATTTGGGGTAAATGGTTCCGGATTAGCAAAACTATTCCTAAAACGACCTCTTAACACCTCACTACGCACCATCATATGATAGTTACTTAGTTTCACGTGAGATTGCATATCCTCATTGTCGTTTTTCAAATCACTTGGATGAACATCAATTACCTTAACAATCCAATCAGCAGCAGTTCCTGTCGTTGCTACATTTAACCTCGCTAAAATGTCTCCAGCTAAGGTCATATCTTCTTCCATTACTTCAGTTTCAAATACTAAAACATCTGGTCTTCTCGCAGCAAAACGCTGATCATCTGTCATATATTTTCTAGGAGTGAATACAGTCTTAATATCTTCTGAATATGGAACAGGTCTTTTAATATCACTTACAAATGAAATTTTAGATGTTTTCGTTTTTGTATTCGATAGATTTTGATTTTCAGCTAAAAACAAAGATTGTTTTTGTGCATTTTTTGGAGGCCAAACATCATATGATTTCCATTCTTTTTTACCAGTATCGTAAACATAAGCTTCTGGCAATCCGCTTTCTTTTGAACCACTTCCTTTTAAGAAATGATTGAAGAATTTTGTTTCAATATTTTTCTGGAAGTTTAATGAAATTGAATCTCCGAAATAATAATTTCCAACTGCATTTTTCACTTTACTACGAGACCATCCTCCATGATCCCAAGGACCGAATACAACTGTATTGTAATTATTAGGTTGATTTTTTTCAATTCCTTTATACGTTTCTAACGGACCGTATAAATCTTCAGCATCAAACCATCCACCAACAATCATTGTTGCCACTGTAGAAGGTACTTTATCTAAATGCTGAATGATTCCTTTACTCTGCCAAACCGAATCATAGTTTGGATGCTCCACAATTTCTTTCCAGAAGAAGTCATCAATATCACTTTTTGAAGCCATATTTTTAGAGTCTGGTTTGTCATATTGGAAATACTCGTTTAAGTTTTTCAATGGACCTTTATCTAAGAAGAATTGATATTGATCCTGCGTATTCATTTTTGGGAAAGAATACCAAGCACTATCCGTTGGTTGATCTTTATACGTTCCAAATAATGAAATTGCTCTAAAATAGCTTAATAAAAATGCTCCGTTATGGTGGAAATCATCAAAGAAAAAATCTCCAATACAAGCTTGTGGAGAAGCAGCTTTTAAAGCGGGATGTGCATCAATTGTTGAAACAGTAGCATAATGTCCTGGATAAGAAATCCCCCAAGTTCCAACTTTTCCATTGTTATGAGGAACATTTTTAACTAACCAGTCAATAGTGTCATAAGTATCAGTAGTTTCGTCCGATTGTTTTTCAGTTTTGTTTGGAATATAAGCACGCATGTTATCATAAACACCCTCACTCATCCAACGTCCTCTAACATCTTCATAAACGATAATGTTTCCTTCTTTCATTAAAATTTCATTTGGACCAATTTTAGACCTCATTTGATCTTCACCATAAGGTCTGCAGCTATATGGTGTGCGCTGTAATAAAATAGGATAGGTTTTAGTAGTGTCTTTTGGAGCGTAAATCGTGGCATGTAATTTTACGCCGTCTCGCATTGTAATTTTTACTTCTTTTTTAGTGTAGTTTTCTTTTACATAATTTACAGGCTTAGTCTCTTCTTTGGGAGTTGTTTTACAACTAAAAGAAACTACCAATAATAGTAAAAGCGATAATTTGGTAAGTTGTGCTTTCATATTTCATTGATATATTGAGGTAAATATAACCAATGCTATATTCACGTCATGTTAAAATCTGAAGATACCTGCGTATTTTAAGAAAAACTTACTTAATTAAATCGTTGATTTGATTAGAAATAGAAACTGAATCTATTTTGCAAAGTTGTTGAAGTTCATCAATTGTTCCATGATTGACAAAAGTATCTGGAATTCCTAAAACAGTAATTGAATTGTTATACCTATGTGTTGCGGCAAATTCTAAAATGGCAGATCCAAAACCTCCATTTATAGTTCCGTCTTCAATAGTTAAAATTTTATCAAACTTCTGAAATACAGAGTGTAATAATTTTTCATCTAAAGGTTTAACGAATCGCAAATCATAATGCGCAATGTTGGCTTTATCAGTTGTTAAATTTATTGCTTCAGAAACATTTTTTGCAATAGTCCCTATAGACAAAACAGCAATATCCGTTCCTTCTGTTATACACTCTCCTTTTCCAATTTCTATAGCTTCAAAAGGTTGTTGCCAATCTACAGTAATTCCTCTTCCTCTAGGATATCGAATAGCAATTGGATGATCTAATCCCAGTTGAGCCGTGTACATTATATTTCGTAACTCTACTTCATTTCGTGGAGCAAAAATGATCATATTAGGAATGCATCGTAAGTACGCTAAATCAAAAACTCCATGGTGAGTTGCTCCATCTTGTCCAACCAAACCTGCTCTATCCAAACAAAAAATTACAGGAAGGTTTTGAGTAGCAACATCATGAATAATTTGATCATATGCTCTTTGCAAAAAAGTTGAATATATATTACAAAAAGGGATGATTCCTTCAGTTGCCATTCCAGCAGCTAAAGTAACGGCATGTTGTTCTGCAATTCCAACATCAAATGTTCTTTCAGGAAATTTATCTAGCATAAATTTCAATGAACTTCCCGTAAGCATAGCAGGAGTAATTCCTACAATTCTTTCATTTTGATGTGCTAATTCTACAATGGTTTTACCAAATACATCTTGGTACTTTGGAGGTTGTGTAATACTCGGTTTAGGTAAGAGATCACCAGAAACTTTATCGAATTTTCCTGGAGCATGATATTTAACCTGATCTTCTTCTGCTTGTTTTAATCCTTTTCCTTTCGTTGTTGTAACATGTAAGAATTTTGGACCTTCAATTTCTTTCAAGCGATTTAATTCAAAAATCAATTCTTCTAAATTATGACCATCAATTGGCCCAGAATAATCAAAGTTTAAAGCTTCAATAATATTGTGTTGTTCAATATCACTTCGCTTTGATTTCATACGAGTTAAATATTCCTTTAACGCACCAACTGAAGGATCAATTCCAATAGCATTGTCATTTAAAATAACCAACAAATTTGCATTTGTAACTCCAGCATGATTTAAGGCTTCGAATGCCATTCCACTAGCAATTGAAGCATCACCAATCACAGCAATATGTTGTTTGTCTTCCTTTTTAATTTGAGAAGCGATTGCCATTCCTAATGCCGCAGAAATAGAAGTAGAAGAATGTCCAACTCCAAAAGTATCGTATTCACTTTCACTTCGTTTAGGAAAACCTGAAATTCCATTCAATTGTCGATTCGTGTGAAAAACATCTTTTCGACCCGTTAAAATTTTATGTCCGTATGCCTGATGTCCAACATCCCAAACCAATAAGTCTTCGGGAGTATTAAATACATAATGTAACGCAATGGTTAATTCTATAACGCCCAAACTGGCACCTAAATGTCCTTCTTTTGTGGCTACAACATCAATGATAAAACGTCTTAATTCTTGAGCTAATTTGGGTAATTGCTCAGGATTTAAACTCCTAACATCCTTAGGATAATTAATATGTTGTAACAACTTTTGAGACATGAGACAAATGTACTAAAACTTTGTTGTAGCTTTGTTATATGAGTAAACTGTATTTGGTACCTACACCGATTGGAAATTTAGAAGATATCACGTTTAGAGCACTAACTATTTTAAAGGAAGTAGATTATATTTTAGCGGAGGATACAAGAACTAGTGGAAAACTGCTAAAGCACTTTGATATTAGCACACCAATGCAATCTCATCATATGCATAATGAGCATAAAACAGTTGAGAATATTGTAAAACGAATTCAAGCTGGAGAAACATTTGCTTTAATTTCTGATGCTGGTACACCAGCAATTTCTGATCCAGGATTTTTACTTACAAGAGCTTGTATTCAAAATGGGGTTGCAGTTGAATGTTTACCTGGAGCAACAGCTTTTGTTCCTGCTTTAGTGAATTCAGGTTTACCCAATGATAAATTTGTGTTCGAAGGTTTTTTACCGGTTAAAAAAGGTAGACAAACCCGATTGAAACTTTTAGCAGAAGAAAGCAGAACCATGATTTTCTATGAAAGTCCGCATAAACTTCTAAAAACCTTATCGAATTTCTCCGAGTATTTTGGCGAAGAACGTCAAGTTTCAGTATCTCGAGAGCTTACCAAAATGTTTGAAGAAACCAAGCGAGGAAGTGTAAAAGAAGTGTTATCATACTATACAGAAAAACCAGCCAAAGGCGAAATTGTAATTATCGTTGATGGTAAAAAATAAGTTAAACTAGTTTATATTCTGGATACTGTTCTTCTAGTAATTCATCTGCTTTATTTGGAATTAATACCAAGGTGATATAACCAACAAGTAATAACATTACCAAGAAAACAGCTACTAGAAAAGCATATTGCATTTCTCGAAATAAATCTCCGAACTGAAATATATTGAAAGCATTACTAAACAGTATTAGGAAATTAGAGGAAGCCAGTTTAAAAATGATGTCTTCAAGCAACCAGTTTTTTCCAGTTTCTTTTACTTTTCTTTTATGTTTTACAATAAGTAATCTGCATCTAACAAAAAAGTAAACGATATAAACTCCGAGGATAGTATAATAGAAATATGTTCCTATTGATGGTAATCTAAGGATGGTATAAAACAGAAAAATTAGCGCCAGTGTTGTTGCAAGTTTTGGGAGTTTAAACCACTCTTTAAATAATGTCCATAAAACTTTTCGATATCTTTTTCCAACCTGTTTATGCTTTTCTTCTACGACATTCATAAAACCAAAAACACCAAATTTTTTGAAAGATTTATCTCTGGCTTTTTCAAAACTAAGATTCGGATTTTCTTCCCAAATAGCTTCGATATCATTTGCTAGATGATCCACCAATTCTGTTTGAACATCATAATGCTCAACGAAATGCTTTCTAGTAAATTTATATAATTCTGTTATGTTGTTATTTGTTAGTTTCATAGCGCAAGTTCCTTTTTAATTTGTGTTACTTTTTTAATTGCAGTTGTAAAAACTATGAAGCCCGCATACATTGCTGCCAAATATATTGGCAAGGTAATCAACCATATAATTTGTTGGTTTGCATCGGAAGTATATCTCATAAAATGAATTACCGAATTTATCATGAGAAAGGAGAAAGAAAAATAAAATAGTCCATAGTTGATGTGGACTGACTTTCCAAATCTTTTGAAAAGTAACCAAATAGAAGATACTAAAACAATCAACATTGGAAGAATAAATATGATGTAGCTAATTTTACTGAAAATTGCAAAAGTTAAGTTTTGAGATAATGTATAATAGATTATGAAAAAGGCTATTATTAAAAACGATTTTCTTGTTGAAAGAAAGAAGTTTAGCAACTCTTTTTTAAATAAATTGCGATATCTCTTATTGATATTTTTCCAGCCAACTTTATTTTCAGACAACAAACTCTTGTTCCATTTTACTCTAATTAAAGCTTTTTCAAATTCTTTATTAAAGTTGTTAGATGCTGCGTGGTTTTCCATATCAGAAACGATATGATCAATCATTTCAATACGTAAATCCCAGTATTGAATACCTTTTTTCTCTAGAACATAATCAATATGTTCTATTTGTTTTCTATTCAACTCCATAGCTTATTGAATTAAAAAATTATATTTCTGTTCAATCATTTCTTTCTTATTCAGGAAATGTAAATTGACAAGTGAAATTCCAATAAAAGAAATCAAGTAGAAGTACATCACTATGGTTGAATAATTACCTTCATATAATACGCTAAAAATGTTTGGAAAGTTTATAGGAAGAATTACTAAGAAAGAATTTAAAACGGTGTAGAATTTCACAAATTTTACGTTTTCAAATTTCTTTCCAAAAGTTCTAAACCTAAATAGAATGAATACATAACTTCCAATTAGAAGCATAAACAAAGCTATACTTATTTCCTTGAGATAAAGATTTCCAAATTGAATACATAAGAAGATCAAAATAGAAATAGGTAATAAAATTTTTGGTTTTGAAATTAGGTTTAAAATACCTTTACATAAATTCTTTGTGTAAAACCAGTTCAACTTTTTTACTTGATTTTTATATTTAGTTTCAAACTCTTTTTTTCGACTTAACATGTATTTTAAAAAGGGTGTTTGAAAGCCATCTTCTTTGAAAAAAGAATCAATGTCTTCAACATTATCTTCTATTTCTGAAGCAATATGATCTACAATTTCGAAACGAATATCAATGTATTCAACACCAATAGCTTCAAGAAATGAATCTATTTTTTTAATCTGTTCTTTATTCAATTCCATAGCTGTTACTCTAAACTAAATTTAGGATTTACTAAATGTTGCATTGTGCTTAAAAACTCTTGCATTTGCGCTAACCGATTTACGGTTTCTTTAGTTCCTGTTTCTGTAAGTTTATAATATTTTCTTAAGCGGTTTCCTACTTTAGCAACTTCAACATCTAACAATCCTTCCGCTTCTAATTTGTGCAATGCAGGATATAAAGCCCCTTCTGTAATTTGCAATTCTCCCTTTGTTAATTCCTTTACTTTCTGAGTAATTTCATAACCATACATTTTATCATTTTCCGCTAATAGCTTTAAAATGATTGTTTGCAAAGAGCCTTTGTATAATTTCTGATTTCCCATGTCAAATTTTATAATACCTAAGTTTTTTAGGTATACAAATATACATAATTTGCTTATACATAAAAATCTTAGGTATTTTATTATCATAAGAGTTTAACTTCAAATCTTCTTTTCTTTCCGTATTTTTGTGTTCAAATTTTTTTTAGAATGAGTCAATTTCACAAACTGAAGATAAAAGAAGTAATTAGAGAAACTGCAGCAGCTGTTTCTTTAGTTTTCGATATACCAGCAAAATTAGCATCAGAGTTTTCTTTTGTTGCAGGGCAATATATTACCTTAAAAACTAGTATTAAAGGAGAAGAAGTTCGTAGAGCATATTCTTTATGTTCTTCTCCGAAAAGCAACACAGTTAAAGTAGCTGTAAAAGCTGTAGAAAATGGAACTTTTTCTGTTTATGCAAATGAAAAGTTACAAGCGGGAGACGAGCTTGATGTTTCAACTCCAGAAGGAAAGTTTATTTTACAACCAGAATCAGCAAAAAACTATTTAGGGTTTGCAGCAGGAAGCGGAATTACTCCTGTTTTATCAATGGTAAAGTCTGTTTTAGAAAGTAACGATTCTGCAACTTTTACATTAGTTTATGGTAACAAAACCATTGCAGATACTATTTTTTATGCTGAATTGAATGAACTAAAATCGAAGTATGATTCAAGGTTTAATTTAAGTTATGTTTTTAGTAGAGAAAATGTTGAGAATACAGTTTTTGGAAGGATTGATAAAGCTCATGTAAATTATTTTATCAAGAATATTTACAAAGACGTACAATTTGATAGCGCATTTTTATGTGGACCGGAAGAAATGATTAATGTAGCATCGGAAACTTTATCAGAAAATGGATTTGATAAAGATTCTATTTTATTTGAGTTGTTTACTTCTTCAATTGATGAAGAAGCGGCTAGTCAAGTAAAAGACGGACAAACTCAAGTTGATGTTTTACTAGATGGAGAAACAATTTCGTTTACAATGCCTCAAGACAAAGACATTTTATCGGAGAGTTTACGTAATGATGTAGATGCTCCTTATTCTTGTCAAGGTGGAGTTTGTAGTAGTTGTATTGCCAAGGTTACTGAAGGAAAAGCAGTAATGGTAAAGAATCAAATTTTAACTGATGCTGAATTAGAAGAAGGATTTATATTAACTTGCCAAGCGCACCCAACAACATCGAAAATTACTGTAGATTTCGATGATGTATAAATTGCTATAAATTATGAGTTTATTGGACTATAAGGATGCTTTTTTAGTCGGACTATTCATGTCTTTTATGATTGGTCCAGTTTTTTTTATGTTACTAAAAACAAGTGTTCTTAAAGGTTTTAGAGCAGCTATTGCTTTTGATGTAGGAGTAATTCTAGGAGATATTGTTTTTATAAGTATCGCCTATTACGGAAGTAGAAGCTTACTGGAAAAAATTAAAGACGATCCAAGATTGTTTTTTATCGGTGGATTAATTCTTATTGTTTACGGATTAATTACTTATTTGGATAAGAGTAATAAAAAGGAATTAGATCAATCCAGTGTAGAAGTTGCGAAGGGAAATAACTATTTCAAATTATTTTTAAATGGCTTCTTCTTAAATTTTATCAATATAGGTGTTTTAGCAGGTTGGTTAGGAATTATGGTAGTTGTAGGACCAAGCTTAAATATGAATCCAACCTCAATTTTTTGGTATTTTACATTGGTGATTATTGGTTATTTTGCGACTGATGTAGTTAAGATATTACTCGCAAAACAATTACGTAATAAATTAACCCCTCTTGTAATTTATAGAGTAAAAAGGGGTATGGGAGTATTATTAATTGCATTCGGAGCTTTAATGATGCTAAAAGGTTTTGTTCCTAAGGAGAAGTTTGATGAAATAATGGATAAAGTAGAGATTACAAGAAGTAAATAATTATCATTCATCAAAAATGGTATAGATAAGATAAATAAAAAGAGAGAAATAATAGCATTTCTCCCTTTTGGTTTTCATATTATAAGTGCATTGTAAACAAGAATCTTTATACACAATTTTGTAACTATAGTTAGTTACTTTTTAGGAATGTAAGATTTGTTAAAGATTTCATTCAGCGTTGTTAATTTATTTTTATCAGTTCGAATTGATATGACTTATCTTTACGAATATTTTTAATAAATACGGAGTTACCTTGATTGGTTAGAACTTCATATTTATAGATCTCACCTGGTTCACTCAATTCTTTTTTCATTGGATCATTACTTTCTTTAAATTTTAATTCAAAAGCACAATCATTCTTCCATTCTATGGAGAGAAGAGAAAAGGTTCTTCCGTTGTTCATTCTTTTCAAATACATATTGTTTGAAATGGTAACGAAGGTGGTATCTTGTGATTGACCATTATACTTCTTCGATAAATAATAAAAATCACCATTTTTTAAATCCGTGCATTTTAAGTTAGGATCTTTTTCTACGACTTCTGCAACCTCAGTTTCATTTGTGCCAAAAATATCTATGATGTATTGACAGTTTTTCACTATTCTAGCACCGATTTTTGCGCCCACTTCATCCATGTTTATATCTTCAATAGTCTCAGCTTTGTAAAACTCTTTTATTTTTTTGAAATTAGTAAGTAAGACGTCTTCAAAACAGGGTTGAATATCATTAAATTTCTTGTATTGTTTCTTTTCTGCACATTGACAAATTTCATTTGACAATTTTTCGATTAAATCCTGTGAAAATAGACTATATGGAATGAAGGTTAAAAATAAAAAGAGAGTTGAAGAGTAAATTTTATTTCTCATAGAATTTTATGTTTATAATGATTATTAAATCATTGATTTATTACAATAGGTAGCTTTTTCAAAATCTCTTACATTAATTGAAATGATTGGAACATCAGGAAACATTGTTTTCAATTCTTTTATAATAGAATCTGACATGGTTTTTTTCTGTTCTGCAGTTCTACCTTCCATTATATTGGCGAAAATATGAATAAAGTCGTTTTGGGTATTTCCGATTGTATAATATTTAAAAGGGTTAATTCTAACCTTTATATCTCCTTTTTCGAAAAGATTACTTGCTTCAGCTGTGTTGTAAACCTTTTGAATAATTTCTTGTGGCGATTTAAGATTAATGATGTTTTCTGAGCAATCAATTACAAAATGTGGCATGAATTTATCTGTTTTGATTAATAGCAATTTTACTACTACTAAAATAACTTAAATTTTATTTAAACGAGTATTTTGCAATAAACGATTTACTTTTTTTCTACATGTTCTGTGGAATCTTGTTTGCTAAAAACCATATTCTCTTCATGATTAATTGCGTTGGAAAATCCCAACATAAAAGCGGTGATAATATGTGCTAGTTTTCTTTTTATCCATGAGGACTTTCCTTTGGATGCTTTTTTTTCTTGTGATGATGTATACATTTGGTATTCATAAATAATTAAACATAAGTATTGGCTTTTATAAATTTTTAAAAGCCTTTCGAAGTTGTTTGTATTAATTATGAAACCTATTCTAGAGTAATTGACGAAACTTCAGAAGTTAAGAAGAGTTGATTAGTTAAACTTGACTTGATTGATTTGAATATATGTAATTGTAAAACTAAAAGTCGATCGCAAATAGTACCAAAATGAGAAGAAACATTTTGGAAGTTTTTTCTGTGTGAATTTTTACTAAATTCTTGATTCCTGATCTGTTGTAAGTCAACTTTGTATTGGTCGTAAGAAGCATAATTATAGTTAAGAGAAACTTCTTGTAAACCTTGAGGACGAAGTTGATCATAAAATGAGCCTTCCTGACTTGCTTGACTTAAAACAAGTAGTAAAAGAATCAGGTATTTTAAATGTTTTTTCATGGCTCTTAGAATGTCTTCAATTTACGGATTTTTGAAAAGATATTATTTCTCTCTTTGAAAACAATGGATATAATCAGTAATTGAAGACTATAAATAGGGATTAGGTATCTAAAATTATTAATTGGATGCGCTATTACACTAAAACCAGCATAGCATAGAATAAAAATCAATACGAAGGCTATCAAAATTTTTTGATCTTTTTTGAAAATAGTTCGCACACCTAATAAAGCAAAAACACTTACAATAAATAGAATCCAAAGAAGTGGAGTAAAGACTTTTCTTATGGAATTAAATTTATGTAAAAAGGAAAAATGATACCGGAATTCATCAAAATCCAAATTGAAATAACCAGTACTTAATTTATCGGGTTTATAAGCTCTAACGTTTGGTATTTTATAACTCGAAAATAGTTGTTTAAAGTTTGGATATAAATAATATTTAAAGTATTCTACAGGGTATTTCTTTATTAAAAAGCTACCATATTTTTTAAATTTCTGTCCAGTGAATGCCCAAGAGTTAGAATATCTAAGCTGCTTTTGTTTTACTGTATAGAATAAAATTTGCTTACCTGGAAACTCTTTATTCCACATGAAACTAGTTTCACGAATATATTTGAATTGATAAATAGAATCAGGAAAGGAGCTCACAACTTGATGAATAAATTTATTCTCTTTGTCTTCTATTTCGTCTGCTCTTAAATTAATATGAGGAATAACAGATACAGCATTGTTTGCCATTGCCCAACCGCTAAATGGAGAGAATTCGTCAACATGGTAAATTTCGTTTACTCTAGACTTTGTATCTACATAAATGAAAATAGTAATTACGATTGGAAGAACTGAAACAAAGCCCAAAAGTATATGTTTTTTGATGTGATATAGAAATATTACCACAGATAAAACAGGATAAAATAGTGCAGCATATCTCACATTTATTACAACATATAGTATGATTAAATGAACGGTAATATTTCGAATGTTAGGTTGTTTTAGTATCCATAAACAACTTGTAATGTATAATAATGTAAGTGAATTAAAAATACTATCACTCATAATATAATTCGTGCAAAATAGAATACTTGGAGAGAGTATAAGTAAAGTAGAAAGTAGATAAAATGTGAATTTTCGTAACTGGAAAAAAAACTTAATAGTGAAGAGAAATACAATTTGTGAAAATGCATTGAAGATAAACTGTCCAGTAAATATTGCACTAATTTTATGGGTAAAGAAGTGAATGAAGTATATAAACCAAGAATAACCAATGGGGCGATAGGCATTGATGGTTGTTGTTTTAGCAGATAATATATAGTTTCCTGAATCTGCCATGGTTGCGGGATAAGGATAAGTGACAGAAAGAATAATGTACAATAAAATAAAAGTAACCAGCATAGTAAGAAATTCATAGCGCTGATTTTTTTGCCAGATATAAGAATTTTGAAACTCAGAATTTGAAATCGAAATTGAATCACGAAGCCTACTTATAAATTCCTGTTTCATAGTTTTAAGGATTATCTCTTTAGTAAATTAATTTTAAGAGAGTAATTTTAGTTTGTTGTACAGAAATCTAAGGTAATAAATTGACAGTTATTTTGAAGAAAATTGTCAAAATCCAAATAGCTCTTTTTTATCGACTAAAACATATTTGGGCTATTTGGATATCTTAAGAAATGATTAATTGTTTAAAGGGTTTTTAGATCAATTACTTCGAAATTTCGAGCATCAAAGTAGTCATCTAAACCGTAGTCTGTATTTATGATAATACCACCAAGTAAAGTTATTTTATCAACGTGGAATTCATTTTTACATGATTTAATATATTCATGAACTTTTTGGTCTATAATTTCATAAGTAGCTTCGGTAATTGCTTTAGATGGATTCTCACTTGCTAAAATTTTTTCTCTGTAGGGTAATAAATTTTCTTCTAGTTTCATTTGTTGATAATCGTCGTCGTTCATTACAGGTGAGTAATCCTTATTTTCTAGTCGGCTTAGAGCAAGCATCAAGGCACCACAGGAATTTCCTGTTTCCTCCATTCTAGGTCTATACATTTTTCCTAAATCCCCTTCTAAAGTAATTCCAATATGAGGGCCGTAAAAAATAAAAGCACTTCCGTTATCAGGAATGTGATGAGCAAAGGCAGTCATTCCTGTTTGACCAACAAATGGAAGACCGCCTAGTCCTCCCATTACGAAAGGACCGAATAAAACATTAAAAAAGGTTGTTGAAGGAACATTTATATCGTCAGAACAAACGGAAGTTGCCATTAATACTTTGGAAATATCCAATTGATGTTCAATTTGCATTTTACCAAGATAATGAATGGATGTATCCTTAGCATCTTTTGCATTTGGAAATTCTTTTTTAACTACTTCGTCAAATTTTCTTTGTAACATAATTTGATTGATTTTTTATGGTGTCATTGTTGTTTAGTCTTATAAAGTTAAACTTATTTTTTAAACGCAACAAAGTTGCGTTTATTTTTTAATATACAAAGCTCATTTAAATCGACATAAAACAATCAATTATGATTTTCTAAAAAGTAGTTTATTAGGTATTAAAGTTCTCGAGAAATTATCGTTTACTTTTTTGCCGCCGCATTGACATGAATAACTATTGGATTTAAACCGTCTAAGTTTCTTTTAGATCGTCCAAATAATCCAACGGTTACATCATTGGGAGTTTGAGAATCTAACTCTTTTGGGTTTACATAAGTATACATTCCATAGCAGTGACCAGAAACAATCCATGCTTTGGGGTTCTTTAAGTTAATTACATTAAAATCTCCAGCAGGACCTCCAGCAGAAACAGGCCCATATTTTTTCATTTTGCGAATCGCTTCTTCTCTAATATTCTTACTATCCTTTATGCTATCAAAAATGATATACGTTCCATTTTGAAATAATACCCAGTTTTTGAACTTTGGATTTATAGCAAGCTTAACATTTTCCAAAAGCGAATTAGTATTGTTAGCATTGTCACTAGAAACCTCCTGCTTCTTCTGATTTAGGTTGCCACAAGCAATAGTCATTATAAAAACAAAAACTATTTTAATAATTTTTCGCATTTCGTAATTTTTGATATTGATTCAGTAAAATGAAAACTCCAATTGTAAAGAGTAGTAATCCTGCGATTAAATTTGAGGTTCCAAAGCCTTCTCCAAAAAGGCTAGAGAAAGTATTTAAAGTAGCGGATACTATGCTAGAGTATAAGAAACCAGAAATATTCAATCCGATTGCTAATAAGAAAAGAATAATAAAGTTTATCCAGTGAATATTCTTTTTATGATTCAATATAAAAATTGAAATTAACGATAAAAAAAAAGCCAAAAATGAAACTATCGTTTCGTAGAATAAAATTACTTCATTTCCAATTTCATACCGTTCAGTTTCATCACTTAAGACAGCTTCAATACTTTTAGAATAGTACGAATAATAAATTCTTGTCACACCTAATTTTACCAAAGTCAAATAGAGAATTTGAGTTATAATAAGTGGTACGTTTATTTTTTTAATCAAACTGGTACTTGTTTAGTTTCCAGTTAAATAATCGTATTTCATGATTTCATCTAACTCATCATCAATGTTTTCGTCAAATTTTAAATTGAAAAGCATCCATTTGTTTTTAGCTTTATAATATTTAAAAATAAAACGAAGTGGCTGTCTGTCATATTTAACCAAATACACAGAAACTTTTAAACTCTGACCTAGAGACTTCTCAGTTAATTTTTCATAACCAACGTATTCTCCCATCAAATTCGAATATTCTCTAATTTGAAACTTCACTTTTTCAGTTCCTGTAGAGTTTTCCTTCATCCATTTATTTGTTCCAAAAATGAAATCAAAAGCTTCATCAGAGTTTGTCTTAAACTTTTCAAAGAATTTATTAGTTAAATCTTCTGTAGAGTTTTGAGAGTATATCGTAAAAACAGATAGTAAGGTTATAAAAAGTGTAAATGTCTTTTTCATTTTCAATAAAATTTATGAAGGGTAAATATACAAAACAAGACAGAATTGTTAGAGTTTTCAAATTATCTCATCCAGCCTTCGATAATATAATTTTTCTCAGTTAATTTTTCTGCTTTAGAGTTGTTTTCAGCTTTAAACCATATCTCAAATCGTGCACCATAAGGTTGCCCCCAGTCACCTTCATAAATTGTAAAGTGGTTTTTGGTACTAAATTTTACTAGAGAGTCTTTTGTGTCGGAAACTTTTATACTTGATCTTGATTTAAGGGTTTCAGAGGAAAGTTCAGTATTTTTAGTAATTTCAAATGCTCTTAAATAAATTACTCCATTACTGTTCGTTTTTAACCAAAAATCGTAATTATATAATCCGGGTTGAAACGAGTTATACAATTGAAAATTCAAGTTTTTTACTGAAACAGGTTCGTCAAGTATGGCATCTTCCTGATTACTTATAATAGGAAAGGATAAAACATCAATTGGTTTTTCTAAAACAACATTTTTTGGTAATTCAAGATTGTCAGCGAACCTATCAGTATCCGGACCAAACATCAATAACATCTCATTAATAAAAAATAGCCATTGAAAAATTATTAAAATGATGCTTAAGTTGAATATTGCACCAATCCATTTTTTAAAAAATAATTGAAGTAATGCCGAAACTATAAAAAGATAGAAAGTATACAAAGTAAGTTCTCCGAGAATAAAAGGAAATGTTACTGTTAGAATAATGGAAACTCCAAAAATGCAAGTAGAAATCCACCATTTTTCAATTACATATTTCCTAATAAATCCTGGCATTTTAAGGTAAAGTTTGCGTTCCTTATTTCTTGTCGTTTTTTAAACGAGCGATTTCTTGCTTAGCATACGCTTTAGCATAATCATCACCGAATTCAGCTGTTTTCTCGTAGTATAAAATCGCTTTTTCTTTATCTCCTTTAAGTTTGTATGCCTGTGCTATATTTCCTAAAACAATATGATCTTTAGGATTTAATTTTTCCGCTTTAAATAGAGGCTCTAGTGCCTTATCATATTCATCATTTAATAAATAGGTAATTGATAAATTAGAAAGACTTTCAATGTGATTTGGATGATAACTTAAAACTTTGTTCGCAATTGCTCTCATTTTTAGAAGTAGTTCATCTTTTCTTGTGTTGTATAATTGAAGTTGATAATTTTGAATATCCAGAAGAAATCCTTTGACATCGCTACCATACTTTTCATTGTTTGTCCAGGTCCAATGGTTATTGTTTTTAGAAGATTGCTCAATTGTTTCAATAATTTCATCGGTAAAACTGTCCCAATCTTCAACTTGTCCAAAAGCATAAATTTTACCAAATCGCATATCTAATCTGTTTGGAAACAATTTAATTCCTTGATTAATTTTCTCGATTCCCTTTTGAAGTATTTCCTGGTTATAAATTATTCGGTCACCAATAAACCCAACATTTTGATTTGAACTATCTTGAATGACCAAGCTTTCTCCATTCGGTTGATCGTTAGTTAAAGCCAGAACCTGTTCTCTAGATTTAGAAAAATAATAATTAAAATAACTCGTATACAATTCAGCATCTTTTGGGTTTTGTTTTTCCCAAGATTTCAAGGTCTTTAATTGATTAACGGTGTCTTGTACTTTGAAATATTTATCGAATTCAAGTTGATGATTTTGACTATTTCCGAAAATTGAGATCAGAGTTGTCAGTAGAAAGAAAAATACGTTTTTCATTTTTTTGTGAGCAATTTAAATTTACTAAAGTTCTTGTCTTTAGTTTTATACTGCATCAAAAGTAATAAAAGTTGAGTTTTCTAATACATTCGAGAGGTTGAAATTTTTAAAGCAACTATCCGTTTTTATTTGTTTTTAAAACACTTTCAGCTTGTTTTATATGTCTTTCATTGTGATAAATTAAAACGCGTAAAGTATCTCCTAATTTTAGCTTAATAAGTTTAGAAATTGATATTGCTGTTCTTGTTTTATCTAAATTAACGGCTTTAGCTTTGTCAATTAGTTTTAATAATTCATGTTGTTGTGTAATGAATTTCTCAATTGTAGAAATATTTAATTCAGAATTTAAAGGATTCATAGACTTGAAAGTATTCATCTTATTTAGATTCTCTTTATACGAAACTGATTTACTGAAATACCTGCCAAACCAATTGCTTTTAAATAGTTCAGCAGGAATGCTTTTTGATTCTTGAATTCTTTGAGAGATCTCTGGAAGATAAAAGTCACTATATCTATTTAAATGTTCTATACATTCTAAAACACTCCAGCTTTTAGGGTTCTCTTTCCAGTTTAGTTGTTCAATAGAATAAGTAGTGAATAATTTAGCAGCGTCAATATTCCTTTGGGTTAACTCAATTAGTTCATTTAGTAAAGTTTCAGATTTTAATGACATAGATGTTTGTTTTTTACAAATGTCAGAAGTAAAAGAGACAAAAAAATTGATTGAAATTAAGATTTCTTTATTCTTGAAAGAGTTTCTGGTGTCATTCGTAAATAGGAAGCGATGTATTTATTTGGTATTTCTTGAAATACTTGTGGACTTCTTTTTAACACTCTTTGATATCTAATAATAGGGGAAGAAGTAAGTAAATCTCTTTCTCTTTCCATTTGTTGTAAAACAAAACTTTCGAGTATTTGAACCCAAATTGTTTGAAGCTTTTCTGATGATGAAATAAACGATTTAAACGTTTTGCTATCAATAACTTTTAAGCTTGTGCTTTTTAAGGCTTGAATATAAAAATCAGAAGGCTTTTCGGTTAAAAATGAATCAAGAGCAGTGATTAAATTATTTTTATAGCCAAACCTTATGGTATGTTCCTCGTCTTCATCAATAACAAATATTCGTAAACTACCAGTAATAACTAAATAAATGTTCGTATCAATACTTCCTTTAACTTTCAAATATTCATTTCTTTCTAAATGAATTTCATCCATCCAAAGGTCATTTTGATTTAATTTTTCAATTAAAAAATTGATTGGATTCATATTTTGATATAACCGAAAAAGTACATTTTATGATGTACTTAATCATGAATTACTCAAAGATATTATTAAAATTAGGAATTATAGTAGGTTCATTTTTCCAATCATCTTTTACAAACTGATGCATTTTTTTCATTTCATCTGAAGTCGTTTCCATAGAAAGGTATTCCTTCAATCCCAAAATACAAGCAATACCAATGGAAGCATTGTTTGTATCTAATAATAATCTTCCTTCTAGTTTGTTAACTTTAATATGTAATTTTGAAGCAGGATTAAAATTTTCTAAAGCAATTTCCAATGCCTGTTTCGCGGATGAATTCCAATGTTTAAAACCAGCCTCTAAACCTCCTTGAGATTTAAAAGGAATGGTTTCTGTATTAATTATAATGCAATGCTTTTCTGAGGAGCTGAAAGAGATTTCTAACTCTATAAAACACATGGTAATGACACCGTCTAAAACATTTAAATATTTGAAAGGAACGAGTGTCATGTGATTTTAAGCGTAATTTTAGTTTTAATAATCAATCGTAATTTCACTTGGACTTGTAGATTTTACATCTAAAACAAGGTCTTCATATTCATTTACTCCGTTTTTTCTTCTGAAAATTCTTAAGTTGTTTTTTTGATTTTGTGCTAAAACTACTTCAAAGGTATTATTGGTTTCAGTTGCTCTATAAAATTTACTTGAATAAAGTTCATAATCGGTATCTAAAGTTGTTGCCATAGTAACTGGGTTTGGATCTTTAAAACCAAAAGGAAATGTTGATTGTACAACAAAACTATCACCTTCTTGAGCGACTACAAAGTTGTTTAAGTTTACTTTTACAGTGGTTTTTTTTGGAATGTAAAATGTTTGTTCAATAGGGGTGTTTCTATCAACAATTTTAAAAGAGTCAGATAATTCAAAGTCTTGAGCAAGAGGTAACAATAAATCGGTATTTCCTGCTAAGTTTGATAAATCTGCAGTAAGTAAAAAGTACCCTTTTTTTTCAGGATCAATTTCATGATCTTTTAAATAAAATTCATCATAAAAGTTTCCATTATTATCAGTGCTAACTTTTGAAATCGTTCTTTGATAACTCCCTAAAGTTGACCATCGTTTAAACTCAAATGTGAAATCCACATCTGAAATTCCTTGATTATTTTCGGTGATAACCTTTCCTTGTAAAATAGAACAGTCAGTTGAACAATTGGCATCACTATCATCAATAGATTCATAGCAATTTGTAAGAGTGAATGCGATAAGAAGTATTACTAGTTTTTTCATAGTTAGAGTTAAAATATTTTAGAATAATGGTTGACGGCAAAAATACATTTCTGGAGATTTTTCAGAAACAAATTATAACATAATTTCGATAGTTCCTGATACTAAACTAATGTGACAACAATCAGTACTTACTGTATATTTTTCATTGATGATTTCTTGATTGTCTTTATAGCCAAAAAATTGAATTTGTGTTTTTACGTTTTGCTCAAAACTCATATCATTAACTAAAGGATATTGACCATTTTGTTGATATAGTTGTAATCCAGAAGCCGAAACAGGAATAGTTATATCGTTATCATTGGATAAATCAATTACCTTAAAAGAGTCGATAATTACTGGGGTTTGATTTTGGTCTTTTATTGAGATTAAAATAGTTCTAAATTCTTCAGTGCAAAATAAGTCTTCGCACTTAGCATTTGGATCATTATTATCAGTACACGAACTAAAACTTAGAGCTGTAACTAGTAAGATTATTGATAAGTAGTATTGAGTGATTTTTTTCATTGAAACATGTTTTTCTTTTAAGATGAAAAAAAACTAAAAAGGTTGCGTAGAGAAAAATCAAAATACTTTAAAAATTATTCTTCTTCGTAAATTAACTCTATGATTGTTTTGTCGATTCGTCTTCCTTTTTCTTTATCTATATCAATAATTGATTCTCTAACGGCTTCAATTTTGTGAGGAACTCCAGGGTTATAATGAAATTCATAAGTGTTATTATCATTAATTTCAAACACTGCGTTTTCAAAAGCTTTTTCCATTTCTTTAGAATCAATTTTAATTCTTGAGAAAAATTCTTTGATCATTCTCATAGAGTCATCAGCATCTAATCTTGTTTTTTGTTTAAGCACACAAAACTCTTCTTCAAAATCAACATGGTCAAATGTTAATGTAGTTTTCGCTTTAATGGGATCTCCTCCAAGAATATTTGCTATTTCTTCATCATAGCTCAAAGGTTCTGTAATATCAAATTCTACGCCCATTGGAAAATGGAAATATTGTATTTCTTTTAATAGAAGTTGTTCAATACCTTCTTTGGAGCTGTAGGTTTTAATTATGGGTGTCATAGCTCTTTTTATGAATTCTTTTTCTTCATTATCTGAGTCTCCCATAATATTAATAATATCATTAAAAAGATTGTTCATTTTTTCACCTATCTCCTTCCAATTTAAAATCTCTATAAACTCTCCTAGTTCTGAAGTTTTATAAATAATTTCTGAGGTTTTATATTTAGTGAACTTATCAAAAAAATCTTTTGGAATAGCAAAATCACTAGATAAGTCATTTTGATAACTCCATTTCACTGTATAAGATGTATCAGTAGAGTCTAAAACAGTAAAGTTTGCTAGATATTCTTTTTTTTCGTCTTTCACTAATTGTCCTTTTTTCCATTGTTGCTTAATGTTGGAAACTTTAAAATCATAGCTGTCTCCAGTTGACCAGTACGATACAAAAGCGACTTTAGTTGAGTCAATTTGACTAAAAAGATTTATTGAAATAATTGAAAGTAAGACTAGTAAAAAAGCTTTTTTCATATGCTTAAATAATTTTTTCGGCAAAAGTAATTTAAAAAAAGGAATCTTATGTTATAATTGATGTTGAAGATTACTGTCACAAAGCGTTATTCGTTGTAATATTTTTGCGATCCAATATTTTCAATGTAGTTGTTCAAAATTTGTTGTTTCTCTTTTATGGATTTGAAGGATTTGTCTAAAAAATAGATAATTAAAATAGCTAGAATGTTAATTTGTATAAAATCATTTTCTATGGAATTAACAGTAATATTGAATTCACTGGCTATGATTCCAAATTTAAAGTTAATTGTTTTTTCGGTGAAGTTATAACCCATTAATAAATTTCCACCAGATGTTAAAAGAAACGTTACACCATTAAGTGAAAAGCTTATAATTTGAATAAATTGAATGATCCACGAATGAGATATGCCATCTTCGTTTTTTCTAATTAAATTGACTCCAGCATAAATTGAATATCCGTAAAATAGGATTGCAACTAAATAAATCAAAAAACTATAAGAGTTCATTTGGTAACCTTGTAAAAGAAACCACATAATGATACCGACTCCTGCAGTACCACCAATTATTTCTATAACTCCAATAGCTTTTAAAATATTCCTTTGTTTTTTAATGTCGTTAATATGCTCTTGTTTCATTAATAGGCAAGTTTATTTTTTGAATCTGTTAGTTGGAGTTACATTGATAATGTTTTCAGGATTAGTATACCATTTAACAAATTGGTCGAAATCTTCCTTGTGATTCAATAACCATTCATCAAATTCGTCTTGAGCTCCTATTTGAAATAAGTATCGGTTATATGTTTCGAAGTATCCTTTATCGAGCATTTTTTTGTGGTAGTCAAATAAAACGTTGGAATATTTTTTATGGTCTTGTTTAAAGAAATTAGTAATAAATCTCTTTCTCATCAGCGCGAGAGATTGTAAATTGAAATACTTTATATCAAGAATTGAAAGCACGAAATTCTTACCAAAGATTGCACAAAAAGGAAGTTGAATTTCGTTTTCTGAATTTAATTTTGATGCATCAATTACAAGTTCACAAAAATCAATGCTTGATTCTTTCTCTCCTAAAATAATTGATGATTCATATGTATTGTAAAGGGCTTTACTTATTTCCCTAGTTCTTTCTGTTGTTCTTTCTAAGTTCATGAAAATTTCTCCATAAATTAAGCCAGTAAGTTTATCAGAAGAGTTAAGGTAAATTAGAGCTAATCTGTAATAGTTTGAAGGATAATTAGGATCAACTTCAATTCCTTTTTCATAATTCTCAATCGCTTTTTCATATTGCTCTTGATCAATTAAAACATTTGCTTTTTCCAAATATAAATTACCTGCATTTGGAAATCTTTCGATTCCTTCTTCATATTCTTTAATAGCTTTGTCCTTTTTACCAAGATAGCTGTAGCAATTACCAGATAATTGATAAACTTGACTATTTATAGAGTCTAATTTTTTAACTTTTTTTATAACCTTTATTGCTTTTTTATAGTCTTTTTTCAACACATAGGCATATGCAATTTCATAAGGATAAAGATAGTTCTTAGGGTCAAGTTTTTGACTTTCTTCTAATATGGATATGCTTTCGTCTATTCTGCCTTCATCCATAAGAGCAATGGCTTGTTTGGCTTTGTTCAAGGCTACTCTACTCTTAATCTGAGAGAATGAGCTATAAACTAAAATATGTAATAGCAAGAAGATTTTGATCGTTTTCATAGCAATTTGAGTTGTTTAATTTTCTTATACAGAAATGAATATTTTGAAGCTCGAAATTAATAAATTTTGATGTTGTTTTTAATAGCATCGTAATTTATATGAAGCGGAATATCATCTAAAGGTAGAAAGGAAATTTCGACCAGCTTGGTTAGAATACGATATTCTAATTTGGCCGTGGGAATTTGTACTTTGTTATTTTCAAACATACAATTAAGACTTACACAGTCTTTGATATTATCGCACTCATCAACAATATTTAAAGAGACTTTAGAAACATTTGAATTCATAGCACTTGTACATTTGTAGTAAAGATTAAATTCTTTATTTGCTTCTAATATTGGAATACCAGCCTCTCCTATAATTCCTAAGTACTTATAATCTTTATTTAATCCAGAGATTTTGAATTGAACTAAACTGTTTGCTCGAGTAGTTTTATTGCTATGTTTATTTTTAACATTAAAGTTTCCGCAGCAAGAATTAAATTCAAATTGATAAGAGTTTGCAGCAGCAATATTTGTGATTATAGTATCATATGTTGATTGTTTGTTTTTACGAAATAGGATGGTGTCTAATTTTGAACTATTTGGTTGAATGAATACTTTTTCGCTTCCGTATTTTAAGTGTTTCCCATTAATTACCCATTCCCATTGCAAAATTTTATGATATAATTTTTTGTTTTTAGCGTATCTTGAAAGTGATTGTTTATCAGCTTTAAAAACAGCATTTTGAGAAGTTAAAATTGAAGAATAAAAAAACAATATTAAAATGAATAAATTCTTCATAGCTAGAGTAGTATATGTTTTTTGAAACGGAAATAAACGGATAATGTTATGAATATAAAGGAATGATTAATTCCAGTAAGTTCATAATTGATTAAAAAAAACAAAAGGGAATAAAACGCTAAACACCTAAAATTAACTTCGCAATAGTGAAGTAAATTAAGATTCCGAAAATATCATTACTTGTTGTGATAAAAGGTCCAGTTGCGATTGCAGGATCTATTCCTCTTTTATCTAGGAATAGCGGAATAAAAGTACCAATTAAACCTGCTACGATAATTACCACGACTAAGGAAACTGAAACCGCAAATGAAGTTTGGATATCTTTGTTGTAAAGCCAAATAAATAGAAATAAGAATATTGCTAGAGCTAGTCCGTTTAAGGCCGCTAATAACATTTCTTTTATCAGGCGTTTATTGACACTACCTTTTACATCATCATTAGCTAAACCTTGTACAATAATAGCTGAAGATTGTACTCCAACATTTCCAGCCATTGCTGCAATTAATGGTGTAAAAAAGAATAAAACAGCATTTTCTTTAAAAGAATCTTCGAAACCTCCCATAATTAAGAAAGCTCCAATTCCTCCAATCAACCCTAAGAATAACCAAGGTAAGCGAGCTCGTGTTAATTCTAAAATAGTGTCATCGGCTTCAACATCTTGTGTAATCCCCGCTGCTAATTGATAATCTTTGTCCGCTTCTTCTTTAATTACATCAACGATATCGTCAATTGTAATTCGACCTACTAAAATTCCCAATTCATCAACCACAGGAATAGCTTCTAAATCGTATTTACGCATTTTATTAGCGACATCTTCGGCTGTATCATGAACATTAACAAAATCAACTCTAGGAATATAAATATCCGCAATTTTAGATTTTGTGGAAGCCATTAATAAGTCTTTAAGAGAAAGACGCCCTTTAAGTTTTCCACTATCATCTACTACATAAATCGAGTGAACTCTGGTAACTTCTGCAGCTTGTTCTCTCATTTTGGTAACACAACCTAAAACAGACCAGTTTTCATTGACTTTTACAAGCTCTTTTGCCATCAAACCTCCGGCAGAATCTTCATCAAATCTAAGTAACTCTACAATTTCTTTGGCGTGTTCCTCATCTTCAATTTGTTGCATTACGGCTTCCTTTCGTTCTTCAGGAAGTTCAGCAATTACATCGGCAGCATCATCAGTATCAAGTTCTTCAATTTCTTCAGCAATTTCTTTAGCTGATAATTGTTCAAGAATTTTTTCACGTACATCATCATCAACATCCATTAAAACTTCTGACGTTGTTTCACTATCTAATAAACGGATAATATATACGGCTTCATCGAATGAAAGTTCATCTAAAACTTCAGCGATATCAGCATGGTGAACATCAGTAAAAAGATCAGAAAGAGCAGTGTCTTTTTGATTTGCGATTAAGCTGGAAACGTTATCAAGAAGTTCTTTCGTTATTTCTATCGCCATGACTTGCAATTTTGTCTGTAAGTTCTATAAATTCTTGTACCGATAATTGTTCGGGACGCATGGCAAATATAGGGTCTTGTTTTAAGTTATCCGAAAGATTCATAGATTTTAAACTGCTTCGAAGCATTTTTCTTCTTTGATTAAATGCAGTTTTTACAACTCTGATGAATAATTTTTCATCTACAGGTAATGTGTAGTTTTCTTTACGAATCATACGCATTACTCCAGAATCCACTTTTGGTGGTGGATTAAATACGGTAGGTGGTACGGTAAATAAATATTCAACCTCATAGAAAGCCTGCGCGATTACAGATAAAATTCCATAAGCTTTACTTCCTTTCTTCTCTGCAATTCTTTGGGCAACTTCCTTTTGAAACATTCCAGAAAACTCAGGAACAATATCTCTATTTTCAATTGCGTTAAATACAATTTGGCTTGATATGTTGTATGGGAAGTTTCCGATGATAGCTAAGGGTTCACCGTTGAATAATTGTTGTAAATTCTGTTTTAAAAAATCGCCTTCTATAATTTGAAATTTCTCTGTGGAAGTATCAAGTTTAAAGTGCTCTACTGGAAAAGTGTTTTTCAAATAGGTTACAGATTCTGAGTCAAGTTCTAAAACAGTAACTTTAGGTTTCTTTTCTAATAAATATTTAGTTAAAACCCCCATTCCTGGACCAATTTCCAAGACATTGTTATAACCCGATTCTGTTAAGGTATCTGCTATCTTCTTAGCAATATTCTCATCCGTTAAAAAATGCTGACCTAAATGTTTCTTTGCACGTACACTCATGCTGCAAAGATAGGAAGTTATAAAGAGCTTTTTTGAAATAGTTTTTGTGTATAATCAAGTAATTCTGAATTGCCAGATTTTCCATGACCTGGAATTACAAATTCTATTTCGGGAAATGTTTCCTTTATTTTTTGAATAGTTTTTGGCCATTCATTTGGATTTGCATCGACTAAGTTCCCTTTCGGAGCATTTATACTTTTAACTAAACATCCACCGAATAAAGTTTTATCATAAGGGAAATAAGCGATAACATTGTCCTTGGTGTGACCTTCACCTAAAAATGAAATCAGGACTTTTTTATTTCCTAATTGAAACACTTTATTAGCATTAAAACTAAATTTAGGTATGCTAGACTTGTTGTTTTTTGCTAATTCAATTGTTTTGTTTGAAGCAAATGAATTTATATTCAACTTGTGAAATTCGTCTAAAGTATCCAAACAGTCAATATGAAAATGGGTAGGAACAATAGATATAATTTCGGATTCTAATTCATTTTGGACCCAATTAATTAATTGAATGGTTGCTTTTTTCCCCACAGGAGTGTCAAAAATTATAGCTTTTCCTTTATTCGCCATAATGGCGCCATTGCAAGGAACATCACCAAAAGATTTAGTTTTTAGAGTTGAGGTGTGTTGCCATACATGGTTAGAAACCTGTTTGATTTTAATGAAGTCAGAAGAAAAGTTTTGAGTTGCAATAGTACAGCTTGGCAAGAAAAATACAGATAACAAAACTGTGAAAATATTTTTATTCATTATTTAAAAGTTAGATCCGTTTAAAAATGTAATATCGTCACGAACTTCTTGTCTCCATTGTTTACCGTACTTTTTATCTAAGAATTGAAAAATTGTTTTATTGTATTGAATAATACATTGAGGATTTTCAATAAGACAACCAAACATGTAGTATTTAAAGTTGAATTTTTTTTCTTGAAATTTATCCGTTACGTATTTAACAGGTGCATAACCACCAATAACCAATAGTTTGATGGTATTGTTTTTAATATCTTCCAGTGCTTTTTGTTTAGAGAACTGACAATTCGAATCGTAAACTATTTTAAAATTGTTGATAGATTTGTCTTTAACAATAACTTCGAACTTATTGTTTTTACTTCCATCGTAAACATATTTTAGTTGATAGGTATTGTTTCTTAAATTATTGAATTTAAAGAACCCTAAACTATCAGTTTCAGTATATATATTACCAGGATTTAATTTAAGAGCTAAGTTATTACTTGGAAATAAATCATTACCAATTTTGATATAAGCATAGCCAGAAATTGAATAGCTTTTTTCTTCTTGAGAAATTAAAATAAAGCTATGACAAAGTAGTAATATATATACGAACTGTTTTATCACTTTAATTGCTAGTTTCTATAGGGTAAAATTCTTCAACAACTTTTAATTCAGTTCTAAAGGTAAGCATTTTATCTGCGAAACGTTTCATTCCATCCGAACGAAGTTTTTCAGCATCGTGTTTATAATAATTGTCTAAATCTTCTCTAGTTTTCGCTGTATATTGGATAGAGTAAGTTACACCACCCATTTCTTCTTCTACTAAAACTTGAGCCATTTTAGCACTTATAAATCTACCAGTTGCTAAAACTTCTGGTATATGAGATTGCATCCATGTTAACCATTCTTTCTCAACAGTCTCATCAATATTAATTGTTACGTTATATATATACATTCTTTCGTTTTGTTCTTTATTAAATTGAATCTCCTCGTAATTTCCTAAACTTCTTTCTCGCATCTACGAGATAAATGCTTGAAGGATAATCAAAAATTATTTTTTGATAGTATTCTTTTGCTTTTTCCACATCCTTTAAATTATTAGCGTATAATTCTGCCATTAAGTAGTAAGCATCATCAGCCAAAATTCCTTCTTTATCTAAGGTAATAATTGCATTGTAATTTTCAATAGCTTGTGGAATTTGATTTGTTTTAGTGAATAATTCCGCCTGTTTGAATAAAGCTTCATCTTCTATTGGTTGACCTTTGTAGGTCGATAATATAGTTTTAAGAATCGAAAGTGATTCTTCATTTTTATTTTGAAAGGCTAGTAAGTCTGCTTTGGCATATTCTTTTAGTCCGGAAGGAACACTATCTTTTGGTTGATTATCCGAAATAACTAAAAATAAATCGGCTGCATCATTAGCGATTAATTGAGTTGCAGATCCTTTTAATACTTTTAATTGCGCTTTGGACCATTTAAAATCATTTTTAAAGTAGGATGTTTGAGCTACTTTGTATCTAGCTAATTGACCTAATTCGTGATTTTTAAACTGTGTTTGAACTTGAGAATAATAAATTAAAGCTTTATTAAACAGACTTTGATACACATGAACATCCGCTAACTTCAATTTAACTCTTGCTTTTTGAAATTTGCTACGAGAAAAAGGAAGTGCCGTCTCTAATACTTTTTTAGCTTCTTCTGGTTTGTTTTTTGAAAAAGTTAAATAGTCCGCATAGGCAACTTGGATTGGAAAAGTATTACTGTTAATTCCAAATTCTTTAAATACGGAATCAAATTTTTGTTCAACTTCAGGATCATTCTGCTTTACAGCTATTTGTAAATTCATCTGGATAGCGTTGAATTTATCTCTTTGATAGTTTGTTTTTTCGATAGTAAAATCGAAACATTTTTTAGCTGTTTCGTAATCTTTATTATCGAAAGCAATTTCCCCCAGCTGAAAAATACTTGCTAATCGATCATTATTTCTAGCATACAATGCTTTGTTTTGAATTAAAGCTTTTCCATAGTCTTTCTGTTTTATGAATAACCATCGAAGTAAGTCGTTCCAAACATCTTTAGGATTACTAACCGATTTGCGTAGCAAAACTTTTTTGAACAGTATATTATTTTGATCTTGATTATCGTCTGTTATATAACGAGCACAATTTCTCTTAACAACATTAATATAATTATTATTTTTATCTAAATAATCCATGTAGGAGCTAAACATAAATTCAAAATCTCCTTTCTCACCATAAATTTGAGCAACTTCAAACTCGTAATTTGCATTCGGATTATGAATTGCAGTTTCTTTGTAGGCTTTAATGGCATACTCTAACTTATTATAATCTTTGAAAAGACGAGCAATTGCACCTCCATAGCCTGGTTCTTTAGAAATTGATTTTACTGCTTTGGAATAAAGTTTTTCTGCTTCCTTTGTATTTTGATTTCTTTCATAATTATAACCCAGCAACACATTCAAAAAAGTAAGATTTGGTCTTCTTTTAATTTTTTGTTCGAGCAGCTTTTTAGAAACTTCAAGTTTATTTGTTTCTTGATAACAGCTTACAAGCCTTTTTAAGTACGTTGTATTGTATGGACTTCTTTTTACTAAGTCTTTATAGTATTGTGTTGCTTTTTCGTATTCACCATTTCGATAATAATTTTCCGCTAATGCGAAATTTCCCGATTGTGCTCGTGCAAAAACGCTAAAAACCAGTAATGTTAGGAATAGTATGCGATATCTCATCAATCAAAAATAAGGAAGATAAATGTTAAATTTTAATTAAAAGTGATGGTTTTTTTTGAAGTAAGTGTAATGTTTTGGCACGGAATTTGTCTTATAGATAGAAACTAATACAAATTTATTATGAAAAACGTAACGAAACAATACGAACAGTCGAATAGAAAAGCAAAGGAGTTTATGAAGAACGGACAAATAACTCAATATTTTGAAGCTTTGCTTGAAATGAATAAATATAAAAGATTAATGATGGCGATTGCTGCCAATTAATATATACATTGTTTGAAGAAATCCAGTAACCAGCGGCGCGCACTGATTACTGACTTCTAAATAACTTTAATTAATAATATCAAATCCACAATAAGGAACCAATACTTCTGGTATTCTAATTCCTTCTTCTGTTTGGTAATTTTCTATAATTCCAGCTAGTACACGAGGTAAAGCTAATGAGCTTCCATTTAATGTGTGTGCTAATTGATTTTTTCCTTCACTATTTTTAAAACGTAATTTTAAGCGATTCGCTTGAAACGTTTCAAAGTTTGATGCAGAACTAATTTCTAACCATCTTTCTTGTGCTGTTGAATATAATTCAAAGTCAAAAGTTAAGGCTGAAGTAAATCCTGTGTCTCCTCCACATAAACGTAAAATACGATATGGTAGCTTTAATTCTCTTAGAATTTCCTTGATGTGCTCCACCATTCCATTTAATGCTTCATAAGAATTATCAGGATGTTCAACTCGAACGATTTCAACTTTATCGAATTGGTGTAAACGATTTAAACCACGAACATGTGCTCCATAACTTCCAGCCTCTCTCCTAAAACATGGAGTATACCCAGTTAAAGCTATTGGAAGTTCATCAGCTTTTAATAATTCACCACGGAACATATTTGTAACAGGAACTTCGGCTGTTGGAATTAAATATAAATTATCACCTGTAACATGGTACATTTGACCTTCTTTATCTGGAAGTTGTCCAGTACCAAAACCAGACGCTTCATTTACCAAATGAGGAACCTGAACTTCTTTATAACCAGCAGCGGTGTTTTTATCTAAGAAATAATTGATTAATGCGCGTTGTAAACGTGCTCCTTTTCCTTTATAAACAGGAAACCCAGCACCACTAATTTTAGCACCTAAATCAAAGTCAATGATATCATATTTTTTAACTAGTTCCCAATGAGGTAAAGCTTTGTCTCCTAAATTAGGAATTAATCCTTCACTAAAAACAACTTCATTATCTTCTTCGCTTGTACCTGCCGGAACAGAACTATGAGGAACATTTGGAATTTGGTACAATAATTCTTGCAATTTCTCTGAAACAGTATTTAATTCTTCAGTTAAAACTTTAGACTTATCTTTTAACTGTCCTGTTTTTTCTTTTAAGATATTTGCTTTTTGAACCTCACCAGATTTAAATAAACCTCCAATTTCCTTGGACAATTTATTCGATTCAGCAAGTGTTTCATCTAATGAAACTTGAGTTGCTCTTCGCGTTTCATCGGCTTCTAATACTTGGTCAAGAATTGCTTCGGCATTCGCAAAATTTCTTTTTGCCAATCCGTCCAAAACAGTTTGTTTGTTTTCTCGAATAAATTGAACTTGTAACATGATGTTTAAAAAATTTAAGCGACAAAGATAAAAGAAGCGCTACATTTAAACAACGAGTAGTTACATATTATTCTGAATGTACTCTAAAGAGGCTATTTTATCTTGCTTTAATTGTGATGTAAGTATGTCGAGAGACTCAAACTTTTCTTCTTCTCTCAAGAAATAAAGTAATTCGATTTCTATTGATTTACCGTAAAGATCATTGTCAAAATCAAAATAATTTACTTCTATAGTTTGATGATTTCCATTTACAGTTGGACGGTTCCCTATATTCATCATTCCATAAATTATATTGTTGTCAATAGTTGATTGTACAACATATACTCCTGATTTTGGAATTAATTTATAATCTTCCTTTACTTCTATGTTAGCAGTAGGAAATCCGATCTTATTTCCAATTTTTTTTCCATCTACTACAGTTCCTTTAATTGTAAAGTTATATCCTAAATAATTGTTTGCAGTTTTAAGTGATCCTTCTTTTAAGGCCTTACGAATTTTGGTTGAACTTACTGAAACGGAGTCTATATCTTGGGCAGGAATTTCTTGAACATCGAAATTAAACATGTGAGAATATTCGGTGAGTTGCTCAATATTTCCTTCACGATTTTTCCCGAAGTGATGATCATATCCAATGATTAATTTTGACACTCTTAATTGATTTACCAAAATATCTCGAACAAAGTCCATGGCAGAAAGGCGAGAAAACTCTTTGCTAAATGGATGAATAATCAAATAATCTAATCCTGTTTTTTCCAGAAGATCGATTCTTTCATTAATTGTATTAATTAGTTCTATGGAAGCATCTTTTTGTAAAACCATTCTAGGATGTGGAAAAAAAGTCAACAAAGCAGACTTTTTGTTGTTTTCTGAAGCTTGCTTTACCAGATCCTTGATTATTTTCTGGTGACCTATATGTACGCCATCAAATGTACCTATTGTAACATAGGTTTCGTGAGTTGGTGTAAAATCAAAAATTGAATGGACTGTCTCCAAATTGAATTAATTTTTAGACAAATTTACAAGTTAAAAAATCAAAATATAATTTTCATTAAGAAAATGTGATAATCACAAAAAAATCGTCTGTTTAATGTGTGAATAGTAATAAAAACTGACAAAATATTTTATGAATGAAAAAAAATTGTATTTTGCGATATAGTTAACAAATTATTTACATTATGATAAAAAAGTTATTATTGGCTGCGTTTACAGTGTTTTGTAGCTCCTATATGATGGGGCAAACTACTGTTACCGGAACAGTAAACGATGCGACACTTGGAGGTCCTTTGCCTGGGGCCGACATTAAAGTTTCTAGAAAGGCTGTAGGTACTAACACGGACTTTGACGGAAAATTTACATTAACTGTTACAGATACACCTCCATTCATGTTAGAAATTTCTTCTTTGGGGTATCAAACTGTAACTGTTGAGATTACGAAAAACAATCAGGTTGTTGAAGTATCATTAAAGGAGAATGCAACAGCGTTAGATGAAGTAGTAATTTCAGCTTCTAGAACCCCTGAACGTGTTATGGAATCTCCAGTAACAATTGAAAGGTTTGATTCTAGAGCAATAAAAAATACTTCTGCACCATCTTTCTACGATGGATTAGAAAATTTAAAAGGAGTAGATATCAATACAAACAGTTTAACATTTAAGTCGGTAAACACAAGAGGTTTTGCTACGTTTGCTAACACGCGTTTTATGCAGTTAGTTGATGGGATGGATAATTCATCGCCAGCTTTAAACTTTGCTTTAGGTAACTTATTAGGATTATCTGAATTAGATGTGAAGAGTGTTGAATTACTTCCTGGAGCATCTTCTGCTTTATATGGAGCAAATGCTTTTAACGGTATTATGTTCATGAGAAGTAAGAGTCCTTTTGATGATCAAGGAGTAAGTTTTGTTTTCAAAACTGGATTAACTTCTCAAGATGCAGCAGGGAACAATGAATTCTATGATACTAGTATTCGTATGGCTCATACTTTTGATGATTATTTTGCAGCTAAAGCTACTTTATCATATTTAAAGGGTACTGAATGGTTTGCTACAGATGATAGAAACACATTAAATGGTGATTACACTTTTGGTGATAGAAATTCAGATCCAAATTATGATGGTTTAAATATTTACGGAGATGAGGTTGCTACTAATTTAGGAGGAGCTATTGGAAACGTAAGTAGAACAGGTTACGCTGAAAGAGATTTAATGGATTATGATGCAAGAAGCATGAAGTTTGGAGCATCTTTTCATTATCGTCCTTGGGGTAACGATCGCTTAGAAATTATTTGGAATTCTAAATACGGTAGAGGTAATACTATTTATCAAGGTGCTAACCGTTACTATATCAAGAACTTCTTTATGGAGCAACATAAATTAGAGTTTAGAGGAAAGTATTTCTTCGTTAGAGGTTACTTAACTTCTGAAGACGCAGGAGATTCTTATGATACTCGTTTTACAGGTATTAATATTAATAATTTATGGAAATCTAACCAAGATTGGTTTGGTGAATATGCTCAAGCTTATTTAGGTGCTGTAGCAGGTGTTACGGCTTCAGATCATCAAGCAGCGAGAACTTATGCTGATAGAGATAGGTTAATTCCTGGAACTCCAGAATTCCAAAGTGCATTTGATCGAGTTACTTCTGACCCAGATTTAGCTACAGGATCTAAATTCCAAGATCAATCACAAATTCGTCACCTTGACGCAAACTTAAATTTAAAAGAATATATTGATTTTGCTGAAATTCAAGTAGGAGGTTCTTATAGAGAGTACTCTTTAAATTCTAGAGGAACTATTTATACTGATTTTGATGGTCCAATTACTTACGACGAGTATGGATTATACACACAAATGCAGAAAAAATTAATGGACGATAGACTTAAGTTAACTGGTTCTGTTCGTTATGATAAGGCGCAAAACTTTGATGGTAATTTCTCTCCAAGAATTTCTGTTGCTTATGCAGCTGGAGAAACAAGAAATCACAACTTCAGAGCGTCTTTTCAAACTGGATTTAGAAACCCAACTACTCAAGATCAGTACATTGGTTTAAATGTTGGTAGAGCTTTCTTAGTAGGTTCTGCTGAAGATAACTTAGATAGATATAACACTCCACAAATCGATTTAAGTGATAATGGAGAAGCTATCGTTGGTGCTGGAAGCGTTTCTTTACCAGGTAGAGTTGCTTATGAAAATGCATTCTCTTTAGAGTCTGTGTTAGCTGGAAATCCAGTTGCTGCGAATGCTGGATTAGTAAAGCCAGAAAAAGTTACCGCTTATGAAGTTGGTTACCGTGGGGCTATTCCTACAGGAGATAATAAATTAAGTGTTGATTTAAGTGTTTACTATAATGATTACGAGGATTTCATCGCTGTAGAAAATGTTCTTGTTCCATTATATGGTAATGTTGATTTCTCTGATACTGCACCAATTGGTCCAGGTGGAGCTCAAGTTCCTTTAGCTCAAGCTGCATTAGCAAACGGAGATACAACAGTATTCAATGCATACACAAATTCAAATGCAGATATTAGTTCATATGGTGCTACTTTAGGATTAAATACTAAAGTGTTTAATGGATTTAATGTTGGTTTAAACTATACTTGGTCTAAGTTCGATTTCGATCAAAGTTCAGATCCAGATTTTGAACCAGGATTTAATACTCCAGAGCATAAAGTTAAGTTCCAGTTTGGTCATACAAACCTATTCGAAAACTTTGGTTTCAATTTCAACGTAAGATGGCAAGATGAGTTCTTATGGGAATCTACATTCCACGATGGAATGGTTGATGCCAGAACAGTTCTTGATGCTCAGGTGAATTATAAGATTCCTTCAATTAAGTCAGTATTTAAATTAGGAGGAGCTAACTTAACAGGACAAGAATATTTCAGTGCACCAGGTATTGGAGCAATCGGATCTCAGTACTATATTTCTTGGACAATTAATAACTAATAAGATAGATGATGAAAAAAAATATATTTAAATATAGTTGGTTAACAATTGCACTTTTCGGTTTAGTGGGATGTGACGTCAACAATGATTTAGACCCAATTGCAGGACCTGAAGTACCTCAGGTTGCTCTTACAACTGGAAACTTAGATTTATCTAATTTCGTAGCTGTTGGAGCTTCATTTAGTGCAGGTTTCACAGATAATGCTTTATTTATTGCGGCTCAAGAGAGTTCGTTTCCAAATATTATGAGCCAGAAGTTTCAGATGGCAGGTGGTGGAGATTTTGTACAACCATTAATGAGTGATAATATTGGAGGATTATTATTTGGTGGAACAATGATTCAAGCACCAAGATTATATTTTAATGGAGCAGGACCTGCGGTTTTAAATGCCATGCCAACTACTGAAGTTACTACTAAGTTAACTAGTAATAACAATAACTACGGTATTCCAGGAGCTAAAAGTTACCATTTTGTAGCGCCAGGTTATGGTAGTGTTAACGCTGTGCCATTAGGACAAGCAAATCCATATTTTGCTAGAATTTCTTCTAGTGAAAGTGCAACTGTTTTAGGTGATGTTATGGCTAATGCACCAACTTTCTTTACGCTTTCTGAAATAGGAGGAAATGATGTATTAGGTTATGCTTTAGGTGGTGGAGCAGGAGTTGATCAAACTGGAAACCCTAACGCTGCTAGTTACGGGCCTGCTGATATTACAGATCCAACACTTTTTGCTGGTATTGTAAATCAAATGGTTACAACTTTAACTTCTAATGGTGCTGAAGGTGTTATTGGAAACATTCCATACATTACAACATTAGCTCATTTTACAACGGTTCCTCATAATCCAGTTCCTTTAGATGCAGCAACAGCTGCAGGAGTGAACCAAGCTTATGCTGCTTATAACCAAGGTTTACAAGATGTTTTAAATGCAAAAAATGCTGGTTTATTACCGGCGCAAGTTGTTGCTTTGTTGGATCAAGCTGGTTTTGATCAAGCTGAAGTTGATAAACGTCAAATTAGTTTTGCTGAAGGAAGCAACGCAGTTGTAATCGTTGACGAATATTTGACTGATTTAACTCTAGTTAATCCAGCATTAGTTAGTTTACGTCAGGCAACACAAGAAGATTTATTAGTGTTACCAAGTTCATCTTTTATTGGTACACTTGCAGATCCTAGTAATCCAGCTTCAGTTAATGGGGTAGGTGTTCCTTTAGCAGATAAGTGGGTGTTAACTCCACAAGAGCAAAATAATATTAAGGTAGCAACTGATTCATATAATGCTACTTTAAAAAGTGTTGCTGATGCTAATGGTTTAGGTTTTGTTGACTTCAATGTAGTTTTACAAAATGCTGCAACTGGAGGACTTGAGTTCGATACTTACGTGTTAACTACAGACTTAGTTACTGGTGGATTAATCAGTTTAGATGGTGTTCACTTAACGGGTAGAGGATATGCGCTTATGGCTAACAAGTTTTTAGAGGCTGTTGATACTCAGTATTCAAGTAACTTTACTTCTGCAACTGATGGACTTGCGAATGCAGATGATCATCCAACAAACTATTCTCCTACTTTTAGATAGAATGTAGTTTGTCATTATATAAAAGAAAGGCTGGGAATTTTCCCAGCCTTTTTTATTCTTTATCCTTTTCGTTTTGAATTACATATTTTTTGTATTTGCCATCTTTATATCTGTGGTAAATAAAGATTGGCATCAATATAAAAGACATATATAAAACTCCAAGTCCCATAATTATTTGGGCTTTTTCGTGTTGTATATTCAATAAATATATTCCTGTTGCCATCCAAATTAAGAAGATAACGAATAGTATTTTAATTAACGTTTTCATTTGTTTCTGTTTGTTACAAAAATAAAAATCCTGTTAATACATTACTAACAGGACTCATAAGTTTATTTAAAAAGGAAATTTTACATTTTCATTAACCATGAACGCATGTCAACCTCTTCTTTAATAATATCTCTCAAATCGTCTATTTTAACGCGTTTTTGTTCCATTGTGTCTCTGTGACGAATTGTGACAGTGTTATCTTCTAAAGTATCATGATCAACAGTGATACAGAAAGGAGTTCCAGCCGCATCTTGTCTACGATATCTTCTTCCTACTGCGTCTTTCTCATCATAAGCAACACTGAAATCCCATTTTAAATCATCAATTATTGTACGTGCGATTTCTGGAAGTCCATCTTTTTTGATCAATGGTAAAATAGCCGCTTTTGTTGGTGCTAAAACTGCAGGTAATTTTAAAACAGTTCTCGTGGTACCGTTATCTAGTTCTTCTTCTTGTAGTGAATTAGAGAAAACAGCTAAGAACATACGATCTAAACCGATTGAAGTCTCTAACACATACGGAACATAACTCTTGTTTTCTTCATGATCGAAATATTGTAATTTCTTTCCTGAGAACTCTTCGTGCGCTTTTAAATCAAAATCAGTACGAGAGTGAATTCCTTCTAATTCCTTAAATCCAAATGGAAACTTGAATTCGATATCGGCAGCAGCATCAGCATAGTGAGCTAATTTCTCGTGGTCATGAAAACGGTAGTTATCTTTTCCTAAACCAAGAGATAAATGCCATTTCATACGGTTTTCTTTCCAATGCTTATACCATTCTTGTTGCGTTCCTGGTTTGATGAAGAATTGCATTTCCATTTGTTCGAACTCACGCATTCTAAAAATAAATTGTCTTGCCACAATTTCATTTCTAAAAGCTTTTCCTGTTTGTGCAATTCCAAAAGGAATTTTCATTCTTCCTGTTTTTTGAACATTTAAGAAGTTTACGAAAATACCCTGTGCTGTTTCAGGACGTAAATACACTTTCATCGAACTATCTGCAGAAGCTCCTAATTGAGTTCCAAACATTAAGTTGAATTGCTTTACATCCGTCCAATTTTTCGATCCAGTTAAAGGGTCCGCTATTCCTAATTCTTCTATTAAGACTTTTACGTCAGCTAAATCTTCATTTTCTAATGATTTAGCTAAACGAGATAGGATAGTATTGATTTTTTCTTGATAACCCAATACTCTTGGGTTTGTAGCTAAAAACTGATCTTTATCAAAAGAGTCTCCAAATCTTTTAGCAGCTTTGTTTACTTCCTTATCAATTTTAGCTTCAATTTTAGCACAGTAATCTTCAACCAAAACATCAGCCCTATATCTTTTTTTAGAGTCCTTATTGTCAATTAATGGGTCATTAAATGCATCAACGTGTCCTGAAGCTTTCCAGGTTGTTGGGTGCATCAAAATGGAAGCATCAATACCAACGATATTTTCGTTCATTTGTACCATTGCTTTCCACCAATAATCTCTAATATTCTTTTTTAATTCGACTCCGTTCTGAGCATAATCATAAACAGCGCTAAGACCATCATAAATTTCAGATGATTGAAATATATAACCGTATTCCTTAGCGTGTGATATAACCTTTTTAAATTGATCTTCTTGTTTTGCCATAATACTGCAAAAATATAATATGGTTTGAATTAATTATAGTCTAAAAACAAAAAAGTGAAGAAATTACATTCTTCACTTTTTTTAAATATACTTTTTGTGAATTTTATCTCAGTTTTACTTGTGTTCTTGCTGAGAAGGTGCCATCCACATATGCGTTAATTGTATAAGTTCCTTTTTTAATGTCATCTCTATTTACTAAAATTAAAGAAACTACGCCAAGTCTGTTATTGTCATAGTTAGCGAACATGTTATCGCTAAAGAAAACATTTGTTCCGTCCTTTACTTCTTTACTTCCTTTTGAAGCTACAACCTTTTTTTCTTCGTCTAGAATTTGAATTAAGATTTCCTTTTTACCAGCTGTTGTTACTGGGTTGGCAAGTAAATCAAATTTAACTCTAAAAGCATCTGTTCTTCTTGATCGTGAAGTGCTTGTCAATTTTCCACTGCTTCGTTCTTTCATTGCTTCAGCTACAATATTACTTACTTTGATTACACCAGCAATATCAACTTTAGCTTTTAATTGAGCTTGTCTCTTTTGTAATGAGATGTTTTTTCTGATTAAATTCTTTTGAGACTCTTCGTTTTCATCCAGCTGTTGTTTTACGACAATATTCTCCTGAAGTAATTCGTAGTTTTGTTTGTTTAGAGAATCTACCTGAATAAATAGTCTTCTATTTTCTCTTTCAAGTTTTACTATTTTTCTTGAATACTTTACAATTAAGTTGTAGTTAGATTTCTCTAGATTTTTTATAGAATCACGAAGTAAGATAATCTTATTGATCTCTTTAACAAGTCTTTGGGATAAATCTTTATTCTTAACGTTCACATTTTTGTAGTCCTCGATGATTTCATCAAGTTCTGCCTGAAGTTCTATTTTTTGCTCAGAAAAGGCATCTTCAAGTTTTTGATAGTCACTGTTTAATTTGAATGAATAAACAATTAACAATATGACCAATGCCGCAATCAAATATTTAAAACCGCTAGGTTTAATGGTAATTTTGGAGCTCATTATATTACTAATATTGGGGTTTAACTTTGTATGTATTTAACTTATAAACACTTACTAATCTTAGGGGGATTACTTAGTAGGCTAAGTTACAATTTCTTGAACTAAATCAAAAAAATGGTTTCCAAAGATAGTATATTATTATAAGAGTTAACAAAAACTTAAAAAAATACACAAAACAAAGCTTTTTTATTAATAACTTAATGAATGATGAATTATTGTTTATAGAATATAGTGTTTAGTTATTAAATTGTTAATTTAATTCATCAATTAAATTTATCTTCTGGTTTCTTTTTTTGTCGTAAATGAGGAGATTTCTAATTCTTTTGAAATATTCGAATGAGTGTAAAACAATCTTAAAGTTCCATTCTTTGAGGAATTACAAGTGAAAACCATTTCTTCGTTTCCTTTGAATAGTACTTCAATAGAGTGTTTGTTATTGATAGGAGAGCTGTTTTTCAAATAATTAATCCTATTTAGCTTGTAGCATTTTTCATTATCAACAAAAAGCACACTATCAATATTAATTCTTTTAGAAGCTTTTAATGATACAATAAATTTAATGTAGGGTTTTTGAGTTTGAATTCCGGGGTAGATTATTTTTTTGGTAGCACTAACCACTTCTAGGTTGCTCTGACAACCAAGAAGTGATATCGTACTGATAAAAATGAAAAATAACTTTCTCATTTATTTTAAAATTATTTTTTTGGTTAAACTTTTTCCTTCGTTTGTAATTTTGATGATATACATTCCTTTGGCAAAGTTTGAAAGATTGAATTTTTCAGAAGTCTTTGTTGTATTAATATTCGTAACAACACTACCAATGATATTATAAATTTTTATTTTCTTTTCTCCATTTAAATCGTTCATGCGCACCGAAAAAGTCTTATTCGATGTTGGATTTGGATAAACAGTAACTGAGTTGTCTGGTAATAATAAATCAGATGTTCCTAAAGCAGAAGCTTCTATTGATGCTTCCCAAACTCCTCTTCCGTATGTTGCTGCTCTAATTTTCTCTGTTCCATAATGTATTTCAATATCATGAACTATTACGTTAGGTAATCCTGTTCCTAATCTTACCCAATCATTTTTAGTGTTGGTCCAGTAATAAACACCAAGATCTGTTGCTAGGAATAATTCGCCATCCGTGCTTCCAGTTTTATAAACTATTTTATGTGTTGGGATATTTGGTAATGATGCAGTAATGTTTGTCCAAGAACTTCCTGAATTGGTTGATTTATATACTTTTCCGCTTCCGTAACCAGAATAGGCTATGTAAACTTCTTGTGGATTTGTTGGATGAACTTCAATACTTTTAACTCGTCCAAATGTTGGAGTAGTAATGTTTGTCCAAGTTGATCCGCCGTTAGTAGTTCTTTTTACTCCTAAACCACCAGAAACATAAATTACGTTTGGATTAGATGGGGCAATAGATATAAATTCTATAGATCCAACACCAGAATTTAAGTTTGTCCATGTATTTCCTCTATCTGTTGATTTGTATATATCTCCAAAACCTCCGAAAATAGTTTTAGGGTCGGTCGGGTGAATTTCAAGCTCCCATACAAATGGTGCTCCTGATGGAGTGGATAACCTTTGAGTTGAAGTTGTGAAGCCGTTTAAGGTTCTTCTTAGTATTCCTGCTTGGCTACAAGTCCAAGCAATATTTGAATTCGAATAGTCCCATAATCCTTCAACACCATCACTACCTGGGTTTTCACCTTTAAACGTTGTTCCATCGTAAACAGCTATGTCGTTATCCTGAGCGCCCATTATTAATTTTCCTGCATTTTGAGGAGTTCCAGAAACGTTATAATATTGAGTGATAGCAATTCCTTCAGATAAATCTGACCAAGGAATATCTTTTGAAGCATCTCCTCTAAAGATACCACCATCATTTGTTGAGAAAGCTATGTTGGTTCCGGGAACAAATTTAATGTCGTGGTGATCTGAATGAACATAAAAGTATGGTTTTCCATTTACCCAATACCCATCAAGGTATTGTTCCCAAGAAGTACCTCCGTTTTTAGATCTCCATCCTTCGATTCCTCCTACTAGAATTAAGTTTTCATCAATTGGAGAAATTGCTATTGCGATATTATAGCCACCTTGAGATTCGAATCGGTTAATAGTTGAGACTGTTGTCCAGTTTGAACCGTCATCCGTTGAACGTCGAATTACACCATTTCTGTCAACAGTTACAATTAAATTAGGATTATTAGCTGTTAGTGCAAAATCAAGTCTCCCTGCTGTAACATTTGACGCAGCTTGCCATGTTTTACCGTTATCTTTTGAGATGTAAAATCTTCCAAAATTAGAAGTAGCATACATTGTTCTGCTGCTTCCTATCTTATACTGAATATCGTTAAACGTTGCTCCAGTTTGAGTGAAAACATCGTTCCAAGTAACCCCGCCATCATCTGATTTTTTAATGCTATTAACTGTTGTTGCGAAAATAGTATTTGTGTTATTTGGATCTATTAGTAATTTGCTGATTCGGTTATTCTGTCCTAATGTAAAAGTCAAACCTGTTAAGTTCCATGTTTCTCCAGCATCAGTTGATTTCAAAACACCTAATGATCGATTTTGAACACCATCCCAGTCACCAGTTGCTAGGTATAAAATATCTGTATTTGTTGGATCAATAACAATATCGGAAACTCCCATGTTTGGGAAGTTGTCTCCTTTAGCTGTCCATGTTTTTCCTCGATTTGTTGTCTTCCAAACGCCTCCTCCAGGAGTTCCAACATACATAGTTGTTACATCTGATCCGTTAAAAGCAACTGTGTTTATACGTCCCATTCCTGGGTAAAAAGAAATAGAGGAAGTCGGTAATTTAACTGGTCCAACCAAGTTCCATGAGGTCGAACTTTTTTCTAAAGTAGCATGACGTTCATTTTCTTTATTCCATTCATTATAATTGTGAGAAGCAGGAACGAAAGAACCATCAGGTAAAATTCTATCTTGCCAAAAGTTTGTCCACCTTTCAAATTGTTTTATTTCTTTTTTACTTTTTCTGTCTGTACGATTACGTACATTTTCAAGTGATTTTTTGTTCGTTTTTACAATTGAATAAAAATTACTTCCTTGTGATAAGGGAGCAGTTCTCCAATTATCTTCCTGTGATGAAATAGTGAGTTGATGTAAAAAAAGAGTGGTAAATAAAATTAGAAATCTTTTCATTTTAAAAATAGTTTTTGGGAAACCTAAGAAGCTGGAGTAATTAAACTATTGATGGGGCAGCTCCTTAGGTTAGGATTATTCATATAAGAGCGATTGTTTTCATGTAATTATCGAATTGAATTGTTGAAGATTTAAATATTCATACATGGGGGGTATTAGTCTCGCTTTATATGGCTATGAAACAGACTTCGTGAAAAATACCCTACTTTTTAAGAAAAAAAAATTAAGTTTGCCTTCTATGAAGCACGAAGAGTCAATTTGTGAACCAAAGGTGTTCGAAAAAGTTTTTGACGCTCATTCTGAAGGGTTAAGGAATTACTTGTACTATAAGTCAGGCGATATGGATATGGCTGAAGATTTGGTACAAGAAAGTTTCGTAAAACTTTGGAAAAGTTGTGCTAAAGTTTCTGTGTTAAAGGCTAAGTCTTTTTTATTTACCGTTGGAAGTAACTTGTTTTTAAATGTTGTTGCTCATAAAAAAGTTGTTTTAAATCATCAAAAGCAAACACCAAAACAATACACCAGTGAAACACCAGAATTTATTTTAGAAGAAAAAGAATTTATGAAGAAATTGCAAGACGCAATTGCTGATTTATCTGAAAAACAAAGAGAAGTATTTTTGTTGAACAGAATTGATAAAAAAACTTATACTGAGATTGCCGAGATTGTTGGTGTTTCTGTTAAAGCTGTGGAAAAAAGAATGTCTTTGGCTTTAAAAAGCTTAAGAGAGAAAATAGAGTTACTTTAAAAGTAGGGTAATTTGTTAGTAAACTGTTTTTTAATAAAAGTAGAAAGCTTTAATCATGAAGAAAGAATTCGATGATACTTTTTTATCACGTTGGTTAAATAATCAACTAAATGATTCTGAGTTGGATGAGTTTAAAAACCATCCAGATTATGCATTGTATCAAAGAATAGCAATGAAGTCAGAAGAGTTAGTTGTTCCAAAATATAACAAAGAGAAACTTTACTCAAGAGTTCAGAAAGAAATTTCTGAACCTAAAAAGGGTAAAGTTAGAAACTTGTACACCAAATTATCTATAGGAGTTGCGGCTTCGATCGCAATTTTATTTACCGTATTTCAATTATTTAATTCTGGAACTACATACACAACAAACTATGGAGAGCAAATGGCTGTCAATTTACCTGATGGTTCAGAGGTTTTATTAAATTCTAAATCAGAAATTTCTTTCAATGAGTCAACTTGGAGTACCAATAGAATGATAGAACTTAAAGGTGAAGCATTTTTTAAAGTACAAAAGGGAAGTGACTTTGTGGTGAGTACCGATAAGGGGTCTGTAACTGTTTTAGGTACGCAATTTAATGTAACTACTAATGATGATTTAATAGAAGTTAGTTGTTATGAAGGAAAAGTTAAAGTAGATTCTGAAAAAAAAGTGATATTTTTAACCCAAGGGAAGGCATATAGAAATATTAACGGAATTTCGGAAGAATGGGAATTTAAAGATAATGAACCTACTTGGAAGAATGGAGAAAGTTCTTTTGTTAGTATCCCTTTGAAATACGTTGTTGAGGCAATTGAAAATCAATACAGCGTTCAAATTGATGCATCTAAAATAAATTCAGAAAATAAATTTACCGGTGCATTTACGCACGAAAGCTTACACATTGCTTTAGAGACTGTATTTCAACCTTTAAAAATTAAAGCTACAATTGTAGATAAAAGTAGAATTACACTCGTTAAAGAATAAATGAGTTTAAAGCAGAATTGTGTAAATTTTTTCTTCTTCTTTTTTCTGTTAACAAACAGTATTAATTCCCAAATAAAAGAAGATAAAATTCCTTTGAAGTTAGTGCTAGCTAAAGTCGAAGAGGTTCATGATATAAAGTTTTCTTATTCGGATGAAGTAGTTGCAAATAAGAAAGTTCTTGTAAAAGACTACGAAGTTGCTTTAGATCTAATTCTACAAAACCTAGAGAAACAAACAAAACTAATTTTTAAAAAAGCTACAAGTCGTTACTTTTTAATTCTAGAGAAAAGTCCGAAAAATAATCGTTTTTTATGTGGTTATGTTAAAGATAGATTTTCAAAAAAACCTATTGAAGGAGTAAGTATTTATAATTCTGAGAAAAAGGTTGGGTCTATTTCCGATTCGAACGGATATTTTGAATTGAGAGGAATTAAAGAAGGTGATAGTTTTTTTATTGCTTATTCAGGCTATAAAACCTTTAGAGAGAAGGTTTTGTCTTCTAATGCTAAACACTGTAATACTTATGAGATTGAAGAGTATTCAGCAGAATTAGACGAGGTTTTAATAACGAGTTATTTAGTAAATGGAATTACAAAAAACAAGGATGGCTCTATTGGAATTCGTCCTCAACAACGTGATATTCTTCCAGGCTTAACTGAGCCTGATGTTTTACAAAGTATCCAGTTGTTACCAGGAATAGCTAGTCCAAATGAAACTTCTTCTGGATTGCATATACGTGGTGGAACGCCGGACCAAAATTTGGTTCTTTTTGATGGAATTCGTGTTTATAACCCTGCGCATTTCTTTGGAATGATTTCAGCATTTAACCCTTATATTATTGATGAGGTTAATGTTTTAAGTGATGGAGTAGGAGCGCAATACGGAAACCATGTGTCTGGAGTAATTGATATCAGAACAAAATCAGAAGTTGCAAAAGAAACAAAAGCTAGTTTTGGAACAAACCTAACTCATGCGGATGCTTATTTGCAAATGCCATTATGGGATAAAGCTTCGATACTTATATCTGGAAGACGTTCTTTGTCTGATATCGTGGAAACCTCAACTTTTCGAAGTTTAGCGAAGAAAGTCTTTCAGAATACTATTATTGATCAGAATGAAAAGAGTGATGTGGATCAGGTTTTCGATAAGGATAATAACTTCTATTTTCAAGATTTTAATACAAAATTGATTTTTGACATCGGAGAAAAGGATCAATTAATGATGCATCAACTATTTGTAAGTAATAAGTTAAATTATTCGTTTGGATTAAGTGATGGTTCTTTTTTACAGAATGATCGTTTGGATGTAAAGAATTTTGGTTTTGGAACGAATTGGTCAAGAAAATGGAATGATAAATTGTCTCAAAAGACTACTTTATATTTTTCTGATTATGAGTTAGATTATAAGTTTAATGGAGAGCAAAATGTAGATCCTATGTTTACTCAAGGATCGGTTAAAAAGAATTCAATTAAGGAGTTTAGTTTTAAAACTGAACTAAATAATCAATTTAGAAAGAATCATCAAATAGGTTATGGTTTTGAATTGATTAATAATGATGTGTCTTATAATTTGGGGAGAACATATTCTTTTTCTCCAGAAAGTAATTATAACATAGAGGAAGCAAGCTCAAGTACCATTTATGCGTTGTATAGTAATTACGTTTACGAAAAGGAGGATAAGATTAATATTCGAATCGGTTTAAGAAACACCTATTTTTCATTGGAAAAAGTATTTTTTGTTACTCCTAGATTGTATACTCAGTTTAAAGTTTTTCCTAATTTCTGGACAAATTTTTCTTATGAGAAAAAGCAACAAAACATAAGTCAAATTATAGAGTTTTCTACAAACGACTTCGGATTAGAAAATTATGTTTGGAGTTTATCTAATAAAAATGAAATTCCAATTTTAAAGTCTGATCAGTTTTCTGGGGGATTTGTGTTTAGAAAAGATAATTGGATGATTGATGTGAATGCATTTCACAAAAAGATAGATGGGTTAACTTCTCTCGGGCAAAGTGTTGGTACAAACACGAATATCATAGCTAATGGATCAAGTACTTCTAAAGGGATAAACTTATTGGTGAAAAAGAGGTTTGGGGATTATACTACTTGGATTAGTTATGGGTTTGGAGATACTAAATTTACTTTTCCTAGAACCAATAATGGTGATCCGTTTTCAGGAAATAATGACATTACAAATCGCTTACGATGGTCTCACAATTACAAGGTGGGAAGTTTTGATTTTTCTTTAGGTTGGGTGTACAGAACGGGAATTCCTTTTACAGAGGTTCTTGAGCGAAACAACAATGGTGTTCAAGAGTTTTTCTTTGGAGATATTAATGCAAGAAGATTAGATAATTACCAAAGATTAGATTTCTCATCAACCTATCAATTCAATATTTCAAAAAATAGGAAGTGGAAAGGGAAGTTAGGGGTTTCTTTCTTAAATATTTTTGACAGAAGTAATAAATTACAGCGTAGTTTCTTCTTAACAAGTGATCAAAACTCTAACACTGTTTTAGGAACAACAGATACAGTTTCTCTAGGGTTTACTCCTAATGTAATGTTTAGGGTTATTTATAACTAAAAAAAGTCTTTACCATTTGATGATAAAGACTTTGTGACCTCGGCAGGATTCAAACCTGCAACCTCTTGAGCCGTAATCAAGTGCACTATTCAGTTATGCTACGAGGCCGTTTTTGCGGATGCAAATATAAATCATTTTTTTAAATACTAAAACTATTTGGAAATTTCTTTCTGAAAATTTTCAAAAGAATCTTTCGCTTTATCGTAATCTCCTTCATTAATTAATAAATCAACAGATTGACCTAAGGTTCCAAAACCCGCTAATCTACCTGATTCCTGATTGTCCTTAACAATAGATGCAATACCTATCTCATCTAAAATGTAAGCTAATCTATTTACTAAAATAGATGTACCCGAAAATAACTTGATATAACCACTCATAATACAAGGTTTTAAATTAATCTAAAGAATTCATTGTTACAAAAGCTCTCCATCCAATTATGGCCAATTGAATTTTGGATGCTTTAGAAATGTCTAACTGTTTTTTCGTAAACGATGGTAAAACAGTTTTGTTGATCCTGGCTAATGCCTTAAAAATTAGTTTTTTCATTATTGACTGATATTATCAAATATAATGAAAAATGAATTAAAGTGGTGAGTTAGCGGCTCACCACTTCATGTTACTTTTTCTTTGTTTCTCTTTCTGTTGTTTCTTTTTGTCATTTTTTCCACTGGATAATGGTTTAAAATGATTTTTCGCAAATTCTCCCTTCGTCGTGTTAGTTCTATTAATAGTTGTTAATAGAGTTTTTTCTTTTTCAAGCAATTCCCGCTTACGGGGATTCTTTTATTTTCATAGCGTTTCTTTTTCTAGCAATTTTTAAAATATTCTCTTCTTTTATAGCACTTACTCTTTTTCTAGTTCGTTTTTTTCTTCATAGTTTATATTCTAGTAATTGATGTGTTGTGATTTTTCAAATAGCGTTAGTTTTTTGTCTTTATAGTTGTTGTTATTAAAATATTAATTGAACTAAACTGCATAAAAACTCAGTTAAAGCAACGGTTAATTTTAATATAAATACGATCATTTTTTAGTTTGTTTTGATGTTAGTAATTAGTTCAATTTCGAAATTGTTTTCTAAATATATGAGGAAAGAAAATCGAGTTCCAAACTTTTTAGAGTGATTTAATCAAATTAAATTTACATATGAAGTCAAAAAAGTTAAATTTGTTTCAATTTACAATAATGGTTCCTTGTTTATTGTTATTAATTGTAATCTTATTTCACCTTTTTTTCAAATATTGTTATGAAATAAAGGGTGATTTTTGTTTGTTTTGGAAAAGCAAAGGAAATTTTACCTCGAATTTGTGTGATTTTGGAGTTTTGATTTTTTAGTTGGCTTTTCAGAGCAAGAAAATTGGTCGTTGTGTTTTGAGTTTTTTTTGACCTTTTTATCGTTGAGATTCGTCATTTGTGACAGTAGTAAATATTGCTATATTCGTAAAAAATTTTATACATGAGTATTGCTTACATTATTTTAGGATTATTCTTATTAGTGGTTGGTGGGGAGTTTTTGGTGAGATCATCTGTTGGTCTTTCCTTTAAGCTGAATATTTCTAAAATGGTGATTGGAATGACAGTTGTTTCATTTGCTACTTCGGCTCCAGAACTTTTGGTGAGTTTACAAGCAGCTATGGATGGATCTCCAGCTATCGCTTTAAATAATGTTATAGGTTCGAACATAGCTAATCTTGGGTTGGTTTTAGGGATTACGGCGATTATCGGTCCTATTATGGTGAGTAAAGATTTTTATAAGCTTAATTGGCCTGTAATGATGGCTTTTTCTCTTGTTTTATTCTATTTCTTGCAGAATGATGGGTTATTAACTAGAATAGAAGGTTTAAGTTTATTTTTAGGTCTAATCGTTTTTCTTGTTGTATTGATTAAGTCAACTAAAGAGGAGGAGGAAAGTGATGAGGTAGATGATAAGTTGGCGACAGTTGGTTATGGTAAAATCTTGGGTTGGCTTGCTATTGGTGGTTTAGCATTGTATTTTGGTTCAGAGTTTTTGGTAGATGGAGCAAAAACGCTTGCTAAAAGTGTTGGTGTAAGTGAAGGTGTAATATCAATTACAATGATTGCAATAGGAACAAGTGTTCCAGAATTAGCGGCTTCAGTTATTGCTGCTGTAAAAGGGGAAAAGGCTATTTCGCTCGGGAATTTAATTGGTTCTAATATTTTTAATATCGCTTCGGTTTTAGGGTTAACTTCTTTGATTAAAGATATTCCAGTAACTGAGCCTCAAATTTTAGATAGAGATATATTCTGGATGCTCGGTTTTGCTTTTGTAATTTTACCTCTAGTTTTTCTGCCTAAACAGTTTAACCTTAATAGAGTCAAAGGAATTGTTCTTTTTCTGGCGTACGTATTATTTATCTATTTAGTTTCTTTTGCATAAAAAAAGCCCACCTTTCGGTGAGCTTAGAAACAATGTTAATTAAATAAATCCTAAGATTTAAATTTTTGCATTTTTTACTGTTTCGACAATTCTTCCTGCAACTTTATATGGGTCTGCATTTGAAGCTGGACGACGATCTTCTAACCATCCTTTCCATCCTTTCTCTACAGTGATAATTGGAATCCTAATAGAAGCTCCTCTATCTGAAACACCATAACTAAAGTCGTTTATTGAAGCAGTTTCGTGTAGTCCTGTTAAACGTTGATCGTTATACTCTCCGTATACCTCAATGTGTTCTTTAGTTACAGGTCTAAATGCTTCACAAACTTTTTCATAAGTTTCTTGACTTCCGCAAGTTCTTAATAATGTATTTGAAAAGTTAGCATGCATACCCGATCCATTCCAGTCCCCTTTTACTGGTTTTGGATGGTACTCAATATAGTATCCATACTTTTCAGTTAATCTATCTAATAGGTAACGAGCTACCCAAATTTCATCACCAGCTTTCTTTGCACCTTTAGCGAATAATTGGAATTCCCATTGTCCAGAAGCAACCTCTTGGTTAATTCCTTCAAAGTTTAAACCAGCTGCGATACATAAATCAGCATGCTCTTCAACGAAATCACGACCATGAGTGTTTTTTCCTCCTACAGAACAGTAGTACATTCCTTGAGGTCCAGGGTAACCACCAATTGGGAAACCTAAAGGTAATTGAGTGTGAGTGTCCATAATGAAATACTCTTGCTCAAATCCAAACCAAAAATCATTGTCATTGTCATCAATAGCAGCTCTTGCGTTAGATACATGAGCAGTTCCATCAGCATTTAAAACTTCAGTCATTACTAAAAAACCATTTTTACGCGCTGGATCTGGATAAATAGCAACTGGCTTTAATAAACAATCTGAGTCTCCACCTTCAGCTTGTTTTGTTGAAGAACCATCGAAAGACCAAATTGGACAGTCCTCTAATTTTCCACTAAAATCTTCTACAACTTTAGTTTTACTACGCATGTTTTGAGTTGGATGATATCCATCTAACCAAATGTACTCTAATTTTGACTTAGCCATGATTTTTTTATCGTTAATTAGTTTATGATGCAAAAATGAATATTTTTTTAATTACCCCCAAATTTTTTAGGGGCAAATGAACTGATTTTAATAAAATTATAATTTTACCCCTGTTTTTTTGGGGTATTAATTTTATTTTTGCTTAAAAATTTTAATAATGGCGACAATTAGATTTAATGCTCTTCAAGAAACATTAAACAGGAAATCAATTCAAGTTGATGAAAGTAAGAAGCGTTCTGATTTGTTTTCTGAGTATGTTTTTAATGACAAAGCGATGCTTCAGTATATGACAAAGGATGCTTATAAAAGCGTTAAGGATGCAGTAGAGTTTGGACATAAGATTGATAGAAGTATAGCAGATCAAATTGCTGTTAGTATGAAAAATTGGGCGTTATCAAAAGGAGCAACGCACTATACTCACTGGTTTCAACCACTTACAGGAGCAACTGCTGAAAAGCACGATGCTTTTTTTGAAACTATTGGTGAAGGTGATGCAATGGAGTTATTTGATGGTGGTAAATTAGTACAACAAGAACCAGATGCTTCTTCGTTTCCCAATGGTGGAATTAGAAATACTTTTGAAGCAAGAGGATATACCGCTTGGGATCCAACTTCAACAGCCTTTATATATGGAACTACTTTATGTATTCCCACTGTTTTTGTTGCTTATACTGGTGAAGCGCTAGATAATAAAGCGCCGCTTCTGAGGGCATTACAGGCAATCGATGAGTCTGCCACAGCAGTTTGTAAATATTTTGATAAAAACGTTACGAAAGTTACAGCAACTCTAGGATGGGAACAAGAATATTTTTTAATAGATAAAGCACTTGCAGCATCTAGACCGGATATAATGATGACGGGAAGAACCCTATTAGGTCATTCTTCTGCCAAAGGCCAGCAGTTAGAAGATCATTACTTTGGCTCGATTCCAACACGTATTATGAACTTCATGAGAGATCTTGAACAAGAATGCATGCTTTTAGGTATTCCCGTGAAAACAAGACATAATGAAGTTGCTCCAAATCAATTTGAAGTAGCGCCCATATTTGAAGAAGCGAATTTGGCTGTAGATCATAATTCTTTATTAATGGATTTAATGGAGAAGGTTTCTCAACGTCATAATTTTAAGGTGTTGTTTCATGAAAAACCTTTTAAAGGAATAAATGGTTCAGGGAAGCATAACAATTGGAGTTTAAGTACAAATACTGGAGTGAATCTTCTAAGTCCAGGGAAAACTCCAATGAAAAACTTGCAATTCTTGACATTTTTTGTGAATACAATTAAGGCGGTTCATGATTATGAAGAATTAATTAGAGCTTCTATTGCAAGTGCAAGCAATGATCATAGATTAGGAGCAAACGAAGCTCCACCGGCAATTATTTCCGTATTTATTGGTTCTCAATTGTCCGAAGTTCTTGATGAGTTAGAAAATGTAACCAAAGGAAAATTATCTCCTCAGGAAAAAACAGACCTGAAGTTAAATATTGTAGGGAAAATTCCAGAAATCTTATTGGACAACACTGATAGAAACAGAACTTCGCCATTTGCATTCACAGGAAATAAGTTTGAGTTAAGAGCTGTAGGTTCTTGGTCAAATTGTGCAGGTCCAATGACCGTACTGAATACGATTATTGCAAAACAGTTGAAAGATTTTAAGAAAGAGGTAGATGCTTTAATCGATTCGAAAGGATTGAAAAAAGATGAAGCTGTATTCAATGTATTAAGGGAATACATAAAAGCCTCTAAAAAAATTCGTTTTGAAGGAGATGGTTATGGTGAACCTTGGGAAAAAGAAGCAAAGAAAAGAGGTTTAAGTAATCATAAAACAACTCCTGAGGCTTTAAAAGCAAAAATTTCAAAAAAGAATATTGAGCTTTTTGAAGAGATGGGAGTAATGAATAAAATTGAAGTTGAAGCTCGACATGAAATAGAATTAGAAGAGTATGCAAAACGTATTCAGATTGAAAGTAGAGTTTTAGGTGATATTTCTAGAAACCATGTTATTCCAACCGTAATTCAATATCAAAATACTCTTATCGAAAATGTAAAAGGTCTTAAAGAAATTTTCGGTAAAGAATTTCAACAGTATGCTTCAGAACAAATCGATTTGATAAAGAGGATATCAAATCATATTGCGGAAATAAATTCCAAAATTGAAGAAATGACTAATGAGCGTAAAAAAGCGAATAAGTTTAAAGGTCAAAAAAATGCAGATGCTTATTGTAATAAAGTGAAGCCTTACTTGGAAGATATCAGATATCATGTTGATAAATTAGAACTATTAGTTGATGATAATTTGTGGCCATTAACGAAATACAGAGAGTTATTATTCACCAAATAATTTATTTTGGAAATACTACTACTTAAAAAGGAACATTGGGCACAAGTGGCTGAAATTTTTAAAGAGGGCATTCTCACAGGAAATGCAACTTTTAGAACTGAAGTTCCTGATTGGAATTCATGGAATTCTTATTGTCATGATTTTGGCAGATTTATTATGATGGGCGAAAAGAATGTAATAGGTTGGTGTTCTTTAGCTCCTGTATCTAAACGATTTGAATATCGTGGTGTTGCTGAAGTAAGTATTTATATTAGGCTGAATGAGTTGGGTAAAGGTGTTGGTTCATTATTAATGGAAAGATTAATAGAATCTTCTGAAGAGAATGGAATATGGACCTTACATTCAAGTTTATTTCCTGAAAATACGGGAAGTGTTCGGCTTCATGAGAAGTTTGGATTCAGAAAAGTTGGATACAGGGAAAGAATTGCTCAGTTAAATGGAGTTTGGAGAGATACAGTAATATATGAACGAAGAAGTAAATAACAGAGAATTACTTTGGTAGTCTTACCTTTTAAAGTAATTTTGTGACCAACAACAACACAATATAATGAGTCAAGAAGTTTCTAAAAGATATGCGCAACGAGGAGTTTCTGCTTCTAAGGAAGATGTGCATAATGCAATTAAAAATATTGATAAAGGTTTGTTTCCAAAGGCCTTTTGTAAAATTGTTCCTGATTACTTAACAAATGATGATGAGCATTGTTTAATTATGCATGCTGATGGTGCAGGAACGAAGTCATCCTTAGCGTACATGTATTGGAAAGAAACAGGAGATGTTTCCGTATGGAAGGGAATAGCACAAGACGCGTTAATCATGAATATTGATGATTTATTGTGTGTGGGTGCTACCGATAATATCATGCTTTCCTCTACTATTGGAAGAAATAAAAACCTAATTCCTGGTGAAGTAATTTCTGCAATTATTAATGGGACTGAAGAATTAATTGAAGAGCTAAAAGGATTTGGCGTTACCATTCATTCTACAGGGGGAGAAACTGCTGATGTGGGAGATTTAGTAAGAACAATTATTGTTGATTCCACTGTAACAGCCAGAATGAAAAGGGCAGATGTTATCGATAATGCTAACATTATACCAGGTGATGTAATCGTAGGATTAGAGTCTTTCGGTCGAGCAACGTACGAAAAAGAATACAACGGAGGAATGGGAAGTAACGGTTTAACTTCTGCACGTCATGATGTATTCAATAAATATTTAGCGGATAAATATCCTGAAAGTTTTGACGCAGCCGTACCGAGTGATTTGGTATATTCTGGAAATGTGAAGTTAACTGATGAAGTAGAAAATTCTCCAATTGATGCTGGAAAGTTAGTTTTATCTCCAACACGAACATACGCCCCAATCATAAAAGCTATATTATCGAAGTATAGTTCAGAGGAAATACATGGAATGGTACATTGTTCGGGTGGTGCACAAACTAAAATATTACACTTTGTAGACAATGTACATGTTATTAAAGATAATATGTTTGAAATTCCGCCATTGTTCAAATTAATTCAAGAGCAGTCTAAAACAGATTGGAAAGAAATGTACCAAGTATTTAATTGCGGACATAGAATGGAATTATATGTTTCTCCGGAAGTTGCCGAAGAAATCATTTCCATTTCAAAATCTTTCAATGTAGATGCGAAGATTATCGGTAGAGTTGAAGAGGCTGAGACAAAAAAGCTTACGATTAAAAGTGAGTACGGTACTTTTGAATACTAAAAAATAGTTATAATTAAAAAGCCTTAGATTTTTCTAAGGCTTTTTTTATTGATCTAGTATTTCTATTGTATTTAGTTTTTTCCAAATTACATGGTTAATTTCTTTAGGCGATAGTTTAAAATAGATTATTGCTACATTATCTTTCTTTTTTACTATTTGATTTCCTATGATATTTACCGTCACCATTTTTCCGGTATGAAAACCATCGAAAAATGTCATTTTACCAAAAAAACCTTCCTTCTTTAGTTCTAGATTCAAAACCGGTTCAGGAAATTCTTTTGACCAATGATTAGGTTTCATTAAACCGTCGAAATAACCAAATAAGTTTTTTCTAATTTCATTTAATCCAATTTTTTCTTCCGTCGTAATTTCCCAAGCGATTAGAAGTGTCCAAAATTGTGGATTTTCAGGTTTAGACCAATTCGGACTAAATAATATTTCTTCGTGACCTCTGAGATTAAATTTTGGTGCCCATTTCACAGGGAAATCGATAATCTCATTTTTCCATTTATATGGATTTTTAAATATTTTCTTATCAGAGTCTTGAGAGAAAACAAATAAAAATTGAAAAAAAAGAAAGAAGGTGAATAGTTTCTGTATCATTATTTCAGTTGTATTTTTACTTCAAAACCGATAGCATCGGAAATTGCACCATTTTTGAATTTACTTTTATAATTCACATTAAACGCGCGTCTATCAATTTTGAATTTGGTAAACATAGTCTTTTCTTCATAGTTAAACTTAGCGTTGAAGTTTATTTTTTTTGTTACTTCTTTAATGGTCATGTTAGCATAAATTCGAACATTATTATCATCGAAATATTCAACAGCTATTATTTTTAGTTTTGCTTTTGGGTAAGATGCAACATTAAAAAAATCAGGATCTTTCAAATGATCGATAAGACCTTTTTTGCCTTCTTCTTCTTTTATGTCAGAATTCGTCATGGAATTCATGTCAATGGTAAATTCACCGCCGGTAATTACATCATCTTCTTTGATAAAGTAGCCTTCTTCAAATTCAATAAAACCATCATGACCGCCAAAATGAAAAGTTAGTTCACCAATCCATTTTATTGTGCTAGTTTCAGTATTAATTGGTAGTTTTTCTTGCGATAAAGCTTGAAAAAAAGATAAGAATGTGATGATTGTTGATAAAATAATTTTCCTCATTTCTAATAAATTTAAGTTTGAGGTAAAACTATTTTTACACGATGTCAAAAGTGTCAAATGAATGCAAAACAATTGTAAAATCAACTAAACACAGGAGATTATTCCATTTTCTCAAAAACAAAATCAATCGCAAATTCCTCATTAGCTACTTTCGCTTTTAAATAGCCTTCCTCCATCCAATATGAAATTTCCTTCGGGAATTCGTTGTTGTTGTTTACGCATTTAATGGAATTTTCAGTTGCATCTTTAATTTCAAATAGAGTTGGTTGCTGATTAACTCCAGTTACTTGAAAGTAAGAGGTCCCGTTTTTAGTAACTATGCTCAGGTTCTCCTTAAAAATTGTGTCTTGCTGTTGTAAAGTGAAACCAATACCATTAAAATTTGGTTTCCAAAACTCATAAGTTGTTTTAGTTGAATCTTCATTAATTCGTTTCCATTTTCCTATTAAAAAGTTAGGTTTTATAGGCTCAGGATTACAACTGAAGCATAATGAAGTTAGTAAAAACAAAAGAATTATTCGCATGAGTTGAATTTTTAGGTCATAGACTGATATTCAGTTCCACAAATTTAAAGGAAATTCGTAAATTCGCACTCCAACGAAGAGAATAATGCTAGATAAATTACAGATAGTAAAACAACGTTACGATGAGGTTTCAGATTTAATAATACAACCGGATATTATTTCTGATCAGAAGCGTTACGTTCAATTGAATAAAGAATACAAGGATTTAGGTAAGGTTGTGAAGAAAGCGGATGAGTACCAAACGCTTTTAAACAATATTGATGAAGCTAAGGAAATCATTGCTGACGGAAGTGATGCAGAAATGGTTGAAATGGCTAAAATGGAAATGGATGAAGCAAAGGAAAGAATTCCTGTATTAGAAGAGGAAATAAAGTTCTTGTTAATTCCAAGAGATCCAGAAGATGGTAAGAATGCTGTTGTAGAGTTACGTGCTGGTACGGGTGGTGATGAAGCGAGTATCTTTGCTGGTGATTTATTTAGAATGTACTCTAAGTATTGTGAAGGAAAAGGATGGAAAGTTTCTGTCGTGGATTACAGTGAAGGAACTAATGGAGGATTTAAAGAAATCCAATTTGAAGTTTCAGGAGAGGATGTTTATGGAACCTTAAAGTTTGAAGCAGGTGTTCACCGTGTGCAACGTGTTCCACAAACCGAAACTCAAGGTAGAGTTCATACATCGGCGGCTACGTGTATGGTGTTTCCAGAAGCTGAAGAGTTTGATGTAGAAATTAATCCTAAAGATGTACGTATTGACTTTTTCTGTTCTTCAGGTCCGGGAGGACAATCTGTGAACACTACTTATTCTGCAGTGCGTTTAACGCATATTCCAACAGGATTAGTGGCGCAATGTCAAGACCAAAAGTCTCAACATAAGAATAAGGAAAAAGCATTTAAAGTTTTACGTTCTAGATTGTATGATTTAGAATTGGCTAAAAAACAGGCTGAAGATGCAGCTAAACGTGGTTCTATGGTTACTTCAGGAGATCGTTCAGCAAAAATTAGAACGTATAATTATCCTCAAGGCCGTGTTACTGATCATAGAATTGGATTAACATTATACGATTTACAGAATATTGTAAATGGTGATATTCAGAAAATCATTGATGAATTAATGCTGGCAGAAAACACTTCTAAGTTAAAAGAATTAGGGGAAACGATATAAGAAAGAACGCAACCAAATGGTTGCGTTTTTAGTTGCTATATTTGTCAACTTATGAGTTATACTAGAGACGAAATTTTGACGGTGGCATTTTATAATGTGGAGAACTTGTTTGATACGGTTGACGATCCAAACACCAACGATGATAAATATACTCCCAGAGGGGAAAGAAATTGGAATTATAAGAGGTATTATAGCAAATTAAAAAAGATTAGCTATGTGATATCGCAAATTGGCAAAAAGAAGTCTTCAGAAACACCTGTTTTAGTTGGTTTAGCAGAAGTTGAAAACACGAGAGTATTAGACGATTTGGTGAATCAAAAGGATTTACAAAACTGTGGTTATCGTTATGTTCATTTTGAATCTAATGATGAAAGAGGAATTGATACTGCTTTATTATATCGCGATCGTTTTTTTGATCCCGTTACTACGGATAGAATACAATTTAATTTTTTGGACGAGAATGGAAATTTTGATCATACAAGAGATGTATTATTAGTTTCTGGTTTCATGGATGACGAATTGGTGCATATCATAGTGAATCATTGGCCGTCAAGAAGAGAGGGTGAATTAGAATCTAGACCTAAACGAATCAAAGCGGCGGATGTAGTAAAAGAAGCGGTTGATAAAATAAGAAGTAAAGATCCTGATGCGAAAATTATAATCATGGGAGATTTTAATGATAATCCAACTTCTGAGAGCGTTAAAGATCATTTGGTAACAACGGACTTCTTTAATCCAATGTTATCGATGTATCAAAACGGTTTGGGAACATTAACATTTAAAAAGGAATGGCATTTGTTTGATCAAATTATCTTATCTAATAATTTTAAATCAAAAGACACAAGCCATAAGTTTTTAGGAGCTGAGATATTTAATAAACCTTGGCTAACTACCAGAAAAGGTAAACATAAAGGAGCCCCGTTTAGAACATATATTGGGCCTTGGTATAGAGGAGGTTTCTCGGATCATTTTCCAGTGTTTGTGAGTCTTAAAAAGAATTAAAAAAGCCAGCTTATTGAAGCTGGCTTTTTTAATTATATATTTTTCTAACCTTTAGTTATTCCACAGTCACGGATTTAGCTAAATTTCTTGGCTGATCTACGTTTTTACCTAACATAACAGCGATATGATAAGATAATAACTGTAATGGAATTGTAGTCAATAAAGGTGTTAACGCTTCTTCCGTTTCTGGAATTTCAATTACGTGATCCGCAATTTCTTTTACAGTTTCATCACCTTCGGTAACAATGGCAATAATTTTACCACTTCTAGATTTGATTTCTTGAATGTTGCTTACAACTTTCTCGTAATGTCCTTTTCTGGTTGCAATAACGAAAACAGGCATGTTTTCGTCGATTAATGCAATAGGTCCATGTTTCATTTCAGCAGCAGGATATCCTTCTGCATGAATGTAAGATATTTCTTTAAGTTTCAAGGCTCCTTCAAGTGCTACAGGGAAGTTGAATCCACGTCCTAAATACAAGCAGTTTGTTGCTTCCTTGTAATGATCCGCAATATCCTTAACAATTGGATCAATTTTTAATAACTGTTCCACTTGTGCAGGAATTTGCTGCATTGTTTGTAAATAGGTATTTACAGCTGTTTTAGAAAGAGTTCCTTTAGCTTGTGCAAGTTTTAATGATATTAACGTTAAAACAGTAATTTGTGTAGTAAATGCTTTTGTTGATGCAACCCCAATTTCTGGACCGGCATGTGTGTAAGCACCTGCATGCGTTTCTCTTGCAATTGAAGAACCAACAACATTACAAACACCGAATACAAAAGCTCCTTTAGATTTAGCTAATTTAATAGCGGCTAAAGTATCAGCAGTTTCTCCTGATTGAGAAATAGCAATTACAACATCTTTAGGAGTGATAATTGGATTTCTATAACGGAATTCTGAAGCATATTCAACTTCAACAGGAATTCGGGCCATATCTTCAATTAAATACTCTCCAACCAAACCGGCATGCCATGAAGTACCACAAGCGATTATGATAATTCTATCAGCATTCAAAAATTTGCTGATGTTATCATCAATTCCTGCCATTCTGATAATACCTTCATTGGCTAACATTCGTCCACGGTACGTATCTATAATAGCTTTTGGTTGCTCGTAAATCTCCTTTAACATGAAGTGGTCATATCCACCTTTTTCAATTTGGTCTAAACTTAATTTAAGCTCTTGAATATCTGGATCAACAGGTATGTCATTGTCTATTTTACGAACTTTTATTTTTCTACCCTTTTTAATAATAGCTAATTCACCATCTTCCAGGTATAGTGCATCTTTTGTGTATTCTATGAAAGGAGATGCATCAGAAGCAACGAAGAATTCATCATTATTATCTCCAACACCTATTGCAATTGGGCTTCCCAAACGTGCAACAACTAATTCATTCGGCTTAGTTTTATCAAAGACTGCGATAGCATATGCGCCAATAACATTGGTAAGTGCAAGTTGAACAGCTTTACCTAACTTACAACCTTCTGTTTTCTTTACTTCTTCTATTAAGTTTACAAGAACTTCTGTGTCTGTATCACTTTGGAATTGGTATCCTCTAGATAATAATTCCTTTTTGATAGTATCGTAATTCTCTATAATCCCATTATGTACAATGACTAAATCACCTGATTCAGAAAAATGTGGATGAGAGTTTACATCGTTAGGAACTCCATGGGTCGCCCATCTCGTATGTCCAATACCTATTTTTCCTTTTTTTCTACTTTCTTCCCTGTTGGTGATAACTTCTAAATCTGAAACTTTACCTTTTGTTTTAGATAAATTAATTTTCTTTCCATCATACATCATTATACCAGCACTATCATAACCTCGGTACTCTAGTCTTTTAAGTCCATTGATTACGATTGGATATGCATCTCTATCACCTATATAACCTGTAATTCCACACATGTTTTTTTGTTTAAGGTTATTTTCTAATTGTCTTTTTCCTCAGAATATGAGATAATAAGCTTAGCTCTGTTTTCACCATTAGCCGAAGAGTGGTTGAGTAATGTAACACCCCTAGGATTCCAGTTATATGTATTTATTTGAGTTTGAACAAAATTATTGATAACCGCCGCATCTGTTCCAGAGTTATACACTTTAAGTACTAAAGGGTAATTCTCATCAGATTCTCCACTTACTAAGTTTGAGATATAATCAGTTATTCTTATCGTGTATTCTTTTGGTTTGCCTTCATCGTCATCTCCTAAAAATCCACCAAAAAATAATTGTTCTGTATAGCTGTCTTCAATTTGTTCACCATCACCCACACCAGTATTTTTGAATACTAATAATCTTGAAGGAACTTTGGTAGTATCTCTTGAAGTATCAATATTGAATACCAGTGAAGCATCATTAATTAGAATGTTTTGAGATCTTAAATCTTGAAGCTCAGTCCCGTTTAAAATATTTATAGTTGCCATGCTTCCAGCAGTACCTTGAATGGCAAAACTATTTGATGGTACAGTATTTTGCGGAGCTGTCATTTTATACTGGCTGTTCACAACACCCGAGAAGTTAAATGTATAGTTTCCAACGATTGTGTCTTTAACTACACCTTCGTCTAATGTTGTTATAGTATAGTAAAATTTCAGGCGAGGTGCATTTGTTCCCAAAGATAATGGAACCATTGAACCATCTGTACCTTGAGTTTTTAATATAATTCCTCTGAAATAATTGTTAAGATCATTTTGTGATGCAAATTCAGTATCAGAAAATTTATCCCAAAATAACTCTTTCATACGAGTTTTGTTTAAAGGGACTGTTAAGAAAGGAATGCTATTCGCAAGTTTTGTAGTGTCCTTGAACTTTTCTCCTGTACTTAATTCTCTTTCAAAAACAAATAATGTATCTGTTGGATCTGGCGTATATGTGAAAGCTAGATCATCATTCAATAATTCAGTTTCTACATATGTCGCGTTAGACATATATGAATTTTGTTGTGTTGGATCTCCTGGATTTAAGTTGTTTAAGAATGTTCCGTTACGGAATACTTCTAACGACATAGGAATTGAAGAGTCTCCCAATAAAGAATCTAATCTGAATTTTGGTTTTCCGTCAGATTCATTTTCCAATCTTGTAGATGTATAAGGAATCTCAAGAACCGCTTCATTGAATACATAAATAGAATCTAAATCTTCTTCGTTTCCACTTTCCGCTTCTGTAGTGTTTTGAACAGTCTGAGGATTAACTACAATTCCTAATTGACTTACAATTGAAGCTTCAATTCTTTCGTAATCAGGATTGTTATACACTCCTAATAAATATTCTCCTAAGCTTCCAATTGCAAGGTTGTCTGCTCTTACAGCTTCTAAAACACTGTCTTTAACAATTACTTCAAGCGTAATTTGTTTAGTATCAAATTGATTGTTACTAATTACATTACCTCCAATTTCACGAAAATCTTTTTCGCATGAAATCACAAATAAAAGTGAGACTAAAGCTACACTTAAATACACAATTTTTTTAGTCATATTTGTTTGAAAAATTAAGAATCTTGAAGCTCAAGAACGTTTTGTTTGTAAAAGTCCAAGTAAGCCTCAGTTAAATACTCTTCAGATTGGTAGTCTAATAATGTAACGCCACTTTCACTAATGAATTGTTCAAACTCTTCTGAATATGCATCGCTTCCTTTGATAATTGCATCAGAATTCATAACTGCGTTACGTAATATGTTTTCTTGTGTTGGTTTTTCTAAATGAGCAACAGAAGGATTATCAATTTTGTCAAACTTTACTTTGTTAATTAACTCACTGTTTAACTCACCTTCAAATTCTTTGTTGTATAAAGAAGTAACGATTTTGCTATCAGTAAATAACGGCTCTTCTTTGTAATATTCTTTTAAATACATTGGAAGTAAAGAAGCCATCCACCCGTGAACGTGAATAATATCTGGAGCCCAGTTTAATTTTTTCACAGTCTCGACAACTCCTTTTGCAAAGAAAATCATTCTTTCGTCGTTGTCGTTGAATAATTTGTCGTCCTCGTCTGTATAAATTGCCTTTCTTTTGAAATATTCATCGTTATCGATGAAATACACTTGCATTCTTTCTTTCGGAATAGATGCAACCTTAATAATTAAAGGCATGTCCATGTCGTTGATAATCAAGTTCATTCCAGACAATCTAATCACTTCATGTAACTGATGTCTTCTTTCATTAATCACACCGAAACGTGGCATAAAAATTCTGGTTTGAACTCCTTTAGAATGTGCAAACTTTGCAACATTGAATGCGGTAGATGATAATTCTGTTTCCGGTAAGTAAGGAATAACTTCCGATGAAACATACAATATTCTCTTATCCTTCATTAAATCTAACTCTTTTAAAGGCGCAAAACTACGAAATTTTATGCTAAAATCCTGTTAAATTGCTAATTTTGCCCAGATCGTAACATACATTTAATGAAAATATTCAAGTCAAAATCCGATTTAAAAATCTATTTAGCGGAGGAAAAAAAGAAGGGAAATAGTATTGGATTTGTTCCTACAATGGGTGCATTACATCAAGGACACCTTTCCTTAGTAGAGAAGGCTTTAAGCAAAACTGATGTTTCTGTAGTAAGTATATTTGTAAATCCTACTCAGTTCGATAACCAAGAAGATTTAGATAAGTATCCGAAAACGTTTGAGAAAGATGTTGAATTGCTTGAAAGTATTAATTGTGATGTTCTGTTTTATCCATCTGTAGATGAAATTTATGACGAAAATGTTGTTTCAGAAAGCTTTGATTTTGATGGTTTAGAGCATCAAATGGAAGGAAAATTTAGAGATGGACATTTTGATGGAGTAGGAACAATTGTAAAAGCATTGTTCGAAATTGTTGAGCCGGATGTTGCATATTTCGGTAAAAAGGATTTCCAGCAATTACAGATTATCAAGAAATTGGTAAAAAAGTATAATATTCCAGTAAAGGTAAAAGGAATGCCAATATTTAGAGAGCCCGATGGATTAGCAATGAGCTCTCGAAATACAAGATTAAGTAACGAGCATAGAGAGGCAGCTCCTTTCATTCATAAAGTTTTGAAAAAAGCAAGAAAAAAAACTGGCACAAAAAGTGTTAAGGAAATAACGAAATGGGTTGAGATTCAATTTCAAAATCATCCTCTATTAGAGTTGGAATATTTCACAATTGCAGAGGAAAAAACTTTAATTACTGCAGAAGAGTTTGAACAAAATAAGCGATATAGAGCATTCATTGCAGTCTTTGCAGGTGAAATCCGGTTGATTGATAATGTCCGTTTCAAAAACAATTAACAAATTATAAAAGGTAGATTCTTTAAAAACAGTATTTTTGCAGCATGTTAGTACAAGTAGTAAAATCAAAAATTCACCGTGTAAAGGTTACGGGTGCCGATTTAAATTATATAGGAAGCATTACCATTGACGAAGATTTAATGGATGCAGCTGGTATCATTGAAGGAGAAAGAGTTCAGATTGTAAATAATAACAATGGTGAACGTTTAGAAACTTACGCGATTCCAGGACCAAGAAAAAGTGGTGAAATTACCTTAAATGGTGCAGCGGCAAGAAGAGTTCAAAAAGGAGATGTATTGATTTTAATCGTATACGGGTTTTTGGATATCGAAGAAGCTAAAAAATTCAAGCCTCAATTGGTGTTTCCAAACGAGGAAACAAATTTATTAGAATAAAACCACTTCGATTTGTCGTTAAAAAAAATTATAAAAACAGTATTACCTCTCGCTTTGGGAGGTTTTTTAGTTTGGTATTCTTTATCAATCGTTTCAATAGATACTTTAGTTCAATATTTCAAGAATGCTAATTATTGGTGGATTGCTTTAGGTCTGTTCTTTGGTGTTTTAAGTCATTTGTCTCGTGCTTATCGATGGAAGTTTTTGTTAGAGCCGTTAGGGTATAAGCCAGATTTTGGAAATAGTACAATGGCTGTTTTAGTTGCATATCTGGTGAATTTAACAATACCGAGGGCAGGGGAAGTCTTTAGAGCGACTGTAATGACAACTTATGAAGATATTCCATTTGAAAAAGGATTTGGGACAATCGTAGCGGAAAGAATTGCTGACTTGATAATGATGTTGTTAATTGTAGGGATTACTTTATTTGTACAGTTTGACTTTATTTTCGAATTATTAACCAAGAATTTTTCTCCAACTAAAATTTTATTGCTTTTAGGAGCTTTGGTGATTGGACTTTTCATTTTTGTCCGATTTGTAAAAAAAGCTAAAGATGGAGTTGGGTTAAAGATCAAAAATTTTGTATCCGGGCTTATAGAAGGTGCCATGAGTATTTTCAAAATGAAAGATAAATGGGCTTTTATTTTTCATACTGTTTTTATTTGGGTAATGTATGTTGCTATGTTCTGGGCTACAGTTCCTGCAATTGATGCTTTTGATGTTCCTTTTGGAGCTGTTTTAGTTGGTTTTATAGCCGGTGGTTTTAGTATTGCTGCTACGAATGGAGGAATTGGTTTATATCCTGTTGCAGTTGCAGGAGCTTTTGCTTTATTTGGAATCCCAGAAGAACCAGCGAATGCTTTTGGATGGATTATGTGGACAGCTCAAACAGCAATGATTATTATTTTTGGAGGGCTGTCATTTTTATTGTTACCTATTTACAATAAGAATAAATAATTCTATATTTGAAGTAAAAATTGAAAATGAAAAAATTACTTCAAGTGGTCCTTTTTTTAGGAGCCTCAACAATGTATGCACAGTCTATTAATAATTATCCTGATTTTTCTAATCATGGTTTAAACGAACTCTTAAATAATAAAGCTTGGAAAGTTTTAGAGAAAGCAGAAGGTTTTTTAAATAAGAATAATCAAAAAGATGTTGCACTAGTATTAGAATCAAAAGATAGTTTATTAGAACAACGTATAGGTGAAACAACTAGAAAGAATTTACCTAGAATATTGGTAGTGTTCCTAGATAATAAATTTTTTGTCCAAAATAATACTTTTATAGCTCGAGGAGACGAAGGGGGAATGCTTCCATATTTAACACCAGAAATTTCTTTCGATAAAAATGAGTTGATTATATATTATCAATTCACAAGAAGTAACCAGAGTTACACTTTTAGAATGGTTAAGAACAATTTGTGTTTAATTAAATCTGAAAGTCATGGTACCCACAGTGCCTCTGGTGATACCGAAGGAAAGATTTATGATTTTAATAAAAAAACTCTAATTGTAACTAAAGGAAATATCTCAAGTGCTTCCGAAGACGATGAAAAGAAAATATATACTATCGAACTAAAGAATGGTTTAAAGAAAATTTCGGAACTGACCGAAATGTATGAATGGGAAGTTTTGAAGGATCGATACTTATAAATTTCTTTTCTTTGTATCAATATAAATCTCTTCTAAATGGCTAAAACCAAAACAACGTATTTCTGTCAAAATTGTGGAGCACAACATGCTAAATGGGTTGGGCAATGTCCAAATTGTAAAGAATGGAATACAGTTGTTGAAGAAGTAGTTCAAAAAGAAGAAAAACGAAATTGGAAATCACCATCTAATTCTCAAAAAATAGTTAGTAAGCCTTTGAAAATTCAAGAAATTGAATTGAATACAGAGGAGAGAATTCAAACTAGAAACAACGAACTTGATACTGTTTTAGGAGGTGGATTGGTGAAAGGATCGGTTGTTTTATTAGGAGGTGAACCAGGAATTGGTAAGTCAACACTGTTACTTCAAATTGCATTACAGATTACTGAAAAAGTATTATACGTTTCAGGTGAGGAGAGTCAATCTCAAATTAAAATGAGAGCAGAACGTTTGGCAAATCAAAATTCAAATTGCTTAGTTCTAACAGAAACAAATACGCAACAAATTTTTAGAAATGTTGAAGAGGTGGAACCAGATGTTTTAGTTATTGACTCAATTCAAACATTATACACCAACAATATTGAAGCTTCTCCTGGAAGCATTTCTCAGATTAAAGAAACATCCGCAGAACTTATAAAATTTGCCAAAGAAACCAATACGCCAGTTTTATTAATCGGTCATATTAATAAGGAAGGAAACATTGCTGGACCAAAAATTTTAGAACACATGGTGGATGTAGTTCTTCAATTTGAAGGTGATAGAAATCATACGTATAGAATTTTAAGATCTCAAAAAAACAGATTTGGTTCAACGGCAGAATTAGGGATTTATGAAATGTTATCTGATGGTTTGCGAGAAGTTATCAATCCATCGGAAATTCTGATTTCAAAAAAAGATACAGATTTAAGTGGAACTGCAATTGCTTCAACTTTAGAAGGAGTTCGTCCATTAATGATAGAAATTCAAGCGTTGGTAAGCACTGCGGTATACGGAACGCCGCAACGTTCTACAACAGGTTATAACCTAAAGCGTTTGCACATGATTTTAGCTGTTTTGGAAAAACGAGCAGGTTTTAAACTAGGTGCTAAGGATGTGTTTTTAAATGTAACTGGTGGAATTTATATTGACGATCCGGCCATTGATTTAGCAGTTATAGCGGCAATTTTATCTTCTAATCAGGATATTGCTATAAATCCTGATGTTTGTTTTGCGGCTGAAGTTGGTTTAGCAGGAGAAATTCGTCCAGTTCCAAAAATTGATCAACGAATTGTAGAAGCTGAAAAACTGGGATATAAAACTTTTGTAACTTCTAAATACAATAAAATTACCTCAAAAAATCATTCTATTAAGCTAATTTTAGTTGGTAAAATAGAAGAAGCTTTTGCAACTTTATTTGCTTAAATAAAATCAAGATTAGAGAACTTTTTGTTTAGAATCTTATTATTATCTATACCTAACCATTTATCGAGTAATGTTGCATAGACTTCTCTAAAATCTATCGAAAATTTTAGATCTCCGTTATTATCTAAATCATCAAGATTTGGTAATGCATTGTATATTCCATTTTTCTTTAAATCTTTTCCAATAACGAATACATTATTAGCTGTTCCATGATCGGTTCCATTGGAGCCATTCTGTTTCACACGCCTTCCAAATTCAGAAAAGGTAAGAATTAAAGTATCTTTAAATTGATCATTTTTCTCTAAATCACTTACAAATGCTTCTATACTTTGAGCATAAACTTTTAGTAATCTGGATTGCCTGTTTGTTTGATTGGCATGCGTGTCAAAACCAGTTAATCCAGCATAATAAATTTGTGTATCAATTCCTGAAGAAATAAATTCAGAAATGGTTTTTAACTGCTTTCCAAAAGCGTTTTTTGGATAATCTATAGTAGAAGATGTTGTTTTCGTTTTCTCGTAGATATAAGCTGCAGATGATTTCGCATCGATCATGGTATTATATAAGTAACCAAGATTGTGTTCACTTAAATGCGAATCGTTGGAATATTTGTTAAACACATTATCGAAAAATGGTTGATTTAACAAACGATGAAATAGTTTTGGATTTGTAATTGCCAATCCATTTTGATTATTCCCTTTAAGCATTAATGATAGACTTTCATCTACTTCAATTGCTCTATAGGGTTTAGCGTTTGTTTCATCTAAAAATCGACCAACCCAACCTGATTGTAAATATTGATTGCTATCACTTGCAGTCTGCCAGATATCTGTTGATCTGAAATGTGAACGATTCGGATTAGGATAACCAACATTATTAATAATACTTACATATCCATTATCAAATAATCGTTTTAGAGGTAATAAACTCTTGTGAAAACCGAGTTCACTATTAAGGTTTAATAATTCGCTTTTTTGAATCCCAATTCTTTGACGATTTTGATAGTAAATATCGTTTCTAAAAGGAACAATAGTATTCAATCCATCATTTCCTCCTTTTAATTGAATAATAACGAGTTTTTTGTAATTATTAAGTTCAGGTAAACCATGTTCATAAGCTTTTAAAAACTGAGGAACAAAAAACATTCCTCCTGTTGCTAAAGATGTTCTTTTTATGAAATTTCTTCTTTTCATTTTTTTCAAATTAACAAAGTTGGTATTCAGGTAAAGACATCAGTTGAATGCAGAAATCCTTTTTAGGTAAATCTTTATATTGATTTATGATTTCTTTTGTTCCACTAGTAATTGGACAGAGCATTAAGCTTTCGAATAGTTCTTCATTGGAAATTGACTCATAGTTTTCATTGAATTTCTGCCAATTTGTTTCCGTTTTTATAAAGGCCCTTTTTCTTCTTTTTTCTTTCTTAACCGAATTAACAATAGCTTTAAAATCGTCTTTTTCTGAGTAACTAATCTCTGCATTGTTTAAAAGAACGGAAGCTAATCTTAATCTTGTAACCATGGTGTTGCTATCAATCCAACCTTTACCGGTTTTCCAGCCGGCAACATTTGGAGGAAAAAGTAAAATTTGACCTAGTAATTTTTGAATAAGTAATTGCTGTTTTGGTTTTTGAAAACTAAAAGGAACGGTTTTATGAATAGTGGCTAAAAGTTCAATCGGAGACTTTATTTTAGCTCCAATATTTTCTTCATCGTAAAACCAATCTGAGGTCAATACATATTTCATCAGTTTTTCAATGTTATAATCCTTAAAGAAAATGGAAGTCATTTCTTCAATTCTATTGGGTTTTATTTTGTCATTTACGAAGTATGTATACATCTTTTGGCAAATAAAACGAGCACATTGTTTTTGTTGAAGAATAATGTCTATAATATCATCTCCATCAAAACTACCTACTTGATCGAAAAACTCTTTTTCTCCATAATCATGCTGTCTTCTTCTAAGAATAAAATCTCCATTGAATCTGTGATTATAACCTGTAAAGGCTCTTGCGCTTTCTTGTATATCTTTTTCGGAATAATTTCCTTGTCCGAGTGTGAAAAGCTCTAAGAGTTCACGAGCAAAATTTTCGTTCGGACTGTTTTTTCTATTCTGTTTATTGTTTAAATATTTTAGCATTGCCGCTTCTTTGGAAATAGCTTTTACAAAATCCCCAAAGTTTCCTAATGCGTGTTTTCTTAGCGTATTGTTGTATTGTAAAACATGTAATACATTTTTGTCTTCACAAACAAAATGATTCGCCCAAAACAAGGTCATTTTTTCTCGTAGAACTTCCTTGGGATTTGCGAGTCTATCCATCCAAATTAAGTTTAACTCACGAACTTTTTTCCTGCTAATCTTCATTAGTTCTTGTCGCTTCGATTTGTTTTTCAATGCTTTTAAGGAAACAGAATTCAAGAAGCTTGTGTCGATATATAACGGATTTATAGTTTCTGAAGATTCAAAAAGAGTATTGACAACTTCAGTAGTAGTTTTAGAGTTGAGTTTCTCAACTTCGTTAGGAAGAATTCCAAACCCAATTCTATTATATAAATGAAGAATATGCTTGTTTTTCATGCTATTAAGACTTATTCAGGAGAGAAAAGTTTAATTTAAACAAAAAAAACCTCGCTAAAAAGCGAGGTCTTTGTTTTATCGAAAAAAGTAATGTTATTTCTTATTTACTTCTTTAATATATTTTTCTAAAGCCATTGTCATAGATGGAGTTTCTGGTGTTGGCGCAGCAATATCTACACGTAAACCTCTTGCTTCAACCGCTTTGATTGTTGAATTTCCAAATACAGCAATTCTTGTGTTGTTTTGTTTGAAATCAGGGAAGTTTTCAAATAAACTTTCAATACCTGATGGACTAAAAAATACTAAAACATCGTAGAACACATTTTCTAAGTCAGATAAATCGCTAACAACTGTTCTATATAAATCAGCTCTTTTCCAGTCAACTCCTAACTTATTTAATTCATCTGGAATTAACGGCTTTAATTTATCAGAACTCGGAAGTAAGAACTTCTCATCTTTGTGCTTCTTAATTAATTTCGTTAACTCAGGGAACGTACGAGTACCAACATAAATTTTACGCTTACGATATACTACATACTTCTGAAGATAATAAGCTACTGCTTCCGATTGACAGAAATATTTCATATCGTCCGGTACAGTAAAACGCATTTCTTGAGCGATTCTAAAAAAATGATCTACAGCATTTCTACTTGTAAGAATAATTGCTGTAAAATTATTAAGGTCAATCTTTTGTGCTCTTACCTCTTTCGTCGGAATACCTTCAACATGAATGAATGATCTAAAATCAACTTTGACTTTTTGCTTTTCAGCAAGGTCAAAATAAGGTGAAGTTTCTGTTTTTGGTGCTGGTTGAGACACTAAAATGGTTTTCACTTTCATAAAACTTTCTCTTTACGTCGTTGTTGTTTTATATATGATTAGCAAAGGAGCTAATTCGAGGGTGCAAAAGTACAAAATAAAATAGAAGAAGTTATTAAAAATCAGCTTTTTGTTATTCCTTAGAATCAAAAAACCTCTAAAAATCAGGAATAAAGAAATAAAAAAAAGTAAAAAAACAATGTTTGAATACCCGTATTTGAACAATATTAATACCGGAAATAACCAAATACTGATGTTGTATAAATATCCAGATTGGGTGAATATGAAGTATCTTGTCTGTTCTTCTATATTTAAAACATGTGCCAATAATCTTATTAAAATAAACTTTACAAGGGTGAAACCTGTTAATCCGGCTAGTAAAATGAAGTAATTCTGGGGTTGTAATTTTAAAATATCTTCGGCTACAAATTGCAGTGTTAACGTAAAAATTATACAGGAAAAAATGAAAATTAATACGTGAAAAGTAGAGAAAACAGATGGGTTTTTCTCTGCTCTATTTTCAATAAATCCTTGAGAAAATAATGCAATTGTATACCCCAATAAGAGCTGAGGTTTGTATAATTTCATCAACGCCAAAAGCACCAAAGCTATTATAAATACTAAGGTTGTCCAGTCGTTCGTTTCTAGATTACGAGTTATAACTTCCATGGATGGGCGTAGTCAGAGAATAATTCAATTAACACAAAATTAGCAATAAATTAGTTTATCTTTGTCCATATTTTTAACGAAATTCAAATTAATGTCTGACACACTAGTCATCATTCCTACGTACAATGAAAAAGAAAATATCGAGGCAATTATTAGAGCTACTTTCGATCAAGAAAAAGCTTTTGATGTATTAATTGTCGATGATAATTCTCCTGATGGCACTGCCAAAATTGTTGAAAGTTTACAAGCAGAATTTCCAAATCAACTACATATTGAAAAAAGAACCGGTAAAAACGGTTTAGGTACAGCTTATATTCATGGTTTTAAATGGGCATTAGCACGCGATTATGAATATATCATAGAAATGGATGCTGACTTTTCTCACAATCCAAATGATTTGGTAAGACTTTATAATGCTTGTGTTGTTGATGGTGGAGATGTTGCAGTAGGTTCACGATATTCCGTAGGTGTAAATGTTGTTAACTGGCCGATGAATCGTGTGTTACTTTCTTATTTTGCCTCAAAGTATGTTCGTTTTATAACTGGAATTCCAGTAAATGATACTACTGCAGGTTTTGTATGTTGGAATAGAAAAGTGTTAGAGACCATAAAACTTGATAAAATTAAGTTTGTTGGTTATGCATTCCAAATAGAAATGAAGTACAAGGCTTGGAAACATGGATTCTCAATAAAAGAAGTGTCGGTTATTTTTACTGATAGAACGCTAGGAGAATCTAAAATGAGCGGTGGAATTGTATATGAGGCATTGTTTGGTGTGATAAAAATGAGATTGAAAGGATTACCGAAATAATTTATGACCGACGTAATACTAAGGGAAGCCAATAAAGAGGATTTATCTACATTACTGCTTTTTGAACAAGCATTAATTGAGGCTGAGAAACCTTTAGATGAATTTCTAGGAGATGGAAATTTGAAGTATTACGATATTGAAGAAATGATTGCAGCGGAAAATACTTATTTGATAATTGCTGTTCATGAGGATAAATTAATTGGTTCAGGTTACGTTAGAATAGAAGAGAATAAAATCTATCACAAAAATCCGAAACATGGTTACATCGGTTTTATTTATGTAGAATCGAGTTTTAGAGGGAAAAAAATAAGCACGAAAATTTTAGGAGAACTTAAAAGGTGGGCATCAAAGGAAGAATTAAAAGAACTCAGATTAGATGTTTACAATACTAATATTCCCGCTTTAAAATCTTATGAAAGTTTCGGTTTCAAGAAGAGTTTAGTTAACATGAGAATGAATATATAACAAACACAATGAAACAACACACTACACTAATTAAAAACGCAAACATTGTAAATGATGGAAAAACCTTTAAAGGAGATGTTTTAATATCAGGAGAGTTTATAGAAAAAATTGCTTCAAATATTGATGTTTCAGAAGGTGTAACCGTAATTGATGCAGAAGGGAAATATTTAATTCCAGGAATGATTGATGATCAAGTTCATTTTAGAGAACCTGGATTAACGCATAAAGCAAATATTGCAACAGAAAGTAAAGCTGCAGTTGCAGGAGGAATTACTTCTTTCATTGAAATGCCAAATACAGTCCCTCAAGCAACAACACAAGAATTATTAGAAGATAAGTTTGAGATCGCAAGTAAAACTTCTTATGCTAATTATTCATTTATGTTCGGAGGTACCAACGATAATTTGGAGGAACTTTTAAAAACAAATCCAGAGAATGTTGCGGGGATCAAATTATTCCTTGGTTCTTCAACAGGAAATATGTTGGTTGATAATGAAGAGATTTTAGAGAAGATATTTTCATCTACTAAAATGATTATTTCTGTTCATTGTGAAGATGAGCAAACTATCCGCGACAATACCGCTAAGTTTAAAGAAGAATATGGAGATGATATTCCTGTAAAATATCACCCAATTATTAGAAGTGAAGAGGCATGTTATTTATCGTCTTCAAAAGCAATTGAATTAGCAAAGAAAACAGGAGCTCGTTTACATGTTTTTCATTTATCAACAGCAAAAGAAATGGAATTATTCAGAAATGATATTCCATTAGAAGAAAAGCAAATTACAGCTGAGGTTTGTATTCACCATTTATGGTTTACTGATGCTGATTATGATAAAAAAGGAACACACATAAAGTGGAATCCTGCAGTTAAAACAGCTAATGATAGAGCTGCTTTATGGGAAGCGTTGTTAGATGATAGAATCGACGTGATTGCTACGGATCATGCACCTCATACTTTAGAAGAGAAGTCTAATGTTTATACAAAAGCTCCAAGTGGAGGGCCTTTAGTACAACATGCAGTAATCGCTCTTTTCGAAAAAGTGAAAGAAGGTGTTATTTCTATTGAGAAAGTGGTCGAAAAAATGGCTCATAATCCTGCAAAGCTTTTCCAGGTTTCTAAGAGAGGTTATGTGAAAGAAGGATATTATGCTGATGTTGTTTTAGTGGATCCTAATAATTCTTGGGAAGTTTCTAAAGAGAATGTTTTATATAAATGTGGTTGGTCTCCTTTTGAAGGAGAAAAATTCTCATCTAAAATCACACATACTTTTATCAACGGAGTTTTAATGTATGATAATGGTACCTTCAATGAAGAAACAAAAGGTAAACGTTTGTTATTTGATAGATAATGAAAAAAATACACTATTTAATTCCTGTACTTCTATTTATAGTTTCTTGTACGGGAAATACAATTTATAAAAAGCCAGAGAATCTCATTCCAAGAGATTCTATGGTTTTATTATTAACAGATATGCACATTGCATCTGCTGCGAAACAAACCAAAAATAAGTTTAGCGCTAAAGATGTGAATTATATGCATTTTGTATATGAAAAATATAAAATAGATAGTGTTAGGTTTGAAAGTAGTAATAAATATTACACTTCTATTATCGATAAATACGATAAGTTGTTGAATGAAGTTAAAGCAAATCTTCAGGAAAAAGGAACTGTAATTCAACGAGAGATTAATGCTTCAGACTCGATTAAGAAAAGTCAGAAGAAAGATCTGAAAAAAGAGTTAGATTCACTAAAGAATATTAATAAAAAAGACGCCAAAAAGGTCAATCAAAATACGTCTGAGGAATAAATTATTTTATAAAATCAGAACAGACGTCTTGAATTGATTTGTCTATTTTTTCAAACTCAAAATTTATAGAATTTCGGATTTTGTCTGGATTATAAAATTCTTGATTATGTGATGATCTTGCAGAGTTTTTAGTCATTAATGGATCTTTTCCTGTGATTAACGTCAAAAACCAATCAATTCTCCAAAAAATTGAAGTCATTAAAGGTGTAGCTTTAATGCTTGGTGTTTTGACTTTAAAATTTTCAGCAATAGAAAATAAGATGTCCTTGAAAGATTTGTTCTCTGAGACTAATATGAAGCGTTCGTTTTTAATATTAGATTTCGTTAAAGAAATCATAGAGCTTACGACATCTTTTACAGAAACGAAACCTGTAATACCTTCAGTATAAAATTTAAAACCATTATAAACTTGGTTAAACATTTTACCAGAACCTTCATCGAAAAATCCACTACCTAAAATAACACCGGGATTCACAATTACCACATCCATTCCTTCTTGACTACCCCGCCAAACTTCCATTTCTGCTCCGTATTTGGTAATCGCATACCCATGTTTATCTCCATTATCAACCCATTCATTTTCTTCATTAATAAATTCTCCATTGACAGAATCTCCAATTGCTGCGATTGAACTTACAAAGCAAAACTTATTTACTTTTTTTTCAATAGCAAAGTTTATAACATTGGCTGTTCCTTCAATATTAACATGTCGCATTTTAAAGTAATCTTTTGGAGCAAAAGAAACTAAAGCGGCACAATGATATACAGTTGAAATGTTATGTTCAAATATTGGCTTTAACGACGGGATTTCAGTAATATCAGCCTTTATCCATTTTATTTTATTGAATAATTCTTGAAACTCTTCTGTGTAATAAGAAAAAACTTTTTTTGTTTTTTCTATTTTTTCTTGGGTTCTATATATCGCAATGATATCATTATTTTCAATGGTTAAATGATACAATAAATGCGATCCAACTAATCCGGTTCCACCTGTTACTAAAATCATACAACAAAAATAGTTATAAATAAATCGTGACTTCAAGTCAAAACCAGATTTTTAAATAGATTATTTATTTCAAATCCATTCAAAAAATTATAATTGAAGCTTAATTTTAAAATTTTCTAAATAGTATATTTGCCTTTCACATTAAGTAAATTTAAAATGGCTAAAAATTTAGTAGAAGAACTTAGATGGAGAGGAATGGTTCATGATATTATGCCAGGAACCGAAGAGCAATTAGAGAAAGAAATGACTAGTGCTTATATTGGTTTCGATCCAACTTCAGATTCATTACATATTGGAAGTTTAGTTCCGATTATCTTATTAGTACACCTTGAAAAATCTGGTCATAAACCTATAGCTTTAGTGGGTGGTGCAACTGGTATGATTGGTGATCCTTCTGGGAAATCTGATGAAAGAAATTTACTTAATGAAGAAACTTTAGCAAAGAATGTAAACGGAATTAAAAATACACTTGCTCGTTTTTTAAATTTTAATAGTTCAGAAAAAAACGCTCCGGTTTTAGTAAATAACTACGATTGGATGAAAGATTTTTCATTCATTGAATTTGCAAGAGATGTAGGGAAAAGAATTACTGTAAACTACATGATGGCTAAAGATTCTGTGAAGAAAAGAATTTCTGGAGATTCTGGAAGTGGAATGTCTTTTACTGAGTTTACGTACCAATTAATTCAAGGATACGATTTTTACCATTTACATAAATCTCATAATTGTATGTTACAAATGGGAGGTTCTGATCAGTGGGGAAATATTACTACAGGAACAGAATTAGTGCGTAGAATGAATCCAGGCGGAGAAGCAAAAGCTTTTGCAATGACTTGTCCATTAATTACAAAAGCAGACGGATCTAAATTCGGAAAATCAGAAGGAGGTAACGTTTGGTTAGATGCTGATAAAACTTCAGTATATAAATTCTACCAATTCTGGTTAAATACTACAGATGAAGATGCAGAAAAGTATATTAAGATTTTTACGTTCTTAGATAAAGAAACAATTGATGCTTTAATTGAAGAGCATAGAGAAGCTCCTCACGCTAGAGTTTTACAAAAGAAATTAGCGGAAGAGGTTACTACATTTGTGCATTCAAAAGAAGAATTGGATAAAGCAATTGCAGCTTCAAATATATTATTTGGAAAATCAACAGCAGATGATTTAAAAGGTTTAGATGAAGCTACTTTTTTAGATGTATTTGATGGAGTTCCACAGGCAGTTGTTGATAAAGCTGAATTTGAGGCTGGATTAGATATGATTGCGGCATTATCAGCCAAAACACAATTCTTAAAGTCTAACGGAGATGCAAGAAGAGCATTAAAAGAGAATTCTATATCTGTAAATAAAGGAAAAGTAAAGGAAGACTATACTATTACGAATTCAGATTTAATTGCAGATAAATACGTTTTATTACAGAGAGGAAAAAAGAATTACTTTTTATTAAAAGTAGAATAGTTTAAAATAGCTTATGAAGCTATTTTTACATCAAAAGTTAAAGGGCATCGCTTACAGTTGATGCCTTTTTTCTTGTACTTATTACAACATTTACTTTTCGGTTTTAAACAAGAAGCGGAACAAGCGCTATCACATGTGTTTAAACTATGTAATTTAGTAACTGTTTCTTTTTTAGGTGTATAAAATACAATCATCTCATCTGAAATTCTGGCGCAAATATAATTATTTATTTAGAATAAATAAAAATAAAATTCTTAATCGTAACAAAATCTTATGATTATGTACCTATAGATGATCAAAACTAAACTATGAAAAGCGAAATTATTTTAGAAAGTAAGCTTACACCACATCAGAAAACTCACATTTCCGTTGTAATGTTAATCCCAGTGTTTTTTGTAATAATTATGACATTGGTAAAACATTTTGAACAAAATGATTTATCAAATATTGCTCTTAGTTTTCCTCGATTAATTCCATTGGTTATCGCGTTAATCATTTTAGTAATGTTGCTTTTTCTAAAGGAGGGGATTTTAAAAAAGAATAACGATTTATATCAAGGAACATATTTATTTGGTAAACTATTAATCAAGAAAAAAGTAAGTTTACTAGACAAACCCAAAGTCGCAATTTTAAAGCTACGTAAGCGTCAGAAAATGGCTTGGTTTTCCATTGCAAATCCAGATCAAGCTTTATCGTATCATAAAAATGATATTACGCTTTTAAATGATAAGCATACAAGAAAAGAGCTTTTAGTTTCGCTAGACGATGAAAATTTAGCAAAAGAAACTATCTCGTTTTTGGAGGAAAACTTCAATCTTACCTTTGAGACTTATAGTCCAGATTTCAATTAATTTAAACATATAACATAGCTATGCTAAAAAGAATTTTACTGGGATTGTCTATTCTAGTTATTGTTGTCCTTTTTTTAGGAGGATTTGGAATTTATTACATTAATAAGCAACAACATAAATTGAGCGAAGGAGAATTGATTATGAATGAGAATATTACATATTCTATTCCTTTCTCGTATTCCAGCTCAGGTCATATTTTAATTGATGTAAAAATCGAAGGAAGTAAAGAAGCTTATCCTTTTATTTTGGATAGTGGTGCGTCTAATTTTATTTTTAAAAATCATTCAAACGAGTTTGATTTAGAGTCAAACGGTAAAGGCTTAGGTTTGGGATCTACTGGTAATTTTTTCTTTACGAATATTAAGAAAGTAGATTCAATCAATATTTCTGGTTTACAATTTAAGCATTTGAATTTTGAAGAAATGGATTTTAATTTCAATTGTTTAGATAATATTTATGGTTTAATCGGAAACGGAACAATGAAACATTTAAACTGGCAAGTTGATTTCGAAAATAAGGTAATAACGGTATCTAAAAAGTTAAATCAATTGAGTTTTGGAGATGATAAAATTGAAATTCCATTACAAATAAATAAGGTTAGTAATCATCCTTATGCATCCATTCAGTTTTCAAAGAATAAAGGTTCAAAAAGAGTTATTGTTGATTTAGGTAGTAGTGGATCACTTTCATTAAAAGAAGATGATTATAGAAAGGACTCGTTAAACTTTAAGGAAAAAAAAATCTATGGAAGGTCTTCTGAAGGATTAGGAGGCCAAAATAAAAATGCCGATACCGAAAAAATCATTCTAGCAGATACTTTACTTTTTAAATACTCTAAATTGTCAATACAAAACTTTCCTGTTAGAGTATCACCTACAGCTTTAAATTTGTTAGGCTTAAGTTTCTTTGAAAAGTATAAAACAACAATTAGTTGGAGCGATAAAAAGTTAATTCTTGAACCTTATGACAGTGTACAAAATTTCATTTGGAAAACTCGTGGTTTAGGAATGAAATTTAAAAAGAAGGAACAAAAACTAATAGTGAAAAGTATTACTGAAAACTCTCCTGCCGACCGAGTGAATCTTCCATTAAATTCTGAAATACTTGAGTTAAACGGGGTGTCTGTAACTGGAGAAAAAGTGTTGTGCGATTATAGAAGTTTAAAAGCCAAACCAGATTCGTTAAAATTAAAAATAAAATACAATAATTCTGTTAAGGAATTTACGATAACGAAAGAAGTGATCTTCAAGTAAAAATAGTACATTAAGATTGTGTGAAAACGAAAACGAATCTATCTTTGCAAGTCGAAAAGTAGATTCGTTTTTTGAAAACTAAAATCACTACATATCTATTTGTTTTCTTGTATGGAATTGCAATGTTACGTCCAATAGCACCTTTCGTGGAGTATGCTATTAATTACGATTATATTGCAAAAGTTTTATGTATTAACAAAGACAAACCAGAACTTAGCTGTAATGGTAAATGTCAATTGATGAAGAAACTAAAACAGCAAGAAGAAGATGATTTCAATTCATTGCGAATTCATATGGAAGAGTATCCCATTGGTTTTGTTGAAATTTTGAAAATCAAGAAAGAATCTACAATTACTTCAAACTCAAAAAACAATTTTCATTACGATATAGATTATAACTATCTATTTCAACATAGCGTTTTTCATCCTCCAACCGTTTAAGCTCAAACTTTCGTGACTATTTAGAATAACTTCTCAGTTATTCAGTCAAATTATGCTTAAAAATTAATAATAAAACTACAAGATTTTTCATTTGGAATTCAAAATTTCAACGAGTAAAAATCCATTGTGGTATATGAACGTGTTTAAAGAATTTCAAGCGTTCAGAAATTAAAAATAAACAGATGAAAAACATCGTAAAAATAGCTGTTGCTTTATTTGCAATGGTACAAACTACATACGCACAAAAGAATACAGAATTATGGTCAGCTGGAAGACCAGATGGACATGCACCAATCTCTGTAATGGGAGATCATTATCATGGAAAAGGAGATGTAATGTTTTCTTACAGATATATGAGAATGAACATGGAAGGTTTACTGCAAGGATCTTCTGAAATTACAAATACTCAAGGGCACGATAGTGGTTATATGGTAACTCCATTAAACATGCCAATGGATATGCATATGCTGGGTGTAATGTATGGATTAACAGATAAGATAACTTTAGTTGCCATGGCAATGTACACTCAAAATGAAATGGATTTACAAATGAGAATGATGTCTGGAATGACAACTCAATTCTCAACTTCTTCTTCAGGTTTTGGAGATGTAAAATTAGGAATGTTATACAAGTTTGTAAATGCAAAACGTCAATCATTACATGCAATTGTTAATCTTTCTATTCCTACTGGAACATTGGAAGCAGAAGATGTTACTCCAATGTCTGCTCCAAATAAAATTCAATTGCCTTATCCAATGCAAATAGGGAGCGGAACTTATGATTTAGACTTAGGATTAAATTATTTAGGTCAAACAGATAATTACTCTTGGGGTTCACAATTAAAAGGAACGTACCGTTTTGATAGAAACGAATTTGACTATTCTTTAGGAAACAGATATAGTTTGAATTCTTGGTTTGCATATAAATTAAATGATTGGATTAGCTTTTCAGCTAGAGGAGAAGTTTTAGCGGAGGAAAGAATAAATGGTGCAAATCCAAATTTAAATCCAATGATGGTTACAACTGCTGATACGGCAAATTCAGGAGGAAAATATATCAATGGAGGATTAGGGTTTAATGTTTACGTTCCTAAAGGATCGTTTAAGAATGTTCGTTTCGGATTTGAATATGCGCAGCCATTGTATCAAAAACCGAATGGTATACAGTTAGAAAGAAGAGAATCATTAACTTTTGGTTTACAGTATTCGCTGTAACACATTTTGTAATGAAAAGGTTCTTTACAGTATTGCTAGGTTTAGCTTTGTGCGCCTGCAATACGTCTCAAAAAGAAGAAACGGATAAGGACATTACTATCGAGAATCATGCTCGCATGATGAAAGAGATATTTGGCACACCAAAACATACTATAAAATCAATTGGGATTTTGGTTTATGATGGAGTAAATTCTATGGATTTTATCGGTCCAAGGTATGTATTCGGAAATAGTGGAGTCAAACCACAATTAATTGGTTTAAAACCGGGTCCAGTAAAATCTGCAAATGGATTAGAATTCACTGTAAATACTGTTATCGATTCTGTCAAGCAACTAGATATTTTAGTAATTCCAGGTGGAACTATTGCTACAATAAAAGCAGCTCAAAATAAAAAACTATTGAATTGGATTAGAGAAATTGATTCTAATTCAACATATACAACATCTGTTTGTACAGGTGGTTGGATTTTAGGTGCTACAGGTTTATTGAAAGGTAAAAAAGCTTCTACTAACTGGTACAAAGAGGAAGAAATGCTTCGAAAATTTGGAGCAATCCCGGCAAATGAGCGATACACCCAGGACGGGAAATATTGGACATCAGCTGGAGTAACCGCAGGAATGGATATGTCACTTGCCATCCTTGCAGATAATTGGGGTGAAAATTATGCACAAGGTGTAATGCTAGATATGGAGTATGATTCTAAACCACCAATTTCAGGCGGAAGCCCAGAAAAAACAAAAAAAGAGGTTCGTCAAATGATGGAATTGATGTATGGTGTAATGCTTACACCAGTTATTGACAGCTTAAAAGTAATTCACAACAATTAGTATTTAATACAAACAAGATGAAAAAACTGATAATGATAGGACTATTAATGTTAGTCTTAAAAATTTCAGCACAAGATATATATAAAGGAAAAGTAATAGATCAAAATCAAAACCCAATAGTTGGTGCTACTATTATTTCTTTAGAAAACAAACAAAATGGAGTTTCAACGGATATGGAAGGGACATTCTCAATCAAATTAAATGGGAATAGAGTTTCAGTTTCTATGATGGGATTTCAATCCAAACAAATCGGCTTAAACAAGAATGAAAATGTTATTACACTAATAGAGTCTATTGAGAATTTAGATGAAGTGATTATTTCAGCTAGTAGAGAAATTCAGCAACGAAGGGAAGTTCCTGCCTCAATTGGAGTATTAACAGCGAAACAAATTCAGGATACAAAAGCTTTAGGAATAGAACAATTGGTGAATCAAGTTCCAGGTGTTTTTATGAGTTCATCAAAAGCATCAAGTAACGAACAACACTTTATGGCTGTGCGTTCTCCGATTTCTACGAAATCTTTGTTTTTGTATGTAGAAGACGGAATTCCAATTAGACCAGTTGCTGTTTTTAATCATAACGCATTATTGGAAATGAACAATACAACTTTTGAGAAAGTTGAGGTTTTAAAAGGTCCTGCTTCTAGTATTTATGGTAGTGAAGCAATTGGTGGTAGTTTTAACTTTATTACGAAAACTCCAAGAAAAGATTTTGGAGGGTCTTTAAATATTCAAGTGAATGATTTAGGTATTTCTCGATACGAAATTGAAGGTTCAACAACTGCTAATGAAAAATACGGATTCTATGTTGGAGGTCATTATATCGAAAGAAGTAACGGACCCGTTGGTCATTCAGATTATGAAAAATTTGCCATTACTTTTAAAAATGTAAATGATTTTTCTGAAACATTAAAGTGGACCAATAGTGTTAGTTATATTGATTATAGGTCAGATATGTCTGGATCAATTTCTGAACAAAACTTTCAAGATGGAAACTATCAGAGCGATCAAACTTTTACGGAAAGAGAAGCGAAAGCATTAAGATTTAGATCGACTTTAGAGAAAACATGGAATGAGAAGAATAAAACATCATTCAATTTTATCTATCGTAACAATATTATGAACCAAATTCCTTCGTATAGAATTCGTCAGAATAGAGTTGGAGGAGTATTAACAGGAACAGGTTCTGGAGAAATCAATTCAAATGAGTTTAGAAGTTATGTTGGTTTAATTCAGCATAAACTAAATTTTAATTTTGCTGATGCATCTTTGGTTGTTGGAGCCACTGCTGATTTTTCTCCGCAAGATTATGTTGCAGAAACAATTGATGTAGTTGTAGATATTGCTTCAAGAAAGAATATTGGTTATACATTAAATTCTGGTGATTTTATTTTGAATTATGAAGCCGATATTTTGAACTATGCAGGTTATGCTCAGTTTGAAATTTCTCCGATAGAAGCTTTAAGGTTAACTGCGGCCGTTCGTGTGGATCAGTTTGATTATGATTATAATAATTTGATTGAAAGTCAAGCCGGAGTTGTAGATACTAAAGTAAGTTATAATAGTGTAGCTCCAAAGTTTGGATTTAACTACAACATCAATAAAAATGTTGGTTTTTATGGGAATTATGCCAAAGGATTTACACCGCCACAAACATCAACATTATTCAGAAACAGCAAAAACAGTGGAACTGGAGCAACGATTTTCGATTTGAATCCAGCGAAATTTGACAACTATGAAGTTGGTGGATATTTTTCGATTCCTTCTCAATTGAAAGTGGATGTAGCATTGTATCGTTTAAACGGAACAGATCGACTTATTTCAATTAGAGACACTTCTGGAGATTTTCAACAGCTAAATGCAGGGGAAACAAGATCAGAAGGAGTTGAACTAGGAGTAAACTATCAGATATTAGATAATTTGTCTGTGAGTTATAATGGAAGTTATGCAACTCATAAATACTTATCATTTTTCGATAATGGTGTTGATTATTCTAATACCGATATGCAAACTGCTCCAAATTACATAGCAATGTCAAATATCAAGTACAAACCTATTTCAGATTTGACACTTATTTTAGAGCATGAGCAAATAGGAAGTTATAACACAAGTTTCGAAAATCAAGTGGTTGTGGGAACTGATGGTACAGGAAATGAAATTTTCGGAACATCAACTTATGATGGTCATCACGTATTCAATTTCACAGGGAGTTATACTTTCAGAGACTTTGAACTTTGGGGTCAAGTATTAAATATTTTTGACGAGTTGTATGCTGTAAGAGCGAGCTATAATGCTTGGAGAGGAGAGAATAGTTATTCTATTGGAAACCCACGAGCATTTCATTTCGGAATAAAGTATAATTTTTAAACCTAGATGAGTCTTTCTAAATAAAATTTGACAAACGTCATTACGAAAAATTTCAATTTTGAAGTAATCTCGTGATGAGCTCATAACTTAAGAGATTCCTTCACGTTGTTCGGAATGACATTTTTTTTGGAAAGATTCTTTTTATTTTTTTATGAAGAATAGAAAACTTAATCAATGGTTTTGGAAATGGCACTTTATTGCAGGAATTGTTTCATTACCATTTGTGTTGGCATTGTCAATTACTGGAGCAATCTATTTGTTCAAAACTAAAGTAGAAAATCCAATTATTGAAAATATTCAGAAAATTGAACTACAAAACCAAGGAGAAAAACTAAGTTATGATCAACAATGGGAAATAGCTCAAAAGAACTCAAAAAGGAAATTAAATTCGGTTATTATTAGTAATAAGGAACAGAGTACTGAATTTATTTCTGGAAGATTTGGAGGAAAGAAATCCATTTTTATTCACCCATATTCAGGAGATGTTTCTGGAACTTTTCAAGCAAAAGATACTTGGATGTACAAGGTAAGGAAACTTCATGGCGAATTGCTTGGTGGAAAAATAGGAACTAAAATAGTTGAGTTAATTGCCTGTTGGATGATTGTCTTAATTATTTCTGGTATATACATCTGGTTTCCTTTTGCAAAAGGAATAAAAGGTGTTTTTACCATACGATTTAATGAAGGTAAAAGAACACTTGCAAGAGATATTCATGCGGTTACAGGTTTTTGGATTTCAATTTTACTACTCTTAATTCTTGCTGGTGGATTACCTTGGACGGATGTCTTTGGTGGAAACTTTAAGAAAGTTCAAAAGTGGACAAATACTGGATATTCAAAAACATGGAGAGGAATTGGTTTAACTTCAACTGTAAAAGAAAAGAGAATTTCCTTGGATGAAATGATCACAATTGCTAAAAATGAGAATTTGTCAGGAACAATTACTTTAGGATTACCAAAATCTCCAAAGAGTACTTTTTCAGTTTCTAATAAAACCTTCCCATTGTCAGATCAGAAAATGATACATTTTGATCAATATTCTGGAGAATTAATTAAATCTCACGATTGGAGTGATGTAGGATCGTTAATGAGAGCAAGAATGTGGTTAATGGCTTTTCATCAAGGAGAATTCGGAGGATGGAATTGGTACTTAGTATTGGTTGTCGCAGTATTATTAACTGTAATGAGTTCTGCAGCTATATTTTCTTATCTATTTAGAAAACCAAAGGGTAAACTAGGAATACCAAAGCAACCTAAGAATTTTAGATTGAGTGCCGGTTTTATTTTCTTATTGTTAATTTTAGGAATTATATTCCCTCTCTTTGGGATTAGTGTAATGTTTATTTTCGTTTTTGATATAATTCGAAATCGGACCAATATTTTGAAAACTTAAGATTTTCACAAAAAATTAATAATAAATAAGAGTAAGGATAGTTAATTTTAGAGACCAATTCCTTAATTATAATTAAAACGATCAATCATGAAAAAATCAATTTTATCAATTTTAGTATTTGCTGTTGCTTTAGTATTTTCTAATGATGCATTTGCTCAAAATTTTAGAAAAATAGATAAAAGTCCAATGGATGCTGCAGCATATCCTGTAGATTGGAAAAACCCAGATAAATTAGCAAAAGTAGTTTATAGCCGTCCTCAGTTAAAAGGAAGATCTTTAGATAAATTAGCTCCAAAAGGAAAAGTTTGGAGAACAGGAGCAAATGAAGCAGTTGAAATTACTTTTTATAAAGATGTTACATTCGGAGGTAAGCCTGTAAAAGCAGGAACTTACACATTATTCACAATTCCTGGAGATAATGAGTGGACAGTTATTTTAAGTACTGCAAGAAATGTTTGGGGAGCTTATTTTTACAACGAAAGTGAAGATGTTGTAAGAGTTATGGCAAAAGTTTCAAAAGCTAAAAGCACTTTAGAAGTATTCTCAATGGCGTTTGATGGAAAAGGAAATGACGCTAACCTTTACATGGGATGGGGAGATGTTTTAGTTTCAGTTCCAGTAAAAGGTTAAAAACAATAGCTTATATAAAATCAAAAAGCCTGAGCAAATGCTCAGGCTTTTTTTGTTGTCAAGTTTACTACAATTTGTTTTTACTGGTATGCAAAACAAAAGTAGCGTTAAATCCAAAATGGAAATTTCCATCGTGGAAGTTGAAATTATTTGTGGTTTGAGTAATAAACGCATCTTCAGCAAAAGTTCGAGCATTGGTCATATGAAACTGTAACATTAAATGACTTAGTTCCCAATTTACACCTACCATAAAAGGATTATAAGTTTTAATCGATTTAACTGGATTGAATACTGAATAATATTCTGAAACAATTGAAACATGTCCTCCTACTTTATAACGCCCACCAAAACCAATTCCATATTGTGTTCCAGGATTATTACTCATTGGAGCTTCACTTCGTGTAATTAAAAACGGACTTACTTGAAGTGATAATTTTGGATTAAATTTTCTGGCAATTAAAACTTTTGAAGTAAAACTATAGTTATTTGAAGATGAGTTGCCTCCATATAAGCTTTTACTCATCATATTGTCTGTCATAGATATGGTTTGTAAAGCAACCATGCTAAATGGATTTCCTTTTTTCGTTTGCTTCAAAAATTTATACTTCACATATCCATCAGCAATTTCATCCCAAGTACTATAACCTACTCCGATAGTAAAATTATCAGAAATGGCATAATCTAAACCAAAGCGCATATTTACTTCATCGGCAAGGAAAAACTGAGTTTCTCCTGTTGGTCTATTCCAGTATCTATTATACCAAGATATTTCTAAAGCACCTTTTTTACGAGTTTCTACAGAATGACCTAAACCAAGTCTGGTTGTTTTAAAAGTAGCCATTTCATATGTTGGATTTTTAGGATATTCTTTGTCTAGTTTATCCAATAATCCTTGCGCTTCAATAGAAAATGGTAGGAAAGCTACAAATGCTGAAAAGTATAGGGTTCTAATTATTTTCATAAGGTTCATATTGGAAATTAAATTTTACAAGTACAATTTTAGCGATGTTATTTGAAAGAATCGGAGGGATTTTTATATGAAAATCCTTAACTGTTAAATTAAATTCTCCTGATATGTTATAACTATTATCTGTTTTTTGAATCTTCGTTTTTATCTCAATCTCTTTTGTGATTCCGTGAATAGTAATTTTTCCTTTTATAAGTTGAACTTGTGGTCCGGCATTCTCAAGTCCTTCAAGTAAAAATCCTTCAAAAGTAGCCTTTGGATACAAATCAGATTCTATATAACTTTCATTAAAATGTTCGTGCATTAAGTCCTTTTTAAAAACAAAAGCACGCATTAACATAGTTGCGGCAATTTCTTTCTTGTCGAAGTCAAGAATACTGAGTACTTGGTTGTTTTTGGCTTCTATGTCTTCTACGGTCGCATATGAGAAAAAAGTAACCTGTCCTTGTCTGGCAATAAATTGCTGAGCCAAAATGGTTCCTAAGTTCAAAAACAATAATAGTAGTAAAAGTCGTTTTTTATTCATGTTGATTAGTTAAATCTATAAAACAATTTAAGAGTATTACATCTTTTAAATATCCTTTACAAATACCTTTTATGTGTATGAGTTGATTTTTCTTTATTTGTTTCAGTTGCTCTTGCTCACAATCGTTTAAATCGCAAATAATCCCAGCATCTGAGTCTGTTTCTAAAATAATAGTAAGTCTATTATTGAGTTTACTAATATCTTTCACTTTTCCGAATACTTCTATTACTTCGTTTACATAAGTAGTATTTGCCAGTTGCTCATTTTCGGAAAACTCTTTGATAAGATCGTTTGAAGCAACTACAAATTTTGGAGTAACTCCTTTGACTTTATTTTGGTATGAACATCCTGTAATTAAAGAAGTCATACAAACCATAGAAAAAACAAACATCCACTTGAGAAAAATAGGAACATTTTTATACATAGTGTTATATTTACTTTGATTCAAAGTAAACTAATTATTTTTACAATCGAATGATAATTTTATTCGAAAAGGAAAATAAAACGATGAAAAGGAAAATAAACTGGTTTAATTATTTGTAGTTTTATCGTATGAGAAAAGATTCTTTATACCTGTTTACAGTTTTAGCAATCACTTTAGTGTTTTTGGTGATTTCTGTGTTTGGAGCTCAATATTTTATTAAAGCAAGTGCGAACCAATTAATAGAAGTACAAGTTGAAACAAGTAAAAGAGAAGCGAATGAAATAGCGAGTATTATTAATTTTCAATTGGAAAATAATGCTGATAAAGAAGGAGTTTTAAAAAATTTACAAGAAACAATTCTTGGAACTGATACGAATGCTTGGTTTATCTCAGTTTTAGATTGGTCGGGAAAAAAGGTTTGTCACCCGAACAAAACTAAATTGGGTGAAATTGAAAATTCAAATCCCGATTTATTAGAGTCCTTAAAAGAGAAAAATAATTCCGAAGATCTGTACGATATTGTTGCTGCTAATAAATCATCAAATGAAAATTATGCTGAGGTAATTCATACGGCTGCAATAAAGAGCACAGATTTACTGGTAGCTGCAAATGTTAATGTTAGTAGTATTGATAAGCAACTACAACAGCTAAAAAGAAACTTTTATTTAATTTTCTTGATTATGGGTGTTTTAGTAATTGTGCTTTCTTCAGTTGCAGTTCGTGTTATTGGAAGTAGATATGAAAAACACTTGGAATCAAAGTATACTTCATTAGAATCAGAGGTAATTAATTTATCAAAGCTGAATACTGACTTAGTAAATTATAAAGAGAAGAAGGAAAAACAACTTATTGAAGAAAGAATTACAGCGGAAGAAGAACTACGAAAATTGGCAGAAGCTAAAGTCGAAGAAAAGGTTGAACTAAAAGAAGAAAAACATAAGCAAGAGGAAGTGGTTGAAAAACTACCAGAAACTTCTGAGTTTAATAGAAAAAGAATACTTACCTATATGCGTAATGAATTGGTTCCTGTATTAATTAGTGAAATCGCATATGTTTATACAGAGAACACAATTACCTATGTAGTAAATTTCGAAGGTAAAAAATCTACTTCAAATGCAAGTTTAGATGACATGTATTCAAACTTCGACCCAACATTATTCTTTAGAGCAAATCGTCAATATATTATCAGTATTTCTGCAATTGATAAAATTATAAAGTACGGTAAAAGTCAGCTTAAAATTATACTGAATTCAAAGGTAAGTGAGGAAATCATTATAAGTAAAAATAAGGCTGCTGAATTTAAGCAATGGCTAAATATGTAAGTTTTTTCAAGTCGATTTTTTCCTTTTTAACCCATTTTTCATTTGCTTCGACAAGTTTAGTAGTTTACTAATAACAAGTGTTATAGTTATTTGTTTCAGGATAATTTAATTATCAAAAGATACTATAATATTAAAACTTGGAAATTATGACTACGAGACTGTTAAATCGATTAAAGGGATTATTAAAAATTAGCTATGAAGTATTGTTAGAATGTGCGAGAGCTGCCAGTTACGTAAAACAGCGCTAGTTGTTTCAACGTAATTTTTTCCCTTTAAAACGTAATTTTTCATCGTTCAACAATATTTACGTCTTTCACTATTACATTTCTTATTTCTTTGTAATATAATTGAAACCAATTATAGTCTATATTGTTATTTATAAATGAATTATGATTGTCGGAATTGTTTGAAGTGAACCAAGAAAACAATTTCTTGCTCTTAAAGGATGACACTTTGCTCGGTGTCATCTTTTTTTATGAATGAGTTTTAATAAAAAGAAACCGTCGGGCAGACAGTTTCTTTTTTACAATCAAATTATTAGAATGCACAAATACCAGAAATATATAATGGCGTTCCATTATTATCAATGGTAAGTCCACATCCGGTACTACAAGGAGGACAATCACTATCTGAGTCACATTGCAGTAACTGTGGCTGACATCCAAAGAAACCTCCATTGATTTCTTTTTGATCTTTCTTAGAGAGTTCTTTTCCTAAGTTAAAAATTTGATTTTTCATAATGGTGAGGGTTAAAGTTTATTTCTTGTAAATTAGAAATTTACACTTAAATTTTAATCAGGAAAACCACTCAATTTGAGTATAAAATGTTTATCATTTTTACAAAAGATAAAATTACTTTTCACTTACCAACGAGAGTTGTAAATTTGCGCCTTTAATCGCGTGTTATTACTCGTAATAGCAAGAATAATTTTAAAAGATGCAATACAATCATCAAGAAATAGAAAAGAAATGGCAAGAGTATTGGGCAAAGAACCAAACTTTTAAAGCTAGTAACAATTCAGATAAACCGAAGTATTATGTGTTAGATATGTTTCCTTATCCATCTGGAGCAGGATTACACGTTGGTCACCCATTAGGTTATATTGCTAGTGATATTTACGCTCGTTACAAACGTCATAAAGGATTTAATGTATTGCACCCTCAAGGATATGATAGTTTTGGATTACCAGCAGAACAATATGCAATTCAAACTGGTCAACATCCTGCGATTACTACAGAAACAAATATTACAACATATCGTAGACAATTAGATCAAATTGGTTTTTCATTTGATTGGTCACGTGAAGTTCGTACTTCAAATCCTGAGTATTATAAATGGACACAGTGGATTTTTATTCAATTGTTCAATTCTTGGTATAATAAAGACACAGATAAAGCTGAAGATGTTGGCACTTTAATTGAAAAATTTGAAGCAGAAGGAAATGCAAATGTAAATGCAGTTTGTGATGAAGATGTAGAAACGTTTACTGCTGAAGAGTGGAAAGGTTTTTCAACTACAAAACAACAAGAAATTTTATTACAATATCGTTTAACGTTTTTATCAGATACGGAGGTAAACTGGTGTCCAGCTTTAGGAACAGTTTTAGCGAATGATGAAATTGTAAACGGAGTTTCAGAACGTGGAGGTCATCCTGTTGTTCGTAAAAAAATGACACAATGGTCTATGCGAATTTCTGCATATGCACAACGATTATTAGATGGATTGAATGGAATTGATTGGCCACAGCCTTTAAAAGATATTCAAACAAACTGGATTGGAAGATCTCAGGGAGCAATGGTTTCTTTTGATGTTGATGGACATGATGCAAAGATTGATGTATTTACAACGCGTCCTGATACTATTTACGGAGTAAGTTTTATGACATTAGCTCCAGAACATGAGTTAGTAGCAAAAATTACAACTGGTGATCAAAAAGAAGCTGTAGAAGCTTATGTTGAAGCTACAGCAAAACGTTCAGAACGTGATAGAATGGCAGATGTAAAAACAATTTCTGGTGTCTTTACAGGAGCTTATGCAATTCACCCATTCTCAGGAAAACAAGTTCCAATTTGGATTGGTGATTATGTATTAGCGAGTTACGGAACTGGAGCTGTTATGGCCGTTCCTTGTGGAGATCAACGTGATTATGATTTCGCAAATCATTTCGGATTAGAAATTCCAAATATTTTTGAAGGTGTTGATATTTCTGAAGAAGCTTTTGCTGATAAAGAAAAAACAGTAATCGCAAATTCTGATTTCTTAAACGGTTTATCGTACAAAAAAGCGATGAAAACTGTTATTTATGAAATGGAACAACGTGGTTTCGGCAACGGAAAGATAAACTATCGTTTACGTGACGCAGTATTTAGTCGCCAACGTTATTGGGGAGAACCATTCCCAGTTTATTACAAAGACGGAATGCCGCAAATGATTGCTTCAGAACATTTACCAATTGTGTTACCAGAAGTGGAAAAGTATTTACCAACAGAAGATGGAAAACCACCATTAGGGAATGCTGACGTTTGGGCTTGGGACACAACAACGAATACTGTAGTTGCAAACGATAAAATTGATAATGAAACTATTTTCCCATTAGAACTAAACACAATGCCAGGTTGGGCAGGAAGTTCTTGGTATTTTAATCGCTATATGGATGCTTCAAACAATGGAGAATTCGTAAGTAAGGAAGCGGTTGAATATTGGAAAGAAGTTGATTTATATATTGGTGGTTCTGAGCATGCAACGGGACACTTACTATATGCACGTTTTTGGCAAAAATTCTTATTCGATAGAGGGTTTTTACCAGTTGATGAATTCGCAAAGAAGTTAATCAACCAAGGAATGATTTTGGGAACTTCTGCTTTTGTGTACAGAGAGGAAGGAACAAATACATTTTTATCAAAAGGATTGATTGAAGGTAAAAAAGTTCAACCAATTCATGCAGATGTTTCTCTAGTAAATTCTTCTGATGAGTTAGATGTGGAAGCGTTTAAAAATTGGAGAGAAGAGTTTAAAACGGCTGAGTTTGTTTTAGAAGATGGAAAATATGTAGTTGGTCGCGAGGTTGAAAAGATGTCCAAATCTAAATTCAACGTTGTAAACCCGGATAATATTTGTGCGGAATTTGGAGCAGATAGTTTACGTTTATTTGAAATGTTCTTAGGTCCATTAGAGCAATTTAAACCTTGGAAAACTTCAGGTATTTCAGGTGTGTATTCTTTCTTAAAGAAATTATGGAAGTTATATGATCATTTTGATTATAACACTCCAAAACCAGAAGGTGAGTTTATGGGACTTGAAGTGGAATATGAATTCACTAATGAGAATGCTAAAACTTTACATAAAACAATCAAAAAAGTAGAAGAAGATATTGAGAACTTCTCGTTTAATACGTCAGTTTCTACATTTATGATTGCAGTGAATGAATTAACAGCTCAAAAGTGTAAAAGCAGAGCAATTTTAGAACCATTATTAGTGTTAATTTCTCCGTATGCTCCTCACATTACAGAAGAATTGTGGAGTAAATTAGGAAATTCAGTGTCTATCTCAACTGCGCCGTTCCCTAAGTTTGAGGAGAAGTATTTAGTAGAGTCAGAGAAAGAATATCCAGTTTCTTTTAATGGTAAAATGCGTTTCAAGCTAAACCTACCATTAGACATGAGTAAAGAAGAAATTGAGAAGGTAGTTATGGCTCATGAAAGAACGCAACAACAATTACAAGGTAGAGAGCCAAAGAAAGTAATTATTGTCCCTGGTAAGATTATCAATATCGTAGGATAAAAAAGTACCAGATATTTATAAAATAGAATCCTTAATCAGTTTTTCTGATTAAGGGTTTTTTTATACTTTCACTTTTCTAATAAATTGTTATAAAAATTCATCTCCCATGAATAAAATGTCTTTTAAAAGTACCTGGATAGTTTTCTTAATCCCCATAGGTATGGTCATCTTCGTGATTTTTCCACAATTACAAAATACGTATAGTCAGTTTCAAAAAAGAGAGTTAGAATACCAAATGAAAGTCCAAAAGCTTGATTCATTAAAACAACTTTCGAATCCGACAACTCGCGATAAAAACGATATTACTCGTTTAAAAATACAGGTGGAAGTACACGGGAAATCAATAAGAAAACAACGTTACACAAATTATAAAATTGGTGGAATGTTGGTCGTTTTAGCATTCATGTTTATTGGTATGTTTGGATCGAGCTATCTTGTTAAGCGAAAGAAATCCTCAGCCAGTAATCAGAGTATACAATTCACATATGAAGATCCTAGTTCAGATGCTATTGGACATCAAATATCATGGGATGCTTTGGAAGGATCTGGAAGTAATTTTTTAAGTGAACATCTTAAGAAAACAAATAGCGGATTTAAAATTGCATCGAGTAACTATATGAAATTTGTCGCTTGGAGTTTCTTTTTAATTGGTGCAAATCAACTAGTTTGGACTTTCGTTGAGTTTTTTGAAACTTCAAATGAGTCTTTGAGTTTTATGAAGGCTGGAGGAATGTTTTTCACTTCAGGTGGAGTTTTTGCGATTATTGGTTTGTTTTTATTTCTGATGACAAGTTCGAAAGCACATATTCATATGAGAAAACGAAAAATTATTGTTAGTGGACAAATTTTAGATTTCAAAGAGGCTTATGCTTTGCAAATTTTACAGAAATTTGTGCAAGGAAATAAATCAGGAGGTTATTATTGCTACGAGCTAAATTTAGTAACGAAAGAAGGAAATAGATATAATTTACTAAATCATGGAGATAAAACATATTTATTAAGTGATATGGTAAAAATTAGTAGAGCTTTAAAACTTCCTGTTTGGAATATGGGAGTAGTATAATTTAAAAGGAAATAATGGAATTTCATGAAATTTTAGGGTATTTGGCAGCATTTTTTACAACAGCTTCTTTTTTACCTCAGGTGTATAAAACGTGGAAAACGAAATCTGTTGAAGGATTATCGTTAACAATGTATTTAGTGTTTTTTACAGGAATAGTTTGCTGGCTTATTTATGGTATATATTTGAATAGTATGCCAATTATTTTAGCCAATACAATTACAGGAGTTTCTGCTTTAGCATTAATTATAATGAGATTAAAGTACAAATAAAATGTCAAGGAAATTAAGTCTTAGAACCCGTAAAGTTCATCGTTATTTAGGAGTTTTTATTGGAATACAATTTTTGTTTTGGACACTTGGCGGATTGTATTTCAGTTGGAATAACATGAAAGATGTTCATGGAAAGACGTTAATTGACAAATCTGAGAAAACTTTCACATTTGAATATAACGAACCAGTTCGTAAGTTATTTACTGAAATTAAAGAACCGATTAAAAGTGTTGAAGCAATTTTGGTCAATAAAGATAGTTTGCTTCGTGTACAATGTGAATCAAAACATTATTTATTAAAGTTAAATAAGAATCAATATTCAGTAAAAGAAACACTGACCAAAGAGCAAGTTGAATCTTTTGTAAAAAGTAGGTTAAAAGAAAAAATAGAAATAAAAGAAACAGTTTTTCTAACAGAAGAAAATATTTTGAAGTCTCATGAATATCGTGAAAAACCGCTCCCTGTTTATGCTGTTACCTTAGATCATTCTACAAATACAAAAGTTTATGTGCATCCTAATCTTGCAAAAATTACATCAGTAAGAAATGATAATTGGCGTCGTTTCGATTTTTTATGGATGTTACATGTAATGGATTTCGAAACTCGTGATCATATTACAAATTGGACATTACGTATATTTTCAGTTTTAGGTTTAGCAACAATCTTATCAGGTTTTTATTTATTTTATCTGAGTTCTCCATCAATTAGAAAGATTAAGAAAAGGATAACTAAAAAATCATAATCTTTTTAGTAATTTTAGTTTAAAATAAATTAAGCCCTTATTTGAATTTTTGTAGAAAAGTACATAATGCAGATTATTATGTGCACATAGAAGATGTTCCAAAGGAAATTTGGAACGCGTTAGGTTGTACGAATAACCTATATTTTAATCCGAAATATTTATCAGCCATTGCTAATAACCACTCCGGAATTGACTTTTGGTATGTGGTATTATTTGATGATGAAAGGAATCCAATTGCATTTGCAACGATTCAAGTGGTTGATTTTTTCTTGGATAGTGTTCAAAATGAATTAAAAGGATTCGTCAATCAAATTAAAAAGATTGGTAGAAAATTCGGTATTGTTGCTGAAAAGAAACCTTTCAAAATTCTTACTTGTGGAAATACTTTTGTTAGCGGAGAACACGGGATTTTCATTAAGGATAATCAAAACAAGCAAAAAGTAATTAAAGAGTTAGCAAAATCCGTTGTTCAATTAGTAAATGACGAGAAGCAATTTAATTATAAAATCAGTGGATTTATGCTCAAGGATTTTATTCATGAATCCTTATTTGTTACGGATGAATTACTTGAATATAATTATCATTCTTTCAATGTTGAGCCAAACATGTTAATGCAAATTGATTCCGATTGGAATGACTTTACGGATTATTTGGCTGCAATGAAAACTAAGTTTCGTGTTAAAGCAAAAAAAGCAATGGAACGAAGTTTTCCATTAGAAATGATCGAAATTACTCAGTATAATTTTCATGACTATTCTACTGAAATGGAAATGCTGTATAAGAATGTTTCGTCAAAAGCTGGTTTCAATTTGGGTTCATTTAATTTAGAAACATATAAGTCATTAAAAGAGAAACTAGGTGACGATTATGTAATTAGAATTTATTTACTAAAAGATAAAGTGGTTGGATTCTTGTCGGCGATGATTAATCAGAAAAACTTAGATGCGCATTTTGTTGGTATCGATTACACTTACAATCGTGAGTTTGCCATTTACCAAAGAATGTTATACGATTATATTCAGTTGGCAATTGATAAAAAACTGAGTCAAATTAATTTTGGAAGAACTGCTAGTGAAATTAAAAGCTCTGTCGGTGCTGAACCTCAGAATTTAACGATTTATTTTAGACATAAAAATCATATTCCAAATAAGATTTTGAGCTTTTTTGTCAATAAAATTCAACCAACTCCATTTAATCAAAAGTTCCCTTTTAAGGTTAAAACTCTTGTTGCTCATAATTAAAAAGAGTACTTTTAATTTGTAAATAGAAATCAATGAAAGATACGAAAGATCTACTCGATATTCTTACACTTACAGATGAGGGAAATAGTAATTTTAGTGGAGTAAGTAAAGATATTGGAAGTCCAAATGTTTTCGGAGGACAAGTATTAGCACAATCTTTAAATGCTGCCTATAGAACGGTAAGTTCTAAAAGAATTTTACACTCCTTACATTCTTACTTTTTGGAAGCTGGAAATTTAGATTTACCCATCATTTATAATGTTCAAACAATACGTGATGGAGGAAGTTTTTCAACACGAAGAGTTACAGCACATCAAAATGATAAAACTATTTTTATCTTGGCATGTTCTTTCCATAAAAAGGAAGACGGTTATGAACACCAAATGCCAATAAAGAAAGATATTGCGCAACCAGAGGATTTAATGAGTTGGGAGGATATGAGAGAACAATTCGGTGATTTTCTTCCAAAGAAAATGAAAGCATTTTTAAGTATTGAGCGTCCTATCGATTTTAAGCCTGTACAAGTTGTTAATCCTTTTGAGCAAAAAGATTTGCCACCAGTTGTAGATGTTTGGTTTAAATTGAAAGGAGATAGTTCAGATTTAAGTTTAACAATAAAGCAACAAATATTAACCTACATTTCTGATTACAATATTCTAACAGCTTGTTTGTATCCGAATGCAAGTGTAGCAAATTTCGGGAATACACAAATGGCAAGTTTAGACCATTCTATGTGGTTTTATCGCGATTTTGATTTCTCTGATTGGATGCTATTTTCAATTGAAAGTCCAAATACTTTTGGAGCCAGAGGATTTGCTTGTGGAAATATTTATACAAGAGATGGGAAATTAGTAGCTTCAGTTGCACAAGAAGGTTTAATGAGACCTCAAAAAAAGAGATAATTATGAATCCAGTATATTATGTATTGTCTGTTAACGGACTTTTGTTTTTATTGAGTATAATTTTTTATTACAATCCTCCAAAAAAGATAAACGGATTGTATGGTTATAGAACACCAAGAACAATGGCAAATCAAGATATTTGGGATTTTGCCAACGGATTTTTTAATAAACATTTATTGCAATATGCGGCAATTTCATTTGCAGCTGCTTTAGGATTATCTTTCATAGCAAAAGAAACTTCATGGCAACCAATTGCTATCATGGTAATTACATTGGGTGTTTGTGTTCTAAAAACAGAACAAGAATTAAACAAGTATTACGATAAAGAAGGGAATAAGTTAAAGAAGTAAAGTTTACTTATACTCTTCTTTTAGCAAATTGATATCATCAATAATCTTTTGCATATTCTCATATTTTGTACCATCATACATACCGCGAATACGTTTGTCTTTATCAATTAAGATGAAGTTTTCTGTATGGATAAAATCCTGGACACCACCGTCACCTTCATCAAGGACGGCGAAATAACTTTTTCTTGCTAGTTCGTAAATGTGCTTTTTATCGCCAGTGGTAACATTCCATTTTTTATCGTTAATTCCTTTGCGGTCGGTGTAAGCTTTTAAAACAGGAACACTATCTAGTTCAGGTGTTACTGTATGCGATAAAAACATAATGTCATTATCATCTTCAAATTCCTCTTGAAGTTTAAGCATGTTGTTAGACATTGGAATACAAATCCCTTTACAAGTAACGAAAAAGAAATCAGCAACATAAATTTTTCCTTCGTAATCTTTTTGAGTAACCTTTTTACCGTTTTGATTAATAAGTTCAAAATCAGAAATAGTATGATTCTTCGTAAACATTCTTAATGAATTATCTACTAGCTTCGGATTAATATCTGATGGATTGTAAATAGGTAATTTTTGATCTACACGGACTAGAAAATAATAGGCCGGTAAAGCAATAATTGTAAAGAAGATTAAAAACAGAAAAGTATACTTCGATTTTTTAAAAAATTGTATATCCATTGTACTTATTTTCTAGTGCAAAAATACGGCTAATAAAGGCAGTTTCCTAAAATCTTTGTTAAAACAGAAATATGTGCAAACAGAGCATTTTTACAACTCTTTTTAAAAGTGTACATTTGCTGAATTCAAAAGAGACAATAATACCATTCATGGAAATTTTAATAAAGGCATCACAATTCATTTTAAGTTTATCATTACTAATTGTTTTACACGAATTAGGGCATTTTATTCCTGCTAAATTGTTTAAAACAAAAGTTGAAAAATTCTATCTTTTTTTCGATTACAAATTTTCTTTATTTAAGAAGAAAATCGGAGAAACTGTTTATGGGATTGGTTGGATTCCTTTAGGAGGTTATGTGAAGATTGCCGGGATGATTGACGAAAGTATGGATACCGAACAGATGAAAGAAGAACCAAAACCTTGGGAATTCCGTTCGAAACCGGCTTGGCAACGATTAATTATAATGTTAGGTGGTGTAATTGTAAACTTTGTTTTAGGTATTTTAATTTACATCGCTTTAATGTGGGTTTATGGTGAAAAATATTTACCAAATGAAAATGTAAAAGACGGTATTTGGGCTCAAGATGAATTAGCTCAAACTTTAGGATTAGAAACAGGTGATAAAATTCTTTCAGTAGACGGAAATACAATTAGAAAATTCAGTCAGATTCCAGTAGAGTTTATAAATGGTAATAATTTTGTTATTGAAAGAGACGGAAAACAAATTGAGAAAGAAATCCCAGTAGATTTTATTTCAAAATTAGTTGATAGAGATAAAGATGCAGGAAGTTTTATAAACTACCGTGCTCCTTTTGTGATTGCCAATGTTCCGAAAAACTCAATAAATGTTGATTCTGGTTTACAACCGAAAGATATTATTGTAAGTGTTGATGGGAAAGAAGTGAAATATTTTGATGAAGTTGCTTCTATGTTAGAAACACTAAAAAATCAAAATACAACACTAGTTGTGAAAAGAGGAGAAGAAACTAAGGAAGTTAGTGTAAAAGTAAGTGAAGAAGGTAAATTAATGGTGTTTTCTGCAGCATTGGGTCTTTTAGATCTTGAGAAATTGGGTTACTATGAATTAGCAGATAAGAAGTACACTTTTATGCAATCTATTCCTGCTGGTTTAAATAAATCTTGGACTACATTAACGAATTATGTTAAGCAATTAAAGAAGATATTTAATCCAAGCACCGGTGCTTATAAAGGATTAGGAGGATTCATTTCAATAGGAAGTATTTTCCCATCAGAATGGAGTGCTTACAGTTTTTGGAGTATTACAGCATTTCTTTCTATTATGTTAGGTTTTATGAATTTATTACCAATCCCTGCTTTAGATGGAGGTCATGTAGTATTTACCCTATGGGAAATGATTACAGGTAAAAAACCAAGTGATAAGTTTTTAGAATACGCTCAAGTGGTTGGATTCGTGTTATTACTTGCTTTATTGATTTTTGCAAATGGAAATGATATTGTAAAGCTCTTTAAGTAGAGTAATATTTATCAATATAGATTTATAAAAACAAGAGCTACTTCTTTTTAGGAAGTAGCTCTTGTTTTTAACGGCATATTGAATACATCAATCCAATAATAATGTTTTCTACAGTCGAGGCAATTGTAAAACTTAATAAAATTTAGAAATTTTACAAAGCCCTTTCTTTTTCTACGAACTCTATGCGAAGAGCCGCAGTGTGGACAAACTTTCATCTTTCTTTTCTTTTTGGTTAGGTAAACTAAATTAAAGATTAGAAAGTGGTTTAATGTTAAAAAAATAAGGGGAAAAATCCCCTTATTTTATCTTATAGTTAAGAAATACTGTTTGCTTTGTTTGTTCTTGTAATGGCTTGCTCGTTTTTCCAATCAATCCATTTTTGACCTTTCATTCTTCGCATTAAGTTGTCGATAGAACGCATTATAAAGACATTATAAATAGCTTTTCCAAGATTTTTAGGGTTTCTTGCTATAGCACGAAGACTCATCGAAAAACCTGGTGTTATATAGCGCATATAATGCCAATAACCTTCAGGCATGTATAAAACGTTTCCATGCTCTAACTCTGCTACATGTCCCTTAGCATTTTTAAGTGCTGGCCATTTTTCAAAATCAGGATCGTTAAAGTCAATATCTTCTCTGGTAATTAAAGAATGAGGTATTTTGTATAAGAATTTATTTTGCTTCTGATCAAACAAAATACATTTCTTTTTTCCTTCAAAGTGGAAGTGGAAAATATTGGCTAAATCAATATCGTAATGCATAAAAGTATACGAATCTCTTCCTCCAAAAAATAGCATTGGTAATCCTTTCATCAGTCGTAAACCAAAATCAGGGAATTTAAAGTCCTTTTGAAGGATTGGAACTTCTTTTAAAACATTCCATAGGAAGATTCTAAACTTTGTAGGTTCTCTTTTTAATAAATCAACATACTCACTCATTTTCATGGTAGCATGTGGTTCATTAAAACCATCTTTATAATCTACAGGTCTATCATCATAAAGAGGTACAGTTTTATCTCCAGCTACTTCTTTCATGTATTCTAATGACCACTTATTATAAGCAGGCCAATCTTCAATAAAACGCTCAATGACCACTGGTTTTTGTGGCTTAAAGTAATTTTTGATAAAGTCTTCTTTGGTAATCGTTTCAACTCTATCGATTTGTTCCAACTGTAACCCCATGAATTAATATTTGATATACGCAAAGTTAAGAAAACGTTACGAAATCTTTTTTAAACGAAATTGATAAATTTAATTTATCGATTTAATTAATCTATGCTTAAGCCTTAACCTCTTTAGCTTCTTGCTTTTTTTGTTCGTTTCTTTCGATTTTATGACCTGGTCGTGTCCATTTTGGTTTCTCACCTAAGTCGTTAAACTGAGAGTCTTCCGCTTCTACAGTTTTAGGTTGCATTTTCTTGATAAATGGTTTTTGTGGATTTAAACCAAGTAACTCAAATAACTTCATATCCTCATTTACATCAGGATTCGGAGTAGTTAATAACTTATCTCCAGCAAAAATTGAGTTTGCTCCTGCGAAGAAACACATAGTTTGTCCTTCTTGACTCATTTGAGTTCTACCAGCAGATAAACGTACTTGTGTTTCTGGCATAACGATTCTTGTCGTAGCTACCATTCTAACCATTTCCCAAATAGAAACTGGTTTTTGATCTTCTAAAGGAGTACCATCAACAGCTACTAAAGCATTAATTGGCACAGATTCTGGTTGTGGATTTAGTGTTGATAAAGCAACTAACATTCCAGCTCTATCTTCAATTGCTTCTCCCATACCAATAATTCCACCTGAACAAACAGTTACATTTGTTTTACGAACATTATCAATCGTTTCTAAACGATCTTCAAATCCTCTTGTTGAAATTACTTCTTTATAATATTCTTCAGAAGAATCTAAATTGTGATTATATGCATATAAACCAGCTTCAGCCAAACGATGAGCTTGGTTTTCTGTAATCATTCCTAATGTACAACAAACCTCCATATCAAGCTTGTTAATTGTACGCACCATTTCTAAAACTTGATCGAATTCTGGTCCATCTTTTACATTTCTCCAAGCTGCACCCATACAAACTCTAGAGCTTCCAGAAGCCTTAGCACGTAATGCTTGTGCTTTAACTTGATTAACACTCATTAAATCATTCCCTTCAACATCTGTATGATATCTTGCTGCTTGCGGACAATATCCACAGTCTTCAGGACATCCTCCTGTTTTTATAGATAAAAGCGTTGATACTTGAACCGTATTTGGATCGTGGTGTTTACGATGAATTGTAGCTGCATCATACAATAGCTCCATCATCGGTTTATTATAAATCTCTAAAATTTCTTCTTTAGTCCAATTGTGTCTAGTCTCACTCATATAGTCGTCATTGTTTGCATTACCAAAAGTAGGAAAAGTAATTGTATTATTATATTATTTTGAAATTAAAACTGATACAGCGTTACCGCCAAATCCTACGGCATTTACGAGTATTTTATTTAATTGTTTTGGTTGTATTTGTTTTTCTGCAAATGGTACTTCAATAGCTTTTTGATGTTGTAGCATTAAAAGTCCAAGTTCTAAATTTAGTAATCCTGAAGCCCCAAAAGTATGTCCGATTTTCCACTTATTGGTTGTTAAAAATGGACTATGATTTCCAAAAACTTTTTTAATAGCATTAATTTCTGAAGAGTCACCTTTTATAGTCCCAGGAGCGTGCATTACAATGGCATCGATTTCGTTTAAATCAATATTCTTACATGCCATTTTCATTGATTTCTGAAAACATTCTGCGTCTGCTGTTACCGATGTGTTGTGTTTTAAAACTTCAGTAGCATATCCAACACCTTCAATTTTAGCAAGGGTTCTTTCAGTGATTTCATTCTCTAAGCAAACTACAGCAGAACCTTCTCCTAAAATCATGGTGTTTTTAGTTTTATTCAGATCAAAAGCTTTACATGGATTCCCTTCAGTTTCTTTTGAGTAAACTTTTAAGGCTTTCATTTGAGCAATTGTAAAATCAGTAAGCGGAGCTTCACTTCCTCCTACTAAAAATTTATCGCACATTCCAGATTGAATCCAAGCAACTCCGTTTAATAAAGAGTGTAATGCTGTAGAACAAGTTATCGAATGTGAAATTTCTGGACCAGAGCTTTTCAAATCATGAGCAATCCATGAGGAGATATTCCCTAAAGTTGTTGTTGGTGAGCTTAAAGTAGACGATGTTCCTGTTGCTAAAAATTCTTGATGATATTTTTCAAAAAGAGCCGTTGCTCCTCTTGAAGAACCAATGTTAATACCGAAATCATCACCTTCTTTCCAATTTGCGTCTTTCATTGCTATTCTTGAAGCATAAATTGCGAATAAAACAGTATTATCTAGGTTTTTATATTTATTGTCAGAATTTCTAATTTCATCAATATTCTTCATATCATGATCAGAAATTCTTGCAATCCACTCAGAGAAATGTTCAAAGTTTTCTTTACTAATTCTATGTTCATTATCTAAATAACTTTCCCAAACTTCATCCATGGTATTACCTAATGGAGAAATTGAAGCAATAGATGATATTGATATCGGTTTCAAGTCTAAAAAATTTCAGCAAAATTAAGGTTAAATCTTTAAACAGAATCAACATCTAGAAGACAAAGGGTTATATTTTTTAAGATTCTTGAAACAAGTATTTAGTTCGTGCGTCTTATAAGAGTAAAACATGTAATAGTTTTGTTGTTATGGATAATAGATATAGCGAAAATCAAAAGAGTTGGATCGCAAGAAATTGGCCTTGGGCATTACCAGTTGGTTGTTGTTCAGGTTGTTTGGTTTTAATATTGCTTTTTATATTTGGTGTTGGAGCGACCATTTTTGGAGTTGTAAACAATTTAGTTGAATTGTCACCTGTTGAAGAAGCGATAGAAAGAGCTGAAGATAATGAAAGAGTAGTCGAATTTATTGGTTACGACATTGACACAGATGGTTTTCCAAATGGGAAAATTTCAATTTCTAATGATGATGGCGAAGTTGATTTTAGAGTTCCGATTAAAGGAGATAGGGGAGAAGGAACTTTAATCGTAAAAGGAATTCGTAAAGACAAAAAATGGATCTATGAGGATTTATACGTAATAATAAAGGAAACGAATGAACGTATTAATTTATTGGACAGTGAAAAAGTCTTAGAGAGTATCTAAGACTTTAACGATTGTATTATATATTTTCTCCAATTGTTCATCTGAAATGACGTACGGAGTTTGAATGTAAATGGTGTTTCCAAGAGGTCTTAAAAAGATACCTTCTTTCATAAAAGACGATAAAAGTAAATCTCTTAAAGTACCATACCTTTCCATATTTGTATCTAAATCTAAAGCAAAAATTACTCCAATACTTCTAGTAGACTTCACTTTAGGGTGATTAGTTATAGTAGCACCAAAGGCTTTATGTTTCTGAGATATTCTTTGAATATTACTATGAATTTCTGGTGAAGTTAACAAGTCAATACTCGCAATAGCGGCCGCACAACCAATTGGGTTTGCAGAATAGGTATGACAGTGAAAATATCCTTTTGAAATATCGTTACTTAAAAAGGCATCATAAATTTCTTGAGTACAAGACGTAATTGCCATGGGGACTAATCCTCCAGTTAATGCCTTACTCAAGCAAATAATATCGGGTTTATTAGTCATGTGTTCAGAAGCAAAATTTTTACCAGTTTTTCCAAAACCAGTCATTACTTCGTCAGCGATCGTAAGAACATTTTTCGATTTACAAAATGCGATAATTTCATTTAACCCATCAATATCATGAATTTTCATTCCAGCTGCCCCTTGAACAATAGGTTCGTAAACGAATGCAGCTACTTTATGACGGCTAGTTATATCGCTTAATTTCTGTAAGATTTCTTTTTGGTTACTTCCATCTGGCACAGGAATGCGGTGAATGTTAATCAAGAAATCTTCGAATGGACCGTTGTAAACAGATAATCCTGAAGCAGACATTGCACCAAAGGTATCTCCATGAAATCCATTTTCAAATGCGATAAAAGTGGTGCGTTGATCTTCTAAATTAAAATAATATTGAAGAGCCATTTTTATAGCAGACTCAACAGCGGTTGAACCATTATCATTGAAAAATATTTTAGCCTGATTTTCAGGTAAAATTGAGATCAATTTTTCAGATAATTCTACAGCAGCTGGATGCGTAAAATCACTAAACATTATTTGATCTAGCTGTTGCATTTGCTCATAAACTCGATTATTTATATAATCATTACAATGACCAAACATGCAAGTATACCAAGACGAAATAGCATCGATATATTCCTTTCCATTTTCATCGGTAAGAATACAACCTTTCGCTTTAACAATTCCTAAACTATTTGGATGCGTTTGATGTTGTTTTAACGGATGCCAAATGTGTTTCTTATCGCGTTCTTGTAAAGTCATGATTATAATTTATCTCTAAATTTTTCAGCATATTCTTTAATAACGTTTTGGTCAAAGTAAGGTTCTTCCTCAATTCTTCCAAGGACGTCTACACCGCTCATTTTCTCAATAATTTCTTCTGTAGTTTTGTGTTCATTTCCACTGTAAATCAAAGAAACATCAAAACCTTTCGATTTTAATAAATTTAAAGTGAGTAAGGTATGATTTATACTACCTAAGTAATGCCTAGAAACTACAATAACCTTGTAATCAGGTTTAATTAAATCGAAAATGGTCTGCTCATTATTTAAAGGAACTAATAATCCTCCAGCCCCTTCGATAACTAAATTATTTTTAGTTGCAGGTTCTGTAATCTTATCGATGTCAATAGTAATTCCATCAATTTCAGCAGATGCATGTGGACTCATAGGTGTATTTAGAGCATAACTATTTTCATGGAATACCGAAGTATTATTACTAATTAAATTTTTTACTTTATGTGTGTCAGAATATTCTAAATCACCAGATTGTACTGGCTTCCAGTAATCAGCTTCTAAAGCTTCAGTAATTATAGCTGAAGCTACTGTTTTTCCTACTTCAGTAGAGATTCCAGTTATAAAATATTTTTTCATTTAAAGATTGTTTGGCAATCGTTACAAATTAATTTTCTTGATTCAAAAAATGGGAAGAGCATATAAAAGAAACTTTTACGTTGAGCCTCTGCTACTAAAATTCTATGAGAATTACAATTTGGACAATGAATTTCATCGCCGTTTTCATCCTTTTCATAAGTTCTAATATCGGCGTAAATTTTAGAAGCTTTTTCCAAATCTTTATTAGCAACTAAAAGTTTTACTCCACCAATGGCTTGACTTAACAAGGGATCAGAGTCAATTGTTTTTTCATCCATTAACATGGTGCTAATTCCTTCGGAGTCTAATTTAGATTTTATGACTTGAGCTTCCGTAGAATATTCAAATACGGTCAAAATTGTGTAATCTTCCCTCATTTTAAATTTTAAACAAAGGTAGTGAGATTTATGGAGAAACTGTCATGCTGAACTTGTTTCAGCATCTCATTAAAGACTAGTATTGCAATGTTTTTAATTTAGGATTCATTTTTCTAATTAAGTTTAATTTCCATTCTTTATGCCAATTTTTTAATTGTTTTTCTCGGGATATAGCTTGATTAATATCTGAGAATTCTTCAAAGTATATCAAATCAGTTACAATGTACTTTTTTGTAAAGCTAGAACCTTTTTCTTCTTTATGTTCGACAATTCTTCTTGATAAATTTGAAGTTACACCTATATAGAAAGTAGTTCGATATTTATTGGTTAATATGTAGACAAAGCTCTTTTTCATTTTTTATATGCGACCCTGAAACGAGTTCAGGGTGACCAAGCCTTTAAACAAAGGTAGCAAGAAGCGATAAGATTTTAGTAATTTCTTCGTTAGAATTAAAGCTGTGTAAACAGATACGCAATCGCTCTTGACCTTCAGGAACTGTTGGCGAAAGAATAGGTTTTACATTAAATCCTTTATGTTGGAGGTTTTTAGAAATATCTTTTGTTTTTTCAGTACCTGAAATAACACAACAATGTATGGCTGAAGAACTTGAAATGAATTTATGTTCTAAATCTAATCGCTTCAATTCTGATTTGAAGTGAGTAATTCTTTCTTTAAGTAAATTTATATTATCAGGACTTAAATGTTCATATGCAACTTTAATTGTTGCAACTGAATGAGGAGATAATCCTGTAGTGTAAATAAAACTTCTAGAAAAATTAACTAAAAAGTCATAAAGGTTTTTACTTCCTAAAATGGTAGCTCCATGACAACCTAAAGCTTTTCCGTAAGTCGTGATTCGGGCAAAAACTTTATCTTCTATTCCTAATTCCTGAACAAGTCCAGCACCATTTTTACCAAAAACACCTAATGCATGCGCTTCGTCAACAATTAAAAAGGTGTTTTTCTTACCTGATATTTCAACAAAATCAATCAGATTTGCAGAGTCACCATCCATCGAAAAAACAGATTCTGTTACAATGTAGGCATTATCATAATCAAATCGATTCAGAAGTTCTTTTAAATGTGAAACATCATTATGCTTGAATTTGTACGCTTTTGCGTTTGATAGTTGAATTCCGTCTCGAATAGAAGCATGAATTAATTCATCATAAAAAATAACATCTCCTCGTTGAGGAATGGCGGAAAAAAAACCGACGTTGGCATCATAACCAGAGTTAAATAATAAAGCCTTTTCAGTTTTATGAAACTGAGCAATATGTTCCTCGGTTATTTGATACAAAAAATGATTTCCTGAAATTAAACGAGAACCAGTTGCTCCGTTTATTTTTATATTTTCTTTGAGAAGTAATTCGTGTGTACATTTGAATATTTCTTCCGATTGGGCAAATCCAAGATAATCATTAGAATAAAAATCGATTAAATCCGGAGAGGATTCTAAAGTACGTAATGAATTCGACTCAATTCTTTGATTGAGTTTGTGAAGTAATTTATTCGGGAATTTCATAATTACACGCGCTTGATAACGTTTGTTACAATTCCCCAGATTACAAAGTTATTTTCTTCTGTGATTTTAATTATTGGATAATCAGGGTTTTCAGGTTGTAACCAAACTTCACTTCCATCCACTCGTAACCTTTTCACCGTAAATTCTCCATCTAAAAAACAAACTGCAATTTTATTATTCACTGGCGGAATACTTCGGTCTATAACTAATAGGTCTTTATCATCTAAACCAGCTCCAATCATTGATTGACCACTAACACGAGCGAAAAAAGTTGCATCTTTATTCCTTATTAATTCCTCGTCTAACGACAGTTTGGATTCACTAAAGTCTTCTGTAGGAGAAGGAAAACCAGCTGAAATTCCTGTGTCAACAAATAAAGCACCTTCGCTTTCTATGTCTTTCGGACTAAAAAATGTTAATGTTAAACTCATACCTCAAATAAGAATAAAGTCAATGTTTGTTTTCTAAAATATTGAATAAGAACATCCCGGTAAAGTTAACCATTCTCTTTTATTTTTTAACTATATTGTGCTACTCTTAACGAGACAACCTAATACTTACTTTATCCCTATGTCAAAAAAGTTAAAAATTGATGGTATTGATAAAATTATCATCAAAAGGTTGGTGAAAGATGCAAGGACCCCCATTTTAAGTATCGCTAGAGAAGTTGGGATTTCAGGAGCTGCTATACACCAAAGATTACGAAAATTAGACGAGTCAAGTTTAATAGAAGGCTATAAAATGGTCTTAAACCCTAAAGCTTTAGGATATACTACAACTGCATTTGTTGGTGTCTTTTTAGAGTCAGCTAGTTTATATTCATCAGCTATTAAAAGATTAAAAGATATTCCTGAAGTTGTTGAAAGTCATTATACTACTGGAAATTATGCTATTTTCATCAAAATAATGTGTAAGAATAATGAAGATTTAATGCATTTGTTAAATAAAGATATCCAGAGTATAAAAGGAGTTTCAAGAACGGAAACATTCATATCTTTGGATCAACAAATAGACAGACAAATAAAAATTTAAACCTTTTTATGAACGATTTTATATTGTATTTCAAAATGGGCTTGTTTCATGTTTTAGATTTGAAAGCCTATGATCATATCTTGTTCTTAATTGTATTAGCAGTTGTTTATCAATTCAAACAATGGAAAAAAGTAATTTGGTTAATTACCTTATTTACGTTAGGGCATTCAATTACTTTAGCATTATCTGCTTACAATGTTATTAGAGTTAGAGAAGATTTGGTAGAATTTTTAATTCCGCTTACAATTTTTATAACAGGTTTAATGAATGTGTTAACAGCACGAAAAGCATCTGTTGGTAAGGAAAATCAAAATTTATTCTTTGCATTATTCTTTGGATTGATTCATGGTTTAGGGTTTTCGAATTATTTCAAAGCAATGATTGGTAGAGCGTCAGATAAGTTTTTACCGTTGGTTGAGTTTGCACTTGGTGTGGAAGCTGCTCAAATCATTATTGTCGGGTTGATTTTATTAGTCGGAGGTTTAGTTCAGTCTGTATTCGGTGTTAATCGACGTGATTGGATTTTGATAACTTCTGCAATTGTAATTGGATTTGCCTGTCAGATGATGATGAATCGTGTTTTTTGGTAAAAATTAACTTCTTTAACCCGAATTTCTCCGTATTTTAGCTAATCTATGTCTTTAACAAAGAAAGAATTAACATATGCCCGAGCTTATTTAAAAATGGCTAAAGAATGGGCAAAATTATCACATTGCGAACGTAAACAAGTTGGAGCACTTATCGTCAAAGATAGAATGATTATTTCTGACGGTTATAATGGAACACCAACTGGTTTTGAAAATGTTTGTGAAGATGAAGAAGGTTACACGAAATGGTATGTGTTGCATGCTGAAGCAAATGCTATTTTAAAAGTAGCTGCTTCAACACAATCATGTAAAGGTGCAACATTATACATTACTTTGTCTCCTTGTCAGCAATGTAGTAAGCTAATTCATCAATCGGGTATAACTCGAATTGTTTATTCTAATGAGTATAAAGATAAAAGCGGTCTTGAGTTTTTAGAGAAAGCAGGAGTTGAATTGATTTATTTACCAGATGAACAAGAATAATTTTCCTATCTTTTTTGCCATTGCTATGGCTTTTGGTGTTTTAATTGGAGCCTTTTTTTCAGGTCAATCAACGACCTTGAGTAAAAGTTCTTTAAAAGAACAAAAAATAAAGCGTCTTATTAATTTTATTCAGCAAGATTATGTTGATAACGTAAATACAGACGAATTACTTGACGGTGCTATTGCACAAATGCTAACAAAGTTAGACCCTCATTCTGTTTACATTCCAAAGGAAAATTTACAAGCTGTTACCGAAAATATGCAAGGGAATTTTGTAGGAATCGGAGTACAATTTAGAATTATGGATGACAGTATTACCGTGGTTCATCCGATGAAAGGTGGCCCAAGTATAAAAAAAGGAATTAAGGCAGGAGATAGAATTTTAGTTGCTGATTCTGATACTTTGTTTGGAAAAGGAATCCGTAATAATCAAGTACTACAAAAATTAAAAGGAGCACCTAATACCGAAGTAAAATTAACAGTCTACAGAAAATCAAATGATAGTTTATTTGATGTGACGGTAGAAAGAGGTAAAGTTAATATTAAAAGTGTCGATATCGCCTATATGTTAAATGATAGTATTGGATACATAAAATTAGATCGATTTGCACGTAACACCTATAAAGAGTTTAAAGAGTCACTTACTATTTTGAAAGGTTTAGGTATGACTGATTTAATTCTAGATTTAAGAGGCAATGGCGGTGGATTTATAGATATTGCAAATAGTATTGTTGATGAGTTTTTAGAAGACGATAAATTAATTGTATTTACGAAAAATAACGGCGGAGAAATTAGTGAATCTTTTGCGACTTCAGATGGTGATTTCGAGAATGGAGGTTTGTATGTTTTAATAGATGAAAATTCGGCATCAGCTTCCGAAATAGTTGCAGGAGCCTTACAGGATAATGACAAAGGAACTATTGTTGGTAGAAGATCTTTTGGAAAAGGATTAGTGCAAGAAGAAATGGATTTAGGTGATGGCTCGGCAGTTCGTTTAACTACGGCTCGTTATTATACGCCAACTGGCCGATCAATTCAAAAGCCATATAAAAATCCTAACAATAGCGATGAAGAATTTTCAGATAATGGAATTGGTTCACAGCTAAGTTATGGTGATGAGGTAGAAAGCCGATACAGAAATGGAGAATTGTTGAATAGAGATAGTATAAAAACTGTTGACAGCTTAAAGTATACAACTCCAAAAGGTAAAGTTGTATATGGTGGCGGTGGAATCATTCCAGACGTTTTTGTTCCAATTGATACTTCGTCTTATATTTCCCCATATTATTATGCTTATTTAAACGATTTTGCTTTTAAATATGTAGATAATAATAGAGAAGATTTATCGTCACTTAAAATTGACGATTTCATTGAAAATTTCGATACTGATCAAAAAGTTTCAGATCAATTTTTTAGTAAAATTAAGGATTTAAGACTTTCAACGCTTACCAGAGAAAAGTTGAAGAAGTTCTTGAAAATAACTATTGCCCGAGAATTATTTAACGATCAAGGATTATATAGAATGAATCACCTTGATGATAATATGATTCTAAAAGTATTAGAGCTGGAAAAAAATAATGAATAGAAGTTGATTCAGATATTAGCTGAATTAATTTGAAAAAAGAAGCATCATTTATTTAAATGATGCTTCTTTTTTATATTACATATTTTCTTTCAAGAAAAAATAATAGTAAATAACATAAAGCCATCCTAAACCTCCATGAATAAGAGCGAAGAGAATAGATTTATTTCTGTCCCAAGATATTATCATGGCTAGAATTGTTCCAATTAAAACTCCAACATTTATTCCTTTTTCAGTAACAATTTTAAACATAATTTACTCTTTTAAAAACTTTTCTAATACATCGGCAATTTTTCTATTATCTGATAGTTGAGGTATTTTATTTTGTCCTCCAAATTTACCTATAGATTTCATGTATTCGTGGAATCCGCCTTTTTTAACCTTTCTAATAATTAATGGACGTAGCACTTTACCTTCAATTAAATCTTGATAATAGATATTCTGCTCTTGCATAGAAGCATCTATTTTCGATGCTAACTTTTCCAAGTTTTCCGGTTCGTTTTCAAATTCAATAAACCATTCATGGAATGGTAATCCGGTCTCAGGATTTACCTGTGGAGCTACTGTAAATTCACTTACATTAACATCTGTTCCTTTTATAGCGTCATTCAATGCTTTTTCTACTTCTTTACCAATTACATGTTCTCCAAAAGCTGAGATAAAATGTTTTATTCTTCCTGTAACTTTGATTCGATAAGGTTTAAGGGAAGTAAACTCAACAGTATCGCCAATATTATAACCCCAAAGTCCAGCAGTAGTATTTAAAATAATTACGTAATTAACTCCAAGTTGAACATCTTTCAATGAAACTCTTGTTGGATTTTCTTCAAAAAACTCATTTGCAGGAATAAATTCGTAGAAAATTCCAGAGTCAAGTTGTAATAACATGCCTTTTTCCTGTTGTGAGTCTTGAAATGCAATAAAACCCTCTGATGCGGGATATAATTCTATATAATCTATTTTTTTACCAATTAAGGCTTCGAATTTATTTTTATAAGGTTCAAAATTTACTCCACCATAAATGAAGAAATTGAAATTTGGAAATAATTCAGAAATAGACTTACCAGTTTTTTCAATTAATTTCTCAAAATACATTTGAACCCAAGACGGAATTCCACTTATTACCGTCATATTTTCAGGTAATGTTTCTTCAACGATTTTATCAACTTTAGTATCCCAATCTTCAATGCAATTAGTTTCCCAACTTGGCAGTCTATTTTTTAATAAATAATTCGGAACGTAATGCGCCACAATTCCACTTAGTCTTCCAAGTTTAATTCCGTTTTTATTATCTAAAACAGGACTTCCTTGAAGGAAAATCATTTTTCCGTCGACAAAAGAAGCGTCTTTAGTTTCATTAATATAAAATAACAAAGCATTTCGAGCCGATTTAATATGCGTAGGCATCGATTCTTTGGTAATTGGTATGTATTTAGCTCCAGAAGTTGTTCCGGAGGTTTTAGCGAAGTAAATTGGCTTACCTTTCCATAATACATTTTCTTCACCTTTTACAATTCTATCAACATATGCTCTTAATCCCTCATAATCGTTTACAGGAACACGTTTTTTAAAATCCTCATACGTATTAATCGAAATAAAATCGTGGTCTTTTCCGAATGCAGTTTTACATCCTTCTGAAACTAAATTTTGAAATACTTTTTCTTGAGTTTCTAAAGGTTTATTAGCCCATTTTCTAACGCTTTTTACAGCACGTTTTGCGAAAGGAATTGCTAAGAAAGATTTAAGAGACATATTAGTTTGATTTTTGTTTGAAGATAGAAGTTCGAAGAGTTGTTTTCGTCTTCTGACTTATAACATTTATTGAAAGTCAATATAATTTGTTGGGTTTGTAGGATAACCGTTATTCCATAGCTCAAAGTGTAAATGTGGACCAGTCGTTAGTTCTCCTGTAGATCCTACACTTCCAATTACTTCACCAGATTTTACAAAATCACCTTGTTGTTTAAGTAAATCACCATTGTGTTTATATACAGAAACAAAATTATTACTGTGTTGTATGGTAATTGTATAACCAGTTTCTGCGGTCCAACCTGATAAAATTACCGTTCCGTCAGCAACAGCTTTAACCGGAGTGCCTGTTTTTGCTACAATATCAATAGCGAAATGTTTATTTGCGGCATTAAAGGATTGGGAAACGCTTCCTGTGATAGGAGCAAAGAATATTATTTTTGCTTTATCTGCAGCACCAGCCGTTAAAGCATAACGATCTTTATTTTCAATTTGTTCTCTGAATTCTAAATCTTGTTCAGTAGCGGATAATTTTGTGTAATCTATTGCTGCTTTTTTCGATTCGCTTCTAATTGAATCAATTGCATCAGGCTCAATTTCCCCAGTTAACACTGGTCTTAATGCCTGTGTGAACTTTTCTAAAACGGCGATTTTCATTTTTAAAGAATCAGCTTCGTACGTTAATTGTGTTGCTTTTTTCTTTAATTGAGTTGATGAATATCCAGGTATGTATTCTTTTAAAGATGTAAATGCAATTAGAAAAACTGTAAGCGTAATAATTGCGATGGAAAAAACTCCACCAACAACAAAAACATTTAAACGAGAAAGTTTCAAAGAAAAGCGTTCCTGAAATGTATCTTCATTTAAAACAACCAAACGATATTTATCGGTCAGTTTTTGTTTTAATTTACTTGGTTTTTTCTTGTTTTTAGCCACGAATACTTTGTTTGGAATACCAAATATACAACGAAAAAATAGGAAGACTATTTTTTATAAAAGTTCATTTCATCAATATATTGCCAAACTGTTGCAGATAAAAGCGGTTTAATATTTTTTCCGTCTCTAATAGCATTTCGAACCATAGTTGAAGAAATTTCAACTATTGGAGCGTTTACTCTATGGATTTTAGGATGATTATCAAATTGGTTTTCTACTTTTCCTTCAGAAATTCTTGGATATACATAAACATTGTGATGCTCTAAAATAGTCTCGTAGTTTTTCCATTTATGAAGACTTTTTAAATTGTCTTCACCCATGATTAAGCTAAAATTATTTGACGGATATTTTTCTGAAATATGAGCTAATGTATGAACCGTATAATTTGGCTGAGGTAATTTAAACTCAATATCGGACGGAGAAATTTTATCATAATCTTCCGTAGCTCGATACACCATTTCGAAACGATGATGGTTATCTAATAAAGAACTTTTTTTCTTAAAAGGATTATGTGGGGTAACAACCATCCATATTTCATCTAAATCAGAGTTTTCAACCATGTGATTTGCAATGATTAAATGACCAATATGAATAGGATTGAAAGTTCCGAAATATAATCCAATGTTTTTCATATTCAGTGTTTTATGTTGAATAGAGTATGTTTAATGCAGAAAAGAATGTTGAACTATTCGTTATTCTTCTAAACCAATAAAATTACTTACTAATTCTTCAGCTTCTTTTAAAGCTACATCTAGATCGTAGTTTTTAATAATTTTATCAAACTGAGGAGCAGTAGCTAATTCAACAGGAGCTTTTGCAATTCTCGCTGCAATTTTTTCGTCTGTTTCTTCTCCACGATTTTTTAATCTTCTCAAAAGTTCATTAATATCCGGCGGTTTCACGAAAACAGCTAATGTTTCTTCTGGGAATTTTTCTTTAATTCTTAATCCACCAGTTACATCAATATCAAAAATTACGTGTTTTCCTTTAGCCCAAATACGTTCAACTTCTGTTTTAAAAGTTCCGTAGAAATTATCTTTATAAACTTCTTCCCATTCTAGAAACTCGTCGTTTTTCATACGTGAGAAAAATTCATCTCTCGAAAGGAAGTAATAATCAATTCCGTCTTTTTCTTTTCCTCTTGGCGCCCGAGAAGTAGCAGAAATAGAGAATTCTAATCCGAACTTTTCTTGTGCTAGTAAATGACGAACAATAGTCGTTTTTCCAGAACCAGATGGAGCTGAAAACACAAATAATTTACCTTTAAATTCTTTCGCCATTATAATACGTTTAATATTTGTTCTTTAATTTTTTCCAATTCGTCTTTCATTTGAATTACCACTTTTTGCATTGGAGCAAAATTAGCTTTTGATCCGGTAGTGTTAATTTCTCTTCCTATCTCTTGAATAATAAAACCTAGTTTTTTACCATTAGAATCGCTTGTGTTTAGGGCTTCTAAAAAGTAATCGAGATGATTTGCTAAACGAACCTTTTCTTCGTTAATATCTAGCTTTTCTAAATAATAAATTAATTCTTGTTCAAATCGATTTTCATCAACTTCAACTTTTAATTCATCTAAGGCTTTAGCTAATCTTTGTTTTACGTTTGCAATTCTTTCGCCATCCATTTCTCTAACTTGTTCTAAACAAGTTTTAATATTGGAAATACGTTCTTTAAAATCAGCTTCTAGAGAAGCAGCTTCATCAGTTCTATATTGAACAATTTCTTTTAAAGCAACCTCGATATGTTTTTCTATATCAGACCATTCATTTTCGTCCAATTCTTCACGTTCAGTTTTTAAAGCATCAGGCATTCTAACTGCCATTTTTAATAACTCAACATCATCATCAGAACCAACTACAACAATTTCTCTAAGTTGATTAATGTATTCTGAAACCACTCCTTTGTTAACAGAAGTTGAAGTTTCATCAGCAGTCATTTCAACATAAATAGAAAAATCTACTTTACCTCTTACTAAAGTACTCGCTAATTTCTTACGAATTGTTAATTCCTTTTCTTTATAAAAAGAAGGAATTCTTGTATTAATATCTAAGTTTTTACTGTTTAAAGATTTAACTTCAATAGTAACTTTTTTAGTGGGTAATTGTAATACGGATTTCCCGTATCCTGTCATAGATTGAATCATACCTTGATTTTAATGAGCCGTAAAGATACATTATTTGCTTTTACTGGCAGGCGCCTGTTTTGAAACTAAGTATACACCAATGAAAATTAGTACGGTAGCGAAAATTTTAATAGTATCTAAGTAATCACTTCCGACAATTAAAGCATAAATACTTGCCACTACTGGTTGCAAATATATAAACACACTTACTGTGGTTGGTTTCAGTTTTGACAACGCCCATAAATTGAATAAATAGGTAATACATGAAGCAAAGATTACCACAAATCCTATACGTACATAGCCAGAAACTGGAATTATGTCCCATTGAATTTCTGTAAACTCAGATATTCCGAAAGGAAACATAAAAATAAAACCAAACAAATACAACCAGCGAATGAAGGTTATGGGTTTGTATTTTCCAACAATTTTTTTAGCTACAACCAGATACATTCCATAAGATGCTGCGTTTACAAATACTAAGAAATTTCCTAGCATCATGTTTTTTGCATTTCCGCCTGAACTACTACTGTATAAAATTAAAACTACAGCACCAATTAAACCGATTATAACTCCTAGAATTTTTATTAAGGTTGGTCTTTCTTTCATAATAATACTCGAAAAAATGAGTACTAAAATGGGAGAAGTAACCATCATAACAGATGCATTAATGGGAGTTGTATAGTTCAGTCCCTTGAAAAAAGTAAGCATGTTAAATGCTATTCCGAAGAAAGCTGCTAATGCAATTAATTTATAATCACCTTTTTCAACTTTATCATTTTTAATAAATAAGCTGGCTATCCAAAAAATTAACATTGCTGAGCTCACTCTTATGAAAATGAATCCAAAAGGTTTTACATAGTGAGGCATTACCTCTTTAGCAACAGTAAAAGTAACTCCGTATATAATTGTTACAATAGATACAGCCAATAAGGCTAATACTCTTGTATTCATTGCTAATATAATTTTAAAAATTAGCGGCAAAGGTCGGCATAATAATTCTATTAAGATGTCTTAATAGAAAAATAAAACTTCAATATAAAAACAGTATTTGGTTATTTTGGTTGAAAATCTGGATGTCCAGTTTGCCATAAAGCAAAAGAAAGAATATCTGTTAAGTCTTCAATTCTTTTTGCGTTAGTTTGATCCAAACCATGGCCACCTTCTTTATCAATTTTTAATAAAGTTAGATTAGGATTATCATTAAACGCTAGAAGTTTGGCTGTAAATTTTCCAGATTCAAAAGCACCAACTCTACCATCATTTAAACCAGCAGTTAAAAGTATAGAAGGATACTTAATTCCTTTTTTAATATGTTGATAGGCGTCCATTTCAAGAAGATAGTTAAATTCTAAACTATCTTTTATAGTTCCGAATTCTGTAACATTATTTGGTCCAGCAGGACCAAACTCTACTCTAGTAGCATTTAACATTCCGGCTCTAATTGCTATAGCTTTATATAAATCAGGTCTTTCGGTAATAGCCCTTCCAATTAAAATTCCACCAGCACTAGCACTCCAAGCAAAAACTTTATCAGAGGATGTATATTTTTTCTCAATTAAATATTCTGTACAAGCTATGAAATCTTTCCATGTATTAGGTTTGGTTTTTTTCATACCTCCTAAATGCCAAGTATCTCCTTTTTCACCTCCGCCTCTAACATGAGCAACTGCATAAACACCATTGTTTTCTGTCCAACCTTTAATATAATCATCCATTAAAGGTGTGTCTGAAAATCCATAAGCTCCATATCCCGTTATCATGACTCTATTTGTTGAGTTGAGTTTTATGCCTTTTTTATGAATTATAGATAAAGGTACCATAACTCCATCATGAGATTTCACTTCAACTTCTTCAACGACTAAATCAACTCGTTCTGATTTATTTGAAGGAACAAGGCTTTCTTTGACAAAAGTGTTAGAATTAGTATCAAGTTTATATCTTACGTTATCACTTATCCATCCTTTAGTTACAATCCATAAATCATTGTTTTTTATACCTAATGAGTATAAATTAATATGTCCTGATTGTGGAATATTAAGTTTTTGTGACGAAGAATCTTTAAAACCTTTTTTATGAATGCTAGCATTAATCCCATTTTTATTGGTTACATAAAACAAACCGTCTTTAGTTATAGCCATGCTTGTTATAACCTCAGAAGTGTTTTCTGGAACAAATATTTTGGATTTTTCAATATCAATAGTCGATACTTTATCTTTTAAAATTTTAAAATTGGAAGCTTTGTGTGCAGATAATAAGTAGATTGAATCTTTCTTTATGTAAAAATCTTTTACTTTATCGGTACTCTTATAAAGAGGTTTCCAATTTATTTTCTTGCTTTTTAATTCTGTTATTGGAGCGAAGTAATAATCTACAAATTCACTAACATTATAGATGCCAGCAAATAAATATTTATCATCTTTTAGATGAACAATAGGAAAGTCTTCTTCTTTAATTTTAAAATTACTTCCTTTTTTACTTGATAAAATAATATTTAAGTCAGTTGGATCTGTACCTAATTTATAAAGTACGGAACTTGTGTTTAAAGCAAACTCCTCAGAGTTTTTATCCGTTACAGGTATATGCATATAAAAAAAACCTGAATCATCAGGAAGCCAACTGATTCCTCCTAGTGCAGATGGCCAACAATTTTCTATTACATGAGGAGAAATTCCTTTAGTTGCAAGATCGATAACAATCATTTGAGAAATTTCTTTATCATTTTCGGTAAGACTAACTGCTATTTTTGTTCCATTCGGACTAGGTTTTATGTAGTTAATTACATGATTTTTGAATTTTTCTGATTCGGAAGGAGAGAATAATAGAATTTCATTTCCATTATTTGTTTTCTTGTAGAATAAGTCTTTAGTTGTTTTTGAATTTGAAGCTTTTAAATAAAAATATAGTTGGTTTACTATAGAAAGACTAGATAATTTTTCTTTTGATTCTTCATCACTGATTTTTTCAAAATAACTAGTTATCGCTTTTCTATTTGTTATGTTCTGTAATATTTTTGCTGCAAAGTTTGTTTGATTTTTATACCAGTTAATAACTGTAGAGTCATTTTCATTTTCAAGATATCTAAAATGATCTGTAAGCTCCTTACCATGATGATTTTCAACAACAATTTTAGGTGTTAATATTTCTTGATTCAACATGTCATAATCTTTGCACTGAAATAAAAGGAGTGCTAATACGAAGGGGGTTTTTTTTAGCATTATTTGATATTAATTCCGTAAAAATAAAAAAAAGAGATTATTAAATTTATTTCAATAATCTCTTTTTTAAAGGCTAAATTACAATGTTATTTCCTTTATTTTTTTCTTTAGTAGTAGTTGTAAGTTTAGTAAGTGAACAATCTGGATTTGCTCCACCGTTAGCAACTCCACCAAAAATTTCGCTTGAATTTTTAATTTTAGTGACTCTAAACTTGTCTAACTTTAATTCCTTTTTTTGATTTCCCATTATACTTATTTTTAGATTTATTTCTGTAGCTAAACTATGTAATAGAGCCTGTCAAAAAAAGTGTTATATCTCCAGATTTATAAATCTAAAGCTCTGAATTTATAAAAATAACGAACTTAAGTTTTTGTTATTCAGTGTTTTGTTGTTTTTCGAGTTGTTTTATGAAGTAAGAAGGTTGTAGTTTCGTTTTTTTGTGAAATGCGATAGAAAAAGTCTGTTGACTATTAAACCCTGATTCTTCTGAAATGGCTTTTATGGTATATGATCTAAATTTTTTATCAGAAGTTAATCTATTAATCGCGTAGTCAATTTTTAGATTATTTAGATAGTTTGCAAAGTTTGTTCCTTTTTTAAAGTTTATAACTTTTGATAAATATGAGCTATTTGTTTTTAATTCTTTTGCAAGAGAAGATAAAGTATATTTCTTTTTCAAGAATTGTTCTTTGTCTTCAAACTTCTTTAAATCGGAAAGAATTTTTTGAATATTTTCTTCTGAGACTCCTGTGATTTCAATTTTATTTTCAGATGAATTTTCTTCAATTTTAATTGACGGTTTTTCTAGTATTTCTTCAACATCTTGTTTTTTTGAAGCAAGTTGAGCTGAATTTTGTTCAACAACAAGTGTAAATCGCTTTTTAAGAATGTAATTTCTTCTAAAAAGTAAAATAACTCCTAATACAGCGATTATGCTAATTATTAAAAAGATAATTTTTAAACTATTATTGTTGTTTTCATTTTCTTTAAGCGTAGAAATTATTTTTTCCTTTTCTGATAGTAAGTAGGGTATTTCGTAACTTTTAGTTATTTGTTGAGAAACTCTACGAGATTTTGAATTGTAAACAGAATCGAATTTCATTAATGCGTTTATGTAGAGTAACTGCTTGTCATATTTTTTTTCAGTTTTGTAGTGGTTGATTAAATACTGGTATCCATCTAATATTTCAAGAGCAACATCGTTTGTTTCTTTTAAAAAAAGGTGAGCCTTATTGAGATAAATAATGGCACTGTCCTTTTGTTCTAACTCAAAATAAGTTTTACCAATGTAAGATTGGTTAATCGCAGTTGTTAAATCGTCACCTTGTGTTTTAATACTTGGTAAACTTTCTTTAAGAGCTTTTAAAGCTTTGTTATATTCCTTTTTGTAATAAGAATTTATTCCATTATTTAATTTAAATCGTGACTTAAGAACAACTTCAGAACTATTTAGAGTTCTTTTAATTCCTTCATCAATCATTATTTGTGCTGAATCTAATTTTTTAGTGTAGATTAATGCATCACAATAAGCATAAATACCGATATTATAGTAGTAATCTTTGTTTGGATAATCGAGTTTGTCTAATTCATTTAAATAACTTTTAAATAACTGTTTAGCTTCTTCTCTAAAACCTAACCTGTATTTTAAAGAAGCAATATCAAATTTAACACTTGCATGGCGAAAGCTGTTGTTTTGTGTATGTTTTAATGCTAAGACATAAAATTTTATGGCATTATCAAAATCTCCTTTTTGATGAAATACTAATCCTTTAGTCTCATATGCAATGGCTGGATATTTAGGGTGGTTTTTTAATTTTTTCGAAATACTTATAATACTATCTACATATTTTAAAGAAAGAGAATCCTTATAAAAACGTGATAAGAAGTAATAACCATCAGCTATCCTTACAAAATTCTTTTCTTTTTTAGCCTTTCTTAAGTAAGCTTGAGCATGATTAAATTCAGTTATTGAATCAATCTTTATTTTTTGAAAACTAACTTTAAGATTCTCATAGTTTTCATTAGTTAAAGAATCTATAACAGCGTTCTGGGTAAATATGGACTGAATAATTAGTAGGAATAGGAAGGTTAACTTTTTATCCATTTGTGCTGATTTTTAATTGGTAATATTTTTGGAGACAACTATAACAAACTAGTTCGTGTAAACGTTGTTTATCTCGGAATAACCTGTTGACTGTCATGTGTATATAACTAGATAGTAAATCTTCTAGTGCAAGGTTTTCTTTTGGTAGCTTTTTTAATATAGAATTAGCAATATTTTGAGTGCTATTAATATCAATTAAGTCGTAATAACTCTTGAAGGATTCATTGTTCAGGTTAAAAAAAGTTAGGATAGCAGGTCGTAACTTTTGATATTTAATATTTAATTGTTTATTTAATTGTTTATCTGCATTAAATTCCTGTTTAAAGGATTCCAGAAGTTCTTTTGCAAATTGTAATTTTCTTTCAAGAGTAAACCCAAAACTATCAAGGATAGTATCTATATATTTCAACGAAAACAAAAATTGCGTTTCATCGTTTTGAATAATCGATAAAGCTTGTAAGCAAAGTTGGCTATCAAAAAAGAAAAAATCTTCTGCATCGGAAATTGTAGCATATCCATACCTTTCCAATTCTCTATTATATACACTTGTTTGGATATTCCAAATAAATCCATTTTCGAAATATTCTTTAAGGTGTTTATTGAATAATAAATTTACTTCTCCTATGTAATTGTCATTGGATAATAAAAATCGAATTCTTAAATGACTTTGAGGGTCTGCGTATCGAATGAAAAACCATTTTTCTATTAAGTCTTTTTCAAAAAGCGTTTTTATAAGTGGTTGGATGAGTTCAGTTAAAATTGTGTCTGCTGTTTTCTTTCCACAATAGACCTTATAGTATAACCATTTGTCACCAAATAAAAATTTTCGCTGCGTCATTGGTTTTTATTTAGTTTTAACTGATTGTAGAATGAAAACAAACACTCATTGGTATAATATTCATTTTTAGTATTACGAATAAACTTATTATTCATCTGTAAGAATTCCTCTATTTCTATTTTACCTCTTTTCTTCAATGTGTTTTTCAATATTAATACACTGTCCAAGTGTTTTAAGTTGATAAGTAACGTATTATCACTTTGAACAATTTGGATAAAATCAGGTACATTATTCGCTGATTGCCATTTTTCAATGAAAGAAAGTGTTTCTTTTTCAGATGATTCTAAAAATCCAGGAATACTATTTTTATTTAATTTCCATTTTGCCTTTGATAAAATTACATTCTTGTACGTAACTCTAGGTAGAAAGTTATGATTTGCTAATGTAGAAGGCCAAGTGAAGCTTAAACTCTCTCTTTGATTTTGTAATTCTAAATCTGCTAAAAACTCATATATAGGAAGTGCATTTAAAGTATAATTATGCGCATTCGTAAGTTTCGGTATGATTTCTTTTTCAAGTTTTTTGGACCTTAGAACTATTCTATCATTTTTAACAGAGACCATTAAGTCATTTGTGTGAATTTGATTTTCTTGACTCAATGTAGATTTAGATATGTATGGAATTTCATAATCTCTTAAATGAGTTCGTCTTAAAATATTTCCTGCTCTTGATTCAGGAAGATGAACGATTTCTGCTAAAATTTTATTAGGATGCATTTGTTCTTCGATTGATGTAATTTTTTTCACATATTCTTCAATCTCTTTTATATGCGTAAATCGACCTAATAATTTACCAGCGCAAGCACTTAAGTTGTGTAAAACAATAAAGTTGTCTTCTTCATTTTCAATAATTTCAGTAAAAGCAGATAATGTATCTGGTAAATTTCTATAATCAGAGGAAATGGAAATAAAGTCTTCGTCCTTAAAGTCTAATGTATAGGTGTTTCTGGTTTTGCACTCCAGAAATTTTTCAATAATAATTTTCTCTGCTTCGTTTAATTCGAAACGTGATGTTGTTTTTTTCTTCTGAGAAGGTGTAATATCTTTTAGGAACGGAGTAGTATCTGAAATTAATGAATTTTGAATATATCCTATTCCACTTTCGATATCTAATACTTCATTAAGTGATACTTCTTGATCTTCATAGCGATTAATAAAACTGTTTTTAAACCTTTTAAGATTGCTATTTTCTTTATAGGAATCAAGTTTTAATAAAAACGGTATTACTTTCTTTATTTGATAAACAAGTTTTTGATCTATTTGATCATTTACGGTTTCTAACTTTAAATCAGTTTGGAATAAATAGTTAGGGTTATAGTCTATATTTAACTCCTTTACTTCGTCAATGATTTGATCATATAAGTGAATTTCATTTCCAATTTTAAGATCCAAATTATCTAATGAATTTTGTAATGACTTCAATCTTGATAAAAGCTCTTTAGGAGCATTACAGGAATCCATTTCTTTTATTAATGTTTCAAAAGTGTCTTCGTTTCCAGTAATATTAACCTCTATTTTGTTTGTTAGAAGTTGATTGTCAATTAATGTGTCAATAAAGTTACTTGCTTCATCTTCAGTAATATCATCCGATACTAATGATGCTACTAATTCATTATTACTGGAACCAGTTTTACTTTTGTCAATTAGAGCATCTAAATAATAGTTTCTGTGTGCACCTTCAATACTGTAACTCCTTTGATTTTTTTCTGAAGAATAATCAATAAATCGGTATTGATTAAAGTAAGAGTATAAGGAAGAGTTTGGGTAATACACAGCATTTTTCTTAATCGGCTCTTCTTTTGAGTATTTAGCTGCTAGATTGAATAAATAGCCTGTGTCAAAACTGGTTCTTCTTTTAAATGAATCAACAGGTTTTAATTCTAGAGAGGTGTTATCTGAAATTACTCCAATTTCAATACCTGAAAATAATCCAAAAGGAGTACATCTTGTAGATGCTCTAAAAAGATATTTTAAAAAGGATTGTTTTAAGGAGGCTAGCTTTTCAAAATTTGAAAATGAAATATTTTTTTCAATTTCATCATACAGTGGTTTTGAAGCCAAAAAAATAGCTTCTTTAATTACAGGATTATCCCATAAAGTAATTATATCATTTACTTCTAGAGAAGATTTTTCAATCAACTCTTCATAGAAACTCAATGATAATACGGGACTTCTAAAACAAAAATTCCTTAAAAAATTATAAGGATTTGTAGTTTTCTTCATTTGGTTTCTTGAGACTCATAGCAAAAATAGGTTTTTTCTTTAAAACAAAAAGTTAAAAACCATAAAACACTGTAAAACAATTGTTTGTAGTGTTTTTTAACGTTCGTTTAATTTATAAATCTAACCTATAGATTTATAAATCCAGAGTAATGATGTTTTTATTCATAGGATTTCTGTAGTTGATTTGTAGATGTGTTGATGCTTCTGTTAACGGGGAAAAATAGCAAAGTATTTAAACACATCAGCCAACCAAAAAGTAAATGAGTATTTAAAATCTAAACCTTTAAATTATGAATTTGAGTTTGCAAAACATTAACGGATCGACTAACGGGGAAATGTTATCCAAATTACTTAGAGATATTGAATCTCCTTTAACCTCAATTATTGAAGAGTTCAATAAACTGGAAAATGAGGACGTAAAGAAAATGACTAAAAATGAACTCATTTTTACACATAGTTTAGAAATCAAAAGAATTGTGGACGAAGTGTTAAAAAAAGCAAATGGAACTACTTTTGAAGATTTGGTTTTCTTTAAAGTATACAGCTCAAATGAACGAGTACAATCTATGTGTAATGAGGAGGTGAATTCTCAAAAAATTTCAAAGCAAGATATTTCTTGGTTGCAAAAGATGGAACAAGAAATACATAAAAATATTAAACATAAAGATTTGAATTTATATGACTTGTCTTTTAAGTTATCAGTAAGTGAAAGACAGCTTCATAGAAAGATTAAAAATTTAGTGAAACTAACTCCAAATAAGTATATCAGGATTTTAAAGCTGCATCGGGCTAAAAATTTGATTGATAGTTATTTATATGACACGGTGTCCCAAATTTCGTATGCAGTTGGATATTATGATACTCATTATTTTTCTAAACTGTTTAATCAACAATATGGAGTTTACCCAAAGGAGTTATTGAAATCGAAAGAATTGTTATAAGCTAAGCTAGAGGTAGTGATTTTTATTTCTATTTATTTCTCATTATACAATTATGTTAACTGCTTTCTAGCTTTTTTCATTCAGGTCATGAATTAGAAATTTTGAAGTTTTAATAGTTAATAACCGTTTAACAAAATAGGGTAGATTAAAGGGACATACTATTAGAAGTTTTAATTGTAGCCAATTGAGAAATGTCACGCGATCTTGAAAGAGGTCGCGTTTTTTATGGTCTTTTTTATCAGAGAATAATTCAGTTTTGTAGACCATATTAATTTGAATTTTACACCAACTAGAAATGATTCTTCCTTCTAAGAATTTGGCAGATATACCAGTTATGTTGTCCTTTTTCTAGCACTTCATCAAGCTAATTTAGCTAACATAAATAGATAACAGAAAAAAATATAATTATGAAACGAGTACTTTTTTTATTAGGACATCTTGATGATTTGGATATCGAATGGATGATTAATAATGGATATAAGGAAGAATTAGAAGTAGGAGATAGATTAATAGAAAAAGGTAAAACAATAGATAGTTTATACATTGTTTTATCAGGTAAATTATCTATTACTGATGGTAATAATGACAAGCTAATAGCAGAAATTGGTGCTGGTGAAATTGTAGGAGAAATGTCTTTTTTAGAATCTCGTCCACCTTCTGTTTCAGTAATTGCCGCAGAACAAACTGTTGTATATGCTATCTCAAGAGAGCTAATGAATAGCAGATTGGCTTCAAATCTTGAGTTTAAAGCCAACTTTTACTATGCTTTAGCCTTATTCTTATCAAATAGATTAAGAAAAACTACAAGTCAATTAGGGTATGGTAATCCTAGTGAGGAAGATATTATTGATGAGAATGTGTTAGATGGTGTTTCTCAGGGTGGTGCAAGATTTGGGCAAATTTTACAAAAATTTTCAGAAGTATAATTGACGGTAAATATGGGGAATCGATTTCAAATCACATTTTTTTTAATTTCATTTCTACAATTGATTAATGCTCAAGAGTTGCAGCTTAACAATATAGTAAACCTTGCAGAATTAACTTTAGATAAAAGCCCAATTGTTCAAACGAATCAATTGTTGATTTTAAATGCGGAAGGTGATTATCAAATACAAAAAAGTTTATTTGATTATCAGTTAATGTCGGGTATTACCACCGATAGAACAGTTTCTAATTTGTATTCTTTTGATCCAAGGACTAATGACCTTTCTGAAGATTTAAAGGCAAGTCGTTTTATTACATCTTTAGGTTTACAAAAGAGATTTAGAATAGGGTTAATTGCTGACTGGTCTATAAATTATTCTATGTCTAAGGATAACTACCGACTAGATAGATTTTTTAGAGATGTTGGAGCCAATATTGGAGAACATACTGTGTCAAGTTCATTTTCCTTAACTCAACCTTTACTTCGAGGGAGTGCAGATGTTGCTTCTGCATTAGAGGAATCGTCATTGCTTGACTTAGAGAGTGAAAAAACTAATTTGAATTTTAGGAACTCATTTGAGATGTTACAATTAGCTAATGCCTATTGGCAGTATGTTGCAGCTTTTCAAAGTTTAGAAATTTTTAGAGAAAATGAGTTACGAGTTCAAAGGGTTTTAGAGATTACAGAAGAACTCGTTCAGGCCGATAAAAAGCCAGCAGGAGATCTTGCGCAAATTCAAGCTGATTTAGCAAATCAAGTAAGGCAAACAAAAACAGCTGAACAACAATATTATAGTGCTAAATTAAATTTAGGAAGGGTTATTGGTTTAAGCGAGTCTGATAGTAAAACATTAAAAGAACCAAATGATCAGTTTCCACAAGTTTTAGCTTCAGGGTATACGAATAACATAAATGTTCAAGATTATATTTCTTTGGCAATTGATAACAGAAGTGATATCGAGGCTTCTGTTCTAACTGAAGAAGCAATTAAGACAAGATTAAGTCTAGCAGAAAACGGCAAAAAACCTCAATTAAACTTATCTGGATTTGTGAACTATGGAGGATTGAATTTTGGTAACGGACTTAATAATGCATTGTCAACTTTTACACAAAATGATGGGAGGAGTATTGGATTTGGAGTACGTTTAAATTTTCAATTTGCTTTAAACAATAATAATGCTCTCGGTAACTATTTAAAGAACAAAACACTCTTTGAAAATCAACAAATTTCAAATGAAAATTTAAGAAGAAACGTATCTCTTAACGTTTCTATTGCAGTGAATAACTTACAAAATAGTGTTTCAATACTTGAAAAAGCGGAAGAATCGTTACGTTATTATCGTCAGGTTTTTGATAATGAAAAAGAGAAATTTCAAAACGGATTAACTACGTTATTAAATCTTATATTATTTCAAGAACGATTAACATTTGCTCAACTTGAATATTTACAGGCAAATCAACAATTCGCTTCAGCAATTGTTAGTCTGAGATACCAAACAGGTACACTTCTTAAAAAAACAAACTCAAAAATTACCACAGAATTGTTTTATACGATTCCAAAAAAATAAAAACTAAATAAAATGGCAGCAGGATTCTTCAGAAAAGCGGCGTTAGAGAAGCTTTCAACTCCAGAAAAACTTGATCAGTTAATAAAAGTAACAAGCCCCAAAGGATGGATAGCCTTACTTACAATTATAGTGGCATTAGGAACTGGAATAGCTTGGTCTTTTTTCGGTAACGTTAAAACAAAATTGAATGTTGTAGGTGTATTATTAGGTGGAGAGATTCACGAAGTAGTAGCTACTTCACAAGGTCAATTAATAAAGCTAAATGTTAGTATAGGTGATACCGTAAATGAAGGTGATGTTATTGCTATAATCGATCAACCTGAATTGTTTCAAGAAATAGAGAAAGCCAAGGCTAATTTGAGTAATCGAATACTTGATTTTAAAAAGATTGAATCATACGGAACTAAAGATTCTAAGACTCATAAGGAAATGTTTCATAAAGAGCATGTGATTATTGAATTACAAATTAAAGCTGAAGAAAACAACCTAAATTTTTTATTAGCTCAATTAGAAAAGGAAAAAGCTCTATTGAAAAAGGGATTAATTACAAACTCTCAAGTTGTTAATACACAACAAAAAATTGATGTTTCAAAAAGTACTCTTGAGACAATAAAATATAATTTAATAACAACAGAAAACATACAATTGACTAATGATTTCAAAAGAGAGGAAAGAGTTAACCTTGGTAAGCAACGTATAGCAGAAGCTGAAAGACGTTTAAAGCATTTACAAGAACGTTATGAAATACAAACAAATATCAGAAGTTCATATGGAGGAGAAGTAGTTGAATTATTGTCTGATATAGGAGTAATGGTAAGACAGGGATCACCTTTATTTAAATTAAAGAATAAAAATGCTATTGCTTCTAATGATAAGTTAAGAGGTGTCTTGTATATCCCTGCCCAAGATGGTAAAAAGATAAAAGAAGAAATGGAGGCGCTTGTGGTACCTTCTACAGTTCAACCAGAAGAATTTGGTTTTATGAAAGGTAAAGTAGTTTACGTTTCGGATTTTCCTGTAACTCAAAAAGGTATGATGACAACTGTAAAGAATGATCAATTAGTTTCTAGTTTATTGTCTAGAGGAGCGTTATTTGAGGTGTATGTTGAATTTGAAGAGGATAAAGATGCATATAGTGGTTTTAAATGGACTTCCGCTCGAGGACCAGAAATTGCAATAAATGAAGGGACTTCTTGTCAAGGGAAAATAACAGTAAAGACGGAACCGCCAATTACAACTGTAGTACCAGCCTTGAAGAAATTCTTTGATTTATATTAATCTTTAAGCATCAGAGTCATGAGTAAAAAAGATCAACCATTCGTTATTTCAAAACAGGCTCGACCTGTTAAAACCCCCACCGTTCTTCAAATGGAGGCGGTTGAATGTGGAGCCGCAGCACTTAGTATTATTTTGGGACATTTTGGAAAATTCGTTCCATTGGAAAAATTAAGAATTTCTTGCGGAGTATCTCGGGATGGGCTTAAAGCAACAAACATTTTAAAGGCAGCAAGAGAGTATGGATTGGAAGCTAAAGGGTATGCTAAATCCATAAAAAAGTTAATGGAATTGGAAATGCCAGCTATAATATTTTGGAATTTCAATCACTTTTTAGTAATCGAGGGTTTCAAAAAAAATAGAGTTTACCTTAATGATCCAGCTCAAGGGCGTTACTATGTAAGCTATGAAGAGTTCGATGAAGCTTTTACTGGGGTCGTACTAATATTCAAGCCAACAGAAGAGTTCGAAAAAGGTAACGAAAAAAAAGGATTGCTTAAATCATTAGCTTCAAGACTTTCAAATTCTAAACAAAGTGTAACATATATAGTATTAGCTAGTTTGTTTTTGGTAATTCCAGGATTGGTAATTCCTTCTTTTACAAGAATATTTATTGATAAATATTTAGTAAATGGGCTTTCAGAATTTGTTATGCCTCTTTTATTAGTAATGTCAGGAATATTAATTATCAATTCTTTTTTGATTTACCTTCAACAATACTATTTATTACGACTAGAAACAAAATTAGCACTGTCATCTTCTAGTAAATTTTTATGGCATGTATTCCATTTACCAATAGCATTCTTTACTCAACGTTACAGTGGAGAAATTGGGCATCGTGTAGCTTTAAATGATAAAGTAGCGAAACTATTAAGTGGAGATTTAGCAAATGCGGTATTAAATGTAATTGTGGTAGCTTTTTATGCACTACTAATGTTGTCATATGATATCATACTCACTTCTATTGGAGTTGGTATGGCGGCTTTAAATATCATTGCTCTCCGCTATGTTTCTACTGCAAGAAAGGACGCAAATAGACGTTTTATGAATGAAAACGGTAAGCTTCTAGGTACCACTACTTCGGGGATTAGTATGATTGAAACACTTAAAGCCTCAGGAAGGGAAAATGATTTTTTTACAAACTGGTCTGGGTATTTAGCTAAAGTAATGAATTCTCAACAAGAATTAGGGTGGTTAACTGCAAGGTTAAATGTAATACCTCCACTTTTAATGTCTTTAACAACAACTTTGGTCATAGGAATAGGTGCCTTAAGAGTAATGGATGGACAAATGACATTAGGAATGTTAGTGGCTTTTCTTTATTTGATGCATAATTTTATTAGACCAGTTAATGAGTTGGTAAATGTTGGTCGTTTACTTCAAGAAACAGAAGGAGATATGGGGCGAATTGATGATGTTCTGAATTATGAAGTGTCTAGTGAATTCGAAGATAAAGATGAAGACCAAGCAGAATCTTTTTCCGAGGAGAATTATAAAAAGCTTTCGGGGCATTTTGAAATGAAGAATATAACCTTTGGTTATAATACAACCATGCCAGCTTTGATAGAAAATTTTAGTTTGAAATTAAAGCCAGGAAGTAGAGTAGCCCTTGTTGGAGGGTCTGGTAGTGGTAAATCTACAGTAGCTCGTTTAGCCGCAGGACTCTACGAGCCATGGAAAGGTGAAATTAAATTTGATGGTAAACTAAGAAAGGATATACCGAGAAATGTTATAACTGAGTCAGTAGCTGTTATTGATCAAGAAGTTTTGATGTTCCAAGGAACAATTCAAGATAATATTGCGTTTTGGGATTCAAAGATTCCTGAAAAAAACATTATTAAATCTGCAAAAGATGCCGCTATTCACGATGTGGTATCGGCTAGAGCAAAGACCTATGAAAGTGAAGTACTAGAAAGGGGAATCAACTTTAGTGGAGGACAACGCCAGCGATTAGAAATTGCAAGAGCAATCGCTTTAAATCCCTCAATATTGATTATGGATGAAGCGACTAGTGCTTTGGATTCAAAATCAGAGAAAACAGTAATGGATAATATTAAACGTAGAGGTTGTACATGTTTAATAGTTGCCCATAGATTAAGCACAATTATAGATTGTGATGAAATTATAGTGATGGAATTTGGACAAATTGTTGAACGCGGAACTCATCAAGAGTTAATGGAGAAAAACGGTGCATATTCTAATTTAATAACTTCAAAATAAAGTCAAGATGTTTGAAAGTGAAAAAATAAAATTAGGTATAGATAAATCATTAATCCTTAGTGAGCATGACCGCTTTTGGATGATAACTTCTGGAGAAGTTGATGTTTTTTATGTACAGTTAGATAAGGATGGAACATATTTAAGTTCAACAAGACACTTATATACTGCTAAAGCAGGTGAGTTATTATTCAGTTTATTGACAAATGAAGAAATTGAAAAGGATATAAAATTGCTAGTTGTAAGTAAAGGTGCATCATTAATAGCATTGAATAAGAACAAACTCTTAGAAATAGACAGTCTATATTTAAAAAGTATGATTGAGAAATGGGTACTAAAAATATCAAATCGACTGCATAATAATATAGCTCCCAGAGTTTATAAAGGATTAAGTCCTTTAGAGACCACTTTTTTAAAAAAGGAAGAAATAGCATATCCGTTAAAAGGATTAGTTTGGTGTACTATAAAAAAAGGAGAGATTACAAAATATGCGAGTAAGAGTATACAACATGCTAAGGAAAAATTTAATTATCCAGTAGCAGTTTCTGACAGTTTATGGATTACAGCAACTAGCGAAAATGTAGAAGTTGAATTGATTAATACTAAAGAGGTATTAAAAGATGGTATTTATTTCATGCTATCTTTAAATAATCTTCAAAGTTATTTGTATAACAGGTTAATTAAAAACTTTGAATTAGAGCTTAAGGAAGATCATTTACGCATTGCTGATAAAGTAAGAAATGAAGATTCAAATCTCAGAAAAACCTTACATAAACTGCGAGGAATTGTTACAGGAAACTCAGTTAAAAATGAGTTTATATCTACAAATGAAACGAAAAAAAATAATAATTTATTTGCTACATGTAGCTTAATAGGTAAAACAATTGGTTTTAAATTTATAGAGCCAAAATATATGGAGTCCTATCAAAACAGTACAACAAACCAACTGTATGCTATAGCACAAACTTCAAAAGTAAGGGTTAGAAAAATTATTCTTAGAGGAGCATGGTGGAAGGATGAAAACGGCCATTTATTAGCTTTTTATAAAGATTCTAAACAGCCTGTTGCTCTTATTCAAAATACACCAAATTCTTATCTTTTAAAAGATGTTGTAACTGGAGAGGAGATGAAAGTAAATTATGAAATTGCAGAAAGATTAGAGCCTATAAGTTATATGTTTTTCTTTGCATTTAACGGTGCAATGAGTTCTGTTCGTCAAATTTTAAGTTTTGCTTCGAAAGGTATAAAAAGTGATTTCAGATTTTTGATTTTAGCTGCTCTTTCTGGAAGTATATTAGGACTTTTGGTGCCTATATTATCAGGTATTATGTTTGATGATGTGATTCCAACCTCAGATAAAACATTACATTTTGAGATCTTTACTATTATGATAGTAATTGGGGTTATATCAGCAGGATTGCATTTAATTCAAGGTGCGTTACAACTTAGAGTTGAAACTAAGTCAAGTATCAATTTGCAAGCTGGTGTAATGGATCATTTGTTGAGACTTCCTATTAGTTTCTACAAAAAATATTCATCGGGTGATTTAACAAATAGAGCTTTAAGTATAAATAGAATAAGACATATTTTATCTAGTACAGTAATGACAACAGTATTAAGTGGAGCTTTCTCATTTGTAAACTTAATTTTACTTTTTTATTACGATTCAAGCTTAGCTTGGATTGGCGTTGGTTTAGCTCTAATGGCAGTGCTTTTTTTAGTAGTTATTGGAAGTTTTAAGCTGAAGTACGACAGGCAAGTATCTGATATTCAAGGTGATTTGCAGGGTTTTCTTTTTGAGTTTTTATCAGGGATTACAAAAATTAGAATCACAGGCGCAGAAAAACGAATATTCACACTTTGGGCAAATAAGTTTTCGAAACTTAAAGAACTAGGATATAACTCAGGAAATTATCAAAATTTTGTTGAAATTTTTGAACGTTCTTACCCATTGTTAACTAGTATTTTCTTCTTTGGGTTTATCTATTACACCGTAAATAATAGCACAGTTACCTCTATGATTTCTGTTGGTGCATTTATGGCGTTTATAAGTGCATTCGACCAATTTTTAAGAGATTGTTTAAATATGAGTACTGCATTAATAAACTCTCTTAATGTAGTTACTTTATATGAACGTGTTAAGCCTATTCTTGAAGAAATGCCAGAGTCAGATCCTGAAAGCCTTGACCCAGGAGAATTAGTTGGAAATATTGAATTGAATTCAATTTCATTTAGATATAATGAAGAACAACCATTAATATTAGATGATATTTCATTTAAAATTAACCATGGAGAGATGGTTGCGTTTGTTGGAACTTCAGGGTCAGGTAAATCTACTATCATGCGCTTGTTGTTAGGGTTTGAGGAACCAGGAATAGGTTCAATTTATTATGATGGAAATGCATTTAATTCAATGAATAAAGATTTGGTGCGTAAGCAAATAGGTGTTGTTTTACAAAATGGAGCTTTAATGACTGGAAGTATTTTTGATAACATTGTAGGAAATTCAGAACTTACATTGGAGGATGCATGGGAAGCTGCACGTATGGCAGGAATGGAAAAAGATATTAAACAGATGCCAATGGGAATGCATACTGTTATTAGTGAAGGAGCTGGAACTTTTTCTGGTGGGCAAAGACAACGATTAATGATTGCTAGAGCTATTGTTCATAAACCAAGACTTTTATTTATGGATGAAGCTACAAGTGCGTTGGATAATAAAACTCAAAATATAGTATCTGAAAGTTTAGATAAGTTACAAGCAACCCGTATTGTAATTGCGCATAGGTTAAGTACCGTTATAAATGCTGATCGTATTTATGTTTTAGATAAAGGGAAAATCGTCGAATCCGGTTCCTACAGTGAATTGATGAAACAAAATGGAGTGTTTTCAAAATTAGCGAAACGACAAATCGCTTAATGGAAAGAATAAAGAAATATCAGTATATCAAAAACTTCGTTCAAGATGATGAGGTAATCGAGGAATTACTGAATTATACCGAGAGTAAATTCAAGTGTAATTCTAATGTGTCTGATTTTATTAAGGACGAACCTTATATCGAAGCTTGGGATTTTTATAAAAAAGAATCACTGAGTAACGGAGTTTTTGAAACACTTAAAAAATATATTGTTCAGTTTAATTTTCCAATTGAAGAGAATATTTCAAAAACTGAAAGTTACAGAAATACGACTTTAAAAGGAAAAAAAGAATTTCCTACTCAAGGATTAAAACTTAACAATAAAGAGGGGATAGAATTGGATATTTATGAAAGTGGATTTGTAGGTAAAGTTCCTGTTTTGACTGTTCCTGATTCAGATGATTTTGTATCAATTATTTCCGCTTTATGCTATAAAAATGAACCCACAAATGTATCCAAATCAATGGGAGCGATATTTATTAGCGGAATTAATAATTGGCATAGAATAGAAAAGCAAAAACAGTATTGGCAAAATAAAGAGCCTTTTGAAAGTTGGGGGAATGTTTTTAAAAATAAAATAGTTCCTAATCCAGAATTATATAAGGATAAGCTTATCGTGTTAAGTACAAAATCTTACAGTAATGTAAGTGCTAATACAATAGGTGTTTCTAAAGAGTTTTGGAAAGAAACTTCTGTTGCTATAAGAAAAGCTCATGAGTGTGCTCATGTATTTACTCAGAAGTATTATGGATCTATTTCAAAGAATATATACGACGAATTAGTTGCAGATTACACAGGTATTGTAAGTTCCCGAAAGAAGTTTGATAAAGATTGGATGCTACATTTCTTTGGTTTGGAGAATTATCCTAGTTACCGCGAAGGGGGACGGTTTCAAAACTATTTGGATGAAAATTTATCTGAAAATGCAATTTCACTTTTGAGAGATTTTACCGTAAAAGCCATTGACAATATTGCCGAGTTCGATAAAACTCTGGGTAGCATTCAATCGTCAAACGATTTTTTAAACAGAATTAAAAGTTTATGTGAAACAGATTTCCTTTCTATGGCGATGGAAAATGGAAAAGAGAACTTGTTAAGGAGTTATCATAAACATACAGAAGAAGAATTGATAGAATGAAGAAACATGAAAAAACATTATTAGAGGTAAGTTCAATTTTAGATAAAATCTCAACCATACTTGATGTAGAAAGAAGCACTTTGTTTTTGTTAAACGAACAAAAAGAAACACTTGATAGTATGGTAGCACAAGGAGTAGAGAATATTGTGATTTCTGTTCCTAAGAATACAGGTCTTGTATGGGATTCCTTTAATAAAGCAGATGTAGTTATTGAAAATAATGTACAAACTAATTCACATTTCAATAATAGTTTTGATAATCAATTACAGTTTGTAACCAAATCGGTATTATGTGTTCCTGTTTTTGATGATAAGGAACAAGTTATTGGTGTTTTACAATGTTTGAACAAGAGGAATGGGACTTTTTCAAATAAAGATGTTAGAATCCTGAACAGTTTTGCGGCGGCTATAAACTTGATTGTTAAAAACAGCGAATTGTACTATGCTAGTGAGCATTTGAAAAATAATTTTTCATCACTGTTAGAAGTTTTTAAAGTAGTTTCTTCTGAATTAAATTTGAATAAATTAATTCCGCTTATTATGAATAAAGCGGCAGAAATTACCAATGCCGATAGAAGTTCTTTGTTTTTGGTGGATGAGGAAACAAATGAGCTTTGGACAATTTTCGCAAAAGGACTTGAAAATAATGTTGTTCGAACTAAAAAGGGAATTGTAGCAAATGTTGCTAGGAATAAAAAACCACTTATAGTTAACGATCCATATAGTCATCCCGATTTCAATCCTTTAGTTGATAAGAAAACCGGATATACTACAAGATCTATTTTAAGTGTTCCTGTTTTTAATTCTGAAAATGAAGTCTTAGGAGTTGTTCAATCTATCAATAAACATAAGGGAGAGTTTAATCAGGAAGATTTAGATATTTTAACCGGTTTTGCTAGTCAAATTAAGATTGCAATTGAAAATGCAAAGCTTTTTGATCAAATCCAGGGAATGAAGAACTATCTGAATATTTTGGTGCAAAATCTGGATAGCGGAATTATTACGATCGATAATTCTTTGAAAGTAAAAACTGCAAACGATCAATTCTATAATATTTTTGGATTGAATGATGGTTCTGAATTTATCGAGAATAATATCAATGATATTCATTTCTTGGGAACTAAATTTGAAGAGTTATGTTTAGAAACATTACAATCTGGAAAGAAACTATATCATGAGAATGTAGAACTTAAACTTTCAGAAGAGAAGTTATTGACACTAAACATCAGTGTGCTTCCGATGAAAGATGTGAAAGATAATAATGTGGGTGTCATTATTGTTTTCAATGATATTTCTAAGGAGAAAAGAATTCAATCAAACTTAAGTAGATATATTCCTCAGCATTTAGTAAATGAGGTAATGAATAGAGATAATTTGTCTTTATTAAAAGGAAAATATTCAAAATGTAGTATACTGTTTTCAGATATAAGAAACTTCACCACATTAACCGAAAAATTTGGGGCGATAGAAATAGTAAAATTATTGAACAACTATTTCGAAGCCATGATTTCTTTAGTGTACAAATATGATGGAATTTTAGATAAGTTTATAGGAGACGCAATCATGTCGGTTTTTGGTATTCCTTATGCAAACATTTCGGATAGTAAGAATGCCGTTTATTGTGCTCTTGAAATGTTAGAAAGTTTGAGAGGTTTAAATGAAAGAAACGAACTTTCACCAAATATCAATATCGGATTAGGAATAAGTACAGGAAATGTTGTTTCTGGAAATATTGGTTCAGAAAAAAGATTTGAATATACGGTTATCGGTGATTCCGTGAATTTAGCTGCACGTTTAGAAAGTGCCACAAAAATTTATGATATTGATTTATTGATTTGCGAAGAAACATATAATGAAATCAAAGATGAATTCTATTGCCGTCAAATCGATACTATTTTCGTGAAGGGAAAGCAATTTCCAGTAAATATTTTCACAGTAACAAAAAGTAGAAAAGAGGATTTGACATTTGAAGAACAAGAATTTTATAAGTTTTTCTCAAGTGGATTATCATTATACAAACAAGAAAAGTATAAAGAGGCGAAGAAAAGTTTCGTGGCTGCAAAAGACTTAAATAATGCAGATGGTCCTACGACTTTTTTTATTGAAAAATGTGAGCAATCATTACTAATACAACTTCCAAATTAAGGCATTTCTGTCAGAGCTAATGTCGTTTTTATCGTAATTATTTAGTTGAACTTTAAAGTGTATTAAGGGAGGGAAACTATAAATTAATTATAAAATGACGAGTAAAAAAATCTAAGAAAACCGTATTCAATAACTCATTTTGAAGATAAAAGTATCTCATCAAAAAGAGAACAAAATGAATTAGTTGGTAGGACAATATAGAGTCCTACTTTAGATATTTATGCAGGAATTTTAGTAAATGAAGTTGTAAGAAAAGTTGACGACCTTTTTGATTGGATAACAGAATAAATATTAAAAATATGGAATCAACAGAAGAGCAAAAAATTTTTGAAAAAATTATTAGAGAGGCTTGGAAAAATTCAGAATTCAAGGCGGAATTAATGAATTCACCTGTAGAGGCAATTCAGAATTTAACAGGCAAAACATTAATCATTCCAGAGGATAAAACCTTTGTAGTAAAAGACCAATCAGATGCATCTATTATATATTTTAATATTCCTGCTGAACCTGATATGGACGATCTTGAATTAAATGAAGATCAACTCGATATCGTCGCTGGAGGAACTCAAGATCCACCAATTATTATTACCGATGGAGCTTCACAAATCGCAGATTTGTTAGGAGATGGATAATAAATTAAACTTAAAAAGTGAACATTCGATTAGTAGCATATAGAAAGTTAAATTTTGGGAAGTATTTACAAATAGTACTTCCCTTTTTTATTTTGATGATGAACTCAGTTTTTTGTCAAGATAATATTCCTGTGCAAAAAAACGTCGCAGATAGTTTATATAAAGAAGGAAACAAGAAAATCAAAAAAGGAGGCTTTAAAGAAGCATTACAAGACTTCACAGAAAGTCTGGAAATTTCGAAAAAGGATAATAACAATACCGTAGTGGGAGATTGTTATAGTAAAATTGCTGTTATTTATTATTACCAAGGAAAATACAACGATGCTTTTTTAAATTTTGATAAAAGCATTCAGTATTACCAAAAGTCCAACTATAAGAAAGGGTTGGCTTCTTCTTTTAATAATCAAGGAGCAATTTATTATTACTTAGGAAACTACCCAAAAGCATTAGATCAGTATAAGAAAGCACTTAAAATCCAGGAAGAACTTAATAATAAATCTCAAATAGCCGCAACAACAAAAAATATTGGAAGTATTTACTTGGAATTACAAGACTTTAAAAGTGCTAAAACTAATTTCCAAGCATCAAAAAAAATATATACTTCTATCAAAAAGGAAAAACCATTAATACAAGTTTTAAATGGTTTAGGTGAAATGTATTTGAGAGAGTCAAAGTTTAGTTCGGCTTTAGAAAACTTCGATAAAGCACTTCAATTAACTCAAAAGTTTGATGATAACAGAAGAGAAGTAGAAGTATTATTTAATCTAGGTAAGCTATATTACTTAAAAAGGGATTATAAAACAGCATTATCATTTTATAATGAATCACTCAATAAAGCTGTTCAGCAAAAAAATGTTTTGTATGAAAGTAATTCCATAGTTGCAATTGGGACTTTAGAAGAAGAAAAAGGAGAAGTTTTTTCAGCGATAAAAAAGTGTAAAAAAGGACTTCAACTCGCAACGAAACTGAAGGTAATATCTATTCAGGAAGAAGCTTGCGAATGTTTATATAATGCTTATAAGGCATCTAATAAAAACAGTTATGCATTACGATACTTAGAAAAAATGCATATGCTAAAAGATAGTTTGAATCTTAAACAAACTTCAGATAAAATATTAAAAATGAAGTTTGAAAAAGAAATGTTACTAGATAGTATTGCCAATGTTGAAAAAGAAAGAAAACTCCAAATGCAGCACAAAGAAGAGGTTGCTAAAAAGGAAAAACAAAGAAATGCATTATTGGTATCTGGAGCGTTCATCATACTAATAGCAGTCGCTTTATGGAGTAGATTAAATTTTACCAAAAAAGCAAAAGCAAGATTACAGGTAGAGAAAGATCGATCAGAACATTTACTTCATAATATTTTACCAGAAGAAGTTGCAGATGAATTAAAAGAAAACGGATTTGTAAAAGCGCAAGATTTTGAAAAAGCTTCCATATTATTTACTGACTTCAAATCTTTTACACAAACAGCATCATTATTAAGTCCTCAAGAATTAGTTGAAGAAATCAATCAATGTTTTAAAGCTTTTGACGAAATAATGGGTAAATATTCATTAGAAAAAATCAAAACTATTGGAGATGCTTATATGGCTGCAGGAGGCTTGCCAAAGCCAGATTCAAATGCTGTTAAGAAAATGATCTTAGCAGCACTAGAAATGCAGGATTTTATAAAGCTTAGAAAAGTTAAAAACAGGCAAAAGAATAAACCAGCTTTCGATATGAGAGTTGGTATTCATGTTGGTCCTATCGTCGCTGGAATTGTAGGTGTAAAAAAATTCCAATATGATATTTGGGGAGATACTGTAAATACGGCCAGTAGAATGGAAAGTAATGGAGAAATTGAAAAAGTAAATATAAGTAGCGCTACCTATGAATTGGTAAAACAAGACAAAGATCTCGAATTTGAATATAGAGGAGCTATAGAAGTAAAAGGAAAAGGAGCTCTTGAGATGTATTTTGTTGATAAAGTAATGTAAGTATTCATGATTTGAAGCATTAATTGTTACTGCTCTTGAAATAAAAAACACAATAATTAGAGAGAAAAAATTCAATAATTTCTTTAAAAGCAGTTTTGTCAGTGTTTCTGTCATTTTTACGATAAAAGACCGCCTTAAATTTGGAGTGTTGTTAAAAGGTAAAGGATTAAAACTTTTAAAAATTATGAAACTAACTGATAAGCAAAAAAAGTCTCAAGACTTATTACAGAAAATCATTTCAGCAGCTTGGGATGATGCAAGTTTTAAGCAAGAACTTATCGATAATCCGATAGATGCAATTAAAAAATTAACAGGAGAAACTGTAAAGCTACCTAAAGGAAAAAGGTTAATTGTAAAGGATCAAACGGATGAGTCTCTTATTTACATTAATATTCCAGCAGAACCAAATATGGATGATATGGAACTTAATGAGATGCAGTTAGAAGCTGTTGCAGGGGGAGCGGAATTACCACCATGGATTATTCCAACAATACCAGTGTAAGATTTTATAAAACGTAAATAAATTAAACTAAATATTTTTTAAACATTTAAAACAATCATTATGGAAATTAAGAATTTAAACAAAGACGAAAAGTGGAATGCTATTTTTGAGAAGTGTTATCAAGATGAAGCATTTAAAAAAGAATTTATGGCGAACCCAGTTGATGTGTTACAAAGTTATTCTGATGTAGAAATTGATACTAAAGGATTTAAAGTAGTAGTGACTGACCAGTCTGATCCACAGGTAATTAATATTAACATTCCGATCAACGAGGATGATTTACAATTAACTGAAGCGCAATTAGAGCACGTTGCAGGAGGAAGTAAATTCTGTATATCAGTAAGTTTCTTCTTCTAAAACTTAGTAATTATGTTATATATAAAAGGCATTGTATATTATTCCAATATTCAATGCTTTTTATGTTTAAATATTGAAGAATGATTTAAACCAATTTTCTATTAAATAATTAGCCTGTAAAAAATCTGTATATATATTACTTTTGTTAGAAAGGAAATCCAATAAAATAATAAAAACAGTATGGTCGAAAAATGTTTAAATTGTAATACGGAAATCATGGGGAATTTTTGCCATGTATGCGGACAAAAAAATTCAACAAAACGTTTTTCATTGAAACAGGTAGCTCTAAAAGATTTTATACAAGGAATCTTTCTTTTAGATAAAGGTTTACCTTATACTATCAAAGAATTAATTATAAGACCAGGACACAGTATTCGAAATTATGTTAAAGGAAAAAGAGTATTATATTTTAATTATTTTTCGCTACTAATTATCCTGCTTTCATCTAATATTTTTTTATCTCAATATAAGTCTGTTAGTCTTATTGAAATGTATGGAGATGAAGTTCTTTCTGGTTATTTAAAGCTTTCGAAAAGCTATGGTAAAATATTAAAAGTAATAGGAATTCCTTTATGGGCAGTTATTATTTATTTTGTTTTTAGAAAAGCCAAACAAAATTATGTCGAAAACGTAGTGCTTAGTATATATATGCTTTGTGGAATGTTGATTGTTAATCTACCATTTGAAATATTTTCAATGTTTAATACTCAAATATCTCTACTATTATGGGTTAACAATATAAAAGCTATATTAATAACTATCTATTCATTTTATTTTATTTATCAATATTTTTCTGTTTTTGGATATAAAAAACACTCTTTGATTATTCGTTCTTTATCCACTGTCATTGGAATAGTACTAGTTGAAAATCTAATTACTCAGTTAGTGAATCAGGTGGGGATGATTATTTCCTTGGGAGGCTAAATGAAAAGTAATCAGATTTGTTTTTTAATATTCTTTCAAAGTAAATTTAAAAAAGAAAAATTCATGAACTTATCTACCAATAAACTACAAAACCAACTCCAAAGTTTTTTAGTTGAATCTAATGAAGCTGTAATAGTTCCATATATTCAAGAAAATAAAATCATATGCGAGGATGCTGATTTCATTATTAACGAAATATTGAAAAATTCAGGACAACCTATTTTTAAAGAACTTCCTGTATTTAAAAATAAATATTTTAACGAAAAGAAGAAAATCACGCGTAATTTCAATAGTATTCATAATGCATTTCACAATGATGTTAATGAGCTAAAAAATAAAAATTTGATTCGAACTTTGAATGGAGAGATAAATGATATTTTTATTGGTATGGGTGATTTTCATAATGGGAGTTCTACTTCAATTGTGAATTTTAAGAATAATGAAAAGCTAATTTATAAACCTACCAATAGTGAAATTTCCGAAGCGTTTTTCACTCTATTGGACTGGGTTAATGGTTACTATGATTTAGGAGAGTATAGATATGGAATGCTAAATAAGAAAGAATATCATTGGCAAGAGTTTGTTAACAACAAACCTTGTGAATCTATAGAAGAGTTACATATATATTATAAAAGAGCAGGTTATTTATTGTGCGTTTTATATATGTTGAATAGTATGGATTTTCATTCAGAAAATATTATAGCAAGAGGATCATCTCCAGTACTTATTGATCATGAAACAATAATCCAAGGGCAAATATCAGATAAATATAGGGAAGGATTTAAGCGATATAATGGTGATAATGAGGATACTGTTTTAAATACATACTTATTACCGAATCTTGAAGTGGCAAATCTTTTTCCAGTAGGAACCTGCGGTTTTGGTTATTCAAAACAAACATCTATGTCTGGTCATAAAAAAATTGGAATTAATCGTTTTACTAAAGATTGGCAATTAATGAAAAAATTGGTGACAGAAGACTTTAATAAAACAAATTTACCAATACTTAAAGGTGAAAAAATTTTTCCAGAAGAGTTTGTTAAAGATTTGATTATTGGATTTGAAGAGTGTTATAATTTATTTCTGGAAAATAAAAGCTTTTTATTATTTCAAGAATCTTCCCCTCTAAGAAGATTTATGAATGTACCTGTTCGATATATTTGGAGAGCGACAAACGTTTATGAGAAAATTCTTAGGTTTATGAACCTTCCGAAAAACTTGAAAAATTCGCATTTGTATGTCCAAAAGATTCATGATTATTTGTCTGTAGCTTTTAAGAGTGTGCCACAAGGCTCTCCACTATTTACAATCTTAGAACATGAAATAGCTCAAATGATAAGAGGAGACATTCCTTTTTTCGAAATAGATTCATCTTCTAGAGATTTACAAACTGAATTTGGTGTAATCAAAGATTTCTTCGAATTAAGTTGTGTAGAAAACATTGAAAGGAAATTAAATAAATTTTCTAAGGAAGATTTGGAATATCAAAAAAGTCTAATTTTTAATAGTTTGAAGAAATAGAATTTTAGTAAGGTAAAACTATCTCTCTTTACAGAGGTAAGATTTAACTAGTACAAAGATTAATACTAAAAAAAGACGTTATCAGCGTCTTTTTTTAATTTATCTGTAATAATTTCTATTTAAATTACACCTTTCGCTATAATTTAAACAGGTGTATTTCCCCTTTTTTATTCTCAAAAACCTCAAAGTTAATTCAAGGAGAACAACATAATTAAAACCGTTTTTTGAATTTCGATAAATTGTTAGACCCGATAGAGTTTTGAAGTCAACCATCGACCAAATAAACTAATAGTAGCGATTTATGAGATATTGCAAATCATTTCAGAAGAGTCAAATGATTAATTATACAAATTAGTCTACTATGCTTTGTATGTAAAAGTCAAGTTTAATCTCTTTACTAAGTTCTAATTTCTTTTTTAAACGAAAACGAGTCGATTTGATTGCTTCTATACTTGTGTCTCTAATCTTTGCAACTTCTTTTCGAGATAATCCTATTTTAATGTAGGAACATACTTCAAGATCGGTTTTAGTAAGTACAGGATGTTTACTTTTCAATTGTTTTAGAAATTCTTTATTCAAGCTTTGAATTTCTTTTTTTAAGGTTACAATTTTTTCTTCAGTTAAGTTTTCTTCTTTTAATTCAGCAATTATCTTTTCTATGATATACTCGTTATTTTTATTTGGAGGTTCGTCAAGTTTATCAATTTCTTTTAAAGCATTGTTAGAATTATGAAGCTCTTGTTGCTGCCTTTCTTCTTCTCTTTTTTGTTTTCGTTTAGCCCGTAAATGTCTTCTATAACTGAAGTAAGAAATAATTAGAGCTAATAATGCAAAAATCAAAAGTATACTTCCGTAAAGTAATTTGGTTAAACTATCATTTTTTGCTTCAATTAGTAAGTTTCGTCTTTCTTGTATTTGAATAATACTATCTCTAACACGTTGTTTTTCTTGCGTATTAAAGATTTCCATTTCCTTTAATCTTTGGGCTTGTTTAGCATTATTTATTTCCTGTTCAATAGAAGTATATTTTAAAACATCCTCAAAGGCAAGAGCATGTTTTTTCATAGCTTTATATATAGAACTTCTTGTAAAATAAGCGTCGTGTAAAATTTTAGTAGCTCCGTCTGGAATGGCTAATTCCAAGCTTTTATTTATATATTTTAAGGCGAGTTCTAGATTGTTTTGTTGAAGGTAAACCTTTGCAATATTAGTTTGTGTAGATATTATAGATCGTTGCTTATTTATACTTTTTACATAAGTCAGATAATTCTTATAAATGGAAAGAGCTACATCATATTTTCCGAGAATAGTATATAAAGATGCTTTGTTGGCAATGGCTTGTTGTTTTCCTTCTTCATAATCACTTATTTCGAAATATTCGATGGCTTTATCAATTACATAAAAAGAAGAATCAATCTTCCCCATATTTTTATAGCATCCCGACATCATACTATAATTGTTAGCAAGCTTTCGAAATTGTTTATTCTCTAGATTAATGTAGATAGCTTTATTGAATAATTCAATTGATTTTTTATGTTGTTTTTGAATTCGGTAAATAAAAGCTATGTTATGATATATTGTTGAAAGTCGCAGTGTATCATTGTTGCGTAGGTAAATTTTTTCTGCTGCGTAGTAGTCTTTCAAGGCCTCTACATAATTAGCTCTTCTTCTTTTATAAATTCCGGAGTGTGAATAGGTTTGAGCTCTTTGTATTTTGGTGTTATAAGTAGCTGCATCAAGTATTTGATGAATTTTGTTACAATAAACAATTACTTTGTTATAATCTCTTCTTTTTTGATAGTTGCATAATTCTAAATATGCCTCTACTTTTAACGAGTCAGTTTTTGCATTTTCCAGAGAAGTATTTAATTGAGTAAGCGTGCTATCTATTTTTATTTGAGTAAAAACTGAAATACTCAGAAAAAAAGAAAAAAGAATTGAAAATAGATGACGCATTTTTGAATTTGGTTGATGAAAATGAGAAAGGCCAGCCAATAATCCGCACTGACCTTTCTGCTGTAATAAACTCCCTTTGTTTTAAATATTGTTAAAACCCATCTCCTGGAGCTTCAGGAGACGCTGCTTGTGCTTTTTTAGGGTTTAGTATTAAATATGTTCCAAGTGCTGTTAAAGCCGTGTATTTCCCGTAATTTCCTATTTTTTGGATAGCCTCTTTACGTGTTATTTTGTCGTTATTTTTATTATTCATGATGTTATGTGCTATTCTAATACTACTTTCTTACTTATTTCTGTGTTCTGTGATTGTAGTTTTACAATGTAAACACCTGATGATAAGTTGTTAAAATCTAGTTGTGTATTGTTGTTAGTTATTTCTGTATTTGCTACTTCTTTACCTAAGATCGAGTAAATCTTAACTGTTGCATTTGTAGTTAATCCACTAATGGTAATTTGTTTTATTCCTGATTTGAAAATATTTACTGTATTTGTTTCAAGAATTGGATCTTCAGTACTTAATGTTTTAGAAGATGTGTGTAAGTAGAATCTTCCAGTTTCATTATCTAGTTCAGTAATAGTTGCAGTATAAGAATCCTCAGTAATATCGTTCATGGTTCCATTAGCCTTGTCCTCTAAATAAATTTTAGTGTCTGCAGGTAATTGATTTCCGTTTAATGAAAATGTTACATTACTATCTTTTTGAGCGACTAATCCTAAAGGAATTGCAAGGTCATTATAGCTATCTGAAGGTACAGATTGGATTGTGTAGTTTTCATCTGTACTACCATCAACAAGTTTTGTAAATAAATCGAAAGAAGCTCCTCCGAAATTACCAATATCGTATCCTGCATCCAACCCTTTGGTAGCAGTATTTAAGAATAAAACTTTAGTTGAAACAGTTATATCATTTGAAGTTGCCTCAAGTTCAAAACTCATATTACTTTTTTGTGAAGTTCCTCTCATAGAGCCTCCTCCAGAAACTGCTAAACCTCTTTGAGAAGCAGTAAAGTTAACATCTGTAACTCCCGAGTTAGTTCTTATAAAGAATCCTTGTCCAGGTGCTATTTTACTTTCAGCATCTAATAAAGATGTTGCTGTATATTTATTTTGTGTTGTATCCCAAGTATAAACTGCTACAAAAGAAGGATCAAACTTACTTGAGTTAGATGCAATGAAGTTTTCACCAGAAAGATCATTGATTGGAAGGTATGCAGTAAAAGGATTCCCAACAGCATTCCATTCACTTTCTACTACAGATTCTGTAACATTTGTAGTTTCAATAGTTCCAGTAAAAGAAACTCCTCCGTCTGTAGCTCTAGATATTGCATATCCTTTTCCTACTTCAAATTCAATAGTTCCTGAACTTAAATCGTCAGTAGTGTAATAAACCCATTTAGATCCATCCGCATTGCTATCATCATAATAAGCAATTGCATATCTATTAGGTGTTACAGTAGTGTTTACTCTAATGTCATTTGCTGCATTTTCAGCAAAATCTTTAATACTTTGTCCGCTTACAGGAGCAGTAATAACATTCCATTCGTTAGCTAACAAACCATTTTGTTGAAATGTAACTTGACCTGAAGCAGTACCTTCAACGATAAATACACTGCTATTATCTGTACTTAAGTTTGATGTTAATGCTATTGAACCATTATTAGAAACATCACCATTTACATTTAAAATTCCATTGTTGTCAATTGTAAGAACTGCTCCTGAGTTTAATGTTAAATCGTTAATATCATAACTTCCAGAGTTTAAGATTGGATCGTTAGTAACATCTGGAATTATGGTGTTATTTGTTGCATTTGGAATTGCTGCTCCACTCCAGTTAGATGTTACACCCCAAAAAGCACTAGATGTACCTGTCCAAGTTACATCGCTAGCTAAAGCTGCTCCAGTTGAGTCGTAAGAATCGCCTGTAATTTGAGATCCAGGCTCTGAAGTACAATTCGCAGTTCCGAAAGCTACAGCAGTTGTTGGTCCACAAGCTGTATAAAACTGATCTAAGAATACGCTTCCTGTTTCAAAAGTAACATTTGGGTCTTTACTAACATCAGCGTACTTGATTTTAATACTGTATAAGTGAACAGGGGTACTGCTTACTACTGGCATTCCGATAGTTCCACTACTTGCTAATTGTTGAAAAGAGGTAGATACTCTTGAAGTCGTATTATCGTTTACAATAAATGATTGATATGCAAACACAGACCCCGCGAAAAAGCTGGTAGCTAAAATAGAACCATCAGGTTGTAACATTTCAAAGTTTGTATTTGTATGTACATTTTCACCAAATGCTTCTGTATTGTAATTGAAATAAATTTGACCTGATCCTACGATGAAATCAGTATCAGAAGCAACATAAATGTCCGCTTCATAAAAGTCATTAGTTCCATCATTCGTGTTTCGTGCGTTTACGAATGTAAAACTGATGTTTTGAGATGATAGCTGTAGTGAAAATACAGCTAAAAGAATAAAAAGTAAATTTTTCATCATTGTGTTATTTTTTTTGTTATCCGTAAACCCCTAGCGACCCTACATATTATATCGCGTATAATTTTTACCAGGGGCAACGGACATTCTTAATTTATCTTTGTTTTTATGCTCTTTGAATATTTATGATTCGCATGGACATTCCGTTGAATGATTTTTCTATTCTAACCTTCGATAACCAGTAAAAACTTCCATGATAAATGATAGGTAGATAGGCGAATTTCTTTGTCACTTTTCTTACTTTGAATTTTCTGTTTTTAATTAGCTTCATAAACGTGTTGGGATTAAAATTGTTTTCCTTTACCAATGTTGGTATTCAGTATGTTTGTTATATCTGTATTTTGTATTTGTCCGTTTAGATCTAAATCTTCCGTTAAGTATCCAGAATTTCCTAGCAATTGGATTATTAGCGTTATGTCAATATTTTGTATTTGTCCGTTTTTATCATTATCACCAGCAATTATTGCATAAGTATTTTTACCAGATCCTGCTTCCGTGTGAACTAAACTAACTGCATCTGTATTCCCTAAAACATTCGCAGGATTGGTAAAATCAATATTTGATGTTGTTGATGATAAAGCAATAGGATTATTTGAGATAATTTCAAGGTGATTTCTGTGTGATACCGCCATGAAATATGAGTTACTCGGTTTAGTAATTGATAAGTTTGTAGAACTATTCTCAGGATCTACAATCATTCCATTTCGTTGAAGTAAGAATGATTTGCTAGCAATTACATTAGTCGCGTCCGAAGCATCTCTTAATTGTAATTCAATCCAATCTACGATAGCGGTTTCACCTGTTAAAGTGAAAATATTTGAATCACACATTAAATTATCTGAATAAGGAGATGTGTTAGGTAGAACTCCATTGGTTCTTAAATCGTCACGCATTAAATGTTCTTCACCCGAAGAAGTGTTTTTCATTGCTCCTTCTAAATATACATTAGCTGTAAAAGCAATTGAACAAGCATTTTTTACATCTTCAAAACTGCTATAATTCCCAGAATCGGCATAAAAAGACCAGAAACTTGGTAATGTACCATAAGCTGCAAATTCAGATAAACCACAAACATTTGTAGTATTTGGAATATATAGTGACCAATAATTCCCATTAACTGTTCTGAGTGCGGTTAAGTTTATTGTTTGAAGGTTTTCTTCAGCTAAATAATGATCAAAACTGTTATTATCCGGATTTAATGCTACTAAGTTTTGTAATCCATCTACATTTAGTAATCCATTTCCTGAAATATTAAATTGACCAATTGCAGTTAATGATTCAAGTCCATCTAAAGAGGTTAAAGAAGTGTTGTCTAGTATTAATAAATAATCAATATTAGAAATATTAGGAAATCCAGTCATAGCGGTCAATCCTGTATTTCTTACTGATATTCTTTCAATAGCTGTAAGATTCTCAATTCCGTTAAAAGAATCTAAACTTGTACAGTTTTGAATTGTTAAAGAAGCCATAGTTGTAAATGAACTTAAACCATTTAAGTCAACTATAACATCACTGTTTTTTAATTCAATCGTATCACACGAATTAGATTTTAATCCTGAAAAAGAGTCGAATTTATCACAATTATCTATTGAAATAGTTGCGATAGTATTTGCATTACCAATTCCATTAAAATCTTCAAAAGAAGCAGCATCAGTAATTGAAATATCTTCAAAAGAGGAGATATTAGTAAGACCTGTCAAATCCACAAGATTATCGCAAGTATCAATCGTAAAATCATTTAAAGAAGTAATGTTTTCTGCTCCTCCTAATGTTGTAATTGGAAGATATTTTAAAGAGAATAAAGAATTAATACTATTTAAATTTGTAATTCCAGATAATGAAGCTAATGAGCTACAGCTTTCAATCTCAAAAGTGGAAACTGTTTGAAGATTACTTAATCCATTTAAATTCGTAATAGTATTTAATCCTCTAAATTTTAAACGGGGTAAACTGCTTACATTAGGAAAGTAATTTAAATTTAGAAGAGCGGTTAAATCTGAAAGTAAAATTTCATCCACGCTTGTTATCTTATCAATACCTTCTAATGAAGTAATTACAGCATTACTTTGTATGATTAAACGATCTACAGTAGTTAATTTATCAAGATCAAGTAAGTTTGGTAAATTAGGTTCTGTAATCGTTAGATTCTTTACACTTGTTAAGTTATGAAGTCCCTGTAAGTTCGTTAAGTTGTTATAGCCAACTGAGATGTCGAAATTAACGTTCGAAAAATGACTAAAAGCAGTAATATCTGCTAAAGCATAGTTCGATGTTACTTTAATCGAGGAAACTGTAGCTACATTTTCTATCCCACTAAGAGTTGTAATTGCATCGTTTCCAGTAATGTTTAATCCGTTCCCTACAGAAGTTAAATTGCTTAGTGCTGATAAACTTAATAAACTATCGTTATTATTAATAGTTAAAGAGCTTCCAACTGTTTGAATATTTTGTAATCCGTTTAAACTAGTAAGACTTGTACTTGATATTGAAAGTAACCCAGTGATATTTGTTATTTTATTATTCAAACCAGAAATATCGGTTACTGATGTACTTGAAATTACTAGATTTCCAGAGATTGTTGTACAATCAGGATAGTTGTTTATAAAATCATTAACAGCAGTTTGCGATGTTAAATAAACCGGTCCTGATGGGCATTGGGCGAAGAGGGGTTGCCCAATGCTCAGGAATAACATGGAACTTAGCACAGAAAGTTTCCATGAAGAAAGTTTGCTTTTAATATTTTTATAAACCATGGGGATAAGTTTTTTATTATTGTTCTCCTTTACCGATGTTTGGATTTAGATTGGTATTGATGTCAGTATTTTGAACCTGACCGTTCATATCTAAATCGGCTTTATTGTAGCCTGAAACTCCAAGCAATTGAATTACAGCATTCGTATCGGTGTTTTGAATTTGACCGTTTTCATCAAAGTCTCCAGAAACCATTGCGAATAATCCATTACTCATGTCAACGACTGAATTTGTTCCGCCAAAAACAGAAGAAGCTGCATTACTAAGGTTAATTGTTGTCGAAGCATCAGTATTTAAAGCAATTGTTGAATTACTAATGATTCCTAAGTGATTTCTGTGATTAACAGCCACGAAATACTGGTCATTTGAAAGACTAAATTTTAAGGAAGAAACTCCATCAACATCCACAATATCTCCGTCTGCTTGTAATAAAGCAGATTGACTTGCTAAAACAACTGTTCTATCGTTTTTATCACGAAGTGTAACCCAAATCCAATCAATAATTGCGTTGTTACCTGTTGCATCAAAAACTGAGGATTCACAAATGATTGCATCTGCATATGGACTTGTTGTTGGTAATAAACTATTACTTCTTAAACTATCGTCCATTGTTGTTGTTCCAGAAGTGGTTAACGGACCTTGTAAAAAAGCAATAGGAGCAAGTTTAATCTTTAAAACGATAGTTTCTTGTTGAAAACCTTGAGTTAAAGTATTACTTCCGTTAGAGCTCGTTGTAACTACTAAATCACCGATTGTAAAATCTAAGCTAGCATTTGCTGTGCTTAAAGTAGTTCCGCTTGATCCAATTACAGTTCTTTCTATTGTTTGAGAATATAAAGAAGCGGTAATTAGCAATGTTGTTATGAATAAAAACTGTTTCATGCTTCTACTATCTTTTTCCAATAATTTGCAAAACAGTTATAGCATCCGTTTTATTATCTCCTCCTGAGCTTCTTACTTGGTATTCCACTTTACCCTGAGCTAATGAAGTAATCTGAGCAGCTCTAGTTACAGAAGTAGACGCAACACAAGTAATTGTTACTGAAGGAATACTTGAAAAGTGATTTGAATAATTTACGGTGTATGTGTTTCCACTTAAAGAAGCTGTAATACCAGTTGAATTAGTAACATTAGAATTTATTGTTCCATCAGTATCTATTATTACTGAGATGATTTCTACATTGTTAGCTGCACCAGCTGCTCTAAGATCATCACCATCTTCATCAATAATGATATTTCCATCAGTAGCAATATTTTCATCAACTTTTAACTCTCCTTTTACTTGTAATAAATCATTATCAAATTCTCCATAAATTAAATCTCTAATATGAAGTTGATTTGAGAAAGTTCCACCAGCTCCAGCTGCCGTACCAATTAATACATTAGAGTTTCCGTTTAAATTATATCCTGCAAAGTATCCGATAACAACATTGCTATCTCCAGATTGAGCACCTTCTGCAGCTTGATGTCCAATAATTACGTTCCTATCACTAAGATTGGAAAGGTTACTAGTGTCATTATAAGAACCAAAAATCTGGTTTTCAAAAGAAGTTGTTGTAATAGCTCCATTAAATTCAAAATTTCCAGTTGTTTTAATGTCACCAGATACATTCATCAAACCATTTGAAATATCTACTTGAGAAGAACCATTCGTAACAAAATGAATTTCATCTGACTTACCAAAATTATTGTCACCACCTACAGCAATCATTGTAGGAGAGCTATCACGTTCACCTGGAGCTTGTATAGCGGATGTATAAATCCAAGGTGTAGTCATGTATCCTTCATCTTTTTGATTTGAAGCATTTTGAGTTGTACTTTGAGAACCAACAGCAATATTTCCGATAACAGCATTATCTACAACATCTAAACTTGTCTGAGGATTTGCTTCTCCAATACCAACGCTTCCATCGTTTTTAATAGCAATTCCTTCGTCATTACCATCATTTGAAATCCAGTTAGAGTTTAATTGTAAATTTCCACCTACAGAAACTTTAGCAGAGGTAATTACATTTCCACTTGCGTCAAATTGAATTCCGTTATTACTTGTTCCATCTCCATTTATCCAATGGGTATCAAGGTTAATATTACTTCCTAAGAATAATTTGTTAGATGTTGTAACTCTACCTCCTGAGTTTACCAATAAACCTTCATCTCCACCATCATTAGAAATCCAATGCCCACCAGTTTGAAAGTTTTTAGTTGCAGTATGGTCTCCTAAGTTATCACCGTTTTCAACATATTTCGCTTGTAGTGCATATGGAACACTTAATAATTGAGTTGTTCCCATACTTACATAAGTAGTTCCTCCAGCTACATCAATACCAACCTCAATAAAATGAGAGTTTGAAGACCAGTCTATTGCAGAAAAATCATCAGTTGTTGTTCCTTGACCTACAACAACATTAAAAACACCATACGCATTTGTTGTTGGAGTATGAGTTTCGGTATAAATAACAGTTCCATCTGCAGTGGTTTGATGTAATTTAAATTGTACTCCAACCGCAGAGTTTGAAATTACATCTCCAGATGCATCTCTAACTACAGATTGGTAATTAAAACCTTCTGGAGTTTGTGAATACGCGATTAAAGAAAAAAGAAATAAAATGAAAAACGAATTCCATCTTGTCAAGCAATTTGAATTGCCAATGTTGTGTGGGTCTTTTTTGATTTTCATGTGTAGGGTGTTTATTACTATTTTTTAAAATTGAAACTTACATTTTACCGAGATTGATTTTGAGAATTTTATTTCCTCACTTCAATTTTCAGTCTACCTGTAAAACGATGGTACAATATTATTTGATTTTGGGTTTTAAAAAAAGAAATCACAGGGTGCAAAAAAGGGTGCAAAAATTTAATCTCTTTATTTTACTGGGGGTTTAGCTGGTTTTTTTTGAACCCTTGTGTTCTTTAAATTGAAAAAAAATGTAAAAATTTTGATATAGATGCCAGTTGTTTGAACTATGAAAAGAATACGTTTATACAATATTAAAACTCATTTTTAATCAAAAATGAGTTTTAATTTGAGGTTTAAAATTAGTTGCCTACGAGATGATTTTTTAGATTTTCCAAATCAAGGATTAGATGAAAATAACAACTTGTTTATATCTTTTTTATTTACAATTTCCAGATTGAATATCCGATTTTGATGGATTGTATGCATTATTACAAACATGATATGAAGTACCAATGGTTCCGTTAATAACTAAATTAGATAAAGCACAAAAGTTTTGAAGATTCTTGTTACCACCATTTCCTTGTCCTGTACATGAACCATAGGTTCCAATACCTAATCTATTCACGTTAGTTAAGTTTTCTAAACCATCTAGAGATAAAAGCGAATTATTGTCTCTTAAGAATAATGATTCCAGAGTTGTTAAATTATGTAAGGCAGTTAGGTTTGTTAAATTACTATTACTTTCTAATACCAAGTATCCAGCTTTTTGTAAATTTTCTAAACCTGTTAACGAGGTTAAGGAGCTGTTTTTTCTTAAATTAAGACTACTAATTATAGCAGAGCTATTAGATAAAAGAGTATCCATTCCATTTAAGGATGTAAAGGAAGAGCAATTTTCAATTTTAATATTGAAGTATGAATTGAAACTTGTTAAGCCTTCAATACTTTTAAATGATGCACAGTCTTGAATATCAATTGATCCTGCAGATTCTAAATTATCTAAACCTGTAAAATTTAAGATTAAAGGATTTCTAAGAAGGTAAAAATCATAATCAATAGTAACCAAGTTTTGTAAACCATTTAAATCGGTTAGTTGATCACAATTATAAATAGCCAAAGATTTTACATTTGTTATGTTTTGTAACCCATCTAAAGATGTTAGAGTATCGTCACTTATGTAAAAATTACCAGGCACTGATAAATTCTCTAATCCATTTAAGGAAGATAGCCCAGTGCTTAATAAACTAAAATTTTGTACTTGTTGTAAGCTAGATAATGCTTGTAAACTAGTTAAAACCGCTCTGTTACTGTTATCCTCATGAATCGTTAAGTATCCTTGGATTTCAGAATATCCATACATTCCAAAGAAATTTAATTCTTGTTGGCTTTTGATTGTGACATCACCTACGTATGTTCCACCAAGTGAATTTTCACAAGTTGATAATGTGCCAAGATTAATTGTAATATCTGGATTTAGATTTAGAGGAATTTCATCTGTTATATTATTTGAGTCTAAATCGAAAACAATCATTGCATAAGTAGCGGCATTACAGTACAGCAAGCTTGTGTCAATAGTTCCATTGGTAATCGAAATGGTGTTATTGAAATCAAAGGAATTTGAATTTTTATTATATATCACGGCATATCCATTTGTTAAAGGATTTCCGAAGCAATCTTTTACGGTTGCTTTTAATAGTGCATTTGAGAGTTCTGAGGATAATGTTGGAATGGTTATCTCTGCAGAGGTATCTGAAGAAAAAGGCCCTAAAGATTGCGAGTAGATTATTTCTGTAGTACAGCCATTATTACCATATACATCAATTGTTACTTCTTCGTTTTTAGGGAATATTCCACATTCTTCACCAACATCATTTGTGTACCCAGCATAAATTAATTGTCCTGTAGTATTTCTATTTATCTCAAAGTAATGATTTGTAACAGGTCTTGTTTCGTTTATTGTGTTATTGTCAAATTGTAGTTTAAAACAAAAGTTAATTTCGTCCAAAGGTTGATCACAGTTCCACCAGGTAAAATGTGTTACTTCTGTGATATATTCATTTCCTACTTTAGTTGCTGTTCCTTCTTCTTTCCAATAACCTGCTTCTTCATCGAAATACCACAAAGGAATTTCATCTGGAGCATTGGGTGTGCTTACTGATATTGGAAATTTTAATGTAGCTGGTGATGTTTCTGCAATATTAAGTTTTTCTCCTGTTGATGAATATAAGTTCACAGCTAACATTCCATAAGTTTCCATTGCTGATGCAGAACCACTTTCACGTTGGCCGAATAACATTCCTGGCATTTCGGTAAATGTTGTTTCTTGATTCGGTTCTAGATAATGTACTGAAACATCAACGTTTCCATTATAGGCATTTCCGTTAGAATCAATGAAATCACCTCCAAAGCTCACACTTGAACCATTTGATAAATTCACTTCTGAATTACTTCCTGAAGAAATAGTGCCTACTATATTTTTTTCAAGTAATGTAATTTGTACATCATTAGTACTATTTACATTTGGGATTAAAGCTCTACTACCTTTGATGTATCCATCTTTTGAAGCTTTAATTAATGCGAATTTTTCATAAACAGACACGTTCAAGAAAGTAAAAATTCCGTTATGATCTGTATACGTACTTTCATTACCAATAGTAATTAAAACGTCTTTAATGTTTTGACCATCTTTGTTAACGACACGTCCAAAAAAGTTTGAATTAACTTTTAGACCAAAATTTGTTAGGGCAAATTCTTCATTTGTAATTTCCGAAGTACTTGATTCATAATGAAAGTCATCGTCTTTACAAGACATGAGTAGGATAAAAGTGATTAAAATGTACTTTATGTTTTTCATACGTTTGGGGTGTTTGGTGTAGGAATTTATGTTTTTAATGAACAGTGAATTACTTTATAAAAATTTGAGAAATATGGGGAGTTTCTCTTTTGTACAGAAAGTATTTTTTCTCTGAAATTAACATGGAATTAGTTGTGTTTTCTTTTGTAAGTGTTGGAAAAAAAAATGTCAATTAACACCCGTTTTATAAGATGCCAATTGACATTAGTTTAATAATAATCAATGTCAGTTTAAAACTGTTCTCCTTTTCCGATGTTCGGGTTTAAGAGATTATTGATATCTGAATTTTGAACCTGACCATTCATATCTAAGTCAGCTTTATTATATCCAGATACACCTAATAATTGAATAACAGAATTGGTATCTATGTTTTGTACTTGACCATTTTCATCAAAATCTCCAGAAGGAATTGCAAAAATTCCACCACCCATATTAATAAGAGCGTTAGAACCTCCAGTAATTAAATTACTGTTAGAACTTAAGTCTAGAGTTGTTAATGAAGAAGATAAGCTTGTTGCTGATGCTGTCATAATACCAAGATGGTTTCTGTGTTTTATGACGATGTAATAATTGTTTGATGGGACATTGAAAGAGAGAGGGGAAATCCTGTTGTCTGTAGTGTTAACAATGTCTCCGTCACGCTGTAAAACCCCCGTTTTTTCAGCAATAATAATACTTGAATCATTGGCGTCTCTTAGTTCTACGCAAACCCAATCTACCATAGAGTTTGTTCCCGCGTCATCCATTTTGATTGCATCAGAAATGGTTGCGCTATCACTATATGGTGAGGTAGAACCGTAAACTCCTCCAGCGATTCTTAAGTCATCACGCATCAAGCTTTCTTCTCCTGAATTAGGATTTATAAATGCACCTTGTAAGTACACTTTGATAGCTACTTGAACAGTGTTACAAGTAACTTCATTAAATTTAGTTTGACTATCAATACTAGTCCAGTTTGTTGTGCTATATGTTGCATCATCTACTACAACACATGTTAAGTTAGGTGATCCAGTTGTTTCGAAATCAGAAATATCCGTGTTCTTCCCGTTTTTAATATTTATAGAAGTTAATAAAGCACAGTCATTTAAATATACTTCATCTAATAATGGTAAGGCACTCAAATCTAATTCAGTTAAATTATCGGCGTATTCTCCTTCTACATAATAAAGATTAATATTGTTAGAAAGATCCAAAGAACTTATTGTAGTAGAAGAAAACGTAAAGCTTTCTAATAAAATATTCGAAGAAAGATCAACAGTTGTAATTTCATTACTTCCAATATCTAGAGTTTCTAGAGCGGTATTATTAGTAACATTTAAAGTTGTAATGTCACTTCCGCTTATATCTAAATCTACTAATGAAGTATTTGTAGTAACATCAATAGCTGTTAATTTATTTCCACCTAACTGAAGATTTTCTAAAGCAGTTAATCCGTTTACGGAAATTGTAGTTAATGAGTTATTACTTAAGTTAGCTTCTGTTAAGTTTGGACTATTACTTAAATCAATAGATGTAAGTCTACTTCCAGAACAAATTAATCTTTCCAAAGAAACAAAATCTTCAATACCTGATAAACTTGTAATAGGACTACCAGCATTTACAGGAACATACAAATAGGTAACATTTTCGATTAAAGCAGTTGGTACTTGTCCATCTCCAGAAACATCATCATAACCTAAAGCATTTAATCTTGATTCAAAACTAGCATCAGGAATTGCTGTATAACGACAATACGTATCACTAAAGCTTGTTGTGTTATCAATATTCGTCCAATTTGTTGTACTATAATTAGCGTCATCAACTAAAACACAACTTAATGATGGATTACCCGTACTATAAAATATTAGAATATTAGTATTGTTCGCATTCTTAACATTTAAATAACTTAAATCATTATTAGATAGATTCAATTCTGTTAGTGCAGTATTGCTAGATAAATCTGCGCTTGTTAAATTGTTATGAGACAATCTCAACTCGTATAATAGAGGATTGTTATTTAAATTAATCTCAGAAAGACTATTATTACCAATATGTGCAGTTTCTAGTAACGTATTGTTTGATACATCTATACTCGTTATTCCTGAGTTAAATGAGCATCGTAAATCGACAAGTGCTGTGTTTTTTGAAAGATCAATTGATGTTAATGACATCGCATCTAATCTTACAAATTCTAAAGAAACAAGATTTGTAATATCAATACTTCCAGTGCTATTATTACCAACATCTAAATGAGTTAATCCAACAAAGTCTTCGATTCCAGTAAAGTCTGTAATTGATTGGTTATTCAATTCTAGAGTTGTAATTCCTTTAATTAAATCTGTAGGAACCTGACCGTCTGATGAGATATCATCATAACCTAAACCTTCTAAAGCTGCTTCAAAATTTGCATCTGGAATTGCAGTGTAACTGCAATAGCTATTTGTAAAACTTGCAGTTCCATCAATATCGGTCCAATTGTTCGTACTGTAAGTAACATCATCAACAACGATACAAGTTAAGTTAGGATTACCTTCTGCTCTAAACGTCGTAACATTGGTGTTGTTTCCGTTTTTCACATTTAAGGAAGTTAAGCTCGTATCATGTGCGTATAAGTTTTTCAGAACTGTTTGATTTGTTAAATCTAAAGTTTGAATACCTGTATCATTTACACGTAATGTTTCAATGCTTGGATTGTTACTTAAATCTAACGCAGTAATATTTGTGTTATCAACGCGAAGTGTTTGTAATTCAGGATTGTTAGAAACATTGATACTGCTTAGCTGTGTATTGTAGCACTCTAATGATTCTAAATCAGTATGAACGCTTAAATCTAGTGCTGTAATATTTGTCGCGTACGCTCTAACTTCTACCAGTTTCGTATTATTAGCAATATTTAAACTAGTTAAACCACCATTACCGTTAAGCAATAACTTACGTAATGAAGTATTACTGGTAAGATCGATTGAGGTTAAATTACTTCCAGCTAAATTTAGAATTTCTAAATCAGTATTGTTAGATAAATCAATAGAAGTAAGAGAATTACCATCTGCAGTTAATGTTTTTAGTAGGGTGTTTTTAGTAACATCTAAGGTAGTAAGGCTATTCACTCTACAGTTTAGAGAAGTCAGGGCTACAAAATCTTCAATTCCTGTTAAATCACTGATTCCTTTATTAGGTAATGCTAAACTCGTTACAACTTCAATTAAGTAGGTTGGAACTTGCCCGTCACCTGAAATATCATCATAACCTAAAGCTTCTAATTCTGCTTCAAAGTTTGCATCAGGAATTAGTGTATAACTACAACCTGTACTGCTAAAATTAGCAATATTGTCAATACCTAACCAATTTGTCGTACTGTAAGTAACATTATCAACATTAATACATGTCAGACTTGCATTACCTGTAGCGATAAAGTTAGTAACATTTGTATTGTTTCCGTTCTTAACGTTTAAACTGGTTAAGCTGTTATTATTAACTGTAATTGAAACTAATCCAGCTTGATTACTTAAATCTAAATCGGTAATAGCGTTGTCTTGGCACCAGAATGAAGTAAGCGCTGTGTTACTTGTTACATCAATAGCTGTTAAACTGTTACTTCCACAACGTAAATCTTCTAAAGCAACGTTGTTGGAAACATTTAACGCTGTTAAATTGTTATTGTTACATTCTAAGTACGTTAATGCAATATTATTTGATACATCAAGCGTTGTTAAGTTGTTGAATGAACATACTAGTAAATCTAGATTAACACTATTACTAATGTTTAAAGTTGCAATAGGAGTAAACTTAGTAATAACTGAAGTTAATTCTGTATTGTTTGAAAGATCAAGATTTGTAAATGTATTTCCTGCACAGTTTAATGTTTTTAAAGCTTTGAAATCTTCGATACCAGTAATATCTGCAATTGATTTAGATACAATTGTTAAGTCTTCAACTACTTCAATTAATGGTGTTGGTACTTGTCCATCTCCAGAAATATCATCATAACCTAAAGCTTCTAAAGCAGCTTCAAAATTAGCATCTGGAATTGCAGTATAATCGCAATAAACCTCTCTAAATACTAAACCAGCAGGAATGTTAGTCCAGTTTGTTGTACTATAGCTTGCATCGTCAACTAATACACAAGTTAAGCTAGTGTTGTTTTCTATTTCAAAAGTTGAAACATTGGTATTGTTACCATTTTTTACATTTAAATAACTTAAATCAGTATCGTGACCCCATAACTGTTTAAATGCTGTATTATTACTTAAATCTAGACTTGCAATTCCTGTATTATTAATACGTAATGTTTCCAGTTTCGTATTATTGCTTAAATCTAGGACAGTAACATTTGTTTCGTCAACACGCAGTGCCCTTAATTCAGGATTGTTTGAAAGATCTATTGAAGATAAAGATGTTCTGTAAGCTGAAAGTATTCTAAGCTCTGAATGAATACTTAAATCCAACGTTGCTACGCCAGAGCTATATGTGTACAATTCTCTTATTTCAAGGTTGTTACTAAGGTCTAAAGTTGTTAAACCTCCATTTCCTTGTACCCAAAGATCTCTAAGGTCAGGATTTTTAGAGACATCAAGTGTAGTAATACTATTAGAACCAATGTTTAAATTTCTTAATAAAACATTTTTAGACACATCTATTGATGGTAATTTATTGCTATTGATATATAAGTGCTCCAATAGAAGGTTCTGACTCATATCCAGTGTAGTAAAATTATTACCTCTTGCATTTAATGTAACTAGCGCTGTAAAATCTTCTATTCCTGTTAATTCATTAATTCCAAGATCATTTACAGTTAAAGACGTTACCGTTTCAATTAATACTGTTGGAACTTGTCCGTCTCCAGAAATATCATCATAACCTAAAGATTCTAATCTAGTTTCAAAAATAGAATCAGGAATTGCCGTGTAACGACAATACGTATCGCTAAAACTTGCAGTATCATCAATACCACTAATCCATCGAGTAGTACTCGTTGTAGCGTCATCAACTAAAATACAAGTTAAAGAAGGGTTGTTATCGGCATGAAATTCATGAATTGCTCCATTGTTTCCGTTTTTTACATTGAAATATGTCAAATCATTATCGGTAACATATACTTCTTCTAAACTAACGGCTTGGGTAACATCTAAACTTGAAATGTTATTATCATAAATAGATAGTTTTTTCAAACTGATAGCTCCCGTGAAATCTAATTCTGTTATACTATTTTCAGATAGATAAATATTTGTGATTGTTGCTGCACTACTTGAAAAGTCAACATTAGTAAGACTATTCTTTTGTAAATATAAATCCTGTAAAACTGTTGAATTTAAGTTCGTAAGAGATGTTAATCCACAATTAGTTGCGTATAGAGAGGTTAACGCTGTATTCGCAGTTAAATCTAAAGTAGTTAAAGGATTGTTACTTACAATTAAGGTTTGTAATGCTGTGTTATTAGTGAAGCTTATTGAAGTTAAGTCATTTCCTGAAAGACGTAAATCATATAATAATGGATTGCTACTTAGATCTAAACTAGCAAGACTATTATTTCCTAAATGAGCAGTTTCAAGTAGCGTATTATTTGATAGACTTAAACTTGTGATACCTGAATTATAAGAACATCTTAAATCTACTAGTAAAGTGTTTGTTGAAAGATCTAAACTTGTTAATGAATTTCCATCAACTCTTAAAAAAGTTAGTAAAGTAAGATTTGATACATCAATACTAGTAATGTTGTTATTACCAACATCTAGATACGTTAATCCGGTGAAATCTTCAATTCCGGTAAAATCTGATACTGAATGTCCATTTACTGTTAAAGAAGTAACATCTTTAATTAATCTTGTAGGAACTTTACCATCGCCAGAAATATCATCATGTCCCAATGCTTCTAATCTTGCTTCGAAATTTGCATCTGGAATATCTGTATAATCACAATAAATTCCTTCCGTAAAACTAGTAGAAGAACTTATGTTTGTCCAGTTGGTTGTGCTGTAAGTTGCATCATCAACTGTAATACAAGTTAAATCACTGTTGTTTCTAACATCAAAATTTGTGATGTTCGTATTGTTCCCGTTTTTGATATTAATATATTCTAAAACACCAGTTTGCCCGTAGAAATCTGTTAAAGCAACTTGATTGGATAGGTCAACTGTAGTAATGTCTGAACCGTTTACTCTAACTTCTGTAAGTTTGGTATTGGTGGTTAAATCAATAGTTGAAATGTCTGTATAATCAATACGTAGTTGTGTTAGTTCTGTGTTTAAAGAAAGATTTAATGATGTTAAATTAGTTCTATACAAGATTAAATTTTTTAAAACTAGATTATTACTAACATCTAGAGTTGTAATATCAGTTTGAAATAATTCTAGGAAAGTAAGTTGTGTTAAATTACTTACGTCAATAGAGGTTATGTCTGTAACAGGACATTCTAATCTTGTTAAAGAAGTATTATTAGAAACATCTAAAGATGTTAATGGATTTGCACCAATATCCAGGGTAGTTAACTTTAAGTTTTTTGAAAGATCAATACTGGTTAAATCATTTTCGCTTATACCTAAAGTTTCTAAATCAGTATTATTAGTTAAGTTTATTGAAGTTAAGCTGTTGTTTTTAAGATTAAGTGATTTTAAGGCGATGAAATCTTCAATCCCTGTTAAATCTGAAATAGCTTTACTTCTTAAATCTAAATCTGTTACAGTTTCTATGTTTCTAGTTGGAATTTGTCCATCACCATTAACATCATCATAGCCTAAAGCTTCTAGTTCAGCTTCAAAATTTGCATCTGGAATAGTTGTGTAACGACATCCCAAATCGTTAAAACTAGCTGTGTTATCTATGTTCGTCCAGTTGTTTGTACTCCAAGTTGCATCATCTACTGTAATACAGATTAAAGATGGATTTCCTGTAGCAACAAAATTACCATTAGACATATTGACATTGTTTCCGTTTTTGACATTTAAATATGTTAAGTTATTGTTTTCACATTCTAGTCTAACTAATGCTGGATTGTTGGAAACATCTAAAGTTGTAAAACTATTATCAGCAATTCTAAGCTGCGTTAAAGCTGATAAATGAGATACATCAATTGAGTTGAAATTTACTCGTTCTATTACAATTACTTCTAACAGAGAATTATTCGAAACATCTAATCCATTCAAATGAGTATCTTGAAAAAATAGATTTTTAACATTTGTGTTATTGCTGATATCAATGCTCGTTAAGTTTGCACAAGCTCTTAGGTTTATGGTTTCTAAAAGAGGATTGTTAGCAACGTTTATAGCAGTAAATAAATTATTTCTAAGATTTATAAAAGTTAAATTAGGATTTTGACTTAAATCAATGCTTGATAATTGATTGTATCTTCCTTCTATACTTTCTAATTTCGAGATTGAACCTAAATTTAAAGTAGCAATAGTATTATTATCAAAATTTAAGTTTTGAAGATTAATATTTGAACTTAGATCTAAACTTGTTAGTACGTTTGTATCTAAATTCAAGTCCGTTAATGCCACGAAATCTTCAATTCCTGTTAAATCGGCAATGTTTTGATTACGCACATCTAACGTTGTGATAACTTCAATCAATTCAGTAGGTACTTGTCCATCTCCAGAAATATCATCGTAACCCAAATTATTTAACGCAGCTTCAAAATTGGCGTCTGGAATAGTGGTGTAATCGCAATAAGTAGCGCTAAAATTTGTTGTTGCTTCAACATTAGTCCAGTTTGTAGTACTATAAGCTACATCATCAACTAAAACACAAGGCACTGGTGTACCTATAGTTTCAAATGCAGAAATATTTGTGTTTGCTCCATTTTGAATATTCAAACTTGTTAGTGATGTAATATTGTCTGCATATAGATATTTCAGTGATGTGTTTTTAGACAAGTCTAACGTTATTAAGCTAGTTTTGTCAATTTCCAAACCAGTCAAATTAATATTAGTACTCAAGTCAAGTGCTGTAATATCCGAACCTTCTAAATCGAGATAATTTAAATTTGTATTAGAGCTCGTATTAAGTGAAGTAAGGCTACAGTCCGTACACATAAATTGAGTTAAAGCTGTATTATTAGAAATATCAAGTGAAGTTCCGGAATATTGAATTCTAAAATCTTCTAACGCGGTGTTTTTACTTACATCAATTGATGAGAAGTCGTTATTCCCTTGTCTGATCCAAAGAACTCGTAAAGCAGGATTATTCGTTAAATTAATGGCAGTCAAATCATTTTGATTTGCTTTTAGCTCTTCAAGTGCAGTAAAATCTTCAATACCAGTTAAATCTGTTATTCCTTTGCTACTAAGGTTTAAAATAGTTACTGTTTCAATTATATCTGTAGGTACTTGACCGTCATTGGAAATATCATCATACCCTTGAGATGTTAATGCTGCTTCAAAGTTTGCATCAGGAATTTGTGTATATCTGCAGTCGTACATTGAAAAGTACATTCCAGAACTAATATTTGTCCAATTTGTTGAACTGTACGAAGAATCATCTACATTAATACAGGATAATCCGGTATTTGATCTTGCATCAAACAAGGTCATATTGATGTTGTTACCGTTTTTTAGATTTAAAGAAGATAAATTATTATTATTAGCATCAAGTTGAGTCAACGAAGAGTTTACCGATAGGTCTAAAGAATTTATATTGTTGTTTTTAGCATCAAGTTGAACTAACGAAGTGTTTGCCGATAAATCTAAAGAGGTTAGATTATTGTTGAAAATAATTAAAACTTCTAATGCTGTGTTTTTACTAAGGTCTAAACTAGTAATTGAATTAAAATTACAAGTTAATTCTTGAAGAAGTGGATTATTGCTAAGATCTATCAGTGCTATATCATCATTAGCAGATACATCTAATACTTCTAATAAAGGATTATTTGTAACATCAATTTCATCCAATCGACCACTACTACTTGTTAAGGATTTTAATTGAGTGTTATTGGAAATATCCAAAGTTTCAAAAGGATTGGTTTTACAATTTAAAACCTCTAAAGCGGTGAAATCTTCAATTCCTGTCATATCAGAAATTGTTTTGTGAGAAACATCTAAAGAAGTTACTACTTCAATCATATCCGTTGGTACTCGTCCATCTCCAGAAATATCATCATAACCAAGTGTATATAAAGCTGCTTCAAAATTAGCATCAGGAATTGCTGTATATCTGCAGTTGTTTGTATTGAAAAACATTCCTGAGTCTATGTTAGTCCAATTCGTAGTACTGTAGGCTGCATCATCAACATTAATACAAGTTAAACTGGTATTATTTGTAACATTGAAGTTAGTAACATTATTATTGTTACCGTTTTGAATGTTTAAACTAGTTAAAGTAGCTATATCATTAGCAATTAGAACTGTCAGAGCTGTATTCTTGGATAAATCTAAAGAAGTTAGTTTTGTAGAATATACATCGAGAGTTCCTAAACTTGTATTTGTACTTAAATCTAAAGTACTTATATCAGAATTCCATAAATCTAAATAATTTAAGTTAGGATTGTTGCTAGTATCTAAACTAGTTAAATCACAACTCGTACATGAAAAACGTTTTAATAAAGTAAGGCTGGATAAATCAATGGAAGTTCCCGTGTACTGTCTTATTCTAAAATCTTCAAGTGCCGTATTGTTACTAACATCTATTGAACTAAAAATGTTCCCATTTGATGCCCAAAGAACTCTAAGATTGATCAAACTTGAAACATCTAGAGAAGTCAAATTGTTATATTGAAGTTTTAAAGACTCTAAAGCGACAAAATCATTAATTCCAGTTAAATCAGAAATGTTTTGATTATTCAATTCTAATGAAGTAATTACTTCGATATTACTTGTTGGAACTTGTCCGTCTCCTGAAATATCATCATAACCTAAAGCATCCAATGCAGCTTCAAAGTTTGCATCTGGAATAGACGTATACTGAGCTGAAATTTGAATGGATGTAATTAAAAAAAAGCAGATTAATAAATAGTACTTATTCCTCATGTTGTAAGTAGGGATTTTATTTAAACACAATGCAATACTATTTCATTTTTGATTTCAATAAAAGAAATCACGGGGTGCAAAAAAGGGTGCAGAAATTCAAATCCCTTTATTTACAGTAGCTGTGGAGTGTTTTTTTTGAACCCTACGAGGAATTCAAATCTCATTTTTATATAAAAAATAAGAGTTTATAAAGAACGAATGTATTCGTCTAATGAGTCGTTTTGGGTAAGATTTAATTTCTTTTTGAGCCTAAATCGAGTTGATTTTATAGCGTCTAAACTTGTTTTTCTTAAACTCGATATTTCCTTTCTGGAGAAGCCAAGCTTTATAAAAGAACAAACCTCAATATCGGTTTTTGTTAAATTAGGATGAAGGTTTTTTAAGTTTTTCAAAAAGTCATAGTTCAATGTTTCAATATTCTTTTTAAGAACCATAATTTTTGAATCTTCGAGTTTATCTGCTTTTAAGTCTGCAATGATTCCTTTTAAAGTTACACCTTCTTCTGCGTATGAAAGTTTGGATAAATTTTTGGCTAATTTCTCTTTCGTTTGCAAATGAATTACCGTTTCTGTTAACAGATCGTTTACTTCTTCAGTTAATTTTTGTTTATCTGAACTTAATATAGAAATTTCTTTATCACTTTCCTTTAGTTTCTTCTGAAATAGCTTTCCTAATTTTTGTTCTTTTAACCAACGGTTTCTGAGTAATCGAATTACAAAAAATGCAAGGAATAATCCAATAATACTAAGAAGACCAATAAATTTATTTTGTGCTAATACTTTATCTTTTTCTAATGTTAGGATTTCTTTTTGTTTTACAAAAAGAATACTGTCTTTCATTTTCTTTTTAGCAAAAGTATTTGCCATTTCAATTTCTTTAATTTCTTTCAGCTTCTTATTATCGTAAATAGCTTTTTGAGAATCTTCATAAATTTTAAAATCCTTTAAAGCTTGGTTCAAATTCCCTAACTTTTCGTTTATCTGACTTCTCAATTTGTAAGTCATCGATTCTAAATGTTTTTTCTCAATTTGATTGGATAAGGTTATAGTTGTGTCTGCATATTTCTTTGCTAATTGAAACCTTTTAAAGTTGAAATTAATTTTAGCTAAATCATAATAGCTTTCACTTAAATAGTGTTTATGATTTTCCTTTAAGAAGAAGCTATTTGTTTTTTTAGCCATATCTAAAAGTGCTTCATAGGAGTAAACTCCGTTAATTTCGTCAATCGAAACTTTACCATCCAAGCTTTTCTTATTAGCATCAGATTCTAATTCTTCAAGAGAGTATCTAACGAACTGAATGTTTGATGCATAATATTCAAGATTAGCTTCTACTTCATTGAAAATGGCTCTTGCTTTTTTTAAATAGAAATATGCTGAATCTTTTATTTCTCTGTGACTAAAGTTACCTGCTAATAATCTGTAGCTTATGCCAAGTTGTTTTTTGAATGGCCTTTTATTTATTTCAATTGCGTTTTTGAAGAATTTATCAGCTGTTGTATAATCATATTGATACGAATAAAGATTTCCCATATTCATATTAATGGTAATTAACTTATTCGTGTCTTTAATTTCTTCGTAAAGATCTTTGGCTTTATTGTAATTGCGTAGTGATTTTGGATAGTTGCTTCTTATTCGCGAAATAATTCCCCTTCTACTATATATTTGTCCGCGATGTTTTCGTGTATCATAGTCAACCGTATCTAACATGGTTAGAATTACAGTTAAAAGAGAATCAGCTTTATTTAAATCACGAGCATGATAATAAGCGTTGAGCCTTAGGTAATTTACAATTTTCACCGAATCATTTTCAGATTCTTTTATGGATTGATGTAACTTAACAAGTCTAGATTCATCGTTTTGTGAAAAACAATTTAATGTAAAGGAAACCAGTATTAAACAGATTATTTTCTGCATATTGTTGAGGGAATGGTTCGTTCTAAACAAATGTAACTTAAAAATTTGTAAATCAAAATAGAGCAAATGTTTGTTGCGAACTTACGTTGCTGATCTGCTGTTATATTGACTTAATATAATCATCTAAAGACTGTTCTGCTCCTAAGTTTAGTTTCTTTTTTAATCTAAATCGTGTTGATTTAATTGCGTCGATACTTGTTTTTCTTAAGTTAGAAATCTCTTTTCTCGAAAGTCCAATTTTAATAAAAGAACACACTTCAATATCCGTTTTAGTAAGATTTGGGTGCTGATTTTTCAGAGATTTTAAAAACTCATAATTCAGAGATTCAATGTTTTGTTTTAAAATTACAATTTTAGAATCTTCTAATTTATCAGCTTTTAAATCAGCAATAATACTTCTTAAACTAACTCCTTCTTCTTCATGGGAAAGTTTAGATAAGTTTTCGGCTAACTTTTCTTTAGATCGAAGGTGGATTATAGTTTCTGCTAATAGTTCATTGACTTCTTCTTTTTTAGTGGTAACTTCTGTATTTAGGTCAACAACCTCTCTAGCCAATGCTCTTTTCTTTCTTATGGCTTTTCTCCAAAGGACATAAAATATCATGAAGGCAATTAAAAAGACAATCAATAAAACCGCTACGATTAATCTTCTTTTCTGTTTTTCAATTTCTTTATCTTTTTCAAGAAGTTCAATTTCTGTTTTCTTTTTGTAAATCTCTTGATCTTTACGCTCGGTTTCAAACTTCGATTGATAATATAAAAAGGTATTATCCTTTATAAGTTTATTGTTTGCTTCTTCGAGCTCCAAATATGTATTTAGATGTTCAAAAGCTTTTTTGTATTGACCAGTAGCACCATAAACTTTAGCAAGTTCTTTTTCTGCACTTTTAACTTTTTCTTCTTGACCTTCTTGACCTCTTAAGGCTAATACTTTTTGTAAAGCTTCTTCTGCCTTTTGGTAATCTTTCTTTTTACTATAAACTTTAGCTTGGTACTCATAATTCATTCTCTGGAAAAACTCTGGCGCACTAGATTTTTGCACCCAAGTTTTAGCTTCCTCTAAGTATCTTTCAGCTTCAGAAACGTTATCTAAGTCTAAATTATAATCTATATTTAAGTTTGCCAAAAACAAATTAGACATTACTTTTCGTTGCCTATTTTGTACACTATCGGCATAAAGCTTTGTAGAATCAATATACTTTTTAACGTTATCAAAATTCTTAACTTTTTGATGAATCTTGGCTAAATTCCCATAAGCAAAAAATAAAGAAACGTAGTCTTTTATTTCCTTAGCGTTTTGAAGAACTTTTTCACGTTCAGCAATTGATTTTTGGTGGAAACCATTTTTAGAATAGATACCTGCTAATTCTGCTAAAGTGAAGTTTTTATAAAAGTTGTCATTTAATTCGTCATATAATTTATAGGCTTCTTCGTAATTCGTAACCGCATTTAAAAATTCATTTAAATCGTTATAAACCTGAGCTGTAAAAAGTCGTGCATCTGCTGCATTAATAACACCTTTATTTTCCTTAATAAAAATGTCACCTGAACGTTTGTAGTCAGCAATTGCTTTTTGATATTTATCTGTGTTATAAAAGAAACTTGCTCTTTTAAGTAATAGGTGTGCTTCTGTTGTTGGATCCTTAAAGAATTCTTTATATCCCAACATTTCGTCTACATAATATTTTGTGGAATCTAATTGGGCAATACTGGTAAAGTGTTCTATTAAAAAGCGCGACTTTTTTGCGAATAAATCGTACTCTTTGAATTCTTTACCTAAAGAAATATATTCCTTTAAAAAAGCAATCTTCCTATCTGAATTTTCATTAACAGTTTTTTTTGTCAACTCATCTAATAGTTCGAATCGAGCTTTCTTTTCGGTTGTTTTTTCTAATTGACTCGTTAATTCTTCAATCGATTTTTGAGAAAAGCCAAGAAAAGAGAAAACGAATAAAAAGACAGATAATAAAAATTGCTTTGCCATGAAATACTATGAAATTTGTTTGTGCTGTTTTAAATTTAAATTAAAACTCCTATAATCATTTAGTTATTACTATGAACTCCGTGTTGAAATCGTTTAATGGATTGTTTTGGATAATAAGAGGTCAAGTAGAATGAACAAAAATGAATTCAAAAGCTAGAGATTATAAGGGGCGTGTCAAATCTAGAAAGAATAGTTCAAAAAAAAAAGCATCGCTAATTGCGATGCTTTTGCTGCTCCCCCTCTTGGGCTCGAACCAAGGACCCTCTGATTAACAGTCAGATGCTCTAACCAACTGAGCTAAGGAGGAGTTTGCGACACTTGTTTTGTGTTTTGCGAGTGCAAATATAACACCCTTTTTTTAATTTGCAAGCTTTTTTCAAAAAAAATAAAAAAATATTTTTTTCGTCCTCAGAATTAAAATTTTAAAAATAGAATGCTATTGTACTAAAAATTGTATTTTTGTCTTTGTTATTCTTATTACAGAAAAGTACAATTGTATATATGGACAAGTTTTCGTTCTTAAATGCAGCACATGTAGGTTTTATAAGTGAGCTGTATGAACAATACCAAAAAAACCCAGATGCAGTAGAACCAAGTTGGAGAAGTTTTTTCCAAGGTTATGATTTGGCTAACGAGAATTTTTCGTTAACCGATGAGGAAGAAGAAGTTGAAATTCCTGAAGAAGTTCGCAAAGAATTTTTAGTAATCGATTTAATTAATGGATATCGTACAAGAGGTCATTTATTTACCAAAACGAATCCAGTAAGAGAACGAAGAAAATATACGCCAACTCTAGACTTAGAGAACTTTGGATTAACCCAAAACGATTTATCAACTGTTTTTAATGCTGGTCAAATTTTAGGAATTGGACCAAAAACATTAGATATAATAATTCAACACTTACAAGCAATTTATTGCGATAGTATCGGAGTTGAATATATGTATCTAAGAAATCCGGAGGAAATTAAATGGTGGCATAATCGTTTAAATCAAAACGATAATCACCCAAGTTATAATTTAGATGAGAAGAAATACATTTTATCTAAGTTAAACCAAGCTTCAACGTTCGAGAGTTTTTTACAAACTAAATATGTTGGTCAAAAACGATTTTCAGTTGAAGGAGGAGAAACTTTAATTCCTGGAATTAGTGTTGCCTTAAGAGATGCAGCTGAAAAATTTGGAGTTCAAGAATGTGTTTTAGGAATGGCACACCGTGGTCGTTTGAATACATTAGTTAATATCTTCAAAAAACCAGTTCGCGATTTATTCAGTGAATTCGAAGGTAAAGATTTCGAAGATGAAACGATTGATGGGGATGTGAAATATCACTTAGGTTTAACTTTAAGTAAATCTTACAGAGGAGGCCAAGAGATGAAGATGAATTTAGTTCCAAATCCTTCTCACTTAGAAACTGTGGATGCAGTTGCTGAAGGAATTGTAAGAGCTAAAGTAGATTTAGATTATGATGGTGATGATGCCAAGATATTACCAATCTTAGTGCATGGAGATGCTGCAATCGCAGGTCAAGGAATTGTATATGAAGTTGTGCAAATGGCACAATTAAATGGATACAAAACAGGAGGTACTATTCATGTTGTAGTAAATAACCAAGTCGGATTTACTACAAATTATTTAGATGCTCGTTCGAGTACATATTGTACGGATGTAGCAAAGGTTACTTTGTCTCCAGTTTTACATGTTAATGCTGATGACGCTGAAGCTGTTTGCCATGCAATGCAAATTGCAGTAGAGTATAGAGCTCGATTCAAAAAGGATGTTTTTATTGATTTATTAGGATACCGTAAATATGGTCATAACGAAGGAGATGAACCTAGCTTTACACAACCTAAGTTATATAAGATTATTAAGAAGCATAAAAATGCTAAAGAAATTTATGTAGAAAAATTAGTAGAAGAAGGTTCTATTACAAAAGACTACGTAAAACAAATCACTGAAGAATTTAAAGATCATTTAGAAGCTGAATTTACAGAGTCTAAAAAGAAAACAACTTCTAAGATTCAAGATTTCATGCCAGATGTTTGGGATGGATTTGTAAGAAAGCAATTAGAAGATATGTTACAACCAGTTGATACTAGTTATTCAGTTGAAGCATTAAAAGGAATTGCAAAAGTAATATCATCAACACCAGAAGGGCATAAGTTTGTTCGTAAAGCGGAACGTATTTTACAAGGTCGTTCTAAAATGGTGTTTGAAGACAATAAATTAGATTGGGGTACAGCTGAGAATTTAGCATATGGTACTCTATTAGAAGAAGGATTCAATGTTCGTATTTCTGGAGAAGATGTAGAAAGAGGTACTTTCTCTCATCGTCACGCAATTATGCGAGATGAAAATACATTAGAACGTGTTAATCTTTTAAATACCAATCCAAATAACAAAGGAGAATTAACAATCTTCAACTCTCATTTATCAGAATACGGAGTTTTAGGTTTCGATTACGGTTATGCAATGGCGGCTCCAAATACGTTAACTATTTGGGAAGCACAGTTTGGTGATTTCGCTAACGGAGCACAAATCGTTTTCGATCAATATATTTCATCTGCTGAAGATAAGTGGAAACTTCAAAACGGATTGGTAATGTTATTGCCACATGGTTATGAAGGTCAAGGACCAGAGCACTCTTCTGCGAGAATAGAACGTTTCTTACAATCGTCTTCTACCGATAACTGGACAATTGCGAATTGTTCAACACCGGCGAATATTTATCACATTTTACGTCGCCAAATGAAACGTGAATTCAGAAAACCTTTAGTAGTATTTACACCAAAAAGTTTATTACGTTTACCAGCTGCGGTTAGTACAATAGAAGAATTAGCTGAAGGAGGATTCCAAGAAGTTATTGATGATACTATTGATACTGCTAACGTAAAGAAAATGGTATTTTGTACTGGTAAATTTTATTACGATTTATTAGCTGAAAGAAATAAGTTAGAGAGAAATGATGTTGCTTTAGTAAGGATAGAGCAATTATTCCCATTACATAATGATAAGATCAAAGCTGTAATGGATAGATATCCAAACGTTGAACGTTATGTTTGGGCGCAAGAAGAACCTAAAAATATGGGATCTTGGTCTTACATGTTAGAGCGTTTTGAATTAGCTAGATTAGAGTGTGCTTCTGAAGAATACAGAGCGGCTCCAGCTGCAGGTTCAAGCACACGTTTTAAAGAACGTCATCAAGCAATTATTGACAAAGTTTTTGATAAATAAAGAATAAAATAAACTCAGAAAAAAAAGAAAATATGAGTGTTTTAGAAATGAAAGTTCCTTCTCCGGGGGAATCAATTACAGAAGTAGAAATAGCAACTTGGTTAGTTGAAGATGGTGATTACGTAGAGAAAGATCAACCAATTGCAGAAGTTGATTCTGACAAAGCTACGTTAGAATTACCTGCGGAAGAAAGCGGAATTATCACTTTAAAAGCTGAGGAAGGAGATGCAGTAGCAGTTGGTGCAGTTGTATGTCATATAGATATGAGTGCTGCTAAACCAGAAGGGGGTGAAGAGAAAAAAGAAGCTCCAAAAGCAGAAGAAAAGAAGGAAGCACCAAAAGCGGAACCAGCTAAGGAAACTTACGCAACAGGAACAGCTTCTCCAGCAGCTAAGAAAATTTTAGCTGAAAAAGGAATGAGTGCTTCTGACGTTAAAGGATCAGGAAAAGATGGTAGAGTAACAAAGGATGACGCTGTAAAAGCAGTTCCATCAATGGGAACTCCAGGAATGGGATCAAGAGGAGTAGAGCGTAAGAAGTTATCAATGTTACGTAGAAAAGTAGCAGAGCGTTTAGTTTCTGTGAAAAACGAAACAGCAATGTTAACTACGTTCAACGAAGTTAATATGCAACCAATTTTTGATTTACGTAAAGAATATAAAGAAGACTTTAAAGCTAAACACGGTGTTGGTTTAGGATTTATGAGTTTCTTTACATTAGCTTGTGTTCGTGCATTACAAATGTACCCAGCTGTAAATTCAATGATTGATGGTAAAGAAATGGTGTCTTATGACTTCCAAGATATTTCAATTGCAGTTTCTGGACCAAAAGGATTAATGGTTCCAGTAATTAGAAATGCTGAAAACTTAACATTTAGAGGTGTTGAGAGCGAAGTGAAGCGTTTAGCAATCAGAGCTCGTGAAGGACAAATTACTGTTGATGAAATGACAGGTGGAACATTCACAATTACTAATGGTGGTGTGTTTGGTTCTATGTTATCAACTCCAATTATCAATCCTCCACAAAGTGCAATTTTAGGAATGCATAATATCGTTAATCGTCCTATGGCTGTTAATGGTGAAGTAGTGATTCAACCAATTATGTACGTGGCTTTATCTTACGATCACAGAATTATTGATGGTAAAGAATCTGTAGGTTTCTTAGTTGCTGTTAAAGAAGCATTAGAAAACCCAGTAGAATTACTTATGGGAGGAAATCCTAAGAAAGCTTTAGAAATGTAATCTTATTACATATTGAGAATATAAAATTAAACCCTATACTAAATCAGTGTAGGGTTTTTTTTATGTAAAAAAATACTTACTTATTAAATGGAATCAAAGAATCAAAAAACTGCTATTACTTCAAAAAGAATTGAATTGCTAGATGTATATAGAGGATTTGCTATTCTTGGAATTTTTGTTGTGAATATTGTAATTATGAACTCAACTTTTTTGAATCAAGATGAGTATGCTAAACAATGGACTTCTAGTTTAGATATTGCTATTCAGAAAGTATTACAGTTGTTTTTTTACACAAAGTTTTTTCCAATATTCTCGCTATTATTTGGCTTAGGTATTTCAATGCAAGCGGTTAAACTTTCTGAAAAGGGAAAATTGACCAAAGCTTTCTTCTTTAGGCGAATGTTTTTCCTGTTTGTGTTTGGTGTTTTACATATTTTATTGTTGTGGTCTGGAGATGTTTTGAATATGTACGCTTTGTTAGGTTTGTTGACCGTTTTTTTGATTAAGAAGTCTAATAAATTAATACTAGGCTTATCGGTTTTCTTTTTATTGTTTCCGTTTTATGATTACATATTTGAGCAAGTATTCACTTTTTTAGGTTATAATCCTGGAATATATTTAGAAGGATATACAGGAGAAAGTGTCAACAAAATTATTTCGGAAGGAACTTATGTAGAAGGAATTCAATTGAGAATTCTTGAATATTTATCAAACTTTCCCATGTTAGTTGGATTCTTAGCTCCAATTGCATTGTCTATGTTTTTACTTGGGATGTATTTGGGTAAAAATAAGATGTATGAAAATTTAGAAACTTTCATTTTCAAAATTAGAAAACCAGCAATTCTAATAGCTTTATTATCCAATATATATAGAATTTGTTTCTTGTATATAATAGTGAAATTAGATGTATATAAAATTGATTTCGCACGTCAAATATTTATAAAACTCATGGTGATTTCCGATGTAATCATGGGGTTGTTTTATCTATGGATTTTAGGATGGTTGTGGTATAAAACAAAAGCTAGAGTATTATTGAAACCATTGCAATTTGCTGGAAAAATGGCGATGACAAATTATTTAATGCACAGTTTTATCGGGTTGATTTTATTTTCATCTATTGGTTTTAGTTTATACGAAACGTTGAGTCCAACAGAGACTTTTTTAACAGCAATCATTGTGTTTGCTTTTCAGATTTTTTTTAGCAAAATTTGGTTGAAGTATTTTCAGTTTGGTCCAATGGAATGGCTTTGGAGATGTTTAACTTATAGGAAGTTATTTAAACTAAAAAGAAACTAAGAAGGGATGATTATTCTTTGGCGAATTTAATGTCAAATGATTTTACTGGATATCCATCTATTATAATTTCAGTAGTTGTTTTATAAGCGTAAATATTGTCCTTCTTAGAGAAGTTTTTACCAACGATATTATAAGTGAGTTTCACCTTTTCAACAGAATCGGAAATCGTTGAAATATTATTTACCACTGTTATATTTTCAATGTTGACGCCTTCTAAATTTTTGATCTCGATAATTTCATTTTGAGATAGATTTTGTAATTGTGATATTAGATCTGTTTCAAAATCCGGATGAATCTCTTTTAATTTTAGTAAGTCAAAATACCTCGTAAGTTTCTCTTTGAAAATGGCGTTTTCACCTTTTTCAAACTCAGCTACTTTAGAGATTACTTCATCTATTGCGGCTTCTTTATTCAAAGATGGACCATTCGCACAAGACCAAATAAATAAAACCGCGATTATGTAAATTAGTTTTTTCATTTTACAATAAATTTAAGTTTTACAATTTTCCCGTTTCGAATAGATTTATCTAATATTTTAATCCGTTCTAAACTCTTAGTTGGTGTAGAAATAAGTTGAATGAAACTCATTTTTGAATATATTTCAACACCTAATCGATTTCCATAAAAACGATAAATTTCAACCTTGTCATCAATTAAATTATCAAGATTGGCTTTATGAGCTTTCCAATCTTTAATATTATTATTTGCATAATAATCTAACATTAAAGAATAATCATCAGAGGCAATTCTAACCGTACTATTATTGTTAGATGCAAATGTACGTTTTATCGTGTCGGTTTTGTGGTAAGGAGAAGAGACTACGAAAGTAATTTGATCTTCGGAAGTTGAATAACGAAAGCATCCTGTTGTATCTGTTTTAAAATAAAGTGGCGATTCATTTAGTGGAAGTATCGTAATGTCCAAATTAGTTTTAGTAATTGGTGTATCTGTAATATGGTCAACAAAACAAAAAACGTAGTCATGAGTTTTTGGTTGAAAGAAGTACCAACTCATTAAACAAATCCCAATTATTAAGGCGCCTAATTTGGTGTAATTGTTTTTCTTTGGAAGAGATTTTTCATGTTGATTTACGAAATCATTCCAGTTTAAGTACTCAACATATTTACTTAGCAAATTCAAAATATCAATTCTTGGTAATTTGTCAGTTGAATTCTTACAATAGGTATAAAACCACTTTTCACTTACTTTTCCTTTAACTTTTTCGAATAAATCCTCTTGAAAAAGAACGATATCTTCTCCTTTCCATTCTTCAATAGTATTGGGAGCACTATGAGTTTTTAAAAAAGTGGTAACAATCTCTTTTTTAAGTAATTCAAAGTAAAAAATATCGGTTTTCTCTATAGACAATTTAATCTCTTTTTTTCTGTAAAATGTTTTACAAAGCTTTTACAAGTGTTTTACAAACCTATGTTTCATTCTAAAAATAAGTTTGTCGATATAATTATTAAATATAAAATTATGAAAGTTTATTTAAAAGGAATTCAATTTCGAACTTTAATTGTAGTAATCCTTTTCTTTGGATTTGTTTCTTGTCATCAAGGGGCTGAGTATAAAGAAAACATTTCTGTTTCTGAGGTTAATGATATCGCTAATAATGTACCAAGTAAAGAAATCGAAGTGGAGTTAAAAAAGGTCAAGATTCATCCGAATAACAAAATTGATCAGTTAAAAATAATTAAGTCAGGTACTATAAAATTAAAGGTAAAAAACGTAAAAAAAACCACTGCACGTATTCAAAGAGTTACCGAGAATTTCAATGCATATATAGCCAACTTAAAATATGTAAATAATTCATATCAAAAAGAGAATAGATTTAAAATAAAGGTACCGAAGGAATATTTTGATGTGTTATTAGATAGTATCAGCAATTATGCAGAAGTTGTTGATCAAGAAACAATAAATACGCAAGATGTTACAGAGCAATTTGTCGATGTGTCTTCAAGATTAGAGACAAAGTTACAGGTAAAGGAACGTTATGAAAGTGTACTTCGTAAAAAGGCAAAAACTGTCGAAGAGATTATTTATGCAGAAGAAAAATTAGGAAGTATTCAAGAAGAAATTGAGGCAGCTCAAGGAAAATTGGAATATTTGTCGAATCGAGTAGCATTTAGTTCCATAGATATTACACTCTACGAGGAAATACCATATAAAGAAATCAAGATAGAAGAAGCTACTTTTTGGACAAAAAGTAAAGAAGGTTTACTGTTTGGTTGGACATTATTAGAAGACGTTCTTTTAGTGTTAGTTAATTCATGGTCAATACTATTACTTATTGCTGTGGGGATTTTGTTATATAGAAAGAGAAAAAGAGCTTAGAATTAAGTGTTTAGAATTAAATCCTGTACTGCTGTACAGGATTTTCATATATTTACGGTTTCTTAAATCCCTATAAATATATTATAATGCTCCCTAAGCATTCTTTTTTGATTTTATTCATATTATTTAGTTTACTAGATATTTCTTGTATCTATTTAGATGCTAAAGAATTATTATGGTTACCTAGAACCTTAAGTTTAATCTCAGTAGTTTTATTTGGTTATTATTCAATAAAAAAAGTCCCATTTAGCTTTTGGGTACTATCAACCTTTATAGTTTTAACAGGATTTTTATTTTCTCTTGATGATTATACCTTACTAGGAATGTTATGTTTAATCGGTCTACGATTATCTTGGTTAAAATTAATGTTTGATATAAATACTAAGATTGATAAGACGATTCTTCTAATAGCATTTGCTATTACAACGACTTTGTTTGGTGTGATTTTGTATTTACTGTACACCGATTCTATTTTCTATTATTTGTCGATTGTAACTACGATCGGATTAGTATTAATATTATCTACCTCTTTTTCATTACTTACAACAAAAGGATTGAAGTTTGGAAATAAAGAAATGATTATTTCCATAGGAATTTTTATTCTATCAGATGCATTATCTGGATCAAAGAAAATAGGAGGAACTTCCTTGTTTTACATTATTTTGAGTGTTGTATTATACAATACAGCGTACTTTTTTCTGATGAAAGCGTTAATTAAAAACATTTCTCGTAATCGATTAAAATCTTGATTTGCTTATTTTTCTGGTGTTAATGTTGTAACTTGAAAAAGTTAACCAAATGAATCTTACCATGAAATTAGGAGCCTTCTCAATTAGTTTAGCTGTAAAAAGTTTACAAAAATCAAAAGAGTTTTATGAAACTTTGGGGTTTTCTGTATTTGCTGGTGAATTGGAACGTAATTACTTAATCATGAAGAATGGGAATTCACTAATTGGACTATTTCAAGGAATGTTTGAGAATAATATTCTAACATTTAATCCAGGTTGGGATGAAAGTGCGAATGCTTTAGAAGAATTTGATGATGTTAGAAGTATTCAAAAACATTTAAAAGAAAATCATATAAAATTGGAAAAAGAAGCTGATGAAACAACAAGTGGTCCTGCAAGTATAGTATTTTTTGATCCTGACGGAAATACAATTTTAATTGACCAACATGTATAAAATAAACGCCTCTCAATTTGAGAGGCGTTTTTTTATTTACTTCTTGATAATTTTTTTAACTGTTGTTTTTCCGTTCATTGTAACACGAACAAAATAGATTCCGTTGGTTAATTGATTTTGAATTTCATTAAGTTTAAATTCATGCATTCCTGAATCAATTTTAGTATCAACTAGAGTTTTGGAAGTACCGTAAACACTAATGACTTCAATTTTTAAATCTGTTTTACCAATTGAATTACCAATTCTCACTTTCGAATTCTCATTAATTGAGTTCGGATAAATTGATATTAAATCAGGATGGTTCGAAGTACTAGAAATTGAATTAGTTCTGGCTTGTAAATTATCCGGATTAGAATCATACCAAGTTCCATTATAATACCAACCGTCAGAACATCTGTTTAAATCTGAAGTTTGAGAACTTCCATTATTGCTGAATATAATATTTGAACAATCGGTGTTATTAAAAGTGTATTTATACCAACCATTACTTTGTAATGTCATAGTTTCACCTGGCCAAGTTGTAGTTAGGTTAGAAGGTGTAACATTCCAAAAATATATTTCAGGATTACTATAAGAATCAGACTTGAAATAGATGTTTATGTCGTTTCCAGAAGGTTGTTCTTCTGGATTAGAATCGTGCCAAGCTCCATTGAAATACCAACCATCGCCACATCGTTGTAAATCATCAGTTTTATTATTTCCGTTACTGCTAAAAATCAAATTGGTACAGTTCACATTACTAAAAGTATAAGAAAACCAGCCATTACCAATATCAGTCATATTTTCACCTGGCCAAGACGTTGTAGCCGTTCCAGGGCTTGTATTCCAGTAATAAATGTTCGGATTCGAAACATTTCCTTTGTAATAAATTGTTATACCGTCAACTGGATCTGGATCATCAGGAGTTGTATTATCTCTTGGATCTGTATCAAACCATTGGTTATCTTGAAACCATCCATCTTGAGCTCTAACTAAATCATCAGTTTTTGCATTACCATTATCATTAAATAGTAAGTTAGTACTCGTTACTCCATTAAATATATATTCATACCAATCTGTATTCCCAATTTGGTTCATTTCGGGTCCAGGCCAATTGCTGGCAGGTAAAACATCAGGAGATTCATTCCAATAATGCACATTTACTTGTGACCAAGAAGTAGGTTTTTTAAAGTATACATGTAATCCTTGAATTGGTCCGATTGTAAAATTTTGTGTTATAATATCTGAAGCTATTCCATTACTGTCAAATGCAATTGCTTTTATGGTAGAAGAATTATTGATAGTAAAAGAACTTGTATAACGATTACTAGATTGATTTGGATTAGAATTATCAGTAGTATAGAAAATTTCTAAGCTTCCAGAACCACCAAAAGCTTCCATTGAAACTTGTATTGGATTTTCGGATTGAGTTGTATTCGAATTAATAGTTACAATAGGTTTGCTAGGACCGTTAACACAGTTCTCAAAATATCCACCACCGCATGGTCCAATTAAACCTGGTCCGTTTAAAACGTAAACTCCAGCAGAACTAGAAGTAACTGAAAAATTGATTCTACCTCCAGAAGCAAACGTTTCTCGTCCGGTTACAGCATCTCTATACACGCCGTCAGTAACTCCAGATATAGAAAATGATGCACCGCCATCTTTGGCTAATCCAACAACAACTTCACTGTTTCCATGAACTCTTTTATAAGAAACAGCATTTCCAGGAGCTTCTTTCCATTCCCAACTTCCTTTTTGCAAAGCAGGAATAGCACGTCGCATTGCATTTAATTTCTTTATTTGTTGATAAATTTTGTGACTTGGAGCTTGATCCATCACATCACCATAATAAGCTCTACCTGTATTGTCAATAGATTCTTGAATTCCAGCAGCATTATGAATATCTGCAAATTCACCTGCTTTAAAACGCATTTCGGTTCCGTAATAAACTGTAGGAATTCCACGCCAAGTGAACATAAAATTCATACACGCAGCTAAGTTTTCGTCACTACCTCCATAACGTCTGTTCCAATCGTTATTTGGACCAAAGTCATGATTGTCTAGCCAAGTAACTAGAGTAGAAGGATCACTATATAAATGATCATAACGTGCAGCCGCTTTTACCGTAGGAAAGGATTGTCCTTCTTCAAAAGTTCCATGGAAAGTTGCTTCACCGTAAAAATCAATTACAGCTAAATCTAATGGAGCTGAATTATTTACTGCGCCACGCCAAGTGTAATAGTGAGGGTTAATTTCTTCTACAGGATGTAGTTCATGTCGCTTTTGAGCAACTTCTCCGAATATAAAAAGATTAGGATTGATAGCTTTGAATGCGTCAAAGAAATACAGCACATCTTCTTTACTCATATGTTTTAAGGTGTCCCAGCGAAAAGCATCAACTCCCATTTCGATGTATTTACGATATGCATTCACTAAATATTCTCTAACCTTTGGACTACTTGTATTTAAATCTGGAGTATCACCAGCAAGAGCTCGATTGTGTAGGTTTTCAATATCATCGAATCCTTGTGCGAATCCATTACCAGAATGATGATACCAATCTGGATCACTTGTGTCTACATAACTTTCTTTTCCAGGGAAATTGTAAGCTGCTAAATTTTGATTATAGGGAGCCGGCATTTTTGCCAAGTTTGCTCTACTCCAAATTAATCCATCGTCTGGATTCGGCGTAATTCCATCGTATTCCCAATTAGGATTATCAACTGCAGCCCATGGTTTAGTTGGATCGGTGTTGTACTTAATTTCTGCAACATCTTTAATACCGAAACGTCCGGCATGATTTGTTACTACATCAAGTACGATTTTCATTCCTCTAGCATGAACTTCATTAATTAAATCTTGGAAAGTTGCACCAGGTGATTCCAGTCTGGGATCAACTCGAGTAAAATCCCAAGCATGATAACCATGATAATCTAATGGACTTCTGTTATGAACAATTGGTGTAATCCAAATTGCCGTAAATCCCATGTCTTTTATGTAATCTAATTTTTGAATTAAACCTTTAAAATCACCTCTCCAAGTTACATCATTGGGATCTGTAATACTTGGATTAATGTCTGGATCTGGATTGAACGAAGACCATTCAGTGGGAGCATTGTTATTTGGATCTCCATCATTAAATCTACTAGTAAGTAAAAAATAAATAGTTTCTTCTCTGAAGTCGTTCTGAGAGAAAACGTTGTCGTAAGTTAACATGGTAATCAGGAATACCACGAAACTTAATCTTGAAAAATAAGTTTTCATGAATAATAGGTTTGTTATTGATTAATATGAGGTTGATAAAAATGTAAATAAGGGCTGAGGGAGTTACATTTTTCTCGAATTTACCTATTATTATTTGCTTAATTTACAATGATTTAAATCGAAATCGATTTCGTGTTGATAAGTTTTTTAAATCAGTATTGATTCTACAATAAATGAAAAATAGCTGCTTTTTTATAAAACTAAAGCAGCTATTTTATGTGTGAGAGGTGTGTAGGTATTATTTTATAAAGGGTAATTTTACTGTTTCTCGTTTAATGTCCAATCATAAGTTAAATATGATACGGTTGCATTATCGTTAACTTTTGTGTTAGAGTATTTATTGATGTAATCAACTAATGAATTAACAGTAGTGAAATCTTCTTGATACCATTCGAATATTTTAGATACTTCAACGCTTGTTAATGAAATTTTATTTTTACTTGAGTCGTTAATGAATTCTTTCATTAAACTCTCAAGTTTTGATTCAATATTTTTAGCAGTGAAAGCATAGTTTGGAAATCTTGGTCCTGATACTGAACCTGCGTTAATACCAACATGAATTCTTGGGTCATCGTGCCATCTTCTTAAAATCTTGTGTTCTATGTAATCCAATGAATATGTTTTCTTACCAACTTTAGCAAATGGAATTTTCCAAGCATTTTTTCCTTTGATTTTAATATCTGTCAACTTTTTTAACGGATAACTATCAATAATCAATTTTATTGAGTAAGCATTGTAAGCGTTCATCCAGAATGCTTTCGCTCTTTTTGACGACCATTTTTTACTAGGAATTGTTTCCTCAAGTTGGTTTAAATAGATATCAAGAACCGCTTTATTTTTACGCAATCCTTTGTAGTCTAATTTTCCATCTGGAGTAACATATGTTTTCAATAAAGCGTCGAATACTTCATTAGTTTGAGCTTCAATATTTACGCTTGCAGTTACAGTTAGTAAAATGATTAATAGTTTTTTCATTGTTTTCTAGTTTTTTGTTGTCCTCTTTCCGGGTTTTACACCAGTTTTGACGGAGAGATTATTTAATCATTACAATTTTTGTGAAAAAAAGTTGAAATAAATAAAAAAACACCTCGTTTAAAGGCGTTTTAACAAAAGGTTTAAGCTAGAAGTCTTTTTGATCGTAATTGGTGTTAAATGAGCTTAAATTGAATTTATCTTTAATGAATTTTGCAGGATGTGTTCCAATCTCTCCCCAGCCCCAAGGAGCATGAGCTGCATTATCTCTGTAATTGTCACCATTGAAACTATTCCTTATAAATAAATCAGGCCAATCTCTTTTTGGCCATAGCACTGCTTTAGTATCTATTAATGAGTAAAATACAGATTGAGGTAAGTCGTTTTTTCGTGATGATGGTTGTTGTACGTAATATAAATCACTGTTAAATCTATAAACGATATGTGTTCCATCTTCATCCGTCGAACCATTGTATTTTCTCATTCCATGTCCTTTTGCTTGAATGAAAGCTTTAGCACGATTTCCTTCGAAAAGTAATTCTGACGCTCTATATGTTTTTCGTTCTGAATGATATACAGTTCCAGCATAAAGAATATTACCAAATCCGTTGTTAGATAATCTTTCAGCACAGATTAGAATTCCTTCTAAATCATTTTCATGCGAATCAGCTGCACACCATGGAGAATCGGCCCAGTCTCTGGGATGGTAAACTGAATAGAGAACAAACCAATGTGAGTTTGTGCTAGCAAAATTATAATATACAGCACCCTTTAAAGTTCCTTTGTCACGACCTTTAGAAATTAGATTTTCCCAATTATTATGAGCAATCCAATCACCGTCATAATTTATTGGAGCAATCCAATCTGCTGAACCAGTTTTAGAGGAATTAGGACAAAAAAAGATGTCAGTTACATCAATGTCTTGGTAAAATACAGGTGCGTAATGTTTTGCAACTTGCTCACGAATAGTTTCTGCAGGTTTGAAAACTGGCAATATATCATTATTTATATCATCTGTATTTGTAGTACAAGATAAAATGGTTGAAACTAGTAATATTAAAATTAGTTTCGGGAGACTAAAAAATTTCATTGTATAATGTTTTATGTTAATTCGGCTGAAATTAATACTTCAAGGTGAGCTAAATCTTAATGTTGTGTAAACTAAAGTTTAGATTGTTATTTGGTTGTTTTTCGTTAGTTAAATTCGCCTAGCCCAATATTTATCACTACGGAGTTGCAATACTTGTTTTTAGAAGATTTTTAGTGTATTTGTAAAAGTGATGAAAAAACAACATTTTTTTAACATTTAGTTTGTGTTTTGGTTCTGTTATTAATAGTTTTGTGGTGATTAATTAACCAAAAACCCTTCTAAAATGAAAAATCAATTTTTCAAGGTGGCGACCTATGCCATCATGTTTTTGTGTTGTACAAATCTAACAGCACAAAAAAAGTTTAAAATTGGAGATGAGTTTGATACTAAAATTAGTGTTACAGAAACGTATCAAAAATTCGCTAAAATTGCTAACCAAAAACTTTCTCAACCACAATTAGTTTTTAAGAAAGAATTTTATTCAAAAAGTTCTACGTATGTTAAGTTATACTTTCAAAATTTTGACTTAGCGCCTGGAGATTTTGTTGAAATTATTGGATCTAATTCAAAGGAGAAAATAGTTTATGGTGGTCAAGGTAAAGTTGTTGATTCAGAGATGACTATGATTAGTAGTTTCTGGTCTCAAGTAATTTTTGATGATAAAGTTGAAGTTAGATTATATTCTGAAGGAAAACCAGGATATCATAACGGATTCGAAATTTCAAAGGTTGCTTATGGATTTACTCAAGAAAAAATTTTAAAGCAATTTGCTAAAAATGATCCACAACAAAAATCAATTTGTTCAAGTGATAACAAGGAAAGAATTGCTTGTTATGAGGGAACAGATATGTATGAAAAAGCAAAAGCTGTTTGTCGATTAATTATCGGAGGTAGTTCTAGTTGTACAGGTTGGTTATTAGGTAGTGAAGGTCACTTAATGACAAATAATCACTGTATTGGGTCGTCTTCGGCTGCTCAAAATACCGACTTCATTTTTAATTATCAGCAAGCTAGCTGTACTGGTAGTGCAAATGCAACCAGTGATGTTGTTGCTTCTTCTGCAACTTTTATTAAAACAAGTTCAAGTTTAGATTATACGTTAGTAAAATTACCTACTAATCCAACAAGTACTTATGGATATTTAAGTTTAAGTTCAGCTGTTACTGCTGCTGGAGATAGAATTTATATTCCTCAGCATCCAGGTGGAAGAAGAAAAGAAATTTCTGTTAAAACCGATGTTGACGCAACTTCAGGTGGTTTTTCAAGAGTTTTCCAAAGTTCTTCAGGATCAGGGCAACAAGTTCGTTATTATGCAGATACTGAAGGAGGAAGTTCTGGTTCTCCAGTCTTAGATTTTAATTCAAATTTAGTAGTAGCAATTCACAATACTGGTGGATGTCCTAATGGTTCATATGGTAGAAGTGATAATTTAATAGCTTCTATTGGAAATGACATGCCAGCGAATGGTGTTGATGGAAATGGAGGAGGAAATCCTGATCCAGATCCAGATCCAACTTGTTCTTCAACAGTTAGTTCATTCCCTTATAGCGAAAGCTTTGAGTCTAATGTAGGTTGGACACAAGCGACAGGTGATGATGGAAACTGGGTAAGAGACGCTTCAGGTACACCATCTTCAGGAACTGGTCCTAGTTCTGGAGCGAATGGTTCATTCTATATGTTCTTAGAAGCTTCAACTAATGGAAGTACTGGGCAAATTGGTTCAAATGCCACAGCAATTTTACAAAGTCCATGTTTTAATTTATCAGGTTTATCTTCTGCAACATTCTCGTTTAGTAATCATATGTACGGAACGTCAGTTGGTTCTTTAAGATTGGAGGCTTCAACAAATGGTACAACTTGGACAAGTGTTTGGAGTGATTCAGGAAACAAAGGAAATCAATGGAATTCAGCATCTGTTAATTTAAGTGCATATGTTGGTCAGAGTGAATTAAGACTACGTTTTGTCGGAACAACTGGTTCTAGTTGGTCAAGTGATATTGCTATTGATAATTTATCATTAACTTCTGGTGGAGGTGGAGGAACACCTTCTTGTCCAACATTAGATTTTAACGATTTCAATATAACATCATTCTCTAATCAGGATTCTGCTGGTAATTTCTCTATCGGTAACGGAGGGAACTCTTTAACATTAACAAATAATACTTGGAAATATCTTCCAATGAATTATACGGTTACGGCAAACACTGTAATAGAATTCGAATTTAGTAGTACTTCACAAGGAGAAATCCATGGTGTTGGTTTTGAAAATGATAACAGTTTAACTTCAACAAGATATTTCAAAGTTCATGGAACACAGAATTATGGTGTAACGAACTACGATAATTATACAAGTGGAACAATTAAATATACAATTCCAGTTGGAAGTTCATATACTGGAAGTATGGATAGATTAGTGTTTATTAATGATAATGACGCTGGTTCTGGAAATAATTCTACATTCTCAAATGTTCGAATTTATGAAGGTTCTTGTGAGAGTTCTGATGTTGTTGTGACTGAAGTTTTTGAGACAAGAGTGGATATTATTGGCGACGAGGATGAAGGTGTATTTACAAACGTGCGAGTTGCTCCGAACCCAATTAGAAAAGGAACATTGTTAAAACTTGTGGGTCCAGCTGAAAGTCTGAAAGATGCAAATTACTCTGTTGTAAATATGTTAGGACAAGTTGTAAAGAGAGGGAACGTAAATGAAACTAAAACGATTAGTATAGATAAGTTTACTTCAGGAATTTACATCTTGAGACTAGAAAATAAGTTTACACAGGCTAATCAAAGATTTATAATCGAATAATTATAGTTGTGTCATTTAAATAGTTAAATGAATTAATTAGAAAACCCTCTTGTTTTGCAAGAGGGTTTGTTTTTTATATTAAAAAAATAGTAATTTGACAGAATGAATACAGTTAAAGTTCTAATCATACTAATTTTATTCGTTGGTGCATTTCAAGGTATTATTTATGGAATTGTTCTTTTCAAAGCAAAGAGAAACCTATATTCTAATAGAATTCTTTCTGTAATATTGTTTTTACTATCGTACCGATTGTCGGTTCAAATTATGCGCTTGTTTGGTTTAGGATATTATGATATCTGGTATTATTTTATGTTGGACTTAAGTTGGGTGACAGGTCCATTATTATATTTTTATGTAAAATCACACTTAGACGATAATTATAAAATATCTAAAAAGGAATTATATCACTTTATTCCACTTCTAGTTCAAATTTGTATTAGCATATTCGTAAGACTTCAAAATTTATATTGGGAAGGTACACGTGAAAGTCTCAGTTGGCTTGGATATTGGGGATATGTTGTTTGGATGAATTATCCAACAATTTATGTAGTAGCAAGTATATTAATAATAGTCTATTCTCATAAAGCTTTAAAGTTGTTGAATAAGGGTGTTAATATTCAAGAACAGACTTCACGCTGGATTAAACGTATTCTTTTGTCATTTCAAGTATATTTTAGTGTCGTTCTATTGATACTAGTCATAGATGTTTTGGTTTACAATGTCTTTTTGAACAACAACTATTTTTATTTTATTCGATTTTTCTATTATCCATTTTTTATTGGAATATCCGTGTTAATTTATTGGTTAGGAATGGAAGGTTTTGCAAGAAGAGATGAGAAGAAAATTATACCCAAAAGTCATTTATCAAATGAAGAGAGAACGAAATTAGAATTAATTGCGAAGGAATTAAAAGTGATTGTAGAAGAAAGGAAACTATATAAGATTCAAAAGTTGAATCTAGATATGTTAGCAAAAGAGTTACAAACGAAATCGTATTTGGTAACGCTTTGCTTAAAAGAAATTTTTGGAAAGAATTTTAACGATTATATAAACGAGTATAGAGTAAAAGAGGTTCAGCATTTATTAAAGCAACAAGATAATAATAAGTACACATTACTTAGTTTAGCTATGGAAGCTGGATTCAATTCTAAGTCTTCCTTTAATAGAGCGGTTCAGAAGCATTTAGGTGTTTCACCTAGCGAATTAAAGCGTGATTAATAAGGTGTCAAATATATTTCTGACACACACTTGGAATCAAATATTGGTGTCAATTATATAAATGAGGCGATTGGTATGAAGTTGAAATCTATGTTTGTATGGAATTTTAAAATCTATTACAATGAAAAAAGTTTATGTATTCATTTCGTTCTTTGTTCTTTATAACATTACAATTTCTTATGCTCAGATAAGTTCAAATCAGAATGTTGATGCTTTATTGGGAAATTGGAAAATTGACATGTCACCGTCTGATAAATCAGATAATAATTACGCCATTATGATTATTGATAAAGTCTCTAATAATTCTATTGAAGGAACATTTTACAGAGAAGGAGTAAAAATCAGAGAAGGTAGAGTTAATACAATAAATAGTAACATTTACGGAGCATTAGTATCTGGAGATAATTCTGGTGATTATAATACTTCATTTTATCTTAAAAACGGAAAACTTTATGGTTCTACTCATTCACTGAAAAAAGATTTTTTAGCTGTTTGGGTAGCAACCAAGGAAAAGTAAGAAATAAAAAAGCCACACAAATATGTGTGGCTTTTTTCTATATCTCGTTTTAGGCTAATTATAAATCGAAACCGATATCTACACCTAATTTACTTGCAATAATTTTTGTGATTCTTTGTTTAACTTCAGGAATCTTAACACTTTCTAAAACTGTATTAGCAAAAGCGTACATTAACAAAGCATTCGCTTCTTTCTTAGGAATACCTCTTTGTTGCATATAGAATAAAGCTTGCTGATCTAATTGACCAATCGTACAACCGTGAGAACATTTCACATCATCAGCGAAAATTTCTAATTGAGGCTTTGCGTTAATTGTTGCTTTATCGCTTATTAAAACATTATTATTTTGCTGATAAGCATTTGTTTTTTGCGCTTCTTTCTCAACAATTACTTTCCCGTTGAAAACACCTGTAGAACGATCACTATAGATTCCTTTATAATCCTGGTGGCTTTCACAATTTGGTTCAATATGATGAACTAAAGTATGATGATCTACGTGTTGCTTTCCTTCAAGAATTGTAACACCTTTTAAAATAGAATCAATTCGTTCTCCTTTTTGGAAGAAGTTTAAGTTGTTTCTAGTAATGTTTCCTCCGAAAGAGAAAGTATGAACAGAACAAACACTTTCTTTTTGTTGTTCAATATAAGTATTGTCAACTAAAGATGCGTTGGTATTGTCGTTCTGAATTTTATAGTAATCTACATTTGCGTGTGTATCTACAAAAATTTCAGTTACAGAATTGGTAAGAATAGCATTCTCAGTTAAACTCTGATGACGTTCAATAATTTGAACATGCGCATTACGTTCAGCAACAATTAAATTACGAGGTTGAATCATTGTTGCGTTTTCCGTTCCTGTTGTAAAGTTGATAATCTGAATTGGTTTTTCAACTTCTACATTTTTTGGAATGTAAATATAAGCTCCTTCGCTTGCAAAAGCAGTATTTAAAGAAGTTAAGTTATCTTGTTTAGCTACTTTGTTGAAGTAGTTTTCGATAACTGCTTTATATTTTGGTTTGCTCAAAGCAGATGATAATAGGCAAATATCCATATTATCATGAGTAGTATCTGATAAAAAAGAACTGTACTTTCCATCGATAAATACAATCTTGTATGTATCAATATCGTGGATGAAATACTTTTTAACATCAGCTAATTCTACAGCAGTTTCTGCTTTTGGAAAAATGCTATAATCCTCTTTTAAAACCGAATTTAAAGAAGTGTATTTCCAAGCTTCTAATTTCTTAGAAGGGAAACCTAATTTTTCGAAATTTTGTAGTGCTTTCGATCTAATTTCATGAACATCACTATTAATGTCCTTTCCATTTTCAAAAGCTAAATATGATGATAATAATTTATCTTTTAATTCCTCCATTCTTTCAAGTTTTAGTGGAACTCAGTAATTACGAGTTCACTTCTTCTTTAATCCAATCATAACCTTTAGCTTCTAATTCAAGAGCTAAAGAAGCGTCTCCAGTTTTTACAATTTTACCATCGTGTAAAACGTGAACGAAATCTGGAACGATATAATCTAATAAACGTTGGTAGTGAGTAATTACAATAACAGCGTTGTCTTCAGATTTTAATTTATTTACCCCATTGGCAACAATACGAAGCGCATCGATATCTAAACCAGAATCAGTTTCATCTAAGATGGCTAATTTTGGCTCTAACATTGCCATTTGGAATATTTCATTACGTTTCTTTTCTCCTCCTGAAAACCCTTCGTTTAAAGAACGAGATAAGAATTTACGATCGATTTCTAGTAATTCTGACTTTTCACGAATCTTTTGTAACATTTCTTTCGCTGGCATTTCCTCTAAACCTTGTGCCTTGCGAGATTCGTTAATTGCAGTTTTGATAAAGTTTGTTACGGTTACACCTGGAATTTCAACCGGATATTGGAATGATAAAAATACACCAGCATGCGCTCTTTCTTCAGGAGCTAACTCGCTAATATCTTCTCCATCTAATTCTATAGAACCTGAAGTTACTTCATATTCTTCTTTACCAGCGATTACAGAAGCCATAGTACTTTTTCCAGCTCCGTTAGGTCCCATAATTGCGTGTACTTCTCCTGCTTTAACTTCTAAGTTTAATCCTTTTAAGATTGACTTTTCTTCTACTTCTGCGTGTAAGTTTTGAATCTTTAACATTGTATATATGTGCTTAAAAAGCTAATTTTCTTGTTGGTAATATATTTTTATCCTACACTTCCTTCTAAGGAAATTTCTAATAATTTTTGCGCTTCAACAGCAAATTCCATTGGTAACTTGTTTAATACTTCTTTGCTAAATCCATTAACGATTAATGCAATAGCTTTTTCAGTATCAATACCTCTTTGGTTACAATAGAATAATTGATCTTCACCAATTTTACTTGTTGTAGCCTCGTGCTCTACTTGTGCAGATTTATTTTTAGTTTCAATGTATGGGAAAGTATGAGCTCCACATTCATTACCCATTAATAAACTATCACACTGAGAGAAGTTACGAGCATTTTCTGCTCTAGAACCAATTTGTACTAAACCACGATAACTGTTTTGTGACTTACCAGCTGAAATACCTTTTGAAATAATAGTTGATTTCGTATTCTTTCCAAGGTGAATCATTTTAGTTCCTGTATCTGCTTGTTGGAAATTGTTAGTAACAGCAATTGAATAGAATTCTCCTACTGAATTATTTCCTTTTAAAACACAACTTGGATATTTCCAAGTTACAGCAGAACCAGTTTCAACCTGAGTCCAAGAAATTTTAGCATTTGTTTCGCATAAACCACGTTTAGTAACGAAGTTGAAAACTCCACCTTTTCCTGAAGCATCACCAGGGAACCAGTTTTGTACTGTTGAATATTTTATTTCTGCGTCATCTAAAGCGATTAATTCAACTACAGCTGCGTGTAATTGATTTTCATCACGTTGAGGTGCAGTACATCCTTCTAAGTAAGAAACGTAACTACCTTCATCGGCAATTACTAAAGTTCTTTCGAATTGTCCTGTTCCCCCTTCATTAATTCTGAAGTAAGTAGATAATTCCATCGGACAACGAACACCTTTAGGAATATAACAGAAAGAACCATCTGAGAATACAGCAGAATTTAAAGCTGCATAAAAATTGTCAGTTGTAGGAACTACAGAACCAATATATTTCTTAACTAATTCAGGATGTTCTTGAATAGCTTCAGAAATTGGCATGAATATAATTCCTTTTTCAGCTAATGTTTCTTTAAATGTAGTGGCAACAGAAACAGAATCCATTACGATATCTACAGCAACATTCGCTAATCTTTTTTGTTCTTCTAAAGAGATACCTAATTTTTCGAAAGTAGCCAACATTTCAGGATCTACTTCATCTAAACTATTTAACTTAGGCTTCTTTTTTGGAGCTGAGTAATAAGAAATGTCTTGAAATTTTGGTTTTTCATAATTAACATTCGCCCACTCTGGCTCTTCCATTTGTTTCCAAACTTTAAAAGCTTCTAATCTCCATTCGGTCATCCATTCTGGTTCGTTTTTCTTTTTGGAAATAGCACGAACGATATCTTCATTTAAACCTTTAGGGAATTTTTCACTTTCTATATCAGTATAAAAACCATATTCGTATTCTTTGGTTTTTAATTCTTCTCTTAAATCGTCTTCAGTATACTTGCTCATTGAAGCTGTTTTCGGTTATTGATATTAATTACAGAGAAAAACTTTCTCCACATCCACATGTTCTATTGGCGTTCGGATTGTTAAAAACAAACCCTTTACCATTTAAACCACCAGAATATTCTAGCGTTGTTCCAACCAAATACAAGAAACTTTTTTTGTCAACGATGATTTTTACACCATTATCCTCAAAAATTTTATCAGTTTCTCCTTGTGAATTGTCAAAATTTAAATCGTACGAAAGTCCTGAACAACCACCGCTTTTCACACCTACACGAACATAATCCGTAGTTGCATCAAAGCCATCATCGGTCATAAGCTCTATAACTTTCTTTTTAGCTGTGTCTGAAACTTTTATCATATAACTAGATTAAATCTAAATTGAGGTGCAAATATACGACATAACAATTATTCTTCCACGTTTTGTTTAATGATAAAAATAATGTGGTAATCAGAAAAACTTATGGGAGTTGAAAATCAGGGTTATTAACGAAATCTGTATCGGTAAGTGTAAGTAAAAATGCTTTGATATCAGCTTTATCTTTTTCAGTCATTTGAACACCACCTTGAGCCACTTTTTTCATAAGTGGAGAGATGGTTGGTGAATTTTTTAACCCTTCAGAATAATGATTGATGACTTCCTCTAAAGTTGTGAATCTGCCATCATGCATGTAAGGAGCAGTAAATGTCAAGTTTCTTAACGAAGGAGTTTTAAATTTTCCGTTATCTGCTGCATCTCCTGTAACAGTGCCTAAACCTAAGTCCGTGAATGTTGCGTCTAGTCCGTTATTGTGAAATTTATTGTCAGTCCACAGCGGATTGTTATTACTTCCATGACAGTGAAAACAGTCGCCACGAGCTTCGTCCATAAACGCATTAAATCCATTTTCTTCTTCAGCGGTTAAAGTAGCTTCACCTCTTAAAAATTTATCGAATTTCGAGTTGCCAGAAATTAAAGTTCTTTCAAACTGGGCGATTGCTTTTACTACCAAGTTTGAATCGATGGGAATGTTTCCAAAAGCTTCACGAAAAAGTTCTGGATACTCCGAATCGTTTTTTAGTCTATTTGCAACTTCTTTCCAATCATTGTTCATTTCACCATGATTAGTAACAGGTTCAAAAACTTGACGTTCTAAACTTAATTCTTTTCCATCCCAAGCAAATCGTTCATCAAAATTCCAAGCTACGTTATAAAGAGGCATTGAGTTTCTAACACCAATAGCTCCATTCACTCCTTCACTGAATTGATTGTTATCTGTAAATGATTTTTTCGGGTCATGACATGAAGCACATGAGATGGAATTATCAGATGATAAAATGGGATCGAAGAAAAGTTTTTTTCCTAAACGAACCCCTTCAGCAGTTTGAGGATTGTTAGTAGGAATTAGTGGCGCTAATAATTTATCTTTAAATAGCTGAGGAATATCTAATTCTATAATAACCGGTGAATAACCCGAAGGTTCGGTATTTTCACTATTCTCACTAGAAGAACATGAAAGTAGCAAAAATATTAGAGAAAGAGATATCCACAAATATTTCATTTATAAACTAAAAACAGATTTTCCGTTCGCATTCATTAAAATTTGAGCGTCAAAATTTGTCATTAAATTTTGATTCAAATCGTCAAGCACCCAAGTATTCGGGTTTTTAAACCATTCCGCAATATTAATTTTTACATTAATAGTTTCTTCCGAATCATTTATCCAAATATCAGTTAAACTAACAGAGAAAGAGGTGTCTATCGTAGTGATGTTATCTGGATCTGATGTGTTTCTAGCACGAATTGCGTGATAGTTAAATCCAGCAGGTGTTGTCGTAGTTTCTGATGTGTATTTACCATCAAATTGCATATAATGATAACCACCACCCATCATTTCTGGAACATTAAAACTCGCAGTATTTAAATCGTTGTAAGCTCCATCCACATTGTCAGCATCATTAAACCCAAAAGTAAAGTCTAAAGAATAGGTTCTGTCAAGAATTAATCCTTCAACTATATAAGATAAGTTTTCTTCTTCACCTAAATCAATTAATAAATAATCTTCTAAGGCTGTTTCGAACCCAGAAGTATCAACCAACTTTATTTTTGATATAAGAAATCTAAATTTTTCGATACTTAAAACATCGCCATTTTCATTTGTGAATTTTAAGTCATTAAAATCGTCTTTAGTGATCGGAGTTCCATCCCATTCATGAACGAAATTAATAGTGATTTTTTTATTCTCAAGTCCTTCTTCGCTGTTGCTTGAACATCCGAATATAAAAAGTAAAGAACAAATTAAGTATTGTAAATTCTTAAGCATTATTTTATTTTAATCTTTAATAAGTCTGAAAAGCCTTTATTTTCTTCAATGTCCTCATCTTGACTAGCACTTTCTCCTACAGCAATGAAACTACCATTTGAAAGTTCTGCAACATCATGTAAAATATCGATATCAGTTCCTCCTACGAATTGTTGCCATTGTGTAGATCCAGTTGAAGAAATTTTGATTACCCAAGCATCATTCTGACCTTTATTTATAAAATCACGATCAGAACTCCTGCTGCTTCCACAGATAACAAATCCGCCATCTGCTGTATTTTTTATCGCACGTCCAGCATCAAAATTTGTACCACCAAAATTCTTTTGCCACATTAAATCACCATCTGGATTTATTTTAATTACCCATAAATCTGCACCACCATTATTTTTTGTAACATCTTTGTCAGAACTTCTAGTGTCACCGATAATAATAACATTACCGTCCTCTGTTTTTTTGATGTCAAAAGATTCATCAATTTCAGAACCACCAAAGTTTTTCTCCCATAAAATTGTTCCAGTCTCGCTAATTTTTATTAACCAAAAGTCGTAAGTACCTTTATTGTTTGTAATATCGACATCACTGCTGTCGGAAAATCCAGTAATTACATAACTACCATCATCAAGTTGTATTACTCCTTGAGGTGTGTCTGTGAAAGTTCCACCAAAAAACTTACTCCATTCTCTGTTTCCATTGGCGTCAATTTTAATTGCCCAAAAATCACCACCAGCGTGTAATACAGACTTTGCAGGGAAATTCCCTTCACCACCAGAAGAAGTAACATCTAATTCTCCTACTAGTAAGAAACCTCCATCAGAAGTAAGTGTTAATGAAGTTCCGTAATCTCTACCTGAAAAACCAAAAGATTTTTGCCACGAAATATCTCCAGAGCTATTTAATTTAGAAACCCAAAAGTCTGAATTCCCGTTATTTTCCGTAACGTCTTTATCGCTACTATTACTAAAACCAAAAATAACGTAACCATTATCTGTTGTTTGAAGAATTTGGTTTCCGCGATCGTCATCCGATCCTCCGTAAGTTTTAGACCATTCTAGGATATCTTGACTGTTGTATTTAAGAAGCAAGAAATCAACATCATCAGTAGTTTTTGTTGTGATATCTCCATCAGTGCTACTTGTGTAGCCTAAAATGGCATATCCACCGTCATTTGTTGATGTAATAGATGTTCCAACATCATTTCCATTACCTCCAAATGTGCTTACTAAATCAACTTCTAACCCAATATTTGGATCTAAAGCATCATCTAAGTTTAAGTCTGGTTCACCACAAGATATTAATAGAAGTAGTAATGCGAATAGCGTTATATTTTTCACGGATTAATTTAGATTATTTTATGATTAATTTTTTACCAATTATCCCATTGATTTTAATCAAGTAAATACCTTTCGCTTGATTGTTTATTGGTAAAACGTAGTCTTTTCGGTTTATATTTTTCTTTTGGTAAACTTTTTTACCAAGAATTGTAAATACTTCAACAGAATTAATCTCTTTATTCGAAGAAATTATTGGAGCTCTATCTGCTGGGTTTGGATAAATCGTGATTTTATCATCAACTTTAGGTACGTCTGGAAGTGATAATGTACCACTTTTTCTTACGATAAATAATCCTTGTTCTATATCGCTAATTACTATGTTTCCACTTTGAAAATATGGATACACACTCCAAACTCCATTAAATCCTGTACTATTGTTAGCGGTGTACGTATCAAAATAACCAGTTTCAACCATAGGATTAGTAGTGCTAGAAATATTGGTAATATCTAAAACCCTTAGTCCAGCTCTATAATTTGCAAGAAAATATTCGTTTCCTTTTACATAACCGTTATGGTCGATTGCTTGATGATTTGCCGTATAAGTTGAAGAAACAACAGGCATGTCCAAATCAGTCAAATCAAAGATAATAGTTCTAGTATTAGTTCCTGTACGTTGCTCATCTAATTCATCACCAAGAATAAAATAAGTATGATCGTCAGTAAACCAACCTTGATGTGCATAATGAGCATTTGAATAAGAAGTTCTAGAAATGAGTTGTGGATTTGATTTATCGGTAACATCTAAAATTACAATATCATTAGAACCTCCATTATTACCGTTACTAGCAATTAGAATTTCTTTACCCGTATATGCGGTATCCGGACCGTTGTAAGTAACCACTTGTGCATCGTGAGTATATCCTGCAGCTGAATATCCTCCAGCAGCAACTGGGTTTTTAGGATCTGAAATATCCACAAATACTGGTCCTCCAGAGAATGTTCTACAACCAACTAAATACGCATAGTTAGAAGCTTCATTAATTACGATGTTATGACAACTGGTTACTCCAGTGTAAACTGTATCTGCGGTAAAATTTTGTGGAGTTGTTACATTTCTAAGACGAGTTAAATCAAAAACTTGCATTCCATGAGATCCAACATTATCCGCCACTATAAAAGCATGATTGTTATAAACTTTTACATCTCTCCAAAAGTTACTACCTGCATTTGTATTTAATCTTCCTAAGTAAACAGGGTTTATGGGATCAGAAATATCAACAAATGCTGTTGCATTAGTTAAAGCGATTAATGCATACTCTTTGTTATTGGTTGGGTCTGTCCAACCCCATATATCACTTCCTTCGGCAGTATTAGATCCAGATAAGGTAGCAATATCAATAGTAGACATAAGATCATAATTGCTACATGGATACGATCCAGCAAAGCCTGATGCGTCACAAGGAGTCTGACTGTGAACGCTCACAGTTGCAACGAAAAAATGCAATAAAATTGAAAGTAATAATTTCTTCATGAGTTGACATTAAAAGGCTCCTAATAACAAAAATATGAAATTAATAGCGTTATTCAATTGTATAACAGTTTTGAATACAAAAACCCTAATTCTAAAAATATCAATGTAAGTGAATTGTTTATACTAATTGTTTTACAATCTAATACTATCTTTGCAGCATGTTAGAAGATAAAAATAGAGAAAAAACTTCCTTAGCGGAATTAGGAGAGTTCGGATTGATAGATCATTTAACGAAGCATTTTAAAATACATCACACTTCAACTATAAAAGGAGTTGGAGATGATTGTGCGGTACTATCGGCGAGTGAAATGGAAACTTTAATAACTACTGATTTGTTAGTTGAAGGAGTTCATTTCGATTTGAGTTACATGCCGTTAAAGCATTTGGGTTATAAAGCGGTAATGGTAAATTTATCGGATGTATATGCGATGAATGCTAAAGCTGAACAAATTACAGTTTCTTTAGCAGTTTCAAATCGTTTTCCTTTAGAGGCTTTAGAAGAGTTATATGCAGGAATTCAATTGGCTTGTGAAACATATAACGTGGATTTAATTGGTGGTGATACAACTTCGTCTACTAAAGGAATGCTAATTTCTATTACAGCTATTGGTAAAGCAGATAAAGAAGAAGTTACTTACAGAAATGGTGCAAAACCTAATGATTTAATAGTTGTTTCTGGAGATTTAGGAGCTGCGTATCTTGGATTGCAAGTTTTGGAAAGAGAGAAACAGGTGTATAAAGTAAATCCACAGAATCAACCGGATTTGGAAGCTTATAGCTATTTAATTGAACGTCAATTAAAGCCAGAAGCTCGTAAAGATATTCCAAGATTATTGAAGGATTTGGAAGTAAAGCCAACTTCAATGATTGATATTTCTGATGGTTTGTCTTCAGAAGTGATTCACATTTGTACGCAAAGTAAAGTAGGATGTAACATATTTGAAGAAAAACTTCCGTTGGATCCACAAGTAATTTCCACTTGTGAAGAATTTAATATTGATTCTACAATGGTTGCTTTAAGTGGAGGAGAAGATTATGAGTTGCTTTTTACGGTTTCGATTAATGATTTTGATAAAATAAAAGCAAATCCTAATTTAACAGTTATAGGACATATTACTGAACAAAACCAAGGAATGAATTTAATTACAAGAGCTAATCAATCTATGAAGTTAAAAGCTCAAGGATGGAATTCATTTGATAACGAGAACGAATAGTTTCAGGTTAAAAACTTTACTCAATATGATAAAATCACCGTGAAAACGGTGATTTTATTTTTTACTAAGTATTTCTTTTACTTTATTAATAATCTTTTCCGGAGGAATAGATTCCATTACATTTTCATAACCAGGTAAAGTTTTATTCCCATAAATAGAACAAGGTAATGACGGGTATTTCTCTAAGTCAGGAAGTATACAGTTTTCATTTGGTTGATTAAACGGAGCAAATCCTGCAAATGGATGTGTGTTTCCCCAAATAGTAATGGTGTCAATTCCTAGCATAGCAGCAAAATGTGCATTTCCGCTATCCATTGAAAGCATAATATCTAAGTTTCCGATTAAATTTAATTCTTGTTTCAAATTACTCAGTCTTCCAGCGATTGAAGTTACATTTGAAAATTGCTTTTCAAGAGGCTCTAATTTTGGAATATCTGCTTTTCCACCAAAAAGAAAAATATGCAAATCGTTTTGAGATAATTCTTCAATTACCTCTAGCATTCTTTTTTCAGGATAGGTTTTTGATTCGAAAGCAGCAAAGGGAGCTATCCCAATCCAATGTTTGTCCTTGTTACCGATGAGCTCAATATTATCAGAGCTTAAAGATTTAGTTTTAGGAGGAGTGTAATTATCTATGTTAATTTTGAAACCTAACTCATTAAAAACATCAGCATAGCGTTGATGACTTGTTTTAAGTTGCTTGAAGATTTTATTCTTCTCTCTGATTAAAGCTTTTTTCTCTTTTCTTCCTTTATCTATTTGAGAAATTTTCACTTTTGAAAAAATGGAAAAGAAAATCCGAACAACTTTTGAACGTAAGACATTGTGTAAATCAGCAAAATGAGTTGGGTGTAATGACTCTAGTTCTTTGAATAATTGATACAATCCAGAAAATCCTTTGTGCTTTCCATTTGTATCTACAGGAAAGAAAGTAACGTTTGGAATATCATCAAACAAAGGTTTTAAGAATGCTCTTGATACAAAAGTAATTTTCACATCTGGATATTGAGATGCAAATAATCTTATAATAGGAACTGTCATTGCTACATCTCCCATGGCAGAGAGCCTAAAAACAATAATATGTTGATGTTTTGTCAATGTTTTGTTTTTTGCGGTTCAAAAGTAAGGAATAAAAAAAATCCACTCGAAGTGAGCGGATTTTGATTTGTCTTTTCTATTGAATTGCTTAGCAGAACTCGTCGTATGCTTGTGATAAATTCTCAGCAATCATTTGTGCAGAACGACCTTCGATATGATGTCTTTCTAACATATGAACTAACTTTCCATCTTTAAATAAAGCAACAGCTGGAGAAGATGGAGGAAAAGGAATCATATACTCACGAGCTTTTGCCGTAGATTCTTTTTCTACACCTGCGAAAACAGTTGTTAAATGATCTGGCTTTTTATCTCCTTGAATTGATGCAATTGTACCAGGCCTTGCAGTACCTGCTGCACAACCACAAACAGAGTTTACCATTACTAAAGTAGTTCCTTCTTTTGCTAAAGCAGAGTCAACATCTTCAGCACTATATAAAGCTTCAAAACCAGCGTCAATTAATTGATCACGCATTGGTTTTACTAATTCTTCTGGATACATATTAATTATCTTTTTTAGATTACAAAGATACTTATAATCTCATTATATTTGAAATTATTAAAGAATTAGAAATGGGAAATTTTACAAAGTGGTTAGGAGCAGGATTAGGATTTACTTTAGGCGGTCCGATAGGAGCATTAATAGGATATGCCATTGGAAGTGTAATAGATAGTGGAGTAAGTGTTCAAGAATACAAAAGCGAACAAGAAGATTATACCAGAAGAAGTAAAAAAAGACCAAAAGTTAAAACATCAACCTCAGGTGATTTTGAAATAAGTTTGTTGGTGTTAGCATCTGTAGTAATTAAATCAGATGGTAATGTTGATAAAAGAGAACTAGACTTTGTTAGAACTCATTTTACGAAACTGTATGGAAAAGAAAGAGCTAATCGTGCTTTTAAACTTTTTAATGGTGTAATTAAAAAGGATGTTTCAACAAGGCAAGTGTGTATTCAAATACGTGAGCACATGTCTCATTCTTCAAGATTACAATTAATTCATTTTCTTTTTGGAATTGCTCAAGCGGATGAAATTGTTGAAGCGGTAGAAGAAGAAGTGATTAGAAAAATAGCAGGTTATCTTTTTATTAATGATAGAGACTATGAATCAATAAAAGCAATGTTCTACAATGAAGCTGATGCTGCTTACAAAATTTTAGAAATTGAAAAAGAGGCTACAAATGACGAAATTAAAAAAGCTTACAGAAGAATGGCTAAAAAATTCCATCCAGATCGACTACAAGATATAGGTGAAGAACATATGAAAGCTGCAAAAGAAAAATTTCAAAGCATACAAAACGCATATGAAACATTAAAAGAAGAAAGAAATTTTTAAATTTTTCGTTAATTTTTTAATAAAATTATTATATTAGTTGAAATGTTATGATTTTGATATGATGGAGATTATATTAAAAATCAATTAAGTTTTATTCAATCCCTACCCCCCGTAAGAAAGTTATATTAATAATTAACCCCCGTGAATTATGAAAAAAAAATACTTTTTGATTGAAGAAATATGTAACAAATTCCGAAAGGAACCCTATTAGACGCTATTACCAAACACACATCTAAAAACTTAGCTCAATTTTTATAGCAAAAAGTATTCTAATTATAAGACACTTTTAAACAAGTGCCCTATAGTTATATATGTAAAAATATAATAAGAAACCCCGCAATTGTAAAACTTTGGCGAGCACATACAAAAGCAGGGCAGTTAATAATAATCAATATAATACTGATCATTATGATTGTATACCTATTAAAAAAATACAGTATATCTAGAGTATTAGTAAGTTTCCTAGATAATCTATATTTATTTTTTTATAGAATAGTCTATTTCAAAAAAAGAAAAGAATTAAAAAGAGGCAAACATAAAAAAGTTTTTAATGTTAGAGAAAATAAAAAACTACATTATTTAAATATATTTTATTTCTCAAGTTTATTCTCTTGGAAAAAGAGAATAAGTTATTTCCTATTTTTAGCCTTATTAATGACTGTCTCATCCTATGGACAGGAAAGGCTGGATGAATCGGTCAAGCTAAAAAATAGCGTTTCGAAAAAAGAAAAGAAACATGAAAAAGTGGTTTACGAAAATGATGATATTAATAATAATTTCAATTATACGACATCCTTTTTTCAGAATCCCATAAAAAATACTTCAACACAATCTAAAGGTCAGCCTGCTGTTAATGTTAGAATGGCATCTCCTACTTTAGATTTAAATGGGAATTCGGCAAGTAATGATTATGAAAGAACTATTGCGCCTGAATACTTTAGTATATATAACACAGTTAGTTCACCTGCAATTACAGCCGACGGAAATGTAATTCTATCGGCAACAATTACTTTTACAGGAGTTGTAGATTCTAACGAAAATATTTACATAAATGATGCGGATGCAACTGACTTAGTTCCAGGAGCAAATGAAGAATATCGCTTTACTGGACTTCCAGAAGTTCATACACATACTTATGCGGGAGTCCAAATAGAGGTAACTCGAATTGGTGCTACTTTTACAATTGTTAGAGCTGGTGGAGGAACAATTCCAATAGCTACTTTCATATCATTTTTAAATGATTTTGATTATGGTAATGATAATGATGGTGTAAATATTTTTCCGTTGTATACAGAAGGCGTTCGTACAATGACTGTTGAGATAACCGATACAAGTGCCTTAACAGCAACTGCTCAAACTACTTTAAATATTTATGACGACATCGTCGCTGTAAATGATACAAATAGTGTAGCTGCAAATAACACTGGTACTATCTCTGGAAATGTATTATCCAATGAAGCAGCTCCAAGAAATGGAACTCTATTAGTAAGTGAAGTAGATGTTTATCCTGCAGCAGTGGGAAGTTCATATACTACTTTATATGGTTCTATTACGATTAATTCTGATGGTAGTTATGTATATGATGTAGATGAAAATAACCCTGCAGTTACTGGATTGAGAGGAGGAGAGAGTATAGATGATATTATTTCGTATACTGTTGAAAGATCAGTAGAAAGCAGTGTTAATGATTACGCGTATTTAACAGTTACAATTAATGGTTTTACTGATTTACCAGATGCAATTGACAATGCAGACTCAGTTACAACTTATATAGATATTAATGCTACGGGAAATGTAATAACCGATGTTGGTGCAGGTGGAGTTGATGTTATTGATAGAGGATTATCTGAGTTAGTTTGGGAAAATGAATTTGTCGAAGATGGTGTAGGAACCGGAATTTCTGCAGTAATCGGCGGAACAACAAGAACTATTGATGGAGTTCAATTAGATTTTTCAACATCAGATCCAGATAATATTGGTACTACTTCCAATGAAAAAGTATATATCACCTTTACAAACGGAGGTCATACTGGATATTATAGGTATGGAATTAATGCTACTACAAATCCATCAGCCCCGGTTTCATTAACAATTGATTTTGATGAGCCCGTTTTTAATTTGGGTTTTCTTGTAGTAGATATAGATTATTCAGGAGGGACTTCTTGGCAAGATCAAATACAAATTCAAGGAACTTTATCAGGAGTTACTTCAACTTTTCAATACGTTACAACAGGAGGTGTTGTTGATGCTGGAAGTAATACATTTTATGGAACAGGTACAGCGGTACCTGATGATGCAACTGGAAATGTAAATGTTTTCTTCAATCAACCAATTGATAGATTAGTTCTTACTTACAATTATGGTCCTGATGCAACCGCAGCCGATCAAGGTGGACAAATCGCTGGTATTTCTGATATTTATTGGCAAGGACAAGGAGCAATTTCTGTATCTGCTGTAGAAGGTGTAAACGGAAACGTTGGAACTACTGTTGCAGGAACTTATGGAAATATTATTATTAATGCTGACGGTAGTTATGATTATCAGCTAGATTATTCTAATAATACAGTTTTAAATCTTTTAGCTACTGATACTCCTTTAACTGATACATTTCAATATACATTATCAGATGGATTAGGAGGTTTTGATAGTGCAAACTTAGTTATCACAATTACTGGTGGTGGAGTTGACTCAGATGGTGATGGAATTGCGGATAATATTGATTTAGATGATGATAATGACGGAATTATAGATAGTGAAGAATGTAGTTCAATAATTGATTTTTCAGGAGGTTTAACTTTTACAAATCAGGCAATAGGAAATGTTTCTGTTGATGGAACATTTGTAAGTCAAGTTTCTTTAACACCAGATGGTAATTCTTCAGGAGATATAAGATTAGGTGATGACCAAACTTCAACACCAAATCCACCTGACGTAGAAATCGGAGATGAATATAGAGTAGATTTTTCATCGGCTGTTGAGGTTATTGTAAGAGGAGCTGAATTAATAGGTGGTGAATTTGATAATGGAGCTGGAGGCGGAGATGAATTAAGGTTTGAAGCTACTGGAGGTTTTGTTGTTTATGATCCAGATGGACAATTAAACATACAGTCACAAAGTTCTAGTCATATTGAAATTAGACCAACTTTATTAATGGCAGCTGGAGCTGGGACTTGGGAAATAAGATCTTTAAATAAAGTTTCAACTTTAACCATAAAAGCAAGTGGAAACCCAAGAGTTCCATTTAATCTTGGTTTTTGTCCAGATACAGATGGAGACGGAACAGCAGATTATTTAGATTTAGATTCTGATAATGATGGATGTAATGATGTTGTAGAGTCAGGAGGTCAGGATACAGTTTTAGTTGACGGTCGGTTAGATGGTCATCCAACGGTTGATGGAATTGGAACAGCTACTGTTGGTCAGGTTACTAGTGGCTTAGGAATTGGAGGGTATAATGGATTAAATGGTGATGAAATCGTTGCAACAACTGTTGCTGTTGATGATACGCTATTAATTAGTCAATTGGTAGACTCTGATGAGATGGCAGTTTTTCAAGCTACAGCAGCTAATGCAACGAATACTTCTGTCTTCTCAGGAGGGACCCCAGATTATTCCTCTGGAAGTTCTTCTAATTCTGGAATTAATTTTCAATGGTATGTTGGAGATCCTAGTTCAGGCGGAGTTGCAATTAATGCTTCTGACACTAATTATAGTGGAGAAGATTCAATTGCTTTAACTATTGATGATGTTTCGGCTCTTGATGGCACTGAATATTATTTAGTGGTTACACACGATGATAATGTTTGTATTGAAATAATAAATAGTGCCACGTTAAATGTTGAACAAGTTCCAACAGCAAATGATGATACAGCAACAGTAAATGAGGACGCAAGTACTACGATTACCGTAAGCACTAATGATGATATTGGAGGCGATGGCGGAGATGGCGAAGACTACAGTTTAACTTCTGGTCCATCAAATGGTACAGTAACAGAAACAGCAGACGGCGTATTTGTATACACGCCAAACGCTGACTTTAATGGAACAGACAGTTTCACATATACAATTACAGATGCAGACGGAGACACAGATACGGCTACGGTAACTATTACAGTAAGCTCAGTAGATGACGCACCAGATGCAGTAGATGATACAGCAACAGTAAATGAGGATGCAAGTACGACTATTACCGTAAGCACTAATGATGACATTGGTGGAGACGGTGGAGACGGAGAAGACTACAGTTTAACTTCTGGTCCATCAAATGGTACAGTAACAGAGACTTCAGACGGAGTATTTGTCTACACGCCAAACGCTGACTTTAACGGAACTGATTCATTTACATATACAATTACAGATGCAGACGGAGACACAGATACAGCGACTGTTGTAATTACAGTAAACTCGGTAGATGATACTCCAACAGCAAATGATGATACAGCTACGGTAAATGAGGATGCAAGTACTACCATTACCGTAAGCACGAATGATGATATTGGTGGCGACGGTGGCGACGGCGAAGACTACAGTTTAACTAGTGGTCCATCAAATGGTACAGTAACAGAAACAGCGGATGGAGTATTTGTATACACGCCAAACGCTGACTTTAACGGAACAGACAGTTTCACATATACAATTACAGATGCAGACGGAGATACAGATACAGCTACAGTAGTAATTACAATAAGTTCAGTTGATGATACTCCAACAGCAAATGATGATACTGCAACAGTAAATGAGGATGCAAGTACGACTATTACAGTAAGCACTAATGATGACATTGGTGGAGACGGTGGAGACGGAGAAGACTACAGTTTAACTTCTGGTCCATCAAATGGTACAGTAACAGAGACTTCAGACGGAGTATTTGTCTACACGCCAAACGCTGACTTTAACGGAACTGATTCATTTACATATACAATTACAGATGCAGACGGAGACACAGATACAGCTACGGTAACTATTACAGTAAGTTCAGTTGATGATACTCCAACAGCAAATGATGATACTGCAACAGTAAATGAGGATGCTAGTACAACCATTACAGTAAGCACTAATGATGATATTGGTGGCGACGGTGGCGACGGCGAAGACTACAGTTTAACTTCTGGTCCATCTAATGGTACAGTAACAGAGACTTCAGACGGAGTATTTGTTTACACACC
>JAKVCX010000008.1 GCA_022448525.1 Tenacibaculum sp.
ACAAGCAAATACAATATGAAAAATTAGCGTGAATGCCATTTGAAGTCTTGCAGCATCTAAATTTTCCATAACAAAATATTTAAAAAGATAGTTCTGTAAATTTACGAAAATGACGCGATTTTAACTATTAATCGCTCCTAAATTTACTTACATTTGCGGTAAAAAAAATAATTAATTGCTATGAAACAAATTACAATTCTCTTTTCACTATTTGTTCTAATTACAACGTTAAACGCGCAATCAGAATTTCAAAAAAATATCGTGATTGATGGTTTTTCTTCGGATAAACCTGAACTGATAGAAAGTGCAGATCTTGATGGTGATAATGATTTAGATTTTGTTTTTTATTCGGTTACAGATAGAAAAATTTCTTGGTTTGAAAATCTTGATGGAAAAGGGCAGACAGAAGCTCAAAAAGTGATCAGTGAAAATAGAGTTTTTCAAGTTAGCGAGATGCGTATTGTTGATTTTGATAAGGATGGAGACAATGACATTGTGATTAACACTAATGATGTTTATGGAGATAACGAAACTCCAATTTTAGTTTGGTATGAGAATCTTGATGGAAAAGGAGATTTTAGTTTAGAGCAGACCATTCTAAAAACTGAAAATGGTGAGTGGTATACCATTGATGCTTTTGAATTTGGTGATATTGATAAGGATAATGACTTAGATCTAATTGTTTCGCTTTCAAATAAAAAAATATTTTGGTATCAAAATACCAATGGAAATGGAAGCTTTGGTGAACCAATACTAGTTAGCTCTAATATAGAAATATCACAATTGTTCGTACTTGATATGAACAATGATACCAATAACGATATTTTATTCTTTTCCCGAAGTGAAGCTGAACTTGGATTTTTTAATAATTACGAAGGAAATGGAAATTTCATTCGTCAGAATTATACATTTTCTGATGGAAACGAGAAAAAAATCAGATACCTTTATCCAGCCGACATTGATGGTGATTCTTATGTTGATTTAGTTGTCAAGGATGAAATCGAAGGCACACATATTTCTTGGTATAAGAATTTTGAGAACAATAATAATTTTACTTCAAAAAAGAAAATAGCATCTGCCTCAACATCAGCCACTACATCGTTTATTATAGCAAAAGATATAAATGGAGATACTTATACAGATGTTGTATCCGTAGAACCAGTTTTTGGTGGGTTTGCAAAAACAAAAATTCGTTGGCACAAGAATGATGGACTAGGTAATTTTAATGAGACTTTTCAAACATCAACAGAATTTCAAAAAAGCATAAGTGACATCAGTATCGGTGATTTTAATGGTGATGACAATGTAGATATTATAGCTGCTTTCTTCGATGAAAGTATAATCACATGGTATAAAAATGAGAACAATGAAGGTAATTTTAGTCTTGGTGATAATTTGACCACACGAATAAATTACAACAGCTTTTCTATTTCTCTTGATTTTGATAAAGATGGAGACATTGATTTATTTACGCATAATGTTTGGTTTGAAAACGTAAATGCGAACTTTACACCTAGAGAGACGAACTTACCTTGTACTTTCCAATATAGACAAGCTTTTGCCGACATTGATAGAGATGGAGATAAAGATTATGTTGCAATTGATGAATCACCAAATTACAGTAGTGATCTTGTTTGGTTTAAGAATTTAAATGGAAGAGGTGAGTATAGCGAGAGAATTGTGATAGCAAAAAGTGATGATATAGAGAATGCTAAAGCAATTGCTGTCGGAGATGTGGATGATGATGGAGATCAAGATATTGTTGCTACATACAAAGGTTCTGGAAGCATTTCTAATCAAAAATTAGTTTGGTTTGAAAATACCGATGGTCAGGGTACATTTACTTCACAAAAAGTTCTTAGAGATAATTATCTTTTTGAGAATAATCCAATTCATATTTTAGATGTAGATGGTGATGATGATAATGATATTGTTTTTATCGGGTCATCTAAAATTTTGTGGCTGGAAAAAGTGGCAGTGGACGGTTATTTTAGTTCAGTAACAAAAGTTCTCGAAAGTCAAGATGGAAGAAGAGTTAGATTCTTTGATTTGAATGGAGATGGACTGAAAGATTTAATATATACATACCATACTTCTTTGGTAAAGGTAGTTTGGAAAAAGAATGAAGGAAATGGAGTTTTCAGTGAAAGAAAAACAATTACTCCTAATTACAATAACTACCTTTATTTTGATTTAGGTGATTTTGATGATGATGGGGATTTGGACGTAATATATACTGTTTCAGATAGTAGAATTATAGCAATTAAAGAAAATAAGGGAACAGGAAGTTTTGAAACAAGTTTGACTTTTGTGGATGAAAATATAAAGGACCCTTCCTATTTAACAATGACAGATATTAATGGAGATGGTGATTTAGATATTTTAGTGAGTTTTCATTTTGGGCAATTGACTTGGTATGAAAATAAAAGAAAATCTTTATCTGTTTTTGATGAAACTAATAATACTAACTATAGAATTTATCCAAATCCAATTAAAGATATATTACATATAAATAATCTTAATTCTCAAGAAATAAAGGTATTTGTATACACATTGAATGGTCGTTTGATTTTAGAAAAAAACTTTTCCAATCTGAATAAAAATATTGAGTTAGACTTGAGTATCTTAAAAACAAGTTTATATGCAATTAAGGCTATTGGAAATAACGATAATCTTAATTTTAAAATACTTAAAAAATAGGGTTTAATGACCCTATTTCATGCTCAATTGTATGCGTTTTCTAGCTAAATCTATTTCTAAAACTTTAACTTGAACCTGTTGCTGTAAACGAACTATTTTATTGATGTCTTCAACAAAAGTATCGGACAAATTTGAGATGTGAACTAAACCGCTTTCTTTGATTCCAATATCAACAAAACATCCAAAATTTGTAATGTTATTTACGATACCGGGAAGTACCATTCCGATTCTTAAATCGTCGATGGTTTTTACTTCCTCACTAAATGAAAAAGCTTTGGCTTTTTCACGCGGATCTAAACCTGGTTTTTCCAGTTCTTTTACAATGTCTTTTAGCGTAGGCAAACCAAAATCGGAAGTAACATATTTGTTCAGTTGAATTTCTTTTAATTGCTTTGTGTTACCAATTAAATCTTCTGTTTTTAACCGTAGATCTTTAGCTATGTTTTTTACCAAAGAATAACTCTCTGGATGAACGCTTGAATCGTCTAAAGGATTTGCACCTCGTTTAACTCTTAAAAATCCCGCAGATTGCTCAAAAGCCTTTCCTCCTAAACGAGCTACTTTTTTAATGTCGTTACGTGTTTTGAAGACACCATTTTGATTTCTATGATTTACGATGTTTTCCGCTAATTTTGGTCCAATTCCAGAAACATAACTCAACAAAGAAGCACTTGCGGTATTAATATTTACACCAACTTTATTTACACAATGTTGAACTACGGTATCTAAAGATTTTTTTAACTGATTTTGATCCACGTCATGTTGATATTGACCAACACCAATTGATTTCGGATCTATTTTAACTAATTCCGCTAAAGGATCTGCTAAACGTCTTCCGATTGAAACTGCACCACGAACAGTTACATCTTCATTAGGAAATTCGTCTCTTGCAATTTTAGAAGCTGAGTATATAGATGCTCCAGCTTCATTTACCACAAAGATTTCAAGATTTTTTGTGATGGCAATATTCTTTACAAATCGCTCTGTTTCTCGTGAAGCTGTTCCGTTTCCAATCGAAATAGCTTCGATATTATATTTTTTAATTAAGTGTTCAATGGTATAAGCTGACTCTGTAGTTTTGTTTTGAGGAGCGTTTGGGTAAATAGCGGTGTTATGCAATAACTCTCCTTGTTCACTCAAACAAACCACTTTACAACCTGTTCTATACCCAGGATCAATAGCTAAAATTCTTTTTTCTCCTAAAGGAGCTCCTAATAAGAGTTGTTCAAGGTTATTTTTAAATACTGTAATCGCAGATTCGTCGGCCTTTTCTTTAGCAACATTCATTGCTTCAGTAGTTAAAGAAGGTAATAATAAACGCTTGTAGCTATCGTCAATTGCCAATTGAATTTCAGCACCACATTCATTATTACTTCGAATCAATTTACGATCTACTTTTTCTAAGACACGATCGTCGTCAATTTCAACCTTAACTCTAATAATTCCTTCTTTTTCTCCTCTTAAAATTGCTAATAAACGATGCGAAGGAATTCTACTTAAATTTTCAGACCAATCGAAATAATCTTTAAATTTTTGAGCATTTTCATCATCTTTTTTCGTTTTTACAACTTTGGTAACAATTGTAGAAAAGCGTTCTAATTCTCTACGGATTAAATTACGGATATCCGGTCGTTCATTAATCCATTCAGCAATAATATGTCTAGCACCTTCTAGAGCTTTATCTTCATTTTCAACCTTGTCATTTACATACTTAGAAGCTATATAATCCAAATCATCAGATTTCTGACTCATAATGATTTTTGCTAATGGTTCTAATCCATTATTTCTGGCAGTTTCGGCCTTTGTTTTACGCTTCTTCTTATACGGTAAGTAAATATCTTCTAAAGCCGTTAAATCTTGTGCATTCTCAACTTTTGATTGTAATTCTTGAGTAAGTACTTCCTGTTCTTCTAACGCTTTAAGAATAGCTTTCCTTCTTTTCTCTAGGGTTTCAAAAGCTTCTTTTAATGCTACAATTTCTCCAATTTCAACTTCATCTAAATTTCCAGTTCGTTCCTTACGATAACGAGCAATAAACGGAATTGTGCAATCTTCATTCAACAATTCAACCGTATTTTGAATACTTTTTTGAGTGTAAGAAGTTTTTGAGGATATATATGAAATTAGCTGCATTGACAGTACGTATTTTAAAAATGAATTTAGAGTTACAAAGAAACAAAAAAGAAGGATTTTAATATTCCTTTTTCTCTCATGTTTATAAATAATACATTCTTACTCGAATTACTTATACTCATGGTAAACTATGAAAATTGAAGGAAAGAATAAACTAAATTCAACCTATTAACCTTAAAATTCAATACCATGAGTCATGTTTATAGTCCGTCAAGGCACATAGAGAAAAAAGAAACTGTATCTAATCAAAAAATGAAAGAGATTATGAATGAAAGAAGATGGCAGTATGTTGATGTTGGAATATCGGATGAAGTATTAAAAGAGAATTTTGATTTTTTGAATGATGCAGTCGTAATTCGTTCTGGAGCAGAAGGAATTCCTTTAATGACAACTACGGGAATTTATGGTCCGATAAAACCTTATGAAAAAGTACGTTTAGAACAAGGCAAGGGGAAAGGCGCAGTAGTGAAAGTTGAAGAAAAATATTCTGAAGAATATTCTTTGTTGGATGAATTAAAAGAAAGAAGAATTCATGCAAAAACTCCAAAGGAAGGTAATGCATTAAAAGTTCAGGCAAAATGGATAAGTGGAAAAGATGGTGGAGGTTTACCATCTGTGGGAAGTTCAGCAAACGTTTTTGGAGCAACAGGATCACTACTAGTTAATGAAACGGAGATTGATTTTCCTGTTTTAGACATTTATCATGAAGATTTTGATGAAACGTTAAAGTATTATGGAGCTAAAATTTTAAAACCAGGAGAATCTTTTCACATGGGATATGATAAACCGTTATTTGGAATGGAATACGATACGAGTTTACCAGGATATATTCAAGATTATGTAATGAAATCTTACGGTGGAGGTGGATTATTTGTTGAGCATCATCCGTTTCCACATATTTGGTTTCCAAATCCTACAGAAGATGAAAAATCAACTAATATTTGTCGCGTATTACTAGGTCGAATCATAGAAAGTAAAGAAGAGCAAGAAAGAGACGATAGAGAAAGTTGGGAAGAGAATAAATGTCCAGAAAGACATGGGAATAAAAAGAAACCTGAATATCATTTCACTGTTTTCAGATTTCCATCAAACGGTCATGCAATTGCTGTTGATGAATGTTGTATTCATAATGATAGTTTTTGTAATGGAAAACAGGTGGTGTTTTTGGCAAATACAGATGCCAATACAGTAGCTTTGAGAGAAACAGCTCCATTTAAAAACCTTAGAATTTCAGAACAGGAAAGTCCGCATAGATAAAAATATAAAGAAGTCTAGAAAGTTAAATTTCTAGACTTCTTTATTTCTGTATTTTTTATCTTATTATTTAGTAAATTTTGTCAAATAATAAGTGTTTGTTTTAGGGTCCATATCTCCTTTAATAAAGAAATCTTTATATGGGAATATAGTTTTAGCAACTTCACTTTTAGTATGGTGTTTATCGATCTTGTCAAAAAGATGTTCAGGAACTTCTTTATCTGGAGAATGCTCAAAATTTTGGTTGAAAACACCTTCGATTCTAGTTGATTTTGTATTCGAGAAAGAATTATAAGCAAACATAGTTGGGTTAAAGAAAAAACTAACGTTTCCAACACTTCCCATAGGAATTCCACCAAATCCTCCACCCATCATGAAGCCACCGCCTCCACGATGTTGTTGCACATATCCACCAATTGTAAATAAGTAATCTTCGGCAACTTTTATTACTGATATTCCAATATATTCAGAGCTAATTTTACGTAAAAATTTCTTTGTTTTTTCTAACTCACGATAGTTATTGTAAAAAGCTCCTTCTTGAATAATCGGAGTGTTTTTAAATGTTATCTTTTCATCTTTATTAACTGCATATTCTTTAATAAATTCACCTGAATCATAATCTAAAATATGCATTGAAAAAACCTCTTTATTACCCGCAACTTGAAAAATATACTTGTCATAAATAAAAGAGTTAGTCTTCTTTCTAAATGATTTAATATCAGCTAATGGTTTTTCTATATGTTTCATTGACGATTTTTTACTGTCAATATCAATAGTTAAAACCTGAGTTTTTTTCTTGTTTTGATCTAAGGAAATTAAGATTTCATTTTCTCTAACATACATCTTGGTTAAAGCAGAAACAGATTCGATAGAGTTTGGTAGATCTTTTTCAAACTTATTTACTTTATCGGCATTAACTAATAATGTTGCTATTTTCACAGCTTTACCTGCTTTCCCAGCAATTAGAGTACTTTCCAATTCTATCTGATTTCTCTCAGGAGTTCCATCTTCAGCGAAACTATATAAAAAGATACCTCCGGAAACTTTATTAGCTGTTAAAAAATAAAGTTTGTTAGTTGGAGCAATGGTTTGGATGAAATGCTCATATTTTGGAAGTTTAAATTCCGTATGACTTGTAGATTTCGAAGAGTAGGAGAAATTAATAGAAGTAAATTTATTTTTGTCTGTATTAGACATGAAAATCCTATAGTTTTCACCATGAATATCTGCTCCTAAAAACACTTTGTATTTTCTTTTCTTTGTTTCCGAAGCTAATTTATCGATTACTTGAAATTGCTGATTTAATTTATATCCGTAAACGTTTTTCGCATCTGCAATAAATATTACTGAATTCCCATTCTCTTTATTAACAATTGGAATAACATCTTTAATTTCTGTTGAGTTTTCTTTTAATACGTTTCTGAAATTAGCAATTTGATCTTGAGAATAACCGGCATAAAAGGTTATCAAAAATACTAACAGGCATAACCGATTTAGCATATTTTTTCTTTTCATAAGAATTAGATTTTGAATTTTTCCAGCGGCAAATATAGAAACTTAATTTTTTCTAGTTTAACTTATAAAAGTAGTAAGCTTTAAAGTTACTCGAATAAAAACCTAATATTGTTTCATTACCAATATTAAATACATTAATAGCTTCTTGTTTTCTTATGACTTCTGTGTTGTTGTAAATATCTTCAGATTTCTTTGTTTTTTCAATGAATTTATAATCTTGTATTTTATCATAAATATTTTTTTCAACATCTCCTTCTATATGATTAAAGTTATCATCGAACAAACACTTTATGTGGACTGACTTATTTTTTAAGTAGGCTCCGAAAGAAGAAGTTGTTGAGTTTGAATATATTGGACCTGCGGCAATACCCCATCCAGCTACTGTAAGTCCTCCACCAATTATTCCAACAGGGAAGGTTCCTGAAGTTACAAGCTTTCTTCCTCCGATTGTTATTTCATATCCTCGATCATTTTTGTAAGCGGAAATTCCAATTTTTGATGAAGTTATTTTACGTAAAAACTGCTTAGTTTTTTCTAGTTCTCTGTATTGTTTGAAATCACCTCCTTTTTGAATTATTGGAGTGTTGCTAAACGTTATAGGCTCATTATTTTCAATGCTAAACTCTTTCAATAAAGCCTTTTTTTCTAGATTATAAACATTAAAAACTAATTTCTTTTTTGTTGAAGTTATTGTAAATAAAAGATTGTCAATAAAAAAAGAATTTGATTTTTTATCCATCTTTTTTGTATCAAATAGTGGCTTCCTTATTTTTTCATATTTATACTTACCTTTATTAAGGTCGAGATACAAAATTTGAGTGTAAAATTTATTCTTATCGAAAGTTAGAACAACATCATTTTTTCGAATATATAACTTGCTTAGTTTTGATGAAGTTTCAACAGAAATAGGAGATGTTTGCTTTCTTTTTACATTTGTAGATAACAATCCATATTCTACATTTGTATCATAGGATTCTTCACTTACTTTCGTTAATTCAAATGCAATATTTTTAATTTCTCTATGTTCCGGGTTAGAATAATCAGGAATTAACTTTTTTAAAGAGATATCTTTATCTTTTGTTATCAAGAATTTTTCATTTTTAAAATCAAACTTTAACAAATCGTTTGATCCATTTATTTCATAATTCTGTGAGACAATATTGTACGAATCTCTGTCTAGAAATAATAAGTGCACTTTATTCGCTCTACTTACACTTTGCAAGAAGATTAATTTTTTAGCATTAAAAGTATCTTCCGAAAAAGAGGTTTTACCGGTAGAAAAATTAAAAGTAATTATAGCGAATTTACTTTTGTTCTTATCTGAAACGATGATTTTGAAAATATTATCAGAATCATACATTTTTCCTAATACTAAACTATATTTTTTGCTCTTATTATCCAGTAAAAGCTTTGACTTCAGATTAAAGTTTTGGTCTAATAAAAATCCATAGATTCTTTTCTTTTCAATCAAGAAGGTCCCAATATTCTCAGTATTTTTATTAAAAACAGAAAAAGACTCGAGAATGTTTGAGTTGTTGTTTTTTAAGGTGTTTATGAAAGACCCAATTTCTTCTTGTGATAAACTAAAGAAATGAATTGAGACTAATAGAAATGTAAATACTTTTTTTTGCATTTTTTTTGGCAAAAGTAAACTAAAAAAATATTTCTTGAGCTAAACGAAAAGTATTTGCATGTGCTTGAACAATAACATTGATATCTTTAGAATATCCGCCACCCATGCTACACATAACTGGAATTTTTTCATCGAAGCAAGTTTGTAAAACAAATCGATCTCGTTCTTTACAGCCTTCTGATGAAACGCTTAGTTTACCTAGTTTGTCACTTTCTAAAATATCCACACCACATTGATAAAAAATAAAATCAGGTTGGTGTTCGTAAATTAATCTTGGTAATGTGTTTTTTAGTAAAGAAAGATATTCTTCGTCTCTGGTTTCATTCTCTAGTGGAATGTCTAAATCAGATTGTTCTTTATGAAACGGATAATTCGTTTTTCCATGCATGGAAAAAGTAAAAACAGAAGGATCATCTCTAAAAATTTCTGCTGTACCATTTCCTTGATGCACATCTAAATCAACAATTAAAGCTTTTTCTATAAGTCCTTTGTTTTGAAGGTAACGAGCAGAAACTGCTTGATCATTTAGCAAACAAAATCCTTCGCCACTATCAGTAAAAGCATGATGTGTTCCTCCAGCAATATTCATAGCAATTCCATGTTGTAAGGCAAATTCAGAAGCTTTCATACTTCCATCTGTAATAATCATTTCACGAGCAATTAGTTGTTCACTTAAAGGAAAACCAATTTTACGTTCTTCTTTCTTTGAAAGTGTTATGTTTAATAGATCGAAAAAATATTCAGGAGTGTGAACCGAAAAGAAATGTTTGTTATTTGGTATTTCTGGTTCAAAGAAATTATCTTCTGTACATGTTCCTTCATGCATTAATTGTTGTGGAATTAAATCGTATTTATCCATTGGAAATCGATGATTATCCGGCAATGGATGATTGTAAATAGGATGGTACGCGATTTTAAGCATTCTTATTCTAAAGAGATATTCAAAACTATTTAATTTATTAGAATGCTAAAAATTTATAACTATTATTTTGTCGGTCGTAATAACTATAAATTGTTTTTTGATTTAGCCTGAATAAATGACTCTGATTCGTATTAAGTTTAGCCTTTTTAATATGTCTATTTATTTTATGATAAATGTTTTCCTGAACTTTTGAATTTGTAATATTTAGCTCCTTGTCGACTGCATAAGTAAGGAAGGTCGATTCAACATTTCTGTACACATTCAAAATATAGGAATGTGGATCTAAAAATCCTCTGTAATTATTCACGGAATATAAAGCTGCGTTATCTGTCATATTCACACCCATTGTTGGATTATCAAGTGTTGCTGGCTTTTTACCTCCAACAGTAATTGTAAATCCATCAGAAAGTTCATCAACAAAAATTCCGATATCACTAAATAATAAGGTTCTGAAGAATTTCTTCTTTGATTTTTGAGAGCTCTTTTTCTCACCATCGAGCAACATTTTATAATTCTTGAATGGAAAAGATGTATTTGATGAGATCGTATAACTTTTGATGAGTTGATCATTCTCTAAACTATGTACATCAATTTTTAATTCATCTTTGGTACAAGCTGCAGCGAACAATAAATTATTCACAAGAAATGAATTCGTAGTTTTTTTAGTGCTCGGAATTTCAAAGAATGGTTTTTTAATTTTTTGAAGTGAAAAGGATTCTTTCTTTAAGTCGAGAGATAAAATTTGAGTGTAGAATTTGTTTTTATCCAACACTATTTTGATGTTATTTTCACTGGCATACAGTTTAGTGAAATCCGTTGCGCTTTCAATAGGAATATGTTGTAGCTTATCTTTTTCTAATTCGGAAGTTTGATATTCTAATGAATGTAGTTTTGTAATTGTATAATCGTTATACAATACATTGAATAATAGCTTAGAAAGTGTAGTTTCTATAGTATCATTTAAAAACAACTTTACATTTTTGATATTGAACTTTTTTAAAGTTGAATTTCCATCGTTGAAATAGGTTTTGACAACTAACTCTGAAGTTTTTTGTTTTAAAAAAAGTAAATGAGATTTATCTCCCATATTTACAGTTTGTAAAAGTATCATTCCTTTTGAATAAAAACGATCATTTTTATAATAAGCTGTGTCCTTTTTAAAGTCAAATTCTATTAGATCAAAACTTTTAAGAAGTTTGTTTGATACAATAAAAGTGTAGGTGTCTTCTGTGAATGTCTTACCAACAATACCGCTAAATTTACTGTTTCTTGGTAATGTTAATTCATTTTTAGGTTCAAGCTCAGCATTGGTTAAATAACCATAAATATTGTATTGATCGCTTATGAATGTAGCAATATCATTGTTTTTATGATTTACAATAGTTAGGGATCCGCGTACTTTTTTGCTTGTTTCTTTTAGTGAATGTTCGATTTCACCAATCATTTCTTGGGAAAATCCGAAACAACTACAAAATAAGATTAAAACTAGGGGTAATTTTTTAATCATATACCAACATTTAATACGCTAATTTACATAATATTAAAGAAACCTTATAGCACTACTTGAAGTTGGCAGACTATATTTTTTATATTTGAGTATGATATTACCACTTTCTACTTTTCCAGATTTCAATTTTTATAGTACTCCGTTATTAGTTTTAGTGGTGCAAGGAGTGCTACTATCAGGTTTGTTATATGCGAAATTTAGTAAAGAAAAAAATATATCTCATTTCATATTAGCATCAATTTTACTCTTAGTTTGTTATCAACAAATCTGTTATACAGTTGGTTTTATGGGATGGTATAATGTTTATAAAACTACCAAAATAAATTACTGGTTAATGCCTATAGCTTTAGCTTTAGGACCGTTAATTTATTTTTATGTAAAATCTATAACGCAGTCTAATTTTAAATTTAAAAGAAGAGATATTTTACATTTTGCATTGGCTATTTGTCTAGTGCTGTTTAGGGTATTTATTTATATCTACGATTCGTTACAACCAGGTTTTAATGATAAGCAAAACGGAGTTTTAAAAATTGCCTTTGATGAAAATATAGTACAACCAGTTTTAGTGTTTTTAGATTTCTCGGTTATGCTATTGTATTTGGCATTTACTTTTCAGCTATTCTACAATTACCGGACTAAGATTAAGGAGTACTTTTCTAATACCTACAAGTTAGAATTGAATTGGGTGCTAAGTTTTCTAATAGTTTTCACTTCACTTTTTTTATACAGTAGTATTCAAACAGTAATAAATGTTGCATTTATTGAATTGAGTTATACACAACAATGGTGGTTGAATTTGTTTATGGCGATTATTACCATTTATATTGGAGTGAGAGGTTATTTTACAGATACAGGAAAGCTGAATAATTTGTCATTTAGTTTTACCCCAAATGAAATTAAAACTGTTCAAAAAGAAACAAATCAAAACATATCAGAAGATGAAGTTCAGTTGATATCTGAATTTATGAAAACAGAAAAACCCTATTTGAATTCAGAGTTGAACTTGTCAGATTTAGCTTCGGATTTGGAAATGCACCGCAATGAACTTTCTCAGATTATAAATAAAGGCTTTCAGAAAAACTTTAATGATTTTATTAATGAGTTTAGAGTAAATGCTTTTAAAAAAGAGTTAGAAAATGGAGCTCATAAACAACTTTCTCTTTTAGGAATTGCTATGGATTGTGGATTTAATAGTAAAGCTACATTCAATAGAGTTTTCAAAAAAATAACCAATACTTCACCAACCGAATTCTTACAAAATTTACCAAAATAAGACGTCTCAAATCGTAAATGAGCCTTCTAAATACGTTATAAGTCGTCCACGCATAAGTAATTTGAAATCTTTGTGTCATCAAAAACGAGATAAAAATTTTACTTATGAAAACTGTTCTTAAAAGATTAATTACACCTGTATTACAAAAACATTGGATAGTAGATTTACACTTTGCAATTATCCGATTTATATGCGGAATGTTACTAACAATAGATTTTGGTGCCAGTAAATTTGGAATGCCATGGACTCCAGCAGATCGGAACCTAAGTTTATTTGAAGTTTCAGCTTGGTTTCCAGAAGATGTAGCTGCTTACGGAGGAATCTTTGCGTTATTTCCAGTTTTCTTCGCTTGGATGGGCGCTTTTAGCGAAGCTGTTGGAGGATTATTATTAGCATTCGGATTCAAAACAAGAATTACATCTTTTTTAATTATCTGTACCATGTTAGTAGCCATTTTTATGCAAAAGTGGAGTCAAGGAACTTGGGGAATGTTACCAGCCATGGGATTCCTATGGATGGCAACATATAATTTATACTTAGGATCAGGAAGATTCGGAATCGATTATTTAATATCTAAAAAATTATAAAATGAAAAAATTTGCAATACTTATAATAGGAATACTTACAACGAGTTGTGTACAAGAACAACATCTAAAAACTGTTCAAGTAAAGATTGACATGAGAGGAGTAGAAGATGTAAAATCTATTGGTGTAAAAGGAAATTTTACCAATCCTCGATGGAAAGTAGAAGTGCCATTGACCGATGAAGACAAAGACGGTATTTATGAAACATCATTATCACAGAAAACTGCGGTTTCTGGAATTGAATTTAAGTTCGTAAAAAATAGTGAAATCTATGAATTGAAAGGTAAACCCAATAGAGTTCTACGATTCGAATATAAACCAGAGAATATAATATACTCTGCAAAATTTAATGATATTGAAAGTGTAATAATTCAAAGAGAATAAAAAAAGCTGTCTAAAAAGTTGTCATTCCGAACGAAGTGAAGGAATCTTTTTAATCTATAAATTCAGAATTATGGGATTACTTCAAAATTTAAATTTTTCGTAATGACGTAAAATAAATTCTTTTTAGACAGATTTTTTATTAGCAGACTTGTCCGCCGTTTTGTACTTTTTGTTGTGGCTCTACAAAAGCTAAAGATCCATCTTCAGCATCTGTCATTAAAATCATACCTTGACTTTCTACACCACGTATTTTTCTCGGAGCTAAATTACATAATACAGTAACCTGTTGTCCAACGATATCTTCTGGTTTAAAACTCTCTGCGATTCCAGAAACAATGGTTCTAACATCAATTCCAACATCAACTTTAAGCTTCAATAATTTTTTAGTTTTCGCTACTTTTTCTGCTTCTAAAATAGTTCCAATTCGAATATCCATTTTAGTGAAATCATCGAATTCAATAGTGTCTTTTTGAGGCTCTACTTCTTTATTGGCAGCTTCATTTGCCTTTTTAGTATCCTCTAATTTCTGGATTTGAGCTTCAATAGTTTTGTCTTCTATTTTTGAGAATAACAATTCCGCTTTACCAATTTGATGTTCTTCAGGTAATAAAGCTTCCTTTTCAGTTACGTCATTCCAGCTTAAGTTTTCATCAACTTTTAAAATTGATTTTAATTTTGATGAAGTGAATGGTAAAAATGGTTCAGAAACTATAGAAAGCGCAGTAGCAATTTGTAAAGCAACATACATAATAGTTTTTACACGTTCTTCATCTTCTTTGATTACTTTCCAAGGTTCTTCATCTGCTAAATATTTGTTCCCTAAACGTGCTAAATTCATTAATTCTTGAGAAGCTTCTCTGAATCGATAACGTTCAATAGATTTTGCAATAACATCAGGGAATTGTTTTAATTGCTCTAAAACATCTTCATCTACTTCTGAATAATCTCCTGGCACAGGAATTACTCCATTATAATACTTGTTCGTAAGTACAACAACACGGTTGATAAAGTTTCCAAAAATGGCAACTAATTCGTTATTGTTTTTCGCCTGGAAGTCTTTCCAAGTAAAATCGTTGTCTTTATTTTCCGGAGCGTTTGCCGTTAATGTATAACGCAATACATCTTGCTGTCCTGGAAATTCCTCTAAATATTCATGTAACCAAACAGCCCAGTTTTTAGAAGTTGATAATTTATTTCCTTCTAAGTTCAAAAACTCATTTGCTGGAACGTTTTCTGGTAAAATATATCCACCATGAGCTTTTAACATTGAAGGGAAAATAATACAGTGAAATACAATATTATCTTTTCCAATAAAGTGAACTAATTTGGTGTTTTCATCTTTCCAATAATCTTCCCAATTCTTACCTTCACGAGCAGCCCATTCTTTTGTTGAAGAAATATAACCGATTGGAGCATCAAACCAAACATATAATACTTTTCCATCAGCTCCTTCAACAGGTACAGGAATTCCCCAATCTAAATCACGAGTTACCGCACGAGGACGTAAACCGTCATCAATCCATGATTTTACTTGTCCTAATACATTAGATTTCCAATCATTTTTATGACCTTCTAAAATCCATTCACGTAAGAATGCTTCATGCTTATCTAAAGGTAAAAACCAGTGTTTTGTTTGTTTTAAAACAGGAACATTACCTGTAATTGCCGATTTAGGATTAATTAAATCCGTAGCATTATGACTTGTACCACAGTTTTCACATTGGTCACCATAACTTTCTTCAAATCCACATTTCGGACATGTACCAATAACAAAACGATCTGCTAAAAACTGATCCGCTTCAGCATCATATAATTGTTCAGAAACTTCCTCTACAAACTTACCATCTTCATACATTTTTTTAAAAAATTCAGAAGCAGTTTCGTGATGAATTTCAGCAGAAGTACGTGAGTAGTTATCAAATGAAATTCCAAAATCTTCAAAAGATTGCTTAATAATTCCGTGGTATTTATCGATAATTTGCTGAGGTGTAACACCTTCTTTCTTCGCACGCATAGGAATAGCAACACCGTGCTCATCTGATCCACAGATGTAAGCCACATCATTTCCTTTTAAACGTAAAAAACGTGCATAAATATCACCAGGCACATAAACTCCAGCTAAATGACCAATATGGATAGGACCATTTGTATACGGTAATGCAGCTGTAATTGTATATCTTTTTGAAGAACTCATTGTTAGTGTAAAATCTTAAATATTTTGGGTTACAAATGTAGTTAATAATTTGTTTGAGCGTCTTGTTTTTACGGTCATAATGTTAAATCATACTAAACAATTTAAATTAATTTAGATTAATTATAAATAATATTATATTTGCACTTCTAAATTCAGTATTATGAAAGTAAAATTGGTACTATTTTTTGTGTTTGCTTCGATGCTACTTCATGCGCAAAAAAGTAAAAATATATTCCTTGAAAGGTCTTTTTGGAAATCAAAACCAACCTTAGAATTAGTAAAGCAGAAAATCGAAGAAGGAAATGATCCAACACAGTTAAACAGACATAGTTTTGATGCTATTGCCTATGGCTTATTGGAAAAATCTGATGTTGTTAGTGATGACATTATTAAATATTTACTTACGATTAAAGGAAATGGAGTTAATAAAATTACCCATGATGGAAGAACTTATATTTTCTGGGCAGCATATACTAATCGTGTTGATTTAATGAAGTATTTAGTTTCAAAAGGAGCTAAAACAGATATCATTGATAGTCATGGATATTCAGTTTTAAATTTTGCTGCAACTGCAGGACAAACGAATACGAAGTTATATGATTATCTGATTTCGCAAGGAGCAAATCCTAAAGTAGAGAAGAGTAAAAGTGGAGCAAATGCTATACTTCTAGTGATTCCTTCACTAAAGAATTTGGATCTAGTAGATTATTTTGTGTCTAAAGGATTGAAACTTACAGATACTGATTATAAAGGTAATGGAGCCGTAAACTATGCAACGAAAAAAGGAAATAAAACCATCATTGATTTATTAATTAAAAGAGGATTGCAATTTAAAGAATTAAATAAAAATGGTGGGAATGCAATGATAATGGCTTCACAAGGAGGAAGAAGAGGATATAACTCTCTTGAATTTTTTAAATATTTGGAAGGATTAGGAGTTCAAGCGAATATAAGGAATAAGCAAGGTTTAACTCCATTGCACAACTTGGCGTATTCAAATAAAGATATTCAGACTATTCAATACTTTATTCAAAAAGGAACAGACGTAAATTCCAAAAATGAAGAAGGTAATACAGCTTTAATAAACGCAAGTTCCAGCAACTCTTTAGCAGTAATTAAATTACTTAGAAAACATACTAAAGATATTAATGAGGTAAATACAAAAGGACAATCTACACTTACAAGAGCGATGAGAAATACGCCCAAAGTTATAAAATACTTATTAGAGCAAAATGCAAATGTTTCTGTAAAAGATAAAAAAGGAAACAATTTAGGGTACTATTTAGCGCAAACGTATTCTTCAAAAAAAGAGGAAGAATTTATTTCAAAAATTCAATTGCTTAAGGAAAGAGGATTTGATTTTACTACACCACAAAAAGATGGAAATACATTATTACATCTTGCTGCTGATAAAGGTGACGTATCATTATTAAAATTTTTGAAAGCATTTAATATCAATGTAAACGCAAAGAATAATGATGGAGTAACTGCATTGCAAAAAGCAGTTATGGTGGCTAAAAACCCAAAAATAATTGAGTATTTATTAAGGCAAGGAGCAGATAAATCGGTAACAACAAGTTTTGATGAAACGGTTTTAGATTTGGCAAAGGAAAATGAACAGTTATCAAAGTTTGATTTAAATTTTTTAAAATAATTTGAATACATGGGAGTACTAAAAAAAATTACAGGAATACTATTATTATGTGCAATTACTTTTGCTTTCACAACTATTGAACGTAGTAAGTACAAATGCATGATTCAGTTAAAGAATTATGATGGTGAAGGAGCATATGTTGTGGTTTCACTTTTAGATAAAGAAGGTAAATATCTAGAAACACTTCAGGTTTTAGGTGATGATGATGAATGGTATCACGAAATTTATCAATGGTGGGATTTTTACGGAAAGAAACGTAACGATATCGATGCTGTTACAGGAGCAACAATTAGTGGCGGTCAACGTGCCATTAAAGTTCTAGAAATTGACGCTGATAAAATTGATGCTGGTTATAAAATTCGTTTTGAGACAGCAGTGGAAGATCAAGAATATTATGCAGACGATGTTGAATTTGAACTCACATCAGAAAATGTGAAGAATAAGTTCGAAGGAAAAGGCTTTATTCGTTATGTGAGAATGATGCCGCAGAATTAATCAAAATAACTGTTTAGTTGTAAATATGTCTATGTCCATTTGGAGGTACAGTCATTTCACGTTGGCTGTATCTTCTTTTTTATTTATCATAATTGCTTCAATTACTGGAATAATATTGGCTTTTGAACCAATTTCCAATCAATTGAAGCCTTATGCTATTTCAGATGTATCTGATATTTCTGTGAGCGAAATGGTTGTAGTGTTACAGCAGGAATTTGAAGAAGTAATTTCCGTTGAACGTAACCATGAGAATTTTGTTATTGCTTCTGTAATTACGAAAGCAGGAGCAAGTCAAACTATTTATATTCATCCGAAAACAGGGAAGAAAATTAGGGAAGTTGTAGAAAAGGCAGCTATTTTCAAGTTTGCTACAAGTTTACATAGATCATTATTTTTAAAAAGCACAGGACGTTTTATTGTTGGTTTCGTTTCTTTATTACTGTTTCTAATTACAATTTCTGGGTTGTTATTAATCCTAAAACGACAAGGCGGTTTTAAAAGGTTCTTTTTCAACATTTCTAAAGAGAATTTGTATCAGTTTTCACATATCGCATTCGGAAGAATATTTCTAATTCCTTTACTCATAATTACGGTTACAGGAGTATATCTATCCTTAGAAAAGTTCAATCTATTACCGAAAAATGAAACCAAACATGTTATAGATTTCGATGGATTAAACTCAGCTCACAAAAAAACAATTGCTGAATTTGAAATATTCAATAACACGAAACTGTCAGAATTCAAAAAAATTGAATTCCCATTCTCTTCAGATGTTGAGGATTATTTTCTGTTAGAATTAAAAAACAAAGAGATAACAGTGAATCAAATCACTGGAGAAGTATTGAGTGAAGTATATTATCCTTTTTCAAAACTAATCTCATATTATAGTTTATTACTTCATACAGGTCAAGGTTCTATTTTTTGGTCTATAATTTTATTATTGGCAAGTATAGTTACACTGTATTTCATCTACTCCGGATTTGCAATGACTTTTGAGAGGATAAAAGGGAAAACAAAGAACAGATACAACAAGGATGAAAGCGAGATTGTATTGCTAGTAGGATCAGAAAATGGAAGTACTCGAAGTTATGGTAAAATGTTGTATAAAGCTCTTTTAAATGAAGGTAAAAGAGTTTTTATTACTGATTTAAATAAGTATACGTCTTATAAGAAAATGAAGTATGTAATCGTCTTAACTGCTACATATGGAGAAGGAGAATCACCATCAAATGGTTCTAATTTTTTAGAATTAATCAAGCAGAAAAATAATCATCCATTTCAATTTTCGGTAGTTGCATTTGGATCATTGTCTTATCCAAAATTTTGTCAGTTTGGAATTGATGTTCAATCAGCATTAGAACAAAGAGAAAATGCGACTGAATTACTTCCATTATATAAGATTAATAATAAATCTTTCGAACCTTTTTCAAAGTGGACACAGGAATTAAATCATAAGTTGTCAGTTAACTTGCAGTTAGATAAAAGGATTGTGAGTAAGCAACAAAAATCATTTACTCTTGAGTTATCTTCCAAGATGATAGTCAATAACGATGATACGTTCTTATTAACTTTTGATGATTGCCATAAAAATTTCACTTCAGGAGATTTATTAGGTGTTTATGCAAATAATCAAACGCACGAGCGATTATATTCAATCGCCAAAATAAATAATACACTTTTATTGAGTATACGAAAGCATGAATTGGGATTATGCTCTAACTATCTATATAATCTTCAGCGAGGAGAATCTATAAAAGCTTTTATTAAAAGAAATCCATCTTTTCATTTTCCTAAGAAAGCTTCAAAAGTAATTATGATTGCTACCGGAACAGGAATTGCTCCATTCTTAGGAATGATTTCCGAACAGAGAACTACATCCATTGATCTGTATTTTGGATTAAGAACAAAGAAATCTTTAGAATTATATAAAGACATACTAAGAGAAAATTTACTTGATAATTTGTACACGGTATATTCTAGAGAGGCAAATGAGAAAAGGTATGTTCAAGATGTGATACAAACGCAAATAGATACTATTATTTCTGATTTAGAAAATGGAGCTGTAATTATGATTTGTGGAGCAATTGCTATGCAAAATGAGGTTTTCTCAATTTTAGAAGAAGCACTATCAAAAAGAAATCAAGCGTTAAGTTTTTATGAAAAAAGAAAGCAAATCTTGGTAGATTGCTACTAATTTTAGTAATTTTCATTCAAAACGTAATTTTACGAATGAAGAGATTTGGAATTCTTTTGTTATCGATGGTTCTAGTATCGATGAATGCTCAAACAAACATGAAATTAACAAAACCTGCTTATTTACAAAAAGGAGATATGATTGCTATTGTAGCTCCTGCTGGAATTTTAAAGAATAGAAAACATGTAATCGATAAGGCTAAGGAATTGGCCGAAAGTTGGGGTTTAAAAGTTGTAATTGGAAAGCATGTTTTTACACAAGCGAATCATTTTGCAGGAACCGATGAGCAACGTTGTCAAGATTTTCAAGAAGCTCTTGATAATCCCGAAGTAAAAGCTATTTGGAGTGCTCGTGGCGGATATGGTTCTGTTAGGATTTTAGATCAATTGGACTTCTCAAAATTCAAGGAAAACCCAAAATGGATTATTGGATATTCTGATATCACAGCTTTTCATAATCACGTCCATAATTTAGGTGTGGAAACGTTGCATGCAATGATGGGAACGAGTATGCAAGATGATCCAGTGGATATTACGGAAACCATAGAAACGTTCAGGAAAGCGTTATTTGGAGAGCAATTAAAATACACGATAAAATCATCTAAAGAAAATAGAAAAGGAACTGCTGAAGGTGTTTTAGTAGGAGGAAATATTGCAATTTTAGCATCAATGTTAGGTTCAGATAGCCAATTGAATACAGATGGAAAGATTCTATTTATTGAGGAAATAGGAGAATATAAATACGCTATTGATCGTATGTTGCAAAGTTTAAAAAGAGCAGGTTATTTCAATAAAGTAAAAGGTATTATTGTTGGTGACATGACTAAAATTAGAAAGAATACAACTCCATGGGGAAGTTCTATTGAGCAGTTAATTTTAGATATTGTTCCGAATGAAATTCCAGTATTATTTGGTTTCCCTGCTGGACATGAACCTGATAATAGAGCTTTAATTATGGGGCGAACTGTAAAATTATCTGTTACTGATCGATTATCTTCTGTGAGTTTTAAATAACTCATTAATGTCAACCTGAACTTGTTTCAGGTTCTCATCAAGGGAAGTAATAATAGTGTGAGATTCCGAAAAAAGTTTGGAATGACGTTATTTGATATATACTAAGTAAGTTTGAAATATAGTTTAAAATAACTCACATCGCTTTTAATCTAAACTCAAGACTTTCTATATCATTAGATAGTTTTTGAAATCGATATTTTCTATTCTCTTGTTCTGAATGTTGTTTACCAATATCACCACCAAATAACCACATGAGAAACTTAGGTTGAGTTCGGTTATGTCTGGTTTCATCTAAATTAAAATCTACTTTATAAATTTCTTGCTTAAAGGAATCCGAGATTAGTTGAGATTCTATCACGTAAGTTTTAAAACGACGTATTTCAATATTAAATTGGTTGATTTCATCTTCGTCGATGTGGCCATCATAGCTATGTCTAGCACATTCCGCTTTTAAAAAGGAAAGGTATTTAAATAATTTTTCTTCATTCATATTAATTCAAATATAGATATTTTTGTGAGAAAAAGCTATGGCTCAACATAATGAACTAGGTAAGAGAGGAGAAGATGCCGCAGTAAATTACCTAATAGAAAAAGGATATCAAATACTGCGTCGTAATTACAGGTATCTCAAAGCCGAAGTTGATATAATTGCTAAGAAAGATGATATAATCATTGCTGTTGAAGTAAAAACAAGAACGTCAAATTACTTTGGGAATCCACAGGACTTTATCAATCAAAAGAAAATTCAATTACTTACTTCAGCTCTAGATCATTTCATGCAGGAATGTAATTTAGATTTAGAAGTTCGATTTGATATTATTTCAGTTATCGGAAATAAGTCATTTGAGATAGAACATATTGAAGATGCATTTCTGTTTTTTTGAAATAAAAAACGACATCCCAATTGAGATGTCGTTTAATAATTTTATTTGAATAAGATTATTTCCCTTCTTCTTCCTTTGAAGGTCCGTTTAAGTAATCTTTAATATCCGGCACAGTATTCGGTACAGCAATAATCTTTTTATCCTTATCTAATAAGAAATACGTTGGAGTTTGCTCTATTCTATATTTTTGAACAGTTTCATTTTTTAGTTTGAATTCTGGGTGTGTTCCAATAGCATTATGCCATTTAGGTAATTTGTTAGTTGCCCAGTCTGTAAAGTCTTTCTCGTCGTCCTCAATAGCAAATGCAATTACAGAAGTATTCGGGTGAGTTGAATTCATGTATTCATAAACTTCAGGAACTTCTTTAACACAGTGTCCACATTGTGTACTCCAGAAAATTAATAAGTAATTTTCTCCGTCATTTAAGCCTGATAAGCTTAATTCTTTTTCTCCTTCTTTCCATGAAAAATCAGGAGCAACTCTACCTTGAGAAGCTAATAATTCTGCTAATTTATCATTCTTGAATTTCTCGTCTTTAAATTCATCATCCATTTCATCATAATATTCAGCAAATAAGAAGTCAACAATTTCAGAGTTTCTTGCATTTGTAAAACGAGTGATTAGATATTCCAAAATCTCTTTTTGAATTTGATCATCTTTTACTTGTTTCATTACATTCTTAATAGAACGTTTGTAAACCTTTTGCTGCTCTTCCTGATTTCCTTCAATGTTTAAATAGAAAATATAATTCGTTACTTTTTCAATAATAAATGGAGACCTGTATAATTGTTTGTTGGAAAAGTCTACATTTTCGAAAAAACTCTCCACAACATGTTCTAAGTATTCTTGAGTTTCATCAAAAATAGAAGATGAATTTGTTGGCTTATTAGCTTTTATAAAGGTGTTAATGAGCATTCCATCTGATTTACCTTCGTAAATTTCTTGAATTTCCTCTTGTTCTTTAAAAACCTTTTTATAGGCTTTTTTGGTGCTCTTTTCATCAGTTTTTAAATAAGCAGTTTGTAAAGAGTCCAAAGCACTTTGTTTAAGATTAATTTGCTCTAAATATTCTCTGTAAACTTTATTCTCTCTTGATTTCGTGAAAAGAATTGATTCTTCAGGATATTTAGGATTAAAGACGAACTCTACATTTTCTTTATTATAATAGAAATCAACAAAACCAGCACCTTGATTTCGATAGATAAGTCTATAAGCTCCAGTTTCAGCTTCTGCGGGAAGTGTTAATTCGAACCTTCCAACTTTTTGGATATTTCCTCCAATATTTACATCACCTGGAACAATAGTTCCATTTGCTATAAACTTTTGTTTTGGACCATTAATTTTATAAAGAATCACCCAATCACTTTCTTCAGGTGGGGTCATAGTTCCTTTAATTGTGTTTTGCGCTAAAGAGGATAAACTAACAAAAATTAGTGTTGCAAGTATTCTTATTTTCATGTAATCAAAAGTATTTTGAGGGGTTAAAATAAAAAAAACTATCCAAAAACAATAATCGTTAGAGTAACGAAAAACTGTTTTTGGATAGTTTTTAATTAAAATAAATCTATATAATTTATTCTTTTTCAGCGCTGCCGTTTTCGAAATAGTCTTTCACATCTTCGAATGAGTTTGGCATTGCGATAATTTTCTTGTCTTGATTTAAAATGAAATAAGTTGGAGTACCTACTAGTTGATACGTTCTTACAACTTCATTTTCCCACTTATTATCAGGGTGAGTTCCAATAGCATTATGCCATCCATCTAATTGTTTGATATAAGCCGTCCATTCTGGTTCTGCTTGTTCAATTCCAAAAGCAATTACTGATGTTTTGTTATGAGTTTTCATAAAACTATGTAATTGAGGAATTTCCTTTAAACAGTGCGAACATCCTGTACTCCAGAATACTAATAAATACTTTTCTCCATCGTTTAAAGATGATAACTTATATTCATTTTCTCCTTCTTTCCATGAAAAATCTGGAGCAATTCTACCAACGGTAGCTCTTAATAATGCTACTTTATCATCTCTAAATTTTTGATCTTGGAAATCGCTAGGTAATTTGTCATAATAGTCTGCGAAAAGTCCGTCAACTATTTCTGAGTTTCGTGCGTTAGCAAAACGAGTAATTAAGTACTCGATAACCTCTTTGCGAACTTTTTTATCTTTAACAAGTCCCATTACTTTTGCAATAGATTCTTTGTAAAGTTCTTGTTGTGCTGATTGACTTTCTGCAATGTTTAAGTAAAAAACATAATTAGTAATCTTATCTACGATGAATGGAGAACTATATAGTTTTGAGTCAGAAAAATCAACGTTTTTAAAGAAGTTGCCAACAACATGATCTAAATATTCTTGTGTGTCGTCAAATATAGAAGAAGAGTTAGTTGGTTTAGAAGCTTCAATGAACGTATTAACTAACATTCCTTCAGATTTACCTTCATAAATTTCTTGAATTTCTTCTTGTTCTTTATAAGCTTTTTTGTAAGCTTTTTTAAACTTCTTATCTTCATTTTTCAAGTATTCAACTTGTAATGAATCAATACTTCTTTGCATGGTAGCAATAGCATCCAAGTATTCTCTATATACTTTGTTTTCTCTCGACTTTGTGAAAACAATTGATTCTTCCGGATATACTGGATTGAAAACAAATTCTATATTCTCCTTATTGAAAAAGAAATCAACGAAACCAGCTCCTGAATTTCTATAGGTAACTCTATAAGCTCCTTCTTTTGCATCAGGCGGTAAGTTCAATTCAAATCTTCCAACCTTCTGCGTATTCCCACCAATGTTTACATCTTCAAACACAATAGTAGAATTACTAATAAATTTTTGCTTTGCTCCTTCGATTTTATATAAAATAACCCAGTCACTTTCTTCAGGTGGAGTCATTGTTCCTTTCACTGAGTATTGGGCATTTGCAATCGATGTAACAAATATTAATAATGCAAGTAATCTTTTCATCGTTAACAAGGGATTTTTTGTATGTTATACTTATATTCTATGTTCCGCTATTTCAATAAGCGTACCAAAATTACTATTTCTTATTTAAATTGAGTACTTTAGACTAAACTTTATTTGGTAAAATGAGTCTAAAAAATAAAATAATCTGGATTACTGGAGCTTCCTCTGGTATAGGAAAATCATTGGCAATTCATCTCTCGCAGCAAAATACAAAATTAATATTATCTTCTCGTAATGAATTGTCTCTAAATGAAGTAAGGGAATTATGTTTGAATAAACAAGATGTTCATATTTTACCTTTAGATTTAGAAGATTATTTAAATTTTGAAGCTAAAGTTGATAAAGCTATTTCATTTTTTGGATCGGTTGACATTCTGGTTAATAATGGAGGTATCAGCCAGAGATCTCTAGCAGCAGAAACAGATATTAGTGTAGATAAGCGGTTGATGGATGTTAATTATTTAGGAACTGTAGCTTTAACAAAAGCGTTACTTCCACATTTTATTCAGAAAAATGCTGGACATTTTGTTGTGACAACAAGTATAGTAGGTAAAATAGGAACACCATTACGTTCTACCTATGCGGCGACAAAACATGCTTTACATGGTTTTTTTGATAGTTTACGAGCAGAAGTTCATCAGTACAATATACAAGTTACTCTTGTTTGTCCAGGATTTGTTACCACCAATGTTTCCAAAAATGCATTGACCGGTGATGGAACCCCACAAAAAAAGATGGATACTGCAACTGCAAATGGAATTGATCCTGATCGATTTGCGAAAATCATGAGTAAAGCAATTTCTCAACAAAAGGAAGAGATTTACATTGCAGGTGCAAAAGAGAAACTAGGTGTATACGCAAAAAGGTTTTATCCTAAATTGCTTTCAAAAATGATTAGAAAATTGAGTGTAACCTAACTGAAAAATTCAATAGCTTCGAAATATTGAACAATTGCTTCTTTCATTAAAACAGTTTGTTCTCCTGGTTTTAGATTAGGAAGTTCTGTTAGCATTTTATAATGTGGCCAACCATCGTCATCGAAGTAATCGAATTCATAATATCCATAAGGTTCAAGAAGTTTACATATGGCAATATGCATTAAATTGACTTTTTCATCTTTTTTGAATCTTCGTTGTCCTTGTCCCAATTCTTGAACTCCAATAAGATATATTATACTATCTAGGTTTAGTTCATCACCTTCAGCAAATTGTTGTGATAATGAAGCAACTAAAAAGTTCCACTTTTCCTTTAAATTTCCAACTTTACTCATTATGCTTTTAATTGAGACGCAAAGATACGAATGAGTTATTTATATTTGTTCAAATTCCTGTACTATGAATGTATTCGATATTATTATTGCCTCATTATTACTTTTCGGTTTTGTTAGAGGTTTAATGAAAGGTTTGTTTGTTGAAGTCGCTTCTTTAGTAGCACTCGTTGCCGGAGTTTATGGAGCCATTCATTTTTCTTATTTCTTAGGCGATTGGTTAGAGAGCAGTTTAGACTGGTCTGAACAATACGTTACTTTAGTGGCATTTGCTGGAACTTTTGTAATTATAATTGTGGTGATAGCGTTATTAGGTAAAATCTTGACAAAAATTGCAGATTTTGCTTCTTTGGGAATTTTAAATAAGATACTTGGTGGAGTTTTTGGAGCATTAAAAATAGGATTAATTTTAAGTGTTGTTTTTATCTTTTTTGGAAGAATGAATGATACTATTCCTTTTGTGAAAAAGGAAAGCTTAAATCAATCAATTTTATATAAACCCGTTAAGAAAATTGCTCCAATGATTTTTCCTTCGATAATAAAAGGAGATAATGATGATGATGAAGCTGAGAGTTCAGATACTACTGCAGAAATATCAATAGAATAAAAAAAGCGATGAGTTAATCATCGCTTTTCCTTTTATTAGTTCTTATGTTTTTATAACATGTTTACTTTACCAGTAGCTAATGAATACACACCACCAACGATAGTGATTTCTCCATTATCTTCCATTTCTTGAAGAATCTTACTCTTTTCTCTGATTCTTTCAATGGTTAATTTCACATTGTTTTCAACTGTTTTAGCAACAAATTCTTTGTTCGAAGAGTCTGCAACTCCTTCAACTTGTTCTGAAGCCATTTTTGCAGCTGGAGTAATATTACTTAACATTGCCGTAATATTTCCTAATTCTACACCGTCACAAGCAGCTTTCACTGCTCCACAACTTTCATGACCTAAAACTAATACTAATTTACTTCCTGCAACTGCACAAGAGTATTCCATGCTTCCTAGAATATCCGTGTTTTCAAAATTTCCAGCTACACGAGCAACGAAAACATCACCAATGGTTTGGTCGAAAACTAATTCTACTGGAACTCTTGAGTCAATACACGATAAAATTACGGCTTTAGGAAATTGACCTCCTGTAGTTTGTTTTACTAATTCAGTTACATTGGAACTCGTTAAATTATTTGCAACATAACGTTCATTACCTTTAAGTAAGTCTTGTAAAACCGACTGCGGTGTATATGCAGCCTGTAAATCTTTTGTTAATGCTGTATCTCTCATTTTTATGTTGTTGTTTAATGGTTTTCTTTTGTGTCTTTTTTGTCAACAAGAACCCAGTCTAAAGCAGTAAGACGAGGTTTCTTTACATTTTTAATATGATCTTCTAACTAGCTTTTGATCTAAGTTTGAAAAACTCAATATAGCTAGGAGGATTTTCAACAGTTCCTCTTTCAGATAGAAGTTTAATATTAATATTTCGTTCTTTTGCTTTTAAAGCGAAGTCTTCAAGTATTTCTATAATATCATTATCCAAATACTTTGTTTTACGAACATCTAATTCTAAGAAGCTGTTTTCCGGTAAGTTGTCTAATTCTTTCAAAATAGCTCCTTTGTTAAAGAAAGTAACTTCTTCAGCTAAGGTCATTTTAATTTTTCCGTCGTTAACATCTTCTCCTTCTTTATGTAAGAAGTGAGAGTTTTTGAAACTTCTATAAAGAACGATGAAAATACCTACGGCTAATCCTAATCCAATTCCTTTTAATAAGTCAGTAAACACAATTCCTAAAACTGTTACGATAAACGGAACGAATTGCATCCATCCTCCTTTATACATCGCCTTAAATGTAGAAGGTTTTGCTAGTTTATATCCTACAATAAATAAGATAGCAGCTAAAACAGATAATGGAATATAGTTTAAGATATGTGGAATAGTTAAAACAGAAATCAACAAGAAGAATCCATGAATGATTGCACTCGCTTTCGTTTGTCCACCAGATTGAATGTTAGCAGAACTACGAACAATTACTTGAGTAATAGGTAAACCTCCGATAAGACCAGAAACTACATTTCCTGCTCCTTGAGCTAATAATTCTCTGTTTGTAGGAGTAACTCTTTTATGTGGGTCTAATTTATCTGTAGCTTCCACACACAAAAGTGTTTCTAGTGATGCTACCAATGCAATTGTGAATCCCGTGATTAATACATCAGGACGAGTAATAACCGCAAAGTTTGGAAAAGCTAATAACGATTTTAAATCAGAAAAGCTTTCCGGAACAGGAACTGAAACTAAACGTTCAGCGGTTAAACTTAAACTAGAATTTCTTGTTAAAAAGAAGAAAACAATACCTCCTACAACCGCCACTAATGGTCCTTGGATAAGTTGAAATATTCTTCCTTTTTTGCTTAAAACGTTACTCCAAAGAATTAATATTCCCATGGCTATTAAGGCGATAATTGTAGCTCCTTTATCGAAGTTACCACTTAATAGTGCATTCAATGTTTTTAATAATTCGGTAAATGTATTTTCACCATCGATTTGTAGAAAAGCAAAATCACCTTCTGGGTTTTTATCAATTCCAAAGAAATAAGGAATTTGTTTTAAAATGATAATAATTCCAATACCCGTTAACATCCCTTTAATTACCGAAGAAGGAAAGTAATATCCAATGATTCCTAATCGTAATACTCCGAAGATAATTTGAATAATTCCTCCTAAAACAACAGCTACAAGGAAATTTTCCCATCCTCCTAAAGCAGTGATAGCTGTTAAAACAATTGCAGCTAATCCAGCTGCAGGTCCACTAACACCAATGTGTGAACCACTTAAAAATCCTACTACGATACCACCTACAATACCGGCAATTAGACCTGAAAATAATGGAGCTCCACTAGCTAAGGCAATACCCAAACATAAAGGTAATGCAACGAAAAAAACCACTATACTAGCGGGTAAATCACTTTTAATTTTTTTAAACATAATGTATTAGTTATTAAACTTATTTTTAAGTTGTTGGTTTTATAATTTGTCAGATATGTTGTACGAAGTTATTAAGCTTGTTCTGGGGGAGGGGAATCAACCTTAAGTGACAACGTACTATACTGACTAGACAAATAAACAATTTTATGTTTACTCTCAAAACGATTAGAGGGAAATGTAGTTTGAAAAAAATGAAATATTTTGACATCACTGTCGTGATTCTTTTCACTTTGTTCAGAGTCATCCTCGAAGTCCGTAATTACTAATGAATATTCACATCCCTTTTCACTTAAACTAAAGTAAGTTGGTAATGCTATTGAGGTTATTAAGGTAATAGCAAAGAAGTATGTTAGAAAAGGTGTTTTCATATTACGTGACCGTTAAAATATGAAAACTTGTTGAAGATGTTGTTAAAAAAAGCTAAAAAACATTTAAAATATTGATGTCTTGTTCTTTAAGCCATCCTATTTTCCCATCTACTAATTTTATTTTTTTCCAATCATCAACTTGGTCCAAAACAATAACTTTTGTTCCTTCATGAAGTATGAATGCTTCTTCAGCACTTTTTGTAGGTTCGTTTTTTACTGAAACTTCTGTTGCATAGATAATTGCTTCTACTTTACGCGAATCTACTCCATATTGATTAACTGTAATTGACAGAGAAGTTACTAATAATAGTACGCTTATAACCGTAGAAGTGAAGAATAATCTTTTTATAGAAGGACTATGAGAAAAATAATATAATAAGAAAAATAAGGCAGCAAGTAAGGATAATACAACTGATAAAGTTGCCCATTGATTATAATGTAACTTACTTATGTAATTCTCATTAAACTTTTGCAAAGCGGACTTTGGCAATTCTTCTATACGATCTAGTGAAAGTCTTTTGGCAAAAATTAAATTATTTTCTGCGTCTTCATTTAATGGATCGAGTAATAATGCTTTCTCGTAATTGTAAATAGAAGGACCTACTTTATTTATTTTATAATAACTATTTCCAAGATTATAGAATAGTTCAGTTGATACGTTTCCTGAAACTGCTATTTGTTCATACAGTTCAATAGCATTTTCATAATTACCATTCTTGTAAAAGTTTTTTGCTTCAGAAAATAACTTATCAAAGTCTTGAGAAAAAAGACCATTTACAGTAAAAAACGCCAGTAACAAAAGTATCTTCTTCATTATAATTGCTTATCTATTTGGGTTATTACTTGTTTTGCTTTTTCGTATTCTTGATTCATTTGCACATTAGTTATTGGTGTGTAACGTGCAAAATCACAATCTTTTAAAACTCCTATGAATTGTTCGATTGTAGTAGAATCAACATTCTTGTCTTTTAATAAATGACTAATTTTTTCTCTGCTAATTTCAGAGGTTTCAACTCTAAGTTTAGCTTTTAAATAATTATGAAGAGCTCTTTCTAGTGCTTCATAAAATGGTTCTTTATTTCCTAATTGAGATTTAGCCTCAGATAAATACTTTCGAGCTAAACGATCAGCTTTACGTTGTTTGCTTCCAATAATATCTGCATTCCTTTCTTCCTTCTTTTTATTAATTAATATAATAACTGGAACTAGTATAAAAGGTAATATTAATAGGATGTAAAATAATGTAGATTTATAGAAATCAGATTTTACGATTGGAGCTAAACTCGTAGAAGTTTGAATGTATCTAAAATTTTTACCTGTGGTAACTACGTTTTGTTTAATTACTGGATTACCTGTAGAACTTGTAGCTAGTTCTTTTCCTTCTGTAACATCAACAAAAATATCTTCTGTTGTAATTGTGTGATATTTTTGATCCTTAGGATTGAAGTATGAAAATTCAGTAGTAGGGATTTTGTATTTCCCTTTGTACTCAGGAACGACAGTATAATTGTCAATAACTGATCCACTTAATCCAGAAGTTGTTATAGAAACTTTCTCTTTGCGTTCTGGTTGATAAACTTCTAACTCTTTAGGAGTTTCAATTTTAGGTAATTCGAAAAGTTTTAAGTTTCCTTTACCCTTTACAATTACTTTAATTTGAGAAGATTCATTAGCTTTTAAAACATTACGAGATGATGTTAGTTCATAACTAAAGTCCCCAACAGCTCCGGTAAAGCTTTCTGGCTTACCTTCAAGAGGTAAATTTTTAACATTTATTGTTTTCTTAGCAGAAGAATATTCTTTTCTTATTTGTTTTGTAATTGGATTACCAAAAAAATCTCCTCTACCTGTAGGCACAGCAACCACAATATCCATTTTCATCGGATCGATAGTTAGCTTTCCAGATTTAGTTGGGATTAGTAAAGCTTTGTTTAAGACAGCATAACGGTATTGTTCACCATTATACATGGCAGTTTTAACTTGTGAACCATCTCTTTTTATTTCCTGATTCCAGAATCCATTGTATTGTGGAGCTTCTGTAACTGCATTATCATAAATACCTACGTTGTTACTAAAGTAAAGTCGGTATTCAACATAAATTCCTTCGCCAACATACGGTCTTGCTTTAGAAATTTCAGCAACTAAATGAATGTTTTGTTCGGCAATATAATCTGGATCATTTGGGTTTTTAGGCACTTTTACAGCCTCTGTTACTATAATCTTTACAGGTTTAGATTCTAGTTTTTTTCCATCAAGCATAATGCTAGCTGAAGGTAGATTAAACTCACCTTTTCTCAGTGGCTTGATGATGTACGAATATTTCTGAGAGAAGCTCGCTTTCCCATTCACCCAAGACTGACTAACAGAGTGGCTTGGGCCTCCAACAATTTTAAAGTTTTTGAAGTTTGGTGGCACGAAATCATCTGCACCTTGCTTATTTATAGAAAATTCAACGCGTAAACGTTGATTAAGCCCAAGTTTATTTTTACTTACTTTGGCTACAAACTCAGCTTCTTGAGCGAAGACTGATACTGTAATCAGTGATACGAATAATGTAATAAACTTTAATTTCATCTTTGAATTCAAATCGGACAAAAATACTATTTTTTTAGTTGGATAAATTAATTGATTTTTAAGATTTTGCTCTTAAAATTTTCCTAATTCTTACCAATCTTTTTCTTGTTTAATCTTTCTACCTTTTGATTTCTTAACGTTCATTTTTTTCTGAGTTTTCTTCTCTTCGTTATTCAGGCTTTCTAAAAGCTGTTTCATTTGCTCAGGTGACATTTTACCTGGCTGAGGTTTTTGTTTTTGTTTATCCTTATTTTTTTGATCGTTCTTAGGATCTTGTTTGTCGTCTTTATTCTTTTGATCTTGGTTTTTCTTTTGATCTTTATCGTCGCCTTCTTTCTTGTCCTTATTTTGATCTTTATTTTTTTGGTCTTGATCCTTTTTCTGATCTTTATTCTGTTGGTTCTTTTTATCCTTATTCTTGTCGCTTTTATTCTGCTGTTTCTCTTTTTCAGCTTTTTGTTGAGCTACCGCAAGATTATAACGAGTTTCATCATCATTTGGATTATTTCTTAGAGCGTTCTTGTAGGCGTCAACTGCTTGTTGATATTGTTTTTGCTCCATCATAGCATTTCCAATATTATGAAAAGCTTCCGCTTTTTCAGCTTTTGTTTTAGCAGTTTTTGTTGCTAGTTCATATTGAGAAACAGCATCTTTATAGTTTTTGCCTTGATACAAAGCGTTTCCATAATTGTAACTTGCTTTGTCATATTTAGTGTTTTTTCCGAGCGCTTTGCGATAGGCAATTGAAGCTTCGTCAAACTGTTGTTTGTTATATAACTTATTTCCTTCTCTTAAAAATGATCTAGCTTCTCGTTTTAATTTAAGTGTATCTTGTTGTGCACTAATATTATTGCAGAAAAAAGCAAAAACAATAATTAATATTTGAGTTATTCTTTTCATACTACTTTTCCTCCTTTTCATTAAATAAATCTACTTTCTTTAACCATTTTGTTTTTCTTTCAAAAAAGAAAACATCAATAAGTAAAAACAAGAATCCAATTCCTAAAAACCATTGAAATTGATCTTTATAGTCTGAAAATTGTTTAGTCTCGAATTCACTTTTTTGTGCGTTTGATATAAGTTTCTCTATTGCTTTTACAGGTTGTTCAGTCTTATTTCCGTCAATATACGTTCCATTTGAAGCTCTTGCGATTCCTTCAAGTATTTCAGGCTTACGTTGAGTAATAACAGTTTCTCCTTTTCTGTCCTTCTTGTAACCAATATTTCCACCATTTAGTTCAATTGGAATTGGGCCTCCAGATTCTGTACCTACTCCAATTGTGTATACTTTTACACCTTCATTAGCAATATCTTGAGCTTTCTGCTTAGTTTCTTCTTGATGATCTTCACCATCAGAAATAATAAGTAAGAATTTGTTTGTTTGTTCGTCGTTGTTATAATAAGTCTTGGCCAAATCTAAAGCTTCTGTTATTGCTGTTCCTTGGCTTGAAACCATGTCTGGATTTGCGTTTTGCAAGAACATTTTTGCAGCCGCATGGTCCGTTGTAATTGGTAGTAGCGGATAGGCGTTACCAGCATAAATGATAATTCCAACACGATCGCTTCCTAATTTGTCAATTATTTTAGAAATAATTTGCTTCGCTTTTTCTAATCTGTTAGGTGCAATATCTTGTGCTAACATACTTTTAGAAACATCTAAAGCAAAAATGATGTCAACCCCTTCCCGTTTTACAGTCTGAAGTTTAGTTCCCATTTTAGGATTGACTAGAGCAATAATTAAGAACGACAATCCAATCAGTAAAAAAGAAAGTTTTAAAATGGCTTTAAAATTAGAAAGGTTTGGTGCAAGTTTTTCCAAAAGCGTTAGCTCTGCAAATTTTTTACGCGTGTTTTTTTTCCACCATAAAACCAATAGAAATATTACAATTAGTACTGGCACTATTGCAAATAGATAAAAATATATTGGTTCTTCTAACTTATACATATTTTAAATAAAGCTTTTAAAGATTGTATTTCGTAAAACAAATTCTAGTATTAAAAATATACCAGCTATGATTACCCATAAACGATACTTTTCTGAGTAGTTATAGTATTTAAACTCCTCTATTTTCGTTTTTTCTAGCTTATCAATCTCGTCGTAAATTTCTTTTAGTTTAGCATTTCCAGTAGCCCTGAAGTATTGACCTTCAGTTTCATCTGCGATAAACTTCAGTAATTTTTCATCAATTTCAACTTGTTGGTTTCTAAATGATAATTTTCCTGTTCTTGGATCTTTTGCCCAAGGGAAAGGAGCCATACCATTTGTTCCAATACCAATTGTATAAACTTTAATATTTAATTCCTTAGCTAATTCAGTTGCTGTTTTAGGGTCTACAAATCCTGCATTGTTAACACCATCAGTAAGTAAAATAATAACTTTACTTTTTGCTTTACTCTCTTTTAATCTATTTACTGCAGATCCTAGTCCCATTCCAATAGCAGTTCCTCCTTCTAATTGTCCCCATTTAATTTCAGAAATGGTTCTTTTTACAATTGACTTGTCACTTGTAATTGGAGTTTGCGTAAAACTTTCACCTGCATAAACAACAATACCAATTCTGTCATTTGGTCTTCTGTTTACAAAGTCAACAGCTACTCGTTTTAAGGCTTCTAATCTATTTGGTTTTAAGTCTTTTGCAAGCATACTGGCAGAAACATCAATTGCCATAACAATATCAATTCCTCTATTTGTTTTTGTCTTTTTACTTACAGAAACATTTCTCGGTCTTGCTAATGCCACAATTAAAGCAGAAAGCGCAAGTAACCTAAGTACATGAAGTAATGGTTTAAGTTTTGCCAAAAGAGAATTGCTTCCTTCAAAACCTCGAATACTCGGTACTGAAAGTAATGTGCTTTCTTTTTTTCTACTTGAGAAAAACCAAAGGCCAATAAGCGGAATTAGCGCAAATAACCATAAAAACTCTGGACTATGAAACTCGAAATTATTCAACATTTGATATAGGTGTTTTTAACGAGTTCAACTTTGGTATTCCTTTCGAGATAAAGTAAGCAATGGAAATAGATACACCAATTGCTAATATTATAGTAATAATTTTAACTAATGCAGAAGGCTTTTTTATAATTGGCTTTTCTACTATAATTACTGGATCTACTTCAGAATTTTCTTCTATATCAATATTTGGTTTGATATTGTCAACAATATGTTTTGCAATGTTTCTGTCAGCTTCAATTTCATGAGCTAAAGGTTTGGATTTTGCAAATTTTACTAAATCAGCTTGTTGTAATAATTTATTTAAACTAGTTATAGTTTCTTTATCGGTTAAGATTGATTTGGTTTCAGTAAAGTCTGATAAGGTTTCAATTAAACCACTTGTAGTTGTCTCTAAAGCGGGTACATTGAGTTCGCGTTCAATGAAGTTTCTAACGATATCAGTTAATTCACTGTAATATTGTTTTACTTTATTGTTTTGCCACAATAATTTTTCATCAAGAATTTTTAAGTTACGAACAGCTTCTTGGTACGGATTTAATAATTGTTCCCTAGTTTTAATCTCGTCAGTATCACTTCTTTTTAGAGCGAAGTATAAAACCGTTGTAACAACTAACAGAATTCCTATAATCCAATAAAGTGTGTTTTTATAATCATCAAATTGATAAGGTTCTCCCTTGATTCCTTTGATTTCAAACATTTTAATTTGAGTAGTGTCTACTTTTACAGTAGCCACATTTATCAGTAAACTATCGGTGAAATGTGCTTGATTACGAATGAATACTTGTTGTTGTGGAATATAGAAAGCCCCACTGTCAAAACCTGTTAAAATATATTTTTGAATAAGTTTATTTTTCAAAGTGTCTAAACGTAAACTGTCAACAACTTCTAGCCCGTTTAGTTCAAGTTTTGGCATTATGATATTTTCAGTGCCGTCAACGGAAATTTTATATTCAAATTGTTCTCCGATACGAATGCTAGTTGTGTCAACTTTAGCCTCAACAGGTGAAATTTGTGCCACCATCCAGCTTGAACAAAACAATGCTATGTAGAGTAAAATTTTCTTCAATTTATCCTTTGTTTTTAAAGTAACCCAAAAGTTTTTTAACGTAACTTTCGTCTACTCGAACATTAATGGTTCCTAAACCACTTTTCTTAAAAGATGTTTGGAATTCATCTTTCAATCGAAGAGCGTTTGCTTTGTATGTATTTCTAACTGATTTTGAACTGGTGTTAATAAGTCTTACTTCCTGTGTTTCATTATCAAGCATTGGCACCATTCCTAAGTTTGGAACTTCTTCATCGAATTTGTCATAAATTCGAATACCAGTTAAATCATGTTTGTTTCCAACAATTTTAAGGTTTCTTTCATAATTCTCATCAACAAAGTCAGAAAGCATAAATACAATAGCTTTTTTCTTCATTACGCTTGATAAGAATTTTAAAGCTTCATTAATGTTTGTTTTTCTACTTTTAGGTGAGAATTCGATCAATTCACGAATAATACGGAGTACATGACTCTTTCCTTTCTTAGGAGGAATATATAATTCTATTTGGTCGGAAAATAAAATAAGACCTACCTTATCGTTATTCTGTATAGCAGAGAAAGCCAGTGTAGCAGCAATCTCTGTTACAGTATCTTTTTTAAATTGGGTTGAAGTACCAAAAAGTTCAGAACCAGAAACATCAACCATTAACATCATGGTAAGTTCTCTTTCTTCTTCAAAAACCTTAACATAAGGTTCATTATATCTAGCGGTAACGTTCCAATCAATAGCTCTAATGTCATCACCAAATTGGTACTGACGAACTTCAGAAAAGGTCATACCACGACCTTTAAACGTCGAATGGTATTCTCCACCAAATATATGATTAGACAAACGTTTTGTCTTAATCTCTATTTTTCGAACTTTTTTAAGTAATTCTTTAGTGTCCATATATTAATTTACCCATTCTATTGGAAGAGGAGGTAATTCTAAATCTTTATCTTCTGATGATTTTTTAAATGAAAATTTAGGAGCTTCCTTTACCGTTAAATTAACGTTGTTTTTTTCTCCGATCTCTTCAATTACATTTTTCATACTTCTTTGTTGGCAAAGAACTAAATAATTCATTTGCACATTCGATTCTGTTTGTAAATCAAAACAATCAACTAAATAGGCTGGTTGGTTGTTTTCATAAATAACAGCTTCTGTACTTTTTTGTGATTTGGTTTCTAAAATTTGTTTTTCACCTGTTAACGTTTTGTACGTTGTTAATTTAAAAGTCATTCTTAGCAAAAATTTTAAGGGATTAAATAATTTTTCTGAATGGCTAGTTGATTGTAATCTAAGTTGGTTTGGTGTTAGGTTTACGGAACTTGAACTTCGTTAATGATAGTGTTTATTATATCAATAGAGCTCATGTTTTCTGCTTCAGCTTCATATGTAATACCGATTCTGTGTCGTAATACATCATGTGCCATAGCTCTAACATCTTCAGGAATAACATATCCTCTTCGTTTAATGAATGCATAGCATTTAGCAGCTTTTGCTAGTGCAATACTACCACGAGGAGATGACCCAAAACTGATTAAAGGTTTTAGTTTACTTAGGTTGTAGTTTTCGGGATAACGTGTTGCGAAAATAATATCAAGAATGTATTTCTCAATTTTTTCGTCCATGTAAACTTCATTTACAGCTTCTCTAGCCTTTATGATTTTTTCCAATGAAACTACAGGATTCACTTTTCCAAAGCTGTTATTTAAGCTTTGTCTCATAATTAATTGTTCATCTTGTAATTTTGGATAATCAATAACTGTTTTTAACATAAAACGATCCATTTGTGCTTCTGGTAATGGATACGTTCCTTCTTGTTCAACTGGATTTTGAGTTGCCATTACTAGGAAAGGTTCGTCTAATTTAAAAGTCTCATCACCAATAGTGATTTGTCTTTCTTGCATAGCTTCAAGTAATGCAGACTGTACTTTTGCAGGAGCACGGTTAATCTCATCTGCTAAAACGAAATTAGCAAAGATTGGTCCTTTTTTAATAGAAAAGTCATTGTCTTTTACATTGTAAATCATAGTACCAATAACGTCAGCAGGTAAAAGGTCTGGAGTAAACTGAACTCTGCTAAAACTTCCTTGAACAGCTTTTGATAAGGTGTTAATTGCTAGGGTTTTTGCTAATCCAGGAACTCCTTCAAGAAGTATATGTCCGTTTCCTAGTAAACCAATCAATAATCTTTCGATCATATCTTTTTGACCAACAATAACTTTATTCATTTCATTTGTAAGTAAATCTACAAATGCACTTTCAACTTCGATTTTTTCATTAATAGCTCTTACATCTACATCCATATATAAAAAATGTTATTGGTTATAATTTCAGTGAACAAAGCTACAATATTAACAATTTTTTTCTTGTTAAAAGTAGGTTAAAGATTATGAGGTTTGGGTTTGTGTTATGTTCAAATAAATACTGTTCTTATTGGTTGTAATTTAAGATTAGTGTTAAAATATTATGTTTTATTGTTTTAAATATTGTATTTGATGTATATAATGTTATTTTTGGTTTTGAGTTTTTCTTTTTTTTTCTTTTTTTAAGCATTTAAAAACGAGTTGTTTAATGAGTTTATAAAGCTTGTTGTTATTTAATTACTTAAACATTTTATGATGAAAAAAAATTATTAAGAATTCATTTCTGGTATTTCTTCTACTAATAACCTGAAGTTACTACTAGATGTTTCCCTTTTAGCATTAAAGTATTAGTAGTTAACAATATTTGGAACCTTAGTGTCCATAAAAAGTTAACCAATTTGGATTTAATAGTATAGTCTTTAGAAGAGGGCCTACTTTCAAATTCTAATTGAATTAATCAATTTTTGTTTAACAAAAAAGGTGTCGAATCAAATCGACACCTTTTTTATTTGTATTCTAATAAAGAAAAATTATTCTCATCAAAAACTCCATAAGTATAAAAGTTTATCCAGTCGCCTAAATTGTAGTATTTACTATCTTCTTTTAATTGGATATCTAGAGGAAGGTGTCTGTGCCCAAATACAAAGTAGTCGTAGTGTTTGGTTTCTAATTTGCGTTTACAATATTGCACTAACCATTCTTTATCTTCTCCTAAAAATTTAAAATCCTCATCCCCAGAAATCATTTTATTTTTTACAGACATGTATTGTCCAAGTTTAACGCCTAAATCGGGATGTAGCCATCTGAACATCCATTTGAATAGAGGGAAAGTAAAAACTTTTTTCATTCTCTTATATCCTTTATCATGTGGACCTAAACCATCTCCATGACCAATAAGGAATAATTTATTGTTTATAGTGAATTCTTGTGGAGAATGAAAAACTGGAATAGTAAGTTCTTTTTCAAAATAATCACGCATCCATAAATCATGATTTCCTACAAAAAAATAAATAGGAATACCACTGTCTCTTATTTCGGCAAGCTTTCCTAAAACTCTTACAAAACCTTTAGGAACTACAGTTTTGTATTCAAACCAAAAATCAAATAAATCTCCTAGTAGAAAAATAGCTTCTGCGTCCTTTTTAATTTCATCTAACCAACGAACAAATTTTTGTTCTCTAGGGAAACTTTTTTCTTGAGTTGGAGCTCCTAAATGTTGATCAGAAGCAAAGTATACTTTCTTGTTTTCAGAAATAGTAATAGACGTCAAATCGAATAATTTTGGGTAAAAATAACTATTTTATTTAGCTAACTTTGTATAAAACGCATTTCGATGAAAATAGTTGCTGTAAATATAGGCGAACGAAGAGAAATAAATTGGAAAGGTAAAATCGTTACCACAGGTATTTTTAAATTTCCTGTCGATGAGCCCATTTTTCTTGATGTTGAAGATGTTAAGGGTGATACAATTTGTAATCGTGAAAAACACGGAGGAATAGATCAAGCTGTCTATGCGTTTTCAGAAAAACATTACAAATACTTTAAAGAATTGTATCCAAATTTAAATTGGGAATTAGGAATGTTTGGAGAGAATTTGACATTGTCAGATTGTGAAGAATCTAAGCTTTATGTAGGTGACACTTTTAAAGTTGGTGAAACTATTATTGAAGTGACTAAACCAAGACAACCATGCATGAAATTGGGTGTTCGATTTAATGATATGAAAATTGTAAAACAATTTTGGAATACAGATAAGAGCGGAGTTTATTTTAAAGTATTACAAACTGGTCATGTGAAAAAGGGAGATGTTTTTGAATTGATAAAAACGGATAAAACAAAACCTACGATAGCTGATGTTTACAATGAAAAAAGGTTAAAAAAGAATATGTAATGAATCCTTTTGACGATACATATTTTATGAAAAAAGCCCTTTTGGAAGCAGAAGCGGCATTTAAGAAAGGAGAGGTTCCGGTAGGAGCTGTAGTTGTTTTTAAGAATCAAATTATTGCTAGAGCTCATAATTTAACCGAACGATTAAACGATGTTACGGCGCATGCAGAAATGCAGGCTTTTACTTCAGCTGCAGATTATTTAGGAGGGAAATATTTAAGAGATTGTACCTTGTATGTTACAGTTGAACCATGTCAAATGTGTGCAGGAGCAAGTTATTGGACACAAATAGGGAAAATAGTTTATGGAGCTAGTGAACCGAGGTCTGGCTTTACTGTTTTAGGAACCAAATTGCATCCAAAAACCAAGGTGGTTTCAGGTGTTTTAGAAGAAGAATGCGGTCAATTAATGAGACGTTTTTTTGTTGAAAAAAGAAATTTGAATTAAAATAAACTCTGTTGTTTGTTACCACTTTCATGCTCGAGTAACCATTTTTTTCTCCAAACTCCACCCGCATATCCAGTTAAAGATCCATCTGAACCAACAATTCTATGGCATGGAATTATAATTGAAATTGGGTTTTTACCGTTTGCGGAAGCTACTGCTCTAATTGCTTTTACATCGCCTAGCTGTTTTGATTGTTCTAAATAACTTCTTGTTTTTCCGAATGGAACTTTTAATAATTCAGTCCAAACTTTTCCTTGAAACTCCGTTCCTTTCGGACTTAAGGTAAGTTCAAATTCTTTTCTGTTTCCAGTGAAATATTCGTCTAATTGTTGAACACATTTTTTTAATTCATCAGATTCTATATTAGAAGAATTCGAAGGTTCATCATTTATAAAATAAATGGAATGAACCCCTTTTTGATCTCCTTTTATTTCAAGTGTTCCAATAGGAGAGGAGTAATATGTCGTTTCTGTATTCAACTAATTGCTTTTTTTTGGTTTATATTTTCTCGAAGTAATATAATTAATATGCCAACAATAATAATATTCTTAAAAATGTATTGTCCTAGTAAAGAGAAGGCGTAAGGAAAATAAGCAAATGATTCTCCTGGGAAAACAAATAATGGTAAAAATGTACACAACATGTGTGCTAATGTAATTTTTATAACTATTGTTTTTTTTGAATAAAATATAAGAGCAAACCCAATTAATATTTCTCCAATTCCGAGAGTGTAAATGGCTAATTGTTTTGGAAATAATCCAAAAGTAATTAAATCAATTACTTGATACGCGATTTCTTCTGCTGGACTTAATTGAGGGAAAATTTTCAGTAAACCAAACCATAAATACACTATTCCTATAAGTGTAGCTAAAATTTGATGTTCTGAAAACCTGTAAGGGCTGTTTGGTTTGTTGAACAAAATTTAATTATAAAATATTTCAGTTTGAAATATCTGAAATTTCTTTTAAATAGTAAAAACCAGACAGCCTTAAATTTAAAAGGAGTTATATACCGAAAACGTCTTTTGAGTTTTTTGTTGTGATTTCAGCAATCTCTTGAAAGCTTTTTCCGTAAATATCTACAAGTTTTCCAACTACTTGTTCTATGTAACTGCTTTCGTTTCTTTTTCCTCTAAACGGGGTTGGTGCTAAATAAGGTGAATCAGTTTCAAGAACAATATGTTCTAAATCAATCTCATTTAAAAATTTGTCAATTTTACCATTTTTAAATGTCACGACTCCACCAATACCTAATTTCATATTGTACGAAATAGCTTTTCGTGCTTGTTCCAAAGTTCCAGTGAAACAATGGAAAATTCCTCTTAAATCATCTCCTTTTTCTAGTTCTAAGACCTCAAAGATTTCATCAAAGGCTTCTCTACAATGAATTACAATAGGAAGTTTTTTTAATTTTGCCCATTGTATTTGCGTTCTAAAGGCTTCTTGTTGTTGCTTTAAAAATGTTTTATCCCAATACAAATCAATTCCAATTTCACCAATGGCACAAAATTCACGCTGATCAATCCATTGTTTTACATGTGCTAATTCTTCCTGATAATTTTCTTTCACAGAAGTTGGGTGTAATCCCATCATTAAATACACATCATTCGGATAATTTTTCTCTAATTCGAACATTCTATCCGTGTAGGAACTATCAATAGCTGGAATAAAAAATCTTGAAACTCCAACTTCTTTAGCTCTTGCAATCATTACATCTCTATCTTCATCAAATTGTTCAGAATATAAGTGTGTATGTGTATCTGTAATCATATAAATTATGCTGTATCTTTGTGCAACAAAAGTACAAGAAATGGCAAGTTTGAAAAAAGTATTACGTAAAAAGAAATACGTTCGAATCAAATTAAAAAAGATGATAACAAATCACTTGGAATTATCTGCAAAAATTAATGGGATTAAAGGAACATTTATTTTAGATACTGGTGCTTCAAATTCTTGTGTTGGGTTAGATTTACAGGACTATTTTAAGTTAACTTCTGAAGAAAGTGAAGTGAAAGCCGCTGGAGCCGGAGCTACAGATATGGAAACTTATAAATCGTCAGGTAATGATTTAAAAATTGGTGATTGGAAACTAAAAAGCTGTGATTTAGTATTGTTTGATATGACTCATGTAAATACTGCTTTAACTCAGCATAAGGCTGAAAAAGTACATGGGATTATTGGTGCTGATGTGTTAGAAAAAGGAAAGGCGTTCATCGATTACGATAAGAAAGTATTGTACTTGAAAAAAATGAAAAAGAAAAAGCAACGAACATTGTCGTTGCCTTTTTAATGTATCTTGAAATAAGTTTTATAATTAACTTAAAACTTCTTTTATTCTTTTAACGGCTTCTCTTAATTGTAATTCAGAAGCGGCATAAGACATTCTAATACAGTTTGGAGCTCCGAAAGCTTCACCTGTTACAGTTGCTACATTTGCCTCTTCTAATAATAACATAGAAAAGTCGTTTGCATTTTTAATTTCTTTTCCTCTGATTGTTTTTCCAAAGAAAGCAGAGATATCTGGGAAAATATAAAAAGCACCTTCTGGTACATTTAATTTAAATCCTTCAATTTTACCTAATAAACCTAATACAATATCTCTACGAGATTTGAATTCGTTTACCATATATTGTACTTGATCAGGAGAAGCTGAAACTGCTGTAATTGCTGCACGTTGTGCAATACAGTTTGTTCCTGATGTAATTTGTCCTTGCATTTTAGTACAAGCTTTAGCTATCCAATCTGGAGCACCAATATATCCAATTCTCCATCCTGTCATAGCAAATGCTTTTGCTAATCCATTTACAGTAATTGTTCTATCATACATACTTTCAATTGCAGCAAAACTAAATGGCTTTACACCGTAATTGATATGCTCGTAAATTTCATCAGAAAGAATGTAAATCTGTGGGTGTTTTTCTAAAACTTCTGCTAACGCTCTGTATTCAGCCTCACTATAAATACTTCCACTTGGATTGTTTGGTGAGTTAAAGAATACCATTTTTGTTTTTGGAGTAATAGCTTCTTCTAATTGTTGTGGTGTGATTTTAAAATCAGTATCAATAGAAGATGGAATCTCTACAAACTTAGCTTCACATAAAGTTGCAATTGCAGAGTAACTTACCCAATATGGAGCTGGCAATAATACTTCGTCTCCTGGGTTTAATAAAACCTGTGCTACATTAGCAATAGATTGTTTAGCTCCTGTTGAAACTACAATCTGATTTGGTTTGTAATCTAAATTATTATCACGCTTAAATTTGGTGCAGATTGCCTCTTTTAATTCAACATATCCATCAACTGGAGTGTATGAGTTGAAATTTTGATTGATGGCTTCTACTGCCGCATCTTTAATAAAATCTGGAGTGTTAAAATCAGGCTCTCCTAAGCTTAAGCTAATAATATCTTTTCCTTGGCCTTTTAACTCTCTCGCTTTAGCCGCCATTGCTAAAGTTTGTGAAACAGGTAAACTGTTAATTCTGTTTGATAATGCTTCAGACATTTTGTGTTTGATTATGCTAGTTGTGGTTTTTTTCCTAGTTCAGCAATATGTCTTAAATGTTCTAATATTGCTTTACGTGTTGTTTTGTATTCGTGATAAGGTAAGTTAAATTCCTTAGCTGTTTCTTTTACGATTTTCGCAATCTTACTGTAATGGATATGCGAAATATGAGGGAAAATATGGTGTTCAACTTGGTGGTTAAGTCCTCCTGTATAAAAGTTGATAAACCAGTTTTTTGGAGCAAAATTCGCAGTAGTATATAACTGGTGAATTGCCCATGTATTTTTCATGTTTCCTCCTTCGTCTGGTAATGGAGTTTCAGTTTTAGGAACAATGTGCGCTAATTGGAAAACAAAACTTAAAATGATTCCTGCGGTGTAATGCATTACAAAGAACCCAATTAATACTTTCCACCAAGCAACATCTAAAACTAATAAAGGTAAAACTAACCACATTGCATAATATGCAATTTTAGTAACGATTAATTTTGTCCACTCTACCTTTGGATTTGGAAACTTTCCGTAAGAAAGTTTTCTTTTCAAGTAACGGTGCATTTGTTTAAAATCTGTTGTAATTGCCCAGTTAATTGTTAATAAACCATATAATACTGGAGAATAATACTTCTGATACTTGTGGAATGGTCTCCACTGTGTATGTTTTGAGAAACGTATAATTCTACCCGCATCCATATCTTCATCATGATCTTGAATGTTTGTGTAGGTATGGTGTAAAACGTTATGCTGAACTTTCCAGTTGTATACATTTCCTGCTAAAATATACATACTACTTCCCATTAAGTCGTTTACCCATTTTTTACTTGAGAACGATTCGTGATTACTATCATGCATTACATTCATTCCAACACCAGCCATACCGAAACCAATCACTACAGTTAGTAATAATTGTAACCATCCTGGCATATTTACAGTAAGTATAATGGCGAAAGGAGCTAAGAACAAAGTGAACATTACGATAGCTTTAAAATAAAGCTTCCAGTTACCAGTTCTTTTTAGTTTATTTTCTTTAAAATATTCGTTTACACGTTTGTTCAAAGTTCTAAAGAACTTTGTTTTATCTATTCTGGAGAATTTAATTGTATTCATCATCTAATTTAAAGGGGTAAAAATAAGTGTTTTTGTAACATCTTTATCTGTAAACGTAAGTTTTTAACGATAATTATTAAATTGTATTAATCTTTAACTATCAGTAATTGTTCTTATTTTTGTGGTCGCAAAAAGAATAACATGGATATCATCTTAAAATACTTTCCAAATCTTACGGAAAAACAAATAGAACACTTCGAAAAGTTACAGTCATTATACGAAGATTGGAACCTTAAAATCAATGTTGTATCTAGGAAGGATATTGATGAATTGTATTTACGTCATGTTTTACATTCTCTAGGAATTGCGAAGGTGATGGAGTTTCAACCTGGAACAAATGTTATGGATGTCGGAACAGGAGGAGGTTTTCCTGGAGTTCCTTTAGCCATATTATTTCCGGAAACTAAATTTCATTTAGTCGATTCTATTGGGAAAAAGATCAAAGTGGTGAATGAAGTAGTAGAGGGGTTAGGTCTGGAAAATGTAAAAACTACTCATGGTAGAGTAGAAGAAGTTAAAGAAACCTATGATTTTATAGTAAGTAGAGCTGTTGCTCAAATGGAAACGTTTCATAGATGGGTGAAAGATAAGGTTCAGAAAAAGCAAAATCATGAGTTAAAGAATGGAATTCTTTACTTAAAAGGAGGTGATTTGTCTGAAGAGTTAGCAAAGTTTCCAAAAGCTACTATTTATGATTTACCAAGTTTTTTTGAAGAAGAGTTTTTCGAAACCAAAAAAGTAGTTCACCTACCAATTAAATATAAAGGATAAAAAAAATAGGGAACCGATTGTTGCCAATTCGATTCCCATTTTTGGTGTCATCTGAAGGGGATAACAGCCATTTTAAAGTTAACTATAATTTTTTATAATTTAAAAATTTTATGACTTTCAGTTACCCCTGCGCTTTCAATTTGCAAAAAGTATAGACCAGTGGCTAGTTTTGGGAAATCAATTATAGCATTATTGTTTTCTGCAGTTTTTTGTCCCTGAGTAATTAAACTACCGCCCTTGCTAAAAAGTTTATAATTTAATCCTGTTCTATCTCGAATTGCATTCAAGCTAATTTGGTCTATAAATGGATTTGGATAAATAAACCAATCTTTTCGTCTGTCTATTCCTGGTTGTTCTAAGATGTCTCTTATACATCCTTTTGCTATTGAAAATTCACTTTTTATAATCTTTGGAATTTTCTCTCCGACAAAACTTTTATTTGTACTATGATTAAAAAAAGTATTATCAATTACTGTGTCGGGTGCCCCTAAAAAATCTTGTAACAACGTACTAAGTGTTTGACGATAATCATATTGGATGGTTTCTAATTGATAGTTATTATCATGAGTTGCTTCGGATAAATCAACATTGGATCCAGAGACACCACCTAGCACTGCTTTTCCGAAAATAAACATTGGGGCAATCTCACCGTGGTCTGTTCCAAGATTTCCATTTTCTTTAGCTTTTCTACCGAATTCTGAATATGTAAGACCGACTACATCTTCACCTAAAGATTGTTCATTTAAATCCTTCATAAAAGTTTCAACTGCCGTAGAAACTTCGGTTAATAATTCATAGTGTTTTCCTTTTACATCTCCACTTTCTTGATTTTGATTATTGTGAGTATCAAAACCACCGATGCTCACCATGTAAACTTTTGAAGGTAAACCGCCACTGATTAATCTAGCAACCGTTTTTAATTGATCGGATAAATTATTGTCTTCATAGGAAACTGAATTTTTTCCTGCGTTAAAAGCATCAGAAATTGATTTTGAATATTTGTTTGAAATATTGTTTACATCAATAATATATTTCAATTCTTCTCCAAAATGTGAGTTAGGAATATTTGCAGGAGGTTGTCCTCCTAATCCGCTTATTTCGGTAAAGAACCCTGCTGGATCTTGACCAGTTATATTTATGGATAGTCCATGCTCTTCAGCGCCATGAAAACCAAGTTCAGTTTTACCGTTTCCAATTTGAACCCCTAAAGGATAAGCTTCTTCAATTTCCTCTGGATAATAGCTTTCCATGAACCTACCAATCCATCCTGAATCTTTTCCGTTGTTCCAGCTATTTCCATCGTTACCGGTTGAGTAAATATCCTTGGAAGCAAAATGACTTTTGTTTTGCGAAGGGTAACCGACAGATTGTAAAATTCGTAATTCTCCTTGGTCATATAATGATTTGAATCCAGTTAAAGCTGGGTGTAATCCTAGTTGTTGGTTACTGTCAAGAGTTGTATCTAATCTTATGAATCCGTTAGATCCTGAATTCGGAATACGAATTGTAGGTCGCAAATTGGCATATTGATCATATGAGTTGATTGGTATTAGGGTGTTTAGTCCATCGTTACCTCCAACAAGATTTACGAGTACTAGTTTTCTATTTGAAATATCGCCACAGTCAATGTCAAGGTCTATATTTTTCAGCATTGCTTTTAGCTCAAAAGGCATAAGACCTAAAGCTGAAGATGTGGTTGCTAACTTTATGAAATTTCTTCTTTTCATGGGGTTTGGTTTAGGGGATGATACAATTACATTATTTGGAACTCAGGAGCGTTAATCATTTGAATAATTAAAGCGTTCAATCTTGATTTTACAACAGTATCATCTCCAGATCCTTTGTAACCAAGCCACGCATTCGTCCAGTAATAGTCTGCGAATCCTTCTAATAGATTTTGAGCGAAATGAATTTTACGTTCATCAGAGATTGATTCAGGGTATAATAAATCTGATAGTTCAGTAATTAACTCTGTTGCATTTGAAGGTTCGGTAATGTTGTTGTCAATGAAATCTACGATGTTCAATTCAACATTAATCTTATTGTTGTATCTAATCTTATTTCTTCCTGTAAGTAAACTTTCAATTAATTTATATCTAGATAAAACTGTATTTGAAGAAAACCAGTGTCTGTCAAAATCTGGGCTTTGATAATGTGCGGGATATCCTGCAACAGACTCGGGATTCCATAGTGACATTCCTGCAGAAGCTAGATAAAATCGATATAAAAAATCAAAAAATCGATAAAAGTCTTCAGTTTCATTAATTGGGTCTGGAATGTTAAGTTTAAAAAAAGACATTACCTCATTACATAATTGAAGAGGACTTTTAATAATACTACCAATTATTTCATCAGAATTATCAGCATCATCTAAATCGTAAAAATGCTTGGATGTCAACAAAGTCTTTAATGTTGGTAGAATTTCGTAGTCGTCATTTTTTAATTGTAGCGCAAGAGGTATAATAATGTTTTCCTCTATTTCTTCTTCCCATTCACTCTTTACAAAGTATCTATATAGTTTTCGAACGAATGAAATTGCAGTGGCATCTTTATTAAAAACCATTTCTACAAAATTATCTAGTTCTTGTTTAATTCCATCTTCATTATCACTTCCTTTTATTACGGTATCGTCAAAAGCATAACTAAAGGTTTTATCTTCTTTATCATGTCTTTGAACGTCTATTCTTCCCATTGGAAGATTCGTAGCTGTGTCAATATTTGTACGATCGTATTGAGTTTTTATACCTGAAAACACTTTGGCAGCTTGTTGTACATCTACTTCTGTATAATTAGTGTAATCGCCACTACCAACTTGTTCTGCTTTAAGGATTGTGAAAAGTTCTAAGAATTCTCGCGCATAATTTTCGTTGGGATTGTTTGCATTGTTCTTCGTATTGTCTAAATAATCTAACATGGAATTGTCATATGTTATTTTTTTAGACATAGTTTTTAAATTCCCAAAAGCATAGTGTTCTAATAGTCTGACATGATCATAAAAATGAACTGAACTTCCTGCATTGAATTTTGAAACAGTAAATGAAGTATGTAAAAAAAACGTCATTTTTTGTTTTAAAGAATTTTGCTGTAAACCATTATATAACCACCAATAAGTTATGTAGATTCTCTTCCTAAATTGACCGTCCAAAGAAATTGGGTCCACAGCAGATGTCCAGAACCCATGTGGATCTTCTTCTGGTTTTGGATCGTATGGTTCAGCTAATTTGTTCGGTTGGTTTTGAATGAGTTTCTCAAAGGCTTCTTCTGGAGTTAGGTTTGAGAATTCAAGTAAAGTTTCTTTAGTGTAATTAAATGAGGTTCTCCGAAGCAAATGTTTTGCATTTCGCAGACCTAGAGCTTGGGTGTGTTGATCTAGTATCATTTTTAGGGGATTTGAAAATGTGTTTTTTAGATTTAAATAATTTAAATACCAAATACACTTATTAAAAATAAGTGTTTTTTATGAAACGAAAAAAGGCTGGAAATATTTCCAGCCTTTACAATTTATTAATGTTACTTGTTTTTATCCTAAAAATGGATAACGGTAATCAGATGGAGAAACAAAAGTTTCTTTAATTAATCTTGGAGATACCCATCTTAATAAGTTTTGAGCAGATCCTGCTTTATCATTTGTTCCTGAAGCTCTTGCTCCACCAAATGGTTGTTGACCTACTACTGCTCCTGTTGGTTTGTCATTGATGTAGAAGTTTCCAGCACAGTTTTCTAATGCTTTCGTAGCTTCAGCAATTGCGTATCTGTCTGTTGAAAAAACAGCTCCAGTTAAAGCGTATTCAGAAGTTCCGTCAACTAATTTCAATGTTTCAGCCCAGTTTTCGTCTTCGTATACATAAATGGTAACTACAGGTCCGAATAATTCAGTACTCATTGTAGTATATTTAGGATCTTTAGCGACGATAACTGTTGGTTCAATGAAATAACCTTTTGATTTGTCATATGTGCCTCCAGCAAAAATTTCAGCATCAGCATCTTCTTTAGCTTGGTCAATATATTTAGCTAATTTATCAAATGATCCTTCGTGAATAACAGCTGTAATAAAGTTACTCATATCTTCAGGAGATCCCATTTTAAATGAAGCGATATCTTCTTTTACATATTCTAGAACTTCGTTAGCTATAGATTTTGGTAAATAAACTCTAGAAGCAGCAGAACATTTTTGTCCTTGGAATTCGAAAGCTCCACGAGAAATACCAGTAGCTACTTGCTTTGGATTTGCAGATGGGTGAGCTACGATAAAGTCTTTACCACCAGTTTCACCTACAATTCTCGGGTATGTTTTGTATGTATGAATATTTTCACCGATTTTTTTCCAAAGTTCTTTAAATACAAATGTTGAACCTGTGAAATGTAATCCTGCGAAATCTGGAGAAGATAAAACAACTTCTGTAATTTCTACTGGATCTCCATAGATTACATTGATAACACCGTCTGGTAAACCAGCTTCTTTGAATACATCTACAATAACTTTTGCAGAAAATATTTGACTGTCAGATGGTTTCCAAACAACAGTATTTCCCATCATAGCAGCTGATGCAGGTAAATTCGCTGCGATAGCTGTAAAGTTAAATGGAGTAATTGCATATACAAATCCTTCTAATGGCCTGTATTCAACTCTGTTCCAAATTCCATCATCAGAGTTTGGTTGTTCAGCATAAATTTCAGACATATATTCTACGTTGAAACGTAAGAAGTCAATTAATTCACATGCAGCATCAATTTCTGCTTGGTGAACTGTTTTTGACTGAGCGATCATTGTAGAAGCGTTCATTTTTGCTCTATATGGTCCAGCAATTAATTCAGCTGCACGTAAAAATATAGCAGCTCTTTGTTCCCATGGCATTTGTGCCCATTGTTCGCGAGCTTCTAAAGCACTGTCAATTGCTTTTTGAGCATGACTTTTATCTCCGATATGATATTGTCCAACAACATGTTGGTGATCGTGTGGAGGAGTCATATTTCTTGTGTTTCCAGTTCTAACTTCTTCGTTTCCGATATACATTGGCACATCTACAGAACCATTAAAGTAAGCTGTATATTGTTTTGAAACACTTTCTCTTTCTGGAGAACCAGGAGCGTATCCTTTTACAGGTTCGTTAACCGCAACTGGAACGTTAAAAAATCCTTTTCCCATGGTTGTTTGTTTATTGAATTTATATATGATAATTTTGGTTTAGCAAATGTACAATTTTTAGGATGGTTTTTGTAAAGTTTCTCAATTACGAACTACAAAAGAGTTGTATTTAATTTTTTTAAACAGAACTATATGTGCACTGTAACATATTTACCTTTAGGAGGAGGGGATTTTATTTTTACTTCTAATAGAGATGAAAGCCCTGGTAGAAGTACTATTGAACCAAAAGAATATTTAGAAGATGATGTAAAATTGGTATATCCTAAAGATGAATTGGCTGGAGGTACTTGGATTGGTTTGAGCGAAAAACAAAGATTGGTTTGTCTTCTTAATGGTGGATATGAAATTCATGAAAGAGAAGTTTCTTACCGAATGAGTAGAGGTGTTATTGTTAAGCAAATTTTGATTTCTGTTGACGCTGTAACTTTTATTAAGGAATTGGACTTGGAAGGGGTTGAGCCTTTTACTGTTGTTATGATTGATTGGAAAGGTGCTTTACAAGCATATGAATTAGTTTGGACTGGTAAGCAAAAAGATTTTCGAAAGTTGGAGAATAAGCCGAGTATTTGGTCAAGTTCAACACTATATACCCAAGAGATGAAAAGCTTAAGGAAAGATTGGTTTCAAGATTGGTTAGATCAAAATGAAGAAATTAAACAGTCGAGTATTCTGAATTTTCATTTAGATACATCAAACGGAGAAGAAATTTCATTAAAAATGAAAAGACCATACGTGGAGACTGTCAGTGTTACTTCTGTTAAAAAGAAAAGTAAGGTTTTGGAAATGCAGTATTATGATATACTTAAGAATGAAACAAGCCTTTTGTCATATCAAAATAAAGCGAATGATAGTAAGCCAACAAATGTAATCCCGATTACTGCTAAAAACATATAAACAAAATTTACCATTATAAACTTTATAAGAGTTTTAAAATACCCTTGTTTATAAAACTTCTTCATAGCGATAAATAAATAAATCAAAAAGAGGCCTATAAAAATCTCCGGCCCTACATTTTCGGTAAAAAGATTTACAGATATTAAGATTGTTAACAGTAAGAAGAATACAGTTTGTGTGTGAAAAACAAAAATCAAATGTTCTACATAGGTGTATTTTCTTCTGATATAAAAGAACTTTAGAAATAAAGTGAAAATAGGTAGTAAAATGAATAATGAAATGGATCCATAGGATAGCATTTTACTTACAAATTCTTTTCTTTTACCTTGTTCTTTGAAAAATGAGTTTGCTAAAATAGCTCTGTTATATAAGAAACGATTAAAAAGTGTGTTATCTTGTTTTAAACTGTCTAAAGCTGTATACGCATTGATGTCAGGATATTTTCTATTGAATTTAATGTAGTCATCCAAACGAGTGCTTCCACCAAATGAAATTCTCGGTTTATTTTTTAAAGCAAGTGAATCGTTGAGAGGAATGTTGAGTTGTTTTGCGAGTTCGAGTTGCGTCGAATCTAAAGGTTTTTGGGTTTTAGCAATCTCGTTATTTATAATTCTATTGATCGAGTCTAATTCAATATTATTGTTTTTCTTTTTAGAGAATGAGCTTTTACTGTTTATTTCTTGAAAGTTATTTAAAGTTTCATTAATACCGTAAACTAAAAAGAATAAAATCGAAGCGGTTATATAAAACCTAAAAGGATTTGCATAGCGTACTCTTTTTCCTTCAACATAATCGGATGATATCTTACCTGGTCTTGCTATTAAAGTGATTAATGTTCTCCAGAATTTAGTGTCCCAAGAGAAAAATCCTGCAAATACTTCTTTTATAAAATTTCCAAAAGTAATTCGGCTTCCTTTGTTTTTCTGTCCACAACTTGGACAAAAAAATTCATGTCCCGAAAAAGGATATCCACAATTTAAACAGTTAGAATCTTTAATTACAGCTAGTTTGTTCTTTTTAGCCATTTAATTTAGCGTAGGTGTAGTGATTAGTTGAAAAGTTGGGATTTCTACTAGAAATTCATTGTTGGTTCTTGTGTTGATCATTTTATAGCTCCCGCCCATTGCGCCAATCGATGAAATTATAAAACAGTTAGAGCGATAGTTGTATTCTTCATTAGGCTTAATGATAGGAGTTTGCCCAACCACACCTTCGCCCTCAACATATTCCGTTTCGTTTAAAGAATCATGAATTGTCCAAAATCTTTCTAGTAGTTGTACCGTGTCTTTTGAGTTGTTTTTGATGGTAATAAAATAACTAAACGCGTGATGCTGAACGTATCCGCGATAAATAATTCCGTTGTAAACCGTTTTTACTGAAATTTTAATTCCTTTAGTTATTTGTTGAAACATGAATTAAAAGTAACCTTTTTTCTTCAATGTTACAACTTTAGGGCTTATCTGTTTTGATCAAAGAATCCATTGCCTACTCCTATTACTCTGTAAAATAAAGCACCAAAAGGTTTGTAATATGCAAGAAGAGTATATTCATTTTCTGTTTGAAAAAATGAGCCATTTATTTCGGTCAAATCAATTGAGTTGTCTGAGTCAACTGTTACATAAGTGTAGTTGTAAAATCCTTGTTTTAGTAGAATTTCTCCTTGGTAAACTCCTTCATTGTCATTGTACTGTAACTTATTATCTTCGGTAAGTTCAAAGTTGTTGAAGGCACCATAAACATACACATCTTTGTTTTTAAATGGTTGATTGACTTCCAGCGAAAAATGCATCATCGCATAGTCCGCCTCCGTGTCTGTGTCTTCAGCGTCTAGTGTTCTGATAATGAAGTTTCCATTAATGTCCGGGTTGTAAGTGTAAGGTTTGAATGCTCTTTCAATGTCTGTGTATAAATAATTATGAAAGATGTCGTCTCGTACTGTTTTGGCGATATTTAAATTTGTGTTCCGAATATATTTATTATCAAAGAATAAGAATTCGTTTCCTCCGAAGAAATTAGTTTCTTCCGTGTAGTTGTAAATTAACTGATTAGGTCTTAGAAAAAGAGGGTCGATATCTGTGATGGAAGTGTTCCAGTTGTTGTTCTGTAATAACTGAATTTTAACTTCTTGCGTAGGATTGTTAATGTTTAATCCTTTGTGATTGATAATGAACTGAACAGTTTGCTCAGAGTTGTTTGAGATGGTATTTCTCCCTCGCAGTACATTAACTCCTATTGTTGTTAGATTTTCGTAGAAGACACATTTTCTCGAAAATACCACTTCGTCATCGTCATTTAAAATAGAAATTAAATAATTTCCGCTTTCGGTTATTGTTGTGTTCTGGTTTGGGATTTGTATTTTATAATGAGTGTAGCTCTGTAGTGTATTGAACGAGTTAGTCACGTCAATAATGTAATTTTGTTCAAATCCATTGATATACTGATTAGCTTGTAAATTACTAGGTTTCCAATCATAGGTCATGTGTTCAATTTTATATTGATAATCTTTGTTGTCAGCGTCCAAATCATCAAAAGATAACTCTAAAACATTTCCAAGTGGAACAATTGGTATTGGAGATTGTTTGCTTGCTGGAAGTAATTGAACCGCTTTAATGTTTTGACTTTGTGAGATTAAGCCAATGAATAGTAGTAGGATGAAACCAAGATTTTTTAACATAGTATACAAAAATATCAAAATGTAAGCCAAATCACAATTAATTATTTAGAATAAATATAAATAAGGATGTTGTTCGTAAGATATAGCGTCAATTGATTACAAGTCATTTTTTAAATATTTAAATTTGCGTGTTTTTTAAGAAAATCAAATACATTAGTTACTATGTCAAAAGACATCCGTATAAAAAAAGGGCTTGATATCAAGCTCGTTGGCGAGGCAAATAAGGTAACTACCGAACTTTCTTTAGGTAGTGTTTTTGCAGTAAAGCCAGATGATTTTCACGGCGTAATTCCTAAAATTTTAGCAAAAGAAGGTACCGAGGTAAAAGCAGGAGAAGCTCTTTTTTATAACAAGAGTGACGAGCGTATTTTATTTCCAAGTCCGGTAAGTGGTAAAGTAACAGAAATTGTTCGTGGAGCTCGTAGAAAAGTTTTAGAAATAAAAATAACAACTAACGGAACACAAGAGTACAAAGATTTTGGAAAGGTAGATGTAAATTCAATGTCAGGTGAAGAAGTGAAAAATCACTTATTCAACGCTGGATGTTGGCCATTTATCAAACAACGTCCTTACGATGTTGTAGCAAATCCTAACCAAGCTCCGAAAGCAATTTTCGTTTCTGGGTATAACAGTGCTCCACTAGCTGCTGATTATGATTACATTTTAAATGGAAAAGAAGCTGAGTTACAAGCTGCATTAACAGCTTTAACTAAATTAACAGAAGGTAAAGTTCACGTTTCTGTTGGAACTTCTAATTCTCCATTAAAATCAATCTCAGGAGTTGAGTTACATTCTGTATCTGGACCGCACCCAGTGGGTAACGTAAGTACCCAAATCGCTCAAGTTAATCCAATTAACAAAGGAGAGGTTGTTTGGGTAGTTTCGCCACAAGATTTAGTGGTTATAGGAGAGTTATTATTAACTGGGAAATTCAATATTACAAGAACAGTTGCTTTAACTGGATCAAAAATTGCTGAGCCTAAGTATGTAACAGTTGTTGCTGGAGCTCAAATTTCTGATGTTGTAAAAGATAATATTTCTAATGATAATACAAGAATTATCAGTGGTAATGTATTATCTGGATTACAAGTTGATGAAAATGGTTTCTTAGGATATTACGATAATCAAATTACAGCAATTCCAGAAGGAGATGATTATGAGTTCTTCGGTTGGAATAAACCTGTGTTTAATAAAATATCAACATCACGAGCATTAACTTTTTCATGGTTAAATCCAAAGAAGAAATATGACTTAAATACCAATACTAACGGTGAACACAGAGCATTCGTAGTAACTGGTTCTTATGAAGAAGTATTTCCTTTAGATATTTATCCAATGCAGTTGTTAAAAGCTTGTATGTATAAAGATCTTGATGAAATGGAAGGTTTAGGAGCGTATGAAGTTGCTCCAGAAGACTTTGCATTAACGGAATTTATTTGTGTATCTAAACAACCACATCAGAAAATTATTCGTGAAGGTTTAGATTTAATGATGAAAGAACTAGGATAAGATATGGGCTTAAAACAAAATTTACATAATTTAAAAGAGAAATATAAAGGGACAAAAATGGCTCCTGCGTTTAACGCAATCCATACCTTTTTATATTTACCGAACGAAACCACTCATGGTGGAACGCATATTAAAGCGGCTGACGATTTAAAGCGTACAATGAATACGGTAATTATGGCATTAGTTCCATGTTTGATTTTTGGAATGTTTAATGCTGGTTACCAACATCATTTAGCGTCAGGTGAAATTGAAAGCATCGCTGGAAATTTCTTTTCTTCTAATTTCTGGAATTTCGATAACTTATGGATTGGTATTGTTAAAATACTTCCATTAGTAATTGTTTCTTATGGAGTTGGATTACTTATTGAGTTTATTTTTGCGGTAATCAAAGGACATGAAGTAGAGGAAGGTTACTTAGTAACAGGAATGTTAGTTCCTTTAATCGTACCTGTAGATTTACCATTATGGATGTTAGCAGTTGCTGTTGCATTTGGAGTAGTAATCGGTAAAGAAGTATTTGGTGGTACAGGAATGAATATCTTAAACCCTGCATTAACGATTCGTGCATTCTTATTCTTTGCATATCCAACTTGGATGTCAGGAGATAAGGTTTGGGTTCATGATGCTGTAGCCAAAGCTGGTACTGCTGATGCTATTTCTGGAGAAACTATTTTAGGTAGTTATGCACAAAATCAGGAAGTGGCATATTCAATGTTTGATAAGTTCTTCGGATTTATTCCAGGTTCTGTTGGAGAAACTTCTGCATTTTTAATTTTAATAGGAGCGGCATTTTTAATTTTTACAAAAATTGGAAGCTGGAGAATTATTGTTTCTACTTTCTTAGGAGCTGCAGCAATGGGATTAATTTTCAACTTAATTGCTTCTAACGGAATCATTGCAGATACTAGTAAATTCTACGGATTAATGAGCGCAGATTGGTATGAGCATTTAATTATTGGAGGTTTAGCATTTGGAGCTGTTTATATGGCAACAGATCCTGTAACTGCTTCTCAAACAAATAAAGGGAAATGGATTTACGGGTTCTTAATCGGATTTATTTCGATTATGATTCGCGTATTCAACCCAGCATACCCAGAAGGAGTATTTTTAGCAATCTTATTAATGAATGTTTTTGCTCCAACTATTGATCACTACGTGGTTCAAGGAAATGTAAAAAGAAGATTAAAACGTTTAAAAGCTAAAACTGCCTAATTATGAGTAACAAAACAGACAGTAATGGGTACACGGTACTATTCGCAGTAGGAATGGTTGTGGTTGTAGGTGCATTATTAGCTTCTATATTTTCATTAACAAAACCATTAATTACTATCAACGAAAAGGTTGAGAAGCAGCAAAATATTTTGTATGCAATGGGAGTTAACGAAAATGATGAAACTAGCGTTAATTTTGTAGCTGCAGATAAAGCAGAAGAAATTTTTGGAAAGTATATCACAAAACAAATTGTTATTGAGAATAACGTTCCAAAAGAAGATGGAAAAGCATATTTAATAGATGTTAAAAAGCAACAAGCTTTAGCAAAAGAAGGGAAAACTAGAAAATTACCTTTATTTGTTGGAGAAAAAGATAACCAAACATTCTACATCGCTCCTATTCGAGGAAAAGGATTATGGGATGCAATTTGGGGATACGTTGCTATGGATAAGAATATGGTAGTTCAAGGTGTGTTTTTTGATCATAAAGGAGAAACACCTGGTTTAGGAGCTAACATTAAGCAACGTTTCTTTATGGACGATTTTACTGGAGAAGATTTAATGAGCGATGGTGTGTTTAAAGGAATCGCTGTTTCTAAATCTAATGCAGATCCTAAGAACGAAGATAAAAATGATAATGAGGTAGATGCAATTGCAGGAGCTACTATTACTGGTGACGGTGTAGCTGCTATGATTAAGTCTGAGTTGAAATTATACGTACCTTACTTTAAAACTTTAAAATAATTATGGGACTTTTATCAAAGAAAGACACAAAGTTAATCACTGACCCGTTAGCGGATAATAATCCAATTACGATTCAGGTATTAGGTATTTGTTCTGCTTTAGCAATTACAGCAGAATTACAAGCCTCAATAGTAATGTCTATTTCTGTATTATTTGTATTAGGAGTAGGTAACGTGGTAATCTCTTTAATGAGAAATATTATTCCATCTAAAATTAGAATTATCGTACAGTTAATAGTAGTTGCTACTTTAGTAATTATTGTTGATTTGGTATTAAAGGCTTTTGCTTACGAATTGAGTAAAACACTATCCGTTTTCGTCGGATTAATTATTACCAACTGTATTATCATGGGACGTTTTGAGGCATTTGCTTTAGGAAATGGACCTTGGAGATCATTCTTAGATGGTATTGGAAATGCTTTAGGATATGCTGCAATCTTAATTATTGTAGGATTTTTTAGAGAGTTGTTAGGTTCTGGTACTTTATTAGGAATTAAAGTATTAGGAGATCCAATTGAAAAGACAGGTTTATACGCTCTAGGATATGAAAATAACGGATTTATGTTATTGTCTCCAATGGCGTTAATCGTTGTTGGTATTATCATTTGGGTACAACGTAGTAGAAACAAAGCATTAATTGAAGACTAAACGCATAGCGTTTCAATAAAATAAGATTATGGAACATATAGAATTATTTTTCAAGTCAATATTTATAGATAACATGGTATTTGCTACGTTCTTAGGAATGTGTTCATACTTAGCAGTATCTAAAAAGGTATCTACAGCAGTAGGTTTAGGAGCGGCAGTTATCTTCGTATTAGCTGTAACAGTGCCAGTTAACTGGTTATTAGATCAATATTTATTACAGCCAGGAGCTTTATCTTGGTTAGGTGAAGAATATGCGGGTTACGATTTAAGTTTCTTATCATTTATCATGTTTATCGCAACAATTGCTACCATGGTACAATTAGTTGAGATCATCGTTGAGAAATTTGCACCGGCATTATATAACTCTTTAGGTATTTTCTTACCATTAATCGCTGTAAACTGTGCGATTTTAGGAGGTTCTTTATTTATGCAATCAAGAGAGATTCCAACTTTAGGATTATCATTAGTATATGGAGTTGGTTCAGGAATTGGATGGTTCTTAGCAATTTTAGCAATCGCTGCTATTCGTGAAAAAATTAGATATTCTCAAGTACCAGGTCCATTAAGAGGATTAGGTATTACATTTATTATTACTGGTTTAATGGCTATCGGATTTATGAGTTTCGGTGGAATGTTAACAGGTGGTGATGATGCAGGTAAGAAGAAAGAAGCAACTCAAGCTGAAGTTCAAGTTGAAAAGAAGGAAGAAGCTAAAGAGGATGCAGAGAAATTAGCAACTAACACTAAAGAAATTACAGAATAATGATGTTTTTAGAAGTAAGTACAGGAGGAACAGTTGCAATAACAGTAATCGCGTTTTTAACAATTACGTTGTTATTAGTTGCGTTATTATTATTTGTAAAGCAAAAGCTGGCTCCATCTGGACCAGTTAAGATTACTATTAATGGAGAGAAAACTATAGAAGTTGCTTCAGGAGGAACTTTATTATCTACATTAGGTAATGAGAAAATATTTTTACCATCTGCATGTGGTGGAGGTGGATCTTGTGTTCAATGTGAGTGTCATGTAAATTCTGGTGGAGGTGAAGCTTTACCAACGGAAACTCCTCACTTTACACGTAAAGAATTACAACATGGTATTCGTTTAGCATGTCAGGTAAAAGTGAAGCAAGATATGGATATCTCTATTCCAGAAGAGATTTTTGGAATCAAGAAATGGGAGGCTGTTGTTGTTAGAAATTACAACGTAGCAACTTTTATTAAAGAATTTGTAGTTGAAATTCCGGAAGAAATGGACTACAAAGCGGGAGGATATATTCAGATTGAAATTCCTAAGTGTGAGATTAAGTATTCTGATATGGATATTACTGCTCACCCAGATGATCATCCAGGAGAGCCGAATAAATTCCAAGCAGATTGGGATAAATTTGGATTATGGCCATTAGTCATGAAAAATGACGATATAGTTGAAAGAGCCTACTCTATGGCTTCTTATCCTGCAGAAGGAAGAGAAATCATGTTAAATGTACGTATCGCTACTCCGCCATGGGATAGAGCTAAAAATGCATGGATGGATGTAAACCCAGGTGTAGCATCGTCTTATATTTTTAACCAAAAACCTGGTGATAAAGTAACGATTTCAGGACCTTATGGAGAATTCTTCATTAACGAATCTGATGCTGAAATGTTATACGTAGGTGGAGGAGCTGGTATGGCACCGATGCGTTCACACATTTATCACTTATTTAGAACCTTAAAAACTGGAAGAAAAGTTACATATTGGTATGGAGGTCGTTCTAAAGCTGAATTATTCTATATCCACTACTTTAGAGCATTAGAAAAAGATTTTCCAAACTTCAAGTTCTATTTAGCTTTATCAGAGCCATTAGAACAAGATAACTGGAAAGTTAAAAAAGATATTAATGATGAATCAGGAGATGGATTTGTTGGTTTTATTCACCAAGTTGTAATAGACCAATATTTATCTAAACATGAAAGTCCTGAAGATTTAGAACTTTATTTCTGTGGTCCACCATTAATGAATAAAGCAGTACAAAAAATGGGTGAAGATTTTGGTCTTGATGATGAAAATATCCGTTTTGATGATTTTGGAGGATAAGAAAATAAAACCTCATAAATATAAAAAAACCAGCAATTTTGCTGGTTTTTTTTATATTTAGACTATGAGGGGAACTTTTTTACTAATTCTTTTAATATTAAAACTATTTAATATTAAAGCTCAGGCGACTGATAGTTTATTCAATAGTTTTAAGGAACAAATCAAACTGATTAAAGATGATCAGGATAAAATCAAATCCTTACTTAATGCAGGGGATGAATTTAGAAATAAAGATGGTGTAAAGGCTGAATACTTTTATGACGAAGCTTGGTCCTTAATCCAAGATAACGATTCAGAGGAAAAAGCTCATGTTCTTCATCAGATGGGTCGTTTATATAGGAGAAGAGGTGATTACAGTAAAGCTTTAGATGCTTTCCTTGCTTCTGAAATGATTTACGATACAAAAGGGAATAGTGAGAAAGTTGGTTCTGTATTAGTAGATCTTGGTATTTTATATCGATTTTTAAACGACCCACGTAAAGCTATTACTATTTTCAACAGAGCAATTGCCATTGCTACAAAAATTAGTGACGCTAATACTATCGGAAGATCCTATAACATGTTAGGTGGAGTTTACAGAGTTTTACACAAAAATGATTCTTCAATATACTCATATAATAGGGCTCAAGATATTTTTAAAAAATTAAATGACTCCATTAAACTTAATGAAGTACAAAGTAATATGGCGATGTTGTATGGTCGTCAAAAAAGGTATGATAAAGCGCTGGAAATTCATTTGAAGTGTTTAGAGTTTCTAAAAAAAATTGATGAACGAAATAATATCGTTACTGGTTATAGTAATATTTCTTTTGAATATAGGATGCTTAAGGATTATGATAATGCTTTAAAATACGCTGATTCGGCGTTGTTATTTGCAAAAAGGTTTGGTTACAAGAAACATATTACAAATGCTTATCGCGCAAAGAGTAGGATTTATCGAGATTTAGGAATGTTTAAGGAAGCTTTCAAAAGTCATACGTTTTATAAACGTTATTCAGATTCTACATTGATTGTTAATAAAGATCTCGAAATAAAAGAAATAGAGCTTAGGAATGAACTTGAAAAGGAGAAGAAAGAACTAGAAATTATAAATGAAAGAAAGGAATTAAGAATTAAACTTTACGGAACACTTTTGATTGTAATTCTATGTTTCAGTATAGTTACAGCCATTCTTTTTAGAAGGAATTATAAAGAGAGATCTCGTAGGATTAGTGATCAATTAGAGAAAGAAAAGCTTAAGAAAGAAATTTTAAGCCAAAAAATTAAAGCCTCTGAGACTGAGTTAAAAAATTTGATAGCCGATAATTCAATGAGATTGGAGTTTATCAAACGTTTTACAGAGCAAATTAAAGATGACAAAGAGTTATCTGAAGATAATAGTATAAAGCGCTACGCTAATCGATTATTAGTTAAACTTCAGCAACAAATAATAACTGAAAATAAATTATCTCTACTACAGGATAAGATTAAAGAAGTTAATAAAAGTTTTGAGCAAAATATCTCAAATAAATTTCCAAATCTAACCAAAACCGAGAGAGAAATCTGTTCTTTACTTCGTCTGAATCTTTCAATAAAAGAAATTGCTTCTATTCGAAATTCAAGTACTGATTCTGTAAAAGCAGTTAGATATAGAATCCGTAAAAAAATGGAAATTCCTAAGAGTGAAGAACTCGAAAAATACATTCAAACGCTTTAATTTGCTGTTTTTTTACAATTTAAACTATCTTAAATAGTATGTTTTATATTCCAATTAAGAAAACTAAAGTTATTTTAGGTAGAATTTAAATTGTTGATAATAAGCTGATTAAAAACCACTTTTTGTTAAAATATGAGGTTGTTACTTTTTGTTACCATGGTTTTTTCTGTAAATATCACTTTTATAGTAATATTGTAGTGTAAGAAAGTAGTAAATGCTACTGGGTTATAATTCCCTAGAATAATCCTAAGAGTAATCCCTAATTACATATAGAATTATTACCCAACTATAAAGTAGTATGGATAACCAGTATCTCGAGATACTGGTTTTTTTTATACCTGATAAATTGCATTTCGGAAGCCAGAAACCAACGTTCGTATATTTTTTTAGTCCACCTATTTATTTCTTTCATTTCTTTAGTTTTTAAATTCAAAAGTAAATCAGTTATGAATTGTCCAAAATGTAATTCTGGTGCTGTAAGAAGAAAACGAAGAAAGTTATTCGATAAATTATGGTTTTTAAATAAGAAGAAATTTAAATGCTACGATTGTAAGGAATTATTTTTCTCTAGATAAACCAGTTATGCACATAAGTGTAATCTTCATGTTCCGGTTCGAAAAGAATTTTGGAGCGTTCTAATAGTTTACTAATTATAGTTGGTTTGTCAACGAATAAAAACTTCCGTATCTTTAACCTTTGTAACTTTTAAACAAAATCTAAATAATGGATTACGGAAAAGAATTCGAAAAGTACGCTACTAAACACCAAGGTATTAGTAGTACTTATTATGATAAAATCATGAGTAGTATGTATCCTGTTGGACTTACACCAAATATTATCGAAGAGCGTCAGCTTAACGTTGCTATATTTGATGTGTTTTCTCGTTTAATGATGGATCGTATTATCTTTTTAGGAACAGGTATTAATGATCAAGTTGCGAATATCATTCAAGCTCAGCTTTTATTTTTAGAAAGTGTTGATGCAAACAAAGATATTTCTATATATATTAATTCTCCGGGTGGAGGTGTTTACGCAGGTTTAGGAATTTATGATACAATGCAATTCATTAAACCGGATGTAGCAACTATCTGTACAGGTATGGCAGCATCAATGGGAGCTGTTCTAATGTGTGCAGGAGAAAAAGGTAAAAGATCTGCATTACCTCATTCAAGAATTATGATTCACCAACCTTTAGGTGGAGCACAAGGTCAAGCTTCTGATATGGAAATCACTGTAAAGGAAATTGGAAAGCTTAAGAAAGAATTATATGATATTATTTCAAAGCATTCTGGTCAGCCTTACGATAAAGTACATGAAGATTCTGATCGTGATTATTGGATGAAAGCTGACGAGGCTAAAGCATACGGAATGATTGATGAAGTTCTAAGCAGAAAGTAATTTTCTGAATAGAAGTGAAGTAAGAAATAAAAGTAGTTATAGAATAATAAAATGTCACAAGATCAAAATTTAGAATGTTCGTTTTGTGGGCGTAAAAAAGCGGAAACAGATTTACTAATTGCAGGTATGGATGCACACATCTGCGATAAATGTATTGAGCAAGCTCACGGAATTGTGCAAGAGGAAATAGCTGAGGCGAAAACAACAAGTCTTTCAAATGATTTAATTCTTAAAAAACCAATTGAGATAAAATCGTTTTTAGACGAATACATCGTGGGACAAGAGCAAACTAAGAAAGCTATGTCTGTGGCAGTTTATAATCACTATAAAAGATTATTACAAGCCAAAGCACCTTCAGATGGTGTAGAGATTGAAAAATCAAATATTGTTTTAGTAGGAGAAACGGGAACGGGTAAAACATTAGTAGCAAGAACAATTGCGAGAATGTTAAACGTACCATTTTCTATTGTAGATGCGACTGTTTTAACACAAGCTGGTTATGTTGGTGAAGATGTGGAAAGCATTTTAAGCAGATTATTACAAGCTGCTGATTATGATGTTGAAAAAGCTGAACGAGGTATTGTTTTTATCGATGAAATTGATAAAATAGCTCGTAAAGGTGATAATCCATCGATAACAAGAGATGTTTCTGGAGAAGGTGTTCAACAAGCGCTATTAAAGTTGCTTGAAGGTGCCGTAGTAAATGTAGCTCCAAAAGGAGGTAGAAAGCATCCAGAACAAAAGTTTATTCAAGTAAATACAAAGGATATTCTTTTTGTTGCTGGTGGAGCATTTTCAGGAATCGATAGAATCATCAGTAAGCGTTTAAACATGCAAGCTGTTGGTTATAGTGCTTCAATTGATGAGGATAAAATCGATGAGGAAAATTTATTACAATATATTATCCCAGCAGATTTAAAATCTTTTGGTTTAATTCCAGAGATAATAGGTCGATTACCAGTATTAAGTTATATGAACCCGCTTGATGCTAAAACATTAAGAGCAATTTTAACCGAACCAAAGAATTCTATTATTAAGCAATACACGAAATTGTTTAAAATGGATGATGTAGACTTTTCAATGACTGAAGATGCATTACAATATATTGTTGACATGGCGGTTGAATATCGTTTAGGAGCACGTGGTTTACGTTCTTTATGTGAGGCAATTTTAACTGATGCAATGTTTGAGTTACCAGGTTCTGATATTAAAGAATTCGAAGTAACAAAAGATTATGCTGAAGAAAAGCTTACTAAAAAAGCACTTCAAAAATTAAAAGCGGCGTCTTAAAACAATAAAAAAATATAGAATAAACCTCGCAAATCTTATATTTGCGAGGTTTTTTATCTTTATAGTATGATTACCAAACAAACCATAGATCAAGTTTTTGAAACTGCTCGTTTAGAGGAGGTAATAGGGGAGTTTGTCCAATTGAAAAAATCGGGAAGTAACTTCAAGGGATTGAGTCCGTTTACTGACGAAAAAACTCCGTCTTTTATGGTTTCTCCTGTGAAACAAATTTGGAAAGATTTTAGTACCGGAAAAGGAGGAAATGTTATTACTTTTTTAATGGAACACGAACATTTTTCGTATCCAGAGGCTATTAAATGGCTGGCTAAAAAGTATAATATTGAAATTGAAGAAACGGAACAGAGTGAAGAACAAAAGAAACAAGTTAATGAACGAGAAAGCATGTTCTTGGTTTCTAAATTCGCTAAAGATTATTTCCATGATGTGTTAATGAACACTCAAAAAGGAAGAGCAATTGGTTTATCATATTTCAAAGAAAGAGGTTTTAGAGAAGATACAATTGAAAAGTTTGATCTTGGATACTGTAAAGATGAATGGAGTAACTTCACAAATGCGGCTTTAGAGAAAGGTTATGACATTAAATATTTGAAATCTACTGGACTTACAATTGTAAAAGAAGGTGGAGAAAGAGATAGAATGTTCGATCGTTTTAAGGGAAGAGTTATGTTCCCAATTCACAGTATGTCTGGAAGAATACTTGGATTTGGAGGAAGAATCTTGACCAACGATAAGAAAGCTGCTAAATATTTAAATTCTCCTGAAAGTGATATTTACCACAAGAGTAAAATCTTATACGGTCTCTATCAAGCAAAAAAGGAAATTGCAAAACAAGACAATTGTTTTCTAGTAGAAGGTTATACAGATGTAATTTCATTTCATCAATCTGGAATTGAGAATGTTGTGGCTTCTTCGGGAACAGCCTTAACACCTGAGCAAATTCGTTTAGTTAATCGATTAACAAATAATATTACTGTTCTTTTTGATGGTGATGCGGCAGGAATTAGGGCATCTTTAAGAGGTATTGACTTGATCCTTGAACAAGGAATGAATGTTCGAGTTGTTACTTTTCCTGAAGGTGAAGACCCTGATAGTTTTGCAAAGGCAAATTCAGATGCCGAATTAAAGAAATATTTAGAAGAAAAAGCACAAGATTTTATTGAGTTTAAAGTGTCTTTATTAATGAAAGAGGCACAAAACGATCCTGTTAAAAAAGCTGGTTTAATTCGTGATATTGTAACGAGTATCGCTAAAATTCCAGATGGAATTCAACGAGAAGTATATGTTCAAGAATGTGCACGTATTATGGATATTTCAGAAAGGGTTATTTTTAGTGAACTTGCTCAATTAATCAATAAAGGACAAAAAGATCGAACAAAAGGGGATCGATATTCGAATGCTACTACAAAGCAATTAAAACCAGTTCGAGAAGAGGCAAAAAAGCCAAAAATTGATAGCTTATTTCTTTTAGAACAGGAGATTATAAGGATTTTATTGCTTTTTGGTAATGAAGAGATTGAATTGGTGAATTGGGTGCATTCACAAGACAAATACGGACGTCCAATTATAGAAAAAGAAGAGTATACAAATACAGTTTCTAATGAGTTGTATTTGAATCTACAAGAAGATGAGATAGAGTTTACCAATGAAACTTTCCGTGATGTTTATTATGAAATTATTCATCAATTAAATCAAGATGAACAAATCTCAATTGATAAGTTAATTGCAAGTGAAAATGGTTCAGTGTCTAGTTTAGTTACGAATATTTTAATGGATGAGGAAAAGTATGAGTTGAGTGATTGGGAGCGAAAGGAAGTGTTTGTAACTGCTATAGAGAAGATTCTTCCAAAATTAGTTACGGATGCAATTTTGAACCTAAGAAGAGTATTAATTGAAACTAAAATTAATGCTATAATTACTGAAGCTCAAGAGAGTGAAGAAGAAGATAAATCACTTGATTTTGAGGAAGTAGCAAATTATATAGAGCTTAAAAAATTACTTTACGAGAAGTTAAATCGGGTAGTTTAGCGTTTTTTTTCTGAGTAAGAAGGGGGATTTTCTTGTCTTCAACTGTTTTATTACTGAGTATCTTTGCGAGACTATTTTATGTTATTTTTAGAAAATTAACATAAAGGATGTTTTAGATTGAAAATTTTAATCTAAAATTTACAAATCACTAAAAAATAGATAATAATTTCACACTACCAATTATTTTTTAGTAAATTGAGGTCCCCTAAAGAAAAGAAACAGAAATAAAACTAAATCAAAAACTATGAGAAAATTGCTTCAAATAGGCAAGTTAATTCTATTGTTTATAGAATTACCGTTTCAAATTTCTAACGGGCACAAGAAGAGAGCTTACAAGAAAATCAAGCAGGTTATGGTATCTGCAAATTTACTTTAGTTCTCCAGGAATTTCACAAACAGGTATAGCTACCATTTTATGTTGGTTAATAGTATTTAAACGAGTATAAATTTTATATACTTCTTTTTCACGACCAACAAAGTCCTCCACTTTTTTACCTGCATTTTGCATTTCCATGGCCCATTCTAATTCATCGTAAGAGGCACCAATTTGGTCTTCATCTGTTCGGCTATCACCAAATAAACCGTCAGTAGGCTGTGCTTTTTGAATTGATTCAGGAACTTCTAGGTGTTCACCCAGTGCGAATACTTCAGATTTTACTAAATCGGCAATCGGACTTAAATCAACACCTCCATCTCCGTATTTAGTAAAAAATCCTACACCAAAATCTTCTACTTTATTTCCAGTACCAGCAACTAATAAACCATGTAAACCAGCGAAATAGTATAAAGTAGTCATTCTCAAACGAGCTCTTGTATTAGCTAAAGCCAAATCTAATTTTGGAGAAGCATCAACAGCTGGAACAACAGTTTTAAAATCTTCAAACGTAGAAGTTAAATTTACTCTCGCATCACTAACATTAGAGAAACGTTCCTTTAATTGCGCTATATGTTCTTGAGCTCTATTCACTTGACTTTGCGCTTGGTGAATTGGCATTTCAACACATAAGGTTGGTAAACCAGTTTTAGCACATAATGTTGAAGTAACAGCAGAATCAATTCCCCCTGAAACTCCTACCACAAAACCATTCACTTTAGCATTAACTGCGTAATCTTTTAACCAATTTATTATGTGTTCAGCAACTTTCGGAGTATTCATGTTATACGATTTTAGTAAATTCGAAGTTTATTATTTGTAACGTAAAGATAGCTATTTAATGCGAAAAATATTCTCCTTTTTATTGATGACATTGTTCATTATGTCTTGTAAAAACGAAAACAAACTAGAAGTTGATGTTTCCAATATTAATGTTGATTTAAAGTTGGCTCGTTTTGATGTGGATTTTTATAATTCTACACCCGAAACTTTATCAAAAACTAAAGAAATATACCCAATGTTCTTTCCACATGATATTGATTCTGTTTGGTTGAATAAAATTCAGAATAAGGATGAGCAAGAGTTATTCGCTGAAACCCAAAAAATATATCCGAACTTATCTTCATTAGAAAAAGAACTTGAACAGCTTTTTCAATACATAAAGTATTATGATGAAAATTTTCAAGAACCAGTTGTTATTTCAATGCTAACAAATGTAGATTATGAAAATCGGGTTCTTTTTGATTCAGGTTTATTATTAATTTCTCTCGATTGTTACTTGGGAGCAACACATGAATTTTATGTTGACTTTCCTGAATATATACGTCAAAATAATAGAGAAGAACATATTATAGTAGATGTTGCTAACGCAATCATTAATAAACAAATGAATCCGAATAACGAACGCAGTTTCATCAATAAAATGATATATGAAGGAAAGAAAATGGTCTTATTAGATGCGTATTTACCCAATGTTTCGGATCGAGAAAAGATTGGATATACCCAAGAGAAGTTTGACTGGGCGACTTCCTCTGAAGAAGATATTTGGAAGTATTTTATTGAAAGAGAAATATTGTATGATACAAACTCTAAATTGAATAAACGCTTTTTAGATACAGCTCCATTTTCAAAGTTTTATTTAGGAGAAGATAACTTGTCTCCAGGTAGAATTGGAGTTTGGATTGGTTGGCAAATTGTTAGGTCTTATATGGAGAATAATGACGTATCTTTGCCAGAACTTTTAAGAACAGAAGAGGATATTATTTTTAAAAAATCAAAGTATAAACCGAAACGATAATGGCAATAGTACATACATCAGAAATAAAATTTAAAGTTGGATTAGATGAGAATAGAGTTCCGGAAGAAATTTCTTGGAATGCGCAAGACGGTGGAATTTCTAATGAAGCTTCAAAAGCAATCATGTTGTCTGTTTGGGATCATAAACAAAAAGATACATTACGTATGGACTTATGGACCAAGGACATGCCAGTAGATGAAATGAAACAGTTTTTTCATCAAACATTAGTATCAATGGCTGATACTTTTGAACGTGCTACAAACGATGAAAAAATGAGCGCTACTATGCGTGATTTTTGTGATTATTTCGCTGAAAAATTAGAGTTGATCAATAAGTAAACAACTCATAATAAGTTGATAAGTACGGTTTTTCCTTACCAAAAGTATGGAGAAACCGTACTTTTTTTTAGATTAAAATTATATTTTTGTAAAAAAGTTCAATTCTGGCGTAACATTTGCATTCGTATTCGAGTCTAAACAGTAGAGTTACACAAAAATTTATAATATGTCATTTTTTAATTTTTTATTGGGGCGAAAAAAATCAAATGAAACATATGAGAATGTTGCTATTGATAATGATTTACTTCAAAAAAAGCAACGTTTAATTAAATTCAATCAGGTTTTAACAGATTATGCCGACAAGGTTTATCAAAGATGGTCTTACTCTAAAACGGAAGAGGAAAGAGGTAAGTTGATAAAAGTTTCTTTTGGTTTAAATCGATTTTTACATGAATTAAATGATGAGCTTCGAAATAGAAACTATAGCGAAGGTACCATTAAGGAATGTGAGGATATTGAAAAACAATTACAGGCTTTGTTTTAGAGGTTTTTTAAAGCGATTATGAGTGGCTTTTAATTTGTTGTAATATAGCCTTGTAATCTTCTTTATTGTTTACGAAATCTAGTTCAGAAACATCTATAACCAAAATATTTAAATCCTGCTGTGTTTTAATAAAGTTGGTATATCCATCGTGGATTTTTTCCAAGTATGCAGCTTCAATATTTTGCTCATAAGCGCGACCTCTTTTTTGAATGTTTTGAAGTAGTCTTTCTGTATTCTGATATAAATAAACATACAAGTCAGGTTTTACAATTTCCTTGTACATTAAATCGAACATTTTACGATATAATTTATACTCATCATTCTGAAGTGTAACTTGAGCAAAAATCAATGATTTAAAAATGTAATAATCTGAAACGATAAAGTTTTTGAATAAATCGAACTGAGCTAAATCATCAGAAAGTTGTTGGTAACGATCGGCTAAAAAACTCATTTCTAAAGGAAAAGCATAGCGCTCCTCGTCTTTATAAAATTTTGGTAAAAAAGGATTGTCAGCAAATCGTTCTAATACTATTTTCGCATTAAACTCATCTGACATCATATTAGCCAACGTTGTTTTTCCAGCTCCAATATTTCCTTCAATAGCTATGTAATTGTATTTTTCAGCAATCGAAATAGGTCTATTTAACTTTTTATCAATTACTGATATTTCCGAAGTATCTGAACAATTCTTTAAGCAAATACCTATTTGTTTTTTTTCAATAGGATGGATTAAAGTATTTGCGATTTCTGCTAACGGAGCTAAAGCAAATTTACGCTCTAACATTCTTGGATGAGGAACAATTAAATTTTTAGAAAATATAATTTCATCATCAAATAAAAGAATATCAAGATCAATTAAACGATCGGCATATTCATTACTTTCTTTTCGAACTCGTCCTAATTCTTTTTCGATTTTTAATAATCGCTGAATGAGTTCTTCCGGAGGTAAATAGGTTGAAACTTTAATACAAGTATTGTAAAAATTATCACTATCAAAACCCCAAGAAGCAGTTTCATAAATAGAAGCGATGTCTATAACACTTCCAATTTCTTCAGCAATTAAATTAATTGCATCTTGTAAATTATTGAATTTATTTCCTTGATTTGTGCCTAACGATAAGTATGTAATACGTTGTATTTTCAAAGTAGCTATTTAGTAGAGCAAAGAAACAAAACCTTATACTATTAATGTTAATTTTAGACCGTTTTTTATTAACGAATATTATAATATAAAGTTTTTATTTGGGGTCAAAATAAGCTACTTCAGAAAATATGTTTTCAGTTATACAGTTTTATTAGTTAAGTAATTCCTCATGTGAAATACTAGCAATTTCCATTAATTCATTATAGGATTTCTCGAAATATTCTGCGTTTTTGTAAGCTCTTGAAATATCATTAGGATTTATGGTTGAACTTATAGCTAATGAGTCAGGCGGAAATATTGTATCGCTAGGAATAGTGTCTAATGGCGGAATTGTATCGATATCAATAATGGTGTCTATATCAATGATAGAATCATTAAAAGTTAGTGTTTTAGGGGCTGTAGGTAAATCTAAATTGTAAGGATCTTGACAATTAAAAAGTATAAACGAAATAGAGATGATAGAGAATAATGCAACGTTTTTCATGTTAGATTTTTTATGATTAATATTAAATAAGAAAGACTTTTAATTTTCCTTCTATATAGAAGTCTAAAAAAAATGAAAGGGTTGCGTTAAGAAATATGGATTAACAGTTTTTAAGGTTATTTAAGAATAAAGTTGTCTCTAAGAATGAACTATAAGATTAGAACTTAAATGTAAATCCGGCTTGAAAATTTAAGTTGTGTGTGCTAAAATTTGTTCCATTAGAACCATAAAGCCCTAAATATTGTTTGTAAAATCCTTCTAAGTTGAGATAAAAGTTTTTACTAAGTCGAATATCGTATCCTACACCAAAGTTTAATGAATAGAGACTTTTACGTGCATCTAGGGATTTAGCCAATTTAAACTGATTTCCATTATTTGAGTTAACATGAACATCACTATTTAAAAGATGTAAATAACTCGCACCTGCTATTAAGCTAAGATTTTCAACTTTCGGAAGTTTATATTTAATTTCAAGAGGAAATTCGAGGTAATTACTAATCTCGTTTAGCTCAAAAGAAGAGGAGTTATTTAATTTAGTTATTAAATCGCTAGTTGATATTAATGGTATTACATTATTTGTGTTTACAATTGAGTCAATACGTATGTTTGGGTTGGTATTTGCTATGTTAGAAGTGTTAAATCTGAATGATAGTTTTTGTAAACCAAAACGCAAGGAAAATTTGTCGTTTAATTGATAGTTTAAACGAATTCCATACGATTCCGTGGTAGAATTATTTTTAGTATCAATAAGATTATTATGAATAATATTCTCCTTTAAATTAGTGTTAATTTGATTTATACCACCATTTACAGATATACTCCAACGACTTGAAGTCTTTTTAATTGAATCTTTAGAGATGGTTTTTAAGTTTAAAGAATCATTCAGAATAGTTGAAAGTTGAAATTGATAGTAACCTTTACTTTTTAATTTCAAATATTCATGGTGTTTTTCTGAAGGATTTACTTCTGATTTGAACCTTGTGATTTCTTCTTTAGTTTCATTGAAGTGTTTGTTTGCTTTAGAACTACGACTATCGAATTCCTTTAAGGTAATTTGTTGATTATAATCATGAAGGCTAAAGTTCTTAGAGCTATTTATAGCATTATGCTTTCTAATTGTTGTGAGCTTTTTAGTTAAAGAATCCTTCTTTTCTAGTTTCTTCGTTAGAGTATTTTTAATGAGTTTTTTTTGAATGGAATCATAATTATTTTTGGGACTCGAAATTTTCTTAGATAGATTTTTGAATTCTTTCTTTTGAGTACTATTGATTGATTTATTATTTCTGTTATTGTCAATCTTGTCATTTAAATTTTCTAGTTTTAAATTAGTCTCATGCGTTAATTTTTGATTTTCAAGAACTATCTTATGTTCATTATAAGTTTCTTTAGAATTCTGTTTTGTAATAGTTGTATTATGATTGTATACAGTATTTTCTATTGTATTGCTTGATGGTATTTCTTTGTTTTTATAAATAATAACGTAAAGAATATATACGCTAATCAGAAAGGCTAGAACGAAAGCAATTCTTTTAATGATTCTATTTCTTTTATGAATTTTTAACTCTGATTCAAGAGTATTCCAAATATCAATATCAGGTGATTCATTAAGCTCTCTTAATCTGTTTTTCAATACCTTTCCTATGTCATTTTTATGCTTCATATTAATTCCTTCTTTGGTATTGTTCAATGTTATCTTTTAAAATCTTCTTTGCTCTAAATAAGTTAGATTTAGAAGTTCCTGTAGAGATAGATAATAGCTTAGCTATTTCTTTATGAGAGTAATTGTCAAGCTCATATAGGTTAAATACTAATCTGTATTGATTTGGAAGATTCTGAACAAATGATAAAATTACATTTAACGGAACTTCATCAATATTATCAATTAATATTTCTTCTGATTCTACATTGAAGTTATCTATTGGATTAGTTTTTGTGTTTTTCTTGTAACGATCAATAGCTTTGTTAATAGCTATTCTTTTCATCCATCCTTCAAATGATCCTTTGTGTTTGTATTTTTTGATATTTAAGAAAATATCGAGAAAAGTATCTTGTAAGTTGTCTTTAGCTTCTTCTTTAGTAGTGCAGTATTTAAGCGAAATAGAAAACAGAGAATCTTTGTATCTGTTATAGATAATGCTTTGTGCATTCATATCACCTTTAACACATGATTTAATTAGTTTCTCTAGCTTCAATTTTTATAATTACAATTTCACCACAATTTAAAACAGAACAATATCGTTTTCTGTTTTTTTATGAATGATTAACATTTGTTTTAGTAAACATATTGAGACAAAAAAATCCTTGTTCTATTCTTTAGTCTTTAATTATAAAAAAGGTTGCGTATAAAATAAAAAAATCGTCAATTTTACTTGACGATTTTTTTAATATTTATGAAAATAAGAAATTCTAGTTTTCTTTTTTATCTTCTCTTGGCTTTCTGTCCTCTCTAGGTTTTTTATCTTGTCTAGGAGGTCTTGGTAATAAAGCTTTTCTAGAAACTTTTTCCTTACGTGTCTTAGGATCTACACCGAAGTATTTCACATCAACAATATCACCAATATTTACAACATCAGTTACGTTGTTAGTGCGTTCCCAAGCTAATTCAGAAATGTGTAATAAAACCTCGTTTCCTGGAGCCTCAGTATATTCAACTACTGCACCAAAATCAAGAATCTTTACAACTTTAGTTTCGTAAACGCTTCCTTTTTCAGGTTTAAAAGTAATTGCCTGAAGTCTAGCTAGTACTTTATCAATTCCTTCTTGACTAGTTCCTAAGATTTCAACGATTCCTTCTTCAGTAGCTTCGTCTTCGTTAATTACGATTGTAGTTTCAGTTTCTTTCTGTAACTCTTGTATATGTTTTCCTCCAGGTCCAATAACAGCACCAATATAGTCTCCAGCAATACGAACTGTAACCATTTTAGGAGCATGAGCTTTTACCGTTTCGTTTGGAGTAGCGATTGTGTCTGTTAATTTTTCTAAGATATGTAAACGACCATCACGAGCTTGTTTTAAAGCTTTCACTAAAATCTCGTAAGAAAGACCTTTAATTTTAATATCCATCTGACAAGCAGTAATTCCATCTGCAGTACCAGTTACTTTAAAGTCCATATCTCCTAAGTGATCTTCATCTCCTAAGATATCAGATAAAACAGCATAACGATCACCATCAGAAATTAATCCCATCGCAATACCAGAAACTGGTTTTTTCAATTGTACACCAGCATCCATTAATGCCATTGTACCAGAACAAACAGTTGCCATAGAAGAAGAACCGTTACTTTCTAGTACCTCAGAAACTACACGAACAGTGTAAGGGCAATCGTCTGGCACCATTCCGCTTAATGCACGTTGTGCTAAATTTCCGTGTCCAATTTCACGACGCGAAGTACCTCTGATTGGTCTTGCCTCTCCTGTTGAGAATGGAGGGAAGTTATAATGTAAGTAGAAACGCTCTTCATCTTGAACTGTTGGAGAGTCAATCATATTAGCATCTCTAGAAGTTCCTAAAGTTACTGTTGCTAATGCTTGAGTTTCTCCTCTTGTGAAAATAGATGAACCGTGAGTTCTTGGTAAATAATCTACCTCACACCAAATTGGTCTAATATCTGTAGTTTTACGTCCATCTAAACGTAAACCTTCGTTTAATGTTAAATCTCTAACAGCTGCTTTGTGCGCTTTACTGAAATATTTAGAAACTAAATCTCCGATTTCTTCTAATTCTTCTTCAGTAAACATTGCTAAAACTTCTTCTTTTACTTCAGAGAAAGCTAAGCCTCTTTCTTGTTTAGAAGTTCCTTTTTTAGCAATATCATAACACTTTTGGTAAGTTGCCTCGTGAATTTTAGCCGCTAATTCGGCATCTTCAGCTTCACCTTCATATTCACGTGTTTCTTTTTTACCAACAGCTTCAGCTAATTTAGTTTGAGCCTCACATTGAACTTTAATTGCTTCATGTGCGATTCTAATAGCTTCTGCCATTTCCTCTTCAGAAACTTCATCCATTTCTCCTTCTACCATTGCTACGAATTCACTTGAAGCACCAACCATTAAATCGATGTCAGCTTCTTGTAATTGAGCTCTACTTGGATTAACAATGAATTCTCCATTTACACGTACTACACGTACTTCAGAAATTGGAGCTTCAAAAGGAATGTCTGATAATTGGATAGCCGTAGAAGCTGCTAATCCAGCTAATGCGTCTGGCATTACTTCAGGGTCATGAGACATTAATTGAATCATTACCTGAGTTTCTGCATGATAATCTTTTGGGAATAATGGACGTAATACACGATCCACTAAACGCATAGTTAAAATTTCTTCGTTACTTGGTCTTGCCTCACGTTTCATAAATCCACCTGGATATCTACCAGCAGCTGCAAATTTTTCTCTATAATCTACAGTTAAAGGTAAAAAGTCAATACCTGGATTTGCTGTTCTTGCCGATACGACAGTCGCCAGTAACATTGTGTCTCCCATTCTTACAACAACGGAACCATCTGCTTGTTTTGCTAACTTTCCTGTTTCTAATGTGATAGTTCTTCCGTCTCCAAGTTCAATTACTTGGCTAAATACTTTTGGAATCATAAAATGTTTTCTAATAAAAAATTAATTTTTTAGGTTGTGTGTTGTGTTGTGTGTGTGTTGTTGTTTCAATGGAAGTTGAGGTAAATTACAACTTTTGCTAAAGATAACAAAAAAGAGGCTGAAAATTCCAGCCTCTTTTTATTTAGGTATTATTTTCTAATTCCTAATTCTTTAATGATTGCACGATATCTGTTGATATCCTTCTTCTTAAGGTAGTCTAATAAACTTCTACGCTTACCTACCATTTTCACTAGAGAGCGCTCTGTGTTAAAATCTTTACGATTCTTTTTTAAGTGCTCAGTTAAGTGATTAATTCTGTGAGTAAATAACGCGATTTGTCCTTCCGCAGAACCTGTGTCTTGTGCGCCTTTACCGTGCTTTGCAAAAATGTCTTGCTTTACTTCTTTAGTTAAATACATACCAATATTGTTTAAATAATTTTAATGTACCAATGAATTTCATTGAAGTTGCAAATGTACAATTAATTTTTGAAATTTTAAATTAGGGTTATGCTTAAATTAAATAATCTTTCCTAACCTAAATTAAACCTTTTTTAAATCTTCAAGTCATAGAATCAGATTAACTTTTAATACTTATTAATTATGATACTTAAGGTTTTTAATTTACGACTATTAGCAATTATTGGAATGGTAGTATTGGCTTCATGTTCTGAAAGTGAAGGAGTAGATACTACAGAAACAGATTTAACTACCGACGATGTTGAAGCTGTTGTTTTAGCAGATGATATTACTGCTGATATTGATAATGTTTTAGAGGATGATGATAACGATTTCAATTTATTAGGAAAGGGTGTTGATCAAAGTAAAAGTAGTGTTGCTGATTGTGTGGTACGTACTGTAGAAGAGAATCCAAATGAAAATACTGTAACCATTACTTTAGATTTTGGAGAAGGATGCGTCGGTAAAAGAGGAAGAGAATTTGCAGGAAAAATAATTATCGTTTATGAAAAAACAGATACAGGATATTCAAAGTCTGTAACTTTTGAAGAGTTCTCGATAGATGGAAATCAGTTAGAAGGGTCTAAATCTATTGTTAAAGTAAAAGAAAACGGAAATGGTAATAAAGAAGCTACTCATACAGTAGATTTAAGTTTGACCTTATCAACAGGGGAAATTGTAACATTAGAAGGAACAAGAACTCGTGAGAAAATCGAAGGTGATGATACGTTCTTAAGAGGAGATGATGTTTATTCAATTTCTGGTAGCTGGAAGTTTGTAAACAAAGATGGAATTGAGTTTACGGGAACAATTATAGAAAACTTAAGAAGAGAATATGCTTGCAAATATATAGTAAGCGGAATTACAGAGATATCAAAAAATGGTGAAGTTTATACACTTGACTTTGGAGATGGATCGTGTGATAATAAAGCTACCTTAACCAATGCAAATGGAGAAAGCATTGAGATTTCGTTAAGAAATAAATAGGTAGTGATAGTAGTTTTTCAGTTGAAAAAAACCAGCCTTTTGGGCTGGTTTTTTGTTTTATGCTCTTACAGGTTGGTTTTGTATTAAATCTAAATACAAGTTTACCTGTTTTTTTAGGTCTTTCCTTTCATAAATTCCGTCTAAGAAACCATGTTCTAATACGAATTCAGATCTTTGGAATCCTTCTGGTAATTCTTTTCCTGTTGTGTCTTTTACAACTCTCGGTCCAGCAAATGCGATTAAAGCATTTGGTTCAGCAATGTTAATGTCTCCTAACATAGCGAAAGAAGCTGTTGTTCCTCCAGTAGTTGGATCTGTACATAAAGAAACATAAGGAATCTTTGCATCTGCTAATTGAGCTAACTTTGCGGAAGTTTTCACTAATTGCATTAATGATAAAGAAGCCTCCATCATACGTGCTCCACCAGATTTTGAAATCATTAAGAATGGAATGTTGTTTTGAATTGAATAATCAATAGCTCTTGCTATTTTCTCTCCAACAACACTTCCCATTGAACCTCCGATGAAAGCGAAATCCATAGAAGCAATTACTAAATCTTTACCTTGAGATTTTCCTACTGCAGTTCTCACAGCATCTTTCAATCCTGTTTTTTCTTGTGCAGCTTTTAAACGCTCTGGGTATTTTTTAGTATCCTCAAATTTTAAAGGATCTTTCGCTGTTAACTTCTCGTTAAGTTCAGTGAATTCATTATTATCGAAGAATAATTCAAAGTATTCTTTACTTCCTACTCTTACGTGATAACCATCTTCTGGACTAACATAAAGGTTTCTTTTTAACTCATCTGTGTCAATAATTTTTCCACTAGGAGTTTTGTACCATAAACCTTTAGGAGTGTCTTTCTTCTCTTCTGTAGGGGTTTGAATCCCTTTATCTTTTCGTTTAAACCAAGCCATATTACGATGTATTATAGTATTTAGTCAGTTTGTTATTTAGCCCGCAAAATAAGTAAAAAACTAAAGTTAATTACCAAAATTAAACTAAAATGTGATTAAATATCTATAATGTATCGATGTTGTTTAGGTCTTCAAACGCCTTCTTTAAACGAGTTTTAAAGGTAATTTCACCTTCACGTAACCATTTACGTGGGTCGTAATACTTCTTGTTTGGCACATCATCACCATCAGGATTTCCGATTTGAGTTTTTAAATACTCAATTTTACCAGTCATGTAATCTCTGATTCCTTCGTTAAATGCAAACTGAAGGTCTGTATCAATGTTCATTTTGATTACACCATACCCAATCGACTCACGAATTTCTTCTACTGTTGATCCTGATCCACCGTGGAATACGAAATCAATAGTGTTAGTTGGTACGTTATATTTTTCAGAAATATATTCTTGAGAGTTCTTTAAAATCTTTGGAGTTAGTTTAACATTCCCTGGTTTGTAAACACCATGAACATTCCCGAAAGCGGCAGCTACAGTAAATTGGTCGCTTACTTTCATTAACTCTTCATATGCATAAGCAACTTCTTCTGGTTGTGTATATAATTTTGAGCTATCAACATCTGTATTGTCAACTCCATCTTCTTCTCCTCCAGTAATTCCTAACTCAATTTCTAAAGTCATACCCATTTTGCTCATTCTAGCTAAGTATTCTTTACAAATTTCGATGTTTTCCTCGATTGGTTCTTCAGATAAATCAATCATATGAGAACTATATAAAGGCTTACCAGTTTCAGCGAAGTGTTTTTCACTAGCATCTAATAATCCGTCAATCCAAGGTAATAATTTTTTAGCCGCATGGTCTGTGTGTAAAATCACAGGAACTCCATAAGCCTCTGCCATTAAATGGATATGTTTTGCACCTGCTACTGCTCCTGCAATTGCAGCTTTTTGATCTTCATTAGATAATCCTTTTCCTGCATTAAATTGTGCTCCACCATTTGAAAATTGAATAATTACTGGTGCGTTCACTTCTTTTGCAGTTTCTAAAACCGCGTTTATAGAATTTGATCCTACAACGTTTACTGCAGGTAATGCGAATGCCTTTTCTTTTGCTAATTTGAAAATCTCTTGAACTTCTCGTCCAGTTGCAACTCCAGGTTTTATCATTTTATAAGTTTTAGATTTGTGTCATGAATAGAAGCAAAACTACACAAAAAATCGTTTAAAAGAAGAAAACTAGGAAGAGATTACGATTACGTTATAGTTAAGTTTTCCTTTTAGAATGGATAGTTGATGCCGATATTGTAGACAGCATTTGAGAAGCCAAAATTTTGAAACCAACGCTTATCTGTTAAGTATGGTTCACGTACTTTAAACCCTAAATCTAAACGAGCAACTAAAAATTTAAAATCATATCGAACACCAAATCCAGTTCCAACAGCCATATCAGTTAATGATTTTAATCCTGAGAAACGAGATTCTTCATCTACTAAAGAAGAATTGGTGATATCCCAAATATTTCCAGCATCCATAAAAATGGCACTTTTTAAATTACCAGCAATGTCAAATCGATATTCAAAAGAAGTAAGAAACTTTAAACTACCAATATTGTATTCTAATCCCGGTAATCTTCTTCCTGGTCCTAAATCATAAGTTCGCCATGCTCTAATGTCGTTCGAACCTCCTGCGAAATAACTTCTAGAAAAAGGAATTACCGAGTTATTGTAAGTTATAATAGCACCAAGTAAGGTTCTATGTGCAATGATATTATTCTGACCAAGGTCCCAAAACTTCTTGTATTCTAAATCTGTTTTGAAATACTGAGCAACTGGTATTTTAAATACAGTCTTTTGATCGTTTTCGTTAGTTTGATTTGATAATAATCCCATTACATTTCCAGAATTCGCTATTCTACATCTGAAGTAAGAGAAGTCGTTATCTTTTACACTTTCTTGATTGTTGTAAGTGAACGAATATGCGATTTCAGGAATTAAGAAGTCAGTTGTGATAATGTCATAACGATTTAAAATGTTCGCATTGTCTTGATATGCTTGCGGATTGGTTGTTCTAAAATTTGTGTCTCCTAGAATATCGTTCATGAAATCAACAATCGCAGAATTGTTATCCGGATTGTTGTCAGGAAGTGTGAAATTTGGATTTAAATTGTCAATTTCTCTAAGCTTACTATATTCAGAACTATAAATTGTAAAGTAGTTATCAACATTTAAGTTTCGAACGTATTGTGCATTTAGTAACTCTAATTGAATTGATTTTTTCCGATTAAAATTCCATCTGTAATCAATACCAAGAGAAATGTTTTGCTTGTCAAGAGCTATGTTTTTTTGAATATTTAGCCCCGAAGAAAAAATAGTTCGAGGTTGCATTCTTTTAGGAACTAATTTGTGCAAACCGAAAGGAGCCATGAATCGTGGAACTTCTAAAGATGCATTTGTACCTATTTCGTAACCAGGTCCGTTTCTTGAGTTGAAATAACCACCAGAGAAGGATAATTTAAATATTTCTGATCCTTTAAAGGTATTTCGGTTTGTAATTGAAAACTTTGCCGAGATATCAAAATTTCGAATATTGGAACGTGATAATTCTGTTTCTACACCAATTGTATACTTTTCTCTTGGTGTTAAAAAAATATTCGCCTCTAAAGCTTCTTCATCATTACTATAAGGGCTATAGCGAATTGATGTAGACTTAAAGTTTCGTAATCCTCTTAAATGTGTTTGTGTTAAAGATCGAAGAGAATCTGTATAAATTTGATTTGGTTTTATAAATACTGATTGGCCTAAGTACTTAGGATTATATCGTATTTTTTCATGTGCAAAATAAGTTATTCCGTTGTGAGTAATAGAGTCTAAATATGGTTCATTTCTTTTGTTATAACTATAATCTGTATATACGTTTATATTTTTTATCTTTTGAATTTTGAAAGGTTTAGAGATGTAATTACCGTCATTTTCAACCAATCTATCTAAAATACCTAATTCTACTTTTGTTTGTTCGTAGTTTTTTAAGGTATCATTTATAAACTCAATGTAGTTTTCATTAAAGTGATAAACCCCTTTGTTTCTGAAAAGTTTAACTAATCGATTTGCTTCACTAATAAAGTTTTGATCTTTGTATTGATCACCAATTTTTAAAAAACTTTTGTCCTTTTCTTGATCATATATTGAATCTAATACTTTTGATCGTATATTAACATATATTGAATCTAGAAATGAAGGTTTATTTTTTTCAACAAAATAAGATATGGCACCTTTTTTCTCTCTAACTGTATCCTTCTTAGACCAGACTTTAGCACGAAAATAACCCTCTGTTAGAAAATAGGTTTTTAATTTTTGAACAGTATTTCTAGTTTTTTTATCATTTATTATAACCGGAGCTTGACCGTTATTTAAATACCATTGATTGAGACCTATAAATGAATTAGCAACTGCAATACTTTGTTTTTCAGAGAAAATATCTTTGAAAGTGTTATACCATCTTGGATGATTTTTTTTCCATTCTTCCACATCTTGTGAGCCTTTTGGATTTCCTAAGTTATAGAAGTACAATGATAATGGAAGACCAATAGCACGGGCATTTGTTCGTTGAAGTAGAAGTTCTTTTAATTTTTCATCTTTTCGCTCAACATTGTCTACTGTAATGGTGTTTTTGGTTAATAACAATTCATTTACAGGTACATGTTTTGTTGTGTTACATGAACTTAGCAGTACTATGAATAAAAAGTAAAAAGAAAGTTTTTTCATTAACTTTACGCCTCGCATTTAGTCATTGATTTAGGCTCGTTTTTAGTAGTCATACTTTTTAAATAAACGTAAATAACATCAAAAGTATGCGTAATTTTTATACCAAAATCAAGTGATTCGTCAAAAATACCATTTTTATGGTTATGTGCTGTTAAAAAACTGCCAATGAGTTTATCCAAAAATCAAACCAAACTAATAAATAGTTTACGTCAAAAAAAATATAGACAAGAAACCGGCTTGTTTATAGCGGAAGGAATAAAAGTTGTAAATGAATTATTAACGTCTAATCTTGAGCTTGAGAAAATCTTTGTAACTGAAACTGGAGTCGTTGAGGTACCAGATACTAGTAAAATAGTTGAGATATCAGAGGCAGAACTCAAAAAAGTTAGCACTTTTAAAACCCCAAATAAAGTACTTGGGATTTTTCGTATTCCTAAAACAGTTTTAATAGAAGAAAGCGGATTGATTGTTGCTTTAGATACTATAAATGATCCTGGTAATTTAGGAACAATCATTCGTTTATGTGATTGGTTTGGAATTGAGCAATTAGTTTGTTCTAAAGATACTGTTGATTGTTATAATCAAAAAGTTATTCAATCAACAATGGGATCTATAACAAGAGTAAAAATTCTTTATACAGATTTGGAAAGCTTTATTCAAAATTCAGAATTACCAAGTTTCACTGCTGATATGGATGGTGATAATGTTTATAAAACGGATTTACCGAAAGAAGGAATACTAGTTATGGGAAATGAAGCTAACGGTATTTCTGATGAAATTAATAAGGTGATTCAACAAAAGCTTACTATACCGAGGTTCGGAAAAACGCAAGAAACTGAAAGTTTGAACGTAGCAACCGCAACGGCTATTTTGTTAAGTGAATTTAAAAGAGGTTAATCTTCTTAAACCAAAACAGTTTCTTCTTGTAAAAATGATTCAAGTTCCTTTTTAAAAGGACTTTCAATTTCCTTGGAAATGTTGGAAAGATATTCCATGATTTCTTTGGGATTAATAGCTTCAATATTCTCTTTTTCATGTAACTCTGGATAGCAAGAAATAAAGAAATTTTGTATATGAGCAATTAGTTTAATCAAGTCATTACAATAAACAGATGGATTGTTAAAACCATTACTTTTTCTATGGCGATGAACTAATCGACCACCTTTGCAAATTTCATTTAGTGGACATTGTAAACATTGATTACAAAGCTTAGAGTTTAAATCATTAAAGTATAAATTACCTAGTGATGTGTTTTGAATATCTTCCAAATTATTGGAGGTAATATTTAATCCCGTTTTGGTAAAACCATGTCCGCAAGCTTTAAGAGAATCAATAGCTTCTATTTCACCGTTTGTTTCAATAACTAAAACGGTTGATTCATTTTTAGCGTCTTCAGTTATTCTCATTAAAGAGTTTAGAAGTCCCAGGAACAAAGGGATTTTAAATCGATTTGCATCACGAATCCAAATATCAAATAGAGCAATAAGCCAGTCGGCCATGGTTGTTTTATTTTTGTCAAATGGAAAGTTGTCATGGGTGTAATCAGGAATTAAAAAATTAACGTAACTAGCGTTCATTTTTTTAAAACTAGTATAGATTTCTTCAGGAGATTCATTGGTGTTAATAACACAGGCAATGTCTGCGTAATCCATTTCTTCTTTTAATAGCTGAGCGCTCTTAAAAACCTTATCATAACTTCCATTCCCTTTATGATCAACTCTAAACATGTCATGAGCTTTTTTAGTTCCATCAACACTAATACTCGGTGCAATTTCTAGAGATTTGAATAGTGCTATCCACTTTTTATCTAGAAGAACACCATTTGTTTGTACATCAAAGAAAAATGAAACATTTGGAAGTTCTTTTTTCAGTTCATTAACTTTTGTAACGAAATCAATATAAAATTGCTTAGATGCTAATAGAGGTTCACCTCCATGAAATATAAAAGAGAATTCTTTTTTGTTATATTTCTTAATGTAGTTTTTTGTTTTTTCTATAACATGATTTACAATTTCGGCAGACATAAATTTCGGTTGTTTCTTATAAGTAGTATCTCCGAGATTATACATAAAACAATAGGAACAATTTAAGTTGCATCTACTGGCTATTTTTAAGGCTAAAGAATTGAAAGTCATGTTGAATGATTTGTTTTAAACAAGGAAATTGTAAGAGATTACAATTTCCTTGAGAGATTTAGTAAACTACTTTTAGAACCTAAATGTTTCTTCGTCTTTTTCTATAATTGATACACATCTTTGTAGTTTATCACTCCATACTTGACCATGAGGACATTTCTTACCACCACCACTTGTTGGATAGTAAATCACATCATCGTCTACTGGAATTGCGCCTCCTTTGATAAGAGATAAATCATTGATTTGTTTGTTTGAAAATTTCTCTAATCCTTTCGATAAAAAAAATGATTTTTTCATTTCTATAAAATTTAGTTTTTAGCTTACTCTGATTTGATTTTGGTTCGACAATACATTTTCAGCATCCTGTATTTATCAAAACACTTAGCTCTTTATTTGGCTGTGAGTTCAACACAAATATTGAATGCTCAATTCGTAAAATGAAGTGAATGCAGTCTCTATTTATAAAATATGGAGATACTTTTTATAAAAAGTAACCGAAGGTTTTATTTTAGCAGTCTTGAAATGAGTTGATTGTGTTTTTTTGAGTAAAAAGAAATTTTATTTTTGGAAAACAACTTACTCAGTAGAAATGGAGATCGATAAAATAAAAAAAACTCACTAAATTAATAGTGAGTTTTTACATATTTTGAAAACAGACTTTGATTAGAAAAGTCCGTTTATTTGAGCGTCAATTCTGTCAATGATGTAACCTAAATCTTCTGGTTTATCAACAAAATCAAGTTTGTCAACTTCAATGATCAATAACTTTCCTTTGTTGTAAGTGCTAATCCAAGCTTCGTAACGTTCATTTAATCTACTTAAATAATCAATACTTATTGAGCTTTCATAATCACGTCCTCTCTTATGGATTTGGCCAACTAATGTAGAGATATCTGCACGTAAATAAATTAATAAATCAGGAGGTGTTACTAAGTTTTCCATTAATTCAAATAGAGAAGAATAATTTCCATAATCTCTATTGGTCATTAATCCCATCGCATGTAAGTTCGGAGCGAAAATATGAGCATCTTCGTAAATAGTTCTATCTTGAATAATAGCTTTTCCAGATTTTCGAAGTTCTAGAATTTGTCGGAATCTACTATTTAAAAAATATACTTGTAAATTAAACGACCAGCGCTCCATTTCACCGTAAAAATCATCTAAATAAGGATTTTCATCTACTGATTCAAAGTGTGGTTCCCAATTGTAATGTTTAGCTAATAATTTGGTTAATGTAGTTTTACCAGCTCCAATATTTCCTGCGATTGCTATGTGCATACATCATAGTTTTTAGGCAGTCAAAATTACATATAATTTTCAATAATTTTTAAGATTAGCAGGTTAATTTATAACCATAACCTCGAATATTAATAATTTCAACGGAAGGATCTTTTTTTAGCTTCTTTCTCAATTTAGAAATAAAGACATCCATACTGCGTGCATTAAAGAAATCATCATTCCCCCAAAGTTTATTCAGTATAAAAGTCCTGTCTAAAACTTCGTTTTTCTTTTCAGAAAGATAGTATAAGAGTTCACATTCTCTATGAGTCAAAAGTTCAACATCGTCTTTGTAATGTAGTTTTTGCTTTTCATAATTTAAGGTAAAATCTCCAATTGGAATCTTTTCTAAGTTTCTTTTTAAGTTAACTCGATCCAGTAAATTATAAACACGAACAATTAATTCTTCCATGGAAAATGGCTTTTTTAAATAGTCATTTCCTCCATGCTGAAAACCATCAATTACATCTTTAGTTTGTGATTTCGCTGTTAAGAATATAATTGGAATAGTACTGTTTTCTTCTCTAATTTCCTTTGCTAATGTAAATCCATCTTTTCGAGGCATCATTACATCCAATACCAAAATTTCAGGTTGTTCTTTTTCGTATAACTCATAAGCTTCTTCACCGTTTAGTGCATGAATCACTTCAAAGTTTCTAGTTTCTAAACTTTCTTTAACGATTTGTCCTAAACTTGGCTCATCTTCTGCTAGTAATAACTTTATCTTCTCACTCATTGGTTAGGTTAATTTTAAAAACAGTTTTACCAGGATTCGCTTGTAAATTGATAGATCCATTATGTTTTTCAATAATCTTCTTGGTGTAATACAAACCAATACCAAATCCTTTAACATCGTGTGTGTTTCCTTTTGGAATGCGATAAAACTTGTCGAATATTTTTTCTTGTTGATTTTTGTCGATGCCTTTGCCGTTGTCGGATACTGTTATAGTAATGTTGTCTCTTTCTGAAATTAATAACACATCAATTTTATCACCTCCATATTTTACAGCATTATCAATTAAGTTAGACAGCGCATTTTCAAAATGAAATTCATCAACATTTAAATATAATGAGTTTGCATTGGAAGAGAACTGAATATCTTTTTCTGTTGTTAAAAGTTGATGTTTGTTTGACAGTTTCTCTAGCAAGTTAATTACTTCAACTTGTTCTTTCTTCAACAGTAGTTTTTCGCTATCAAGTGTTGCCGTTTCCAACAGTTTTTCAACCATTAAATGCAACTTCTTAATTTGATTTTCAGATATTGAAACATATTTTTTAGTTTTCTCAGTATCTTCAATTGCATTGAAATTATTAATTGCTTCCAAAGCTGTGGAAACTGTTGTGATTGGTGTCTTAAATTCGTGTGTGATATTACTAATTAAATCGTTTTTAATTTCTGCTAGCTCTTTTTGTTCATTAATTACTTTTAATAAATAGAATAAACTTGAAATAACAGCAAGTGATAATAATAATGATAATAATATTCCTGTTGAACTTCTTTTTAAAGCTTCAGCCGACGGATTAGAATATTTCATCTTAAACTGTTTGTCCGGTCCAAGAAATGTAGACTTTGATTCTATGATGTCGAATTGTTTTATAGGAACAGGTAAAAAATCCGCACGAAGTGTATCAGCTTTGAAGTATTCAAAACCAAACTGAATATTGATTTTCTTTTGTGTTAGTTCTTTTCTTAAAATAGAATCTATTTTAACAGGATTAATAGAGTCGTTTTGAACAGCAACAAAAATTGTTTGTAATCCTTTTATTAGTTTTAAACTATCAGTTGCTTGTTTTCCTCTAAAAACTCTAACGTCAGAGACTGAATTACCTTCAATATGAGTTCCTGTTTTTCCATCTTTATGAAATTGTGTAAATCCTTTTATTGGCGTTTTTTTGTCCAAGTTTCTTTCTAGCTCAAAAATAGTATCACACATAATACTATCAATTACAGAGGTTGTTCTATGAAAGTCTCTTTCATCATCTGTTTCAAACTTAATGGAAGTTATTTGGAAGTCAACTTTTGAAGTAGAATCTTTTTTTCTTGAAGTATTTTTTGTTTTTCCGTTTGTACTGTCAATTTTAGAAAAGATGTTCTTCCAAACGTTTTGCATTTTATTTTGTCGCGTAGAATCTTTCTTGTCCGTAACAATTGCAAAGTAATTTTTCTTTGATAAGTCGGCAAAATACTGTTCAACAGCATTATCTAAACTTATCTGAATTTCATTCATTACACGTTGTTTGTTTTGTTGGTAATTTTTATAATTCCAATAAAACTGCACAGCAATGGTGGTAATAATAGTTGCTGTAATGAAATAAAGAATCCAATTATATTTTTTTGATTTCATACTTCAAAAGTACGTTATAAATGTTAACAAAATTAGTCGGTTAACACTAGTTAACACTCGTTAACCTAGAAAGCTATTTTTTGAAATCATATTTGTATCGTGAAACAAAATAACCAAAAAATCATGAAAAATATAATTATAGCAATCGCAGCAATTATTTCACTAAATACTTATGCTCAGGAAAAGAAAAATGTAAAATTTAAAACTACATCATTAACGTTTACAGTTGATTCTACAGATGAAGTGAAGAAAATTAATTGGGATGAGACGAAAGAGTTTTTTGAAGATGCAGATAAAGATGAAGAAATATCACTAGGGATTAAGGTTAAGAAAAAAGGGGAAGTTTTTAAGTCAGAATCTAAACATAACTTTCTGATTTCTGGTAAAGCTGGAAATATTGACCAATTAATTAAAATTATATCAAACTATGAGTTTAGTAGACCAGAGGTGAAGAAATCATTATTGGTTTATACTGTGGATTCTATAGATAAATTAAAAGAAATTGACTGGAATGAAGTGAAAGAGTCCTTAAAAGATAAGGATGAGAATGAGGAAATTACTTTAGGATGTAAAGTAAAAAGTAAGGAGAAAGATGAGTCGAAATTAGATATTAAACAAAGTTTTATTATCACAGGTAAAATAAAAGACTTAGATAAGCTGATAAGAATTATGTCTAACTATACTAAAAATCAATAACAAAAAAGATAAATACAAAAATTAAAAACGATGAGAATTACATTATTTCTAACATTAGTTTTGTTGTCAATCATAGCCGGAGCACAAAACTTCCAAGGAAAAGCAACTTATAAAACCCATAGAAATATGGATATTAAAATAAGTACAGATCAGAATGCGCCAAATTCAGCAGTACAAAAAAAGTTGCATGATCAATTAAAGAAAATGTCGCAGAAAACATTTACACTAAATTTTAATAAATCAGAATCTACATACACTCAAAACAAAGAGTTAAAACCAGAACCGCAGGCTGGAGGAGTAAGTATTGTTATGATTGGAGATGGGGGAGGAAATGATGTGTTATACAAAGATGTAAACAACAAATCTTACAGAAATAAAACTGAAATAAGCGGAAAGACTTTTTTAATTGAAGATAAATTAGAAACTGCTGAGTGGGAAATGACAGCCGAAACGAAGAAGATTGGTAAATACACTTGTTACAAAGCAACCAGATCAAGAGAAGAAGAACGAGTAAGTTTTACCATGACAGATGGAGATAAAGAAGAAACAAAAAAGAAAGTAACTGTAACCACTGAAGTTTGGTATACACCAGAAATTCCAGTAAGCAATGGTCCAGGAATGTTTTGGGGGTTACCAGGATTAATTTTAGAAGTTCATGAAGGAAAATTGACGATTGTATGTTCTGAGTTAGTTTTAAATCCATCGGAAAAAGTAACGATTAAAAAACCTAAAAAAGGAAAGAAAGTATCTCAGGAGAAATTTGATAAGATTATGCGCGAAAAAACGGAGGAAATGATGGAGCGTTTTAAGAATAATCGTAAGTCAAAAAATGGAGGAGAATCAATAAGTATTGAAATTCAAGGGTAATGATTAAACCTTTAGCTTTTTTTTAAGTCTAACACCCGATAACGAATATTATCTTTAACGACATAATAAAGCTAATCAACATGAAATCAATTTTAACCTATTTGTTTATTTTCTTTACCATAGCTGGATTTTCTCAGAAAAACTTCTACGGTAAAGCAGTCTATCAATCAAAAACTACCTTCGACTTAGAGCAGTGGAATAACCGCGAAATGTCCGAGCAACAGAAGAAAAGAATTATGGAGCGAATGAAGAATATGCTTGAAAAAAAGTATGTACTTCAGTTTAATAAAAGCGCTTCTATTTATAAGGAAGAAGAAAAATTAGAAGCTCCTGGTAGAGGAGGAGGTTTTAGATTTGGAGGTTTTTCGGCAGAGTTGCAATACAAAAGCATTACCGATAAACAGTTTTTAGAAGAGCGTGAGTTTTTTGGAAAGAAATTCTTAATTGAAGATAATTCTGAAATGCCAAAATGGGAAATGACTGGAGAAACTAAACAAATAGGAAACTATTTATGTTATAAAGCTACGATGCTTAAGAAGACCGATGAGTTCGATTGGCAGAATATGAGAAGAAGAGGTCGTGGTAGAGGAAGAGATGGAGATCGTAAAAAGGAAGAAAAGAAGAAAGATACGGCCAATGTTAAGAAAGTAACTGAGGATATTGAAATGCCAAAAGAGGTTTTAGTAACTGCTTGGTATACACCTCAAATCCCAGTAAGTAATGGTCCAGGAGAATACTGGGGATTACCAGGCCTTATTTTAGAAATTAACTCAGGAAGAACAACAATTTTATGTACACAAGTTGTTTTAAATCCTAAAGAGCGTGTTGAAATTGAAGCGCCAACTAAGGGAGATAAAGTAACAAGAGAAGAATACAACAAAATTGTAAAGAAAAAAATGGAAGAGATGCGTGATATGTGGAGAGGAAGAAGAGGCAGAAATTCTAGACGTTAGATAACCAAAATTTTTATAATGAAACGAATATTACTTTTGGCGATCATTTTGATCGCTAGCCATACTAGTGCCCAAATTAAACTGTCGGGAGTAGTAAAAGATGACAGTGGAAATACGCTAGAAATGGCCAACATGATTGCTATAAATCAGCAAACTAAAAAAATTGACTCTTATGGTTTTACCGATTCTTTTGGAAATTATAAACTGAATTTAGAGAAAAATGCAAACTATATAATTAAGGCAAGTTATGTAGGAATGAAATCGGGAGAAGTTCCTATTTCAACAAAAGAATCTGATATTAAAAAGGATATTGTATTAACTTTTGATAATACGCTTGATGAAGTTGAAATTGTTTCTAAAATGCCAGTTACGGTAAAAGGAGATACGATTGTATACAATGCAGATTCTTTTAAAAGTGGAACTGAGAAAAAATTAGGAGATGTTTTAAAGAAATTACCAGGTGTTGAAGTAAATGATGATGGAGAAATTCAGGTTGAAGGTAAAACTGTAAGTAAGGTAATGGTTGAAGGAAAAGATTTCTTTGATGGAGATTCTAAATTGGCAACAAAAAATATTCCTGCAAATGCAATTGATAAAGTACAAGTTTTAAAGAATCATAGTGAGGTTAGGCAAATGAGTAGCGTAACGGATAATGAAGATAATATTGTGATCAATTTAAAATTGAAGGAAGGAAAGAAAAACTTCTGGTTTGGAGAAGTTTCTGCTGGAATTGGAATGGCAACTGATGATACACGTTACATCGTTCATCCGAAATTGTTCTATTACAGTCCAAAATATAGTTTAAACCTGATAACAGATTTCAATAATATTGGCGAAGTTCCTTTTACACGTCGTGATTATTTTAAATTCACGGGAGGTTTCCGTGGAGGTGGAGGAAGAGGAACAGGTTTTAACGTTGCCTCTTCAGATATCGGATTTTTAACCTTAAGAAACAACAGAGCTAAAGAAATTGAATCTCGTTTTGGGGCGTTAAATTTCAGTTACTCACCTAAGAAAGATTGGGATTTAAGTGGATTTGCAATCTACTCAGGTTCAGATACAGATTTAGAGGAAAACACAGTAAGAAATTACTTAAATCCAAATATGAATGATCCTCAATCAATTGAAACAGAAACTACACAAAGTATCACAAATCAGCAAAGTGATTTGGGTTTAATTAAATTAAGTTCAAGTTATAAAGCAAATGCCGATAATCAGTTTGATTATGATGTGTTTGCTAAGATTTCAGATCAAAAAGAAACACAATTATTAACGTCAAATCGAACTACAATTGATGGGACATTCACATCTGTTCCAATTAATCAGTTAACAAGTCAAAATCCATATTCTATTAATCAGAATTTGAATTATTACTACACGTTAAATGACAATAATATTTTCGCTTTTGAAGGGCAACATTTATGGCAAAATGAAGATCCTTTTTATAATGCGCAATTATCACAATTATCGTTTTTCAATCAATTAGGCTTAACAAACCAGTCTTTATTTGATGTTTCTCAGAATAAAAGAGTAAAAACAAATAAGTTAGACGCTAAGTTAGATTACTTCTATGTGATAAACGCTAAAAGTAATTTAAATGTAACTTTAGGAACAACACTTAGTAATCAACAATTTAATTCAGATGTTTTTCAGGTGTTAGATAATGGAGATCAGAGCAATATTAACAATCCTGACGCCATCAACGATGTTGAATATACTTTTGATGATTATTACGCAGGATTACATTATAAGTTTATCACCGGAATTTTCACATTCAATCAAGGATTTACAGCTCATAAGTATGCTGCGGTAAACACGCAATTAGGAAGCGTTTTTGATAATAGTTTTACAAAATTACTTCCAGATGCATCTATTAAGGTGGCTTTGAAGAAATCGGAAACATTACGATTAAATTATAGTCAACAAGTTAGTTTTACAGATATTAATAGAGTTGCAGAAGGTTTTGTATTTAATAACTACAACCGTTTGTATAGTGGAAATAGAGAATTGGAAAGTTCATTATCTCATAATGTAAACTTAAGTTATTTCAGCTTTAATATGTTTAATTACACGAATGTTTTTGCTAGTATTAATTATAGCAAATTAATTGATGCTGTTAAAGGAGCTACTGAGTTTAATGGAGTAGATCAGGTTTCTAGTTCGATTAATTCTGTTTTCCCTGATGAAACAATTTCTGCAAATGCAAACTTCCAAAAAAGTTACAGAAAGTTTAAAATTACTTTAGGAGGAAATATGGCTTATTCAGTTTCCAATAACCTTTTCTTTTCAGGACTTACAGGGCAAAATGAAAATAGAGAGTCTAATTCATTTACACAGGCTTATAGAACTAGGTTTAGCTCGAATTTTAGAGAGTTTCCAAATTTTGATGTTGGATATAATATAAGTATAAATAAATATGACCAAGGAGGAATTGTGAATACATTTACAACACACAGCCCATTTATTAATTTTGACACATTTATTACTGATAATTTAGTTTTTAATACAAGTTATACTTACAATAACTTCAGAAATCAATCAAGAACTTTAAACGATTATAGTTTTTGGGATGCAGATTTAACTTATCAAAAAGGAGACAGTAAATGGGAATACAAAATAAAGGCGACGAACTTATTAAATACAAAGTCTTTGAACCAAGACGATTCTAATGTGATTTTCAATAGTTCATCCATATATATTGTACAACCTCGATTTGTAACATTTAATGTTACGTATAATTTATAGTTTTTCAGAATTAATCAGAAACGCCGAGCTTGTTAAAGCTCGGCGTTTTTTATTTTGTATTACTTTATAATTAATTTTCGTGTAGTTCGTTTGTTACCATTTTGTATATCTAATAGATACAAACCAGAACTAACACCTTCTAATTGCAGTTTTTCCGAGAATATAGCAGCGGTGTTATTATATGTTTTCACTTTGATGATACGTCCGCCCAAATCGGTCAATTTAATTAAAATGTTTTCAGAATTAAAAACTTCAAAAGTTATAGTGAAATTACCATCGGAAGGGTTAGGAAACACCTTAAAATTAGCAAAGTCAAATTCATCTACGTTAGCAGTGTTATTAATTACATTTACTGAATAATCTTCTGTTTCACCCCATTCTGAAGCATGATCTGTATCGCAAGGGCCATCTGTTAAAATAAAATTGGTGCTATCAAAATATTGGATAGTCACTCTCATTCTTGTGCTACCTGGAGTGGCATCAGTTGGAACTGTTATGTTTCCACTTCTCGTATCAGGATTTGTAGAAACACTACCTAAGTCATACCTCTCTGTATTTACATCAAAAATATAATCTTGATTCCAATCGATAAATACATAACAATGATCTTGAAATCCATCTGGATCAAATGTAACGCTGATTTGGTAGGTATTTCCAGCATTTATGTCTGTGCTTATTGAGGTGTAATCGATATAACCATCTACAATATCATTACCAGTAGTATTATTAATGGAATTAAAAGTTACATTCGTTATATGGTCTGAACCACCAGCATCATCGGAAAAAGAGGAAGAACAATATGATGGATCGAGTGTTGTAAAACTATATGGAAGAGTATAATTTCCTACTCCACAAGAATTTGTTGCTCTAACCCTCCAAAAATATTCTGTCAAACCATTTAAGGATGTACTTACCGTATATGTGTTGGTAGTTGAGGTTGTACTTAAAATTATATTATTAAAAGAATTATCGGTAGCAATTTGAATTTCATACGTTTCAACTTCAGCAATGAGAGGCCAATCCAATTTTGGATTGATACTAACATCAGTTGCACCGTTGGATGGAGAAATTAAAGCGAATCCAGTTAAAAAACCATCAGATATTTCTAATTCTGCATTTGTTGTTTTATTTACCGTTGCTGAAACTGCATTTACAGTAATATTATAATCCCCAGGAACCGCACTAATAAGATTAGAAAGCGTCAATTTTACCATTCCATCACTGTTAATTGTAGTCGGACTAAATGTAGCTATTGCGTTTTGAGGAGCATTTTCAATTGAGAAAGATACAGTTTCATTAAAACCATTTCTGAAGTCTAATTCTAAATCATATTCAACAATTGAAGAATTGGTGTTACAGCCAATTTGTTTTCCACTATTATTGTTAATCACGAAAGAAGGAATGGTTGAAACGATTGAAAAATCTGAGCTATTAACATTATAGAAAATATTATCGATTGCTTCAATCATAATTCTAGCTGTTGTAGTTTCAAAATCAGGAACGGTAATCGTGTGAACTCCATCATTAGGTGTGTTATTTGCTAGAATAATTGGAAATGTTATTCCTCCATCAGTAGAAAGGGAAATTCTAACATTCTGACAATTGATAGGAGCTAAATCAGTAGTAGATTTATTCCAGGTTATAGTTTGAGTACTTCCAACATTCCAAGTTATAGCACTATTTTGTGAAATCACAGTAAAAGGTTCAGCATCTGTTACCGTTATTTTCATATCATCTCGATCCGAAGATCCTGCTCCTGGGTTATTATCCCGAACCAATAAAGAAAAATTTATTTCCCTTGCAACGGTAGGAATAACCTCCCAGGCTGTTGATGTTGCTCCGGAAATAACAGTTTCCAAAGGGGGTAAATATCGATCAGAAGAAGTTGCAGGTTGAAGAGATCTAAATAGTGGGCCACCAGTATTACCAGATGCAGGAGGCATATTTGCAATTTCAATGTCAATTTGTTCCCATGAATAGCTCAAATTATTGGTTCCATCAATGTCGGATGCACTTCCTTTTAGAATTAAAGGAGTACCACTCGGAACATTATAATCGCTGCCAGCATTAGCTATCGGCGCTGTATTTCCAGTGTTAACCGTGGTTGCACATGATGTGGTTTGAATGTAATTCCACATGCTTGTAATACTAAAAGAATGAAAATAATCATCGCTATTATTTTGAACATTTGGAACGCAAATTCCTGCATAAGCCATAATGGTTGATCCACTTCCAGGTTCTACTGCGTTTAATGAAGATCGATTTCCATTACAAGAATTATTAAAGGTGTGAGGAGCCCCAAACTGGTGTCCAATTTCATGAGCAACAAAATCAACATCAAACGGGTCATTAATAGGAGCGCTTCTTCCTGTAATACCACGACCTTTTTGTCCAGTTCTACAAACAACACCTAATCCAGCAAGACCACTTGAACCAGTATCAGGTTTATTAAATAAATGACCAATGTCGTAATTGTTGTTTCCAATTTCACTGTCACATTTACTTTGATTTTCATTTATTAAAGTAGAGGTAGAATTATTTGTGTATCCATCAGTATTAGCATCAAGATATAGTAATGGATTTTCACCATTAATCAGAACAATATTCATTCGTACGGATAATTCTCTTTCGTATATACCATTTACACGGGTCATGGTGGTATTCATTGCTGAAAGTACAGCTGCCTTTTGTTCCGTTTCTGTACCATTTTGAACTCCTTGTTGATTAATGTGGAATTGTGCATATTCTCCCGTACAGGCTAAAGCCAGTCTATAAGTTCTTAATATTCTATCATCAGGAGTTTTTAAATTTGTAGTTTTTTGAAGTTCTTGTTTTATTTCTTCGTCATTAAATAAACATTGGTTTTCATTTGTATATTTATCTATCTGAGTTCTATTATAACCAATATATGTTGAATTATCCTTAGTGTAAGGATCAATATAAAAAGTAGGTTTACCAATTGAGTAAATGGTGATAAATACACCATCCGAACCAATAGATATTTTACCTGATTTTGTTTGGTTTTTAGCTCCTTTTAAAGAGAATGATTTGATGAAACCATATTTAGGATGTATATCATCCGTAAAGTTTGAGGTTTCTTGAATTATGTATTCATTGATTTTTCCTTCTTCGTTAGGAAGATAAATGCTATTTCCGTTTTTTTTTGATTTAAGGGAGAGTTCAGATTTAAAGTTTTCAAAATTTAGATTGTAGAGCGTAAATTTTTTTGGAACGGATTTTCTTAATAATAACTTCGATTTGAAGGTTGTTTTCTCAGGATTTAATTTCTTCCAAGAACCCTGTGAATAGGTTACACTAATGCAAAAAAGTATAATGAAAAATATAATTCTGTTCATGGGGGAGTTTTTGGTTTATTAATTCATAAAATCAATTTTGTTGGGTAATTCTTTTGTAGTCAGTTAAATATAATGATTTTATAGGTCATTTCATAAAGTGTAAACGAGGATTTTTTGAAATGAGTCATAAAAAAAAGGCGAACTGAGTAAGTTCGCCTTTAATGTTGTATTTATTATTTAGTTTATTTAATGACCAATTTTCTTGTGGTGCGTTTATCACCGTTTTGTACTTGAAGTAAGTATAATCCAGCGTTAACACCATTTAAATTTAATTCTTCAGAAAATACAGTCGGAATATTTTTATAATCTCTTTCTTCCACTAATCTTCCCTGAATATCGAATAACTTAATATTTACTTTTTCTGTATTTACGACTTCGAATGTTACGTTGAAGTTTCCATTTGAAGGATTAGGATATACATTAAAGTTAGTAAAATCAAAATCATCAACAGAAGCAGTTGTATTTATTACGTTAACAGTATAATCTTCTGTTTCTCCCCATTCTGATGCATGATCTGAATCACAGGCTCCATCAGTTAGAACAAAGTTTGTACTATCAAAATACTGAATAATAACACGCATTCTTGTATTTCCATTTATTGCATTATTAGGTACTGTAATATTTGCAGTCTTTGTCCCAGCGGCTCCAGTTATACTTCCTAAATCATATCTTTCAGTTGAAACATCAAAACTAAAATCTTGATTCCAGTCAATAAATACATAACAATGATCTCTGAATCCATCCGGGTCAAAAGAAACACTAATTTGATAGCTATCACCTGCATTTATATCCGTTGAAATATTGGTGTAATCAATATAACCATCTACTGTATCGTTATTTGTAGTATTGTTAATAGTGTTAAATGTTACATTCGTAATGTGGTCTCCACCGTTAGCATCATCTGTAAATGTTGATGAGCAATAAGAAGGGGATAAGGTAGTAAAAGAAAAGCTAGCACTATAACTACCAGTTCCACAATCATTCTTAGGTCTTACTCTCCAGTAATAAGTGCTTGTTCCAGATAATGCTTGGTTCACAGTAAATGAATTTGTATCGGAGCTACCAGTCAAAAATACTTTACTAAATGAACTATTTGTAGCAATTTGTATATCATAGGAGAGTGCTTCATCTACATTTTGCCATGTTAAGGTAGGTAAAATACTTATGTTTGTTGAATTATTTGCTGGAGATGTTAATTCGAAAGAAGAAAAGGTTCCATCAAGTATTCTTAATTCTGCATCCACTGATTTAGAAACTGATGTTGAAGTTGCATTAACGGTAACATTGTATTGGTTTACAGGAAGCCCGTTTAAATTCGAAATAGTCATTTTCACAGTTCCATTACTGTTAATTGTAGTTGGATTAAAACTAACGGTTGATCCTGAAGGATTGTTTACGGCATTAAATGAAACTGATTCACTAAACCCATTTACAAACTCTAAGCTCAAGTCATATTCAACACTATTTCCACCTGATTGACAAGAATATTGAATTCCCGAAGTGTTAGAAATGTTGAACTCAGGAATTGTAGATATTATAGTGAAATTAGTACTATTAACATTATAAAAAATATTATCAATAGCCTCAATCATTATTCTTGCATTAGTGGTAACGCTAATAGGTACTGAAATGTTGTGAGTTCCATCATTAGGAGTGCTCTCTGCTAATATTATAGGGAAAGTTAATCCTCCGTCGGTAGATAATTTAATTCTTACATTTTGACAACTAATAGGAGCTTGATCTGTTGTAGATTTGTCCCAAGTAATAGTTTCAGTAGTTCCTGCACTCCAAGTAACAGCTGTATTTTGAGAGGTAACTCTAAATGGGTTTGCATCTGTTACTGTTACCCTAATATCATCTCTATCAGCTGCACCACCACCAGCATTGTTATCTCTAACAGTTAAAGCAAAATCCATTTCTCTAGCAACTGAAGGGATTACTTCCCATGTAGAAAAGGTAGAGCCACCAATTACCGTTGGAAGAGCAGGTAAGTATCTGTCAGGAGATGTAGTTGGTGAAACAGATCTAAAAAGAGGACCACCTGTACTTGCTGAAACAGGAGGCATTGTTGCTATTTCATTATCTACTTGTTCCCAACAATAAGTTAAACCGTTTGTGCCGTTAGTGTCTGTTGCGCTACCCCTAAGAACTAATGGTGTACTTTTGGGAACACTTACATCTGCTCCCGCATTTGCAATTGGAGTAGCGTTATTAGTTGGAGTTTCTGTCGCACAGGATGTTGTTTGAATGTAATTCCACATACTAGTTATGCTTATTGCATGAAAATGGTCATCACTGTTGAATTGAACGTTAGGTTCGCAAATCCCTGCGTAAGCCATTATAGTAGAGCCACTTCCAGGTTCTACAGCATTACTGTCAGAGCGATTTCCATTACAAGAATTGTTGTAAGTGTGAGGAGCACCAAATTGATGACCAATTTCATGTGCAACAAAATCTACATCGTATGGATCATTTATCGGATTATTTGTTCCTGTAATCCCTGCTCCTTTTTGACCTGTTCTACAGACAACACCAAGTCCTGCCAATCCACCTCCTCCGGTGCTAAATGTATGACCAATATCATAATTAGCATTTCCAATTACAGCGTCACAACGAGATTGGCTCTCGTTAATTAATGCGTTTGAATTATCATTTGAGAAGTTATCTGTAGTTGCATTTAGATAAATTAGAGGATTAGATCCTCCGACCAAAACAATATTCATTCGAACTGCCAAATCAATTTCGTAAATCGCATTGACACGAGTCATAGTTGTATTCATAGCAGACAATACTGCCGCTCTTTGAGCAGTTTCGTTGTTACTAGGTGCTCCCTGTTGAGTCACATGAAATTGAGCGTATTCACCAGTACAAGCCAAAGCTAAACGATACGTTCTAAGTTGTCCGTCGTCAGCAGTTCTGTTTGAAGTAGTTGAAGTTTTGATTTCTTCTTTTACTTTCTCTTCATCAAAAAGACAATGATTATCATTTATTGTATTTTCGATGTCTGCCCTATTGTAGGCAATGTATGTTTTATTATCCTTTGTATAAGGATCAACATAAAAAGTAGGGTGGTTTCCAGAGAAGATCGTTATGTGAACACCATCTGTACCTACAGAAATTTTTCCAACTTCTGTTTTGTCTGAAATACCTTGAATTGAATATGATTTAATAAAACCATATTTAGGGTGAACTGGTTCAGTAAAATTAGAAGTAAGTTTGATCGAGTAATTTTCTAATTTTCCATGATAACCAGGTAGTGAAATAATCTTTTCTTTTCCTTTGGCTTGAGCGGTTAGCTCATTTTTGAAGTTTTCTAAATTTAAATTGTAAAGAGAAAACTTTGTTGGTTCCGTTTTTCTGAGGGATTTTTCGCTTCGTAAAGCTAGATTTTCGGAATCCACTTTGTTCCAAGAACTTTGAGCACTAGTAAGGGATATGCAAAAAAGTACTAATACAAATGTAATTCTGTTCATTGGGCTTAAATTAATGTATTAATATTTACGTTATTATTATTAAACTATGTTAATTTTTTAACAAAGTTTAAATCAGTTGTTAAAAATATGAATAATTTTGGCTACTTTATGAAATTACTTCAAAAAGATTCTAAAATTTAAGGGATTACCTTTTTGAAAAAAAGATTTACAAAAAAAAGCGAACAATTATGTTGTTCGCTTTTTTCTATATGTTTTACTGAATTATTGAATAATTAGTTTCTTCGTAGTTCGTTTATTTCCGTTCTGAATTTGCAACAAATAGATTCCTGAATTAATTTCTCTAAATTGAAGTTCTTCAGAGAATGTAAGTGGAGTGTTTCTAAATTCTTCTGTTTTTACCATTCGCCCTCGAATATCAAATAATTTAATTTCAACTCGTTCTGTATTAATAACTTCAAATTTAATATTAAAGTTCCCATTTGATGGGTTAGGGTAAATGTTAAAGTTTGTAAAGTCAAAATTTTCAACTGAGGCTGTTGGATTATTTACAATTGTAAAGTTTGAAGTATTGACATTGTAGAAAATATTATCAATTCCTTCTATTAAAATTCTTGCTAAACTGGTAGCTGTATTTGGTATTAATACACTTTCTGAACCATCATTTGGAGTGCTGTCTACAAGTGTTTCGAAAGATAAACCACCGTCAATTGATATTTTAATTCTAACATTTGAGCAATTAATAGGGTCAATATCGGTTGAAGCAACATCCCAAGTTATGGTTTGAAAAGTTCCTCCATCAACTGATTCAGCCGAGTTTAATGATGTTACCTTAAAACCACCTGAACTGACTACCGTAATTTTCATATCGTCTCTTGCACTTGAACCACCACCAGAATTATTATCTCTTACGTTAAAAGCAAAATTTAATTCTCTTGCAAATGCAGGGATTACTTCCCAAGTAGAAGAAGTAGAACCTGATAGAACCGTTGATAAGTCAGGTAAATATCTTTTATTTGAACTACTCGGTGGTAATGATCTGAACATTGGGCCAACTACATTATTTATTCTAGGAGGCATTATAGCTACGCCATTATCAGTTTGTTCCCAATTATAACTAAGTCCTCGTGGGCTATCTGGATCTGTTCCTGTTCCAGTTAATACTAATGGCGTTCCAGCAGGGACAGTATAATCGGAACCAGCATTGGCAGTAGGAGCAGAGTTTCCAGTATCTGTTAGGGTAGCACAAGATGTTGCTTGTAGGGTATTCCACATTTCATCAATACTAATTGCATGATAATAATCATCATGAGCTTCTTGAACGTTTGGAGAACAAATCCCAGCATAACTCATAATTGTAGATCCACTTCCAGTTTCTACTGAAGTATCCGTGTTTCTATTACAAGTATTGTTTTGTGTATGATTGGCTCCAAATTGATGACCAAGTTCATGGCAAACTATATTTAAATAAGCATTACCAACTGGATTATCGTCACCAGTAACACCTCCTGCTTTAAAGTTGGAGCAAACCGAAGGAGTATATGCAAGACCATTAACTTGATTGTCTTTATGGAATAGATGTCCTATATCGTAATTAGTTTGACCAATTAAAGTATTACATCTTCCAATATTTTCATCTATCATTGAGCTTATATCGTCTTGAGTGTAACCATCGGTAGTAGTATCTAAAAATAACACTGGATTTCTCCCACCAGTTAATACTATTTCCAATTTTACAGCTACTTCTCTTTCCATTATTTGATTAATTCTTGTCACGGCAGTGTTCATAGCGGACAAAACAGCAGCTTCTTTTTCGGTATTTGTACCAGAGGAAACCCCTTGCTGAGTTGCATGATAGCTTGCGTATTCACCAGTACAAGCTAATGCTAATCTATATGTTCTTAAATTTCCGTCATTTGGGTTTTTTCTAGTTTTAATTCTGTTTTTTTCTATTTCAGAAACATTGTCTTTAACCAAGCATTCAAAATCTGATTGATCGTATTGTATATCCTTTCTATTATATGCAATGTAGATTGTGTTGTCTTTCGTATAAGGATCGATATAGAATGTTCCTTTTTTAGGGGAGTTCAGGACCATATGAACTCCATCAGTTCCAATAGAAATTTTTCCAGTTACTGTTTCATCTTTAACCCCCTGAATTACATATGTCTTTAAAAATCCATATTTCGGATGAAGAGATTCTGTAAAATTTGAATATTCCTTTATAGTATATTCGTTAGATTCTTGATTGAATCCAGGTAACGTTATTTTTTTATTCAATCCTTTAGATTGAGAAGTAAGCTCTTTCTTGAATCCTTCAAGGTTTAAATGGTATATTGAATAATCCTTGGGTTGGGCATTCATGTATTTTTTTTCACTTCGGAATACATTGTTTTCCGAATCCAATTTTTTCCACGAACTTTGTGCAGTGATTAATGTCACACTAAAAAGCACTAACAATAGTGTAATTTTGTTCATTTTGAATTTAATTTACATTAGTTTAAAATTGTGTTTTGAGTAATAACTATTAAAGAGTAAGGCATTTTGCAAAAATATGAATAAAAACGTTAATTTGATTGAATTAAATCAAAAAGATTATAAAGAAACTTGGGATTATCAATCTGATTTACTTCAAGGTATCATTGATACAAAAATTAGAAACAGAAGAGAAGAGCTTTCTATAGAAACGGATAATTATTTTTTATTTGTTGAGCATCCTCATGTTTATACTTTAGGAAAAAGTGGTGATATGAGTAATTTATTACTGAATGAAAAGCAACTTGAAGCTAAAGGAATTACTTTTTATAAAATCAATAGAGGAGGGGATATAACTTACCACGGGCCAGGCCAAATAGTTGGTTATCCTATTTTGGATTTAGAGAATTTTTTTACTGACATTCATAAGTATCTTCGTTTTTTAGAGGAAGTTATTATAAAAGTTATAGCTGATTATGGATTAAAAGGAGTGAGAAGTGAAGGCGAAACGGGAGTTTGGTTAGATGTTGGAACTCCGTTTGCAAGGAAAATTTGCGCGATGGGAATTCGAACAAGTCGCTGGGTAACCATGCATGGTTTTGCTTTAAATGTAAATGCAGATTTAGGATACTTTGATCACATCATTCCATGCGGTATCAAAGGAAAAGCTGTTACTTCGATGGAAGCTGAACTTGGAAGAAAGTTAGATGTGGAAGAAGTAAAGAATAAAATATTAAAATACTTCAAAGAAATTTTTGAAGTAAATGAATTCATAAAAAAAGCGAGCTTGTAGCTCGCTTTTTTCTTTATAGAAAATTGATAATTATTTTCTTGCTTTTAAATCAAAAGAAAATTCGATTAAATCGTTAATCGCTTTATCTTTTAGGCTGTCGAAGAATTTTCCAGAACCATATTTAACTCCGAAATCAGTTCTGTCAACATTAAATTTATCACTCTTTAAAGTAATATCATTTCCATTTTCAGTTAATGTAGCTGGAATTGTAATACTCTTAGTAACATCCTTAATAGTTAAATTACCAGTAATGTGTAATTTTCCTTCTTTAACTTCTGAGCTAGCTACTACGAATTTTGCAGTTGGAAATTTTTCAACATCAAAGAAATCCTTGTTTTTTAAGTGACCTTCTAATTTCTCTTTTCCTTTTCCAGCTTCTAAATCTGAACAAGAGATTGAATTCATGTTAATTACAAATTCACCAGCTTTTAAAACTCCGTTTTCAACATCGAATAATCCTTTTTCTAATCCGATTGTTCCGTTGTGTGCATCTCCTACTTTTTTATCTCCTTTCCAAGCTATTGAAGATTCTGCAACATTTACGTTATACGAATTAACTGGATCAGTTACTTTTTCTTCAACTTTCACTTCTTCTTTAGTTTCAACTTTTTTCTCGCTTTTACAAGAAGTTAATGCGATAGCAACAACTGCTAATGATAAGATTAGTTTTTTCATTTTATGTAGATTAAATTAATATAATTTATTTTCCATGGCAAATATATTTAATATCCGTCATGTATGAAAACTATTTTTTGTCTTTTGTGTCAATTATAATCGTCACTGGTCCATCGTTTAGCAATTCTACTTTCATATCAGCTCCAAACTGACCGGTTTGTACTTTCTTGTCAACTTGTTTTTCAAATACGGTAATGAATTCTTCATATAAAGGAATGGCTATGTCCGGTTTAGCTGCCTGAATATAACTGGGTCTATTTCCTTTTTTTGTAGATGCATGTAATGTAAATTGACTTACAATTATAACATCTCCATTTATATCCAATAAGGATTTGTTCATCACGTTATTCTCGTCATTGAAAATTCTAAGATTTACAATTTTCTTAGCTAACCAATCTATGTCTTCTTTGGAATCCTCGCTTACGATTCCTAGCAAAATCAATAAGCCAGACTGAATATTAGCGACTTTTTCTCCTTCAATGGTTACACTCGCTTTCGTAACTCTTTGTATTACGGCTTTCATTAAATTTTATTTTCCTGATAAAATATCGGTTCTGTAGTTCTCTTCTTCACCTTCCAATATTTGTAAATAGCTTTTATATCGTGACCAAGATATTTCTTCATTTTCTAAAGCTTCTTTTACGGCGCAATGCGGTTCCTTTAAATGGATACAGTTATTAAATTTACAATCTTGTTTTAAAGCAAAAAATTCTGGAAAATAATCTCCTAATTCATCTTTGTCCATATCCACAACTCCAAAACCTTTAATTCCAGGAGTGTCAATAATTCTGGCATCAAAACTCAAATCAAACATTTCGGCAAATGTTGTTGTGTGTTGCCCTTGTTTGTGTTGCTCGGATATTTCTTTAGTTCTTAAATCCAAAGTTGGTTCAATACAATTTAATAAAGTAGTTTTTCCTACTCCAGAATGACCAGAAAACATACTAACTTTATTAGTCATCATTTCTTTTATGTTCTCGACATTCGTTCCTTCAGCTGCAGAAACCTCAATACATTTATAACCGATAGGTTCGTAAATATCTTTTAGATATAAAATTTCGGCTTTCTGTTCAATTTCATAGGTGTCAATTTTATTGAACACGAGAACAACTTCTATAGAATATGCTTCGGCAGTCACTAAAAAACGATCAATAAAAGTGGTAAATGTTGGTGGGTTATCTATAGTAACCAACAAAAATACTTGATCAATATTTGAAGCAATGATATGTGTTTGTTTGGAAAGGTTTACTGATTTACGTACAATGTAATTTTTGCGATCAAAAATGTCTGTAATAATTCCTGTTTCTTCATCGCTTTTAGTGTCAATGTCAAATTTCACATGATCACCAACTGCAATAGGATTGGTACTTTTAATTCCTTTAATTCGGAATTTTCCTTTAATTCTGCATTTTAAAAACTTACCTTCTTCAGTTTTTACCCAATACCAACTTCCTGTAGATTTATAAACCGTACCTGTCATATAACAAAGATGAGAATAAAAATTGAATCTTCTTCAGAAGTTTAGTTCATTAAATCCTTAATTTTTTCAGGAACAGTACCCCTTTCTGCTAATCTAATTATACCAAAAATAATATTTGCTATTATTCCAGGATCACTAATTAAAGAAGCTGTCTTTGCTACTTTTTTATCTCTTACTTCAATTACTTTTTCTAAATCAGATGGAGAAGTATTAGCCAAATGAACAGCAAAACTCCAAGCTCCATCACGAGCAATTTCCATGCTGAAATCAACTAAGAAATTATCAACTTTTCTAGTAAATTTTAAAATCTTTCGTAGAAAAGGCCAAATGGTTGCTAAATCATTTTCTACATCAGTAACTAATGAAGACAAAATTTCGTTGATTTTATCAAAATCGTTTTTCAAATTTTCAATGGGTTTTCCTTCTGAAACTTGAGCTGCTGCAATTCCTAAATCAAGATTGATATGCGCGTTCATTCCAATAAGTAAATGCTGTAAAACAATTGGCCAAAATTTTTTTGATAATAAAAAAGCAGCCGACCATGAAGCTGTTATTGTTTTGTTTTGCATGTAATCGTAGTACGCATCGATATATCTTTTAGCAAAAATAATATCTAGCTTTTCCATTCTTGGTCCATCTTCAAAAACACCATTTTGAATTCCTTCTTTTACTTTAATAGTTACTTTTTGATATAACCCAGCAAAATAACCTAGTGGACTTTTTTCTTGAATTGAAGTATCGATAATGTCTTGCAGAACAGAAATAACATCATCAATGTTATGAATTGGTTTCATTAAAATAGGACGTTTGGTTATGGAAATGTACATAAAAAAAAGCGCAAATACTGCGCTTTTTTATAATTATGAATTGATAATTTTCTTCTGGTGATTTATACTTTCCTGGTGAATTGCTTTAAATATTCTGAGTACAAATTCTTCACTTAAATTATTTTCTTCACCTTCTAGAATCATTTTGCCTAGAATTTCATTCCAACGTTTTGTTTGAAGAATTGCAACGTTCTTATCTTTCTTTAAAGCACCAATTTGGTCAGAAATTTTCATACGCTTTCCTAACATTTCAATTAATTGATGATCTACTACATCAATTTGAGTTCTTAATGTATTTAAAGCATTGCTATAATCAGCTTCCGTATCAGTTTCTTTTCTGATTTTTAAATCCACCATCATTTGGATTAATGTATCAGGTGTGATTTGTTGTTTCGCATCACTCCAAGCGTTATCTGGATCGTAGTGAGTTTCTACCATTAAACCGTCAAAATTTAAATCTAAAGCAGTCTGACAGATGTCAAAAATGATATCTCTTCGACCAGCAATATGAGAAGGATCACATATTAATGGTAAATCTGGGAAACGATTCTGCAATTCAATAGGAATTTGCCAATTCGGGTTATTTCTATATCTCGTTTTTTCATACGTTGAAAATCCTCTATGAATAACTCCTAACTTTTTGATATTTGCAGAGTATAAACGCTCAATAGCACCTAACCATAAAGCTAAATCTGGGTTTACTGGGTTTTTAACCAAAACAATCTTATCTGTTCCTTCTAAAGCATCTGCAATTTCTTGAACAATAAATGGACTTACCGTTGTTCTTGCTCCAATCCACAAAATATCAATGTCGTGCTCTAAAGCTAACTTCACATGATCTTTATTGGCAACTTCTGTAGAAGTTAACATTCCAGTTTCTTTCTTGGCTCTTTGCAGCCATTTTAATCCAAGTGCACCAACACCTTCAAAATTTCCAGGTCTTGTTCTTGGTTTCCAAATTCCCGCTCTTAATACTGTTGCATCAGTATCTTTCAATTCATGAGCAATTTTTAATACTTGCTCTTCTGTTTCTGCACTACAAGGTCCTGCAATTACTAATGGATGACTTAATTTGAAATCATCTAACCACGTTCTTAATTTTTTGGTATTTTCCATTTTTTTGTCTTTTTAAGGAAGCTTTACTTCTTGAATTCCGTTTAAAATTTGTTTAATATGATTGGTGTTTTCCATTTCAGAGTAGATCTCTGAAAAATTATCTTGTTCTAATAGTGTTTTAAAGTTTTGTAAATTTTGAATGTATTCATCTAGGGTTTCTATAACATTGTTTTTATTCTGTTCAAATATTGGTGTCCACATTGCTGGTGAACTTTTAGCTAAACGTACGGTAGAAGCAAATCCACTTCCTGCCATATCGAAAATATCACGTTCGTTTTTCTCTTTTTCAATAACAGTTTTACCTAACATAAAAGAGCTGATGTGCGATAAATGTGATACGTAAGCAATATGTTTATCATGAGATTTAGGATCCATGTATCGTATACGCATTCCTAATTTTGAGAAAATTTCTAAAGCTTTTTCCTGCAATTTGAATGCAGTTTTTTCTACTTCACAAATGATATTAGTTTTTCCTCGATATAAATCTGTTAACGCTGCTTGCGGACCAGAAAATTCAGTTCCTGCAATTGGATGGGTTGCTAAGAAGTTTCTTCTTTTTGGATGATTAGCTATAGCATCACAAACCAATTCTTTTGTTGATCCTACATCTAAAACCAAACAGTTGTCTGGAATATGGTTTAATATCTCTGGGATAACGTGTAACGAAACATCCACAGGAATAGAAACAATTACAATATCAGCTATTGCTAAATCTTCATTTGTAGCTTTTTTATCAATAATCTGTAAAGACAAAGCTTCTTCTAGATGATCTTCATTTCTGTCTATTCCATAAATGACAGCATTGTCAAATTCTTTTCGAATATCTAGCGCTAAACTTCCGCCAATTAAACCTACACCAACTATAAATACATTCATACTACACTAAATTATCTATCCTTTGAATTGCTGTTTTTATATCTTCTTCCTTTACGCATAAAGAAAAACGTATATATCCTTCACCTTGACTTCCGAAAATACTTCCAGGTGCAACAAATAAATTGTACTTGTGAAGGAGGTTGTCAATAAAATCTTCTGATTTTTGGTTAGACGGAATTTTTGTCCAAACAAACATTCCTGAACCATCTTTTTTACAAGTAAGACCTAATTTTTCTACAAGTTCATGAATTAATGCTCTTCTGGTCTCGTAAATTGAGTTAATGCTACTAAACCATTCTTTAGAAAGTTGTAAAGCGGCAATAGCTCCTTTTTGAATTCCGTAAAACATTCCAGAATCCATCTGAGTTTTTACTTTTAAGATTTCATTTAAGAATTCTTTTTTTCCGGATAACATTCCGACTCTCCAACCTGCCATGTTGAAAGATTTACTCAGAGAGTTTAACTCTAAGGCTATCTCTTTTGCTCCTTCAATTTGTAAAATACTCGTAGGTTTATCATTTAATATAAAACTATACGGATTGTCATTTACAACAACAATGTTATGCTTTTTAGCAAACTCAATAATATTTCTGAACGTATTTTCAGAAGCATTAGTTCCTGTTGGCATATGTGGGTAATTAATCCACATTAGTTTTACATTACTTAAGTCCTCTTGCTCTAAATCTTCAAAATTTGGTTGATAGTTATGCTCTTCAACTAAATTATAATAAATCGGATTTGAACCTACAAGTTTCGTAACTGAACTGTATGTTGGGTAACCTGGATTTGGAATTAGAACACTGTCGCCTTCATTTAAAATGGCTAATGAAATATGCATAATTCCTTCCTTACTACCCATTAAAGGAAGTATTTCGCTATTAGCATCAAGAGAAACATTATAATTCGATTTGTAAAAAGAACTCACAGCTGCTCTAAACTCAGGAATTCCTTGATAGCTTTGGTATTTATGAGCTCCAGCTTCACTCATACTTTCTGTAATTGCTGTAATTACTTCGGTTGGTGGAGCTAAATCTGGACTACCAATTCCCATGTTAATGATTGGTTTTCCTTCAGCAACTAATCCTCTAACTTCTCTTAACTTTTTTGAGAAGTAGTATTCTTCAACGGTTTGTAAACGGTTTGCAAATTCTATCATGATCTTCCGTTTTTGTATTCTCCTAATATTTTAAAATCTGTAGCCATAATTTCTATAATAGCTTTAGCCTTTTTGTAATCTTCATATGCATCAAAAGTCACGTCTACGAAAAAGGCATATTTCCAGGGTGTTTCGATTTTTGGTAACGACTGAATTTTAGTAAGATTCAATTTGCAATCGCTCATTACATTTAAAATAGCGGCTAAACTTCCTCTTTTGTGATCTAACTCAAATTTTAATGATGCTTTATTAATTGAATCTATTCCGTTTTCTGGTTGAGAAGTTTGAAGAATAACAAAGCGAGTAGCATTGTTTTTTATCGTTTGAATTTCATCTTCTATTACTTCAAGCTCGAAAATATCAGCAGCGATTTTAGGTGCAATTGCAGCAACGCCCGATAATTTTTTCTCAGAAATTCGTTTTGCAATCTCAGCTGTATCAACATCTTCTACCAATTTTATGTGTTTATGTTGCTTAAAGAATTCTTTACACTGTAATAGGGCCATTGGATGCGAACAAACTTCTTTTATCTCTGAGATATCTTGGTTAGGCAACGCCATTAAATGATGATGTATCGGTAGGTAATATTCTCCAGAAATGTGAAGATTATTCTTGTCAATTAAAGCGTAATTCGGAATAATAGAACCAGCAATTGTATTTTCAATTGCCATGATTGCTTGGTCTGATTCATTATTAACTAAACTATCAACAAGCACATCAAACGATAAACATTCTTTTAGTGAAATGTTGTTATCGAAAAATTGAGTTGCAACAATATGGTGGTTGCTTCCTTCTATTCCTTGAATGGCTATTTTCTTCATTTTAGATCAAAAAAAAAGCCTCGATGTAATCGAGACTTTATATTTATATTGTTTTATTAGCTACCTAAACACATAACACAAAGTCTCTCCTCTTACTGTAAAAGTAAAAGTAAAAATAGAAACCTTGCCATACGTTTTGTAACATAACTTATTCGTTGTTATTTTGTTGGTAACAAATCTGGAAAATTAATTTCTCTTAACCAAATTTTTTTTTCGATTTTTTTACGCTATCGATTTCGTGACGTATTTATTTAACAAATGTACTGGTCTTGTTAATTATAAAACAAAGAAAAGCTTCCAATTTAATGGAAGCTTTTTGGTTGCCAAAAAGTAAATCTTTTTGACAGGATATAACTGGGGGAATTACGATACATGCTTTTGTAAGTCATCTAAACGTCTAATATTTAATGTATCCTTTAAAATTTCATCTCTTTGATTTCTTAATATTTTATTAGTGCTTTTTGGTAGATTAATTTCTGATGTAATTACATCGTTGTATTCATCTATAGCCGCTTGCTCTCCTCGTAATGCCTCTGCTAGCATAGCTTCATCATTTTCTGGAGTTAAAAAAGCTTTTACATTCATCCATGTTCTGTGTGCGGTTCCTTTTAAACTACCGTCTTCATTTGGTAACTCCCCAAATGACTTAATTTCATTTTTTAATACTTGTCCGAATCTTTCTCGTTCGTTCGATTTTCTTTCAAAGAAATCTGTTAGTACATTACTACTAGAGTTTTTTGCCGCGGTTTTATACCCTTTTTCGGCATCATAATTTTTTTCAAGTAAATTATTTAGTTTGTCTGCTACTTGAGCTGTATAAGTTTGCATATTGTATTCTGTTTTTAAGTGATTCAATACTTTACTTTTAAGATGCGTATCGATTAACATCTGTTATACCTAGAACTGGTATCTAATTCCGAAAGCGATATCTAAATCTAAATCGTCACTAAATTCATCATTAAAGCCAAGTTCAGGTCTTACATCTAAAGAGAGTAATAATGGAATGTTGAAGTTGTATTCAATACCTACGTTACCTGCAACTAAGGCAAAGGCACCGCTATTTTCAGGATTATTAAAAGATCCTAAACCTGCACCGGCACCAACATACCAGTTGAATCGGTTTTCCAATGGGAATACCCATTGATATAAACCAACAAGTTTAAATGCTTCAACATTTTTAGAATCTCTGAAACCTAAATCAAATTCTAATCGATTGTTTTCAGATAAATATCTTTGGTATGATATTTCACCTCCGAAACCATCGTTGTCACCAACTCTAAGACCTAATGCGTTCTTTGAAATTGTTTGACTAAATGCATTTGCAGAGACTAAAAATGCTATTGATATAATTACTCTTTTTAAATATTTCATGTTTACCGTTTTTGTTCATTACAAAAGTATTGTCAATTAAAAGTGGATCTTTGTTCATTTGATTTCAATCTTTGCTCATATCGTATTCGAGAGGTTGAAAAAATTTAATTTTCATAGTATATTTAACCAGAAATTAACTATGAAAACTTTGAAATAATATGATTAAAGAATCGTACGAATGCTCTATTGATAAATTAAACAAGCTGGATAGTAATGTTCCTATTAATTTGGTGTTAAGCGGAGGAGGAGAAAAAGGAGTAGCACATATTGCATTACTAGAGGCATTGGAAGAACGTAATATAAAAATACATGCTATTTCCGCTTGTAGTGCAGGTTCCTTAGTAGGTTCGATGTATGCTTCGGGTGTTTCAACAAAAGAGATTTTAGCTTTTTTTAAAAAGACAGATATATTTCAGTATTCATGGATAACCTTTGGTAAAGCTGGAATTTTTAACTCTGATAACTACGCTAAATTGTTGAATGGTAAAATCAAGGATACATTTGAAGAGTTATCAATTCCTTTGTATTTATCAACTACTAATTTAAATAAAGGAGTAACTCATTACTTTAAAGAAGGAGATTTAAGAAAACCGGTTTTAGCGTCTTGCGCAATTCCAGGTTTGTTCAATCCGATTGACATTAATGGTGAATTGTATTCTGATGGTGGTGTTTTAGATAATTTTCCAATTACACCATTCAAAGGGTCTGAATATCCAGTTATTGGAAGCTATGTGGTGTATCCATCTGTAAAGAAGAATAAAGATTTAAGTTCAACGTTAAAAGTATTAGAACATTCTTTTAAATTATTGTCTTTATCCTCTGAGGAATATAAATTTTTCAAAACATTTGCAACGGTTTGTTTCCCGCTTGAAGATTACAGCAGCTTCGATAAAAAAGAAGTGAATAAAATTTATAAAGCAGCAAAAAACTATTTAAACGAAAGATTACAATAAATTAATTGAGTTTGTTCAATAATTCTTGCCGCTGACTTTTTTTGAATTTCATTTGTTGTTTGTCCATCAATTCCAAAGTGAATTTAGCCGAATCTTTTTCATCAAGTAATAAATGAGTGATTGATAAATACCAAAGTGTTTCTTCGGAATAATCGAAATCAATGTTTTGTAATTCTTTTAAAATAGATAATGCTTGTTCTTTTTTATCAATATTCAAAAGAGCCATGGCTTTATAAAACTTAATTTCTGGAGTAGTGTCTTTTAGTAAGAGATTATCAAACTTTTCAATAGCTAATTCGTAGTCTTTTTTTTCGTAAGCACTAAAAGCTTTATACATATCATTTTCAGTTTCACTTCTTGTAATTGGAAAGTGCACGTTTGGATATTCTTCTAAGTATGAGTCGAAATTATTCCCTGAATAAAAAAGGAAATAATAACCAGTAATAAATACGGTAAGAATCGCCGCGATTTTAAAGATGATGTTTCTCGATCCTTTTTCCTTCTCAATTGAATTGATTAAATCGCTAACTTCTTTATCTTCGATAATTTGAAATGCCGCATGCATATTCTTATGCTCATTGAATAAAGCGATAAATTCTTCATTACTGTTTTTTAAAGATTCAAATAAAGCTTGTTCGTCATCATTCAAATTCTTAGCAAAGTATTTTTGTATTAAATTTTTATAATCACTCATTTTCCAACTAACTCTTTAAGTTTTTTCATACATCTTGATTTGTGGCTACTAATTGTATTAGCATCTTTATAATCAGTAACTCTTAGTATTTCTTCGATATCTAAATTTCTGAAATAGAATAATCTTAAAAGTGTTTTGCACGATTTAGAAATCTTCTCTAAAGCATTACTTAATGTAATTTGCTCTATTGTAGGTTCTACACTTTCAATGGAAATACTGTCGTAACCATCTTCCTTTTGATCTTTTACAAGTACTACTTTTTTCGATTTTTTAAAGTGATTGTAAATTTTGTTTTTACCAATTCCGAACAAATACGTTTTAACTGAACTTTTTTCTAGTACGGTTTTATTGATCACAAAACTCTTATTAAAAGCAATAATAGTATCATGATAAATATCTAAAGCATCTGTTTCTGATATGTTATAGGTAAAAGCATACTTCAAAAAATCACTTCTATAAGTAACATATACTTCTTTCAAAGAATTTCTGTTGCCATTTCTTAATTCTTCTTGTAGCGATATGTCATTAATAGATTTACTCATTAGTGTTTATTAGTGTAAAAATATTAACAGAAAAAATTTTTTTTCTCAAAGTGTTAAGATTTGAAATAATTGAAAAACTAATATATGAATATAAAAACGAAACTATTGAATAACGATTAATTGTAAAAACATGAATTATAAAAAACTACTTATTCTAATATTCTTCCCAATTATTGTTTTTTCTCAACAAACATTTGTTCCAGATGATGCGTTTGAACAATTCTTAATCAGTAAAGGTTGGGATGATGTATTAGACGATTATGTGTTAACCGACAATATTAAGGATGTTACTTTTTTGTCGATGAATAATAAAGGAATTCAAGACTTAACTGGAATAGAGGATTTTACAAGCTTAAATGAAATAAGAGTTATAGGAAATCCATTGCAAACTTTTGATTTAACCTCAAATGTTGAATTGCAATATTTATCGGCAGGTAGTGCAAGTTTAACTTCAATCAATATTGCTGGATTGAACAAAATAATTAGAATTATAATAGAAGGTTCTTCACTAACAACAATAGATTTATCTACAATTTCGGATCTAGAGTTATTAACTATTAAGGATAATACAGAATTGGTAAGTATAAATGTTAATGGATTACTAAAGTTGAATTTTATGAGTATCAGCAATAACGATAAGTTAGAAACAGTTGATACTTCTACAAATACAGGTCTTACTGATTTTTATGTGTATTACTGTGCAAAAATTGATAACCTCGATTTTGCAAATAATACGAGTATTGACAATATAATTTTTAATGAATTAGGAAGTATTTCAAATGTGTCTATTAAAAATGGATTAAATAACTTCTATTTAGAGAGTTTGTCAAACCCGAATTTAACTTGTATTGAAGTCTCAGACGCTGATTATGTAAATGAAAATTGGTCAAGAACCAAAATTACGGGCGCTTTACGTTTTGATGAATATTTAGAGTTTAAAAATGATTGTGATGAAGTATCTACTGGTGAAACAATTACTATCACAGATTCAAATTTTGAAAGTTATTTAGAAAGTATAAGTGTTGGAAATGGAATAGTTGGAGATGGTTTAGTTTCTGTAGAATTGACCGCTGAACTTACTGAATTAGATGTAAGTTTTCAATCTATTTCGGACTTATCTGGAGTTGAGAATTTTACTTCTTTAACAACATTAAACTGTAGTGGAAATGAATTAACTTCTTTATCTGTTTCTGAGCTTGTAAACTTAACAACTTTAGATTGTTCCTACAATGATATCACGGCTTTAGATATTACTAAAAACACAAACCTTGTCAATTTGAATTGTAGCGCAAATCAATTATCAGAATTAAATACGCTATCAAATTCTTTGTTAGAATCAATTATTTGCGAGGTAAATAGTATTGAATATTTAAATCTTGTTAATAATACAAAGTTATCACGATTAGTAGCTAACGATAATAGTTTACTTGGAATTTCTCTGAAAAATGGGAACAATACACTTATAACGAACGAGAATTTTTCTGCCTTTGCAAATTCAAATTTAACTTGTGTAGAAGTTGATGATGCTAACTATAGCAATATGAATTGGGCGCAAATTGATATGCAAACCAATTTTAATGAAAACTGTGCTCCAGTAAATGATGATTGTTCTTTTACTGTTCCAATTACGCTTGGACAGGATACTCCAGGAAATACAATAAGTGCTTCAGGTGCTGCTACGAATCCAAACTGTGCAGAAAGTGGCGTAGTTGTTTATGATGTTTGGTATTCTTTTATCGCTCCAGAATCTGGAAGCATGAATATAACAATTAGCGCAGGATCGTTGGTCTCAAAAATCGCATTATATGCTTCATGTACGGATGCAACTCCTTTAAATTGTGATGAAGGTAATTTATCTGTTAGCGGATTAACTGCTGGACAAGAATATTATTTACAGGTTTGGTTGGAATTGTCAACATCAAACAAAGCAAAAAGTGGTTCAGGGAGTTTTGTTTTAAATGCGCAAGATGCAACTGTGCTTTCTGTCGATAATTTTACCAACAATGCTGAAGTTACCGTATATCCAAATCCAACTAGTGAGTTGTTATTTATCAAAAATTCGGCCGTAATAAATAAAGCGGTTCTGTATGATTTAGCGGGTAAAATTTATTACAAATCGAACAGAATTAATAATACAATACACGAATTCTCAATTCAAAATTTACCATCTGGTTTATACTTACTTCAAGTTGAAGATGAATTCAAGAACAAAATCAATAAAAAAATTATAAAACAATAATATGAGAAAACTTTTAATCACAATCGCATTTCTTTTTTCAGTCAATTTAGTGCTTTCGCAAAAAGTAATATATGATGCCAAGTCATTTGGTGACTGTGAAGCTGTTGAAGCAAATATAAGTCCGCAAAAATTCTCAGTTTATATAGCTCAGAAAGAGTTAAGAGAAGGTTATGGTGGGAAGTATGAATTATCTGGAGGGGATGTTACTGTTGCAGATAATGTAAATCGTCCAAAGAATCTTGTTTTTTTAATGGAAGTAAGTTTTAAAAACGGATTCAAATTTCCAATTGAGGAAAAAGATAGTGTTTATGTGAGTCTGAGTAATTTAAAGAAAGGTTATGATGACGATATGAATATGAGAAAGCAAATTGAGAGTAAAGATTATAACCGTATCGAAAAAGAAAAACAAAATTTAGAAACAAAGAAAAAAAGTGTTCAAGATCAGATAAAAGAACTAACAAAAAAGTTCCAAGCGGGTAAAATTTCTACAGATGAATTTGGGGCCAAATTACAAGAATTGAGTGATCCATTATTAAAACAAGTTGAAACTAGTTATTCGGGAAATATTGCTTTTGTTGAACCAGAAGAAAAAACAACTTACAGCATCGATTTTGTAAATACTTACGAGCAAATCGAGAGTAAAGCCTTCTCTGGAATCCTCCATATTAAGAGATTTAATAAAAATGAGTTCGTAGCTTCTTTTAGCGGAAATCATATGGTTGATTGTTTGGAAAAAAGAGCAGCTACTTCGAGAGAAGAAGAGAGTAAATGTAAGGCGAAAAAATCAGACTTGATGAAAGAGTTTTATGTGTTGCGAGAAGGAAATGTTAAAGGGAATATTAATGTGAAACTGAAAAAATTTAACGATTACAGATAATTTAAAAATAAAGAGAATGAAGACACTTAAAATAACAATTTTAGTAATGGGTTTATCAATGTTAAGCTCATGTTTTGGAGATAAAAAGTCACTAATTGGTTCGGATTTAGGAGATACTTCTTTTATAAATAAAAACTTTAAAGGAAACCTTATAGATTTCAAAAATGTACAAGACGTTTGCGCTTTGATAAAAGAGGATAAAGTTGCTAGTTTATATAATGTAAAATCTGAAAATATTGCGACTGTTGGAAAAGGAAAATTTGTGCAAAACGAACAGGTAAAAACATGTTTGGTACGTGTGAGTTTGGATGGTACAGATTGGAATTTTTTAACAGGAATGGTAACGCTTTTTAAAGAAGTAAAAGCGTCCGATGATGAAGGTGGTATTTCAGAAGCAGTTGGGCAAGGTGAAAATTGGGAAGAAGCTTGGTCTTTGAAAAAATCAATGTCAAAATCAGCTAAATGGATACCAAATGTTGGGAAAGCCGCTTTGTTTACTTCAGCAAAAAGAAAGCTTGAAATTAAATTAGAAGGGTATACTCTTGAAATCGTAGCACCAGGTGCACCATTTAATAAAGAAGAAAAGGCTAAGAATAGAGATTTTGAGAAAATCACACTTCAAATGGCAAGAGATTTGGGATTTGTTAAATAAAGAAATAGTACAGAGAAAAATGAAAAAACGTATTAAGAATAGTTTGGGGGTTTTAATGATTTGTTTTTTATCAATATCATTATCAGCGCAGCATATTAAAGGAGAATTAAACATTAATAAGAGGCAAAAAATGACTCTTGAATTGACTTCAAAATCTGCAGTGAATCTTTTTAAAGAGTTTAAACAGGAGAAATACAAAATTGGTTTCAATTTTCAGGCGGAGGAACTCAATAAGAATGCAGAAGGTGAATTTGTTGTGTTTTTCGATTTTTTAACGGTTGTAAAAAAAGATGGTAGAACTATAAGAAAGGTTAAACGACATATTCCTGTACCATATTTTCCTGGTGAAATGTTTTTACCTGCTGAGGCGTTCGATTTTATAGGAATATTATCGGTTACCTCATGGGATGATATGGTTAAGAAAACCTTTGTTGGACAAGAAAAATTAGGAATTTTAAAAGCGGGAAAATATGAAGTAGAGTTAGGAGTAGTTCCGAGAGATGTAAAAGGAGAAATCGCCCCAGTAACTTTTGGATTTGTAGTCAAATAATGTTAATCAGTCAAAACTAAATCATCATGAAAAAAGTCATTATAATATTTTTAGCCGTATTTACTTCACTTTCATTAACGGCTCAAAATTTATCTATTAAAAAAACGAGGAAAACCACAATGACTTCCTCAAATAAATTTAAAAAATCAAAAAATTATACGGGAACTTACAGAGTTACTTTTACGAATGTTTATGGTTCAAGTAAAGCCGAGTATTTTGGAACTGCTGGTGTTTATTTAGAATCTCAATCTAAATCGGGTGCAGTACAAATCCGACCAATGAATAAGAAGCCTAATCGAATTATTGATGTTTCGAAGAATAGACCTTTTGTGAAAAGGGACTATAAGAAAACAAAAAAATATCATTTTATAAGACCAAACGGGAAACAAGAGTCTAAAACAACAAGGTTCGAAACCAAATACACAGTTGATAGAATTCGAGAGTTTAAATTGGCAGGAGAAGCTGCCAATAAAAAAGCAACATTCGATTTTCAATTTAATCTAAAACGTAAATTTTCTATTGTGAAAGATATTGGTAAATGGGAACGAGTTAAAATTAATATTGATGATCTAGTTCTTGGACGGGAATATGTTTTTTTAAGTGGAACAAGCAACTTTGGAATTAGTTTTAAAGTTGAGAAAAAATAAGAGATTGCTAATTGTTTGAAATTAAGTTAAAAGCAGCTTTTTGGATGGGCTGCTTTTTGTATTTTTAAAGAGTTTTTAGTCAAATAATTAATGAAAAAGTCACTACTACATTTATCTATAAAGCTATTTTTTCTTTTTGTTATCGGGAGTTTAAATGCTACAGAGTTAGTTCCAAAAGATACAATAGTTAGCCATGCTCAAAAATTACATAATGAAGAAGCGCACCAAAAGTTAGTAGACTATGGAAATAGCGTTTTAAAAACATTTAAAATTAATTCAACAGCTGATAGTTTGATGTTGGCAAAACTATGTTACTACCAATCAAAGGGGAATTATTCTTTAGGGGAATATTGGAAAAGTATAAAAAGCTCCACTAAAGGAATTGAATTTTCTCCTAATACTACCGAGGGAATTGAATATAAAGGAAGATTGTTTGCTGATAAAGCTTGGCCAGAAAGTAAATTAACTTTAACAGGAAGAGCCATTAAAAGTTTAAAAACAGGAATTGATTTGCTTATAAATTTACCCAAAAAAGGAGTAGGTGCACTTGATTACACGGTCAATTCTTATATTTTGCTATCAAGCGAATATGCCTATTGGGGAGATTTAGAGTCTGCGAAGTTGAATTTAAGATTGGCAACAAAATTATATCATCAAAATAAAGAAGCTTTAGATAAGTACAAGGTTGATGGAAATGGCGAGCGATTTGAAATTGTATTGTTATATCGTAAAATGTATCTTTTGTATAAACTAGGTAGTAGTAAAAAAGATAGTGTTGAAATTGAAGCAACAATGCAGAAACTTGAAAAAGCTCATACTTCAAAAAGCTTTAAAGTACAAGAAAGAGTTTACTACAGTACGTCTTTAAATCATATTGGAGATTGGTATTTAGGATACAAACCAGATAGTTTAATTACAATCTCAGATGTAAATAGGGCAGAGTATTATATCGATAAATCAATTGATTTAATAAGAAACAAAAAATATCCTGGGAGTTACTTTTCGTTTATGTTTAATAAATGTAAAGCATTAACAAAAGCCAATAAATTAACTGATGCAAGTACGTTGATTAATCATTTGTTAGATTCTGTTCCTGTAAAAGCATACAAACCATTTTTTCTTGCACAAAAAGGTTTAATTAAAGCAAAAGCAAAAAATAAAAAAGAGTCGCTTGAAACGTTCTACAAAGTGATAGAGTATGTTCATACTGGAGAAGAGAAATTAGCAAAAGATTACAGTAATTTTAAACCGAGTGAAATTTTCGGTCAAACAAATTTGCTTAGTAGAGTAGCTGAGAAGCTAGATTTTTATTATGGAGATGATCCAGAGGTTAAAAGGATTGTTTTAAGATTATATCGTTTGTCTTTAATTCAATTCAAAAATAGCCACGGTAAAGCTAAATTTAATAAAAAGGAAAATGAGTTATTAAGGAAAATACTAAATGGAGTTTTAGTAGCTTCTTCTAAGCAAGGTGCTTTTGGTCAGAATCTTCTTGCAGAGGTTTTGAATAGTACCGAAAACATAATGAATAAAAGAGCTTGGGAAGAATTTAAGCAAAATAGATATACAAGCGCCCTCTCTAACCTTGATTCTATTACTCGTCGGGAGTTGGACTTGAAAACTGCTCTAGTTTTTGCTCAAAAAGAACAGGATTTGGGTAAGGTAGATTCTATACAGCAACAGATTTATAACCATATTGCTTTTACTGAAAAGACTTATCCAAATCTGAGTTTAGTTCGAGATTATAATTTTGATATTTCAAAACTGCAGAAGCGATTGTCTGAGAAAGAAATGGTAATTAAGTATTTCTTCTTGTCTAATAAACTAGCAATCTTTTCAATAACAAATAATCAAATAAAGTGCTCTTTAATACCTTGGGATAAAAAGTATAAAGAATTAGTGAATGAATTTGCTTTTAGAATCAGTGAGAGAAGAACTAGTGATGATTTATCTCAGGTATTAAGCAAAAAAATACTTCCTGAAATTAGTCAAAAGACTAAAAGTTTGATAATTAATCCAGATGGTGAGTTATATAAAATTCCATTTGAGATTTTGTATAGAAACAATAAGTCGATTGTTTCTCAATTCAACGTGAACTATTCTTCGAATTTAGGTTTTATTGATTCCGAGGATTTGACTGATAAACTTGAAGAAGATATTTATGTGTACGCTCCTGATTATGAGGCTAAGAAGCTTTTACTTGCAACAAGAGGAGAGTTTTTTGATTTGGAAGGAGCGAGAAAGGAAGCAAAATTAATATCAGACTTATTTCCATCTAAAGTATTTACAGGTTTAAAGGTGAGTAAAGAGGTGTTTGTGAATACAGCATCAAAAGCTTCGTATTTACATTTGGCAATGCATGCAAAGATTAATGAGAATTCTCCAGGGTTAAGCAGATTTGTTTTTGGGAAAAACAGTAAAGTGGAAGAGGATTTATATTTAGATGAGCTTTACGCATTGAATTTAAAGGCAAATTTAGCCGTTTTGAGCGCATGTAATACAGCAACAGGTAAAGAAAGTGCAGGAAGAGGAATTGAGTCTTTTCAGCGAGCTTTTTCATTTGCGGGTGTTTCATCTACAGTAGCAAGTTTATGGGAGGTTCCCGATGATGCAACAAGTCAAATCATGGAAGGGTTTTATAAAGAGTTAAAAAAAGGATTGCCCAAATCGAAAGCTTTACAAAATGCTAAACTAAACTATCTGGAAATTCATCAGGATACTAAGTTAGCGGATCCTTATTATTGGGCAGGTTTTGTTGTGTATGGAAATAATGAGGCTATATCAAAAGGATCACAAACCAATCTTTTTGTTTGGTTAGGTACAGTATTATTAATTGTATTGGTAGGGTTTCTTATTAGGAAAAGAGTTAAAGCCTAGTAACTGTACATGATTCTTCTTCGCTTTTAAATTAAACTATGTTTATACTTTTTATGCTTACATTTTTATAACTTTTAATTTACAATAGAATTTATATCCATTTTTAATTTTGTAGCGTAAATAAGTTGAATTAAAATATTTCCCCAAATTAAACAAACAGCTCATGTATTAGGGCTGTTTGTTTGTTTTTTAAATCAATTTATTGTGTTGAATAGAATTGAATTATTATAAAATTAGAAGAAAATGAAATTGATTAGAAAACATCAAAAGGAAGTGAGGTTTTTCATCCAGTTTATTACAATGGGAATTCTATCATTGTTAATAGCTTATTTGGTTGATTAAAGTCTAGTTGTTTGGTTTAAAATGATTTAACGATACTAAAACGTTTGTTAATCCATACAATTACTTTGGTTTATCGATAGTTTTAAGATTTTGATTATTTGTTAAATAACTTGAAGGAGAATTAGTTAGGTTAATAACTGAAAAAGTAAGGAGAGGCATTTAAGGGAGGTGAATGCTTCTCCTTTTATTTTATCAGTACAAGAAGAAGGAATTTTCGATGTTTTTAAAATAAAAATAGTCTACACTAAAACGATTATTAATCCATAAATTTTTTTAATTCGTCGAAATCGTGTTTTACTAAAGTTTCACTTGAATAAATTCGGCGCGAATTAATTCAACTATTAAATAATAGGGGAGGCTTTTAGAGAGAGGTGATTGCTTCCCCTTTTTTGTTTTTCTTCCTGCGATTTTATATATTCTTTTTCTGTAAGCAAATCAAAAGAACAGCCAAACGTACATTTATGTCTTATTGCAACCTTAGTAAGTTCGTCAATTATTTGATGCAATTCTTTTTCACTGATTTCAGCTAGATCATTTCTTTGAATAATTCCGTCGATGTGAATTGTGTTTTTCATTGATGACTTTTTATGATTTTAAAGAATTATAAAGTTCCGATTAACTTTGAAGATGAAATTTAGAAAGTTTATAGAATAAAAAAAGCTCTCAAAAATTTTGAGAGCTTTTCGCGGTCTGGACGGGACTCGAACCCGCGACCCCATGCGTGACAGGCATGTATTCTAACCAGCTGAACTACCAGACCGTTGCGTGATTGCGGGTGCAAATATAGCACCCTTTTTTGTTTCTGCAAACTTTTTTTGAAAAAAATTAAAATTTATTTCTGCTCACCAAGTAAGTGGTAAGTGCTTTGTTGTAGTTATCTCTAACATTTACAGGAACATAATTGATTTTATACTGCAAACATTTATTTTTTAAATTTTCGAAAAAATTTCCAATTTCTTTTTGATAAGACTCTTTTATACTATCTGCATACAGGTTTATCTGTTCTCCAGTTTCAACATCTACGAATTTTTTAGGTGTATTTTCAAAGTCAAAATTATATTCTAACTCCTTATCGAAGGTGTGAAATAAGATTACTTCATGTTTATTGTATTTCAAATGCCTTAAAGCATCAAATAATTCTTTATTGTCTTTTGAAGGTTGAAACATATCAGTAAATAAAAAAATCATAGATCTTCTATGGATTTTTTGAGCTATTTCATGTAAGTATTGATAAGTATCTGTAGTTTTAGTTTCTTTTGGCTTGTTTAAAAGTGTTTCTAATTGATGCGTTAACATCTTTCTGTGACGATCACTTCCTTTTTCTGGAGCGTAATATTCATAAGAGTCAGAATAAACGCTTAACCCCACTGCATCTCGTTGTTTTTTCAATAATTCTATCAAACATGCGGCAGCGACTGCAGAAAATCCGATTTTGTTTAAATCATTGAGATTTTGCACTTTTTTTACAGGATAGTGCATCGAAGAAGAATTGTCAATTATAATATGACATCTGAGATTTGTTTCTTCTTCATATTTCTTGGTGTATAATTTTTCTGTTTTAGCGAATAACTTCCAGTCAATATGTTTTGTGTCTTCACCTTTGTTATACAGTTTATGTTCAGAGAATTCAACTGAAAACCCGTGATAAGGACTTTTATGCATTCCTGTTATAAAACCTTCAACAACTTGTTTTGCTAGAAGGTCTAAATTTTTAATTTCAGAAGATTTTAATTCAGATAGATTTATCGCCATTTACCGAAAATAAAAAAGGTTTGACACTTGTCAAACCTTTTTTATGAAATAATTTTTTATACTAAATTATAATGCAGCGTCAATTTTATCAGTGTACGCTTTCTTTGGAGCTGCTCCAACTTGCTTAGCAACAACTTCTCCATTTTTGAAAACTAAAACTGTAGGAATGTTTCTCACTCCGTACTTAGCTGCGAATTCTTGGTTAGCATCCACATCTACTTTTCCTACTACTGCTTTACCTTCGTATTCTTTACTAATTTCGTCAATGATTGGCCCAACCATTCTACATGGTCCACACCATGTTGCCCAGAAATCTACTAAAACAGGCTTATCAGATTTCAATACTGTTTCTTCGAATGTTGTGTCTGTAATTTCTAATGCCATTCTTTTGTCTTTAATCGTTAATGCTCACAAATGTACTAATTTATTTTACTATTCTCAATCCTAAAAAGATTGGTTTTTCTTATCTATAAATCAATTTTATAAATATGTTGGCTCTGATATTTTTATAGTTAGATAATAATAGTAAATTTGCGGGCAACTTAATGAGGAAAGATTTGGATGATTGCAACCTCGTAAAAAAATGCTAAAGCAGTAATGTTTGGCTTCTTTTGCGACCAACTTTCCACTTACTAATTTTAATATACAACAGAATATGTCATACTTTTTTACATCAGAGAGTGTATCTGAAGGACATCCAGATAAAGTAGCCGATCAAATTAGTGACGCTTTAATAGATAACTTTTTAGCTTTTGATCCAAATTCAAAAGTAGCGTGTGAAACATTAGTTACAACTGGTCAAGTAGTTTTAGCTGGAGAAGTAAAATCTAACATTTATTTAGACGTTCAGAAAATCGCAAGAAACGTAATTAACAAAATCGGATATACGAAAAGTGAGTATATGTTCGATGGGAATTCTTGTGGAGTATTTTCAGCAATTCATGAACAGTCTGATGATATTAATAGAGGAGTAGATAGAGCTAAGAAAGAAGAACAAGGAGCAGGAGATCAAGGAATGATGTTTGGTTATGCAACTAATGAAACTGAAAACTTCATGCCTTTAGCATTAGATTTATCTCATTTAATCTTAAAAGAATTAGCAGCTTTAAGAAGAGAAGGGAAAGATATTAACTATTTACGTCCAGACGCAAAAAGTCAGGTTACTATTGAGTATTCTGATGATAATGTACCGCAAAGAGTAGAGGCGATTGTTGTTTCAACTCAGCATGATGATTTTGCGGGAGATGATGAAATGTTAGCTAAAATCAGACAAGACATTAAAGAAATTTTAATGCCTCGTGTTATCGCTAAATTACCTGCTCAAATCCAAGCATTGTTTAATGATGATATTAAATATCATATCAATCCAACTGGAAAATTCGTAATTGGAGGACCTCACGGAGATACAGGATTAACTGGTCGTAAGATTATTGTTGATACTTACGGAGGAAAAGGAGCACACGGTGGTGGAGCATTCTCAGGAAAAGATCCTAGTAAAGTAGATAGAAGTGCTGCTTATGCAACACGTCATATTGCAAAGAACTTAGTCGCTGCCGGAGTTGCAGATGAGGTTTTGGTTCAGGTGTCTTATGCTATTGGAGTTGTAGAGCCAATGGGTATTTTTGTAGATACTTATGGAACTGCTAAAGTTGATTTAACTGATGGAGAAATTGCACAAAAGGTTTCTGAAATTTTCGACATGAGACCTCATGCAATTGAAGATAGATTGAAATTAAGAACTCCAATGTACAGTGAAACTGCTGCATACGGACACATGGGACGTAAGAATGAAGTGATTTCAAAAACTTTTGAGCAACCAAACGGAGAATCAAAGCAAGTTGAAGTTGAATTATTCACTTGGGAGAAATTAGATTACGTTGACAAAGTAAAAGGAGCGTTTAGCTTATAATTTACAGTCAGTTTTAAAAATAAATCGAAAGCGTTTTGTAGAAATACAAAACGCTTTTTTTATTGTGATGTATTTCTGATCTTAGATAGATGTTACATTTTTATAATTTTAATTGGCTAATTATCTCATAAATAGGTTTGAATTTTAAAAATGTTACATGAAACAATTTTGAAAGTATAACACAGTCGTTAAACATATCTTTGCAGTAGGGGATTATAAAATATAAAATAATAATAATTATGGGGAAATTATTACTTAACAAAATACTATTTATAGTAAGAAGAGTTTTGGCTGTTTTAGCAGAGTCTGGTAAGGGTGCGAGCTATGCTTTAAAACACTAAAAAAAGGAAATAGAAAGTTTAAAAAACGCACTACCGAAGGGTAGTGCGTTTTTGTTTTGCCTTATTTTGTATTTCTGTATTCTTTGATTTTATTTAATCTGAAGAATATATGGCATCCTTGCCTGAATTCCTTCCATATTTTTGAAGCGATTAATCTGATTGAATAACTCATAATTCTCAGAACCAATTGCTTCTTTAATGATTTCTTCTTTATTTACTTTTCCGAAAGGAGAAAAGTTCAACATGTCTTTAATGTCTTTCTTGTAATTAGGGAAGTTTCTAATTCTATAATCTTTAACTTCTGCATATTGTACAGCGATATTTATAGCATCTTGTAATCCTCCTAATTCATCAACTAGTCCATTTTCTAATGCTTCTTTTCCAGACCAAACTCTACCTTGGGCGATTGCATCAACTTTTTCAAAAGTCATTTTTCTTCCCGTAGCTACACGATTTACAAACGTCGTATATATTTGTTCTACACCTTCTTTAGTTACGTCATAAAACTTCTTGTCCATTGGTTCAAATAAGCTATAAGAAGCGCTTTTGTTAGTCGAGACTTGTTCTGCATTAATTCCCATCTTTTTAGAAAGCTCATACGCGTTAGGTAAAGCTCCGAAAACTCCGATTGACCCTGTGATTGTTGTAGGTTCTGCAACAATTAAATCAGCATTACAAGCAATATAATATCCTCCAGAAGCTGCTAAATTACCCATTGATACAATTAATGGTTTTTCTTTTTTAGCTAGTTCTAATTCTCTCCAAATTAATTCTGAAGCTAATGCACTACCACCTGGTGAATTTACACGAAGTACAATGGCTTTTACTCTTTTGTCTTTTACTGCTTTTTTAATCGCTCTGTTAATCATTCCTTGTCCAATAACATCTTCGTTACCTTCTCCATACATGATTTCTCCTTGTGCGTAAATTACAGCGATTTTATCTTTTGCAGTTGAAGAAATTCTTCCTTTTCCTGACTTAATATAATCTTCTAAACTAATTGTGTTTGGTTTTGAATCAACTACGTTTTTTAATTTCTCATCGTATTGATCTTGATAAATTACCCCATCGATTAGTTTGTTTTTTAAAGCTAAATCAGCATTTCTTCCTTCTGAATTGTCGGCAATTGTATTAAGTTGTTCAACTGAAATGTTTCGACTTTTACTGATGTTACTTGTAAATTCAGACCAAATAGAACTTAAGAAAGAAGTAATTTGTTCTCTATTGGCATCGCTCATTTTATTCTCTAAAAATGGTTCTACAGCACTCTTGTATTTTCCATGACGAACAACTTCCATTTTCACACCATATTTATCTTCAAAATCTTTATAATATAAAATTTCAGAAGAAAGTCCTGAGAATTCAATCTGTCCTACCGGATTTAAGAAAATACTATCTGCAACAGAACTCAAGTAGTAGTTTTTCTGAGAGTAAACATCATTATAAGCATAGATGAACTTTCCAGATTCTTTAAACTCTTCTAGTTTTTTTCTGATAGCTTGAGTTTGCGCCATTCCAGCACCAACAGCATTTGTTTTAATACTTATTCCTTTGATATTATCATCCAACTGAGCGTTGTCAATTGCATTTAGGATTTTATTCAGAGATAACTTTTCGTCTGCTAAATCTAAAGCTTGTGCAATCGGACTCGTATCTTTTGGTGCATAATCTTTAATTTGTTTGGCTAAATCTAATTCCAAAACTGAATTTTGTTTTACAATGATTTCTTCTTCACCGCCAGCAACTGCAGCAATTAATAAAAAGAAACAGAATAAGATAAAAAGACTAATAAAAAAACCTAAGATTGAGGCTAGTAGATTACGTAAAAACTTCATTTTTTCTGATTAAAATTCGGGGGCAAATATACGTTTTTAGCACGAGTTTACCATTGAAGGCGCATTCGGTACTTTTGTTGAGCAAATTCAAAATAGTTGAACAACTTATAGTTAACATCATATCCATAATCAACATGAGGATCATATAGAATAATGTTTTCGTAAATGTTTGGGTTAAATCGGGCAGGATTGTTCACTCTTGAGTTCCATATAGAAACATAAAATCGATTCTTATTTTCAAGAAAAATTTGGGAATGGTAACCTGGTGGTCTTGCAACGGTAACTAGAAAGTTGTTAAATCCTGGGTCAATTATGGTTATTTCATATTCGACACTATCGTTTTTAATAACTACCGGCTCTTCTTTTAAGCTGTCTTGTTTGTTTTTTGAAATTGAACTACAAGAAGCTAAAAGAATAATAGAAATACTGACTATTAAGTAGTTGGTTAAACGATTCATTTTGATTATAATTCTTACTATAAAGATAAAAAAAAGATACATCATCACAATGTATCTTTCTGTTTTAAAACCTGTTAATGTTTTGTTATTTTAGTAAATCCGATTGGTTAAATAAATTATTTAATGTGTTTTTAGATTTTTCTTTTCCATCTAATAACCACTTCAAATATTCATCTTCATCTGGTGTGTAACCAACAGGGTTATTTAATATTTGTTTTCCATCTGAACTTAAAAGAACATAGTATGGTTGCGTATTTGTTTTAAAGAATACTGTTTGGAAATGAGACCATTTATGTCCATAGTTTTTTAGTGTTCTTGTTCCTCCATTGATACGATTTACCTCAATTTGTTGTTCTTTTGGAAGTTCTTTTTTGTCGTCAACATATAAGGAAATTAAAACGTAATCATTACGAAGTACATTGTCAATTTTACCATCAATCCAAACATGCTCTTCCATTTTACGACAATTAACACATGCATAACCTGTAAAGTCCAACATAATTGGTTTGTTTACTTGTTTTGCATACTCTAAACCTTGTTTTAAATCTTTAAAACACTCTAAATTATTCGGGCAATCTGCTTTATTGAAAATACTGTATCCTGCCGGTGGAGCTAAACCACTTAATAGCGATAAGGAATGATATGTTTTTGTTTCTTCGTTTACTCGAAAACCAGTTGCTAAATATATTGCAAAAGCCAATGAAACAACTCCTAGTAATATTCGTGGAATTCCGATTTTTTGCATTGGAGAATCGTGTGGGAATTTGATTTTTCCAAAAAGGTAAAACGCTAAACCAGCGAAAATGATAATCCACAAAATTAGGAATGGTTCAATTTTTAATAAGTTCCAGTGTGCAACTAAATCGGCATTAGACAAGAATTTAAATGCTAAAGCCAATTCTAAGAAACCTAAAACAACTTTTACAGTTGTCATCCATCCTCCAGATTTTGGTAATGATTTTAGCATGTTAGGGAACATTGCAAATAAAGTAAACGGTAAACCTAAGGCAACACCGAATCCAGCCATTCCTGAAGTTAATTGCCAAGCGCCACCATCAGAAGATAAAGATCCAGCTAATAATGATCCCAATATTGGTCCTGTGCATGAAAACGAAACAATCGCTAATGTTAACGCCATGAAGAAAACACCTATAATTCCCCCTGAGCTTTCACCTTCAGTTGTTTTGTTTGTCCAGCTGCTAGGTAATGTTAATTCATAGAAACCAAAGAATGAACCTGCAAAGAATACAAATACAATAAAAAAGATTACATTCAGCCATACATTGGTTGAGATTTCATTTAAAATATCAGGATTGATTGAATCTAATAAGTGAAAAGGGATACTTAAAATTAAGTATACAGCAAGAATAAAGAAACCGTAAAGTACAGCTTTCGAAACTCCTGCTCCTTTTGAGCTATTTTTTTTGGTAAAGAAACTTACAGTTAAAGGAATCATAGGAAACACACATGGAGTAAGTAATGCCAAGAGTCCACCTAAAAAACCAAGTCCAAAAATACTAAGTAAAGAAGAAGATTCATTTTTCTTTTTTACATCAGATGAATTTTCAGTTCCATTTGAGTTTACCTCACTTTCAGGTTCTTGGATTTCATCATTAGAAATCCCATACAATAAATTATTTGCTTCTTTATCATTAAGTTCTGCTGTGCCTTTATTTTGTTTTGCTGTGTTTGTTGCTCCTGGAGTAAAAACTAGTTCTTCAGTTTTTGGAGGTAAACATTTTGTGTCATCACAAACCATAAATTGAACCTCTGCTTCAACTTTCACATCTTCTTTAAGAAGTTTTACTTTCTGTTTAAAAGTTGCTTTGTATGCGAAGTATTTAATCTTCATTTTGAAGATTTTGTCATCTTCAGTAATACCTGAATCTTCTAACGTATTCCCAATTAGTTGGTAGTTTTCATTTGGTGCAAATGTAAAAACTGTAGGTCTAGGTCCTCCTGCAGGTATTTCTTGTCCGTAAAGATGCCATCCGTTATCGATGGTTGCAGTGGCTACTAAAAAAGCTTCTTCCTCGTTAATTTTTTCAATACTAGTTTTCCAAGAAACAGGATCGAACACCTGTGAAAATCCAAGAAAAGTAGACATTAGTGCTATATACAGAAAGAAAATTTTCTTCATAATAGAATAAGTTTAGTGCTATAAGACGTAAATGTAGTCTTTTTCATACAAATAAGTTTAGGCTCTTTTTATTAAATTTAGCTCAAAATTTTATTAATGAAAAAACGCTGTTATTGGGTAACTAATGATCCCTTATACATAGCATATCATGATGAGGAGTGGGGAGTTCCGGTTTATGATGATGAAACATTGTTTGAGTTTTTAGTGTTAGAAACTTTTCAAGCTGGGTTAAGTTGGATTACTATTTTGAAGAAGAGAGAGAATTTTAGACAAGCATTTGATCAGTTTGATTACAAAAAAATATCTCAATATGGCGATGAGAAATTTCAAGAGTTAATTGAGAATGCGGGAATAATTAGAAATAAATTAAAAATAAAAGGAACAATTTCAAATGCACAAGCTTTTATGAGAATTCAAGAAGATTTTGGATCGTTTTCAAAATATATATGGAGTTTTGTAGATGGAAAACCGATAAAAAATGCATTTGAGAATCGCGAGGATGTACCCGCAAAAACAGAACTTTCGGATAAAGTTTCAAAAGATCTAAAGAAAAAAGGATTCAAGTTTGTAGGTTCCACTGTAATTTATGCGTTTATGCAGGCAACGGGAATGGTTAATGATCACTCTGTTGATTGTTTTCGCTATAATGAATGTTCCTAAGGTTTTCGGTACTTTTAAACTTTCATTACAATTAACTAATTTAATATTTATCGCGCTTTAATTTCGGTTGCGTAATTTGAGAAGTATGGCAAAAAAGACAAAGGATATTGGTTTTGGATATAAATCCGCCGAAAATGTTAGAGGGATTATTAATAAAGACGGAACAACTAATATTCTGCATTTAAATAGACCTTTAAGTATCGATGATTTATATACTTATTTCATTGGTTTAAGCTGGTGGAAATTCTTCATTATGGTGGTTTTTGGTTATACTTTGATGAATGTTTTTTTCGGAATTATATATGTGATAATTGGAATTGAACAAATCACACCCTCAAAAGGAAATTTAATTCAAGATTTTTTAAATGGTTTCTTTTTTAGTGCTCAAACACTGACTACTGTAGGTTATGGTGGAATCGCTCCTAAAGGAATTACAGCAAATATTATAGCTGCATTTCAAGCTTTAATTGGGTTGATGAGTTTTTCTTTTATAACTGGTTTATTATACGGACGATTTTCGAAACCAAAAGCGGCTATTCGTTTTAGTAATAATTTAATCTTAAGAGAATTCAATGGAGGAAGAGCATTGATGCTAAGATTAATGAATAGTAGAAAAACATTAATGATTGAACCAGAAGTTTCTGTAACACTTTCTATGAATCAAGAAGATGAAACAGGTCAATATAAAAGAAGTTTTTATGTGCTAGAATTAGAAAGAAAGAAGATTACGTATTTACCTACCATGTGGACGATAGTGCATCCGATTGACGAAAAAAGTCCACTGTTTAAACTTTCAAATGAAGAAATAAAAGAACTTAACGCTGGCTTGTATATTTTGGTTCAATATCATGAAGAATCATTTGGACAAAAAGTATATCAAACTTCTTCGTATAAGTTTACGCAAGTTGTTTGTGATGTGAAATATACCCCATCCTCAAGTATTGATGAAGATGGCTACACGGTTTTAGATCACGATAAATTAAGTGAAGTAGAATCTTTGTAATTAGTTTACTAGTAATTTTGATAGAAACAATAATGCTATAGTAACAGCAAGTCCAATAGCTACATATAAAGCTGAGTTTTGATAATGCTTTTTGTTGTTCTTTGCATCCTTTTTATAACTGATTACCATTAAAATAACAAAGGCAACTACAAAGATACTAGCGAAGATAATTCTTCCAGTAGTAAACATTTTTAAGGCTATAAGTCCGAACATAAATAACAGCGTTTTATAATATTGTTTTGGTAAACTTCGTATTTTTAACAAAAGTACTAATTAAATGAAGAAAGCAATCGTTTTTGGAGCAACTTCTGGGATTGGAAAGCAACTTACAGAGGTTTTAGTTCAGAATAATTATCAAGTAGCTATAACAGGAAGACGAATAGAGAAACTAGAAGGGCTTTCAGTAAAATTTCCAGAGCGTATTATTATAAAACAAAACGATATTCAGCAAGTTGATGAAGTAGAAAGAGTTTTTAATGAAATTGTTGATGAGTTAGGAGAAATAGATTTAGTAGTACAATCTTCTGGTGTTGGGCATATAAATCCAAAACTGGAATGGGACAAAGAGAATGAAACTATTTTAACAAATGTTTTAGGTGTAACTAAGTTATATGATTTAGCCTATAATTTATTCAGAAAGCAAGGATTTGGACATTTAGTTGGTATTTCTTCTATCGCTTCCATTCGTGGAAATAGAGCGGCTCCTGCATATTTCGCATCCAAAGCTTATCAAAAGGCATATTTAGAAAGTCTTTATATAAAAACTAAAACCATCACATCTAATAAAGTTTTTATAACGGATATTCGTCCTGGTTTTGTTAATACTGCAATGGCCTTAGGAGATGGAATTTTCTGGATGGTTTCTCTTGAAAAAGCAACAAAGCAAATTTTTAAAGCGATTAAAAAGAAGAAAAGAGTAGCGTATATTTCAAAACGTTGGGCAATTATAGCTTTTGTTCTAAAAATTGTTCCAGCTTGGTTATTGAGAAAAGCTATTTAAATTACAATAGAATTAAATATTTTTTAAATGAAAGAAAAAATAAAAGCAGTTAGAGAGTTTCATGAGGCTTTCGGATTAGGATTAAATGAAAAACCAGTAGTAAATATTGGTGAGGATAGAAAGTTACTTCGTTTTAATTTGATGAAAGAGGAGAATGAAGAGTATTTTGAAGCTGTAAATAACAATGATTTAGTCGAAACTGCTGATGCTTTAGGTGATATGCTGTATATCTTATGTGGTACAATTATAGAGCACGGAATGCAATATAAAATCGATGAAGTTTTTAATGAAATTCAAAGAAGTAATATGAGTAAACTTGGTGAAGATGGAAAGCCAATTTACAGGGAAGATGGTAAAGTGATGAAAGGACCAAATTACTTCAAACCAAACATTGAAGAAGTTTTAAATAGGGAATCGTAAGAAATTACATTCCCTCTTCTTCATCTAAATCTGTTAAATCTGGTTCAGCAATTTTTTCTAAAGCTGCTACTAGTTGATCGACACTACTAACCATTTTTTCAATATTACCCTCCTCATCAATAATTAAATGAGTTGGGTATTGTCTAATTTCAATTTGATCTTTCATGTAAGATTCTTGGTCAGCAACAACAGGATACCTAAACTCCTTTTTAGTTAAAAATTGAAGTAGTTTAGAAGATTTATCAGAAGAAAGGCTAAGGAAAACCACATCTTCATAAGCTTCGTATTTGTCGTATAACTTATTTAACCTCGAAAATTCGTCAGTACTTTTCTTGGAGCTAATATTCCAACAAGTTAGAATAATAATTTTTTCACTCGTAGAAGAGCTAGAAAAGTTACTTCCATTAACATCGGAAAATTTAAATTCAGGTAATTTTGTTCCTTCTTTCGAAAAATAAGCATAAGCTAAATCAGCTGCTTTAGTCACAGATGCAGAAATTTTTTGATCTTCAATGTTTTCTATATCATAAAGTTGATACATTTCTGTTCCTGAAAGTAATTTAATTGGAGCAAAACTTCCAGAAGTCAAATCACTTAAGAAATCTCCTTTGTCAATTTCTTCTCCTTGATTGTTTAAGGGAACAAAACTTGAAGAAAGATTAATATTTCTTTCAAAGTAAGTTTCCCACTGCGTTACATCTGCAAAAATAGCATCAGTATCAGGGAACATATCAGTATTAACAGAATTTGAGTCTGTGTCAGAATCAGAGTCAGTAGAACTGGTATCGGTATCAGAATCTGTATTGTCAGTATCAGTATCTAAAGTATTGTCTTCTGTAGAGGAATTAACATATAGATTAGAAGTTCCGTCAGTTTTAAAATCTAATTCATTGTCCTGTTTGTAAAAATTAGTCAATACATAGAAGGTGATGCCGAAGGCAACAGCCATAGTAACAATAGTAATTAGAATGTTTTTCATAATATTTTATCCCGAACCTTTCACAAATATATAAAAAAACATTGCAGATGTTAATTTTTAGTTATCAATAACTTAACTGAAACTAAATTTTAACTCTCCACCCATGAGGGTCTTCTGAAATATTGTATTGGATATTCATCAATTTTTCCTTGAAAAGTCCAGCATACGTATTCTCCAATTTCGGTAGTTCGAAATTTTCTCCGCCATGACTAAAACCAATAATTGGGTTTACAACTGTTGCAGTACCAGAACCGAAAATTTCTTTTAACTCACCCTTTCTGGCAGCTTCTTTTATTTCTGATACTGAAATTCTTCTAATTTCAACCTCAATTCCATTATCTCTTGCGATTTGAATTAACGATTTTCTTGTTATACCGTCTAAGATTCTGTCGTTATTCGGAGCTGTAAGTAATTTATCTCCTACACGGAAGAAAATATTCATGGTTCCAGCTTCCTCTAAATACTCATGAGTACTAGCGTCAGTCCAGATAATTTGTTGATATCCTTGTTCGTGTGCTAATTTTGTTGGGTAAAATTGTGCAGCGTAGTTTCCGGCAGCTTTCGCAAAACCAACTCCACCATCGGCAGCTCTACTATATTTTTCTGCAAATAAAACTTTTACTTCTCCTGCGTAATAAGCTTGTGCTGGAGATAAAATAATCATGAACTTATATTCTTCAGCAGGTGAAGCAGAAATAGCTGGTTGAGTAGCAACTACAAAAGGACGAATGTACATTGAGTTTCCTACACCTTTTTTAATCCAATCTTTGTCAATTGTTAAAAGTTCCTTTAATCCATCAAAGAAATAATCTTCAGGAAATGCAGGGATTGCTAAACGTTCAGACGATTTGTTAATTCTTTTAAAGTTCTCATCAGGTCTAAATAAGAAAACATCATCATTTTCGTCTTTATACGCTTTCATTCCTTCGAAAACAGCTTGTCCATAATGAAATACTCTAGCCGAAGGAGATACAGAAATATCACCATAAGGTTTGATGACCGGAGTTTGCCATTTTCCATCTTTATACTCGCATTCAAACATATGATCTGTAAAAACAGTTCCAAAGACTAAATTGTTAAAATCTATAGTATCGATTTTTGATTGTTCAATTGGAATAATTTGAATGTTAGAAGTGCTCATAGATAAAGATTTAGTTAATATCGCAAAAGTACGAAATAGCGATGAGTTAAACAGTGAAAATTGAAGTTTCAAAGGAGCATAAAATTGTATCTTTGTAGAGTGAAAATATTTAATCGTCTTAAAATGAAAAACTTACTTATTTTATTTTGTGGTTTATTTCTAACTTTTTCTTGTAAAACTGAGAAAAAAGAAGCTACAGAAACACCTGAAAAGGAAGAAGTTGTTAAAGTAGAATATGCATCTTTTGGAGATGAAATCTCTAAAGAAGGAGCATTAACTAAAGAAGAAGCTTTGGCAAAGTATTCTTCAATGAAACCTGGAGATACTATTGCAGTAAAGTTTGCTTCAAAAATTAATGAAGTATGTTCTAAAAAAGGATGTTGGATGAAAGTTCCAGTATCTGAATCAGAAGAAGTAATGGTTCGCTTCAAAGATTATGGATTCTTTATGCCATTAGATAGCAACGGAAAAGAAGTAATTGTAGAAGGTAAAGCATTTATCAAAGAAACTTCAGTTGAAGAGTTACAACACTACGCGGAAGATGCTGGAAAATCTAAAGAAGAAATAGCGAAAATTACTGAACCAAAGAAGGAATTAGCTTTTGTTGCAAACGGAGTTTTATTAAAGTAATTTGAAAAGAGAAATTATCATAACTTCGGATGGTTCAACAACTATTCATATCCCTGCTTGGAATGAACAATATCATTCCAAGCATGGTGCTATTCAGGAGGCATATCACGTGTTTATAAAACACGGTTTAGAACATGTCAATCTTGAGAAAATTTCAATTTTAGAGATTGGTTTTGGAACAGGATTGAATTGTTTTATTACCTATTTAGAATCTAAAAAAGATATTGAATATGTTGGAGTAGAGGCTTATCCGGTTGCTGAAGAAGAAATTGAAAAATTAAATTATGTATCAGAACTAAAGGCAGAAAATAACGCTGACATTTTTAAAAAAATACATAATGTTTCTTGGGAGGAAACTCATCAAATAGATGGTAAGTTTACTTTAGAAAAAAGAGAGCAGTTTTTCAAAGATATTACGGATTCTGATACTTTTAACCTTATTTATTTCGATGCTTTCGGAGCAAGAGTTCAACCTGAATTATGGACGGAAACTATCTTTGAGAAAATGTTTACAGCGTTAAAGAAAGATGGGGTTTTAGTGACTTATGCGGCAAAAGGAAGCGTCAGAAGAGCTATGGAATCGGTTGGTTTTACTGTTGAAAGATTACCAGGACCACCAGGAAAAAGAGAAATGCTTCGAGCAACCAAAAATTAATCAATAAATATATTCGTTACATGAAACGATTTGGAAACAGGAAGAAATCAAACCCTAAAAAAGGTTTGTTTTTAGTAATCCTTTTAGCGATAGCGCTTTTTTTATTTTTTAACGCAGAAAAACTTATTAGTCGTTTATTTTAAATGAAGCCTTTTAAATTTAAAGAGTTTACTGTTCATCAAGATAAAACAGCGATGAAAATTGGGACTGATGCCGTGTTGTTAGGAGCTTGGTGTTCTGTAGATGAGTATTTGGATAGTGTTTTGGATGTAGGCGCAGGAACCGGAGTAATTGCTTTAATGCTTGCTCAAAGATCGGATGCTATGACTATCGATGCTGTTGAAATTAATGGAGATGCTTACGAACAAACAGTGGAGAATTTTGAGAAGTCAGATTGGGGAGATCGTTTGTTTTGTTACAATGCAACTTTTCAGGAGTTTGCTCTAGAATTAAGTGAGGAAGAAGAAACGTATGAGCTAATTGTTTCGAACCCGCCTTTTTACACAGACGAATATGAAACAGAAGATACAGCTCGAAATGAAGCTCGATTTACCTCATCGCTAAGTTTTGAAGATTTATTGAAAGGCGTTTCAACTTTACTTAATAAGAAAGGAACTTTTGCGACAATCATCCCTTATAAAGAAGAAGAAAGATTCGTTGAATTAGCATTGTCATTAGACTTGTATTTAAATAGAATTTGTAGAGTTCGTGGAAACGAGAATTCTGAACTAAAGAGAAGTTTATTGGAGTTTTCTTTTGAGAAGAAAGAGTTAATATCAGAAGAATTGATTATTGAAAAAGAAAGACACCAGTATACTGATGCCTATATTGAGTTAACGAAAGATTTTTATTTAAAAATGTAACTTTTTAAAGTAACCTTATCAGTTTAATGGTCGATGTTTTTAGTTTTCCTTTGATACCACTGTAAGTCAATTCTACGGTGCCATTTTTTTGTTTAAGATAAGCCCTATAGTTTTGAATGTTTCCAGAGGAATCATTATTTACAGATAGTAATTCATCTCCTTTTCTGATACCTTTTTTGTAAGCGTTACTTGTTTTTTCTACTCGATCAATTATTATTTTACCATCTTCAGTTTTTATTAAGCTAATTCCGCTCATTGGAAAGTCGAATGGTTTCGTGTAATTTTTGTTTGGTTTTAAATAAAGAGTAGAAGTATTATAATCTAGAATAACATTGAATTTACTGATTACAGCTCCTCCTAAAATCCCCAAATAATCTTTGTAACTGCTTACTCCATTTTTATCATGCGCAATATTAATTGGCATTTCGGATAATTGATATCCACCTATGTTCATACTTTTAATGGCAATTTTTTCCGAAGTAGATTCACCGTGTAAATTTTCCGATTTTGAAATAAGCCTTTTCTTAACTTTATTACTAATTTCATTAGATGCTGCAAAAGGACTATTCATTAACATAGTTAAGCCAGCTCCACTATCAAAGAACACTTTACCGGTAAAAGATTCTGAATTTCTTAAGGTAATATCAATATCAAATTGAGGAATAGGAATACCATTTCCGAAATTAAAAGAAATTGGTTTATATCCATTAGTACTTAAATCATCAATTTTGTTGTAAACCAAAATTTCATGGTTATCATAATCTATCTTAGTTACATGGTTTTTAAGTAAACTATAACCAATAATTCCATCAAAGTTTTTACCTGACCTTCTAATAATTCTAGATAAATCGCTTAATACTAAATGAGTGTTATCTACAGTTATACTATTGTTTAAACTAAGCTTTTGAGATAAAATAACGTCGTATGATTTGGTTCCGCCTGCTCCAGTTGTATTCTGTTTATAATTTGGTTTTAATCCTAATTTTTTTGCAATTGAAGAATCAAGTAAATCGGCAGTTGCTCCAGTATCAAAAACAAACACATTTTCTTTAGAATTGTCATTGATTTTGACCTTAACATACATAAGGTCATCAACTAATTCAAAAGGAATTTTTGCAATTTGCGCATTAAGATTATAAAATGATATACATAAAATTAAAACCTTTAAAATGTTTTTCATTTTTTTGTTATTGTTTGAGTTAACATAAAACAAAACTAGGAAAACGATGAGTAAAATATTGTTATTATACGTTATTCAGTGTTAACGAACGTTAATCTTAATTGGTTGCTGTTGTATTGAAACTCAATTTAATCAGTTGTCACCACTTATTTAAAGTTTGGTAAAATGTGTTTAGATAATTCTGTTAGTGCTTTTTCAACAGGTCGAGTTCCGTATTTCAAATTGATGATAACATGATTTACACCGTGCTTTTCTAACATTTTTAGGTGATTCAGTAGGAATTTTGGTCCACATTTAAAACCTAGATGAATGTTTTTTGGAGATTCATTATCATTTTCCATTAAATCAATATAAAGTGATTGTAGATAAGGTTTCCAATCATGATTGTATTTTGCTAAACTCGCTTTCCAATCGTTCATTTGTTGCTCTAAAAAGTAGAAATTTCGTGGATAGTAAATCCAACCATCTGCGTTTTCCGCAATCCAATCTAAGTTTTGACCAGAATGTCCAGTAACAAACAAAGGTGTTGTACTAGAGTTTTTTGGTAGTAGATCTATGTTCCCGTTTAATGAACCAAAATATTCGGATTGATGTACAGGAAATTTATTTTGTAAAGCTTTTATATAGTTATAATTATCTCTAAAAAGAGCAGCTCGATTCAATAAATCTTGGTTAAAAGCAGGATATTCGTTTGGTCTATCTCCAGAAGCAACTCCAAGAAGTAATCTTCCTTTTGACAGAGTTTGAATACTGTTTATTGATTTTGCGGTATGAACTGGATGACGCAATGGTAAAATGATACTCCCGGTTGCGAGTGCAATCTCTTTCGTCTGATTCATAATATGTGTAATATAAATCCACGGATCATAAATTTGTCCGACATCACCAAATGTAGGATCATTAAAAGGAACATCACGAAACCAAAGAGATTTAAAGCCTATTTCTTCGGCGTACTTCGCAAGTTCCTCTTGTTTTTCCATTTTAGGAATAGCTCCTGAATAAGATTCAATTGGAAAAACTAATCCTAAACTTAATTTGCCTTTTTCTAAAACTTTACTGAAAGTACTCATGTTAAATAATTGATGCTAGTAATTCTTCTGTAGTACGTATTAGGTTTTCAACTTTTTGTTGATCATAGGCATCATTGTGAGCACGACTAAAGTTTCCGCGATCATTGTCAAAATAGCTTCCAGATAATTCAGCTACATTTTCGGAAAGAGCCAATTCGGTTAAAATATTAGCACCTTTATCTGCAGACGACCAATGATTTCCATAGGCTTCTTTTACCATTTTTGTGTTGAGTAAAGAACCTGGGTTAACAGCAAGGGTTATTATGTCTTTATGTTTTTCTGCAAATTGAGAACTCCACATAGTTAAGGCAAGTTTACTTTGTGCGTAAGATTCTTGCAGAGAAACTTCATTAATTCCTCGTAAAACTTCTAAATCAACAACAGATTGGGCTGCTGAACTTAAATTGATAACCCGAGGAGTTGCAGCTTTTTTTAAAGTTGAAACAATGGAATTGGTGAAAATGAATGGGGCCAGATAATTAACTGTAAATCTTAAATCTAAATCATTGTTGTTTTTTGCAGCAGCCTTGAAAACACCTGCGTTATTTATTAATACATCTATGTGATCAATTGTGTTATTAACAATTTTAGCGAGTTCTTTTACTTCGGTTAGATTGGAAAAATCGGTCGTAAAACCAAAAATATTTTCATTTTCAGTAAGTGTTTTGATTTCTTCAATAGTCAAATTTACTTTTTTAGAATTTCTTCCATGAATGTAAATTCGGTGTCCTTTTTTAGCAAGGTTTAAAGCAGTAATTTTTCCGATACCATCTGTGCTTCCAGTAATGAAAATATTTTTTTTCATGTTGTTAAAGTTATAGATTATGCTAAATCGTCTTTTGCTTCTATTAAATAATGATGACTTACAGATCCTTTGGTTCTTGCTTCAAGATGAGGTGCATATTCTGGATCGTTCATAAAAGCCATAGCTGCTTCTTTTGATGGCCAACTGATTACAATACGTAAAGCTGCTTCTTGTTTATTCCCTTCTACTTGTTCGTGTGAAGTGGTTCTTGCTATGTATTTTCCACCATGTTTAGCTACTAATTTATTAGCTGTCGGCAAGTAGTCAGGAATCCAAGTGTCATTTGTAGGTGTTACGTCTAATATTGAAAAATAGTTCATATTATATTTATTTAAAATTATTTCCAGGTAACTATACTTTCAAACGCTCTCCTAGATTTTGGTCTTGCAGGGTCTCCTTTTCGATAACCAAATGCAACCATATATGACAAACCATATTTTGTTGTGTCAATATTAAATTTGTCTTGAAGTAACTTTTCCACTTTTTCCTGATGAAAACCTTCAATCGGACAACTATCAATTCCAACTAAGGCAGCAGCAGTCATCATATTTCCTAAAGCAATGTAAGTTTGTTTAGAAGCCCAATCAAATAGTTTTTTGTCAGTATCTAAATTGAAATCTCTTTCTTGAAATTCTCGGTAGAATTTTGAATACATTTCCATTACATCTTCAGGTAGTTCTTTTATATCTTTCATCATATGTGTAATGTACTCGCTGTCCCATTTAGTCATTGGAGATTTCATGCTTAATCCAAGTACAAAATGACTAGCCGTATCTAATTTTAAAGGAGCTCCCCAAGCTACTGGTTTTAGTAATTCTCGCAATTCTTTATCTTGAACAACAACAAAATGCCATGGTTCAAATCCGAATGAACTAGGAGATAGGTTGGCAGTTTTTAAAATAAAATTAATATCATCTTCAGATAATTTTTTACTTGCATCGAATTCTTTTGTAGCGTGCCTAAATTGAAAAGCATTTAGTACATCTTCTTTTGAAATTTTAGTGGTATTCATGATTTTTTATACTATAAAAATTATAGTTACAAAATTATTTATAGTTTTGTGGTTGTGCAATAACGGTCAAAAAGGATAGTATCAAAAAATTATAATATGCATAAATTTAATGGTAAAGAGTACCCATGCTGTACAAGTTTAACTATGGGAGTTATCGGTGGAAAATGGAAAACTGTTATTCTATTCTATCTTATCGATGGAAAATTACGTTATAGTGAACTTAGAAAAAAGATGGGAACTGTAACAGAAAGGACGTTGAGTTTGCAGTTACAACAATTACAAGATGATGGGGTAATTCAACGAGAGGTTTTTTATACCAAACCACCTTTAAAAGTAGAATATTCATTAACTGAATTTGGAAAAAGTTTAATTCCACTTTTGCAGGCAATTGCACAGTGGGGAGATTATGCTTTAGAGAATTATTCACCAAAAGAGACTGTTGATTAATTTACGGGAAACAATGTTTCTACTATTATTTTAGCTGCTTCTTTACTACCTTTTACGGAAGGATGAAAGCCATCGCTACCGTAAAATGAATAGTCATTATGTTCATCAATGAAATTTTTCCAGTGAGTACCTACAGAAAGTAATAATGAATTATTGATTTTTGCTGCGTATGCATGGTTTTCAATGACTTTATCAAAAGTTTGATAGTAATGAATTGATGGCCATACCATGAAATAGCAAAGTTTTGCGTTGTTTTCCTTACAAATAACATTCAATTTTTTACCATATTCTATGAGCATATTTTTTCCTAGGTTTTGCGAAGATGGTCCTTGTTGAATAATTACATAATCAAAACTTTTAGAACTAATTAGCTTTTGAATTTTTCCATCTCTCCAATGATCTTCAATCGCATAATTGGGATGAGCAATCATTTCTGTTTTAATGTTGATTCCCTTATTTGAAAATGCGTAATTAACTACTAGTTTTGGTAAGTTATTATAATAGGTTAAACTATTTCCAATAAACAATATGGCAATTTCATTATCCTTGTTTTCTTGTGAATTCGTTTGAAAAGAAATAAGAAAAGTCAATACAAATCCCAATAAATATGATTTCATTTTTTAGGTAAAAATTTCTTTCAAGTTAATCCAATAGATAATCTATGTGCGTTAAATAAAATCTAAATTTTATTTATAATTTAATTTGGATGTTTTTAGGAATCGCTTCTTTATGAACTAAAAGAGAAATTGTTTTTAATAATAAAGTGTTTTTTGACATGTAAATGTAACCTCCCAGTTCGTTATTACCTTCTGAATTTTTAAGTATGTAATAGATTTTTCCTTTCGAGTCTACTGCCTTTCCAATTAAATGCATGTTATGGTCATCCGTTGTAGATTTATCTTCGAATGTTATCTGTCTCCATTCTTGTGTTACTTTTTTGGTTTCTTCTTCCTTTGTTAACTCTAAAATTCCTTTTTTAAACTTAAAATTAGGTTCACTTGCGTCACCATCCCAAGCTAAACTATAACCATTGACAAGAGCATTTTCAATAACTGCTTCAAAATCTTGAATTGGTAAGTTTAAATATTTGTTATTGTTCCAATTTGCAGGAATCTTTAATTCGGATTTTTTATAAAATGGGAGATGACTATAACTTGTAATTTCCACATATTCATCTGGATTTATTCCAACGTAATTTTTAGCAAACGTTTGTGGTGTATATTCTTTTCCATTGTATGTAAAAGTAGTAGGGATTTTTCCTAAATACGCATCAAGAACTCCTTCTAAAGATTTCTTCCAACTGTTTGGTTTTATTCTTCCATATCCACTTGTGGCAACAGAACTTAACATTGCAGAAATTAAATTATCCATCTCTACATGATCGTGTTGCCAATCATCTTTTATTCTACCAGTGTAAATTTCCTGAGGAATAGCACCATATTTTTTATAAGCAGAAAGAACACTAAAAGTTAAATCTCCTGCATCTAACCATGTTTTTCCTTTTGTTTCAACATATTTTTCAGCTTTCTCTAAGTAAGTTGGTGTAACATAGAAAATAGGAGAAAGGTTAATTTTTTCTTTGCCTAATCTTAAAGCTTCTGTTTCTATAAAAGATGTTGTTGCAAAACTCCAGCATGTTCCTGATGATTGTTGGTCTTTTAAATCTGTAGATTCAAGAAAAATAACTTTTTTAAATGTTTTTTTACTTTGGCTATAACCGATTTGTAAAATTATGATTAATAGAAGTGTAGTTAGTTTTTTCATGTCTTTAATTTTGCTTAAAGACATGAAAAATTACAATTTGTTACTTTTTTTTGAAAAAAAAGTAGGGTGTTTTCCCCTGTAGTTGTTTTATATCCGTGAAGCCGATCTTCAATACTGAGATTTCTATGGGTAAGGGCATAATAAATTAAAGTAAGATATGCTTCCAAAAAGTTTGATCGAATGGGTTGCCATAATGTTTTGAGGGAAACAACAGCAACCCATTTTTTTATTCAAATAAATAATCTATCCGATAACTCCTTCCGGATTATATCCTAAATAAGGAACATCTTTTTCAACAAAATTAATTCCGTAGTCTTCCAGTTCCTTTAAAATAGGTTTGTAAACTTCTTTGTTAATTGGAAGTTGAACACCAGGAGTTGTTATTTCTCCATTAAGTATTTTTAAAGTAGCCATTGCTACTGGTAGTCCAACAGTCTTTGCCATTGCCGTATAGGTTTGATCATCTCCTTTAATTATCATACTACTTTCAATTTGGTGTTTTCCCTTCTGGTCTTTATATCCAAATTTATGATGCATGACAATCATATCTTTATCATCTTCCTGTAAAGTCCAAGAATCCATCAAAATTTTCTGAAGAATTTGTGCAGGAGTTGCATTCTTTAATTCAACTCTTTTTTGTCCATTAAAAATATCTAATTCAAGAAACTTTGCCCACATAATATCATCTTGATCAATTTTTAAATAGGATCTAAATTTTAATTCTACAGAGTCAGACGGCGAATAAGCTAAGAAAGAATTCGTGAAATCACGATAACTCATATGTTCCGATCCTTCAATCGTGTAACTGTCATCAGTCATTCCTAATTGAACGAATACATTCCAAGCTCTTGAAAACCCAACTTTTCTTACAGTACCTCGATACATTGTTGGAATATCTTCCAAACCATAAATGCTTCTATATTTTAAAGAATCTCTATTGGCATAAGCTTCGAATTGTCCACTTCCGTTAATTGTTAAAAATTCAGTTCTTCTGAATAATTTGTGATAAGGAATGTATTTATAAGATCCTTCTTGAATAAATTTAGAAGCACCACCTTGTCCGGCTAAAACAACGTTTCTTGGATTCCAAGTGAACTTATAGTTCCATAAATTAGTGTCGCTTTCAGGTGCAACCAACCCACCACAGAAGGATTCGAACAATAACATTTCTCCGCCATTTTCACGAATTTTATCAATAACATCCATAGCACTCATGTGGTCAATTCCTGGATCAAGACCAATTTCGTTCATGAAAATCAATCCTTTTGATTTTGCTTCATCGTCAAGCGCTTGCATTTCTTTAGATACATACGAAGCGGTAACCATATGTTTTTCAAACTCTATACAATTCTTAGCGACTTCAACATGTAAATGAGCAGGTAACATTGAAATGACAATGTCCGATTGTTGAATTGCTTTTTTACGTTCTTCTTCATTAAAAACATCCAATTGAATCGCAGAAGCATTTGGATGATTGTTAATCTTTTGTTCTGCATTTTTTACAGAAAGATCACCAATAGTAATATGTAAATTCTCCGTTGAAGATTTGTCAAGTAAATATTTTATTAAGGAAGAGCTTGATCTTCCAGCTCCAATAATCAGTATATTTCTCATCTATTTATGTAGTAAATTTGTTTGTTTTTTGAAGCAAAAACACTTTGCTAAAAGTTTAATATTTAACAAATATAACAATAATGTATAAAAATTTAACAATAATTACGTTTTTAGGAGCTGTATCAATTATTTTAGGAGCTTTCGGAGCTCATGCACTCAAAGAAAGCTTAACTCCTGAGGCATTAAAAAGTTTTGAAACTGCGGTCAGATATCAAATGTATCATGTAATTGTTCTACTGCTAGTTAATTTTACTGATCACATTTCCTTAAACTTAAAGAACAAATTGACCCTTATTTTCATTTCCGGGATCGCTCTTTTTTCTGGGTCTATTTATTTAATTTATTTGTTGGGAGTGCCAGTTAGCAGTATTTGGTTTGTAACTCCACTGGGTGGATTTATCTTAATTATTGGTTGGATTCTGTTGTTTTATGAATTCCTCAAAAAATCCATGAAAAAATAAATTCTTAATAAATCATTGGTAATAAGAAGCAGTTTAAACAAAAAGATTTATTTTTGTCGAAAATAAAACACAACTAAAAAGATATTAGATGACAAATCTTGAAACGAAAACGATTTCGTTAGAATCATTAGGTATTAAGAGTTCTACGGTTCGTTATCAGTTAACTTCAGAGGAGTTACACGGTTTAACTATTGAAAAAGGACAAGGTAAAGAATCTGCGTTTGGTGCTATTGCAGTAAATACAGGTGAGTTTACAGGAAGGTCTCCTATGGATAGATTCATAGTTAAAGACGAAATCACTAAAGATGAGATTTGGTGGGGAGATATTAACATCCCTTTCGATTCTGACAAGTTTGATAAATTATATGATAAAGTAACTGCATATCTTTCTGATAAAGAGATTTTCGTTAGAGATAGTTATGCATGTGCTGATGAAGATTATAAGTTAAATATTAGAGTTGTAAACGAATATCCATGGAGTAACATGTTTGCTTATAACATGTTTTTACGTCCAACAGCTGAAGAACTAAAAGATTTTTCTCCAGAGTGGACAGTAATTAACGCACCTGGATTTATGGCAGATGCCGAGGTTGATGGAACTCGTCAACATAATTTTGCAATCTTAAACTTTTCAAGAAAAGTAGCTTTAATTGGTGGAACTGGATATACAGGAGAAATCAAAAAAGGAATTTTCTCAGCATTAAACTTTATTTTACCAGTGTATAAAAACACTTTACCAATGCACTGTTCTGCGAATGTTGGTAAAGATGGAGATACAGCAATTTTCTTTGGATTATCGGGAACTGGAAAAACAACATTATCTACTGATCCAAACAGAAGTTTAATTGGAGATGATGAGCATGGATGGACTTCTGAAAACACCGTTTTCAATTTTGAAGGAGGATGTTATGCTAAGGTTATTGATCTTTCTCAAGAAAAAGAGCCTGAAATTTACGGAGCAATCAAAAAAGGAGCAATACTTGAGAATGTTGTAATGGATAAGAAGGGAAATGTAGATTTCGCTGATACAACTATTACTCAAAACACTCGTGTGAGTTATCCAATTCACCATATTGAAAATATTAGAGTTCCTTCTATTGGAAAGAATCCTAAAAATATTTTCTTCTTAACAGCAGATGCATTCGGCGTGTTACCTCCAATTTCAAAATTAACTCCAGGTCAGGCTGCTTATCACTTTATTTCAGGATATACAGCTAAGGTTGCTGGAACAGAAGCAGGTGTTACTGAGCCATTACCAAGTTTCTCAGCTTGTTTTGGAGCGCCATTTATGCCATTACACCCAACTCGTTATGCAGAAATGTTAAGCGAGAAAATGAAAGAAACTGGTGTTAATGTTTGGTTAGTAAATACAGGATGGTTTGCTGGTCCTTATGGAGTAGGAAACAGAATGAAATTAAAATATACTCGTGCAATGATTGAGGCAGCTCTTAACGGAGGTTTACCTGAAGAAATCACGTATGAAGATTATCACATTCACTCAGTATTTGGTTTAGCACAACCAAGAAAGTGTCCTGGAATTCCATCGGAATTATTAAGTCAGCGTCAAGCTTGGAATAATGATGAAGGATATTATGAAACAGCACATAAATTAGCAGATTCTTTTAGAGCTAACTTTAAGAAGTTTGAAGAATATGCCAATGAAGAGATATTAGCAGGTGGTCCACCGATCATCAAAAAATAATAAATTGAAAGCATCCTTTTTAGGATGCTTTTTTTTTGAAAACTGATTACTTTAGCATAAAAGAACTCATATATGACAATACAAGGGAAGATAGTTGATATTATAAATAGAAAGATTTTTACAGGAGAAGTTGAAGTAGAAAATGGAAAGATAAAATCAATAAGAGAAAGTAATCATACTAATGAAACATATATTCTACCTGGTTTTGTTGATGCACACATACACATAGAAAGTTCAATGTTGGTTCCATCTGAATTTGCTAAAATAGCTGTTACTCATGGAACCGTTGCAACAGTTTCTGATCCTCATGAAATAGCTAATGTTTTGGGATTAGAAGGAGTGTATTTTATGATTGATAACGGAAAGAAAGTTCCTTTAAAATTTAATTTCGGAGCACCTTCATGTGTGCCTGCTACTTCCTTCGAAAGTGCGGGTGCTGTCATAGATTCTGAAGATATAAAAGTCTTACTACAAAACCCGGATATAAAGTATTTGGCAGAAATGATGAATTATCCAGGTGTAATTCATCAAGATAGCGAGGTGTTAAAAAAGATAGCTTGGGCAAAGTATTTTGGAAAACCCGTTGATGGTCATGCTCCAGGTTTAAGAGGTAAAAGCTTATGGAAGTATATAGCGGCTGGTATAAAAACTGATCACGAATGTTTTACATATAGGGAAGGGTTAGAAAAGTTACAAAGAGGAATGAAAGTAATTATTCGAGAAGGAAGTGCGGCCAAAAACTTTGAAGCGTTAATTGATCTACTACCTGAGCATTATGAGAATATGATGTTTTGTTCTGATGACAAACATCCAGATGATTTATTAGTAGGTCATTTAAATCAACTTTGTGAACGCGCTGTAGCTAAAGGAATAGATGTGTTTAAAGTTTTAAAAGCGGCTTGTGTAAATCCAGTAAAACATTACAATTTAGATGTTGGATTGTTAAAAGAAGGTGATGATGCTGATTTTATTGTTGTAGAAGATTTAGAGAAATTCAATGTTTTACAAACTTACATCAATGGAGAGTTAGTTGCTGAGAATGGTGAATCATTTGTGAAATCTGTTGAATTTGAAGTATTGAATAACTTCAATACTGATGTAAAGAAGAATTCGGATTTTGAATTTCATTCTGCATCGGAAAAGATTCGAGTTATTGAAGCGTTAGATGGCGAATTGGTTACTAATGAAATAGAAACAGATTCATTAATTAAAGATGGATATTTAGTTTCAGATGTTGATAATGATGTTTTAAAAATGACGGTTGTAAATCGTTATAAAAATGCTGAACCTGCCATAGCATTTATCAAAAACTTTGGTTTGAAGGAAGGAGCAATTGCTAGTTCTGTAGGCCATGATTCACATAATATTATTGCAGTTGGAGTTTCTGACGAAGCAATTTGTAAGGCAGTTAATTTATTAATTGAGAATAAGGGTGGTATTTGTGCCGTAAATGATTCAATAGAAAAAGTGGTTGCATTACCAGTTGCTGGAATTATGAGCGATCAACCAGCTGATGTTATCGGAAAAGCCTATGCCCAATTGGATAAAATGGCAAAAGAAATGGGAAGTAAATTAAGAGCTCCTTACATGACTTTATCTTTTATGGCTTTATTGGTTATTCCTGCATTGAAGTTATCGGATAAAGGACTATTTGATGGAAATTCATTTAAATTTACTTCTGTAGAAATTAAATAAAGGGCAATTCTAAAAAATAAAAAAAGCAAATGGAAAATTTTTTCTATTTGCTTTTTGATTTATGAGATAGAGTTGAACTGTTTACCATCGAGCTACAGTTTCTCTATTTTGATACACTACGTTACCATATTCAGTGATTTCAAATTTGCATTCTAACGAAGAGTTTGCGAAATCTGAAGTTAATTCTCCACTAAGTTGTTGTAGTCCTAGGTTTTTCCAAATGGTTTGAGTTGGTTGTTCAGGTGTCATGGTTCCATTTCCTATATTAAGCCCATCAATGCTTAATGAAGTTGTTATAGTATTCGTTGCAGTATCAATGCTATATGCAATTTCAAGTCCTCCAATATGACTTGTTCCTTTAATCGGAGTTGTTTGTGTGTTATTTGACATTGTTTTGTGTTTTTAATTAGTATTGAGTTTGTTGTGTTTCTATATTTTATTCAGCTGAAGAATCTAAATTGAATATCGATCCTTTTATAGGAAGTTTTTCATAGTTTCTTCCTTTAAAAGTCATTCCTCCTGATCCATTCCAGTTTGAGTCTAAAGACATATTTGCTTCAAATGGAAGTACGATTCCACTCAATTTATGTTGCGGAGGGAAGTTCCCTCTAATATTTATCAATCGAACACTTTCTTTGAATCCAGAAGCGTGAGTAGATCCCGTAACTTGTCCGGAATAGATTTCTTTTTCTTCATTACTGATGGTTAATTTTACAGTTCCACTTATGGTGTTTTCATATGGATGAACTAAAAGTGAAAATTGTAATACTGGTGATAAAGGATCAGCAATTTCTCCCATCACTCCTTTAAAATATATTGTTTTAGTAATTGTATTTGTGTGCATGTGTAGTTTTTTATAATGTAACTATAACTTCAAAAGCGTTTACTCCAGAGTTAACAATAGAGTAATTGAAATTAGGAATAGCTATAGGAAAATTTGGGTTGTTGGTGCTAGGTAATGTTTTTCCGAAAAGAGTATGTTCACCTTCTGGAGGAACTAGAAGATAAATTTCTCCATTTTGTGTATAATTTTTTCCTTTTTGGATAAAATTATATTCAAATTGAATTTCAATTCCAACAGTTTGAGGAGGAAGAACAATTCCATTTTGTTCTGAAATAAATTTAGCGGTATTACCATTCGAAGTTAAAATTGTACCTTCAGAAGGACCTTCCCAAGAAGAATTTTCATTTAGTGATTTTATTGAAGTTAATGTTATATCCGTTCCTTGATAGTTTTGTCCAGAATTAATCCGATTCAAAACTGTTAAACTTGGTGCAATCGACATGTTATAAAAGATTTATAAGTACCACTCTCAATTATGAAAGAGTGGTACTTTTATTTTTATTATAATGAAACAGTAACTTTATAACTGTTTCCACCTGTATTTGTAATAGCAAAGTTGAAATCTGGAATTTTGTTTGCTGGTACTGGATTTCCTGCAGGTGCTGGTAATGTGTGTCCCCATAAAGTATGTTCACCAACTGCTGGTATTTCTAAATAGATTTGTCCAGTTTGTGTATAAATTTGACCACCTTGCAGGTAGTTATAGCTAAAGTTTACATTTGCACCACATCCTTTAGGAGCAATAAAAACAGAAGAATTTCCCATTGCTAAATTAGCAGGAGCCCCGTTTGCTTGCAATACGGTACCATTTTCTGGAACTGACCATGTAGAGTCGTCATTTACTTGACTAATTGAAGTTAAAGTAATGCTAGTTCCTTCGTTATTTGGTCCTGCTGCTATTTGATTTACGATTTGTAAAGATGCTGAAATTGCCATGATATTTAAGTTTAGTTAATATGGTTCCTACTCGTAAGGCTTTTCGGAATCCGCCTCGTTTTTTAAAGTGAGTTCTGCTTCACTATAGTTTAGTTAGTTTTGGTTAGTCTCAATTGGTTAGAAGTAACTGTTATTTTGTTTACCGAAACACGGTTGAGTTTTTACTTTCTAAATTCAATTTGAACGTTTTAGAAATGAATTCGTTTATAAATTATTTCTGATGTAAAACTACTGTGAATAAGAAGGTTGAATTTTTAAATTGGAATAAGAAGGGATTTCTTTTCCATAAAAACGGAAAAAAAAGGAATGAAAATTAACTCAACATTGCGAAGTACAAAGCAATCTTTGTATTCTAAGTAAGATGTAGATTCTTATTTGAGATTACTTCATTTCACGTTGTTTCATTGGTAATGACGCTTTGTGTTGTCATTACGAGGCAAGTGCCAAATTTAGTTTGGTAAATGGACGAAGTAATCTATTTTGTAAAATTGGAAATTACGTCATTCGTAAAAATGATATTTAGAATTTATTTAAGTGTACGAACCTTTTTAATTAAATCTTTATAACGTTCACTTAAAGTAATATGATGTTTTCCTTGTAATACAATAAGATTATCTGAAGGAACTATTTCCGTAATCTTATCAATATTAGCAATGTAGTTTCGATGTGTTCTACAGAAAGAGTTTTCGTCTAATAGTTTTAAAATCTTAGTAAGCGATATTAAAATCACAAACTTTTCATTAGCCGTAATTATATTACAGTATTTTTCTTCAACTTCTATATAAATAATATCCTCTAATAATACTTTTTTGAGGGATTTTCCTTTTTTAATGAATAAGTAATCACTGCTAATTACGGTATCCTCTTCATCTGTTATAAAAACATCATTTTGATCGTAGAATTTTTCAACAGCCATTTCAATAGCGTATAACACTTCCAGTTCATTGAAAGGTTTCATCAAAAAGCTAAAAGGTTGTGTAAGTTTAGCGCGTTCAAATATTTTACGATCAGTAGAACTGGTTAAAAACACAAAAGGTTTAGAAGCATCAGGAACTGTATTAATAGTTTCAGCAAACGTAATTCCATCAGGAACACCGTCTAGAAAAATATCAATAATTACAATATCTACTTTTACTTTGTAGTATAAATCAAGGGCTTCTTTAAAAGTTCTGGCAACTCCAGAAATGGTATAATTGTTTTCGTTTAATACCTTAATTAGTTTATCACTTTCTTGAGGTGTATCTTCAATAATTAAAATATTAACATTATCCATCTAAAACTGTTTTAGGTAAAGATACAATCATTTTTGTTCCTTTTCCTAATTCGCTTTCAATATCGAATTTTCCGTTGTTCTTTTTAATCATTGATTTTACCAATTGAATCCCTAAACCAGTACCAATAATGTCTTCGTGTTCTTTTTTATTCAGTAATACAGAATCGTCTAATAGTTTTAATCGAGTAGCATCGCTCATTCCTAATCCTGAATCTTCTACAATTAAATTAGTAAAACCTTCAATAGTATTTGAACTATAAATTTTGATGAATCCGTTAGGTTGAGAAAACTTAATCGCATTATCAATAAGGTTTCTAAGTACAATTTTTAAAGATTCTTGATCCGCCTGAACAAACTCTCTTTTAGAAACTGTATTTTCAAAGTTTAGTTCTTTCTCTAATAATAAAGGTTTGTAGTTATAAGCAACGTGTTCTGTGATAATAAATAAACGTTGTTTTTCAATACTAAAATATTGTTGCTCCGTTTGCATTAAAGCCCAGTTTAAAAGATTGTCTAGTAAACCGTAAGCTCCGTTTACAATGGTGCTGTTTTTATGAAGTAAGTTTTCTAATGCTTCTAGATTTTTGGAAGCCAAATTATTAAGTAAAATTTTATTGCTTGATTTTAAGGCGTTTACAGATGAGCGTAAATCATGACTTACAATGGAGAATAACTTGTCTTTAGTTGTGTTTAATTCATCTAAAATTTCTTTTTGAGCAGCTATAATTTTATTAGTTTTTACTTTTTCTCTGAAGAAATATGCACCAATACCTAAAAAGAGCAGTAATCCTATAGCCGAGTATAGAAAGATCTTTCGTTCAGTTTCTTTTAATTTATTTTCAACTTGAAGTAAATCAACTTCCTTTTGTTTTGCTGCAACTGCGAATTCTTTTTCTTTTTTAGCAACTGCGTAAATTTTATTCCTGTTATTTAGTGTATCTACATATTTTTCATATTCTTTTCTATAAACTAAAGCTTGATTATAGTTTTTTCTATTTTCTTCAATTACAGCCATGTTTTTAGCAGCAATCTGTTTACGATAGTATTTTTTACGATCATCTTCTGAAAGCTGCTTATCACTTATTTTGAGTTTTTTTGATAAATTATAAGCCTTTTGAAAATATGGAATGGCAATATCATCTTTATATTGCTGATAGTATAGGTTGGCAATGTTTATATAGTTATCAACTAGGTTTATAGAGTCTTTTTCGTACTTATTACTTTGCTCAAAGTAAAACTCAGCTTTTTGAAATTCAGATAAAAAATAATGACATAAAGCTAGATCATTTAGAATATTAATTTCATCGACATATGTTTTATTTTTTATATCTAAAAGTTTTTTATAGTATGTAATAGCTTTTTTGTATCTCTTTAACTTTAAGTTAATAGCACCAATAAATTCTTGTACTTTATTGGTAAACTGAAATTTTTTAGAAATTAAATCAAATTGATTTTCCGCTTCGTCATAAACTTGATTCCTAAAGAGTGATATTCCTCTATACATAAATAAAAAATCATCCATTGATTTTTCTCTTTTCGAGTTTTCAAGAGATTTTTGCGAAAATATTATCGTGGAATCCCATTTTTTTTCAATTAAGAAGAATGATGCTTTTTTAAAATTTTCTTCAGAATGAAACTTTTTTGATTGCTCAAATATATCTTTAAAGAAACTGTCTTCAGTTTTATTTTGCGAATAAGAATAATATGTTACTAGTACTAGAAGAAATAGTCGGAATTTTAGAGGCATTATTAAATTTAGTAAATTAGGTTGAAGCTAATTTAACAAAAAAAAGTTCTGATGCTATTTAAGGATCAGAACTTATGCTTTAGAAAGAGTTATTTATTCAAGGGGTCCCCATCTCCTCCTTTTACTATGACTACGGTTCCTCTTGAATTTTCTGGGTCTTCATTTGTTAGGCTCAGACTTCCAGGTGCATGACTTAATGGATATACTGATGTGTTCCCATTAGGAAAGGTAACGTTTAAATCGATATTTGTATAGGTATAAACATCTACATTTCCATTCGTGTTTGGTGGAGTAGATTGGTAACTACAGGTAACTTGTAAGATATTAAGATTACCTTGATTAGAATCATTTGGTATATATTCCACCGCAGTAGGTGCAGCAGTTCCTGGATATACAGCAACAGAGAAATTTGCAATTCCATCTTTAGAAATAGTTATGTTATAAGGAGGAATCAAATTATCTATAATAGGAGCCGCTGGTTGAGGTAATTTAGTATAAGGCGTTGAGACTGAGTTTACATTAGTAGGTAAATTAATAGCCATAATAATTTAGTTTTAGGTTTAACATTTTAGTTAAAACAAATCAACAAATTATAAATGGTTTTTAAAAGTTTAAAGGTATAAGTATTACTTTTATTGGAATAAGTGATTGAAAAAGAGGAATGAAAATTAAAACCGTATCGCCAATTTTCGTAAGAAACGTAAAACTTCTACGTACAACCAAATCAATGTAATTAACAATCCCCAAGTGGCTAACCATTCTCTTTCTTTCGGATATCGACCAACTTGTCTATCGATATAATAAAAGTCTAGTAACAAGGAAAAAGAAGCTACAATGGCCGCAACAACATTAAATCCAATGGCAAACCAAGAAGTTCCCCAAAGCATTGGAACATCTATTTTTAAAAACCATAAAATCCATCCAATAAAATAAAAAAGAAAAATAGTGGCAGAAGCTGTAATTACAATTGCTTTGAACTCTCTAGTAACTCGAATGAATTTTAAACGATACAAAAACAACATCACAAAAAAAGTAGTAATGGTTACTGCAATAGCTTGAAAAGGTAAATTTGGAAAACGATTATGGGCATACGCACTTATTCCTCCTAAGAAAAATCCTTTAGCAACTGCATAAATTGGAAGTAGGTATTTTGCGGAACTGTGTTTAAAGGAAATAAACAAGCTACATACAATTGCAACAAACATTCCTATAGAAGTATACCATTTAACTTCAACTCCAGCGAAAAAGAGTTTCCAAGTATACGTCGCTGTAATTCCGACCAACGTGAGCATTGCTAAAGATTTGAGTATAATTCCTGAGATGCTCATTTTGCTTTTAGAATACGTTTTTTGCTTTCGCCAGAAATAACGATTAAAAGCTGGGTTTGAAGTACGTAAACCAAAAATTGACATTACCTATAAAATTTAACGTCATTACGAACGGAGTTTACGAAGTGAAGTAATCTGTTTTATCTCGATATAAGGATTGCTTCATTTCACTTTGTTTTATTCGCAATGACAAGACTAACTTAAAATTGTAGTAGTTTTGTGTTAGTACAAAGTACAATAAAATTTGAAGACAGAGAAAATCATATTAGGTATTGATCCCGGAACAACTATCATGGGATTCGGAATTATAAAAGTTATTGGTAAAAAGATGGAATTTGTTCAAATGAATGAATTAATCTTAAAAAAATATGATGACCATTACTTGAAGTTGAAACTCATTTTTGAACGAACCATTGAGTTGATAGATACCTACAAACCTGATGAAATTGCTTTAGAAGCTCCCTTTTTTGGTAAAAACGTACAGTCTATGTTAAAGTTGGGTCGTGCACAAGGAGTAGCAATGGCAGCGGGATTATCAAGAGAAATTCCAGTTACAGAATATGCGCCATTAAAAATTAAAATGGCGATTACTGGAAATGGGAAAGCAAGTAAAGAGCAAGTTGCTATGATGCTCAAATCGCTATTAAATTTAAAAGAATTACCTAAGAATTTGGATGCTACAGATGGATTGGCTGCTGCGGTTTGTCATTTTTATAATTCGGGTAAAAAAATTGGTGGTAAAAACTATACTGGTTGGGCAGCATTTGTAAAACAAAATCCTAAAAAAATTAACTAGGTTGATTTTTCAATGATCAATGAAACAATAAACAGTGATCATTTTATAATTATTAAAATAAAAAGCTATGAAACTAAAAAAAAACCCACTACAGAATAAGTCTTACGATTTTGCTCTGTCAATTGTGAGGTTGAGTAAAAATTTAATGATAGTAAATAAAGAGTTTATACTTTCTAAACAGTTATTAAGAAGTGGTACTTCAATTGGAGCCAACGTTGTTGAGGCTAATGGAGCTATTTCAAAAGCAGACTTTTCTTCGAAAATTTCAATTGCTTATAAAGAGTGTTTAGAAACAAAGTATTGGTTGTCTTTATTAAAAGATAGTGAAGATGTAGAATTAAAAGAGTTTACGAATTTATTTAAAAGAGCCGATGAACTTGGTAAAATATTATTTCAATTTTAAAAACTACAAGAATTAATAAATTTGATAACTGATAACTGATAACTGATAACTGATAACTGATAACTGATAACTGATAACTGATAACTGATAATTGTCCGGAATTTATATTCACATACCGTTTTGTAAGCAAGCCTGTTATTATTGCGATTTTCATTTTTCTACTTCATTGAAGAGAAAAGATGATATGATGGAAGCGTTGATTTCGGAACTTGAATTAAGAAAAGATGAATTCAGTAATGAAGAAGTAGCTACAATTTATTTTGGAGGAGGAACACCAAGTGTTTTGTCTTCAGAAGAAATTAAATTGTTGATTGATACTGTACATCAAAATTATAAAGTAATTCAAGATCCAGAGATTACTCTAGAGGCAAATCCAGACGATTTATCAGAACAGAAAATTATTGAGTTATCAAATTCTCCTGTAAATCGATTAAGTATCGGAATTCAATCGTTTTTTGAAAAAGATTTGAAACTGATGAATCGAGCTCATAATGCAGAGGAGGCAAAAAAATGTCTGTCTGTAGCGACTCGCTACTTTGATAATATTTCTGTCGATTTAATCTACGGAATACCGAATACAACAAATGATGAATGGAGAGAAAATATTGAGACGGCTTTGTCTTTCGGAGTTCCACATATTTCAAGCTATGCGCTAACTGTAGAACCAAAAACTGCGCTTCAAAGTTTTATTGAAAAAGGCATTATTGACGATGTGAATGATGAGTTAGCACAGGAACAATTTCTAATTTTAGTAGATGAACTAGATAAAGCAGAGTTTGTTCATTATGAACTTTCTAACTTTGGAAAGGAACATTTTTTTAGTAAAAACAATTCGGCATATTGGCAAGGAAAAAAATACTTAGGCATTGGTCCATCCGCACACTCTTTCAATGGAAAAGAGCGTAGTTGGAATATTGCTAATAATGCCATTTATATCAAGAAAATAAAAGAGAAAGAATTGCCTTGTGAAATTGAAGAACTATCTGTTACAGATCGATATAATGAGTATGTAATGACAGGTTTACGAACCGTTTGGGGAGTTGATTTCAAAAGGATAGAACAAGAATTCGGAAATCAATATTTACAGTATTTGAAGATGCAGACGGAGAAATTTATTCTTCAAGATTTATTGTATATTGAAAACGATACGTTGAAAACCACTAGAAAAGGAAAGTTTTTAACTGACGGAATTGCTTCCGATTTATTTAAACTGAATTTATCTTGATCGCAGAAATAAAACACAACTCAAAGAAATATAAAATTGATTTAAGTAAGCCAATTGATATTTCGATTCCCATTGATATTCAAGCCCAAAATGTAAATGCTTGGTATTTAGATGATCCTAAAATATTTCCAGAACAATTTGATGAGCAAATCATTAGTGTTTCTGAAGGTGCTGCAGTCAATTTTAATAGCATTCAATTCAATCCACATTCTCATATTACACATACAGAATGTGTTGGTCATATCACAAAAGAAGTACACTCAGTAAATAAGAATTTATCACAGTTTTTCTTTTTTGCAGAAGTAGTTACGGTTGCTCCAGAATCGAAAGATGGAGATGAGGTGATATCAAAAAAGCAATTGCAATTTGCATTAGGAAATAAAAAAAGAGATGCTATCGTAATTAGAACACTTCCTAATGTAAAAGATAAAAAGGGAAGGCGATATTCAAATACCAATCCGCCATATCTATTGGAAGAAGCAGCCATTTATTTAAGAGAAAAAGGAATACAACATTTACTTATTGATTTACCTTCTGTTGACAGAGAAAAAGATGAAGGATTATTATTATCTCATAACGCATTTTGGAATACTAAAGGTGAAATAAGATTAGATGCAACTATAACAGAGTTTATCTATGTTCCAAATACAGTAAAAGACGGTACTTATTTTTTAAACTTGATGATAGCACCATTTGAAAATGATGCTACACCAAGTAAGCCTATTTTGTATAGTATTTTCAATTAAGAAGAAAACACATATAATCTACATTTAAGTTTTTCTTTAATTCCAGAATGAATTCCTGTAATAACTAATTCCCAATAGATAGTTACATCTCCGTATTCTAAACTAGTTGGTTGTTGATTTGTTGGAAATTCAAATTCTATTTCTGACGTTCCTCTAGTTTTTAAAAGTTTTATTGGAGATTTAAAAATTGTTTCTGTATATGTGCTAGAAGAAGTTCCTCTTCTGTCTACTACTACTTCTTCTATTTGATAATGAATTTTCGCAGATTTTAAACTAAAGTTTCTAGCTGGTTTAATTATACAATTAAAACCATGTTCTTCATTTCTTGTGCTTAAAGAAATATTCCCAATTTTTTTAGATTTCATTCGATAGTCAATATAACAATATAGAATTACAGCAATAACCAAGGGGAGTATATGAAATCCGTTAAATTCAAAACTTAATGTAATAATGGATAAGATGTATATAGCACCAACAATCAATATCCCAAATAATATAGCAGATGGATTAAATTCTAGTTTAAACTGACCATGTTTTTCGTCTACCTTATAATTGTTTTCTTCGCCTTTCTTTTCAAAATAACAAGAAACTTTAGTAGAATAATCCGCTGTTATAAATGATTTAACTCTTGTTAAAACACTTCTGTCTAGTTTTTCTAAATCGTCTTCATTTACAAAAATTTGAGCTTCACATTTATAAGAAAAACTTACATTTTTTCCAGAATAAGATTGAACGGTTTTTTTATCTAGAATAAAAGAGAAAGGAATTTCATAAGTTTCTCCTTTTGAAATAATATTATTTGAATCAATATTAAAAGAGATTACTTGTTCTTTTTTACTTACCAGTCTTCCTCTAATCTCGAGGTATACAATACCATTAATACGATCAATTTTTAAACTTTCTTCAGAATTAATTATAAGAACACCTTGATATTCGTTAATATTATCAGTTGATGACGTTGTTATTTTAGCATTTAAAATATTGCTCATTGGTATTTTTCGTATAAATGATTTATAATTTCCCTGTAATTATCTCCGTATTTTTTAATCAAGATTTTCGTATCATTCTCCGTAAATTGATTTATTATGGAGTTTGAAGCTGATGCTAATTCTAATCTGGTATTTAGAATATCTTTTAAAAAATGTGTATTAATACCTTTGAATTTTATCTTATGATGAAATGTTTGGGCCAAGTAACAGTCAATTTTTCTGCTCCAATGCGTAGTGTATACCACCACTTTTTTACTTTTAAATAGAGTTATACGATTTAAGAAACTCAAATGATGAATACTATCTACGAATACTACATCTGAACTATCATTCATTAATGATTCTATTGACGATCCATTATTTAATAGATAAATTGGATATTGTGGGAAATACTGTTTTAAAAGTTTTAAATGACTTGTTTTTCCTCTTCCTTTTTTGCCAATGAATTCAATTGCTAACGAATCAGATGTTTCAACTTTAGAGATTATTTGATTAATATTAAACTGAGGTATAATTACTTTTGAAATATCTTCGTTTAGGACGCCTGAAAATGGGTTAAATAAAAACTCTTTGCTCAAATTAATAGTTATTTACATCTATTGAATATCCAACCAATTATTCTTCTTTAAATTTTGTAAAGTAGTATTCATAATTTCATTTAGGTTACTTCTATATTTATTGAATAATCCAATAAAAACAATATCCTTTTCAGGAATACTTATTAAGAAAGCTTTAAATCCTCCTTGAGAACCAGTATGATAAATTACATTGACGTCTAATGATGGAATTTTATCAGAAACAAATCTTCTGTCTCCAGTAAACCAGCTGTAACCAATATTAGGAGGAATTGTATCCGACCAATTTTTTGGATAATATGGTTTTCTAGATTCTTCGGTTAGTTCTTTACTTAAGAAGGTGTTTTTTCTAATTGCTTCTTCATATTTAGCTAATTCTAAAACAGAACTCCATATACCACCATTACCAGAAGCTGTAAAGGTTGTGAATTCACCATAATCATATTCAACGTATTTTCCTTCATCATCTTTATAGTAGGCATGAGCAACTCCAGTTTCAGGATAAGGCCCATCAGTAATTTTACTATTTTCCATTCCGGAAGGTTGGAAAATTTGTTCTTTAATAAAATCTTGCCATTTCTTTTCTGCTAATCCTTCAATAATTAAAGCTAATCCATTGTATGAAGGGTTAGAATATTGGAATCTTTCTCCTGACTGAAAGTTTAAACTGTCAGTACGTTTTAAAGGTTCAAAATTTGCGGTGTCTTTAGCAGTCATAAAGAATTCTATATTATCTCTAACATTTCTTAAGTCGGGTAGTCCTGAAGTATGGGATAACATATGTTTAATTTTAACTTTCTGGGCAATTTCCTTATTGTCAAAATCATTAAAATATTTATAAATACTATCTTCAATGGATAATTTTCCCTGTTCTTGAAGTATTAATATTCCGTTGGATACAAACGTTTTAGAAATAGAACCGGTATTAAAAATCGTGTTTTCTGTTATTTTTTTACCTGTTGTTATGTCCTCCACACCATAACTCTTCATAAAAACTGTTTCTCCATTTTTTTTCAATAAAACGGAACCTCCTGGTTCATCCATTTTAAATGTCGATAAAAGCAGGCTATCAAGTTCTTTAGTAACGTTTTCTTTTTGAGTATTATTAGTCTTTTTTGAGCAAGAAATAATTGTTAAGCTCATAAGTATGAACAGAAGTCTTTTCATAGTTTTATTTTATTTAGATGTTAGGTTTCGTTTGCAATTTAGTTAAAATCTTAGAATCTAAGTTGTTCTTTTTAGTTTACCCTAATTCTTCTTGAATTTGTGACTTATATTTAAAAGAAGCGTCTTAGTTTACAGAAGAAGAACTATATTTAACCTATGGAATTATTGTTTTTAGGACTGGCATTTGGAGCGGTGGTGTCGTATTTTATTTTTTCGAAATTCAATACTGTTAGAACGAAAGGTTTAGCTCAAAGTCAGTCAGTTATACTTTTAGATAAAATAAAAAAAGTAACAAAGTTAATTACTGTTGAAGGAGAATTTGCTGAAATATATCATCATGAAGATAAGCAGAATAAGCTTTTAGGATTAGTATCTAGCAAGAAGAAAGCTATAATTTTAATAAATGCAAAAACTCATATTGGCTTTGATTTTAGAAAGATTAAAATGGAAGCTGATACGAAGAATAAAACAATCAAATTATCGAATTTCCCAGAACCAGAAGTACTTTCTATTGAACCAAATATTCGGTTTTATGATATTCAAGATGGTTTTTTAAATAAGTTTACATCGGAAGATTTAACCCAGGTAAATCAGGCAGCAAAAGAACACGTATTGCAAAAAATTCCTGAGAGTAACTTAATGCAGGCTGCAAATCATGAAGCATTAGAAGCTATTGCTTTAATGAAAAACTTAATTGAAACTATTGGTTGGGAATTAGACTATTCTTCTTTAGAGTTACCAAGTGGAAATATAAAACTACTCGAATAAAATGCACGTAGAACAGTTAAGAGATTATTGTATCGCAAAGAAAGGAGTTACAGAACACTTTCCTTTTGATGAAGTAACTTTAGTGTTTAAAGTGATGGGTAAAATGTTTGCTCTAACTGGTTTAGATCGATGGGAAAAAGGAGAGGAGAAAATCAATTTAAAATGTGATCCTGATAAGTCTGAAGAATTAAGAGCTGAATATGAAAGTATAAATCCAGGTTTTCATATGAATAAAAAACACTGGAACACAATTACTTTAAATCTAGATGTTCCAGACAGTCTTGTTAGAGAGTTGATAGATCATTCTTATGATTTAGTCGTAAAAGGGTTGACCAAAAAATTGAAGGAAGAATTAAAGACTTTGTAAAACTGCATTTCTGTATTTCAAAGGTGTGGTTTCTTTTATCGCCAAAAACTTTCTATTAAAGTTAGATAAGCTATTATATCCACATTTGTAGGCGATTTCCTTAACAGAGATTTCTTTGTTTGATACCAATAATTTACAAGCGTTTTCTACTCGGAGTTCATTCAAAAAAGTGAAATAAGTTTTATTGGTTCGTTGTTTAAAGTATCTACAGAACGCATTTTTGGTCATGTTGGCTTTTTCAGAAATAGCATCTAAGCTGATTTCAGACTCAAAGTTGTTTATAGTATAGCTCATAATCGTTTGCATTCGTTTTCCACTATCATCACTATGTTTTTTCTTCGCAATAAACTTAGCAAGAGGCAATGTTTCAATAGAGTTCAATTGTTTGATAATTTCGAAAAAACTGATAAATCGTCCCAAATTAGAAGCCTTTTGTAATTGTAAAAAAATCGGAACCAAATTGTCGGAGTTTAGCACTTTAAAACCATTGGATGCATCTTCAAAGAAATGATTCAATTCTTTAAAATCATCCAACTCGAAAAAATCAGACCCGAATGAATGCTCAGTAAAAAATAACGAGATCATAAACGAATCAGACTTTTCTTCATTCCCATCGCTTTTAAACACATGCGGTAGGTTGCTCCCGATTACAAATACATCATTTTCAGAATATCTATGAATAGTATCACCTACAACTAAAGTGCCTTTACCATTTACGATACATGAAATCTGAATTTCTTCATGTTCATGAAAATTACCGTAGAAAATAGGTGTTCTATCTTCTTGATAAATTACACCTAAATTTTTTGGTTTTGGTATTTTAAATGGTAACGCTTTCATGTATTGTTTTAGCTAGTTTGAGAATAAATTTAGCATATATTATTCGTTTAATCAGTATTTGAATGCAAACTGGGTAATTTAGTGTTATTTTGAGTTAATAATTACAATTCAATTCTATTACATTGAGAATACTTTTGCTAAAAAAACCTAAGTAATCATCATTAAATAAAGTAATAATGGCAATAGAATGGAAAGGAGTTATGCCAGCCGTAACTACCAAATTTACATCAGAAGATAAACTTGATTTATCAACTTTTGAATTAAATATAAACGCACAGTTGGAAGCTGGTGTTCATGGAATTGTACTTGGAGGAACTTTAGGAGAAGCAAGTACATTATCAGATGAAGAGAAAAGAGAGTTAACAAGAACAACTGTTCAACTAGTAGATCATAAGGTTCCTGTGCTGATTAATATTGCTGAGCAAACCACTAAAAACGCCGTTTTAGCAGCTCAAAAGGCAGAGGAAGATGGAGCTAAAGGTTTAATGATGTTACCTCCAATGCGATATAAAGCAGATGGTAGAGAAACTGTTGAATATTTTAAAACTGTAGCTAATAATACTTCTTTGCCAATTATGGTCTATAACAATCCTGTAGATTATGGAATAGAAGTTACTTTAGATATGTTTGATGAGTTATTAAAGTGTCAAAATATTGAAGCTGTTAAAGAATCAACAAGAGATATTTCAAATGTAACTCGTATTAAAAACCAATTTGGAGATCGTTTAAAGATTATGACTGGTGTTGACACTTTAGCATTAGAGAGCTTATTAATGGGAGCTGATGGTTGGATTGCAGGTTTGGTTTGTGCTTTTCCAAGAGAAACAGTTGCGATTTATGAATTACAAAAAGCAGGAAGAATTAAAGAAGCTCTTGAATTATATCGTTGGTTTTTACCATTGTTAGAGTTAGATATTAATTCTAAATTAGTTCAAAATATAAAACTAGCTGAAGTTGCTACAGGAATTGGAACTGAAAATGTTAGAGCTCCAAGATTACCACTAGTAGGAGAAGAAAGAGAGCGAGTTTTATCAATTATTGAAAAAGGTTTACAAAACAGACCAACACTACCAAATTATAAAAGCTTGTAAAAAATGATTACTGGAAAAAATTATATAGGAAATCAATTATCATCTGACGGAGATATTACATTTAAAACATTTAATCCAGAATTGAATGTTTCTATTCAAAATAATTTTACGCAAGCCACTGCAGAAGAAATTGAAAATGCTGTAGCTAAAGCAACTGAAGCATTTGATGTGTATAAACATTTTTCGGGAGCGAAAAAGGCTATTTTTTTAAGGGCTATTGCAGATGAAATTGAGGCTTTGGATGAGAAGTTGATAAATGTGTATTGTTCAGAAACAGGTTTGCCTGCTGGAAGAGCTGCTGGAGAGCGTGGAAGAACTGTATTTCAGTTACGTTCTTTTGCCGATTTAGTAGAAGAAGGATCTTGGGTAGAAGCTTCTATAGATACTGGAATTCCTGATAGAACTCCAGCCCCAAAACCAGATTTACGAAAAATGGATATTCCTTTAGGTCCAGTCGTTGTATTTGGAGCAAGTAATTTTCCATTGGCGTATTCAACAGCAGGTGGAGATACAGCCGCAGCTTTAGCAGCAGGTTGTCCAGTAATTGTTAAATCACATCCAATGCATGCAGGAACGGGCGAATTAATTGCTTCTGCAATTATTAAAGCAGCGGAAAAAACAGGAATGCCTAATGGAGTTTTCTCGAATATCAATGCTAAAGATTATGACGCAGGGCAACAATTAGTAAGTCATCCAAAAGTAAAAGCAGTTGGATTTACAGGAAGTATTAAAGGAGGAAGAGCTTTATTAGATATTGCAAGTAAAAGAGAAGAACCAATTCCAGTTTTTGCTGAAATGGGAAGTATAAATCCGGTTGTTGTCTTACCGAAAGCCCTACAAAATAGAGGAAATGAGATAGCAAATACATATGCTGGATCAATAACATTAGGAACAGGACAATTTTGTACGAATCCTGGTTTAATTTTAGGAATCGCAGGAGAGGAACTGTCTAGTTTTATTGGTGAATTAGGATCAAAAATCAAAGAAATAAATCCTTCTTGTATGTTACATCCAAACATTCACGGAGCTTACGAGAAAGGAAAACAACAAGTAATCAATCAAAATGAGGTAACTATTGTAGCAAATTTAGATGGAGAAATTCAAACGAATTATGCTTCACAAGGAGTAGCAACAGTTTCAGGAAAAACATTTATAGAGAATTCAACATTACATCATGAAGTATTTGGTCCGTTTTCAATAGTGGTTGCTTGCGAGAACTTGGAAGAACTTGAAGAAATCGTTGCAGGTTTGGAAGGTCAGTTAACAGGAACTATCATTTCAGATGATGATGAAATTACGAATTTTTCTGAGTTAGTTGCAAAAATGCAAAATAGAGTTGGACGATTAATTTTTAATGGAGTTCCAACAGGAGTTGAGGTTTGTCCTTCAATGGTTCATGGTGGTCCATATCCAGCTTCAACGGATAGTCGTTTTACAGCAGTTGGAATCAATTCTATCAAACGTTGGGTGCGTCCATTTAGTTTTCAAAATTGGCCAAACTCTTTATTACCTGATGAGCTAAAAGATGAAAATCCATTACAGATTACAAGATTAGTAAACGGGGAACTCAATAAATCGTAACAATATGAGATCAGTTTTTACTTGTATTGATGGGCATACGTGTGGAAATCCTGTTCGAGTTGTAAAACATGGCGGTCCAGAATTGGTTGGGGATTCCATGAGCGAAAAACGTCAACACTTTTTAAAAGAATATGATTGGATTCGTAAAGGGTTAATGTTTGAACCTCGTGGACATGATATGATGAGTGGTTCGATTTTATATCCGCCGCAAAATCCTGAGAACGATTTTGGTATTTTATTTATTGAAACCTCGGGCTGTTTACCCATGTGTGGTCATGGAACTATTGGAACCATTACTATTGGTGTTGAAGAAGGACTAATTCAACCTAAAACACCTGGAATCATTAAAATGGAAGCTCCAGCAGGATTGGTAGAAATAGAATATCAGCAAACAGGAGAAAAAGTAGATTGGGTTCGTTTAACCAATGTGAAAAGTTATTTAGCGGCGGAGAATTTAACGATTGATTGTCCGGAATTGGGAGAAATTAGTTTTGATGTGGCTTACGGAGGAAATTTTTACGCAATTGTAGATCCACAGAAAAACTTTGCAGGAATTCAAGAATTTACAGCTTCTAAAATAATTCAGTACTCACAAGAAGTACGAGCTAGGATTAATGAAAAATATCCAAATCAATTTATTCATCCAGAAAATGATACGATTAGAGATGTTTCTCATATGTTATGGACAGGAACTCCAATCGATGAAAATTCATCTGGAAGAAATGCTGTGTTTTATGGAGATAAAGCAATAGACAGAAGTCCGTGTGGAACAGGAACTTCAGCTAGAATTGCTCAGTTACATGCTAAAGGAAAATTAGCCGTAGGAGAGGAGTTTATTCATGAAAGTTTTATCGGTAGTAAGTTCATAGGAAGAGTCAAAGAAGAAACAACTTTAGCAGGAAAAAAAGCAATTATACCAAGCATTCAAGGTTGGGCAAAAGTATATGGATATAATACGATTATCATAGACGATGAAGATGATCCATATGCACATGGATTTCAAGTGATATAATATGAGTAAGAAAATAGTAATAATTGGAGGAGGAATAATAGGCTTATGTTCGGCTTATTATTTACAAAAAGAGGCGCACGAAGTTATTATAGTAGATAAATCAGACTTTACTTCGAGTGCTTCTTATGTAAATGCAGGTTTAATTACACCAAGCCATATTATTCCATTGGCTGCTCCAGGAATCATTACGAAAGGAATCAAATGGATGTTTAATTCTTCTAGTCCGTTTTATGTAAAACCTAGATTGAACTATGATTTTTTACAATGGTCGTGGTTGTTTAAAAAATCAGCAACATATCAAAAAGTAGCCGATTCCATTCCTGTAATTAGAGATATTAATGTGTTGAGTAGATCTTTATATGAGGAAATGAAAGCTGAAAAAGAGTTTGATTTCTTTCATCAACATAAAGGTTTATTAATGTTGTATAAAACGGATAAAGCTGGAGAGGAAGAATGGGAAGTTGGGCAAAAAGCCATAGAATGTGGTTTAAAAGTGGCTAATTTGTCACAAGAAGAACTATTGAAAATAGAACCTTCTGTAGATTCAGATATTAAAGGAGCAGTTCATTATTTATCAGATGCACATATGACTCCAAACGATTTTATGGAACAAATGAAAGCGTATTTGTTAAGTAAAGGAGTTGTTTTTAAATCGGAAACAGAAGTTACAGGTTTTAATGTGAAATCAAATCTTATTCAATCGATAACAACTAAGGATGAAGATATTCATTGTGATGAATTGGTAGTTGCTTCTGGCTCTTGGACACAAAATTTGATGAAAAAATTGAAGATTAATATTCCGGTTCAAGCAGGAAAAGGTTACCGAATAGATGTTCAAAATGAAACTCAAATTACAATTCCTTCCATTTTATTAGAAGCAAAAGTAGCGGTTACGCCAATGGATGGTTTTACTCGATTTGCTGGAACCATGGAAATTGGAGGGATCAATCATCAAATTAATCCGAAAAGAGTCAACGCTATTGCTAATGCAGCTTCTGATTATTATTCAAATCTAAATATTTCTAATAAGGCAAAGCAAAATGCAGCATGTGGTTTACGACCTTGTTCACCAGATGGTTTACCTTATATAGGAAGAGTTTCAGGATATGTAAATCTCACTGTGGCTGCAGGACATGCAATGATGGGATGGAGTTTAGGTCCAGCAACAGGAAAACTTATAACAGAAGTAATTTCCAATCAAAAAACAAGTATGGACTTAACTCCTTTTGCCGTAGATAGATTTTCTTAGTTATATTTGTTTAAATGGACAAGAGTGAACTAAGGTCATTATATAAGCAAAAACGTAAGGATTTATCAAGCGATGAAGTAATGAAACTTCAAGAGAAAATCTATGCTCAAATATTTAAGCATGATTTTTCAGAAGTACAAAATATCCATATTTTTCTTACCATTGAAAAGCAGAAAGAGATTAATACCTATCCAATTATTGCTTTTTTAAGATCAAGAAATAAAAACTTGATTATTAGTAAAAGTGATTTTACTACTTCAACACTTACTCACTTTTTATTTGAACCAGATACTAAATTGAATGTAAGTAGATATGGAATTCCTGAGCCAGAAAACGCTAAAGAATTCCATGTAAAAGATATTGATTTGGTGTTTGTTCCTTTGTTAATTTCCGATAAGAGGAATTATAGAGTTGGATATGGAAAAGGTTTTTATGATCGATTTTTAAGTTCTTGCAAGCCTAATTTAAAAACGATAGGATTAAATTTCTTTGATCCAATTGAAGAAATTTCAGATATAAATGAATTCGATGTTCCACTGGACTTTGTAATTACACCATAAAAAGAAAGAAGCTATGAGATTTTCATAGCTTCTTTCTTTTAGAGTGAAAAAAATAATCCACTTATTCGTTAACTTCTGCTGTTTTCTTTTCAGTTACTTCTTTTTGTTCATCTTCATCTTCATCTTTATCCGGAGAAATTTTTCCCCAAATAATAAGTCCAATTACTACAAGGAAAACAAGTTTTCCTCCAATTTTACTCCAAAAAGATAATGGATGCGTGGCTAATTCTAAACTATAAGTAGATTTTAGTTCAGCAAGTTGTGCATCTGTAATCTCATAATAAACTGTTTTGTCTTCGTTAATTAAAACATACTTTCCTTGGGTATTCCAAGCAGGAACCCAAACAGCACCATATTCCTCATACAAATATCCTAAGTTCAAATAATCTGAACCTTCTTTTAGGTTTTCATCATTTGGTAAATCTTTTACCAATTCTAATTTTTCGCAAGGAATACAAACTGGAATTCTACCTCTTTTAGCAAAGGCTTCGTTAGCAAATAAAACAGTAAACGTAATAAGTAATACAATTTTTTTCATAGTCATAATTTTTAATAGTTGAATGCAAATAAAATAAATAAAATCAAAATTCAAGTAAAATGATTATAAATAATTTGCTGAATATGAAAATGATACTAATTAATTAAAAACAAAAAGCGTCTTGAAATCTCAAGACGCTTTTTGTTTTATTGTGTTTAAATAACTTATCCGTTCATAGAAATTAAGAACTCTTCGTTATTTATAGAAGTTTTAATTCGTTGTTGAATGAACTCCATAGCTTCAATTGGATTCATGTCTGCTAAGTATTTACGTAATACCCACATTCTTTGAACCGTTTTAGGATCTAATAATAAATCATCTCTACGCGTACTCGACTTAATTAAGTCAATTGCTGGGTAAATTCTACGGTTTGCAATATTACGCTCTAATTGAAGTTCCATGTTACCTGTTCCTTTGAATTCTTCAAAGATCACTTCGTCCATCTTAGAACCTGTTTCAGTTAATGCAGTTGCAATAATTGTTAAAGAACCCCCATTTTCGATGTTACGAGCCGCTCCAAAGAAACGTTTTGGTTTGTGTAATGCATTTGCATCAATACCTCCCGATAATATTTTACCAGAAGCAGGAGCAACCGTGTTGTAAGCACGTGCTAAACGAGTTATAGAGTCTAAAAGAATTACAACATCGTGTCCGCATTCAACTAAACGTTTTGCTTTTTCTAATACAATATTAGCTACACGAACATGTTTGTCTGCTGGCTCATCAAATGTAGAAGCAACAACTTCACCACGAACACTACGTTTCATGTCAGTAACTTCTTCAGGACGCTCATCAATTAATAAAACAATTTGATAAACCTCTGGATGATTTGCTGCAATGGCATTGGCTACGTCTTTTAGTAACATTGTTTTACCTGTTTTAGGTTGTGCCACTAACATACCACGTTGTCCTTTACCAATAGGAGAGAATAAATCCATTATTCTCGTAGAAAGAGAACTTCCTTTTTCTGCTAAATTAAATTTTTCATTAGCAAATAACGGAGTTAAGTGTTCAAAAGAAACACGGTCTCTAACAATATTTGGACTTAATCCATTAATTTTTGATACACGAATTAAAGGGAAATATTTTTCTCCTTCTTTTGGAGGACGAACATTTCCTTTAACTGTATCTCCAGTTTTTAAACCGAAAAGTTTAATCTGAGATTGAGATACATAAATATCGTCAGGTGATGATAAATAGTTGTAATCAGATGAACGCAAGAAACCATAACCATCTGGCATCATTTCTAATACACCTTCACTTTCAATGATTCCATCAAATTCATAGTCTGGGTCGCGGTATTTATTTCCGCTCTTATGTTTTGGACCTTGATTTTTATTCTGGTGCTTATTGTTGTTATTGTTTCGGTTCTGATTATTATTTCTATTCTGATTATTGTTTCTGTTAGAATTCTGTTGATTGTTATTCTGAGAATTCTTGTGAGATTTATTATCAGATGAATTATTTCTTTGATTATTACTTCTATGATTCGAATTGTTGTTTGTGTTACTTTCGTTAGAAGTATGCTGAGGTTTTTGCTCAGGTTTTACTGTACTTGGCGCTTTAACTGTATTCGAAGCCTGTTCAACAGATTTAGAAATACGTTTTCTCTTAGGCTTTTCCTTTTTTTGATCAGTATCGTTTGTAGCCTTCGGGGTAGCTGGCTTAGAAGCTTGCTTTATTGCAGGCTTTTCTTCAGTTTTACTAGGAGCTTTTTCTTTTGGTGTATCCTTATTCGCTTCTGCTTGAGCGTCTAATATCTTATATATAAGGTCTAATTTTTTTAATTGACTGGTTTTCTTTAAACCAATAGTCTTAGCTATTTCCTGTAATTCAACTAATTTTTTTGCTTTTAAATCCGAGATTTCGAACATTAGTGTATTTTTAAATTATAAAGTAAATAAGAAAAAGGGATTGTGTCTAGATCTTTATTTTAGTAAGACGCTTACTAACATTAAGTAATATTCAATAAACTTTTGTGAGGTATCCGTCGCAACAAATATAGCCAAATATTTTAATATGCAAAGTTTCTTATTATAAAAAGAAAATGTACATTTGCTACCCTAATTATTAAACCATGATTCAAAGAATACAATCCTTATATCTATTACTGGCTGGAATTATTTCAGGAGGATTGACTTTTGTGTTTAATATATGGAGTACTACAAATAGCAAATTATATATTATGGATTTGTTTGGTAGTAGTTCAATTAGCGAAAAAATAGTTCCAGTGTTATTTTTCGTGTCAGCTCTTTTATCAATAGTAACTATATTTTTATTCAATAATAGAAAGTTACAATTTGTATTAGGGCGTTTAAATATTTTGACAAATCTTTTTTTATTAGGAGTGTTGGTATATTTATCTCTAACATTATCTGGAGAAGCTGCGGTTTCTGAGAAAGGTATTGGGATGTTCTTACCTGTTATTATCATCGTGTTGCTAGTAATAGCAAACAAAGCCATTAAAAAGGACGAAGATCTCGTAAAATCAGTAGATAGATTACGATAAACCTAACATCTTAGTATATTTAGTGCGATAAAAACCGGGAATTTTTCTCGGTTTTTTTTATACTATAAATGCTTATTTTTGAGTTGTTTAGTTTCATTGACCAATAATACTTAAAAAAGACCATCTAAGGGTTTTCCCTTAGAGACTCAAGGTAAACCCTGAGTACGTTTTCAGGGTGTTTGTAATTTGGCAGGAATGTATTAACGTTATAAATTTGTAAGTGTAACAATGAGAGATAAAATCAGAGTTCATATAGCCGATGATCATCAAGTTGTAATTGAAGGAGTTTCGGCGCTAATTAATACTGATGACAGTATAGAAGTTGAAGGCTATTCGCTAACAGGAAAAGATGTTGTAGAATGGTTTAAGAATAACGAGGCAGATGTTTTAATTCTCGATATTAATATGCCAAAATTAGATGGTATTGGAGTTTTAAAAACATTTAGGAACAGAAGCTTTCAACAGAAAACAATTATTCTCTCAGGGTTAAGCGATCCGAAAATCGTTCAGGAAATGATTGCATTAGGTGCAAATGGTTTCATCGAAAAAGGATCGGCAAGTGAACATATAATACAAGCGATCAAGACGGTACACAGGGGAGAGCAGTATTATAGTGATGAAATAAAAGATAGTTTGTTCGATTTATACATTAATGAATCAAAAACGGACGAAGCAATCAAAAGTAGTGCCTCAGATGAGCCACTTACGGAGAGAGAAGTAGAAGTACTAAAACTAATTACGCAAGAATTAAGTACTGCTGAAATAGCAGATAAATTAAATATAACTGTTAAAACAATAGAAACACACAGAAGAAATTTATACAAGAAATTAAAAGTAAAAAATGTAGTAGGTTTGGCAATATACGCTGTAAAAAATAATATAGTTTAATTAACCTCCCTTCAATTTTATATAGAGGTTCCCCGTCCTTATATATGTTCCCCCCCCCCCGAACTATATTATAGCAATTGTCAAGCCTTCTTCATTTCAAAAATGAAAATCAACTAACCAAACCCTAATCAACCAGTCTCCCGTTAATCTACCCTTTAATTTTATAATTATAAGAGTTTATTAATCCACTTAAAGTTTTTAGTTACCATGAAGAAAAGTTACTTACCTTTTTTAATGATCCTGTCTATTCTAATCTCAGCATGTTCAACAGAAGATAACATGCCAGAAAATAATGACCAATCATTATTAAAATCATACAAATTAAGTAAAGACGCGAACGGTAGATATTCTATTGATGTTGATTTAGTTGAAGGAGCTTATTCTGAAACTTATAAAGACGAGACAACAAACACAAACAATATTTACGCTTACCAAGGCGATGATAATAACAGTAGAAAATCTGTTAACTCAAAAGAATTAACTTTAGATAATAACAGAATTGAAGTAGATGTTTTTGAAAATGACATCCAGAAGAATTCTATCTGGGTTGAGGACGAGAATATTAAAATGGGTAAAGGTCAAATAAGCCCAAACTTTTTACAGTCTTATAGTTTAGAGTACCTTGGAGAAGGTGAATATGTGTTAGATTTTGAAGTAAGAGATGGTATTTCTGTAGCATTTGAATATAATGTTGAAGAGAATATTTATGAAGTTCATTTAAAAGAAGGATCTTCAAACGGAAAAGAGTTTACAAAACTATATAGTAAGTCGCCAAGTTTGCCATTAAGAATAGATTTTGTAAATTACATATTAATTAATTCACAAGCCAGGAGTTCTGAAGCCCTTGAGTATGCAATGACTAGAGTTCCTAGAACTGGTTCCGATGGCAATTTCTAATTTAAGTCCATTTTGATTAAAAGAATTTTAATAATATTTTTTGTAATTATACAATCCAAAGCTGAGTGTTTCAACTCGGCTTTTCCTATTTTAAATTTTGACCAAGAGAAAAATGAAATAAATCAGAATCAAAGAGATTACGAATTAGCTAAAATATATTTACAAGAAGAAAAATATGGTGCTGCACTCAGGAAAATTCTTGAATTAACAGATAGGAAAATTGATGATAAATTATTAAAGTTAAAGATTAATTTGTTAGCCGGTGAGATTTTTAGTAAAACTGGAAATATCAGTGGAAGAGAAGTATTTCACTTAGAAAAAACCGATACTATTTTTAAGAGTAATTTGCGCACACCTCTTTATTTGAAAAAGGCATTAGAATTAGCAAAAGAGTTAAATGATAAAAGCGAGTTTGGTATAAAACCAGCAGACTACAATAACTATTTATCAGATATATATATAACCTTTTCTGTTTATTACCTAGATGTTAGAGAGCCTGATAGTTCTAGATACTACTCGGAAAAATTATTGGCATTGTCAAGTGTAAATAATAAGATTGAAATACTTAAAGGGAAAGCATATACCAATTTAGGTAAGTCTTATTTAATGGAAAATAATTATGTCAAAGCGGAAGAATTATTTTTACAGTCTGTGGAGGTAAATAAATCATTGAAAAATAACGTTTCTGTTGCTTTAGCATTGAATAACTTAGCTTCTATTTATATTATTAATGAAGAGTTTGAAAAAGCAAAGTTTTATTATGAGGAAGCTTTGACTTACATTGGAGATAAAAATACTACAGTTGCTACTCAACGAAAAGAAATGATCTGGGATAATCTGGCTTGGGTTTTATATAATCTAAAGGATTATAAGGCATATGATTATGTTACAAAATCTTATAATGTTCGTGATAGTTTAAAAGAATTAGCAGAACAGAATAGATATGCAGAGATTCAGGCCTTGTATGATGTTAAATCAGTTAAGCAGCAAGAACAAATAAAAATAGAACGTCAAGAACGTAAAACTTGGATTATTGGTATTACGGGTATTTTAGTTTCAATTTTGTTATTGTATTTGGCTAACCTATATAAATTAAGACAACAAAGTCTAAGTTTAAAACTTTCCAAAAGTCAGTTGGAGCAACAACGTAATTTGGAGCGTTTAAAATCACAAAGTCAGGTAAAAATATTGAACGCAACAATTGATGGTAAAGAAACCGAACGTAAACAAATTGCTGAAATTTTACACGACAATGTAAGTGCTTTATTGTCATCTGCAAATATGCATTTACAAGCGAGTCAAAAACAGTTTAAAGATACTGCTGTGCCAATTGAGTTAGCTAAAACTCAAGAGATTATTTTAGAGGCTTCTCAAAAAATTAGAGAGTTGTCGCACAATTTAATGTCGTCGGTATTATTAAAATTTGGTTTAGAGTATGCAGTGAAAGATGCTGCAAAAAAGTTTTCTAATTCTAGCATTCGAATTAACACAGCTATTCATAACGTATATCGTTATTCACAAGAATATGAAATCAAAATTTTCAATATCATCCAAGAGTTAATCAATAATATATTAAAGCATAGTGAAGCTAATAATGCATACATCATTATGGAGGAAGAAGATGATGCTTTAAATATTATAGTAAAAGATGATGGGAAAGGGTTCAAAAATAAGTCTGAAGAAGAAAAAGGTGTTGGAATCAATCAGATTAAAGCTAGAATTAATATGATGAACGGAACGTTTTTAATTGAGTCTTCAAAAGGACAAGGAACAAAAACGACGATGAGTATTCCAGTGGTTCGTTCAAAAACTAGAGTGTACTCCGCTTAGCCAACTCAATAACTTCCATATTTTTTATTTCACCATTATCAAGTTCAAATCTAATCATGGTTCTAATTTTGTGAAATCCGTGTTTTCCAGCTGCACCTGGATTAATATGTAGTAAATTCAAACTTTTATCAAACTGTACTTTTAAAATATGAGAATGTCCACAAATAAATAGTTGTGGAGGATTACTTTTAATCGTCTCACGAACTCGCTGATTGTACTTTCCTGGATAACCTCCAATATGTGTAATCCAAACAGGAACGTTTTCAACTACAAAACGATTATCTAACGGGAATTCAGATCTCGCTTCAGCATCGTCAATATTTCCATAAACACCACGTAAAGGTTTTAGAGCTTTTATGGTATCAGTCACTTTTAAATTACCAATATCACCTGCATGCCAAACTTCATCAGCTTGTTTTACAAACTTTAAAATTTGATCATCAATATAACTATGGGTATCCGATAAGAGTAAGATTTTTTTCACATAACGAAAGTACGGAGAATCTTCTTTTTACGATGAACTATTAAACATTTTTTAAGAGATCTACAAAAGTGATAACCAAATAAAATCCGTAGTTTAGCTTTTTAAAAAAAGCAACTTCTTGAGGTATTTTTTAGAACTTTCGTATCACGGTAAAAACTACTATGGTTGGCAAATTCAACCAGATGTAATTTCGGTACAAGAAAAAATTACAACAGCGCTAAGTACAATTTTAAGAGAAGAAATTGCCATTGTAGGTGCAGGAAGAACAGATTCTGGAGTTCATGCCTCACAAATGTACGCTCATTTTGATGTTGATAAAGATTTAGATGAAAATTTCACCTATAAATTGAATGCCATTTTACCTGATGATATTGTAATTTATAGAACGATAAAAGTATCTGATGAAGCGCATGCAAGATTTGATGCTGTAAGTAGAAGTTATGAATATAAAATATGGATGGGAAGAAATCCATTTTTATTAGATACTACTTGGCAATTAAACTATAAGAATATTAATATCGAAGCCATGAATTCAGCAGCTAAGTTGTTGTATGAATATGAAGACTTTGAATGTTTTTCAAAAGTAAAAACAGATGTTCATACCTTTAATTGTGAAGTTACTAATGCCATTTGGAAATTAGAAGGAGAAGAGCTTACTTTTTATGTATCTGCAAATCGATTTTTACGAAATATGGTAAGAGCAATTGTAGGAACATTATTAGATATAGGATTAGGAAAAAAATCTGTTGAGGATTTTAGAATGATTATAGAAAGTAAGAATCGAAGTAAAGCGGGAGTTTCAGTTCCTGCAAAAGGTTTATTTTTGACTAAAGTTGAATACGATTACATTTAAAACGTGAGTAATACTAAAAAAGGAAATGCATTTGATATGGAAATTTTTGTGAGACTAATGAGTTTCGCAAAAAAGTACCGTACTCAATTCTGGATTGCAGCATTGTCTACTATTTTATTGGCAGGTTTTTCTATTGCAAGTCCAGTTATTTTATATAAAGCGATTGATGATTTTACTGTAACGAAAGACGCAACAAGACTATTATATTTTACAATAGCTATGTTGTCTGTTTTATTAGCACAGGTAATACTACAATTCTCTTTTATTTACTACGCAAACTGGGTAGGGCAACATATTATTAAAGATATCAGAGCGAAGATATTTAGTAATATCCTGCAATTTAAAATGACATATTTTGATAACAATTCAGTAGGTAGGCTTGTTACCAGAGTTGTTTCAGATATTGAAACCATAGCAAACTTCTTCTCACAAGGAGTTTTTATGATTGTAAGTGATATTCTTAAAATGTTAGCTGCAGTTGTAGTAATGTTTGTAATCAATTGGAAATTAGCCATCATTGCTTTAGCGGTTTTACCGATACTGATTTATGCAACTAAACTTTTTCAAATTGCAATTAAAAAGACATTCCAAGATGTAAGAAATCAAGTGGCAAACTTAAACGGATTTGTTCAAGAGCGTGTTACAGGAATGAAAATAGTTCAGTTATTTAATAGAGAAAGAATAGAGTATAATAACTTTAAGGAAATCAATAATAAACACAAAGAGGCACACGTAAAAACTGTTTGGTATTATTCAATTTTCTTTCCAATTGCTGAAATTTTATCATCCATAGCTATTGGTTTGATTGTTTGGTACGGAGGTTTACAAGTTTTAGGAAATAAAATGATAACCGTAGGAGCAATTATCAGTTTTATTCAGATGGCTCAAATGTTATTCAGACCATTACGTCAAATTGCAGATAAATTCAATCAGTTACAAATGGGAATTGTTTCTGGAGAACGTGTTTTTAAAGTTATTGATACGGAAAGTTCAATTGATAAAACAGGAACTAAAGATGCAGGTGGACTTAAAGGAGATATTTCTTTTAAAGATGTTAGGTTTAGTTACGTAAAAGGCGAAGAAATCCTTAAAGGAATAAACTTTGAAGTTAAAAAAGGTGAAACAATTGCTATCGTTGGGTCAACGGGAGCTGGGAAATCAACGATTATTAATTTAATTAGTCGTTTTTATGAAATCGATAGCGGAGAAATTGCTGTTGATGGAATTCCAGTTCAAGAATATGAATTGACATCACTAAGAGATCAAGTAGCAGTAGTATTGCAAGATGTATTCTTATTTTCTGATACGATTTTAAATAATATTACGCTTAAAAACGAGAACATTAGTTTAGAACAAGTTCAAGAGGCGGCGAAGCAAATTGGTATTCATGATTTTATTGAGAGTTTACCAAACGGATACAATTATAATGTGAAAGAACGTGGTGCAATGCTTTCTTCAGGGCAACGACAATTAATTGCGTTTTTAAGAGCTTATGTAAGTACTCCGAGTATTTTAATATTAGATGAAGCTACATCATCTGTGGATACAGAATCAGAGCAAATGATTCAATATGCCACAGATAAAATCACAAAAAATAGAACTTCAATTGTAATCGCACATCGATTGGCTACCATTAAAAAAGCAGATAAAATCTTGGTAATGGACAAAGGACATATTGTTGAGCAAGGCAGTCATAAAGAGTTACTTAAGAAAGAAGGTTACTACCGAAATTTATATGAAAAACAATTCAGTGCAGAGGTAGTATAATAAGCTCTGTTTTATTTGTTTACTGTATTCAAAATGCTACATTTGTTAATCAATCACAAAAACTTAAAATACATAAACAATGAAAAAAGTAATTTTATCTGTCTTCGTAGCTGGTGCGTTATTAGCTACTTCTTGTAAGAATGCAAAAGAAACAGAAGAGAAGGTTAAAGAAACTACAGAAGCTGTAGTTGAGAAAACTGAAGAAGCAGTTGAGAAAGTAGAAGAAACTGTTGAAAAAACAGAAGAAGCTGTAAAGGAAGCTGCTAAAACAATTGAATCTGCTCTTGAAGGAATTACAATCCCAGAATTTAAAGACCCTAAAGTGGGAGAGTATTTAGCTTCTTATGCTGAGTTCGCAAAAAAGAAAATCGACGCTGGTACAGACGCATTAAAAACTGCTGAGTTGGCTAAAACAGGTGCTGATTTAGCTGCAAAAGCTAAAGATGTAGTTGCTGGTTTAGATGAAGAAGCTACTAAAAAGTTTAATTCAGTTTTAGCTGAGATTAATGCTAAATTAAATGCTAAAAAATAATTATTAAGTAATAAATACTTAAATAAGAAGCCCGCTATTAAGCGGGTTTTTTTTGTGGCTAAAACGAAGTATGTTAAAAATAGAATATTTTTAATGTAACTATTTTATTATTAGGGTTTTATTTGTTATATTTATCTTGTCGAATTGAACTAATTAAATCAAACATTGTAGAATGTTTGATTCTGAGATAAACTGTATTTTAAAGTCCCCAAACTTCATTAGAAATACGGTATAGCATTTAAACTAATTATTAAGAAAGCATACAAATAAAGATTTTTGTAGAGTGGTATATTGTTAACTACCTACTATTAATAATCCCCCCTGATGAAACCTAGATCTTATCTATTACGATCTAGGTTTTTTTAGTGGGTTAATTTATTAGTTTGAAACGTCTTTTTTGATTTTCTCGGAAAGATCTTCGTAATCTTGATACAATACAAATTCTCCATCCTTAATGTATGAAATTTCTCCTGTTTCTTCCGAAACAAGTACGCAAACCGCATCCGTTTTTTCTGAAATACCAAAAGCTGCTCTGTGACGAAGTCCAAATCTCGCAGGGATTCTAGGATTATCAGAAACGGGTAAAATTACTCTTGTAGCTACAATAAAATTATCTCTTATAATTGTCGCTCCATCATGTAACGGACTATTCTTGTAAAAAATACTTTGAATAATGGCGTTATTAACTAAAGCATTCATCGGATCGCCCGTGTTAACTAAGAAATCTAATTTATTTGTTCTTTCAATAACAATTAAAGCTCCAGTTTTTGTTTTAGAAAGATTAACACATGATTTTACGATGGTATCAGTATCCGTTTCGGAATTAATTTCTGATTGTAAAAACTTCAATTGATTTAAAAAACCACGTTTTGTAGAGAAATTAGTAGTACCAATCATTAACAGAAACTTTCTAATTTCTTGCTGAAACACAATGATAAGCGCAATAACTCCACCAGAAATAAGTTTCCCTAAAATACCACTTAACATTTCCATGTTTAAGGCTTCAGTAATTTTCCACATTAAGAAAATTAAAGCAATACCAATAACAATATTAATGGCTACAGTTCCTTTTACTAGTTTATAGATGTAATACAATAATACAGCTACAAGAATAATATCAAGGATATCTAGAAATGAAAAGTCTATAAAATCTAACATGTATTTATAGCGGTTTGCGTAAATGTACTAATAATTTACTTTTTCGCCATAGCGCTTTCCATCTCTATGTTTCCAATCAGCATTGGATACTTACTCTTGATAACTTCCAATTTTTCAAATGTATCTTGGTTTCTAGTTTTTTTGTAGGCTGTTTCAAGTTGAGTGAAATTGTGTCCATACATTTTTACTGATAATTGGTTACGCAAATTGTTGTAAGCCAAATGTACCTTATCTAATACCTTAACATAGGTTTCATAACTAGCCTCTCTATCAGCCTCAATTGTAATAATAGCTTTGGCTGGATGATCTGACGAGGTAGTTATTTTTTTTCCGTTACACCAATCACAAGGATTTCCTTTGGAATCTTTTCCAGCTCCATTATCAATAAAATCCTGAGCTAATTGTGAAATTTCAGTAATGGAAACTTCGTCACTTCCAATTAAAATTTCATTGTTCCGATTAATTGAAATGTCAAATACGTTTTTTTTGTGAGTATCTAGCGTATCTGGATTGTCTTGAGCAATTTTAGTAAAAATACCCTGATCAACATTTAATGTTGTAGTAACAAGGAAAAAAATTAATAGTAAAAATGCGATGTCTGCCATAGATCCGGCATTAATTTCTGAAATAGGTTTTCTTTTCATAATACGAAATGTTTAAGTGAATAATTAGTTTACTCCTCTGAATGTATTTCAGAGGTTTTCCTGATTTTGATTTCAGGAGTAAAGTTTGATTTGCAATTTTTGGTAGTGCAAACTAAATATCAAAAACAATACCGTAATTGAGTTTCTGTATATGCTTAATTTAGAAACTCTTTATGAAAAAATAGATTAAAGTGCTTTATAGCTAGATTTTTACCTAACCATTTCCGTAATTCTAATTGCTTCTACAGCTTCTTTTACATCATGAACTCTCAAAATTTGAGTTCCATTTTGAAGCGCAATTGTATTTGCTACTGTAGTTGCATTTAAAGCTTCTTTCGGTGTAATATCTAAAAGTTTATACAGCATAGATTTTCTTGAGACACCAGTTAAAATAGGAACTTCTAAATTTTTAAATAGTTGTAGTTCCTTTAGAAGTTCGTAATTATGTTCGACTGTTTTTCCGAATCCAAATCCTACATCTATAATTACGTCGTTAACATGAAGTTTTCGCAATTCAAATAATTGCTTTGCGAAAAATGAAATTACATCAGTTACTACATTTTTATAACTTGGATTTTTCTGCATATTTTGAGGTGTTCCTTGCATATGCATTAAAATATAAGGAACTTGAAGTTTTGCAATGGTTTCAAACATATTGCTATCCATGTTTCCTCCAGAAATATCATTAATTAATGCTGCACCAGACTCAATAGATTTTTCAGCAACTTTGCTTCTGAAAGTGTCAATTGAGATAATAATTTCAGGAAACTTTTCGACTAATAAAGTTACAATAGGAACAATTCTTTTTAATTCTTCATCTTCTGAAATATGCGCTGCTCCTGGTCGAGAAGAATAAGCTCCAATGTCGATGAAAGTAGCGCCTTCCAGCAACATCTTTTCAACCTGTTGTAAGATGTCGTTTTCATTTTTATATTTTCCTCCATCATAAAATGAATCTGGAGTGATATTTAAAATTCCCATTACCTTGGGAGTTGATAAATCAATTAAAGTCCCTTTGCAATTAATTGTCATTGATACCTTTTTGTAGGTTGTACATGTAAATTTCTCTGTAAAAATAACTGAAAAGCTATTTGATTTGCTATTTTTACATAGTTTTTTCTGAATATATAAAATGCAAAATACCTCAGAACAGTATGATGCGGTTGTAAATGAATGCCGCAGTTTATTTATTAAAAAAATGTCTGACTATGGAAGTGCTTGGAGAATTTTACGTTTACCATCACTTACCGATCAAATTTTTATAAAGGCACAAAGAATTCGTCAATTACAGGAGAATGATGTAAGAAAAGTAGACGAAGGAGAGAAATCAGAATTTATTGGAATTATTAACTATTCTATAATGGCGCTAATTCAGTTAGATTTAGGAATCGTTGATCAACCAGATTTAAATACTGAAGAAGCTACAAAATTGTACGACAAATACGTGAAGATTACAAAAGAATTAATGGAGAATAAAAACCATGATTACGGTGAGGCTTGGCGAGATATGAGAGTTTCTTCATTAACTGATTTAATCTTACAGAAGTTATTACGAGTAAAACAAATAGAAAATAATAAAGGTAAAACCATTGTTTCTGAAGGAATCGATGCAAACTATCAAGATATGATTAACTATTCTGTGTTTGCAATGATTCACTTGAACGAAACTTAAAAATCCCTATAATTATGTTATTAAAAGTACTTACACACATTTCAAGAGTTCTTGTTGGATTATTATTCATTTATTCCGGTTTTGTAAAATTGGTAGATCCAATTGGGTCTCAATATAAATTCGAAGAATATTTCAGTGAAGATGTACTCAACCTTGAATTTTTAATTCCTGTTGCCTTAGGTTTTTCAATCCTTTTAATTGTTACAGAATTGGTTTTAGGTGTAATGCTTTTAGTAGGATATAAACCAAAAATCACCGTTTGGAGTTTATTTGGTCTGAATCTAGTATTCTTATTTCTAACTTGGTATTCATATGCTTACAATAAAGTAACAGATTGTGGTTGTTTTGGAGATGCAATTAAATTAACACCAAAAGAAACTTTCTATAAAAACATTGTTTTTATGGTTTTCATAGTGATTCTAATTATAGGTGTTCGTTACATCAAACCATTAATATCTGATAAAGTAGCGTCGTACAGTACTATTGGTTCTGTAGTAATTTCATTATTTATTGCGTATTATGTTTTAAATCATTTACCAATTATCGATTTTAGAGCGTATTCTGTAGGAACAAACATAGCTGAAGGAATGAAGTTTCCTGAAAATGGAGATGTTCCTCCAATTCACGATTTTGAAATTGGAACAGAAGAAGACGATAAATTAGAAGAGATGTTGGCACAAGATAAGGCAATGCTTATCATGATGACAACGATGAGTAAAGTGAATAAGGAAGGATTAAAAGCCATTTCTGAAGTAGCAGCTAAAGCAAATAATAGTGGATATAAAATTTATGTTTTAACTTCTGATATTATGATGGCTGATGTTATCTACGAAGGAAATACAGAAAAGCTTGATGCATTTAAAAAAGAATACAACTTACCTTACGTTTTTGGTAGTTGTGATGAAAAGGCTATAAAAACAGCTGTAAGAGCAAATCCAGGTGTGATAACAGTTCATAAAGGAACTATAGTAGGAAAATGGAATTGGACAGATGCTGACGATGTAGAGCTTTAAAATATTAAAATATACTTTAAAAAAATGGCGGAAAACAGAATATGTTTTTCGCTTTTTTTATGGTCTCAATTAAAGCCTCGTTCTTTCATAATTAATGTTTTTATATTGATATTCAATATATTTTCTATCTTTAAAGTACTAATAACTAATGTAATCTAAACTATGAAAATCTTAAAATACGCACTGCTACTTTTGTTAGCAGTCATACTTCTTGGACTTATTTACGTGTCTATGCAATCTTCTGATTATAATGTGGAACGATCAAAAGTTATCAATCAACCAATCTCCAAAGTATTTAATACTGTAAATGATTTAAAAACTTGGGAAAAATGGGGACCATGGCATGATGAAGATTCAACAATTGTAGTTACTTATGGTGAAAAAACCGTTGGTGTAGGTGCGAGTGATAGCTGGACAAGTAAAGATGGTCCTGGAGCCATGGAAACAATTTCCGTTGAAATGAATAAGTCGATCTTACAAGAAATGCGATTTGGGGATTATGAGCCAAGTGAAATTCTTTGGAATTTTGAAGATGTTGATGATGGGACAAAAGTTACTTGGACCATGAGAGATGATAAAGCTCCGTTTTTCTTCAAAATGTTTTCAGCAATGTCTGGAGGTTGGGATAACATGTTAGGTCCAATGCTAGAAAATGGATTGAAAAACCTTGATGGTGTTGTTAAAGCGATACCAGATAAATATACTTTAGGTAAAATCAGTGTTGTTGATACTGAAGATAAAGTGTTTGTAGGATATCCGCATAAAATGAAGATAGAACAGGAAGCTATGATGAAAGCTTTTATGGAATCTTTACCAAAAGCAGGAATGCATGCAGCTAAATCTGGGTTAGTAGCAGGAGATTATACTCCAGCAGCATTATATCATAAATGGGATGAAAAAACTGGTGAAACAGAATTTCATATCGGTTTATTTTTGAATAAAGATTTGGCTTTGGCTGAAGGAATGGAAAAAGTTTCAATTTCCGGAGGTAAACATGTAATGATTTCTAAGTTTGGGAATTATGGCGAAGGAGATTATGAAGCACATACAGCAATTGGAAAATATTTAGAATCAACCAAGATGAAAAGTAAATTTCCTTTGTTCGAATTGTATGTGAATGATCCTGCAAAAGTAAAACCAGAAGAAATACAAACAGATATTTATTATCCAATAGAATAAAATTTAAAAGATACTAGCTTAAAACCTCACTCAAAAAGTGAGGTTTTACTATTTTAGTGCCAATATGAAACAATTATTACTTGTATTTATTGGTGGTGGTTTAGGAAGTGTTCTCAGGTTTTTACTTGGAAAAATGTTAAATAATGGAGATACAGGTATTCCAATGGGAACTTTTGTCGCTAATATTTTAGGAAGTTTGTTAATAGGATGTATTTTGGGATTAGCAGCAAAAAATGACACCTTAACTCAAAATCAAATGTTATTACTCGCAACAGGTTTTTGTGGTGGTTTTACAACATTTTCAACTTTTGCTTATGAAAATCATGTGTTTTTAAAATCGGGTGATTTCTTATCTTTTGCGATGTATGCAATTGCTAGTTTCGCATTAGGTATTCTGGCGGTTTTTTTAGGAATCTTTTTAGTAAAATAAAATAATAATATGGACAAATTAGTACACTTAACTACTGATGAAAATTATGCAATTATTAAAATTGCCAACGGGAAAGTAAATGCAATTTCTCATGAAGTTATTGACGAATTAAATGCATGTTTGGATACAGCTGAGAAAGAAGAACGAGTTGTTATTATTACAGGGCAACCTGGAATATTATCAGGAGGTTTTGATTTAAAAGTGATGACTAAATCACCAGATGCTGCAAAAGAATTAGTGACTAAAGGGTCGAAATTATCGCATAGATTACTATCATTTCCAACTCCAGTGATAATGGCCTGTAATGGTCATGCTATAGCCAAAGGCGCATTTTTATTGTTATCCGCTGATTACAGAATTGGTACAGCTGGTGAATTTAAAATAGGATTAAATGAAGTTATGATTGGAATGACAATGCATAATGCAGGTGTTGAGATTGCTAGAGGAAAACTAACTCCTGTTTATTTTGAAAGAAGTGTGAGTAATGCTGAAATGTATAGTCCAGAGGAAGCTGTTACAGCCGGGTTCTTAGATACTGTAGTTCCAGATAGACATTTAATAGGAACAGCAATTAAGGTAGCTGGACTTTTTGGAAAATTGAATAAGAATGCTCATAAGAATACCAAACTAAAGGTTCGCAAGATTTTATTAGAGCGATTGGCAGAAGCAATTAAAGAAGATAGTGAACAAGAATTATCTTTTAACTCTTAAATAAATAAAACCCGCTTTTTAGCGGGTTTTTAATTTATCTATTTTTTATAAGCCATAACTCCAGCATTTATTTCAATATCCAAAGAATTGTCTCTTGGAGTAATCGGACAAGAGTATCGATCGCTATAAGCACAGTAAGGATTGTAAGCCTTGTTAAAATCAACGATAATAGTTCCATCTCCTTGTTCATCTTTTGTGGTAATTTCAACAAAACGACCGCCACGATAAGAGGTTTTTCCATTCGTTTTATCTAAAAACGGAAGAAATAAATAGTCACCGTAATCAGGAGTAGGATTAGGATTTTTATAAATATCTAATTCAAACTCTTTACCATCAATTGTAAAAGAAATTACACCATACTTTTTATATTTCGCTATTCTTGATGTAGTCGTTGGGAAACTAAAAATTTTAGCTTCAGGAGTTTTTGTCAATTTAGCAACAACTTTGAACTTATTATTAACTGGGAAAAAGTCTAATCCTTTAAAGTTTTTTAATCCTTTTGCAGTGAGAGGAGAAGTAGATGCATCTTTAAATTTAGCATTCATTTCTTTTTGAAATTCTGATTCCCCAACAGGTTTTCTTTTTTCTTGACCAGAACACGAAAGGCAAAATTGAATTGCCAAAAAAGCTACAATAAATCTTTTCATAGTGAGTAGTTTTAATGATTTTTCTTAAGACTACAAAATTAATATGAATTCAAAAGATACGAATGAATTTCACTACATAATTTGTAAAATATTGAGAAACAACCTTAAATTAACATACAACCTATAGAATTTTTGTCTATGTTTGTAACAGAATTTAAAGAAAACATGAAAAACATTTGTACATATAAGCAATGGACGTCGGTGGTAAGACCACCTTCTGCTCGGGCTATTTATGTGTAAATGTTATATTGATATAAAAATATACAATTGCTAAGTCCGACTTTATAGTCGGACTTTTTTATTTTCTATAAACAACTAAAACCAAACAATTATGAAAAAGTTATTTAAAAATTATGTAGCAACCTTTGGCGGTCTCTCTAGGGAGGTTTGGTGGTTATCGTTAATTACTTTAATTAACAGAGCAGGAACAATGGTAATTCCATTTTTGTCACTTTATTTAAAAGAAGGATTAGGGTATTCTTATTCAGATGTGGGATTAATTATGGTCTTTTTTGGGTTAGGTTCTGTTGCTGGTTCAAGATTAGGAGGGTATTTGACAGATAGAATAGGGTATTTCAAAGTAATGCAATGGAGTTTGTTTTTAACGGGGATTTTATTTGTATTACTTCAGTTTGTGAAAACTCTTAATGGTTTTTGTGCTTCTATTTTTGTTTTAATGCTAATAGCAGATACATTTCGACCAGCGATGTTTGTAGCATTGAGTTCATACAGTAAACCTGAAAATAAAACGAGATCAGTTACATTAATTCGATTGGCTATAAATTTAGGTTTTACTGCAGGTCCTGCTGTTGGTGGTATAATTATTACAGCTTTAGGTTATGAAGGTTTGTTTTGGGTGGATGGTATAACATGTGCTTTAGCTACAATATTATTAATGGTTGTATTAAACCCAAAAAAAGCTAGAATTTCAGACGAAATAAAGGTAGAGAATCCAGTTTCGGTATATTCGGATAAACCTTATTGGTTTTTTCTTATATCTATGTCGCTTTTTGGGATAGTATTTTTGCAATATTTCTCTACAATTCCTTTATACTATAGTCAAGTTCATGAATTGTCAAAAGTAGAAATCGGATTGTTGTTAGGAGGTAATGGATTAATAATTTTTCTTTTAGAAATGCCGTTAGTTAAATGGCTTGAAGATTTGAAAAAAACTAAAATTACACTCATGTTAATAGGAGGTGTTTTAGTAACAATGAGTTTTATTGTATTGAATATGACGAATTGGGTTGGAATATTATTAGTAGGAATGTTTTTTATGACAATTGGAGAAATGATTATGTTTCCTTTCTCAAATGCCTATGCAATGGAAAGCGCAAAAAAAGGTAATCAAGGTCAATACATGTCTTGGTATGCTTTATCTTTTTCTGTAGCGCATGTATTTGGTCATTTTTCGGGGATGCATCTAATAGAAAAAGTCGGGTTTGATAATACTTGGTATATCATTTTTGTTTTATCACTGCTGAGTGGAGTGTTTCTATTAATTTTAAAAGCTAAAACTAAATCAAAAGAAACAGCTGCTAAAAAAGTATTACAATTTGACAAATAATGGCAAATAATAGTATTTGGGGATTATAATTTTTACATGAATTTTAAGTTATTCTATGTATTAACCAAATCCCCAAATAAAATGAAAAAACTTGTCCTTATTTTTTGTTTGAGTACATTACTTTCTGTCGCTCAAAATGCTAATATCGAATTTGTTAATGCAACTTATTCTTACGGTACAATGCCTTCGAATATTGTAGAGTCTGATTTGCAAACTGCTTATATTCAATGGAAAAATGCTTTTGTAGATTCTAATTGTTCTAATGATCGAGCAAGAGTAAAGTTTGACGATCCAAACTTTACAGTTTCAGAAGGAATTGCTTACGGAATGTTGCTTTCAGCCTATGCCAATGATCAAGAATTATTTGATGGTTTATGGAAATACTATCAAAGTCATGAGAATAGTAATGGTGTAATGAATTGGAAAATTGAAGGATGTGATACTGTCAATGGTCAAAACGGAGCAACAGACGCAGAATTAGATGCAGCAATAGCTTTAATTGTTGCTGGAAATCGTTTCGGTAATTCTGGGAGTATTAATTACCATCAAGACGCAAAAGATTTAATAGCAATAATGAAGCAGCATGAAATTGAAGCTGGATCTTACGTGTTAAAACCTGGAGATGCTTGGGGTGGATCAAATAATACAAATCCGTCTTATTTTGCACCGGGATATTTTCGTGTATACGGAGAGTTTACAAATGATGTGGCTTTTTGGAATAATGTAACCACTAAGACCTACCAAATTTTAAACGCAAACTTATCGGTTAACAATGCTGTAGACTGCTTAGTTTCTGACTGGTGTAAGGCAGATGGATCTTATTCTGATATCGTATCATGGGCATATAATTCAGGAAAATCATTTTATTACGATGCAGCAAGAACACCTTGGAGAATCGCAACGGATTATTTGTGGTATGGTCAAAGTGAAGCTTCAGATTATTTAAATAAGTGTGTGAGTTTTGTGAATAGAGAAGGAGGTTTAAGTAATATTAAAGCTGGTTACAATCAGGACGGAACAAGTATTCATAATTTTCAAGATCCTGTGTATACTGGTTCTTTTGCATCTTCAATGTTGATTTCAAATGATCAGAATGTTGTAAATAGTGCGTATACAACCACAAAAAATTTGACTTCTACTCAGTATTTCGCTACTACTTTAAGAGTGATTTATATGTTTACGTTGTCAGGAAATTTCTTTAACCCGGTGAATAATGTCTTAGGAAATGATGAAATTGATTATGCAAGTAATAATCATTTTTTATACCCAAACCCTACTTCAAACAAATTATATCTGAAGAATTTTGAAGTTGGCACTTCTTTAAAAATTTTCACTTTAAACGGAAAAGAAGTATTGAATTTCAAAGTAAAGAGTAATGATAATTATCCTGTAGATATTTCAAAGTTAGCCGTAGGTACTTATTTTATTCGAGGTAAAAATGTAAAACTTCGTTTTATAAAGAAATAGTGAAAACTAGAAGTCGATACCAAAAGCTTTTAGTAAGGCTAATAAAAACCAGAAAACCCAAGCAGGAATAAAAATGATGAAAAGTTTAATTCCTAATTTTTCTAAGATATAACACCATGTAGCAAATAAAGAAGGAGCAATAATTGCAAATGTTTCATCGCTTATAGGACTAATCAATTCTGAATATAATACCAGGAATAATCCAGGGAGTGCACTGAAAATAGCCACTATGAATCCTCCAATAACGGGAATATCGCTAAGGTTTTCCACTACTTTATATTTTGAAGTTGCATGTGCTATCATGATAAACAAATATATAGTAATGAAATCGAAATTGTCTTTTTAAAAAAGGCTTAATTTTTATAATAAGAGTAGTATTTTTGAATTCGAAACTTATAGGAACGATATGAACATACAAGACGCTCAGAAACAAGTAGACGATTGGATTAAAAATCACGGAGTTCGTTATTTTAATGAATTAACGAACATGGCTCAACTAACAGAAGAAGTAGGAGAAGTAGCAAGAATTATTGCTCGAAGATATGGTGAGCAAAGTGAAAAGGAAAGTGATAAGCAAAAAGACTTAGGTGAAGAATTAGCTGATGTTGTATTTGTGGTTTTATGTTTAGCAAATCAAACAGGAGTTAACCTTCAAGAAGCTTTTGATAAAAAGTTAGATTTTAAAACCAAAAGAGATCATGATCGTCACCATAATAACGAAAAGTTAAAATAAAAAAGTAGTTTTAATAAAGATGATTTATCCTTAATCATCTTTATTAAAAATTGCGATAACTAACCATGCTATTCCTAAAAACAGGAATACAATTCCTAAAGGATCTTCAAAACCTTTAAGACCAGCTCTTGCAAAACCTAAAACAGACATTAGAATAGCTGATTTCCAGCTGTTGAAAAATCCTTTTTTCTTTTTACTGTAAACTTTCTGAAGTCTATTTAGTTCTTTTTCATCAGCATCGAATTTTTCACAAGTGTTTTCGAACTCCGGTTTCTTATAAGTTAAACTACAAACTAGGCCTATATTTTTATCAAAAGTACGTAAATTACAAGCTTTACATAATTCTATTCGTTCTCTTTCTGTAGTATATTGTTTTTGTTCTGGTTGCTTATTAAAATCATAACTCACTTGGTGGTTGTTTGCATCTTTATAAATACCTAGTTTTGATTTTCTTAATTTATAAACTTTTATTAAATAGACTATTAATCCGATTTTAAGAGCGAACCATAACAAGAATAATAGTTGAAAAACCAAACTTGTGGTCATATTGAAATTTCCAATAGAATTGTCTCTTAAGTTCAGAATGAATGGTATTGCCATTACAGAACGAACACAGGACCAAACTAAATATAAAAGACCAGCGTAGGTAGCATATTCAAGGTTTCTTAAATTAATACTTAAAGCTCCAAGTGATAATTGCTTTTCTAGTGTAATACTATAATATAGAATGAGAGAAACGAAAAGAATCCATAAAAAATGGAATTCAAAAAAGTACCATAAATTAAGATTGAACAGGTCTTTTAAAGTTAGTAAAAGAGAAAAAATTGAAATAAATCGTAAGTTTCTGGTTAAATTTTGAGATTCCATAGATAAATTTTAAGAAACTAAAAATACAGAAAGAATTAGATTGTACAAATTTTTACCTTTGTTCTAAACTTGTAGTTACTCAAACATGGCATTACATAAAAACATAAGTAAAAAATTATTCTGGATAAATACTTTTAAAGTAGCGATTCCATTTTTTATCATAGTTGTAATTTTCTCACTAATATTTAATAGTTCAAGTGATATCTTCTCTGGTAATTTTGATAAGGTTGCAGAAGTACATTTTACAAACAAGAAATGGGTTCGATTTTTTTTAGGAAAAATAGTAATAAGTATTATGTACGGAATGTACACTTCAAATAAAAAAATGAAATAAAAAAAAGCGAGTTTAGAAACTCGCTTTTTTTATGGTTGTTAATCCAATTGAATAAAGTCAATCTGACTATCTTTTACCTTTTGATTTAATTGTTTTACTTCTGAATTAAAGATTTGGTATAGTTTGTTTAATTCAATATCAATGTCTTTTGTGATTTCATTTTTAAATGCAATTGCTTGATCTGTTGGTTTGAAATCGCCGATTCTTGTTAATGAATTTAAGTGCCCTAGCTTATTGTTCAATTTAATCGGGAAGTTTAAAGGATCTTGATTACTCTTACTTTTAGTTTGATATAAATTGTTTTCAACAACAGACATATCTTTAAGTAGTTTATCCGCAAAATCAATTAACTCTTTGTGTTTCTTTTTGTCTTGAATAGACTTCTTTAACGTTTTTATTTGACCTCTAACTTTCTTTACATTTTTCAATGCTTTATGAATTTCCGTCATCTTTGCATTGATACTGTTTATAAAATCAAACTGAGCTTTTAAATCTGCTTCTGAAGATTCTGAATTCGGTTTGTTTTTAATACTGAAGTTTTGAGATGTTGACTTTCCATTTACTTCAAGCGCAACACTATAATTTCCTGGTAAAGCCATTGGTCCGTTCAAAGAAGCCCACCATAAAATCATACCTTTTACGCGTTCAGCTCCAGAGTACATCATGTCCCAATGGAAAACATTATTTCCTTGTTTAACTTTAAGTTTTTTCTCTTTATCCTTTTTGTTTGGGTGCGTACTGAAAACTTGAATTTTGTTTTTAGCACTGTCAAAGAATGAAAGCGAAATTGTGTCTTTTTCTGAATAGTTTTTTACAAAGTAATTAATCGGAACTCCACCATAATAATTCGTTCCGTTTCTTTTTGACGTTGCTCCATTACCACCACCCATTCTATAGCTTTCTTTTGGTTTATACATGAAGAAGTCTTTATTAGAGATAGATGTGTTTAATTGATGAAGCGGTGTTAAATCATCAATAATCCATAATGATCTACCTTGAGTAGCCGCAATTAAGTTATCTTCTTTTACAGCTAAATCAGTAATAGGAACAATAGGTAAATTCAATTGGAATTTTTGCCACTCTTTACCATCATTGAAAGAAACATACATTCCTCTTTCTGTTCCAGCATATAACAATCCTCTTCTTTTTGGATCTGCTCTTAATGCTCTGGTAAAATCTTCATTTCCGATACCGTTTGTGATTTTTTTCCAAGAAGCACCGTAATCTTCAGTTTTATAAATGTATGGTTGATAATCTCCTGTTTTATATTTCGTTCCAACAATGTAAGCTCCTCCTTTTGTAAACGGATCAATTTCAATGCAATTAATCATCATCCATTCAGGCATTTTTTTAGGAGTAATGTTTGTCCAGTTTTTACCGCCATCTCTAGTTATATGTACCAAACCATCATCAGATCCTGTGTAAATAACACCATCTTCATTAGGAACTTCTGCTATTGCGAAGATTGTTCCGTAGTATTCAACTCCAGTATTATCTTTTGTGATTGGTCCTCCTGATGGACCTAATGTTTTCGGATCATTTCTTGTTAAATCTGGACTAATAATTTCCCAAGATTGCCCCTCGTTCGTAGTAGCATGAACATGATTAGAAGTTGCATATAATTTCTTAGGGTTATTTGGTGAGAATAATACAGGGAAATTCCACTGGAAACGATATTTAAAATCTTCAGCTCCATGTCCCATTGGATCGTCTGGCCAAACATTTATAGCTCTTACCGATCCTGTTTTATGATTAACACGCGTTAACAATCCTCCATAGCTTCCTCCGTAGGCAATGTCATTATTTAAAGGATCTACTGCAATATGAGCACTTTCTCCTCCTGCTGTACTTTCCCAATCTTGATTCGTAATAAATCTTCCATCTGTTCTATGTGAAATTCTAATTGTAGAATTATCTTGTTGAGCCACGTAAATTCTATATGGAAAATGATTATCTGTGGTTACACGATAGAATTGAGAAGTTGGTTGATTTAAATAGGTAGACCAATTTTCTCCAGCATCAAAAGAAATTTGTCCTCCACCATCGTCAGCGATTATCATTCTTTGATTGTCTTCAGGAGCAATCCATAAATCATGATGATCTCCGTGAGGAGCGTTATAGGTTTTATACGTTTTACCACCATCTGTAGATTTGTGGTAACGAACATTCATCACATAAACAATATTTTCATCTTGAGTATCTGCATAAATACGTGTGTAGTACCAAGCTCTTTGACGTAATTTACGTTCACTATTAATGAGTTTCCATGTTTTTCCTGCATCTGTAGATTTATAAACTCCACCTTTTTCATTTTCTATTAAAGCGTACACTATTTCTGAATTTACGGGAGAGACCGCTAAACCTGAAATTCCCCAAGTTCCTTTTGGTAATCCGTCATTTTCAGAAATATTTGTCCAAGTTTCACCTTCATCTGTACTTTTCCAAATAGCAGAACCATCTCCACCACTAGATAAACTATATGGAGTTCTTCTTACATTCCATGTTGAAGCATATAAAACTCTAGGATTATTTGGATCGATAATTAAATCAATAGCACCAGCATCTGCATTACTGAATAAAACTCTTTTCCAGTTTTTTCCTCCGTCAATTGACTTATAAACTCCTCTTTCTTGAGTTGATTTATATAAATCACCCATCACTGCGGCAAAAACAACATCTGGGTTTTTAGGATGAATTCTCATTCTTGGAATATGTCTAGAATTTGGTAATCCCATATGTTTCCATGTTTTACCTGCGTTTTCTGATTTCCAAACACCGTCTCCAGAAGAAACATTTCCACGAACGGTTTTTTCTCCCATTCCAACATAAATAATGTTGTTGTCCCATTCGCTAACAGCTATCGATCCTACTGATCCACCAAAAAATCCATCAGAAATATTTTGCCAAGTATTACCAGCATCAATTGTTTTCCAAATTCCACCTCCGGTTGTTCCCATGTAGAATAAATTTGGCTTTTTGGAAACTCCAGTTACAGCACAACTCCTTCCGCCACGAAAGGGACCAATGTTTCTCCATTCGATTGCGTTAAAATATTCTTCAGAAAATTGGCTATTATTTTTTTGAGCGTTAACTTTGATATTCGCGAATAGGAGCAGACACGCTCCTAATAAAAGTAGTTTTTTCATTTGATTTAGTTGATTAAGATGCTAAATATAAAATTTTGTTAATGGACTTATTGTTAAAGATTCCTAAAAATCAATTATTTAAAAATAGTATTGTTGTGTCGGGTTCAAAAAGTGAATCGAACAGATTATTAATACTACAACAATTATATCCTCAGCTGGTAATTGAGAATTTGTCTAATTCAGATGATTCTGTGCATATGCAACATGCCTTAAAAGGAGAAGGAGAGGTTGCTGATATCGGTCATGCTGGTACTGCCATGCGATTTTTAACTGCTTATTTCGCTAGCCAAGAGGGAAAAACTAAAATTTTACAAGGATCGGAAAGAATGCATAATCGTCCGATTAAGATTTTAGTTGACGCTCTGAGAGATTTAGGAGCAGAGATTTCTTACATCGAAAAAGAAGGATATCCACCATTAAAGATTACAGGTAAAAAGCTAGAAAAGAGTACAGTTGCTATTCAAGGAAATGTTAGTAGTCAGTACATTTCGGCGTTATTATTAATTGCATCAAGTTTGCCAAATGGTTTAGAGATTGAATTGTTAGGAGAAATTACTTCGATTCCATACATCAAAATGACATTAAGTTTATTAAGTCAATTAGGAATTGAAAGTACATTTGAAGGAAATTTGATTAAGGTAAATCCGTTAGCAAATATTGAAGGAAAGAAAGTCGTTGTTGAAGCCGATTGGAGTTCTGCATCTTACTTTTATTCTTTAGTTGCGTTAAGTGAAATAGGTACTGAAATTGAATTATCTTCTTATAAAAAAGAGAGTTTACAAGGAGATAGTTGTTTAGCTGAAATTTATAAGCATTTTGGTGTTACTACTACTTTTGAAGAGTATACAATCTTATTGAAAAAAGAGAATGAAACAAGTACTTCTTTATTAAAGTTAGATTTAGTGAAAGCACCAGATATTGCTCAAACTATTGCTGTTACATGTTTTGCGTTAGGTGTTCCTTGTAAATTAGAAGGTTTACATACGCTGAAAATTAAAGAAACGGATAGGCTAGAAGCATTAAGAGAGGAAATAACTAAGCTTGGTGGAAATATTTCGGTAACTAATGAAGAGTTACACTTAGGGGCTTCAACAGAAATAAATGAAAACATAGCTATAGAAACGTATAATGATCATCGAATGGCGATGGCATTTACTCCTTTAGCTTTAAAAGTTCCAATACAAATAAACGACGCTAAAGTTGTTACGAAATCATATAGAAACTTCTGGGCAGACTTTGAAAACGTCGGGATTCCACAAGAAGTTCTAAAATAATATAGGAAACGCTTGACAAGGCCTATGTTGAAATCGTATATTTGGCGCCATTAATAAATACTCAATAATGAAATTATCTCAATTTAACTTCGAATTACCACCAGAGTTATTAGCAGAATACCCATCAGAGCATAGGGATGAAGCTCGTTTAATGGTTTTAAACCGTAAAGAACAAACTATTGAACACAAGTTGTTTAAAGATTTAATCAACTATTTTGATGAAGGTGATGTAATGATGTTGAATAACACCAAAGTTTTCCCTGCAAGAATGTTTGGTAATAAAGAGAAAACTGGAGCTAGAATTGAAGTTTTCTTATTGAGAGAATTAAATGCAGAGCATAGATTATGGGATGTATTAGTTGATCCAGCACGTAAAATTCGTATCGGAAACAAGTTATTTTTCGGAGAAGATGAGAGTTTAGTTGCTGAGGTTATCGATAATACAACTTCAAGAGGAAGAACACTACGTTTCTTATTTGACGGTTCTTATGAAGAATTCCGTAAAAAGTTAATTGAATTAGGAGAAACTCCTTTACCTAAATATATTAAAAGAGAGGTTGAACCATCAGATGAAGAGCGTTACCAAACGATTTACGCAAAGCATGAAGGTGCAGTAGCTGCTCCTACAGCTGGATTACACTTTTCGAAGCACTTAATGAAGCGTTTAGAGATAAAAGGTGTTGATTTCGCAGAAATGACTTTACACGTTGGTTTAGGTACATTTAATCCAGTTGAGGTAGAAGATTTATCTAAACACAAGATGGATTCGGAGCAAATTATTATTCCTGAAGAAGCTTGTAATATTGTAAACAACGCAATCGAAAAGAAAAGAAGAGTTTGTGCTGTTGGTACAACAGTAATGAGAACTGTAGAATCTTCTGTTTCTGCTAGTCATAGATTAAACGCTTACAATGGTTGGACGAACAAATTTATCTTCCCTCCATATGATTTCAGTATTGCCAATTGTATGGTAACTAATTTCCATACACCAAAATCGACTTTATTAATGATGATTGCTGCATTTGCTGGTTATGACTTCGTAATGGAGGCATATGAAGAAGCTGTAAAAGAGAAGTATAAATTCTACTCTTATGGAGACGCAATGTTAATTATCTAAGAGATATTGATATAAAATTAATGAGAACTGGAAAGCATTTGTTTTCCAGTTTTTTTATTTTTAGGATTAACAAACAGAAACCAAATGACAGTAGAGAACTACTTACGAAGCTTTCAAGTATTAACTGAAGAAGAAATTCTTAAATTCAGAAGTATAGCTTCAACTCAAAATTTGAAAAAAGGAGATTTTTTTGCAGAAAGTGGAAAGGTAAATCGATTGGTTGGGTTTATCAATTCTGGGATATTAAGATCTTTTTATCTGTCTTCTACAGATGAAGATATAACTTATTGTTTTCGATTCACAGGTGGTTTTTGTTCAGCTTATTCTTCTTTTATTACGGGAAACCCTTCAATTGAGAGTTTACAGGCGATAACTGATGTTGAATTGTTGTATTGGACAAAAGATCAATTGGTTCAGTTGGAAAAAGAAAGCCCAAATTGGACGATGCTTTTGAAAATATTAACCGAGTATGAATACTTTGAACTAGAAAGAAGAGTTTTTATGCTTCAAAAAGAACCTGCCGAGAAAAAGTATTTAGATTTAATGGAACATCAACCAGAGCTCATTAAACAAATTCCTTTAAACTATTTAGCTTCTTATTTAGGAATTACACAAAGACATTTAAGCAGAATTAGGAAAACTGTTTATTAGACAAATGTCCTTTTGTAAGTTTCTCATTCGCTGTTACTTTGACATAAAAATAAACAGCAATGAATGTTTTAATAATAAATGGACATCCAGATAAAGAAAGTTTTAATAATGCACTTTCTGAATCTTATTATAACGGAGCTAAATCATCCACTACTCAAGTCGAGGTAATAAACCTAAGAGATCTTGAATTTAATCCAATTTTACAGTATGGCTATAGAAAACGAACTGAATTAGAACCTGATTTAAAAATAGCTATAGAGAAAATAAAAAATGCAGATCATTTAGTTTGGGTTTTTCCAATCTGGTGGGGAGGAATGCCGGCAATATTAAAAGGTTTTATTGATAGGACTTTTTTACCAGGAATTACGTTTGAAATAGAAGAAGGAAAACTTCTACCTAAAAAGTTACTTAAAGGGAAAACAGCACGGTTAATCATTACTTCAGATAGTCCAAGATGGTATTATAGATTGTTCATAAAAAGCCCTGTAATCAATCAATTTAAAAAAGCGATTCTGGCGTTTTGCGGTGTAAAACCAACCAGAGTAAGGTATATAGCAGTGGTTAAAAATTCAAATCCAAAACAAAGAGAAGAATGGCTTAAAGGCGTATTTAATTTAGGTAAAAAGCTTTCGTAACTATTTTAATCAAAGTTTAGATGTTATTTTAGTAATAAGAGGTTTAGTTGATGAGTAAAAATAATCTATAAGTTTTCCTTTTCAATTAATTAAAAAATCTTCACATAAAAAACCTCATAGTTAGCTCTATGAGGTTTTTTTGTTATTATTTTATGATAACAGTATCTCCAAAATGAGGATCTTCATTTCCATCACTACCTCCAACAGCAAAAAGGTCACATTTTTCATTTCTACAAACTCCCATAATTCCATCCTTTAGACACCATGCTCCATTAGGAATACCATCACACCAAGGGTCGGTTCCTCCATTAATGGATTTTTGTTCATGTGTTGTGAGTAATTTGCCTAGTTTTAAAAGTGGTTTCTTCATTTCTTTTACTTTACTTAGATTCTAATATTATTTGAAAATTACCTCATAATTGCTGGAAGATCTGTTTCTCCACTATCTTCATTTCCTCCTCCAACGGCAAAAAGATCACATTTACCATGTTTACAATAACCCATAAGATCATCTTTTATGCACCAAGATCCGTCTGGCACATCTTTGCAATAATCATCGTAGCCTCCATTAATTACTCTTTGCTCGTTCTTAGTAAGTTTTTTCCCAAGTTTAAAAATTGCTTTTTTCATTATTATTAGATTTTATATTTACATGATCCTATTATGAAAAGTTTTTAATTTGATCGAACATATAAATCTCAATTCAAATTAAACTTGAAAGTATTTAGTACGGAAAATATGGTAAGAATACTTTTCATAGCTTTAAGATTCCTTTTCACCATAAAGATACTAAATAATTTAATTATTTGAAATATATTTAGATATGGCTGTGTTAGGTTAAAAATTAAGATAGAAATAAAGCTGTAATTATTACTGCAAAAATGTACTTTTGCACCAATGAAACCGCAGAAGAAAGACATACGTGCACTTACAAAAGATCAACTTAGAGATTTCTTTGTTGAGAATGGTGATAAGGCATTTCGAGGAAATCAAGTTTATGAATGGTTGTGGAGTAAAGCAGCACATTCTTTTGATGATATGACTAACATATCAAAATCTACAAGGGAAATGTTAGATGCGAACTTCGTGATTAATCACATTGAAGTTGACGCCATGCAACGTAGTAATGATGGAACAATTAAAAATGCTATTAAATTACACGATGGTAAAATTGTTGAATCGGTTTTAATTCCAACGGAAAAAAGAACAACTGCTTGTGTTTCAAGTCAAGTTGGTTGCAGTTTAGATTGTAAATTTTGTGCTACGGCTCGTTTAAAAAGAATGAGAAACTTAAATGCGGACGAAATTTATGATCAAGTGGTGGCAATTGATAAACAAAGTAGATTATACCATAATCATAAACTAACAAATATCGTTTTTATGGGAATGGGTGAACCTTTGATGAATTATAATAATGTTATCAAAGCGATTGATAAAATTACTTCACCCGAAGGATTAGGAATGTCTGCAAAAAGAATAACCTTATCTACTTCTGGAGTTCCTAAAATGATTAAGAAAATGGCAGATGATGAAGTTAAATTTAATTTGGCTGTTTCTTTACACTCTGCTATTGACGAAGTAAGAACTTCAATTATGCCATTCAATAAAAACTTTCCTCTAAAAGATTTAAAGGAATCTCTTGAATATTGGCACGAAAAAACGAAAAGAAAAATTACATACGAATATGTAGTTTGGCAAGGAATTAATGATCGTAAAGAAGATATTGATGCATTAGTTCGTTTTTGTAAATATGTTCCTTCAAAGGTAAATTTAATTGAATATAATCCAATTGATGACGGAGAGTTTCAACAAGCTTCTGACAGAGCTTTAAATAACTATATATCAAATTTAGAAATGAATGATATTGTTGTTAATGTTAGAAGATCTAGAGGAAAAGATATCGATGCCGCTTGTGGTCAACTTGCTAATAAATCATAAATGAATTTATCGAAAACACTCTTCGGACAAACTGTTCAATCTATTGGATGGTTAATTTTTATTATTTTTTTAGGTCTGTTTTTAGATAGTAAGTTTTTTGCTGAAAATTATTATGAGCACGGGCAATGGTTAAATAATACATTGGTCATATTCGTTTATTTTTATTTTTTCATTAAAGGAACAAAAAGAGTAAAAGAACAGTTAATATATGCGCTAATTATAGGTGTTATTGGTGAATATTTATTTTCATTGGTTTTAGGAATGTATGCTTATAGATTAGGAAATATTCCTCATTATGTTCCATTTGGACATGCCGTTATATTTTTAGGTATTTATTTCTTTTCAAGGAAACAAAAAGTGAAGTTTTACAGAAAGCAAATAGAGCTTTTCATTTCTATTTGTATTATAATTTATTCCGTTTTATTCTTGCTTTTTAGAAATGATATCTTCGGTTTTATTTTAACTCTTTTTGTGTTTTATTCACTTCGAAAATATCCGAAAGAGCGTCTTTTTTATTTAAGTATGTATTTTATAGTTGCAGTTGTTGAAATTGTCGGAACTTCTTTAGATTGCTGGGTTTGGCCAAGTATCGCTTATGGTAAGTTTGAGTTTCTTCCAAGTGCAAATCCACCATCAGGAATTTGTTTCTTTTATTATGGATTAGATAGAGGAACTCTTTCTATTTATAAAAGAAAGAATAAAGTGGTTTGGAACAGATTTAAAAAAGTAAGAGCAGCTATTGCTTCTTCAAAATAGCTTTCTGAAATACAGTAATTGGATACCCAAAAACTTCAGGAATCTCTTTTGAAATTCCTCCAGTTTTAGTTTTGTTTTGAAGTCTTGAAAATAAAATTTCAAAAGCTAAACTATTTTCAGAGGTAAAATCTAATCGAGTACTTAAAAAGTTTCCTTGAACTTCAAAAAAACTATGTAATACATTTTCATTGAAGAAAGTAGGTAGAATAATCCCATTATTTTCATCAATTTCAAATAGTCCTTTTTCTTTGTTTTTAACAACAAGAGTGTAATTTCTTGGCGCTTTGTTATACACTAACTTGTAATCAAATTTATGAATAGAATCAGTGGCTAGTAAATGAAATTCCATTGGGATTTTTTGTTTTCCATTTTCAGTGGTTATGCTTAATTCACCTTTATAAATACCTAAAAAATCATCTGGGAAAATCTTTTCATTATTCTGAGAATAAGAAAAAGAAAAGACAAGTAAAAAAAAGCCAATTATAATATTTTTCATATGCGTTAAAGATTGCAAACGAAGATAACTAATTTAATTAATTTCTGTACTTTTGAACACTCATCGAGAAAGGAGGCCTTGAATGAAACCTGTTGAAGAAATAAAACTTCCGATAGCAAAAGAAATGGAACTATTTGAATCTAAATTTAAAGATTCAATGCTTTCCAAAGTTCCCTTATTAAACAGAATTACTTATTACATCGTAAGAAGAAAAGGAAAACAAATGCGACCAATGTTTGTGTTTTTGGTGGCAAAAATGGTTTCTAACGGTGGTTTTGATGAAAGAACTTATCGAGGAGCTTCTGTTGTAGAATTAATTCATACGGCAACTTTGGTCCATGATGATGTAGTAGATGATAGTAATCGACGAAGAGGATTCTTTTCAATAAACGCACTTTGGAAGAATAAGATTGCAGTTTTAGTTGGAGATTTTCTTCTTTCAAAAGGACTGTTACTTTCGATTGATAATGAAGATTTCGATTTGTTGAAACTGATTTCGATTGCAGTGAGAGAAATGAGTGAAGGTGAGTTGTTGCAAATTGAAAAAGCAAGAAAATTAGATATAACGGAAGATGTTTATTTTGAAATAATTCGTCAAAAAACTGCAACTTTAATTGCTGCTTGTTGTGGTATTGGAGCTGCCTCGGTAGGAGGAAGTAACGATACTGTTCAAAAAATGAGAAAGTTTGGAGAGTATATAGGAATCGCTTTTCAAATTAAAGACGACTTGTTTGATTATACCGAGGAAAAAATAGGAAAACCTACAGGTATAGATATTAAGGAGCAAAAAATGACTTTACCTTTAATTTATACGTTAAATAATTGCTCTCCTGATAAAAAGAAGTGGTTGATTAATTCGGTGAAAAAACACAATAAAAACAAGAAGCGAGTAAAAGAAGTAATTGCTTTTGTTAAAGAAAGCGGAGGTTTAGAATATACTATCGAGAAAATGCATAAGTATAAAAATAGGGCTCTTGCAATTTTAGAAAACTATCCTGATTCAGAATACAAAAGATCACTTCATCAGATGATTGAGTACGTTGTAGAGAGAAAAATTTAAACTAGTTATTCTGAACTATTCACCGATTAATAGGAACCATTAATCTAAATTTTGTTACCAAAAAGTTAAAAGTATACTGGATTTATTTTTCCTTTTTTATCTTTGTATAAGATGAAATCTGCTTTACAAAAAATAGGATCAACTTTGTTAGCACTTTTAGTGTTGTTTTCTACATTTTCTTTTACTGTAGAAAAGCATTATTGTGGTGATTTTTTAGTTGATGTATCATTTTTTGGAGATGCACAAGATTGCGCTGAAGAATTAGGCGAGGAAGATTGTGATAGTCCTCAAATAATTCAAAAGAAAAAATGTTGTAAAGATGAAGTTGAAAAAATTGAAGGTCAGGATGACTTAAAAAATTCAATTGAAAAATTTGATCTTGAGAAGCAACAGTTTTTAGTTACTTTTATTCAATCTTACAAGAGTTTATTTCTTGCTGAGTCACAAAGGAAAAAGGAGAATATACATCATATTCCTCCTAAACTTATTAAAGATTTACAAGTACTTCACGAAGTTTACATCATATGATTTTGAACATTTTATAGGCTGTTAAGCAAACAAAAAATGTAAAACATAAATCATATTAAATACATGAAATTTAAATTTATCTTTTGTGCCTTATTTTTAGTAGGCGCACAATTGATAGCTCAAGAAACACTCAAAGGGATGATTATGGATAGAACAAATCCAAAAGATAATCTAGGAGTTTTTGGAGCTAACGTATATTGGTTAAATACCACAATTGGAACCACAACAAATGAAAAAGGTTGGTTCGAAATACCTTATAATAAAGAGTATAAAAAATTAGTAATTAGTTTTGTAGGCTATAAAACAGACACCGTAGAGGTATATAATTTAAAGCCTTTACATCATTTTCTTACGGAAGAAAACACATTGGACGAAATCGCAATTAAAGCGAAGAAACAAGCAACTTCAAGGTCTTTCTTACAAACACAAAATGTGTTCACCGTAAATAGTGAAGAGTTATTAAAAGCTGCGTGTTGTAATCTGGCTGAAAGTTTTGAGACAAATCCATCAATTGATGTGAACTTTTCAGATGCTTTAACAGGAACTCGTCAAATTCAAATGTTAGGATTAAACAGTCCTTACTTATTAATTGCGCAAGAAAATATTCCTATGGTTCGCGGTGCTTCACAGGTTTACGGACTTACTTTTACACCAGGAACTTGGGTAGAAAGTATTCAAATTGGTAAAGGAGCAGGAAGCGTAGTTAATGGTTACGAAAGTATTTCTGGTCAAATTAACGCTGAGTTAGTAAAACCGTTAACTGATAAGAAGTTTTTTGTTAATGGTTATGGAAACTTAAATGGTCGATTAGAATTAAATACTCATTATAATCAGAAAATTAATGATAAATGGCATACAGGATTGTACGTCCACGGAAATCTAAGAAATCAGAAATTTGATAATAATGGAGACAACTTCTTGGATGCACCATTGGCTGAGCAAATAAATGTAATGAATCGTTGGCAGTATGTAAATAACGAGTCTGGTTGGGTTAGTTTTTTCAACCTCCGTTTCTTAGATGATCGCAAACAAACAGGAGAACTAGAATTTAATCCTGATGTAAATAAAGGATCTAATACTATTTGGGGAAGCGAAATAAAAACACAACGATTTGATTTTTCTGGAAAACTTGGTTATGTATTTCCTGAATTACCGTTCCAGAGCATGGGATTACAATTAGCATATAGTAATCACGATCAGGAATCGTATTTTGGTTTGAGAGACTATAATATAAAGCATGAAAGTGTTTATGCGAATTATATTTTCAATTCTATTATTGGAGATACAAGAAACAAGTTTAAAACAGGAATCAGCTTTACATACGACGACTATGAAGAATTGGTAGAATCAACTAATTTTTCGAGAGATGAAAATTCGGTAGGAGTGTTCTTTGAATATGGTTATGATAATAGTGATAATTTTAGTTTAACTGCTGGACTTCGTTTGGATCATCATAACTTAATAGGGACGTTTGTTACACCAAGATTACACTTACGTTATGTGCCTTGGGAAAAAGGAGTACTTAGAGCTTCAGTTGGAAGAGGAGTAAGAAGTGCTAATATTTTTGCTGAAAATCAACAATTATTCGCTTCATCTCGTCAGATTAATATTCTTAACAACGGAGGAAATATTTATGGTTTAAATCCAGAAAAAGCATGGAATTATGGAGTGTCTTTTTTACAAGGATTCAGATTATTTGAAAGAAAAGGAGATATAACTTTCGATTTCTATCAAACAAATTTTGAAAACCAAGTTGTAGTAGATTGGGAAAATCCTCAACAAATTTCTTTTTATAACTTAGATGGAAGAAGTATAGCAAACAGTTTTCAGGTTGAGACTAATTATTCTCCATTTGATAATTTTAATGTTAGAACAGCTTATAAGTTTTTTGATGTTACTACAGATTATATTTCAGGAAATTTAACCAAGCCAATTCAACCACAGCATCGTTTCTTTATGAATGCATCTTATGAAACTAATAAGAATGAGAATGGTGGTTTATGGAAGTTTGATAGTACTTATAATCTTATTGGAGAGCAGAGACTTCCAAATACATCAACAAACCCAGTAGCATTGCAATTACCAGAATATTCAAACGGATATAGTTTATTAAATGCTCAAATTACAAAAGTATTTTCCGATAAGTTTGAAGTATATATTGGTGGAGAAAATATAACAAATGTAAAACAAGAGAATCCTATTTTAGGAAGCGACGATCCATTTGGAGCAAATTTTGATAGTACAATAGTATATGCTCCTATTTTTGGAAGTGCTTATTATGCAGGATTTAGATTTAACATAGATTAACCCTTAATTTAAAATATTATGAAGAAAATTATCACAATTATTTGTTTATTGTTTATAGCTTTTGCTGGACAAGCACAAAAAAAGAAGAAAAACGCGAAATACACTTTAGAGGTGGATGGAGTTTGTATGATGTGTAAAAAGCGAATAGAAAAAGCAGCTTTAAATACAAAAGGAGTGAAGTTTGCAAGTTGGAATTTAGAAAATCATCAATTAACAGTTATTATTGATGAGCGTAAAACAAACAAGAAAGCCGTTTGTCAAAGTATGGCTAAAGCAGGTCATGATACTAAAGAAATTAAAGCCACTGATGAAGATTATGGTAAGTTAGATGCATGCTGTAAATATCGAGATGAAGAAGTAGTGAAAAATCATCATTAGTCTTTTTTGAAGAAATAAATTTTCACATGAAATGTAATGTGAATCAAATTATTGCGACCTCATAATTTATGAGGTCGTTTTTTTTTACTTTTTGCTTTCTTATACTAGCGGATCTAAACCATGCTCAAACTTGTTGTTCTGGTGGTGTTCCATTATCTAATAATATTGGACTTTCTTTTTTAGATAAAGGAGCTTACCAAATTGGGCTGTTTTATGATTACAATAACTTAAACACGCTAAATGAAGGAACCAAAGTATTAAATGACAATTCCAGATTAAGAATTACAAATTCAATTCTTCTTAACTTTAGCTATAACTTTACAGATAGATTATTAGGCGAAGGGTTATTTACTTGGGTGAATCAACAGCGAGAAATTACTTTAGGTAATAATGTGAATTTTGATGAGACTTTTGGGATTGGTGATGCTATATTACTGCTAAGATATATGCTTGTCAAAGAGGAATATTCAAGTCTTATAATTGGTGCAGGAGGTAAAATCCCTTTAGGATCAACAGAAGAAGTAAATAGTTTAGGTATTTTATTAAATGCAGATTTGCAACCCGGAAGTAATGCTTTTGACTTTATTTTTACTTCTACATATACTACAATATTCGACTTTAGAAAATCCTTACAGTTTCATGCAAGAGCAACCTATAGAGACACTGGAATTAATTCATCTTATTTAGGATCTAGTGAATATAAATTTGGAAATGAATTTCAAATGTTTGTTGGAGCAACAGATTCATTTTTAGTTTGGAAACAACTTGTAAATCCAAGTCTAGTGTTTAAATATAGAAATGCTCAAATGGATCAGTTGGATACGAATAATGTTGCAAATACAGGAGGTGAATGGATTTTTATGAATCCTTCAGTCACAATTGCATTGTCTCCAAAAATTAATTTTTCTACAAGAGTTGAAATTCCAATTTATAGTAATGTAACTGGAGTTCAATTAACTCCAACATATCGCATAAATACAGGAATAACTTTTCAGTTTGGAAATAAAAGAAGAAATGAATCACTTTTAAACTAATACTTTATGAAATCTAAAAAATATTTATACTTGATTTTTATACTGCTTCTTTCGGTAGCATGTTCGTCAGATTCAGATAATGGAAGCAATTCAAATGGAGGAAGTGATTCAGGATCTAATGGAGGAGGTTCGTCAGATGGAGGTTCTTCAGCAAGTACTTGGTCGATACCAAAAGAAGAAATAGTAGATGGATCTGGTAAAGATGGAATTCCTTCCATAGATAATCCTGTATTTATTTTAGGAGATGATAGTCGAGTAAATAATTATATGAAGGATGAAGATCTAGTAGTTGGTATTAAAATTGGAAATATTGTCAAAGCTTATCCGCATAAAATTTTAGATTGGCATGAAGTTGTAAATGATGAGTTTTCAGGAAGAAAGGTAACCATTAATTATTGTCCTTTAACCGGAACTGCTTTTGCCTGGGAATTTCAAAATAATAGTACACCTTATACATTTGGTGTTTCAGGATTATTATATAAATCTAATTTAATTTTATATGATAGAGAAACTGACAGTAATTGGTCACAAATGGAACTTGCTTGCGTAAATGGAGAGGAGAGAGGTAAGTTACCAAGGCTAATTCAGGTTGTTGAGACAAATTGGAAAACATGGAAAAATAGTTACCCCGACACGGAAATTTTACTTGACGAACAAGGATTTGATAGAAATTATCAGATATATCCATATGTTGGTTATTTGGATACTGATGATTTTTTAATATTCCCTGTAAAACCTTTAGATGATAGGTTGTTGTTGAAAGAACGTGTACATGGATTAATCGAAGGAAGTAATGTAAAGGCTTTTCGTTTTAATAATTTTGTAAATGGAAATGTTTTTAAAGATAAATATCAAGGGAAAGACTTTTTATTAGTGGGGAATGAAAACGTTATTAAAAGTTTTATTATTCCTCAGGATTTAATCGATCTAGATTTTTCTTATTCTTATAATAATGGAGTTGAATTTTTCCAAGATAATTTGGGAAATAAATGGTCAATTTATGGAGAAGTAGTTGAGGGTCCTATGATTGGTAGAACAATGAATGATTCGAATTCTGTAACGGGTTTTTGGTTCTCTCTAGCCTCTTTTTACCCAGCTCCAGTAATATTTTAGAAATAATAAAAGAAAAACTCCCAAATACACTTGGGAGTTTTTTTTAGTTTATTTTTTTGATTTGAGTTCTATTTTCTTCGAAATTAGTTTTCCAGATTCTGTAATTCCTTCTACATAAACATGAATAACTTCTTGAAAGAATCTCGGGATTTTTATAGTTTTTTCTTCCTCTTTTTCAAGATGGATATTTGGTTCCCAAAATACACTTCCAAATCTTTTATATGTTTCATCTGTAAAAGAAGGATAAATTGGATTGTAATATTCTTTCTCTGTAGCAAAACCAACAGGAACTTTAATTTTACCAAACTTGGAATTTTTGTTTACGTATTCTAAAGGAGATAATGTGAAAATATGAATTTCTTCTCCTAAGCCTCCTGGATTTCTTCCAAAAAAGATTTCTTTGATGCTGTTTAAATATAAATTTTCAACTATCCAAGTACTAAAAGAGACGTCGTCATTATCTAAAAATATACGAACAAGAGGTCTTACACTACTGGAAGCGCGTGTAATTGTAGTTCTGTAAGGATTAACTTGTCCAACTCCTCTTGGCAAAATAACAGGGTTTCCAGTTTCATCAGAAAGGATAGGATAATTGTTGTACCTCAAAAAGTCTAACACAGTTTCTCCTGATGCAATTACTCTTTTATCAAGATTTCCTCTTCTGAACATTGTCGCATATCCGTATACTTTATATTCTTCCTCTTTTTTTCTTTTATTGGCCTGAACTTCAACTTCATCTAAATCTACATAAGCACTTTTAAGAGGTTCAAAATTACTTACTTCTAAGGCTGCGTTTTTAGTTATTTCAATTTTTGAATTATCAATATAGTCCGATAGTTTACCACCTGAATAGGAAAGTGCAGGAGCAATTTTATAGAAATTATCATTAGAGCTCAAACCAAAATTTAACGTGGAATTTTTCTTAATAAATGAGTTTTCTAGTTTATAAGGATTCTCAGTATTTTTAATTACCCTAACCAAATTATTGACTTTCGAGGAAAGTAAAATGGATTGTTTAGATGAGAGTTGTTGATTTACCTGTGCAGTAATATCAATTCCGTTTTCAAAATCAAAATATGTTTTTGGAGGAGAATTAAAGATGGTATTCCAATTGTATTTACTCCATCCTTGAATTAGTAATAATAAATCTAAATCTCTTTGTTGACCAATATATTCTTTACCTAATAATTTTGATGCGTTTTGAATATCACCTTTTACATATGGCCTTAATAAATAGGTAGAAAGTATATTGTTTTTCGGTTGATACGCTTTAGTAGTTCCCGGTAAAAAAGAAGCACTTAAATAAGATTTTTCTTGAGAAGAACCGGTGAATTTTACTAATAATGAATCATTCTTTATATCAGTAGTGTTGCTTACTTCAATATTTTCAAATAAATCCTTTGATTTGATAAATAGAATTCGCTCTGAAATCGGTTTATTTTCATCATTAAATACCGTTACAATATTTACTCCAGCTTTTAATTCTTTCTTTTCTAAAAGTAAAGCATGATTTAGGTGTTTCTCATTAAATTGAAATTTAAAGTTCTTATAATCTCTAGTATTATGAACAAGAACACGGTATGTTTTGCCAGAAATCGCTTTTAAAGTTTGTGCATTGGTAATTACATTAATGCTAACTTTTGTAGGATTTTTACTATTCACAATTAAAGAAATTCCTCGAGCTTCTGGTTTTGGAAGACTCGCTTTTAGTTCTACTCCGTTATCTAAAATTGCATGAAACGTATAACTTTTATTTTCAGGAAGAAATAAGCGAATATTATTCATTCCAAAAGCATTGGTGTTATAATGTCTTACCGTATTATTATTTTCATCTTTAATAATTCCTTTGCTAATTTGAACGCCTTCATTTTTTTGGTTCTTAATTAGTATTCCAATATTGTTTAGCGTATTAGCGACAAAATGACCACCTTCAGGAAATAGTTTGAACTCATAAAAGTCTTTTTCAGAAAGTGTTACACGTTTCTCCTTTTTGTTAGAAGTAATGATTTTAATTTTTTGATAAAAAGCATTATCATCTTCAAAGTTTTTCATCCACTTTGTAGAGGCTTTCAAATAATAAACATCAGCGGTAAAGGTTGAGTCGATAGCGATGTTTCCTTTTCCAGTACCTTCTTTGATATGAACAAGTTTTTGATCTTTTAAGGTGCCGTTTTTATTGAATATTGACACATACAAATTTGAAGTTGTTGGATGCAACTTTTGAGTGTTTTGTTCTTGTATATAAGCTTTGAACCAAATTTCTTCACCTAGTAAAAAACTAGTTTTATTTAAATGTAAAAAAGGAACTTCTCGAGTATTTTCGAAATACTCAACATAACTACTATCAATTTTTTGCTGTGCAAAAATCGAATAAGGAATTAACAATGTTCCGAACAGAATAATTAAAATATTTTTTTTCATATGCATTTTGAGTTGTTAAAAGGTTAATATTTATTTTGATAAAGTCATTTTCTTCGATATTAATTTTCCTGAGTTTGTGATTCCTTCTATATAAACTTTCAATTCTTTTTGTGAGTTTAAAGGAACTTTTATGGTTGTACTTGAATTTGCTTTAATGTTTATAGTTGGTTCCCAAAAAACGCAACCATATTTTTGATAGGTTTCATTAGTGAAAGATGGATAAATAGGATTGTAATATTCTTTTTCAGTAGCGAATCCAACAGGTATTTTAATGTTTGAGAAATTTGCTCTTTTATCAATATATTCTGTAGGATTTAATCTATAAATATGGATTTGTTCTCCTAATCTTGAAGGGTCTCTACCGTAAAATATCTCTTTTACAGTATTTAAATAAATGATTTCTAACATCCATAAAGATTGAGATATTTCTTCCCCGTCTAAAAATACTCGAACTGCGGGACGTCCAAACCTTTCACTAAAGTTATCAAAGCTTTCACCTTCTACGGGTTGGCTTCCTTCATCTCCTCCTTCAGGAGTTGAATTTAATCCTGTACTTTGCATTCCTGTTAAAGAGTTTAAGCCTCGAGGAACAATCGTCAAATCTCCTATTTCATTATCTACAACTAAATAGTTTTTCGATCTTAAAAAATCAACAACTGTTTCTCCAGAAGCAACGATAATATTATCCATTTTCGCACTGGTTAACATGGTAACTCCTCCATAAATATTGTCCTGATTTTTAGTTTTTCTTCTACTTCTTATAGCAGTTACTTCTACTTCATCTAAATCTTCAAACTCACTTTTCAATGATTTAAAATTACTCACTTCTAGTTCTAAGTTTTTATATGTTGGAAATTGAGCGATGTCAATATTTTCAGCTAACGAATTATTAGAGTAAGAGATAGCCGGAAAAACTTTGAAATAGTTCCCATTGCTGCTTAATCCAAGTTTTAGAATAGAGTTCTTTTTAATAAAAGAGTTTTTAAGAGTCCATGGATTTTCTGTTGGAGTAATTATTCGAATAAGATTGTTTTCCTTTGAAGTTAAAACAATCGATTGTTTTGAAGTCAAACGTTTGTTTATATTTAAAGTAACGTCTATTCCATTTTCAAAAGAATGATTTGTTTTTGGTGGATTATTAAAAATTGAATTCCAGTTGTATTTACTCCAACCTTGAGTAAGCAGAAGAAGATCTAAATCACGTTGTTGTCCTTTATACGTTTTTCCTAAAAGTTTTACAGCATTTTCGATACGACCTTTTACATAAGGTTTAAGAAGAAATGATGAAAATATATTGTTTTCAGGTTGATATGCTTCTGTATTTATTGGAAGAAAAGATGCGCTCGCAGTAATACTTTCATTAGTTGGATTTGAAAATTTAATTGCTATTGAATCATTTCTTTGTGATTTTATTGAATTTAACTTTACATCTTGGAATAAGTCATCTGATTTAATAAAGAATATACGTTCTAATATGGGTTTATTCTGATCATTAAAAATTGTAATAATATTTATACCTGGATTTACTTCTTGTTCTTTTAAAATTAAACCATAATTTATTTGCTTAGCATCTAAGGTAAACAGGAAATTTCGGTAGCTACGTGTATTGTGAACTAAAATTCGATATTGCTTTCCCGCAAAATCTTTCAATGTTTCTTGATTGGTAATTACGTTTAAACTAACGCTTTTTGCGTTTCTACTATTTACAATAAGTGATAACCCTTTTTTTTCTGGTTTCGGTACTACAGCTTTTATTTCTGAGCCATTATCTAAAGTAGCATAGAAAGTATAAATATCATTTTCCTTCAGAAACAGTCGAATGCTATTCATTCCTAAAGAGTTTGTGTTGAAATGACGAATTATGTTTCCGTTTGAATCTTTAATCGTTCCTTTTTGAATTTTAACTCCTTTGTTCTTATAATCTTTAATTAATAAACCGATGTTGTTTAAAGTGTTTGCAACATAATGACCACCTTCTGGAAATAATTTAAACTCATAAAAATTTTTTTCACTAGCAGTTGTGTTCTTTTCATTTTCAACTTGTTTGATAAGTTTTATTTTTTGATAGTAAGCATTGTCTTCTTTGAAGTTTTTCATCCATTTTGTAGATGCTTTTAAGTAGTATTTACTATCTGTATATGTAGAGTCAAGAAGAAAATTCCCGCGTCCAACACCATCTGTAATTTGAATCAATTTTTGTTTTATTAACGAGGCTTTATCATTAAATATTGAAACATAAAGATTCGTGGTTGTTGAATGTAACTTATTCGAGTTTTGTTCTTGAACATAAGCTTTAAACCAAATCTCTTCGCCTTGTAAAAAACTAGTTTTATTCAAGTGCAAATAAGGTACTTCTCGGGTATTTGAAAAATAATTAATATAACTTTTATCAATGTTATTTTGAGAAAATAAGAGTCCATTTGAAGTAATCAATAATAGAAATAGTAATTTTTTCTTCATAACGTTTTGTTTTTGGTTAGTACATTTTATTTCTTCACAGAAAGTGTTATTTTTTTTGAAATTAATTTTCCTGATTCGGTTATTCCTTCAATGTAAACCTGAATTTTGTCTTGCAAATGAGCAGGAATTTCAATGGTTTTGTTTAAATATGGATCGATTTGTAAATCAGGTTCCCAAAATAAACCACCATATTTTTTGTAAGTATCATTGGTAAAAGAAGGATAAATCGGATTATAATATTGTTTTTCCGTGGCAAAACCTACAGGTATTTTTACGTGGGTATATTGCGTTCTTTTATCGGCATATTCAGAAGGAGATAAAGAATAAATATGTATTTCTTCGCCCAATTTACCTGGATTACGTCCATAGAAAATTTCTTTTACGGTATTTAAATACACTTGCTCTAAAATCCAGTGATCTTGTGAAATATCATATCCATCAAGGAATATTCTTAATAAAGGTCTTCCAAATCTGTCAGTTTCTTCAATAGCATTTGTTATTGTTGTTGATTTCGAACCAGATCCTCTTAAAACTATTTTTTGTTGTCCATAATCGTAATAACCTTTTTCTTTAAAAAAGTCTAAAAGGTTTTCACCGGAAGCAACTATTCTGTTTTCCATTTTAGCACTAGTCAACATTGTGGTTCCACCATAAACACGATTGTGGTTTTCTGTTTGTCTTCTTTTGTTTGCTAAAACTTCAACCTCATTTAATGATTCAAATTCGTTTTTTAAAGCGCTAAAATTGGTTACTTCTAATTCATAAGAATAAGATTTAGCAACTTTTGATTTTTGAAAGTTATCAGATAATTTTCCTCCAGAGTATGATAGAGCAGGAGCTATTTTATAGAAATTGTCATTACTATTTAAAGCAAAATTGAAAACGGAATTTTTCTTAACAAAAGAACTCTCTAGCTTCCATGGATTTTCATTTGGTGGAATAATTCGAACCAAATTATTATCCACAGATGATAATAGAATTGATTGTTTAGATGATAATTGTCGGTTCACCTTCGCGGTAATATCAATTCCGTTTTCAAAGTTGTAAAGTGTTTTTGGGGGTGCGGTGAAAATTGTATTCCAGTTATATTTACTCCAGCCTTGAGTTAATAATAGAAGATCTAAATCTCGCTGTTGTCCTTTGTATTTCTTTCCCAAAAGTAAAATAGGATCTTGAATATGTCCATTTATATATGGTTTGAGTAAATATGAAGAAAGAATATTATTGTCAGGATGATAGGCCTCTGAACTTTCAGGAAGAAAAGAAGCACTTAAATACATCTTTTCTTTGGATGGATTTGAGAATTTAACAGCAATAGAATCATTTCGCATAACCTTGGTATTTCTGACTCTTATTTTTTCAAATAAATCTTCAGATTTGATGAAAATGAGTCTTTCCGAAATTGGCTTATTTTCATCGTTAAAAACAGTGATTATGTTCATTCCAGGAGTTAATTCCTTCTTGTCAAGAATTAACGCGTGATTCAAATGTGACTCATTTAAGGTGAAAGGATAATTTCTGTAATTTCTCGTATTATGTACAAGTATTCTGTATTGTTTGCCAGATATACTTTTTAGAGTTTCTTTATTAGTAATCACATTAACTGTAACTTCTTTCGGATCTTTATTTGTAACAATAAGTGAAATCCCTCTAATTTCAGGTTTAGGTAAGGTTGCTTTTATCTCTGAACCATTGTTGAGTTTTGCATGAAAAGTATAAGATTGATTCCCTTTTAAGAACAAACGAATGCTGTTCATTCCAAAGGAGTTAGTGTTAAAATGACGAATGGTATTGCCATTTCCATCTTTAATGATTCCTTTTTTTATTTTGATACCTCGATTCTCACTATTTTTTATGATAACACCAATGTTGTTTAATGTGTTTGCCACAAAGTGACCTCCTTCAGGAAGTAATTGAAAGTCGAAAAAGTCTTTTTCAGTTACTGTAATATTTTCTTTTTTTTCCTTCGATGAAACAATTTGTAATTTTTGATAGTATGCATTGTCTTCACTAAAGTTTTTCATCCATTTAGTTGAAGCTTTTATATAATAGTTCCTTCCAGTAAAAGTAGAATCTAAAAGAAAACTACCGTGTCCAACTCCATCCTTTATATGAACTAATTTTTGTTCTTTTAGGCTTGTGTCTTCATTGAATAATGTAACATAAAGATTAGTTGTTGTTGGGTGTAATTTTTGAGAGTTTTGTTCTTGAATATATGCTTTAAACCAAATTTCTTCTCCTTGTAAGAAGCTCGTTTTGTTTAAATGTAAAAAAGGAATCTCACGAGTATTTTCGAAGTATTTAGTATATTTTTCATTCGTTATTTTCTCTTGAGAAAATATTGAATAAGTCACTAATAAGAATCCAAATAGAAGGTAAAGTTTTTTCATATATAATTTTTAGCGGTCAACTACTTAAAGATACCAAATAATTGTTGAAAACACGATTTGAATGAGTAAACGGGTCGTTTCGTTGAGTAAACGAGAATTAGTTCAAAAAAAAAGCAACCTCATTTGAGATTGCTTTTTTAAAATATATCGATTTTTCGATTACATCATTCCTGGCATTCCGCCACCCATTGGAGGCATTCCACCAGCTGGAGCATCTTCTTTAATATCAACTAATGCGCATTCAGTTGTTAAGATCATTCCAGCAACAGAAGCAGCATTTTCTAATGCAACACGAGTTACTTTCTTTGGATCAATAATCCCAGCTTCAAGCATATCAACATACTCTTCAGTCTTAGCATCATATCCAAAGTTACTTTCACCTTCTAGTACTTTATTGATTACCACAGAACCTTCACCACCTGCATTCTCTACAATTGTACGTAAAGGAGCTTCAATTGCACGATTTACAATTTGAATTCCAGTAGTTTCGTCTAAATTTTCAGTAGTTAATGTTTCTAATACTTTCTTAGCTCTAACTAAAGCAACTCCACCACCGGCAACAATTCCTTCTTCAACTGCTGCTCGAGTAGCATGTAAAGCATCATCAACACGGTCTTTCTTTTCTTTCATTTCAACTTCAGAAGCGGCTCCTACGTATAATACAGCTACTCCTCCAGCTAATTTAGCTAAACGCTCTTGTAATTTCTCACGATCGTAGTCAGAAGTTGTAGTTTCGATTTGAGCTTTGATTTGGTTTACACGAGCCTTAATTTGAGTTTCATCTCCTGCACCATTAACAACAGTAGTGTTGTCTTTATCAATAGTAACTGTTTCTGCAGTTCCTAATAAATCTAAAGTTGCGTTTTCTAAAGAGAATCCTCTTTCTTCAGAAATTACAGTCCCTCCGGTTAAGATTGCGATGTCTTCTAACATTGCTTTTCTTCTATCTCCAAATCCTGGAGCTTTAACAGCAGCAATTTTTAATCCACCTCTTAATTTGTTTACCACTAAAGTAGCTAATGCTTGTCCATCTACATCTTCAGCAATAATTAATAAAGGGCGACCTGATTGTGCAACTGGTTCTAAGATTGGTAAAATCTCTTGTAAGTTAGAAATCTTTTTATCGAATAATAAGATATATGGGTTTTCTAACTCAGCAATCATTTTATCAGCATTAGTAACGAAGTAAGGAGATAAATATCCTCTGTCAAATTGCATTCCTTCAACAACATCTACGTAAGTATCAGTTCCTTTTGCTTCTTCTACAGTAATAACTCCTTCTTTACCAACTTTTCCGAAAGCAGTAGCGATTAAATCACCAATAACAGAATCGTTATTTGCAGAAATAGAAGCAACTTGCTGAATTTTTTCAGAAGAGTCTCCGACTTCTTTAGATTGCTTTGCTAAATCTTCTGTTAAAGCAGTAACAGCCTTGTCAATTCCTCTTTTTAAATCCATTGGATTTGCTCCGGCAGCAACATTCTTTAATCCTTCTTTTACAATTGCTTGAGCTAATACGGTAGCAGTTGTAGTTCCGTCTCCTGCTAAATCATTTGTTTTAGAAGCAACTTCTTTTACCATTTGTGCTCCCATGTTTTCTAGAGCATCTTCTAATTCAACTTCTTTTGCTACTGAAACTCCATCTTTTGTTACATGAGGAGCTCCGAATGATTTAGAAATAATTACATTACGTCCTTTTGGTCCTAAAGTAACTTTTACAGCGTTTGCTAATGCATCTACACCACGTTTTAGTCCGTCGCGAGCTTCTATATCAAATTTAATATCTTTTGCCATTTTGATTCTTTTTTAAAGTTAGTTTGAAATTAAATGATAGCCATGATATCTGACTCTCTCATCATTAAGTAATCTTTTCCTTCAAATTTAAGTTCAGTACCTGAATATTTACCATATAACACTGTATCTCCAACTTTCACAGTTAAAGGTTCGTCTTTTTTACCAGTACCTATGGCAACAACAGTTCCTTTTTGAGGTTTTTCTTTTGCGTTATCAGGTATAATAATTCCTGATGCTGTAGTAGTTTCAGCTGCAGCTGGTTCTACTAGAACTCTATCTGCTAAAGGTTTGATGTTTAATCCCATTTTATTTAAAAATTTTGATTAATCTGTGTTTAAAATTTCAGTTTTCAAAATGTCAGAAATTGTGCCAATACTTGAAAACTGACATTTTTTCTTTGGAAGACATTTCTTGAGAATTTATATAAAAAAAAATGCCAACGTGTCATCGTTGGCATTTTGTAAATTATATTTTATTAACTACTGATTACTGAACAGAATCTTTTGTTGTTGCGTCAGGAGTAGTAGTTGTAGTAGGAGCAGTAGTTTCAACTCCTTCTAAAGTATTTTTTAAATCTGGAGCACTGTTTGTATTTCCTCTATCAATTGCAAAATTAGATAATAAGATTAAAGCAAACATAGCGATAGCTAAAGTCCAAGTAGTTCTGTCTAAAAAGTTGTTTGTGTTTTGAACACCACCAATGTTTGATCCACCACCACCAAACGTAGAAGATAATCCTCCTCCTTTTGGGTTTTGTACCATAACGATTAATATTAATGCAATCGCAACAATGATTATTAAAATTAAAATTGGTAAATACATATCTTTATTATGATTTTTGTAAAATTCTTATCTTCTTAATTTGGTCTGCAAAGAAAGTACTTTTTTCTGGATATTTCAAACTTAATATTTCGTATGCTTTTATCGCGTTATCGTATTTCTTTTGCTCTAAGTAAATTTTAGCCAAAGTTTCTGTCATTAACAGAGGTTCTTGAGTTGTTTCTATAGCTTTGGTAATAGCTGAACTGTTTTTGTTAATTCGTGAAATTTTGGGATTATTGGCAATAAATTTATCAATAATGTTGTCCTGCAGTGACTTTTCCTCAATGGGTACAATTTTTTTAATTGTTCCGCTTGATAGTTGTAACCATTGATTAAATGAATGTGTTTCATTCTTAGTAAAAGCTATCGGTTCTCCAATGCCAAGATCTGATTTTACTTTTTCTAATTCATTTACAGGTGAATCTCCACTTTTTATTTCTTTTTTCGCTTCAGATTTTTCATTTTCTTTAAAAAGTTCAGACGTTATAAAGTTGAAAAGAATCGATCTGTCTGTGGTGAAAGATGCAGTTAGTTTTAGTTCGTTGTTATATTTAAAACTCTCTTGCTCTTTTAAAGCTTTCAAAAATAGAGCTCTAGCTGATTGAAAGTATGGGTACTTATCAATTACGGCTTTTATTTCTCCCGCATCTTGCTTTTCTATAAAAGAAGGATTGTTTAAAATGTATATGTAACTATCCTTTACCATTTAGCGACTGAGGCATTAAAAATATCTTGTGTAATTCTAGGCAAAATTTCAGCGTATGCAGCCTCTAATATACTTCCAGCTAATTGTTCTCCTGCATCATAATCATGATAATATGAGAACTGCTGTTCGAAGTCATCTTCTTCTTTTTCTACGTTTGTAAATCGAACATTTACTGATACTGTTAGTCTGTTCTGCGCGGCAGTTTGATTAGCTGTTGCTGTAATTGGCGAGATTCTGTATCCAACTATTTCTCCTTCAAAACGTAAGTCACCTCCCGCATTAACTAAAGTTAAGTTGGTTTGTCTTGTGAATAAATCTTGCAGGTCTTGTGTGAACCTCTGGCTTAAAGATGGTTCTACTAGAGGAGCTTGATTCGGGAAAAAGTTTACTTGGATAGTTTTGGCATTTCCTGTGCTTCCTCCTGTGAATGAATAAGCTCCGCATCCTACGGATATTAATAAAATTAATGATGCGAAAAGTGAGAATGTTTTTTTCATTTTTTAATTTTAGTAAACTCGTTTACAAAATCTCTTATAAATCGTATTGTTTGATTTTTCTATATAATGTTCTCTCAGAAATACCTAATTCTTTTGCTGCTAACTTTCTTTTTCCTTTATTTCTTTCGAGAGACTTTCTAATCATTTCAACTTCTTTTTCTTGTAAAGATAAGTTTTCATGTTCTTCTATTGTCTCAATAAAATCATAATTGTTGTCTGATGCAGATTCTGGTATTTGTACAACTTCTATATTACTTTCCGAAGTATCGTTATCATTATAAATACGTTGAATTATGCCTCGGTTTTCTTCTTGAACTTCCTGAATATTTCCGCTTTGCATCAAGTCTAATGTAAGTTTTTTCAGGTCGTTAATATCATTACGCATATCAAACAAAATCTTGTACATAATATCACGTTCATTAGCGAAATCATTCGAAGAAGAAGAGTCGTTGCCAACTAAAACAGGTAGGTTGTTAGTTGTGTTGTTAGGAAGATACTGAGATAATATTTCAGGAGAAATAATTCTGTTCTCTTCCATAATAGAAACTTGTTCTGCTATGTTTTTTAATTGACGAATATTTCCTGGAAAACGATAGTTTAACAACAAGTTACTTGCACTTTCGTCTAATCTGATTACAGGGATTCTGTTTTTTTGAGCAAAATCTGAAGCAAATTTTCTAAATAATAAATGAATATCATTTCCACGATCTCTTAATGGAGGAAGTGAAATTTCAATCGTACTTAATCTGTAATATAAATCTTCTCTGAATTTACCTTTACTTATTGCTTCCTGCATTTTCACATTTGTTGCAGCAACGATACGAACGTTAGTTTTTTGAACTTGGGAAGAACCAACTTTGATAAATTCTCCGTTTTCTAAAACACGGAGCAGTCTTACTTGAGTTGTTAAAGGTAATTCACCAACTTCATCTAAAAATATAGTTCCTCCATCAGCAACTTCAAAATATCCTTTTCTTGTTTGAGTTGCTCCTGTAAAAGCACCCTTTTCATGACCAAATAATTCACTGTCAATCGTTCCTTCAGGAATGGCTCCACAGTTAACGGCAATATATTTAGCGTGCTTTCTATGCGATAATTGATGAATTATCTTAGGTATGTTTTCTTTTCCAACTCCACTTTCACCGGTTACTAAAACAGAAATGTCTGTAGGAGCTACACGAATAGCTTTTTCAATAGCTCTGTTTAGTTGAATATCGTTTCCGATAATTCCGAATCGTTGTTTTACAGCTTGTAAGTTTTCCATTTAAAAATTGTACTTTTCTTTACAAATGTGTTTGGTAGTTTTAATTTGACTTCCGTCTTTTTTTATTTCAACTATTTCTTCAGATTCACATTCGTTATGATCATTACTTTTCCAAACAAACAATAATGCCGATAATGTTAATGTGATAAAACTAATAGTTTTCCAGTTAACATTGTTTTCTTTCTTTTTCATAGATAAACGTTTTAATTGTTGTCCGAATGCCCTACAGCTGTTCCCTTTAATGTTGTTGAAGTACAATCATCAATACGAACATTTACAAAATCTCCTAATTTGTAATTTTCTTTAGGAAAAACTACAACTGTATTTTGAGTATTTCTTCCTTTCCATTCGTTTTCACTTTTCTTAGAAGTTCCTTCGATTAAAACTTCTTGAATTTTTCCAACATGCTCTTTAGCTCTATACAAGCTGTGTTCTTGTTGTAAGTTTATGATTTCTTGTAAACGACGTTTTTTAATTTCTAAAGGAACGTCATCTTCCATTTTCTTCGCTGCTAAAGTTCCAGGTCTTTCAGAATAAGCAAACATAAACCCAAAGCTATATTTTACCTTTTCCATTAAATCAAGAGTATCTTTGTGATCTTCTTCAGTTTCTCCACAGAAACCTGCAATCATATCTTGACTTAAATTCATTTCAGGGATGATTTTGTAAATATTCTCTACAAGCTCTAAATATTCCTCGCGTGTATGTAAACGATTCATTGCTTTTAACATTTGATTACTTCCACTTTGAATCGGTAAGTGAATGTATTTACAAATGTTTTTGTGTTTCGCCATTACGTGAATAACGTCTAATGTCATATCCTGTGGATTAGACGTAGAAAAACGAAAACGCATTTTTGGGAATTCTGTAGCACACATGTCTAAAAGTTGAGCAAAATCAACCGCCGTTGCTTGTGCCATTTCAGAAGCTTTCTTGAAATCTTTTTTCAGTCCACCACCATACCATAAATATGAATCAACATTTTGACCTAAAAGTGTAATCTCCTTAAAGTTTTGATCATGCATTGAACGAATTTCTTCAATAATACTTTTAGGATCTCTACTACGTTCTCTTCCTCTAGTAAAAGGAACAACGCAAAACGTACACATATTATCACACCCTCTTGTAATGGAAACAAAGGCAGAAACCCCGTTAGAATTTAATCTTACCGGAGAAACATCAGCATAAGTTTCTTCCTTTGATAAAATTACGTTCACAGCATCTCTTCCGGCTTCAACTTCTTCCACTAAATTAGGTAGATCTCTATATGCGTCTGGTCCAACTACTAAATCAACAATCTTTTCTTCTTCTAAAAATTTCGCTTTTAGTCGTTCCGCCATACAACCTAATACGCCAACTTTCATTTTTGGATTACGTTTTTTAGCGTGATTATATTTTTGTAGTCTATTACGAACTGTTTGCTCCGCTTTTTCACGAATAGAACAAGTGTTCACCAAAACTAAATCTGCTTCTTCAATATTTCCTGTGGTGTTGAAACCTTCTTCTGCAAGAATAGCGGCAACAATTTCACTATCGTTCATATTCATTTGGCAACCGTAACTTTCAATAAAAAGTTTTTTAGCGTTACCTTCTTTCTGCTCAGTTAACAAAGGTTTACCTTGTATTTTTTCGTCTATTACTTTTTCTATCTGATCCATGGTCTATAAACTCGTTCTAAGTGGACGGCAAAGATACAACCAATTTTGTGATTGTGTGACAAATTGTCATTAAATATTTGTTTGTTGTCAATTTAAATTAGCGTTAATTCTGCTAAAAGAATTCTTAATAAAAAAAAACTATATACTTTTGCATTTTAAAAGGCACTATGTAATGGTGTAAAACCAAATAAAAAAGTATGGCAAAAAATTTAGTAATTGTCGAGTCGCCTGCTAAGGCTAAAACAATTGAAAAGTTTTTAGGGAAAGATTTTCAAGTTGAATCAAGTTTTGGACATATAGCAGATTTACCGTCTAAAGAATTAGGAGTGGATGTTGAAGGAGATTTTAAGCCAAAATATATTGTTTCCTCTGATAAGAAATCGGTTGTAAAGAAATTAAAGGATTTAGCTAAGAAAGCAGAAATGGTTTGGTTAGCTTCCGATGAGGATCGTGAGGGAGAAGCAATTGCATGGCACTTAGCGGAGCAACTTAAACTTACAAAAGATAATACGAAACGTATTGTTTTTAATTCAATTACAAAGAATGCCATTTTAAAAGCAATTGAAAACCCAAGAACAATTAATTATAATTTAGTTGATGCTCAACAGGCAAGAAGGGTTTTAGATAGAATTGTTGGATACGAACTTTCTCCGGTTTTATGGAGGAAAGTAAAAGCGGGACTATCAGCAGGTAGAGTTCAGTCAGTAGCTGTTAGGTTAATTGTGGAGCGTGAGAGGGAAATAGAAAAGTTTAATCCTGAGGCTTCTTACAGAGTGGATGCGGAGTTTGTTAATTCAGAAGGAAAGAAGTTTAAGGCTAAAATCCCTAAAAACTTCGGAACGAAAGAAGAAGCAAAAGAATTTTTAGATTCTTGTTTAAATGCCGAGTTTTCTGTTTCGGATTTGCAAAAGAAGCCTGCTAAAAAATCACCTGCAGCACCTTTTACAACTTCTACATTACAGCAAGAAGCGTCAAGAAAGCTTGGTTTTCCTGTAGCAAAAACAATGTTAATGGCGCAGCGTTTATATGAAGCTGGACTTATAACATATATGAGAACTGATAGTGTGAACCTATCCTCTGAAGCAATAAATGCTGCAGCGGCAGAAATAGAAAGTTCGTACGGTAAAGAATATAGTAACCCGAGGAATTTCTCAACTAAAGCAAAAGGAGCTCAAGAAGCACACGAGGCAATTCGTCCTACGAACATGGCTCAACATACAGTCTCTGTAGATTACGATCAAGATAGATTGTATAGTCTTATTTGGAAAAGAACTTTAGCGTCTCAAATGAGTGATGCTCAATTAGAAAGAACAAATGTTAAAATTTCTAATGATAAAAACGATAAAGTATTCTCTGCAAATGGTGAGGTAATTACTTTTGAAGGGTTTTTGAAGGTTTACCTTGAAGGAACAGATAATGAAGAGGAAGAGCAAGCAGGAATGTTGCCTAAAATGAGAGTAGGTGAGTCTTTAGAGAATGAATATATTACATCTACTCAAAGATATACGCGTCCACCAGCGAGATATTCGGAAGCTGCTTTGGTTAAGCATCTTGAAGAATTAGGTATTGGTAGACCATCTACTTATGCGCCGACAATTTCAACTGTGCAAAGAAGAGGTTATGTAGAAAAAGGAACGGCTGAAGGTGTTGAAAGAAATTACATTCAATTACAATTGAAAAGTGGAGAGGTTTCTGAAAATGTTCTAACGGAAAAAGTTGGAGCAGATAAAGGTAAAATGATGCCTACTGATATTGGGAATATTGTAAACGACTTTTTAGTTCAGAATTTTGATTCAATTTTAGATTACGGATTTACAGCTAAGGTTGAATCTGACTTTGATAATATTGCTGATGGTAAAGAAGATTGGACTTCAGTTATTAAAGATTTCTATAAAGACTTTCATCATACAGTTAAGGATGTAGCGGAAAATGCGGAAAGAGCAAGTGGTCAGCGTTTGTTAGGAGTCGACCCTGATTCAGGGAAAAATGTTTATGTGCGTCTTGGTAGATTTGGAGCAATGATTCAAATTGGTGAAGCCACAGACGAAGAAAAGCCTAAGTTTGCTAGCTTACAAGGGGATCAAACTATGAGTTCGATTACCTATGAAGAGGCAATGGATTTATTCAAATTACCTAAAACTTTAGGTGATTATGAAGATAAAGAAGTTGTGGTAGCCAATGGTAGATTTGGTCCATATATTAAATTTGATGGGAAGTATGTTTCCTTAGATAAGAATGAAAATCCAATGTCTGTTGATATGGACAGGGCAATTGAGCTTATTGAGGCAAAAAGAAAAGCTGATGCTCCAATAGGTGAGTACGAAGGATTTCCTATTCAAAAAGGAGTTGGTAGATTTGGTCCTTTTATTAAATGGAATTCTATTTTTATCAATGTAAATAAGAAATACGATTTCGATAATTTATCACAGTCGGATTTAGTAGAACTTATTGAAGATAAGAAAAAGAAAGAGCGTGAAAAACTAATTCATAACTGGGAAGATGTTGGGATTAGAGTTGAAAAAGCACGCTGGGGTAGGTTCAATGTAATCAAAGGAAAGTCTAAAGTAGAATTGCCAAAAACAACCGAGATTGATAAGTTTACTAAGGAAGAAGCAGTTAAGTTGTTTGATGCAAAAAAAACAACTAAAAAGACTACTAAAAGAACAACAAAAAAGAAATAAATTTATATATTGCTCCGGTTCACTAATCCCCTAAATTAATGAATAGCGATTTTTTATCACCCATAGATGAAAAGGTGTTTGCGCATACAATTTTGCAGTCGCCAAACTCTATAGGAAGAAATATAGAGATTCATACAGTTCAAAATGGTTTTCCCGATTTGGATGAGATTTCTATGGCTATTATTGGAGTGAAGGAAGGAAGGAAATCATTAAACAATAATGGTTGTGGTGAAGATCTTTCAGAAATTCGTAAAAGTTTATATGAGCTTTTTCCTGGAAATTGGACGTTGAAAATTGCTGACTTAGGCAATATTGAGTCTGGAAGTAGAGTAGAAGATACTTATTTTGCTGTTTCCGATGTGGTTTCTTCTTTAGTGAAACAAAATATTACAGTAGTTTTAATTGGAGGTAGTCAAGATATAACATATGCTAATTATAGAGCTTATGATAGCTTGGAACAAACAATTAACTTATCTGTAATAGATAATCGTTTTGATTTAGGTACAATTGAAGAGGATTTGAATTCGAATTCATATTTGAGTAAAATCATTATGGAAGAACCAAATAACCTTTTCAATTATAGTAATATAGGATATCAAACATATTTTAATGATCAAGAAGGAATTAATTTGCTTCAAAGTCTATATTTTGATACCTTTAGATTAGGAGCCGTTCGACCAATTGAACTTATCGAACCAATTTTAAGAGATGCAGATATTGTAAGCGTTGACATTGGTGCTGTTCGTTCGAGTGACGCTCCTGGAAATAAAAATGCTGTTCCAAACGGATTTTACGGTGAAGAGCTATGTGCAATAGCTAGATATGCGGGTATAAGTGATAAAGTTACCTCATTTGGTATTTATGAGTTTAACGGTAGATATGACAATAATAACCAAACATCTAGTCTAATTGCCCAAACAATTTGGTATTTCATCGAAGGAGTAAATTTTAGAGCCAAGGATTATCCGTATTCTTGCAAGGAAAGTTATCAAAAGTTCAGTGTAATCTTAGAAGATGATGATCCTATTAATTTTTACAAAAGCGATAAAAGTGGTAGATGGTGGATGGAGATTAATATAATATCGGATAATAAATACAAAAGACATGCGTTAATACCATGTGCATATCAAGATTATGTGCAGGCATTAGAGCAAAAAATTCCTGAAAGATGGTTCAAGGCACAGCAAAAACTAACATAAAAAAAGTTATATTTGCATCCCTTGGTAGTAAATGTTGATAAAATAATAATTCATTAATAAGAAAGTTACGAACTCTTTAATAAGTTTAAAGCATGAAGAAAGTAGCACTATTTGCCCTAACACTAATTTTTTTCTATAGTTGTGGATCGAGTAATGACAGAGGAGAATTAGTTGGAGTTAAGTCTAAAAGAAAATGGTTCGCCGAAAAGCCTTTCGGTATGGTATATATAAAAGGAGGTTCGTTTACTATGGGTAAACAGGATGAAGATCCTTTAGGAGCGATGAATGCTCCAACAAGAACGGTAACTGTTCAGCCATTTTATATGGATGAAACTGAAATCACAAATAGTGAATACAAGCAATTTGTGTTTTGGGTTAGAGATTCTATTGTTAGAACTAAACTAGCTTATCAGGCTGAGTTTGCATCAGGTGATGAAACAGCTGAAGGTGCAAAACCTACTGGAATCCAATTGTATGCTTTTGCTTCGAAAGATACTGTTGGAGAGTCTCCATATGAGAAGTATATGAGAGAAAATTATTACGAAGTAGGCGAAGGTTTAGATTCTATAAAACCTCTAAACTGGGAAGAAGAGATAGTTTGGAATAAAGAGGACTACCCAGATGCAGACTATGTTGAGGTTATGGATTCGTTGTTTTTAAATAAGGACGAAGCTTTAAATGGAATCCCAACATTCAATACAAAATTATTAGAATACAGATATTATTGGTTCGATAATGAGGAGGCAGCTAGGACTGGAGGTAATAGAAAGGCTTTCTTAAGAGATAAAGTTTTAAATGTTTATCCTGATACCACAGTGTGGATTAAAGACTTTAACTATTCGTATAACGATCCAATGCACCAAGAATATTTTGCACACAAAGCATTTGAAGATTATCCAGTAGTTGGTGTAGATTGGTTCCAAGCAAGGGCATTTTGTCACTGGAGAACAAAAACAAAGAATGCTTATCAAAGATCAAAAAAGAATTTAGGATTAGTTCCATCATTCAGATTACCTACAGAAGCTGAATGGGAATATGCAGCTCGTGGAGGTTTAGATTATGCTAAGTATCCATGGGGAGGTCCAAGTACAACAAGTGATAGAGGTTGTTTCTTAGCAAACTTTAAGCCAGTACGTGGAGATTATGCAGCTGATGGAGCATTATATACTGTAGAAGCTTTGTCATACAATCCAAATGGTTTTGGATTATATAATATGGCGGGTAACGTTGCGGAGTGGACTCACACAGCGTACAACCAAATGTCTTACTATATGGGGTCAACAATGAACCCAAATGTTGAGAATATCAAAAACAGACGTAAAATTGTACGTGGAGGTTCTTGGAAAGATGTGGCTTATTTCTTAGAAGTTGGTTCTCGTGATTGGGAATATGCAGATACTTCAAGAAGTTATATCGGTTTCAGAACTGTACAAGATTACCTTGGAACAAGAAAGAACAATTAATAAGTAATAAATAAATATCCCTAATTAAAAAACAAGTATTATTATGGCACAATCAAAATCAACTAAGAGATTATTTAACATGGCTTATGGTTTAGGAGCAGCAGTTGTAATCCTAGGAGCATTATTCAAAATTATGCACTTTAAGATTGGACCTTTAACAGGAGGTGTAATGTTAACTATAGGTATGGCAGTGGAAGCTATCGTATTCGCATTATCTGCATTTGAACCAGTAGAAGATGAGTTAGATTGGACGAAAGTTTATCCTGAATTAGCAGATGGTACATCATCTGGAAGAGGTGGAAAGAAAGAAGCTACTCCAGAAGAAGCTCAATCTTTATTATCTCAAAAATTAGATAATATCTTAAAAGAGGCAAAATTAGATGCACAATTAGTATCAAGATTAGGATCTAGTATTAAAGATTTCCAAGGAGCAGTAGAGCCATTAGCTTCTGCATCTCAATCTATTTCTGCTACTAATACGTACAATGAGCAAATGTCTAAAGCAGCTGCACAAATGGCTTCTTTAAACACTTTATATCAAACACAAGTAGAGAATGCTTCTAAACAAGCTGATTTAAATACAGCTATGGTTGAAAATTCTCAACGTTTACAAGAGCAAATGCAATCTTTAGCTACTAATTTATCTTCGTTAAACGGAGTATATGGTGGAATGTTATCTGCAATGAGCAGCAAGTAATTTATTATTAACTAAACAAACTAATTGTAAATTATGGCAGGCGGTAAACAATCTCCAAGGCAAAAGATGATTAACCTTATGTATCTTATCTTCATTGCGATGTTAGCAATGAACATGAGTAAAGAGGTATTATCAGCTTTTGGTTTGATGAATGAAAAGTTAGCAGTTGCAAATGAAAAGGCAGCTGAACAAAATGATAAAGCATATACAAACTTAGCGACTAAAGCAGTTGAGCAACCTTTACAGTTTGAAAAGGCGAAAGAGAAAACAGATGCTTTAAAAGTAAAAGCTGATGAATTCTATGCTTATCTTGAAGATTTGAAGGGTAAAATGACTTCTGATGTAAAAGATAAGACGGATTATGAAACAATGGATAAGTCTAAGTTCTTAGATGAGTATTTCTTTGTTAGTGGAACAATCACTCCTAAAGGAAAAGAGTTTGTTTCTAAGATGGATGAGTTCAGAAAAGCGGCTTTAGAAGTTTTGGGAGAAACTGAATTAGCTGGTACAATTAATGATCGTTTCGATACAAGTCCAGTTACAAATAAGGATGAAATTAAAATTAGCTGGTTAAACTATCACTACGAAGGGTTTCCTTTAATTGCGTCTTTAACAAAGATAACTCAGATTCAGGCGGACGTAAAAGCTACAGAATCTGATGCATTATCAACTTTATTAAAAGGAGAGTTAGAAACTGCGGTTTCTATGACAAACTACGATGCAATGGTAGTTTTCGATAAGAACGCTTACTATCCTGGTGAAAAATTATCTGGTAAAATTGTATTAGGTAAAAATGATCCAAATTTAACAGCAGAAAAGGTTGTTATTAATGGAGAAGATTGGCCAGAAGATAAGATTAAGGCTGGACAGGTTATCTTAGATGGTCCTGCTGGTTCTGTAGGAGATAGAGATATTAAAGGATCTTTCTTCTTCAAAGAGAATGATTCATTAATTGAAATTCCAATTAAAGGAGGTTATTCTGTAATTCCAAGACCTAATGAAGCGGTTATCTCTGCAGACAAAATGAATGCGGTATATCGTGGATTAGCGAACCCAATGACAATCTCAATGCCAGGAGTTCCATCAAATAAGGTGAGCGCTTCTGCAACTGGATTAAGAAAAGTTAAGGGTGATAGTTATATCATGACTCCAGGAAAAGGAAATGAAGTTACTATCCGTGTAACAGGTACTTTACCAGGTGGTACTAAAGTAAGTTCAAACAAGAAGTTTAGAATTAAAGATATTCCACCAGCAGTAGGTGCGGTAAGAGGTCAATATGGAACAGTTTCTATGCCAAAAGGTAGTGTAGGAAATGTATCAGTAGGAGCTTTATTACCTGATTTCTTATTCGACTTAAAATTAAAAGTATCTAGTTTTAAAATTAAAGTTCCTGGGCAACCTGCGGTTCCAGTAACAGGAACAAGAATGTCTTCTAGAGCTAAAGCAGCTATTGCTAAGGCAAGAAGAGGAGATGTTATTAATATTTTCGATATCAAGGCTACTGTAGTAGGATCTGGTGCTCCTGTGAAAAGAGTAGTAGGTGTTGGTATCAAAATTACTAACTAAGAAAGTAAATTAAAAAACAATATAGTATGAATTGGAAGCGTTTTTATATGATTATTATGGTTTTAGCTGCATCATATGTTGGTACAGCACAAGCCAATCTATTAAATGCTAGTAAAGTAGAGGAGATCGGTGTTAAAAATCAGAATGAAATTGATGCTGATGATGACAAGCCATTACCTTACGGGTACATTAGTGACAGAGATGTCCTTTGGTCAAAGGTTGTTTGGGAGTTCGTTGATTTAAATCAAAAGATCAACTTACCTTATTATTACCCAATTGATACAACAAATACTTCTAATACTAGACGTTCTTTATTTGATACTTTAATGAAAGGAATCAAAACTGGTAAAATTACTGAGGTTTATGATGATTCATATTTCACTACAAGAATCGGGATGAAGGAAATTAAAGAGAAAACTTTCAACTTAAGAGAAGTTGACGGAGGTGAAGCTAACGGAGGTTATTCAGATCCTTATTATGTGCAATCTCAAGATATTAAGGGATACTTAATTAAAGGTATTTGGTATTTTGATAAGCGTCAAGGAGAATTGAAGTACAGAATGTTAGCAATTGCTCCAATGGGTCCTGATGTTCAAGTAATGGGTGTTGAAGAAATTGAAGATAATGATATCTATGAATTATTCTGGGTTTTCTTCCCAGATGCTAGAGATGTTTTACATGCTTCTAAGGTATTCAACCCTAAGAATTCGGCCCACCCAATTTCTTATGATAACTTGTTGAACGCTCGACGTTTTAATTCGACGGTTGTGAAAGAAGAGAACCTTTATGGTGACAGAAAGATTTCGGACTATATTAGAGGGAATTCATTATTCCAATTATTAGAAGCTGATAGAATTAAAGAAGGAATACGTAACCGTGAAATGGATATGTGGAACTACTAATTCTTTTGGAAATAAAATTAAAAGCGCTCTTTTTAGAGCGCTTTTTTTGTGCATTATAATTATTTTTGAAACATGAAAGTTGATTATATAGTTGTAGGTTTAGGATTAGCTGGTTTAGCTTTTATTGAGCAGTTAGAAAAAAATAATAAATCATATGTTGTGTTTGAGGATAATTCTCAGAACTCTTCAAGTGTGGCAGGTGGAACTTATAATCCAGTTATCTTAAAAAGATTTACGCCAGTTTGGAATGGACATGAGCAATTAGAGTTTGCTATGCCGTTTTACGATCAAATTTCTAGTAAACTTAAGTATGAGTTTGACACTAAATTCAGTACGAAAAAAGTTTTTAATTCAATTGGAGATGAAAATAATTGGTTTGCTGCGTTAGATAAACCGATGCTTTCAATATATATGAGTCCTGAAATTTCAAAGGATAGAATTCCTGGAGTAATTGGTGACTTTGGTTTTGGTGAACTTAAAGGAACAGGTAGAATAGATACTAAAGAGTTAATAGCATCCTATAGATCACATCTAAAGACAAAAGACTTATTAATTGAAAGAAAATTCATACATGAAAATCTTGATCTTTTTGAGGACAGACTTATTTATGATAATTTAGAATCTAAGAGAATAGTTTTTTCTGAAGGTTTTGGATTAAAATTAAATCCATATTTCAATTATTTACCTTTAAATGGAACAAAGGGTGAAATTATTACTATTCATGCACCTGAGTTAAAAATTGACTTCTTATTAAAATCGTCTGTTTTTGTGCTTCCACTTGGAAATGATTTATATAAAGTTGGTGCTACGTTCAACTGGACGGATAAAACACTTGATCCAACCAAAGATGGTAGAGAAGAGTTAGTCGAGAAATTAAAAAAGACTATTTCAGTACCGTTTGAAATCGTTCATCAAACTGCCGGTATTCGCCCCACAGTCAAAGATAGAAGACCTCTGGTAGGTAAACATCCAAAATATCCATTATTAAGCGTTTTAAATGGATTAGGTACACGTGGAGTTATGATTGCTCCAACCATCGCTCAAAACCTTTTTAATCATTTAGAAAATGGGGAAGATCTTGATAAAGATATCGATATTAAAAGATTCGAGTCTTAACTCTCGATTTTAGAGTCTTTCTTTTCGTTTATTTCTTTCTTATAACTCACGAAGATATTTATCCAAATAATTCTGGATAAACGTAATGTAAAAGGAGTTAATAGAAACGAGATAACAATAACAGCAATAAAACTCGTTAATATATCCTGTCCCAACAAAACTTTTGAAATGATGAAAATAGTAACAAATAGAGCAACTGCAAGAGCATAATTTACGTACATGGCTCCAAAAAAGAAAGATGGTTCCATCATATACTTTAGCTTGCAATGCGAACAATTTTCGTGCAATTCAGTAATTTTTGTGAAATTAAACGAGGCTTTATTTTTGAAAAACTCTCCTTCGTGACAACGAGGACATTTATTATTTAGAATGCTGTACAATTTGTTTCCTTTACCCAACATATATTCTTGTGTTTTTTATCGCTTAAGATGTTCAGTTTTGTAAGTTTGTACAAATTTCCGAAAAATTAAAAGGATTCGATAGGCATTTGGATAAAATGTGACTATTAAACAATCGTATTTAACAATTAATTATGCTAAACGTACATAACCTAACGGTGTCTTTTATGGGAACGGATTTGTTCTCTGGTATAACCTTTAAATTAATAAAAGGTGATCGTGTTGGATTGATAGGTAAAAATGGAGCAGGTAAATCTACTTTATTGAAGGTTTTATCAAAAGATATTGAAAGTAGTGGAGGAACTTTAGCATTCGATAAAGATGTCAAAATTGGTTTCTTACGTCAGGATATTGATTTTGTTCAGGGAAGAACAATTTTAGAAGAAGCCTATCAGGCTTTCGAAGAAATTATAGAAATTGAAGGAAAACTAGAAGAAATTAATCAACAACTGGCGGAAAGAACAGATTATGAAAGTGAAAGCTACAATCAACTGATTATTGATCTGAATGAACACACAGAAAGATATGAATTATTAGGAGGTTATAACTATCAAGGAGATACCGAGAAAATTCTTCAAGGATTAGGTTTTCAAAGAGAAGATTTCGATAAGTTAACAGATACTTTTTCTGGAGGATGGAGAATGCGTATTGAATTGGCGAAATTATTACTTCAAAATAATGATATTCTTTTACTCGATGAGCCTACTAACCACTTAGATATTGAATCGATTATTTGGTTAGAAAATTTCTTGAAGAACTATTCCGGAGCTATTGTTTTAGTTTCTCACGATAAAATGTTTTTGGATAATGTAACTAACAGAACTATTGAAATTTCTTTAGGTCAAATTTATGATTATAAAAAGCCATATTCTAAATACCTAGAACAACGAGCAGATATAAAGGAAAAGCAACTACAAGCTCAAAAGAACCAGGAAAAGGAGATTAAAAGAACTGAGCAACTGATTGAGAAGTTTAGAGCAAAGGCAAGCAAAGCTTCGATGGCGCAATCGCTAATTAAGAAATTAGATAAAGTTGAAAGAATTGAAGTTGACCAGGATGAAAATGCGGTAATGAATGTTCGATTCGAAATTTCAAAAGAGCCAGGAAAAATTATTGCAGAGGCTGAAAATGTTTCAAAAAGTTATGGAACTAAAGAGGTTTTAAGAGATGTTAATTTAATGATTGAACGAAATGCAAAGGTTGCGTTCGTTGGTCAAAACGGACAAGGTAAATCTACTTTGGCAAAAATGATGGTTGGGGAAATTCCTTTTGAAGGAAATTTAAAGTTAGGTCATAATGTTGAAGTTGGTTATTTCGCACAAAATCAATCAGAATATTTGCCTCCAGAGAAAACAGTATTAGAAATCGTTGAAGAAGCAGCTAATGATTCGAATAGAGTTCGAGCGAGAGATATGCTAGGAGCATTTTTATTTAGCGGAGATGCTGTTGAAAAGAAGGCGAAAGTGCTATCAGGAGGTGAAAGAAACCGATTAGCACTATGTAAGCTATTAATGACGCCGTTTAACGTTTTAATAATGGATGAGCCTACTAATCACTTGGATATTGCATCTAAAAATGTATTGAAAAAAGCGTTGCAAAACTTCAATGGAACACTAATTCTAGTATCTCACGATCGTGAGTTTTTACAAGGTTTAGCAAATAAAGTATATGGATTTAAGGATAAAATTATCAAAGAGTATTTAGGTGATATCGACTATTTCTTAGAACAACATCAAATTGATAATTTAAGAGAAGCTGAAAAGCGAACTGTTTTAAAAGCAGAAAAAGATATAACTAAAAAAGAGGCATATAAACTTTCGAAAGAGCAGGAAAAAGAACTTAAAAAGTTAAGAAATAGGTCTTCGAAAATTGAAAACTTAATTGCTGATCTTGAGCAAGAAATTGAAAATATAGATTTAGAATTAGCTCAAAATTATGATGAAGTTTCTTCTCGACCTAACTTTTTTGAAGAATATAAAGCCAAAAAAGCGAAGCTTGACGATTTAATGATTGAATGGGAAGAAGTTGAAGAAAAAATTTCTACATTTAGCTAAATAATTAAAATTAAGCTATATGAAAAAGATTATCTTAACACTAGTGTTATGTAATTTCTTAATTGTTTCAAACGCACAAGAATCATTTAAAAAATTAATAGAAGCTGGAATTGCGAATCATGATTCTGGTAAGTATGAAGAGGCTATAAAATTCTACAAAAAAGCGCAAGAGATTCAACCGGATTCTGAACTTGTAAATTATGAGATTTCATTGTCCTATTATACAATGAAAAATTATAAAAAAGCAATAGAATATAGTAGTAAGGTTATAGATAAAGGAGAGAATCATCTTTTACCTGCTTATTTAACCAAGGGGTCTGCGCTTGATATGATAGGTAAAACAAAAAAGTCGATAAAGCTTTTTAAAAAAGGAATTAAAAAATTAGGGGATCATTATCTTTTACACTTTAATTTAGCTATAAATTATTTAAAAATAAAAGAAGATTCGGATGGTGAAAAGCATCTTATAGAAGCAATTAAAAATAATCCATTCCATGCATCCAGTCATTACCACTTAGCTCAAATTCATGACAATAAAATGAATAGAGTACCAGCTTTATTATCAAGTTATTACTTTATGTTAATAGAACCAGAATCTATGAGAGCTGATGACATTTATTCAATTATTAAGAAATACCTTGGTAAAAAAGTAAATAAAGACTCAAAGAATATTACTATTAATTTGAGTTCCAATATAAAAAGTGAGTTTAGCGCAGCAGATTTAATGGTGGCAATGCTACAAGTTTCTGATACTTTAGAAGAAAATGAAGGCAAGTCGGAAGAAGAAATGTTTGTTAAGAAGACAGACGATTTCTTTAGTATGTTAGGTGAGCTTAAAGAAAGTGGTAAAAAGTCGAATATCTGGTGGGATTTTTATATCCCTTTTTTTAAGAAACTGGCCGATTCAAATCATATAGAAACCTACTGTAAGTTCATAACTCAGATTGATTTAAAGTCTAAAAGCTGGTTAGAACAGAATGAGGATAAAATAACTGCTTTTTTTGAATGGTTAAAAAAAGAATTGAAATAAAGATGAACGCCTTATTATTTGTAAGAATAAGGCGTTTTTATTTTCAACACCCAGTCCCAAAAACTTGGAGGTTTCCATAATGTCGTGCAATGGTAAATGGTGCCTTTTCCGTGTTAGAATTGGAACCGACTTCAAAGCTAACTTCTCCAGATAATTCAAAATCTTTTTTATTGTTGATTATAATTTGTTGTTCATACATAGTTTTTACTTTCATGGTATTCAAAAAACTAGTTGTTTGAGTTTTGTGTTCTTTAAAAACTTCCTTGTTATGATTCATTGTTATAAAAGAATTTTCAGGAAATGATATTATAAAGTTTCTCGTATACTCTTCATGAGTACTTGGAGATAATAATTCTAGTGTATCGTTCGATTCAATAAAAGTTCTAAGGCGATATGTGTTATTTTCAACTTGTTCTAATTCAAACCAAATTAAATATGGTTTTACGTTGTTTTTTTGTTGATCTATACTTTCATATTTATCAACTATAGTAATTTTTGCAGTCTTTTCTTTCTCCTGTTTTTGACTGCATGAGAAAATAAGAAATAACGAAAAGTAAATTAGTAACTTGTTCATATAATATTGTTTATGTTTCTTTTTTGTTCTGTAAAATTAAGTGCAAAGCTTTTAAAAAGTGTCAAAAAAGTGTAAAACAAGTGTCAATCAGTGTAAAATTTATAGAAAAAGTAGGTTATTTGTAATACCTATGAATAAATTAGTTTTTAAAGTACTTCTTTGTACATTATTTCTTTTCTCTTGTAATAAAAGAGAGTCTGATATTCCTAATAAGGTTAAAGTGTCATTAAGAAATGTCGGACATAAATTATTACTTGCTCAAAAAGATTCAACGTCGTTAGTTTTGCCTGTAAAACAAATTGAAAAATACAAGTATGAACTCTCTTTTGAAAATGGATTGCAAATAGAACCAGAAGAACTCGTAAGTTTAATAAATGAAAATTTCAAAAAATCTGAACTTCCACCTCGTTATTTGGTTGAAGTAGAAAACTGTGTAAATAATGAAATTGCCTACAGTTTTGAAATGATATTGAACGAGGAAAACTCAATTATTCCATGTTCTGGACGAAACTTGCCAAACGGTTGTTATGTAATTTCTGTACGCTTTTTACAAGATCAAAATGAAGGTGGAAACTTATTTTATTTAATTATTTCATTACTGCTTTCAGTAGTAGTTTTCGTGATTGTATATTATAAAGGAAAATTAAAATCAAAGGTTCTAGAAGATTCGAACGATACGCAAAAACTTGGAATTTTTATTTTCTATCCAGAGCAAAATAAATTGGTTAAACAAGCTGTGGAAATTCCATTGTCAAAAAAGGAATGCGAGTTACTAGCAATATTTATTGAAAAACCAAATCAGATTATCAAAAGAGAAGAATTAACAAAAAAAGTTTGGGAAGATAATGGTGTTTTCGTTGGAAGAAGCTTGGATACCTATATTTCTAAAATCAGAAAAAAAATAAAAGAAGATACTTCTATTCGATTGGTAAATATTCATGGAGTTGGTTATAAATTAGAAGTTGATTAATAAGGAGAATTGTGAGTATTTTAAATGAGTTCAATTTAAATATTGAAAATCAACAAATCCATTTATCGGAATTACATCAATATGATGTAGAATTATGGATAAAAAGGGAAGATAAAATTCATCCTCAAATTTCAGGTAATAAGTTTCGTAAATTAAAGTACAATGTAATTGAAGCTCAACATCAAGAGAAAAATACTTTACTAACTTTTGGAGGTGCTTATTCTAACCATATTTTGGCGGTCGCGGCAGCAGGGAAACTAAATAACCTAAAAACAATAGGTGTTATTCGAGGTGATGAGTTAGCTTTTAATTTAGACAAAGTTTTAAAGGAAAATCAAACATTAGCACAAGCTAAAGAGTTCGGAATGGAGTTTGAATTTGTATCTAGAGAAACTTATAGAAATAAAACTTCTGATAGTTTTGTTCGCGAATTAAAAAATAAATTCGGAGAATTTTATTTAATTCCAGAGGGAGGAACTAATCAATTGGCTATTAAAGGTTGTGAGGAGATATTAACAGAAGAAGATGAAAAATTCGATTATATTTGCTTGGCTCTTGGAACAGGAGGAACAATTTCAGGAATAATCAATTCAACAAAAGATTATCAAAAAGTATTGGGATTTCCAGCTTTAAAAGGCGATTTTCTGCAGAAAGAAGTAGAGATTTGGACAAATGCAAGGCGAAATTGGAAATTATCAAATGATTACCACTTTGGAGGATATGGAAAGTTTAATCCTGAATTAATTCGTTTTATTAATGATTTTAAACGTGAAACGAATGTTTTATTAGATCCTATTTACACTGGGAAAATGATGTTCGGTGTAATTGAATTAATTAAGAAGAATAAGTTTCCAAAAGGAGCTAAAATTTTGACAATTCATACGGGAGGAATTCAAGGGATTTCTGGAGTCAATAAAAAATTAAGAAGTAAAAACTTAGAGGAAATACAGTTATAAATGAAGTTGAGAATAATAATTTTTAGTGTTTTAGTAGCTTTTTTGTCAAGCTGTGGTTCTAAAAAACAAGTAGTAACACAACCAAAATCTAAAACTATTGTTGTTACAGCTCCTAAAAAAGAAAAGAAAGTTGTTATTCCGGAAGTAAAACCGAAAGTAACAAAGAACAAGAGAGATAATAGTATTACCAAAACTACAGAAGAGTATATTGCAAAATTTGCTCCAATTGCAGTGAGAGAAATGCATCGTTATAAAATCCCTGCAAGTATTACCTTGGCTCAAGGTATTTTGGAATCAGGAAGTGGTAGAAGTCCTTTAGCGCTTAGGTCGAATAATCATTTTGGAATTAAATGTCACAAAGGTTGGGATGGGAAAAGCGTAACTCATGATGATGATGAAATTGGAGAATGTTTTAGAAAGTACGAACATCCCGAAACTTCATATGAAGATCATTCACAATTTTTAACTTCAAGAAAAAGATATGCGAGTTTATTTAGATTAAGACCAACGGATTATAAAGGTTGGGCTTACGGTTTAAAAAGAGCAGGATACGCAACTGATAAAAAGTATCCGGTGAAATTGATAGGATTAATAAAAAAGTATAATCTAGATAAATATGATAGAGCAGCTAAATCAAAAGTTGCAAAAAAATCAAAAAGTTATAGCGAGTCTAAAAACAATACAAAAACCAATTTTTATTATAAGGTAGTGAAAGGAGATACGTTGTATTCTATTGCCAGAAAGTTTAATACTTCAGTTTCACAGCTTAAAAAGTTAAATAAGCTTAGAAATAATAATATAAGTATTGGTCAAGAATTAATATTAAAATAAAAAAAGAGTGGTTTTCCACTCTTTTTTTCGATTAACTTTCCCTTCTTCAATTTTGATTTCTAATTTAACATAGCTAAGAAATCTTTATATCATTGACGTGTTCTTCTTTTTTCATACTCAAATTTACTTTGAACTTTTTTAGTAAAAAAACAGATATGAGTTATCGCTAATGTCCAGTTAGTAAAATGTGATTTTTAATGAGTAAAGTGGTCTGTTTTTCTGTTTTCGAGAACTAAAACTCAGTAGGTGTATTTTTTTTATTGACAATTTGGTAATATGTTTACAATAGAATAAAAAGATGTAAAAGAAGTGGCATATAAAAGATGCATACAAATTGTGGTTTTATTTATGTTGATGATGTATACAACACATGCACAACAGTCAAAAAATAAAGATGAAAAACTTTTAAATATAAAGGTTCGAGTATTTGATGAAACGAACAGAAGATTAATTAAAGATGCGCAAGTAAGTGTAAATTCATTCGTTTTATTTAAATCGGATTTTACCGGAGTATATGATGTAAAGGGAAGAATACATGATGAGTTAGTCGTAAGACATCCCGATTTTGAAACAGTTCGCCACGTAATAGCTTCAAATGAAGATATTCGAGTCCAAATTGAAGGTATTGAAAAGGCAGATAGAAAATACTTCTCTAGATCAAAAGAAAGAGAAAAGATTTATTTGGAATTAGTTGACTCAGCTAAATTCTATATGGAAAAAGATATAGATAAGAGTTTGAGCTTTATCCAAGAATTATTAAAGTCAGAACAATCTAAAACACGTCACGCCCAAACATATAAATTACTAGCAGATATTTATTTACATTGGAAACAATATGATATTGCTATTAGTAATTATAAGATATCACTGAGAATTCATGATGATGTAACAACCATGTTACAATTAGCCAAAGCACAATATTTAGCAAAAGAATATGAAGACAGTGAAGTCACGTACAGTGAACTTCAAAATAAAGATTTAAGTAATTACGAAAAAGTACAAGTTTTTCAAGGATTAGCAGATGTTCTTTTGGCTAACAATGAGTATGAAAAAGCAAAAGACAATTATGAAAAAGGGCTCGAAATTGCTGAGAAAAAATCTATCAAAGAACATATTCCAGATTTAACAGCGAAAATTGCTAATATCTACGCTCGAATCGCTAACATTTATGCAAAAGAAGGAGATTTAGCGAAAGGAAATACTGCTATTAATAAAACATTAGAGCAAGCTTCTGAATTAGATGAAGAACCTTCATTACAAGTGCAACAAGAAGTAGCAGATTTTTATAATCAAACACGCCAATATGATAATGAGATTAAACTTCGAAAGGAAATTCTTGAAAATGTAGATAAGCGATCTAAAAGTAAGGTAAAAAGAGGAAGATTAGATATTAAGAAAAAGAAAGAAGTTGATTTACCAAAAGAAGATAGTGAGATTCCTAAAGACTCTTTAACATCGCAAAAACTGAACTACAAAATTGGAAATGCATATGTTCTTCAAGAAAACTATGACGAAGCAATAGAATACTTAAAAAAGAGTATTCTAGAAGCTGATAAAAAAGAAGATTTTGAAGTTAAAAAACATGCAACAAGAAAATTATCCGAAGTATATGCTACCGTTGGTCTTTATTTTAAAGCCTTAAAAACGTATCGTGATTTTGTAGAAGTTGTCGATACTTTATACTTAAGAAAAGAACAAGAAATTTATCAAATTCAACGATTAAGTAATAAAATTACTGAGAATCAAAGTAGAATAGCAATTCTTGAAAAGGATAAAGAACTTTCAGAGAGTAAACTGGATGTAGCTTTTAAAGATAAAGAGTTAACAATCGAAAGAAATAAATTACAGCAAATTATAATTTACTCATTGTTATTTGGTTTGGTACTAATGAGTTTAATGAGTTATTATTCGCATAGAGCGAATCAAAAGCAAAAACTAGCAAACAATTTATTAGCACTAAAATCTATGCGATCCCAAATGAATCCGCATTTTATATTCAACGCGCTAAACTCAGTAAATAGTTTTATTGCCGTAAATGACGAACGTAATGCAAATCGTTATTTATCTGAATTCTCAGTATTAATGCGAGCGGTTTTAGAAAATTCTGATGAAGATTTTATTCCTTTTACAAAAGAGATAGAATTGTTAGAGTTGTATGTGAAATTAGAACACAATCGTTTTCAAGATAAGTTCGAGTATACGATTGATGTTGATGAATCAATTGAGATGGAAGAATATAAGATTCCACCAATGTTGTTGCAGCCCTATATAGAAAATGCGATTTGGCATGGGTTAAGATATAAAAAAGAGAAAGGAGTTTTAAACATCTCTGTACATCAGGAAGAGAACGACGCCATAAAAATAACCATAGAAGATAATGGTATAGGAAGAAAGAAATCTATGGAAATGAAAACAAAAAATCAATTGAAGCAAAAATCAAAAGGAATGAGCACAATTAAAAATAGGATTGCTATTTTAAATGATATGTACCAAGATAAAGTAGCTGTGCAAATTTCTGATACCTTTGCTGACGGATCTGGAACTAAAGTAGAAGTAACGCTTAAAAAATAAACTATGAAATTGAAAACTATCATCGTAGAAGACGAGCAAATAAGTAGAGATATATTAAGGAATTATGTTGGTAAGTATTGTCCGAATCTTGAATTGGTAGGAGAAGCGAGTAATATTCAAGAAGCCTATGAACTAATCCAAAAACATGAACTTGATTTAGTGTTTTTAGATGTTGAAATGCCTTTCGGAAATGGTTTTGATTTATTAGAGAAAGTAGAAAATAGAACTTTTGAAACAATTTTCGTAACAGCATACGATCACTATGCAATTGAAGCTTTAAACAATCAAGCTACGTATTACTTATTAAAGCCTATTTCTATTGACGAATTGATTAAATCTGTGGGGCTAGTAACGGAAATTAAAGAGAAGGAAAATCAACTTCAGAATTCTATACTTCAGCCTAAAACACCAACTATTACAGGGAAAATAACTATTCCATTACAAGATGGTTTTGAAGTTATAAATGTTGAAGAGATTGTTTACTGTAAAGCAGATGATAATTACACAGAAATTCATTTAGCAAACTCAAAGAAAGTAGTAAGTAAAACACTGAAACATTTTGAGGAAGTTTTAAAGGAATATCCTTTTGCAAGAATTCATAAATCTTTCCTAGTAAATATTAATGAAATTACTAAATACAAGAAAGGAAAAGGAGGAAGTGTCGAGTTGACTAATGGAAAAGAGATCTTAGTGTCAGCATCAAAAAAAGGAAATTTATTAGCTTTTTTTAAATAAAAATTTATGCCAATTATTAAATCAGTTCGAGGAAAATCACCTCAAATACCATCAGATTGCTTTGTTGCCGAAAACGCAACAATTGTGGGAGAAGTAACAATGGGAAAGGAATGCAGTGTTTGGTTTAATGCTGTTATACGAGGTGATGTACATTTTATAAAAATGGGAGATAAGGTGAATGTACAAGATGGAGCTGTAATACACGCAACATACGAAAAGTCACCAACTACCATTGGTAACAACGTTTCTATTGGACATAATGCGATAGTTCATGGTTGTACAATTCATGACAACGTTTTGGTTGGAATGGGAAGTATTATAATGGATGATTGTATCGTAGAAAGTAATACAATCGTAGCAGCGGGAGCCGTAGTTACTAAAAACACTCGAATTGAAAGTGGAAGTATCTATGCTGGTGTTCCAGCGAAAAAAGTTAAAGATATTTCACCAGAGTTAACCTCAGGAGAAGTTAATAGAATAGCCGACAACTATGTAAAATATGCCAGTTGGTTTAAATAAGAATAGGCCTAAAATTTAGGCCTATTACAAATTTAATTAGAAAAAAATCTATGATGTTGCAGCAATACTACAAGCTTTGTTAATTTTTTCGATTTCACCGATAAAGTTTTCTACACTATTGTAAGCATCTTCAAATTCATTTAAGTCATTCACTAAGTTGTCTATTGGCGTAATAATTTCTCCTTCAAATGAAGTTAAGTCATTTGATAAATCATTTAAAATACTTAATCCTGGAATTTGTGGTAAGTTGATATTTAAATGAAGTGCTCTTAAAACTGGTTGTAAAACTGCGTTCATTGCTTTGTTTAATAAATCCATTACAGGCCCAAGAACATGTAAACCACCTTTTATGATTTGTTCAACAGAGAATGAAAAATAAACAGTATGCCATCCACAAGGATATTTAACAGGTAATCCAAGAACTTTTTTAGTACAGAATTTTGGATATCCTCCATATGGAACTCTTATCGTATGACCTAATACATTTTTAACTGCATTTAAAGAAGCTATTAAAGGATTAAGGACATTCATTACGGCATTGATTTGATTTTGTAAACTAGCTAATCCCATTACTAAATGTTTAATATCTTCAGCTTCTTCTGAAGCTTTACTAATAGCACTTAAAATTGTCACCTGTTGCGCATCAAATTTTAAAACAATAGGATCAACATTTTCAGCAGCGTCATCTAATTCTCGTTCTAAGCTAGATTTAATAGATGAATTAGGTAAACTATTAATACACTGAATAGCTCCTCCTAAAGTCGATATGAATTGATTTTCTGCATTCATTAACTTTAAAAGAATAGTGTCGATTTGTTTAATCTTAGGTTCTACTTTTCCAATTGCATTTCTAATTGGTCCAACAACAGATTCCACTTTATTTGAAACAACTAAGGCTTCATCAACTGGTTTTTTGAAGGCAGAAATAACATTTTTTAATTCAGAAGCTTCTGAACCGATTTCAGGAATGATAGACACAACTTCTAATAACTCAACAGCTTCGTTTAAAGCAGAGTCTAATTGTTTTAAATCATTATTAATTGTTTGAGAAATGGCTAAATCATTATCGATTGTTTGAAGATCTTGATAAACTGTTTTTACATCAGATTCAAGTTGAGCCGTATGTGATTCAGTAGTACTCACATCATTCATTAGTTTGTGAGCTTGTTCTAGGCTGGTTGAAATTGCTGATTCCATAGTAGTAAAGATTTAAATTTATTAATTTAAATTTCTGTGTTTAAAATAAGTTATTGGTTAAAAAGGTTTTAAGTGGAGGTAAATAAGGTACTAGCGTAAAAAAATAAAACCCGATTCAATTAAGAACCGGGCTTATTTCAAAAAACCAATTAAATTACGTGACAATTATCCTCTATCATCCTCCATTTCTCTTCTGTCGTGTCTCATTTTTCTATGTTTTCCTCTTCTTTTCATTTTATGCTTTTTGCGAGCAGCTACTTTTTCAAATCGTTCGTATTGTTTATCGTTTAAAATATCTTTCATGTTTGCTTTAAAAGCAATCATTTTATCTAAACGAGTCATTTCTCTCTTATAACGTTCATCAGAACTTAATTTTTTACGTTCTCCTTTTTTTGCCTCTCTATTTTTTCTATGGGAATCTCTATCATTAATTTTCTCTGCTAATAGAGGTCTGATTTTATTTATTTGACGATCAGAAAGATCTAAATCTAAAGTCATTTTTTTTAAGGCTAACTCTGTTTTTTGCTCAACTGTAAAGTCTTTACCTTTCTTTCTTTTTTGCGCTGAAACTGTTAATGATAATGTCAGTGCCATTAATGCTAATCCTATTTTTTTCATGTTATGTTTTTTTAAATATTTATTACAACTCTAAGACAATCGAATTTAGAAAAGGTTTAATTTTTAAGAAAAAACTTTTTGAATCTGTATTTTAGCAACTCAATCAATCATTGAAACTTAATAAGATGACCAAAAGAATTGTATCGTATTTTTTGAAATTAGTTTTAATATTAGTAGCTTTTGTTGTTCTTTTCTATTTCTGGGGTTCTAGTACAACTATGGAAAAAAGCGATTACAAGAAAGTGATTACTAACAATTATGAAGTTGAAAAAAAGAACGATTCTATTTTTTCAATTATTACTTATAACATTGGTTATTTAAGTGGAATGACTAATAATACTACTAAAGATCGACCAAAAGAATTGTTTGATAATAATTTAGCTCATGTAAAAAAGCTTTTCAAAAAGTTGAATGCTGATTTTATTGCTTTTCAGGAAATAGATTATAATGCAAAACGTTCTTTTCAAGTAAATCAAGAAGAAGAAATATCAAAACTTGGATATAATCGTGTTGCTAGAACTGTAAATTGGGATAAAAAATATGTGCCTTTTCCGTATTTTCCACCATCTGCACATTTTGGACAAGTAGTTTCAGGACAGTCGATTCTTAGTAAATATGAGATTAAAAAACATGATAGAATTGTTTTAGATAGGGTTGAGAATACTCCTTTTTTCAAAAATGCTTTTTATTTAGATAGACTATTACAGATCACAGAAATTAATGTACATGGAAAAGAATTAGTTCTGATGAATGTTCATTTAGAAGCTTTTGACAAAGAAACTAGGGTAAAACAGTTGAAAGATGTGGTAGAGAGATTTAAACAATATTCACAATCGAAACCTACTATTTTATTGGGAGATTTTAATAGTGATCCAAACTTTGAAGATCCTGCCATTGCTCAAGTTCTAAACCTTGATAATATTGGGAATGCTGCATTTTCAAAAGATAATTTTGCAAATACTTTTGATGCTGAAAATCCTTATAAAAGGTTAGATTATATCTTCTATTCAGAGCAATTTATAGAGTATGTAAACGGTGATGTACTTGAAGAATTTGGTCAAGCTTCAGACCACTTGCCAGTACTGATGAAATTCAAGTTCAAATAACTTTTTTTCAAAAAAAAAGGTTAAAAATTTGGATATTAAATTTTTATAAACAAATATTTGCAGACGTAAAGTTCAAACACTTATCGATTTAATGTTATCAAGAAAGGTGGAGGGAATAGACCCTATGAAACCTTAGCAACCCTTGGTTAAACTGAATTCTTTTCAGTATTTCAAAGAAGGTGCTAAATTCTACCCTGAAAATTTTGGGATAGATAACAACAGAAGTTTTTCGTATTTCTTACGAAATATAAATTTCTATAAATTCTTAATAACATTTTTCTATAAGCATCATCGTAAAAGATGTGTTTTGACTTTTGGTTTAATTATTAATTATTTCAAAACGAAGAAAAATGAGTACGCAAAAATTTGAAACTTTAGCATTACATGCAGGACACGATGTTCAACAAACCTTAGGAACAAGAGCAGTTCCAATTTATCAATCTAGCTCTTATGTGTTCAACAACTCAGACCATGCAGCAAATCTATTTTCATTAAAAGAATTAGGATTTATTTACACCCGTCTGAACAATCCAACAAACCAGATATTACAAGATCGCTTAGCTGCCTTAGAAGGTGGTGTTGGAGCTGTAGTATTTGCTTCAGGAACTGCTGCAATTTCAACAGGATTATTAACGTTATTAAAAGCTGGAGATCATATTGTTGCATCTAGTAGCTTGTATGGAGGAACGTATAACTTGTTAAAAGTTACCTTACCAAGATTAGGAATTACAACCACATTTGTAGATGCATCAAATCCAGAGAACTTTAGGGAAGCCGTTCAGGAAAATACAAGAGCTTTCTTTGTTGAATCTTTAGGAAATCCAAAACTTGATGTATTAGATTTAGAAGCAATTGCTGAGGTTTCTAAAGCAGCAAAAGTTCCGTTTATTGTTGATAATACTGTAGCAACGCCATCTTTATTAAATCCATTAAAACACGGAGCAAATATTGTAATTCATTCACTTACAAAATATATTGGTGGACAAGGAAACTCTTTAGGTGGAGTAATTATCGACGGTGGAAATTTTGATTGGGATAATGGAAAGTTTCCGGAATTTACAGAGCCATCGGCAGGATATCACGGATTAAAATATTATGAAACGCTTGGGCAATTATCATTCACTTTTAAATTAATTCTTGAAGGATTAAGAGATTTTGGAGGAGCGTTAAGTCCAACAAATGCATTCCAAATTATTCAAGGTTTAGAAACACTAGGTGTTCGAATCAAGCAGCATAGTGAAAACGCACTGGCTTTAGCAAAATGGCTAGAGCAGCAAGAAGAAGTTGCTTGGGTAAATTATCCTGGATTAGAAAGCAGTCCATATAAAAAATTAGCAGAAAAATATTTACCGAAAGGTCAAAGTGGAATTGTAACCTTTGGCGTAAAAGGAGGATACGAAAGCGCCAAAACAGTGGCAGATAATACGGAGCTATTCTCATTACTTGCCAATATTGGAGATACAAAATCTTTAATCATTCATCCAGCAAGTACTACACACCAGCAGTTAACAGATGAAGAACAAGAAGCTTCTGGAGTTACTAAAGATCTAATTCGATTATCAGTTGGTATTGAAAATCTTGAAGATTTAAAACAAGATTTACAAGAAGCATTTGCCAAAATTCCAAAATCAGTTTTAGCGTAGAACGGTGAAAAACAATTTATCTCATATAAATATTCTTAGTTATGTTACTGAGAGTGGTACTCAGTTCTCTGATATACGATTAAGTTATCAATTATTTGGTAGAGAATTGGGTACTGCGCCGGTAATTCTAGTAAATCATGCGCTAACAGGAAATAGCAATGTTGCTGGAGATTCTGGATGGTGGAAAGATATTATTGGAGTCGATAAAGTTATTGATATCAATTCATATTCTATTCTTTGTTTTAATATTCCAGGAAACGGTTATGACGATTTTTTAATCGACGATTATAAAAGTTTTGTTGCTAGAGATATTGCAAAAATTTTCCTTTTAGGATTAAAAGAGTTAGGAATTGATCAATTGTTCGCTTTAGTTGGAGGATCACTTGGTGGTGGAATTGCTTGGGAAATGGCTGTTTTACATCCCAATATTACTAAGCATTTAATTCCGATTGCGACAGATTGGAAATCTACAGATTGGTTAATTGCGAATTGTCAAATTCAAGAATTATTTCTAACAAATTCAAATAATCCAGTACATGATGCTAGAATGCATGCAATGTTGTGTTACAGAACTCCTGAGTCATTTAAGCAACGATTTCATCGAAGTAAAAATGAAGAATCAGCTTTGTTTAATGTAGAAAGTTGGTTGTTGCATCATGGAAAAAAATTACAAGAAAGATATCAGTTAGCTTCTTATAAATTGATGAATCAATTATTGAAAACAATTGATGTGACGGATGGGAATAACGATGAGGACAGGCTAGTAAATATCAATGCAGAAATTCACATCATAGGAGTAGATTCTGACTTGTTTTTTACCGCAGAAGAGAATAGAGAAACGTTTAAAGAATTAGCCCAAAACAATGCTAATGTAACGTATAATGAGATTAATTCGGTGCATGGGCATGATGCGTTTTTAATCGAATACGACCAATTAGAAAACATATTTACACCAATATTTAACGAGAACGAAAAGACTAAAAAAATGAAGGTTTTAAAGTTTGGAGGGAAATCATTATCAAACGAAGGAATATCAAAAGTCATTGATATTATTGAAAGTAAAATTGATAGTGGTGATAAAATTACAGTAGTTGTTTCTGCAAGAGGAAACGCTACTAATGAATTAGAATCAATATTACAAAAAGCTTCTTCAAGTGATGTATATCAAGAACAATTAGAGGCGTTTAAATTAAGTCAAAGACAAATTACTCCGTTATTAGATTTTAGTGCAGAGTTTAATAAACTAGAGAAATTGTTAGAAGGAGTTAGTTTGTTGGAAGACTTTAGTACAAAAGTAAAAGATGAAGTATTAGCTCAAGGTGAATTAATTGCCATAAAAACAGTCACCGAGTTATTACAACAAAGAGGCATAAATGCAAATGCTACCGATGCTCGCTTATTATTAAAAACAGATGAGAGTTTTGGAAATGCACAACCTATAGAAGGAGTTTCTAAAGAGAATATTGTCAACTATTATAAAAAACATAATGGTACAACGGTAAATGTAGTTTCTGGATTTATAGGTTCTAACTTAAAGAATGAAACAACAACTTTAGGTCGAAATGGAAGTAATTATACAGCATCATTATTGGCAAATTATTTAGATGCAGATGAATTACAAAATTATACACATGTAGATGGAATATTTACTGCGAATCCTGATTTGGTTTCAGATGCAAAGAAAATAGAAGAATTATCATTTTCTGAAGCGAATGAATTAGCAAATTTTGGTGCGAATATTTTACATGCAAAAACTATCATTCCTTTAATTGAGAAGAATATCAATTTAAGAATCTTAAATACCTTCAATCAAAAAGATGAAGGAACTTTAATAACAGCAAAGTCTTCAGCAAAAGGAATCAAATCAATTTCTGTTTTAGATAATGTAGCCTTATTAAATTTTGAAGGAAGAGGATTGTTAGGAAAAGTTGGTGTTGATGCAAGGATATTTAAATCTTTAGGAAGTCATGATATTAGTGTGAGTATTATTTCTCAAGGTTCTTCTGAAAGAGGAATTGGATTGGTAGTTGATAAGGAAAAAGCGGAATTAGCTATTAAAGCATTGAAGCACGAATTCGAGTATGACTTGCAAACTAAAGATGTAAATCATATTAGTATTGTAAATGATGTAGCAGTAATTTCAATAATCGGTCAAGATTTAAGCGAGTTCCATTTACCATACAATGCGCTTATTCAAAATCAAATAGTTCCGTTATTATTCAACAATACCATTACCGGTAAAAATGTAAGTTTAGTTGTAAAGAAAGAAGAACTTCATAAAGCCGTAAATGTAATACACGGACAAATTTTCGGGGTAGCTAAGAAAATAAATATAGCTGTTTTTGGTAAAGGATTAGTCGGAGGAACGTTAATTGAACAGATCATAAAAAGTACATCTGCAATTTTAGATAGAAGAAAAATTCAACTGAATATTTTCGCCGTTGCAAATTCTAAAAAGGTATTGCTTTCTCAACACGGAATAGATGAAAATTGGCAAGCGAAATTAAATGAAAGTTCGATTGAAAGCTCTGTAGATGAAGTTATTGATTTTGCAAAGGCTCATCACTTAGAAAATTTAATTGCGGTAGATAATACTGCGAATCAAGACTTTATAGAGAACTATATTCCATTAGTTGAAAATGGATTCGATTTAGTTTCATCGAACAAGATAGCCAATACCGTTTCTCATTCTTTTTATAAAAAACTAAGACAAGTTTTAGAGAATAATAAGAAAACGTATCTCTATGAAACTAACGTTGGAGCGGGATTACCTTTAATCGATACCATTAAATTATTACATGATTCTGGAGAAAATATTACACGAATTAGAGGTGTGTTCTCTGGTTCTTTAAGTTTTATTTTCAATAAATATTCAGAAGAAAATGTTCCGTTTGCAACTGTACTGAAAGAGGCAATAGAGAATGGATATACAGAGCCTGATCCTAGAGAAGATTTATGTGGTAATGATGTAGCAAGGAAACTTTTGATTTTAGCGAGAGAACTGGATTTAGAAAACGAATTTGAAGACATCAACATAGAGAATTTAATCCCAGAAGAATTCAGAGATTCTAGTGCAGCTGAGTTTATTGATAATTGCGATAAACTAAATGGTCATTTCAATGAAATTAAAAATGGTCAGGAAGAAAATCATGTATTACGATATATAGGAGATTTACATGGAGACCTTCAACAGACTAAAGGAAATTTAGATGTAAAACTAGTTTCTGTAGCAGAAAATACTCCTTTAGGAAGTTTAAAAGGATCAGATGCCATATTTGAAATATACACAGAATCTTATGGAGACCAACCGATTGTTATTCAAGGCGCAGGAGCAGGAGCAGAAGTTACAGCAAGAGGTGTTTTCGGAGATATTTTAAGATTAACCAAAAAATAACAAAATGAATATTGAATTATCTAATTATAACAAACATTTAGTTTTTGAAGCTAAAAACCAAACTGGTTATTCATTACTAGTCGGACAAACTGTTGATCATACTCAAGTAAATGCGATTCGTCCAATGGAATTGATGTTAGTGAGTTTAGCAAGTTGTAGTAGTATTGATGTGGTAAAGATTTTAAACAAACAAAAGGTTTTTGATTTTGAGTATAATGTTTCAATTGATGCCTCTAGAGAAGAAGACCAAATTCCATCAATATTTAAAGAAATTACAATTACTTACAGTTTCGATGGTGAAATAAGTAGTAATAAAGTAAAAAAAGCAACAAACCTAGCATTAGAAAAGTATTGTTCAGTAGCAAAAATTATAGAGCAAACCGCCAAGATTAAGTATAAAGTAGTTTTAAACAAGGAGGAAATATGAGCCAGAATTTCGAAACACAAGCAGTAAGAATTCAAACAGAAAGATCGCAGTTTTCTGAGCATTCAACGCCGTTATATTTAACATCGAGTTTTATTTTTGATGATGCCGAAGATATGAGAGCTTCCTTTGCTGAAGAAAAACAGCGCAATCTTTATAGCCGATTTTCAAATCCAAATACGACTGAGTTTGTAGATAAAATTGTTGCGATGGAAGGAGCAGAAGCTGGTTATGCTTTCGCAACAGGAATGTCTGCTGTGTTTTCAACTTTTGCAGCGTTATTAAATTCAGGAGATCATATTGTTTCTTCTCGTTCTGTGTTTGGATCTACTCATAGTTTATTTACAAAGTATTTACCAAAATGGAATATTGAAACGAGTTATTTCAAGGTAAATGAAGTAGATAAAGTTGAATCATTAATTCAACCGAATACGAAAATATTATATGCAGAGTCACCAACAAATCCTGCTGTTGATGTTTTAGATTTAGAGTTATTATCAACTATTGCAAAAAAGCACAATTTGTTATTGGTTGTCGACAATTGTTTTGCTACACCATACCTTCAGAATCCTATTAAGTTTGGTGCTGATTTAGTAATTCATTCAGCAACTAAGTTAATTGATGGTCAAGGTCGTGTTTTAGGCGGAGTTACAGTTGGAAAGGCTGATTTGGTTAGAGAAATCTATTTGTTTTCTAGAAATACTGGACCAGCAATGTCGCCATTTAATGCTTGGGTGCTTTCTAAAAGTTTAGAAACTTTAGCAGTTAGAGCAGATAAACATTGTGAAAATGCATTAAAAGTTGCTCAGTTTTTAGAGAATCATCCAGAAGTGAATTTTGTAAAATACCCGTTTTTGAAATCTCATCCGCAATATGAGGTTGCGAAAAAACAAATGCGTTTGGGCGGTAATATTGTGGCATTTGAAATTAAAGGTGGAGTAGAAGCAGGGAGAAGGTTTTTAGATCGAATTAAGTTATGTTCTTTGTCAGCAAATTTAGGAGATAGTAGAACAATTGTTACGCATCCTTCGTCTACAACCCATAGTAAATTAAGTACAGAAGATCGATTAGAAGTGGGAATTACAGATGGTTTAGTGCGATGTTCGGTAGGGTTGGAATTTGTAGATGATGTAATTGAAGATTTAAACCAAGCTTTGAATAATTAATTAAAAGAAGAAAGCATATATTTGTAATATGCTTTCTAAAAAGACAAAATATGGTATAAAAGCACTCACTTTTATTGCTAGGCAAGAAAAAGGAGTTAAGGTTCAGATAGCTACAATATCTGAAAGCGAAAATATATCACATAAATTTTTAGAAAGTATCTTACTTACCTTAAGAAAAGCAGGCGTTTTAGGAGCCAAAAAAGGAAAAGGAGGCGGATATTATTTGTTACAAGAAGCTTCCGAAGTTAAAATGACAAAAGTGATTAGAACACTTGAAGGTCCAATCGCAATGGTTCCTTGTGTGAGTCTAAATTTTTATGAAAAGTGTGCTGATTGTCCAGATGAAGACAAATGTTCTGTTCATAAATTAATGATTCAAGTTCGTGATAACACCCTTGATATCCTAAGAAATACAACACTTGCAGACTTAGTATAGATTTTACAAATATTATCATAGTGTTAATTTTTGAACTTTAATTTTGATATTAAATTTAGGGATGTATATTTGTTGAATATTAAAACCTACTAACCCGATAGGGTAAATGTATTTTAATAAAATGATTGTAGAGCAAGTACTAGAAAGTAAAACGAATTATAAAGAAGATAAGGATTCCGAAAAACCTATCAGAAGTATCGTAAAGTCGATTAGCTGGCGTGCTGTAGGAACTTTAGATACGGTATTAATTTCTTGGATCATTACAGGAAAAATAGATACGGCCTTATCAATAGGAGCGATTGAATTAATAACAAAAATGATATTATACTTTTTTCACGAAAGAGTTTGGAATACCATTAAATGGGGTAAAAGATGAGTTTAGAAAAAATAGATATAGTAGAAATCAATAAACAACTGGAAGGAAAGTCTCCAGAGGAAATCATACAATGGAGTTTGAGTGTTGCTAAAAATCCGGTTATCACTACAAATTTCAGGCCTTATGAAAGTGCGATTTTACATCTCGTAGTTTCTCAAGACAAAGATATTCCTGTGGTTTGGTGTGATACAGGTTACAACACACCTCAAACTTATAAACATGCTGAGGAGCTTATTCATAGTTTACAGTTGAATGTTCATTTATATGTTCCAAAGCAAACGAGTGCTCACAGAGATGTCGTATTGGGATTACCGACTATTGATGACCCGAATCATGCAATTTTTACTGAGCAGGTAAAATTAGAGCCTTTTAAAAGAGCCATGAAGGAGCATCAACCGGATGTTTGGTTTACAAATTTGAGAAAAGGTCAAACAGCGTTTAGAGATAGTATAGATATTGTATCTGTAAGTAAAGATGGGATTATTAAAGTTAGTCCGTTTTACAATTTTTCAGATGAAGAATTGGATGCCTATCTTGAAAAGTTTAACTTACCCAATGAGTTCAAATATTTCGACCCTACGAAGGTAGAAAACAATAGAGAATGTGGTTTACATATTTAAAAAATAGCGTAATGAGTACAAATATATTAAGTGTAGGAGCATTAGAAAGTGAAGCAATATATATTCTTCGTGAAGTAGTGGCGCAGTTTGAAAAACCAGTGTTGTTATTTTCAGGAGGAAAAGACAGTATCACGCTAGTTCGCTTGGCACAAAAAGCATTTTATCCTGCAAAAATACCTTTTCCATTACTACATATAGATACAGGCCACAACTTCCCTGAAACAATTGAATTTAGGGATAGGCTTGTCAAAGAATTAGGTGTAGAGCTAATTGTACGAAATGTGCAAGACAATATAGATGCAGGTAAAGTAAAGGAAGAAACTGGAAAGTATTCAAGTAGAAATATTTTACAAACAGAAACTTTATTGGATGCAATTGAAGAATTCGGATTCGACGCTTGTATTGGAGGAGCAAGAAGAGATGAAGAAAAAGCAAGAGCTAAAGAAAGAATATTCTCAGTAAGAGACGATTTCGGACAATGGGATGAGAAAAATCAACGTCCTGAATTATTCGATATGTTGAATGGAAGAATCGATTTAGGTCAAAATGTTCGTGTATTTCCAATTTCCAACTGGACAGAACTAGATGTGTGGACTTACATTCAGAAAGAAGCAATTGAAATTCCGTCTATTTATTTTGCGCATAAACGTGAAACATTTGTACGTGATGGATTAATCTGGTCTGCAAATGATGAGGTTGTGTATAGAGAGGAGGACGAATTAATCGAAGAGCGTACTGTACGTTTTAGAACAGTTGGAGATATGAGTTGTACAGCAGCTGTTATATCAGATGCAAGTAACATTGATAAAGTCGTTGAAGAAATTAGAGCTTCGAGAATTTCGGAAAGAGGTGCAAGAATCGATGATAAACGATCGGAAGCGGCAATGGAAAAAAGAAAGCAACAAGGATATTTTTAATAATAACAATAACTATAGGAGCGAAAGACTGTAAGCAAAAATATTTTGGGGATTATATTAATAACTACTTACAGTCCCAGCTCTCCTAAATACAATACAAAATGAACGTACTTAAATTAGCAACAGCAGGTAGTGTAGATGATGGGAAAAGTACTTTGATTGGTAGAATTTTATACGATACAAATTCCTTAACAGAAGATAAATTAGAGGCAATAGAAGAAAAAAGTAGACAACGTGGATTTGACTATTTAGATTTTTCTTTAGCTACCGATGGTTTAGTTGCAGAGCGTGAACAAGGAATTACAATTGATGTAGCTCATATTTATTTTTCAACACCAAAAACTAGTTTTATTATAGCAGATACTCCTGGTCATATTGAGTATACAAGAAATATGGTGACTGGAGCTTCAAACTCACAAGCATCAATCATTTTAGTAGATGCTAGAAATGGAGTTGTTGAGCAAACATATCGTCATTTCTTTATCAATAATTTATTACAAGTTAAGGAAGTAGTTGTTGCTGTAAATAAAATGGATTTGGTGGATTATTCTGAAGAAAAGTTCAATCAAATAAAAGGAGAAATAGAATATTTAGCTGAAAAAAGCGACTATAAAAATCAGAAGATTACATTCATTCCAATTTCTGCGTTACATGGAGATAATGTTGTAAACCCTTCATCGAATATTGATTGGTATTCGGGTAAAAGTATTTTAGAATACTTAGAAGGTTTAAATCTTGCAGAAAATGAGAATGACGCTCAAGCTCGATTTCCTGTTCAATCTGTGATTAGACCAAAAACAGATGAGTTTCATGATTATAGAGGATATGCAGGAAAATTATATGGCGGTAATTTAGCTGTTGGAGATAAAGTAACTGTATTACCATCAGTCATTGAATCTACCATAAAAAGCATCAATTTTTTTGACCAAGAATTCAATGAAGTAAAGAGTGGCAGTTCTTTTACGTTAACTCTTGAGGACGATGTAAATGTAAGTAGAGGAGATATGATTGTAAAATCAGGAGAAGAACCTCAAATCACAAAGCAGTTAGAGGCAACCATTTGTTGGATGGATAAATCACCATTACAAACTTCAGATAAATATTATATCAAACATGGTGTAAATGATGCTCAAGTAAAGATTACAAATCTAGAAAATATTATAAATACCGATTTTTCAGGAAAGGATGAAAACCCTTCAAAACTATCCTTAAATGAAATAGGTAAAGTTCAACTAAAACTAAGTAAACCATTACTTGTTGATAGTTATAAAAAGAATAAATCTAATGGAGCTTTTATTCTTATCAATCCAAAAACTAATAATACATCCGGAGTAGGTTTTATAAACTAAAGAAATCATGGCAATTATTATAACAGACGAATGCATCAATTGTGGGGCATGTGAGCCTGAATGCCCAAATACAGCGATTTACGAAGGAGCCGAAGACTGGAAGTACAGTCAAGGAACATCCTTGGAAGGAGATATTGAGCTATTAAATGGAGTGAAGCTAAATGCTGATGACGAGCAAGAGCCAATTTCTGATGAATATTATTTCATAGTACCAGACAAATGTACAGAGTGTAAAGGATTTCATGAAGAACCTCAGTGCGCAGCTGTTTGTCCAGTTGATTGCTGTGTTCCAGATGATAATCATGTTGAAACCGAGGAAGAATTATTAAACAAGCAACAGTTTTTGCATAAGTAAAATAGAAAGTCATGCAAAGTTTTAGAAGCGAAATAGAAAACCCAATTGTAGAGAAAGATATTCTAGAGTTGGAAAGAAAAATACGTCTTTTTAAAGAGGGACAAATAGACGAAGAAAGATTCAGAAGTTTACGTTTGGCTCGAGGAGTTTATGGGCAAAGACAATTAGGTGTACAAATGATTCGTATAAAATTACCGTACGGTAAAGTGACTAGCGAACAGTTACATCGAATTGCAAATGTTTCTGATGAGTTTTCTAGAGGAAGATTACATATCACAACACGTCAAGATATTCAAATTCACCATGTAAGTTTAGATCGTACCCCTGAATTATGGGCACAGTTAGAAAAAGATGATATCACTTTACGTGAAGCTTGTGGAAATGCAGTACGAAATGTTACAGCATCCGAAACTGCTGGGATTGATGTAAATGAACCTTTCGATGTGACACCTTATGCGCATGCTACATTTCAATTTTTCTTGAGAAATCCTATTTGTCAAGAAATGGGAAGAAAATTTAAAATGTCTTTTTCTGCAACAGAAGCAGATACTGCTTTAAGCTTTATGCACGATTTAGGTTTTATTGCAAAAACGAAGAAGATCGGAGATACAGAGGTTAAAGGTTTTAAAGTACTATTGGCAGGAGGTTTAGGTTCTCAACCAAGACATGCTGATGTTATGTATGAATTCTTGGAGACTGATTTGTTAATTCCAACTATTGAAGGTGTTTTAAGAGTTTTTGATCGTAATGGTGAACGCTCGAAAAGAGCAAAAGCAAGGTTAAAGTTCTTAGTTAAAGATTTAGGATTAGACGGGTTTTTAACGTTGGTTGAAAATGAGAAAAGAGCATTAGAGTATCAAACATATCCAATTGACACTACCGATTTTGAAACCGAAATAACTTTTAAGTCAGAGGAAGTACCATCTGCGATCATTGATAACGAATTGGAGTATAATGCATGGAAAAAATCAAATGTAATTCCTCAAAAACAAGAAGGATTATATGCGATTGGAATTAAGGTTCATTTAGGGGATTTTTATACAGATAAAGCAAGACTTCTTGCAGATTTAATTAAAAACTATGCTGCAAATGAATTACGTTTTACGCTACGTCAAAATATTTTAATCCGTCATGTAAGAGAAGAGTTTTTGCCATTCTTTTATTCAGAACTTAAGAAACTAGGATTTGCAGATGCAGGTTATGATAGTTTGTTAGATATAACAGCGTGTCCTGGTACTGATACTTGTAATTTAGGAATTGCGAGTAGTACAGGAATTGCGGTTGAACTTGAAAGAGTGTTGAAGGCAGAATATCCTCAATATATCAATAATAAAGAAGTCACTATTAAAATTAGTGGTTGTATGAATGCTTGTGGTCAACACAATATGGCTCATATTGGTTTCCAAGGAATGTCAATTAAATCAGGTCCATTAGTAGCTCCAGCATTACAGATTTTATTAGGTGGAGGAGTTTTAGGAAATGGTCAAGGTCGATTTTCAGACAAAGTAATTAAGGTACCAAGTAAAAGAGGTCCAAAAGCTTTAAGAATTTTGTTGAATGATTTTGAAGATAATAGCAATGAAAATGAAGATTTCTTAGCGTACTATGATCGTCAAGGAAAAACGTATTTCTATGATATTCTAAAACATTTATCAGATACGACCAATTTAACGGAAGATGATTTTATCGATTGGGGACATGACAAGAATTATGTAAAAGCAATTGGAGTTGGTGAGTGTGCGGGTGTAGTAATTGACTTGGTGGCAACGCTATTATTTGAAAGCGAGGAGAAATTAGAAAATGCAACAGAAGCTTTTGAAAAAGGGCAATGGTCGGATAGTATTTATTACGCGTATTCAGCCTTTGTAAATACAGCAAAAGCATTATTAACTTCAGAAGGAGTAAAAACGAATACTCATAGTGGTATTATTGAGAGTTTTCAGGAAGCGTTTGTAGAGAAAAATAAGATTGAATTATCCGAAAATTTCCCTAGTCTAATTTATCAAATTAATAAAAATAAGCCTTCTAAAGAGTTTGCTCACAATTATTTAAGTCAGGCTAAACGTTTTTATCAAAAAATAGATACATTTAGAAAACTAGTGGTAGAAAATTAAAATAAAAACGATGATGGTAACACCAAAACTTACAGTTGTAGGAGCAGGTCCAGGAGATGCTGATTTAATAACATTAAAAGCAATTAAAGCTTTAAAAAATGCAGATGTTGTTTTGTACGATGCTTTAGTTAATGCTGATTTATTGGAATATGTGAATCCGAATGCAGAATTAATTTTTGTAGGGAAAAGAAGAGGTTGTTACCGATATCAACAAGAACAAATTAATGAACTAATTGTAGCACGTGGTAAATCACATGGTCATGTTGTTCGTTTAAAAGGAGGAGATCCATTTGTGTTTGGTAGAGGAGCAGAAGAAATGGAATATGCAGCAAAAAAAGGATTACAAGTTGCGATGGTTCCAGGTATTTCTTCGTCTCTTGCCGTACCAGCTTATCAAAATGTTCCTTTAACAAAAAGAGGAAGTTCTGAAAGTTTTTGGGTGATAACAGGCACAACCAAGCAACATAAATTATCAAGTGATGTTGCATTGGCGGCAAAATCGAGTGCTACAGTTGTTATTTTAATGGGTATGGGAAAATTATCTCAAATAGTAGAACTTTTTCAGCAAGAAGGAAAGTATAATTTACCAGTAGCTATAATTCAAGATGGAACAACAACAAGAGAGAAAATTGGCGTTGGAACGGTAAATACAATTGAAGCAATTGTTGAGGAAAAACAATTAAGCAATCCAGCGATTATTATACTTGGAGAAGTTGTAAAGCACCGTGAAGAAATACTAGAGATTCAAAACAATATTTTAACTAAAACAGCTTAAGATGAGTGAAGAAAGAAATAATCTATATCCTGTTTTTTTAAAAGTTAAAAATCTAGAAATTCTTATTGTTGGAGGTGGTTTTGTAGCAGAAGAAAAATTAACATTCTTACTGAAATCAAGTCCCGATGCAAAAGTAACAATGGTTTCTCCAATGTTTAGAGAAGGAACTTTAGAACTCGCTAAAAAAGGAGATGTGAAATTTATTGAGGATGTTTATAAAACTTCCTATTTAGAAGGAAAACATATGGTTATTGCCACTACTGATAAGCCCGCAGTAAATGTTCAGGTATACATGGACTGTAGAGAGCAACAGAAGTTAGTGAACGTAGCAGATAATCCTCCGTTTTGTGATTTTTATATGGGTGGTATTGTAACTAAAGGAAATGTGAAAATTGCAATTTCTACAAATGGAAAATCACCAACAACAGCGAAAAGATTACGTCAGTTTTTTGAAGAAGTAATTCCAGATAAAATTGACGATTTGGTTAAAAACCTAAACGATTATAGAAAAACAATAAAAGGAAACTTTGAACAAAAAGTAGAACAACTAAACGAGTTCACAAAGAGCTTAGTAGAAAAGCAAGAGTAATGATAGAGACAGATATACTGATTATTGGAGCAGGTCCAACAGGTTTATTTACAGTTTTTGAAGCAGGATTATTAAAATTGCGTTGTCATTTAATAGACGCATTACCACAGCCAGGTGGACAATGTTCGGAGATTTATCCTAAAAAACCGATTTATGATATTCCGGCTTATCCAGAAATTTTAGCTGGAGATTTAACGCATAAATTATTAGAACAAGGAAAACAGTTTCAACCTGGATTTACCTTAGGAGAACGTGCTGAAACCATAGAAAAACAAGATGATGGTAGTTTTATTGTAACTACAAATAAAGGAACAAAACACAAAGCTCCAGTTGTATCAATAGCAGGAGGATTAGGAAGTTTTGAACCAAGAAAACCTCAAATAGATAATTTAGCTCAATTCGAAGATAAAGGAGTTGAATATATGATTAAAGAGCCTGAACTGTATCGCGATAAAGATGTAGTAATTGCAGGAGGTGGAGATTCAGCTTTAGATTGGTCTATTTTCTTGGCTGATGTAGCGAAGTCAGTCACTTTAATTCATAGACGAAATGAATTTAGAGGAGCTTTAGATTCAGTGGAAAAAGTTCAAGAGCTTAAAAACTTAGGTAAGATTAATTTAATTACTCCGGCTGAGGTGAAAGGAATTCTTGGAGATGATCATGTAACAGGAGTTGTGGTTGAACAAAAAGATAAGGAACCGTTTATTTTAGATACAGATCATTTTATTCCGTTATTCGGTTTGGCACCGAAACTAGGTCCAATAGGAAACTGGGGATTAGAAATAGAGAAGAATGCTATTAAAGTAGATAACTCACTAGACTATCAAACAAATATTCCTGGAATTTATGCCATTGGAGATGTAAATACATATCCAGGTAAATTAAAGTTAATCTTGTGTGGATTTCATGAAGCTACTTTAATGTGTCAAAGTGCATATAAAAGAATTTTCCCAGACAAGAAATATGTTATGAAATATACAACTGTAGGAGGAGTTCAAGGTTTTGATGGAACTAAAAAAGAAGCGCCAAAAGCAGTGGTTAAAGCTATTGAGTAATGGAGCAAGATGTTAATATAAAAATTAAAGACCGTGACGGTGTAATTCATGAGGTAGTTGCTCCGACAGATATGGCAATGAATCTAATGGAAGTTGTTCGTTCTTATGAATTAGCTCCAGAAGGAACTATTGGAATTTGTGGAGGAATGGCCATGTGTGCATCTTGTCAATGTTATGTGAATTCTAATCACGAGTTACCAGAAATGACCGATGATGAAGATGCAATGTTAGCAGAAGCATTTGATGTGCAGGATAATAGTAGGCTTGGTTGTCAAATTCAAATTACATCGGCATTAGAAGGATTAGAGGTTGAATTAGCACCAGAGAGTTAATACTACTGAATTTATTTCAGTATCTTTTACAGTAGATTAAAATAGAGTACAAAAAAATAAGAATGCAATTTAGTAATTACAACTTATCTCTTAAAGATGATGTAGAGCTTTTTACAAAGCAGTTGTTTTATGCTTTGTTCGATGATGTTTGTCAAGAAAAGGCAAACCATCTAAAAGAACAATTCATGAAAATTCTAAATGGTTTATCAGTAGATAAAGCTGATGAAATTTGGATGTATTACCAAACATCGTTTTGTAATATTCGAGAAAAGTTAGATTTAGATGCGAAAGCATTTGAAAGTACTGATCCGGCTTGTAAAAGTTTAGGTGAAGTATATTTAGCTTATCCTGGTTTTCATGCTATTGCAATCTACAGATTAAGTCATGAGTTGTATAAGATTAGTGTTCCAATTTTACCAAGAATGATGAGTGAATATGCACACAGTCTTACAGGTGTTGATATTCATCCTGGAGCAACAATTGGCGATTCATTTTTTATTGATCATGCAACAGGTGTTGTTATTGGAGAAACTACTGTAATAGAAAATAACGTTAGTATTTACCAAGGAGTAACATTAGGAGGAATTCAAGTTAAAAAAGAATTAGCTGAAGTAAAAAGGCATCCAACAATTGAGAGTAATGTTACTATTTATGCCAACGCTACAATTTTAGGAAATATAACAGTTGGTAAGAATACGGTTATTGGAGCAAACGTTTGTATTACAAAGTCAGTAGGAGCAAATTCAACCGTTATTTATAAATCACAAAACAGTATTTATACTTAAAAAGAAGTATATGATTTCAAAAAATATAACAGATTTTGTAGGGAATACACCTTTAGTTGAAGCTACAAATATTATTAATAAAGAAAATGTTCGTCTATTTTTCAAATTAGAAGGACATAATCCTGGAGGTAGTGTAAAAGACAGAGCTGCCTATTTTATGATTTCTGAAGCATTAAAAAAGAAGAACATAAAAAAAGGAGATACGCTTGTTGAGGCGACTAGTGGAAACACAGGTATTGCTTTGGCTTTAATGGCGAAAGTATTAGGTGTGAATATGGTTTTGGTAATGCCAGAACACGCAACAATCGAAAGAGTAAAAACAATGCGTGCTTACGGAGCAGAAGTTATTTTAACTCCTACTGAAGTGGGTATGGAAGGAGCCATTGATCACGCGTTGGAATTAAAATATAAAAAAGGATATTTTCGTCTAAATCAGTTTGATAATTTCGATAATCCAAAAGCACACTATAGTACAACCGGACCTGAAATTTGGAGAGATACTAAAGGACAAGTAACTCATTTCGTTTCCGCAATGGGAACAACAGGAACCATTACTGGAGTTTCAGATTATTTGAAGGAACAAAATAAGGATATTCAAATTGTAGGTGTTCAACCTAAAGAAGGTGCTCGTATTCCAGGAATTAGAAAATGGCCAGAGGAATATTTACCAGCAATTTTTAAAAGAGAAAAAATCGATAAAGTTTTAGAAGTTACTCAAGAAGAAGCTAAGGCAATGACAGTTCGTTTAGCTCGTGAAGAAGGAATTTTCTCAGGAATGAGTAGTGGTGGAGCAGCCGCTTCAGCTTTAAAATTAGCAGAAACTATAGATGAGGGAGTAATTGTTTCTATTATATGTGATAGAGGTGATCGATATTTGTCTTCTGATATTTTTCAATAAAATTTAAGTTTAGAAATATTCCCGTTTTGTAATCGTGTTATGACAATACGGGAATTGATATTGTCGGTGAATTTTAACATTATACCGTATAAATTAGTATAAATGATTAGTTTAATATTTAAAATAAGTTATTTACATTTGTACTTTATTAGTTCATAAACATTATTGTCGTTATTAAGAAAGGTGGAGGGAATAGACCCTGTGAAACCTTAGCAACCCTTTGTTTTTATGTTGAACTCGTTTTCAATATTACAAAGAAGGTGCTAAATTCTACTGTTCACGCTGAATTTGTTTCAGTTTAACAGAGAGATAACTCAAAAGAATATTACTTCTTCTTTTCCTGATAACACATCATAATATTTTATCAGGAATGTCAAACATTTATTCAGAAATACAAAAAAGAATCCTTGTGCTTGATGGCGCAATGGGAACAATGCTTCAAGAATATAACTTCTCAGAAGAAGATTTTCGTGGAGAACGTTTTAAAGATCATCCTTCACCATTAAAAGGAAACAATGATTTGTTATCTATAACTCAGCCTGAAGCAATAAAAGAAGTCCATCGTAAATATTTAGAAGTTGGAGCTGATATCATAGAAACCAACACCTTTTCAGGAACTTCTATAGCTATGGAAGATTATTCTTTAGAACATTTAGCATATGAGTTAAATTATGAATCTGCGAAAATTGCCAAAGAGGTTGCTAATGAATTTACTGCTAAAGAACCGCACAAACCAAGATTTGTGGCGGGTGCAATAGGACCAACAAATAGAACTGCTAGTTTATCTCCAGATGTAAACAAACCTGAATATAGAGCTGTAACTTTTGAAGATTTGAGAAAAGCATATAAAGAACAAGTCGAAGGTTTAGTTGCTGGTGGAGTAGATTTGTTATTAGTAGAAACCATATTTGATACTTTGAATGCTAAAGCGGCACTTTTTGCTATAGATGAAGTTAAAGAAGAAAGAAATGTAGATATACCTATCATGGTTTCTGGAACAATAACAGATGCTAGTGGAAGAACACTATCTGGTCAAACCGTTGAGGCTTTTTTAATTTCAATGTCACACATTCCATTATTAAGTGTTGGTTTTAATTGTGCATTAGGGGCTGAACAGTTACAACCGTACTTAAAAAGATTGTCAAACAATACTAGTTTTTATACGTCTGCATATCCAAATGCAGGATTGCCAAATGCTTTTGGGGAGTATGATCAGTCACCAGAAGAAATGAAAACATTAATAGAAGATTATCTAAAGGATGGGATTCTGAATATTATTGGTGGATGTTGCGGAACTACTCCTAAACATATTAAAGGTATTGTAGAAGTAGCCGAAAAATATCAACCGAGACAATTAAAGGTAGCGGATCTATAATTTAATAGGATTTTAAAAGGATAAGTACGTATGAAGAGATATTTAAAATTATCAGGATTAGAACCATTAATCATAACACCTGAAAGTAATTTTATAAATGTTGGAGAAAGAACAAACGTAACAGGATCACGCAGATTTCTTCGTCTAATTAAAGAAGAAAAATATGGAGAGGCGCTTGCGGTAGCACGTGATCAAGTAGAAGGAGGTGCACAGATTTTGGATGTAAATATGGATGAAGGAATGTTAGATGGTGTTCATGCCATGGTTACATTCTTAAATTTAATTGCATCTGAACCAGATATTGCTCGAATTCCAATAATGATTGATAGTTCAAAATGGGAAATTATTGAAGCAGGACTGCAAGTTGCACAAGGAAAATGTGTGGTAAATTCCATTTCTCTAAAAGAAGGAGAAGAAGCTTTTATTCGTCAGGCGAAGTTGATCAAGAGGTATGGTGCTGCAACTATTGTAATGGCATTTGATGAGGTAGGACAAGCTGATAATTATGAACGTAGAATAGAAATCTGCGAACGCTCTTATCGAATTTTAGTAGATGTTGTGAAGTTTCCTCCTGAGGATATCATTTTCGATCCTAATATTTTCCCTGTGGCAACAGGAATGGAAGAGCATAGAAAAAATGCAATTGATTTCTTTAAAGCTACCAAATGGATTCGAACAAATCTTCCATATGCTAGTGTTTCTGGTGGTGTAAGTAATGTATCGTTTTCTTTCAGAGGAAATAATGTTGTTCGAGAAGCAATGCACTCAGCTTTCTTATATCACGCCATTCAACATGGAATGAATATGGGAATTGTGAACCCAACAATGTTAGAAGTTTACGACGAAATTCCTAAAGATTTATTAGAGCATGTTGAAGATGTACTTTTAGATAGAAGAGATGATGCAACCGAACGTTTATTAGATTTTGCAGAAACTGTAAAAGGAATAAAAAAAGAGGATAGCTCTAAACAGTTGGTTTGGAGAGAAAACTCTTTACAAGATCGTATTACGCATAGTTTAGTAAAGGGAATTGATGCTTTTATTGTTGAAGATGTAGAAGAAGCTCGTCAAAGTGTAGAAAGACCAATTGAAGTTATTGAAGGTCATTTAATGTCTGGAATGAATGTGGTTGGAGATTTGTTTGGTAGTGGAAAAATGTTCTTGCCTCAAGTAGTAAAATCTGCTCGAGTAATGAAAAGAGCTGTAGCATATTTACAACCATTTATCGAAGATTCGAAAGATAGTAATGCAAGTTCAGCAGGTAAAATTTTAATGGCAACGGTAAAAGGAGATGTTCATGATATTGGTAAAAATATTGTGAGCGTTGTACTTGGGTGTAATAACTACGAAATAGTTGATCTTGGAGTTATGGTTCCGCCAGAAAAAATTATTGAAGTAGCTCAAAAAGAGCAAGTAGATGTAATTGGTCTAAGTGGATTAATTACACCTTCTTTAGATGAAATGGTATATCTGGCTAATGAAATGGAAAAGAAAGAAATGAATATTCCATTGTTAATTGGAGGAGCAACTACATCTAAAGCACATACAGCTGTTAAAATTGCTCCGAAATACACAAATTCTGTGGTGCATGTTAATGATGCGTCAAGAGCGGTAACGGTAGTAGGAAATTTATTACAGGAGAATAATAAAATCTATAAAGAGGAAATTCGAAGTGAGTATGTGAAGTTTAGAGATCAGTTTTTAAATAGAACTAAACAAAAGAATTACGTGACCATTGAGGAAGCAAGAAAGAACAAGTTTCAAATTAATTGGGAAACATCAGAAATTACAAAACCTGATTTTTTAGGGGCTTATGTTATTGAAAACTTAGACTTAAACCTTCTTGTAGATTATATCGATTGGAGTCCATTTTTTAGATCATGGGATTTACATGGAAAATTTCCAGACATACTAACCGATGAAATCGTAGGTAAACAAGCCTCCGAATTATACGAAGATGCCAAAGTATTATTAAACCAAGTTATAGAGGAAAAACTACTAAAAGCCAAAGCAGTTTTTGGCTTGTTTGAAGCGAATTCTGTAGAAGATGACATCATTGTAAATGCAGATGACAAAGAATATACATTCCTTACGCTTCGTCAACAATTAAAGAAAAGGGAAGGAGTGCCAAACATTGCGTTGTCAGATTTTATTGCTCCAAAAGATTCTGGAATTCAAGATTATTTAGGAACATTTTGTGTAACAGCTGGTTTCGGAACGGCTGAGCTTGCTGCAGAATATGAAAAGAATAATGATGATTATAATTCTATAATGATTAAGGCAATTGCGGATCGTTTTGCTGAAGCTTTTGCTGAATATCTTCACGAGGAAGTTCGTAAAAAATACTGGGGTTACGCGACTGCAGAAAACTTATCGAATGAAGAATTAATAAAGGAAAGTTATAAAGGAATTCGTCCTGCTCCTGGTTATCCTGCATGTCCAGATCATTTAGAGAAAAATACGATTTGGGATTTACTAAAGGTTGAAGAAAAAATAGGAGTTCAACTTACTGAAAGTTTAGCAATGTGGCCTGCAGCTAGTGTTTCTGGTTATTATTTCGGAAATGCAGAAGCTAAATATTTTGGACTAGGAAAAATAAAAGAAGATCAATTAAAAGATTATACCAAACGAAGAGGTATTAGTGATGATTTAACTCGAAAATGGTTAAGTCCAATTATTGCCGATTAATATAATTATATAGTATAAATAAACTCAATACGTCATTACGAACGAAGTGAAGTAATCTGCTAATTTAATCCTAAATTTAGTTAATTCTGAATTTAGTTCAGGATACAAAGATTGCCGCGTTTCACTCTCAATGACCATTAAAAATAATATTGTGAAAGTTACAGAACACATAGAACAATCTAAAGGGAAAACTAGATTTTCGTTTGAAATATTACCTCCACTAAAAGGTCAAAATATAGATTCAATTTTTAATAATATTGATCCTTTAATGGAATTTAATCCGCCTTTTATTGACGTTACATATCATAGAGAAGAATATGTTTATAAAGAATTAGAAAACGGATTACTACAAAAGCAGGTTGTTAAAAAACGACCAGGAACTGTTGGTATTTGTGCTGCAATTCAAAATAAATACAATGTAGATGCAATACCTCATGTTTTGTGTGGTGGTTTTACCAAAGAGGATACAGAAAACTTTTTAATCGATTTGGATTTTCTAGGAATTGATAATGTTATGGCATTACGTGGTGATGCTGTTAAAAGTGAAATTTATTTTAAACCTGAAAAAGAAGGTCACCAATATGCTAGCGACTTAGTAGATCAAATTGAGTGTTTAAATCATGGTAAATATTTGGATGAAGAATTGCAAAACTCAGCACCAACAGATTTCTGTGTAGGAGTCGCAGGCTATCCTGAGAAACACATGGAAGCTCCGAGTTTAGATTCAGATATTCATTTTTTGAAGAAAAAAATTAAAAAAGGAGCGGATTATATTGTGACTCAAATGTTTTTTGACAATCAAAAATATTTTGAATTTGTAGATAAATGTCGTGCAGAAGGAATTACAGTACCAATTATTCCAGGGTTAAAACCGATCTCAACAAAAAAGCAATTAAATATGATTCCTCATCGCTTTAAAGTTGATCTTCCTGATGATTTAATTATGGCGGTTGTAAATTGTAAAAACAACCAGCAAGTGCGTGAAGTAGGTGTGGAATGGTGTATCAACCAAAGTAAAGAATTAATTACTAAAGGTGTTCCGTTTTTACATTATTATTCAATGGGTAAATCAGATAATATTAAAAATATAGCCAAGGAAATTTTCTAAAATTTAAATAGCTGTTTGTAACAATTTGCGATTAGGTTGCACTAATATTTGTAAATATTAACAGTAACCTTAAGTAAAAATAAAATGAAAACAAACAGCAAATTACTAACAATTCTATTTTTTGTAGTTAGTGTTTCTGTAACAAATGCCCAAAAAATTGTTGGGAGTTGGAAAGGAACGCTAAAAGTACAAGGCATGGAAATGCCACTGATATTTAATATTTCTGAAAAAGATGGTACATTTTCGTCTACAATGGATAGTCCTTCTCAAGGAGCATCGGGAATTGCAATGGACAAAACAGCATTTGAAGGAAATACACTTTCAATAGCATTTAAAAAAGCAGGAATTACATATTCAGGAAATTTAGAAGACAACACAATTAAAGGAACTTTTAAACAAGGAGGAATGGAAATTCCATTATCGTTACAAAAAACAGAGAAAACAGTTCCAGGAAATCCGGAGTTGGTTTCATCTGAAGCAGATTTAAGTTATTTGTCAAGTTTAGAGAAAGGAAACTATAAGTATTCTGTAGAAGATTATTTCTCAAATCCAAAGGGAGTTTCATTCCGATTTTCTCCAGATGGGAAATATTTATCTTACAAAGAGAGTGATGAAAATGGAAAACAACACGTTTATGTAAAGAATATTCAAACGGGTAAAGCGGAAAGAGTTATTGAGCAAAAAAAGGAATTAATCCGCGGATATGGTTGGTTAAATTCAAACCGTTTATACTATACTATGGATAAAGGTGGAAATGAAAATTACCACATTTATGCGATAAACCTAGACGGAAGTAATGATAAGGATTTAACACCTTTTGAAGGAGTAAGAGCAAATTTTGAGTCGTTATTAAAAGAAGATAAAAATCATATCATTGTTCAGTTAAATAAGAACAATCCTCAAATTTTCGAGCCGTATAAGCTTAATGTTGTTACTGGTGAAATTAAACAATTATTCGAAAATAAAGATGCCAGTAATCCAATTGCTGGGTATCAATTCGATAAAGATGGTAACTTAAGAGGTTACACTAAGTTGAAAGATGGTGTAAATATGGAGGTGTATTATGAAGATGGAAAAGGTGGATATGAATTATGGAAACAGTTAAATTGGAAAGATAGTTTTGGAGTTATTTCGTTCAACTATGCTACTGATTATCCACACGATGCTTATGTGTTGAGTAATTTAGAAACTGATAAAGCAGAAATCTTATTATATGATTTAAAAAAGAAAAAAACGATCAAGAAAATTTTCTCAAATGAAAAGTATGATGTTGGAGGTCTAGGATTATCAAAGAAGAATAATTATGCTATTGATTATTTATCATATGAAGGAGAGAAGAACATTCTTATTCCTGTAAGTAAGGCTTATAAAAAATTAGATAAAGCTGTAAAGAAAAAGCTTCCAGGAATGCAGTATTATGTTACAGGGAAAACAGATGATGAATCTAAATACATGTTATACATTACTAGTGATAAATTATATGGAATCTATTACGTCTATGATTTAAAGAAAAATGAATTAAAAGAGATTTATAACACAATGCCTCAGCTTCGCCCAGAAGATATGGCAGAAGTGAGACCAATTACATTCAAAAGTAGAGATGGTTTAACAATTCACGGATATATTACTTTGCCAAAAGAAGCTCTAAATGGTGAAAAAGTTCCTGTAATTGTGAATCCACACGGTGGTCCACAAGGAATTAGAGATTCATGGGGATTCAATCCAGAAGCACAATTATTTGCAAGTAGAGGATATGCTACATTACAGGTGAATTTTAGAATTTCTGGTGGATACGGACGTAAATTTTTAGAGTCTGGATTTAAAGAAATTGGTAGAAAAGCAATGGATGATGTAGAAGATGGGCTAAAATATGTTGTTGACAAAGGATGGGTTGATGGAGATAAAGCTGCTATTTACGGAGGAAGCCACGGTGGATATGCTGTATTAAGAGGATTAACAAAAACTCCTGACCTATACGCATGCGGTGTCGACTATGTTGGAGTTTCTAACATTTTTACATTCATGAAAACGATTCCACCTTATTGGAAACCTTACTTAAAAATCATCAAGGAAATATGGTATGATGAAGATGTAGCTGCAGAAAAGGAAATAATGAAAGAAGTATCGCCAGTATTTCATATTGATAAAATAAAGAAACCACTATTCGTAGTTCAAGGAGCAAATGATCCTAGAGTAAATATCGACGAATCTGATCAAATTGTAGAAGGATTAAGAGCAAAAGGAGTTGACGTTCCATATATGGTAAGATATGACGAAGGTCATGGGTTTGGTAAAGAAGAAAACAGAATTGTATTATATAAATCAATGATGGGATTCTATGCAAAACATTTAAAAGGAGCTAATAAAGAGCCAATCAAACATTAAAAATATCATATAAATCACATTTTTTAAATGTTAACCTAAATGAAAACCGAGATGTTGAATCTCGGTTTTTTGTTTTCCAAATACGATTAATAAGTTTCATAATTTCAGGTTTAATTCCTTGTAAAATAAAGGAATGCCTTTTTTGCACCCTTTTTTGCACCCTAGGATTTCTTCTTTCTGGGTGCCAAATATTCTACTATTGTATCGGAATAACTACTCACCAAAAGAGTAGATATAAATATTAAAAAGCAGAATTACATAACCACGGTAAATGTTTATTATGAAATTAAAAATACTTTTCATTCCCCTATTTTTTATTTTTTCACTCAGTTATGGGCAAACGGAAGTTTGTCCTTTTGATGAAAATTTGTATTCAGGAACAGTTACAACAACAACAATTGGAGCTTCAAAATTTAAAGCTAGCGATGCAACTTCAAATTATAGGTTTGGAGAGCGAGTTGCAATAGATGGCAATATCGCAGCGGTAACTTCTCGAAGTAATGGAGTAGAACAGGGTAAAGTCTATATTTATATCAATGATGGATCAGGAAATTGGTCTCAACAAACTATTTTAAATGCGAGCAATGCGTTCGCTGGAGATCACTTTGGTTCTTCCGTGGCTTTAGAAGGAAATTATTTGTTGGTTGGAGCAAGATTTCAATTGGATACTAACGATGTTGACACTGGTGCAGCATACTTATATGAGTATGATGGAGCAGGAACTTGGACTGAGGTTGCAATCTTCGAACCGAGCGATGGTGTTTCAGATGATCGATTTGGTGAGTCTGTTTCAATAGAAGGGGATTTAATTTTAGTTGGTGCTAGAAATGGAAGTACAGGAGGATGCGCCTATATCTATGAGAATGATGGAACAGGAACGTTTACATATTCTGAAACAAAATTAGAACCGCAAGTTCAATCTAATTATTCAGGAGCTAGGTTTGGTTACAATGTAAAAGTGGCTGATGGTAAGGCTTATGTTTCCGGTCCTCAGGATTATTCTTCTGTGGGAAAAGCATCCGCGGGCTCTGTACAAATTTGGGAACAGGCCAATGATGGAACGTGGTCTCGTACACACAGATTAAGAGGAACAGAAACCTCTGAGTATTTTGGTAGTGGTTTAGATGTTGAAGGAGATTATTTAGCTGTTGGAGCCTATAATTTTGAAGTTTCTTCTACTCCAGAAGCAGATCAAGGAAGGGTTTATGTATACAAAGCAGATGTAAATGGAGATTATCTCGAATCAAATCGAGTAATGATTCAAAATGATGATAAAGACAGCTATAACGATCAACGTTTTGGTTCTAATGTTGTTATAGATGGAGACTTTTTATACGTAAGTTCATTTGGAAATGGTTCTGCGAATACTGATGCTGTGTATATATTTAAAAATGATGGAACTAACAACTGGTCCCAAATTTCTAAGATCACCTCTGGTTCAGGATGGGATGAATTTGCAAACAGATCGGTTGCTGTTTCTTTTCCAAATATAATTATTGGACAAAATGAGGATGATTCTCCATCAAATTCAGGTGCGGTTTATTTTGCATCATTAGCATCGAATTTAAATCCAACGGCTTCAGTTTCTGAAGTTGTTAGAGAAAGTTCGGTAACAAATGATGGGATTATTAAAGTTAGTTTTTCTGATGAAGCTACAAAAAGTACTATTGAGTTTAGTATTGACAATGGAGTAACTTATACATACAGTTTTGATGATTCTTTAGGAACTGGAGAAATTAATAGTTTGAGTGCAGGAGATTACAATGTATGGGCAAGATTTGACGCTTCTTCTTGTGCTGTAAATTTAGGAACAATAACGGTAGAAGCTATTGAATACACGACTATTCCAGATAGTAATTTTGAAGCTGAGTTGAATTCCTTAGGTTATGATGATATTGTAGGTGACGGATTAGTACCAACTGAACTAATTGAGAATATTACTGTTCTAAATGTAAGTAATAAGAGTATTTCTGATTTAACAGGAATACAGGATTTTACTGCGTTAACTGATTTAAACGTAGAAACGAACACATTAACGTCTTTAGATGTTAGCAATAACTCAAATCTTCAAAATTTAAACTTCGACAATAACAATGTTGCAACATTAAATTTAGGATCAAATTCAAATTTAAGTTCTATAGAAGGTAGATATAATCAACTAACAACAATAGATTTAAGTCAAATTCCGAATTTAACATTTATCAATGTAAGAGATAATTTATTTACAACAGTAGATGTTTCAAATAATACATTGTTGAGCACATTGAATTTACGTGGCTGTAGTAACTTAACAACTTTAGATGTTTCAAATAATTCTGAGTTGGTGTTTTTATATCTTCAAGATACAGCGTTAACAGGATTAGATGTAACATCGAATACTAAACTGGAAGTTTTAATTATTGAACGAGTAAATTTCTCTTCAATTGATGTGTCTAATTTATTGTTATTAAGACAGCTTCGAATAGGTGATAACAGTTTTACAGAATTAGATGTTTCTAATAATCCATTATTGGAAAGATTAGAATGTGAAAATAATAATCTAACCTATCTAAATCTAAAGAATGGAAATAATACAGCTATCTTAAATTCAAATTTTATAGCAACAGGAAATTCATCTCTTACATGTATTACGGTGGATGATCCTACTTGGAGTACAACTAATTGGACGAATATTGACGGAACCGCTAGTTTTAATTTATACTGTAGTTATACTTCTATACCTGATGTAAATTTTGAAGCAAGATTAGAGGCTTTAGGTTATGATAATATTTCTGGAGATGGTCAGGTTCCAACTGGGATGATTGAGGGGATTACTAATTTGAATATATCAAATCAGTCCATTTCTAACCTAACAGGAATTGAGGATTTTGAAAGTTTAGAGACTTTAGTTTGTGCTGGTAATCCATTAGCAACCTATGATTTTTCTCAAAATAATAATCTCCAAACATTGAATATAAATTCATGTGGTATTTCATCAATTGATGTTTCTAAGAATACTGCTTTAAGAACATTGGTGTTATATGGAAATCAGTTAACAAGTATTGATATTACTCAAAATACTGATTTAAGAGAGTTTGATATTTTTCAAAATAAGGTAACAAGTTTAGATCTAACTCAGAATTTACAATTAAGATCAGTTCTAGTAGAAGATAATGATCTTACCACTTTAGATATTCGTTTAAATACATTAGTTACTGAATTAAATTGTGCTTCCAATGAATTAACTTCTTTAATTGTAAGAAACGGAAACAATTCAAATTTTACATCCTTTGTAGCAAATAACAACAGCAATTTATCTTGTATTTCAGTTGATGATGTTTCGTATGCAACTACAAATTGGACTAACATTGATGCTACTGCTTATTTCACTGTTTTAGATTGTCGATATACTACAATTCCAGATTCCAATTTTGAATCTGCTTTGGAAGCTTTAGGTTATGACGATTTCTCAGCTGATGGAAAAGTTCCAACTGAATTAATTGAAGTGGTTACAAGTTTAGATGTTGGAACAAAAAATATTAATGATTTAACGGGAATCGAAGCATTTTCAGCTTTAACAAGTTTAAGATGTAATGACAATGCGATTCAGAATTTAGATTTAAGAAATAATACGCTCTTAGAATATATAAAGTGTGACGACAACAACATGGATATCCTTAATGTTGAAGGACTACAGTACTTCGAGGAATTAGTTGGGTACGGAAACGATTTTACTTCTTTTGATTTTTCAAATGTACCGTCATTAAAGAAGATTTCCTTATTTAATAACGAACTTACCTCTCTTGATTTAACTAAGAATACGGCGTTAGTTTTCGTTCGATTAGATAATAATAATTTAACAAGTTTAGATCTTCGAAACGGGACAAATACAAATATTACCAATTTTAATGCAACATTAAATTCTAATCTAGCTTGTATTGCGGTAGACGATGCGGCATATTCAACTACCAATTGGACAGACAGACATTCAAATACAAGTTTTAGCGAAACTACTTGTCCAGTTAATTACGATCTATCATTAAGAGTGTTTTTACAAGGTGCTCATATAAATCCAAATACAGGAGAGGAAAGTATCATGAGAGATGATCTTCGTGTTAGTAATGTAATTCCAACTACAAGTCCATATACTGACGGAGCAACTTGCAACTCTTCAATTTTCACAGCAACTGGTAGCGATGCAATTGTAGATTGGGTTTGGGTTGAATTAAGAGATAAAACAGATCATACAATCGTTTTGACTTCACAGTCAGGATTGATTCAAAGAGATGGAGATATCGTTGCAATAGACGGAAGTTCCCCACTATCATTTAGTCTAACAGAGAATAACGATGTGTATATTTCTATAAATCACAGATCTCACTTGGGAATACTAACCGCCTCTTCTGTTATCCTTTCAGAATCAGGAACTACTATTGATTTCACTGCTGACACAAGTTTGGTTTACGGAAATTCTAATGCAGTTATTGTTTTAAGTAACGGCGCTTATGGTCTAATTTCTGGGGATTTTGATGGTAATGGTCAAGTACAAAATATAGATGTAAATGGTATAATTACCCTTTTAGGTTCATCGGGATATAATGGTGCAGATATGGATATGAATGGGCAAATCCAAAATTCAGATATCAATAACTTGATTAATCCTAATTCTGGGAAAGGAGAACAATTTTAATCGGCTTTAATACTTAAACGTTTTGAAATGAGAAAAACGATTATACTTATGTTATCGAGTGCGATTAGTTTATTTGGACTTTTCGCTTTCAATAAGCTCAATACAAAAACAGAAGTTGTAAAGAGCAGTAGTACTTATGTGTCTATTCCAGATGCAAATTTTGAAGCTGCACTATTTACACTTGGTTATGATGATATTTCTGGAGATGGACAAGTGCCAATTGCAAGTGTCAATACAGTTACGACTCTTGATGTTTCGGGAAATTCAATTTCAGATTTAACAGGTATTGCAGCTTTTACTGCATTAGTAGATTTAAATTGTGAGAATAATTCATTGTCAAGTTTAGATGTAAGTTCAAATACGAATCTTCAAATAGTAAATTTCGATAATAATAATGTGTCGTCGTTAAACTTAGGGGCAAACTCAAACTTGAATTCTATCGAAGGTAGATACAATCAATTAACTACAATTGACTTAAGCCAAGTTTCAAATGTAACTTTTATAAATATTAGAAATAATCTATTCACATCAGTTGATGTTTCTAATAATTTACTCCTGAGTACGCTGAACTTACGCGGTTGTTCTAGTTTAACAAGTTTAGATGTTTCAAATAATACGGAATTAGCATTTTTATATTTACAAGACACAGCATTAACTGGTTTAGATGTAACTGGAAACACCAAACTTGAAGTTTTAATTATAGAACGAGTGAACTTCTCATCTATTGATGTTTCAACATTGTCTTTACTGAGACAACTTAGAATTGGAGATAATAGTTTTACTGAGTTAGATGTATCAAATAACCCTGCTTTAGAAAGATTAGAATGTGAAAATAATAATCTTACATACTTAAATCTAAAGAACGGGAATAATACCAATATTACGAATGGTAATTTTATAGCTACAGGAAACTCATCTCTATCTTGTATCGAAGTTGATGATCCTACTTGGAGCACAACAAACTGGACGAATATTGATAATACATCGAGTTTTAATTCCTATTGTAGATATACAACTATTTCTGACACCAATTTCGAAGCTGCTTTAAATACTTTGGGTTACGATGATATTGCTTCAGATGGGCAAGTTCCAACCGAATTAATTGAAGCTGTAACTGATTTAGATGTCAATAGTCAATCGATTTCAAGTTTAAGTGGAATTGAAGATTTTAACGCTCTTGAGAATTTAACTTGTAATTCAAATAGCATTTCAAGTTTAGATCTTTCACAAAATACAAGCCTGAAGTTTTTGAAGTGTAATAATAATAGCATGACAAGTCTTACACTTGGAAGTCTTATTAATTTAGAAGATTTATTAGCTTACAGTAATAATTTAACAACACTTGATTGTACTGGATTAACAGGTTTAGATAGAATAAATGTCTCGTTCAATACAATAAGCTCAATTGATTTGAGTCAGAGTTCGTTGTTAACTTTTATAAGAGTTGATTCAAACAATCTTTCATTTTTAAATGTTAGAAATGGGAATAATTCTAATGTTACTACTTTTGATTCCTCAACAAATGCATCATTATCTTGTGTAACCGTTGATAGTGTAACCTATTCAGATTCCAACTGGACAAACAAAAATGGAATTACAAAATTTAGTGAAACGTTGTATTGTGAGTATGTAACAATTCCCGATGCTAATTTTGAATCTAGACTTGAGGCTTTAGGTTATGACGATATTTCTGGAGACGGTCAAGTTCCAAACGATTTGATAACAAGTGTAACCAGTTTAGATATTTCTGGTCAAAATATTGCCAATTTAACAGGAATCGAAAACTTTGATTCACTTTCTATTTTAAATGCTTCAAATAATGTGTTAACGAGTTTAGATTTGAGTTCATTAACTACAATTACATCAGTAAATGTAAATGGAAATCAATTAACTCAATTAAATATTCGAAATGGTGTAAACACAAATGTTGTAAGTTTTGATGTTCGCAATAATGATGGAGTCTGTGTATTTGTTGATGATAAAGATTATAGTGCAACGAATTGGACAAACATTGATTCTGATGGTGGATTTACGGAAACTTCATATTGTAAATACACACTTATTCCCGATTCGAATTTTGAAGCAGAACTAGAAGCTTTAGGTTATGATGATATTTCTGGAGATGGACAAGTTCCAACTGAATTAATTGAGGTTGTAGTTAATTTAGACATTTCCAGTAAAAGTATTAGTACTATTTCAGGAATAGAAGATTTTCAGTCGCTTTCGATTTTGAATGTTTCAAGTAATACAATTTCATCAATAGATTTAAGTGAATTACAAAATTTAACCGCAGTAAATGCAAGTAGTAATTCTCTTACTTATTTTGATATTAGAAATGATTTCAATACCAATATAACTGCATTTGATCTTACAAACAACTCAGGTTTAACATGTGTTTTTGTGGACGATCCATCGTATGCTACTTCAAATTGGACTCAAATTGATGTGACAGCTTCTTTTGTGTCGAATTATTTAGACTGTGGTTATGTTGAAATTCCAGATGTAAATTTTGAAAACGAATTAATATCACAGGGTTATGATGCCGTTCAAGATGGGCTGGTTCTATTAGCATCTGTTGAGAATATTACTCATTTAAATATTAATAATAAAGGAATCTCAGATCTAACAGGTATTGAGCATTTTGCTGAGTTAGTAGATTTATCTTGTAAAGACAATAATTTAACTGTTCTAAATCTAAGATATAATACAAAGTTAATTGCATTAAACTGTGTTCGAAATGATATTGTAGGATTGAATCTTGATTATAATGTAAATCTTTCAGCTCTAAATTGTGCAGCAAATGATTTAAGAAGTTTAAGTTTAAGAAACGGAGTAAATAGCAGTCATGGTCAGTTTAATGCTATTAATAATGATAATTTAACTTGTATTACTGTTGATGACGCAGCATATTCAACTGCAAATTGGAACGGAATTGATGATCACGCTGTATTTAGCGAAACCAACTGTGGTTATACGTTAATTCCAGATTTGAATTTCGAAATAACTCTATTCGATCTTGGACTAGATGATGCAGCAGAAGATGGAAAAGTTCCAACAGATAACATAAATAGCTTAGTTTCTTTAGATGTTAGTAGCCGAGATATTTCAGATTTAACAGGAATCTCCGATTTTACTGCACTACAAGAGTTGAATGTATCAGGTAATGAAATCACTGTTTTAGATTTAACTTCAAATACAAATATTACCAAACTAAACGCTAGTAGTAATTATTTAGAAAATCTAAATATTAGAAATGGAAATAACACTAACGTTTTGGAGTTTGATTCAACGTCCAACAATAACTTGTTTTGTGTTTTGGTTGATGATGCAACTTATTCTACTAACAACTGGATAACTATTGATAGTCAAACTGCTTTTACAAATACTTCCTATTGTAATTACACTGCAGTTCCAAATATTGTTTTTGAAAATTATTTAGAAAGTTTAGGGTACGATGATGCTTCAAGTGATGGTCAAGTTCCAACAGATTTAATAAAGTATATAACAGAATTAGATGTAAGTGATAAAGGAATTTCTGATTTAACGGGGATTGAAGATTTTACCGCGTTAGAAAAATTAGATGTTTCAAACAATAATTTAACGAGTTTGGATGTAAACGGCCTAAGTTTAAAGTCTCTTTCAGTTGCTGGAAATTCGGGGTTAACTACATTGGTTTGTAATAATAACCAGTTAAAGGCATTAGATTTAACTTCAAATGCATCGTTAACAACAGTTCTTGCGAATGATAATAATTTATCTTTTCTAAATTTAAAAAACGGGAATAATGCCGCAATTTCAACTATAAATATTACTAATAATTCCAATCTTACCTGTGTATTAGTTGAAGATGCATCTACTGCAACAACAAGTTGGACGAATAAAGATGTGCAAACACAATATTCTGATACCTATTGTACGTTGGCAAACTATAATTTTTCTAGTAATTTAGAAGATACCATAGGTGGATATACTTCAAGTTATGTTTTTGAGCAAGCGGTAACCTCAGGGACTAATGCAACGTATTTGGCAACTTCTACTGGTATGGGTATACAATCTAATCCAGATGAAGGAGTACAATTACCAGTAGATATAACACCATTTTTGTTCACAGATGATTCTGTAGAATTTGAAATGAATTTTATATGTACCGACTTAGGAGCAGAGGATGGAAGAAAAAATTTATTCACACTAAAACGTTATGAAGCTCTAAATGCTGCTGGATTTACTTTATGGGCGGAAGCTACAAGTGCATCAGAATATACGTTAGGATTGTATTGGAATGACGAGGATTCTTTAGGTGGTGGAGGAGAAGGTATCAATCTAGGAACGTTTGCAATAGGCGAAGAGGTTCATACAAGATTAATTATAGATAGATCTCAGAGAGAATGGTATTTATATGCTAATAATTACTTTAATTACGGAACGTTTAGAGATGTTTATGATTTAGATTTTCTAATCAATCAAATTCAAGATACACCGGTTTATTTAGGTAATTTTTACAATAAAATAGGAAATCTAGTTTCAACTGTAGTAATTGATGATTTTAGCATACACATTCCTGCGAAACCTAGCGATGTAGATCTGTTAGAGAGTGCTTTGAAGCAAATGACAGATCACATTTTAGGAAATATTACACTTACTTCTGATCAAACTAAAGATTATGAGTTTGATATTCTGTCAAACCTTCGCTACAATTATATGAATGCTAGAACAGAAGTAGATAATTATTTAACTGCTTTTGAAGATAATTTTGATCCTTTATTTCAAGATAGAACTAAAGTGAATGTGTTTGATTTATCTTCAGAAAAAGTAATAGCATTTTTCTTACAACAAGATATTATTGATAATGCCTTTACTCCTGATAATATTGATAATGTTATCGGAACAAAATTTGAATTTTCAGAAATTTATCCTGGTCCAGTTGCTGATGGAGCTCCCAGAGTGACAGATGGTATAATCCCCATAAACTCCACCTATCAACTGGATCCAGGTTATGAATTAATGGGGCAAGAAAAAGGTGTTTATCGACCAACGGGATATTATGCAGCTCCAGGTGAATTAGTAACAGTTACAGTCCCATCTTCAATTGTTGGACAAGGATTTGAAGTTATAGTTGGCGCACCATCTAGAGATTTATACGGAGTTTCAAAAATTAATAGATACCATAGAATTAGTACTGAATTCGAAATAACGTCAGAGTCAACAAAAGTGGCTAATCCTTTAGGAGGTGTTATTTATATTAAAGTTCCAGCGGAAGTTAATTTTGGTTGGATTGATTTTACATTCAATGGAGCGGTAAAGTCACCTTATTTTAGAATGGTAACAGGTCAATCAACAAACTTATCTGAGTTTCAAACAGACATGTCTAATGCATATGTTGATTGGGTAGATATGGAATCTGATAGAATGATGTTTTTAATTCCTAGAGATTTGGTTGATGTTTCTGATCCAACTGAGATAATGACAACATGGAATTCTATGTGGGATGCTTTTTCAACTGCTGCAGGAAGACCAGTTGATAAAATTAGACCAGAATATTGGTTAGTTGATTGTGGAGGTATAAATAATGCGGCAGGTTATCCTTCTGATATTGAATTTGAATCTTACCAAGGAACAACAAGAGACTTAACTTGGAATCCATTGCGAGTAATGGATGATGATTATATCACGAATTATCCTTCTACAATTTTTCACGAAATGGGTCATACCATGTTATTACCAGAACCTCCTGGTGAAGCTGAAGCTATTATTCAGCTATGTGGAGCACCAATGTTAGTTTCTGCGTTAGGTTTTGATATTGATGAGGTATTATTAATTCTAGATAATCAAAAGCATGATAGAGATTTAGCTGCGATGTATTGGATGACAGCTTATAATTTTAGGAATAATCAACCTATGAAATGTGATCCAACTTTAGATTCTAGTGTTTGTGATGAAATATCATATCAAATACGAGGAGCAATGAAATGGCATGAAATAGCAACAGTTTATGATTATGAAACCCTTGGTGAAATTCAGAAAGTATTTTATGATGAATGGGCAAAAAACAATAGTAATGATCCTTCCAATCCTGGTTCCATAAGTAGAGAGGAATTGATTAGAGCTGCAACAGAAGCTACGGAAATCAATTTAACTCCGTTATTACATTTTTGGGGTTATATTCCTGAAGAAGAATTAAGAGAAGAGTTAGATTCTTTCAGTCCAAGTACTGAGTTTTGTGACCGATTAGAATATTACAGGAGCTTAATTCCAGTAACACAGGTGGAATATAAAACTTGGCATGACGCTTTAATAGCGACTACAAATTCAAATCATTTTGATCGTTTAACGGACATTTATGAGAATTGGGAAACAGAAGATATTTCAGGGCAAATATTAGCGCAAATTGATTATTTAGCTAGTTTGTATTGTGATAAAACGGTTGTTAACTCAAAAGTTTATTTACAAGGAGCAGGAATTAATCCGATTTCGGGAGAAGAAATGTTAATGAGAGATGATTTAAGAGTTGGAGATCATATTCCAAGTATCAGTCCATATTCCGATGCTGTAACGTATAATGAATCAGTTTTTGATGTTACTGGCGAAAATGCAATTGTAGATTGGGTTTGGGTAGAATTAAGAGATGCTTCTGATGCAAATACAGTTATAGAAGGGAAATCTGCAGTTTTGCAAAGAGACGGCGATATTGTTGAGATTGTAAATGGTAAAGAAAGATCTTTATTCTTTAATGTTCCTGCTGGTGATTATTACATTGCCGTTAATCATAGAAATCATCTCGGAATTATAACAACAAATCCAGTAACACTATCTGTAACTTCTACAAGTTTAGATTTAACGAGTGATACAAGTAATATCAACGGAGGAACAAATGCCGTAACGACTCTTGCAAATGGATTATACGCGTTGATTGCAGGGGATTATGATGAAAACGGACAGGTTCAAAATACAGACATTAATACAGTTATATCTTTATTAGGTGGTTCAGGTTACCATAAAGCTGATATAGATATGAATGGTCAAATACAAAATTCAGACATTAATAACCTTTTAAACCCTAATTCAGGAAAGGGACAGCAATTTTAAGTAAAGAGTTCATAGTATAGGTTAATTAGTATTTTTGCTCGCATACACTAAAAATATTGTGCTTAAAAAGTATAGTATTCTTTAGTGTATGTTTTTTTATAGGAAGTTTTTGCAATACAGGATAGGGATGAAAATAAAAAAAGCCCTGAATAATCAGGGCTTTTGAAGTGGTACCTCCAGGAATCGAACCAGGGACACAAGGATTTTCAGTCCTTTGCTCTACCAACTGAGCTAAGGTACCAGCTTGTTAGCGGATGCAAATATATAACAGTTTTTTGAATTGAACCAAATAAAAATGTAAAAAATCTATTATAAATTTGCTTCCCTCATAAATCGAACAAATGAATTTAATAATTGATGTTGGAAATACTCGAGTGAAAGCTGCTGTTTATGAAAAAGATAGCTTAAAAGAGTTAGTCGTTTTTCAGAAAACAGAAATAATTTCAGAACTGAAAAAAATTTTAAAAAAAAATAAAATTTCTTCCTCAATCGTGTCTGCGGTGGCTACTTTATCGGGTGAAAATCTAAAAAAGTTACATGAATTTCTCAATTTGATGGAACTTAATCATGAAACAAAAGTGCCTTTTAGTAATAAATATAAAACTCCTACTACTTTAGGAGTTGATAGAATTGCTTTGGCAGCATACGCCGCTTCAGAGTACCCAAACAAAAATGTTTTAGTAATTGACGCAGGTACTTGTATTACTTTTGACTTCGTTAATAAAGGAACATATTTAGGAGGAGCTATTTCGCCTGGATTAAAAATGCGATATAAATCATTAAATAATTATACATCAAAATTACCGTTATTAGAAACAAAAGAACCGGAAGATTTTATTGGAGACAATACGAATAACTGCATTCATTCAGGTGTTGTAAACGGAATTGTAAATGAAATTGATGGGGTAATAAACCAGTACAAAACTAAATATCAAGATTTAACAGTTGTTTTAACAGGAGGAGATACGAATTTTTTGGCTAAACAATTAAAAAATCACATATTTGCCAATCCAAATTTGGTTTTGGAAGGTTTACATAAAATTTTGATTTATAACAGAGCGGATGATTAAGAGATTTCTAGTTGTAGTTTTAGTAACGATATCAGCATCTTTAGGTGCACAAAGGAATAGTTCTTCACCTTATTCTTTTTTTGGTATCGGAGAGGATGTAAGTAGAACTACAGTTGAACAAGCTTCGATGGGAGGTATAGGTGTAGCACTGAAAGATATTAGTCACTTAAATTTCATAAACCCTGCAGCAAATGCTGACTTAAGAGTAGCAACTTATGCTATAGGAGGAGAGTTATCACTATTAAATATTAAAAGTAGCACATCTGAAGATTCAGGTAATACTACAAGTTTGAGATATGTAGCTCTTGGATTCCCTATTGGAAAAAATGCTGGTTTTTCTGCAGGATTGCAACCAGTTTCTAACGTTGGTTATGCTATTTTAAATAGTGTTAACGATACGAATGGCGATTTTCTAGAAGCAACAAGATTCAATGGTAATGGTGGAACTTCAAGATTATTCGGATCTTTTGGGATAAATGTTTTTAAAGATTTAGCATTAGGTTTTGAAGCAGGATTCGTTTTTGGAACAATTGATAATGAAATTTCTAATCAAAGAGCAAATGTTAGTTTGTTAACGAGATACGAAAAGCAAACAAGAGTTAGAGGAGGGCAATTCAAGTTAGGAGCGCAGTATAAAAGAAAACTTAAAAATGAATTAGAGTTAAATGTAGGTTTAGCGGTTCAGTTAGAAAATAGTTTAACCGTTACTGGTTCTGAAAGAGTGTATACTTATAACTTTTCTTCAATTACTGGTTTAGAACAGCCGAGAGATACTTTGTATGATAGAGGAGTTTCTGGAGAACTTGTAAATCCTGTGAAAACAATTATGGGAGTTGGTTTAGGAAAAGCTAATAAATGGTATGCTGGAGTAGATTATGAGTTCCAAGATGCTTTTCAAAATGAAGGAAATATTGTACAAGGATCAACTTACAGATTTGAATCTTCAAATAGACTGTCTTTAGGAGGATATTATATACCTAAAATAAATTCTATCAGAAGTTATTGGGATAGAGTTACTTATCGTGCTGGTTTACGTTTTCAAAAGACTGGATTATTAGTTGATGGGACAAATTCTGGAACAAATTTTACTTCAATTGATGATTTTGGCATAAATCTTGGTTTCGGTTTACCAATGCCAAGACAAATATCAAGTTTAAATCTTGGTTTTGAGTATGGTCAAAAAGGAACCATCGACAATAATTTAATAAAAGAGAATTACTTTAATATAAGATTAAGCTTATCTTTGAACAGCAATCAGTGGTTCAAAAAGAGGCAAATAGACTAATAAAAACTGAAATAATGAAAACAATTACAAAGCATTTACTTACAGGTTTATTTTTGTTTGTAGCAGTAGGATTGAATGCTCAGGCAAGTCAAGAATGTAACATAAAGTATAATTTATTTAAAGGAGATGTTACAACTAAAAAATATGAGCAATCAAAAGAAAATTTGAATTACTTATTAGAGAATTGTCCTAAATTATCAGTTAATATTTACAAGTACGGTGCAAAGGCGGCGGATAAGACTAAAGATGCTGATTTATATAAAAAAGTATATGAAGCACGTTTAGTGAATTTCCCAAGTAAAGGAGCTGCTAAAGCACATAGTGATTATGCTACTTTTTTAAGTAAGAATAAATTAGCTTCTGAAGATGAAATCTTCAATATTTTAGAGAAAGCCTATAAAGCTTCTCCAAAAGATATGGGAGTTAAAAACATATTTAAATATTTCAAAGGAATTGTTGGAAAGTACAAAGATTCTAATCCACAAAAGGTATTTGATACTTATGATGATGTAATGGAATCTGTAGGAGAGAAATTAGATGATTACAATGTTAAGATTAGTAAGTTGTTAGTAAAAGATTCATTAGGAACAATTGATTCTAAAGAAAAGAAAAGGTTAAAAATTTACTCAATCAACTCTAAAGCTTTAGGTTTAGTAGAAGGTGGATTGGATGCTGATATTTCTGCAATTGCTACTTGTGAAAGATTAATTCCAATTTACAGCAGAGATTACGAAGCTAATAAAACAAATGGTGTTTGGTTAAAAAGAGCCGTATCAAGAATGTATAATAAAGAGTGTCAAGGTGATCCTTTATTTGAAAAGTTAGCTAAATCTTATGCAGATGTAACTCAGTCTGCTGATGCATTTAACTTTGTTGCTAGTGTATTAGATAACAATGGAGACGCTAAAGGAGCTGCAGCAATGAGAAAAAAGGCTTTCGATTTAGAAACAGATCCACTTAAAAAAGCAAGACTTAAGTTAAGAGCTGCTCAAGGAACAAGAAGTAAGTCAAGAGCAAGAGCTTTAGCTTATGAGGCTTTAAAGTATAATCCAAATATGGGGAAAGCATATTTATTTATTGCTAGTTTATATGCAAAAAGTGCTAACTCATGTGGAAATAATGAATTTGAAAAAAGAATGGTGTATGTTGCAGCTTTAAACAAGGCGCAAAGAGCACAAAGAGTTGATCCAGGTAGTGGAGCTGGAAGATATATCAAGAGTTACAAGAGCAATATGCCTTCAAAGAAGTTAATCTTTACAACTGGTGTTGCTGCAGGAAGTACTCATAAGATTGGATGTTGGATTGGTGAAACTGTTCGTGTTCCAAAATATTAATGAGAATATCTATTAAACATATTTTAAAGAACATTGCTTTCATTTATTTGATAGCAATGTTTTTTTCTTGTACCAATGACGTAAAAAAGGTGCGAGATTTTCTGAAAGATAAAAATTTACCGATAGGTGTTGCGAAGAATGCATATCATGTTTACAAAGATTCTGGTGAAGTAACTTCAAAATTAATTACACCGCTGTTGAGAGATTTTTCTAACCGAAATGAACACCCGTATAATGAGTTTCCTAAGGGCATTAAAATCATTACTTATGAGAATGAAGGAAATGACTCAACAACAATTACAGGGAATTATGCTTTATCTTACGCAAAAACTCAGGTTTCCGAAATAAAAGGAAATGTTGTAGTTTTCAATCATACCGATAGTATTAAGTTGGAAACAAATCAACTTTTTTGGGATCAGCGTGAAAAGTATTTCTTTACAGAAGATGGATTTAGATTAACAACACCCAGTAGTGTCATTGATGGATTTGGTTTTGAATCAAAACAAGATTTGTCAAAGTGGATTTTAAAGGATATTACAGGGGAAGTAGAAACAAAACAAGGAGATTTATAATGAATAAAATTTGGAAATATACACAGTACGGATATATTGCTGTTGCAGTAGTACTTTTAATTGACGCTGTAACAAGGTGGAGTTCGGATAGAAATCAAGCTTATTTAAGTATTGCTTTTGCTGTATTTATGTTGTTAATATTTCTTTTTAAGCGTAACTTTAGAAAAAAAATAGAGCGCCGAAATAATCAATAATGAGTTACGAAATTGTAATTATACTTATTTCTATACTTTTTTCTGCTTTTTTTTCAGGTATGGAAATTGCTTTCATTTCTTCTAATAGATTATATCTAGAACTAGAAAAGAAGAAAGGGGATTTTATCTCCAAAATCCTGACTAAAATAACAGAGAAATCTTCCAGGTTTATCACAACTATGTTGGTCGGTAACAATATATCATTGGTAGTTTATAGTTACTTTATGGGAGAGTTATTAATGAATTGGTTTCAAAGTTTTTTACCTACTGAGTACACTATTATTCATTATTTATTGAGTGATTTACAATTATTAACTCAAACTTTAATATCAACTATCGTAATTCTTGTTACTGCTGAATTTTTGCCGAAAGCGTTATTTAGAATTTATGCAAATGAAGCCGTAAAGATTTTTGCTATTCCAGCATATGTGTTTTTTGTATTGTTTTATTTTCTTTCAAGTTTTATTTCCTCTATTTCTGATTTTTTTCTGAGAGTGTTTTTCAAGACAAAGGGAGATGAAGTGCAAACTGAATTTAGTAAGGAAGAATTAGGGAATTATATCACAGAACAATTGGAAACTAATAAGGAGGATGATGAGGTTGATTCTGAAATTCAAATCTTTCAAAATGCCTTGGTTTTTCATAAAGTGAAAGCGAGAGAAATCATGGTTCCAAGGATAGAAATTGTTGCTGTAGATTTGCATGAAACGGTTACGAACCTAAAAAAAGCTTTCATAGAAAGCGGTTTTTCAAAAATCATCGTTTATAAAAACTCGTTAGATGATATCATAGGCTATGTAAATTCTTATGAATTATTCAAGAGGCCGCGAACCATAAAGTCGATTCTCCTTCCTGTTGAAATAGTTCCAGAATCGATGATTATCAATGATGTTTTGAATGTTCTAATGAAAAAAAGAAAAAGTATTGCTCTAGTTGTCGATGAATATGGAGGTACATCAGGGATAATTACAGTAGAAGATATCGTTGAAGAATTGTTTGGAGAGATTGAAGATGAACATGATAATTTGGAATTATTAGAGGAAAAAATAAACGAGAATGAATTCAATTTTTCCGCGCGTTTAGAGGTCGATTATCTGAATGAAGAATACGGCTTAAATATTCCAAAAGAAGACGCTTATGAAACTTTAGGTGGTTTCATAATCAATCATACTGAAAGTATTCCAGAACAGGATGAAGAGATTCAAGTTGATAACTTTAAAATTAAAATTATTAAAGTTGGATCAACGAAAATCGACTCAATTCACTTAGAAGTTCTCCCGCAAGAAGCCTAATTTTTTCACCATTTGAGACTTCAATAATTTACTGATAGTAAAACTGTCAAAAACATTGCATTATTAAATGCGAAATTGTATTTTCGCACACTGTTAATAAAATAAATGTAGAAATGGCAATTTTATCGAAAATTAGAGAACGCTCTTGGTTATTAATTCTTATCGTAGGTTTAGCATTATTTTCTTTTGTATTAGATCCATCAACGTTATCAGATTTTTTTAATTCTACAAAGATGAACGAGGTAGGTGAGGTGAATGGTGAAACGATCTCTCGTCAGGAATTTGCAGAAGCATTAGACAATTATAAAGCTCAAACAGGAAACCGTGTTAGTGAAATGCAAGCGGCAAAAACAGTTTGGAATAATCTATTACGTCAAAAAATTTATGAAAGCCAATTAGAAGAGGCAGGAATTACTGTTGGAGAGGCTGATATCTTAAATGCATTATACGATACAGAATTTATTAAAAACGATCCAAGGTTTTTAACTACAAATGTTTTCGATAAAGCAAAGTTCAAAGAGTTTTTAGCAACTATTAGAGCTGAGCAAGGAGAAGAGTGGAACAACTGGAGAAATTACATGGCTTCAGTAAAGACGAATCTTCAAAAAACTACTTATGATAAATTAGTTGCTGCTGGTTTAGGAGCTTCTTTAACGGAAGGAGAAAATGAGTATATCACAGATAATACAAAAATTAATGCGAATTTAGTTTTTTTATCTTATACTTCTGTTCCGGATAGTGCAGTTACAGTTACAAAACCTGAAATCAAAAGTTATATTGATAAGCATCCATCAGAGTTTGAAGTTGAAGCTTCAAGAGATATTAGATACGTAAAGTTTAATATTAAAGCTACTCCTGAAGATGAGGCTGAAATCAAAGCAAACGTTGCTAAGTTAATTGAGGATTCAACAAATAAACAAGGAGCGGTTGTTCAAGGATTAAAATCTGCTACTGATTATAAATTATTCCTAGAAGAAACAAAGTCTGATTTAACTTTAAATGAGTCTGCTCAGTTCAAAGGACAAGTTCCACAAGTAATTGCTGAAGATTTATTTAATGGTAATGTTGGTGACGTATTCGGACCTTACAAAGATGGAGAATACTATAAATTATCGAAAATCACAGAAGTTTTAAATGTACCAGATTCTGTTAAGTCTAGTCATATTTTAGTTCCTTTCGTAGGAGGAATGAGAGCAGATGCTTCAGTTACTAAAACTGAAGAACAAGCTAAGAAAACTGCAGATAGTATCTATGCTTTAGTAAAGAATAATTCTGCTAAGTTCAAAGCTGTAGCAGATGAAATTAATACAGACGGAACAAAAGGTAAAGGTGGAGATATTGGATGGACTACTTACAATGTAGGATTCTCTCCAAGTTTTGATGAAGATTTCGCAAAGTTTATTTTCAATAATAAAAAAGGTGATGTTCAAGTTGTAAAAACTAAGTTCGGATACCACGTTATTAAAATAGATGATCAAAAGAAAGAACAAAAAGCTTTAAAATTAGCAACATTTGGTCGTAAGATTGAAGCATCTGAAGTAACTGAAAATAATATTTTCCAAGATGCTGAAACTTTTGCTTTAGAAATTTCTAAAGGAACTAGTATTGACGAAGCAGCTAAGCAAAAAGAAATGACTGCTTTACCTGCAGTTGGTTTAAAAGCTTTAGATGAGAATGTACCTGGTTTAGGAAACGAAAGAGAAATTATTACTTGGGCATTCGGAAAAGATGTACAGATTGGATCTTACAAGCGTTTTGATGTAACTGGAGGTTATGTTGTAGCAACTTTAACTAATGTTACAGAAAAAGGATTAATGCCAGTTGATAAAGCTATCTCTAAAGTTCGTCCTATTTTAGTGAATGAAAAGAAGGCAAAGATTTTAGCAGGTAAATTAAAGGGAGCTACTTTAGAAGAGATGGCTTCTGCGAATAAGCAAACGGTAAGAGCTGTAACATCTGTTAATTTAAAATCACCAACTTTAACAGGAATTGGTTTTGAACCAAAAGTTGTAGGAGCGATGTTAAATGCTCAAGAGAATAAAGTTTACACTCCAATTGAAGGTGATAGAGGAGTATATGCATTTGTAGTTACAGGAAAAGAGGCGCCAACTGCTTTACCAAACTACGATACATACCGTAAGAGATTAGCAAACCAAAGAAGAAACCAAACTTTCAACATGTTTGAAGCAATCAAGAAAGCTTCTGATATCGAAGATGGAGTAAGTTCTTTCTACGGAATTGACCAATAAGAGTTGATTTAAAATATAAGTAAAAAGCCGAGTTTGATACTCGGCTTTTTTTATTGAGTTAAATGAAGCTTTAAGTTTAGATCAAGGCTCGGTCTAGCGTTTATACTTTGAAAATAATCCTAGGAAGAAGGCAATTATTACAATTGACCAAAAAGTACGCCATCCGATGAACCATGATATCACTGAACCAATTAATAGATAAATAATTCCTAAAGTGATTATTAATCCTAAACTAATAATTAAATATTTTGATAACCTCATAACTTAAACTTGGTGAGCATATATATAAAAAAAAGCAACCTCAATTGAGATTGCTTTTTAAATATATTTTAAAACGTTTTATTATGCGTTTAATGGTTTACCATCCCAAGCAGCTTTAGCTGCTTCCTTAACCGCTTCAGAATACGTTGGGTGACCATGACAAATACGAGCAATATCTTCTGCAGAAGCTCTGAATTCCATCGCAACAGCCATTTCCATAATTAAGTCAGCTACACGAGCACCAACCATGTGAACTCCTAAAACTTCATCAGTATTTTTATCCGCTAAAACTTTCACAAAACCATCAATATCACCACTAGCTCTAGATCTTCCTAAAGCACGCATTGAGAATTTTCCTGATTTGTATTCAACGTTAGCAGCTTTTAGTTCGTCTTCTGTTTTTCCAACAGCAGCAACTTCTGGCCAAGTATAAATAATTCCAGGAATTAAGTTGTAATCAATATGAGGCTTTTCTCCAGCTAAGTATTCAGCAACAACAACTCCTTCTTCTTCAGCTTTATGTGCTAACATTGCACCACGTACAACATCCCCAATTGCATAAATATTAGAAACGTTAGTTTGTAAATGATCATTTACATCTATTTGTCCTCTTTCAGTAACCTTAACACCAGCTTTATCTAATGCTAAACCTTCAGTATATGGTCTACGTCCAACAGCAACTAAACAATAATCACCAGTAAAAGTTACTTCTTCACCTTTTTTATTTGTTGCTTTTACAATTATTTCATCTCCATTTCTTTCAACAGCAGTAACACCATGACTTACATTGAACTTAACACCTTGTTTCTTTAAAACTTTAGTCAATTCCTTAGAAACATCTTTGTCCATTGTAGGTGTAATTGTTGGTGCATATTCTACAACAGAAACATCAGCACCTAAACGCTTATAAACAGAACCTAATTCTAATCCAATAACTCCACCACCAATTACAATTAAATGTTTTGGTACTTCTTTTAATTTTAAAGCTTCAGTAGAAGTTATAATTCTTTCTTTATCAATTGAGATAAAAGGTAATGTTGATGGTTTAGAACCAGTAGCGATAATAATATCAGTTCCTTCAATTACTTCTGAACTTCCATCGTTTTTTGTTACCTTAACATGAGTTGCGTCTTCAAAAGAACCTAATCCTTCGTAAACATCAATGTTGTTTTTATCCATTAAATATTTGATACCACCAGTTGTAGTTTCTACTACTTTAGCTTTACGATCAATCATTTTTCCAAAATCAAAAGTTGGATTTTCAACTGAAATTCCGTGCTCTTCAAAATGGTGAACTGCATCATAATAATGATGTGAAGAATCTAATAAAGCCTTAGAAGGAATACATCCTACATTTAAACAGGTACCTCCTAATGTTGAATATTTTTCTATGATGGCAACTTTCTTACCTAGTTGAGATGCTCTTACCGCAGCAATATATCCTCCTGGGCCAGAACCTATAACGATAATATCGTATTTCATGAGATGTTTTTATTTTGAATACAAAATTACAATTATTTACCAATAAAAACTCAGTATTACTTATTATTGCTATTTTTAAACGAATAAGTTAATTACTGTATGAAATTATTGAAGAAAATTGGATGGATAGCTTTAGGTTTATTACTAGTTATTCAGTTCATTCCAACGGAAAAAAATAATGGAGAATTAAGTTCTCTAGACACTTTTGTTAATGAAACCAAACCTACGGATGAAGTTCAAAAAATATTAAAGAATGCCTGTTATGATTGTCATAGTGATAAAACAATCTATCCTTGGTATCATTCTGTAGCTCCTTTAAAGTTTTGGATTAATCATCATGTAGAGGAAGGAAAAGAGCATTTGAATTTTTCAAATTGGGCTAATTATTCTTTAAAGAGAAAAGAACATAAGATGGAAGAATTTTGGGAAGAAGTAGAGGAGAAACACATGCCATTAGATTCTTACACATGGACACATTCTGATGCTAAATTATCAGATGAGCAAATTACAAAGGTAGTAAATTGGGCAAAGACTGTTCAAGCGAGTTATGAAGCTCAAATTCAAAAATAATTGAGTAATAAAGTTCTAATCATTGGATACGTTTGGGTTGAACCAAATTCTTCTGCTGCCGGAGGAAGAATGTTACAACTCATTCATGCATTTAGAAATAGAAATTATGAAGTAATATTTGCAAGTCCTTCTCAAAAGGGAGACAAAGCAATTAATTTATCAAAGCTGGGAGTTAAAGAAGTTCAAATTGAATTAAATTCTCCTAGCTTTAATCATTTCATAAAAGAGCTTCAGCCAAAAATTGTGATGTTCGATCGTTTTATGATGGAAGAACAATTTGGTTGGAGAGTAGCAGAAAGCTGTCCGGATGCTCTAAGAATATTAGATACTGAAGATCTTCATTTTCTGAGGAAAGTCAGACATCAGCAATTAAAAAAAGGTGTTACATTTTCTAAAGAGGCATTATTAAAATCAGTTGATACGAAAAGAGAAATTGCTGCTATTTTGCGATGTGATTTAAGTTTGATTATTTCTTCTTTCGAATTGAAATTATTGAAAGAAACATTTACTATAAATGAATCCATAGTAATGCATTTGCCATTTATGTTAGATGGTATTTCAGATAAAATAACATCAAATTGGTTATCATTTTCAGAAAGAGAACATTTTGTTTTTATTGGTAATTTCTTTCATAAACCTAATATTGACGCAGTTTTAGGGTTAAAGAAATTATGGCCAAAAATTAGAAGACAATTACCAAAAGCGGAAGTTCATATTTATGGAGCTTATGTGAATCAACAAATTCAACAATTAAATAAACCAGAACAAGGTTTTATAGTTAATGGATTTGCGGTGAATGCTAATGAAGTTGTTTCTAAAGCTAAAGTGGTTTTAGCACCAATACGATTTGGAGCTGGTATAAAAGGTAAATTAACCGAAGCAATGTACTGTGGTACTCCGAGTGTAACGACAGTTATTGGAGCAGAAGGAATGCATGACGTTTTACCATGGAACGGATTTATTGCCAAATTAGAGGATGATTTTGTAGATAAAGCTGTAACGCTTTATACTGATAAAAATACTTGGGAAACTGCTCAGAGAAACGGAATAACTATTATTAATTCAATTTATGATAAGCAGATTTTAGAATCTAGTTTTATGGATAAAATTGATGAGTTAATTTTAAATTTAGAAAAGCATAGAACCAATAATTTCTTAGGAGCTTTATTACAACATCAAACACTACAATCTACAAAATACATGAGTAAGTGGATTGAAGAGAAAAATAAAAAAGAAACCGATTAATTCATCATTGCTACTACTCTTGCCGGAGCAGCTGAAGCACCAACGATTTTCAAAGGAAATACGGCCACTTTAAATCCAGTATAAGGCAAAGCATCTAAATTTACTAATTGTTCCATATGCCAATATTCCTTGTCTTGTCCGACTAAGTGAGCTTCCCAAAATAACTCTGAATTATTTGTTTCTTTAGCTTTTTGTAACATGTAAGGAAGTGGTAAATCCCAACCCCAAGAATCAATTCCCATCACTTTTATTCCTTTGTCAATTAACCAAGAAGTAGCTTCGGCGCTCATTCCTGTACCTACTTTATGGAAGTCTTTTGTCCCGTTGAATTTATCACGACCCGTTTTAATCAAAACAATCATTCCAGGTGTAATCTCTAAACTGTTTTCTGATAGGAACTTTTCAATGTCGTTAACAGTGATTGGATCAAAATCAACTTTGTGTTTCATATCGATTACAATCCCATCTGCGTAACAAATATCTAACGGAATTTCATCAATTGTTTTTGATTTTTTCCCATTTGTTGTAGGAGAATAATGCCAAGGCGCATCGATATGTGTAGTAGAGTGAACTCCCATTTTCTTAATTATATCATCGGCCCATCCATCAAAGTTCTTTGGGAAAAGCTTAAAAGGAAGTCCTAAAAAACGAATTAACCACTTCGCTTTTTTATGAGATTTGTGCTTAATTTTTACTTTCATAAACCAAGGATCGTTTTTGTTATAACGAATTGGTTTAGATAAATCGATGATTTTCATGATGGAGGTTATTTAGATTTTGATGGCTCTAAAATAACTTATTATTTTATCGGTTGATAATCGGTAGGTAATAAATCGGCAATTTTCTCATACGCCCAATATTGTTCGGTAAAAGTTCCTAAAGGATTAGCGAGTTTTCCAGAAGGGAAGATTTCAATAGGTTTTTCTAGCATTTGAATAATAGATTCTTGTTGGTTCAACCTTTTTCCAAATTTTCTATAATTCAATTCTTCTTTCTCTTTCTTATAAATTACTTCAAGCCAAAAATTAAAATTTAAATATGTTTTTCCATTCGTTCTGAACACTAAATCATCATAATTCAAATTTTCTTTTAACGGAACTTCTTTAACTTTTTCTCCTTTTTTTAAAATAATTTTTTGCCTTTTAAATTGATTAATAACAAATCCTTCCTCTTGGACATTTGCCATGTATAAACTTCTAAAGAAATGTAATAAAGATCCGTTGTAGGCTTTCATTCTGTTTTTTTTCCAACGTTTTTCTTGCCTTTTTTTACCTTTTAATTTCTCATATCTGGCATAACCGTGAAAAGAAGTAGATTTATGATCAACGGTAAGTTTAACTAAATCGTAATAAACTTTATATCCTAATTTTTTGTTTAGAATTTGAATTGGTTTTTTCGCTCGAACAGTTAGTTTTCCTGTTCTTGAGTTTAAGTAGTATTGTAAAACATCTGGATTTAAAATTTCACAGCCTTTGGCTAAATCTGTGTTTCCAATAAAAGCTTGTTTAAATCTTTTAAAATCTTTGAAATTGTTTTTCGGACTAATATCTAATTCTACTTCATCTAATAGTTCATTGTCTTCTTCTAATTGAATTATTAAATATTCTTTTTCCTCTGAAAGAATTAGTTTTTCAACTGTTTTAAATCCTAGAAAATAAACGACCAAAGTATAATTATCTGAAGGAGCTTTTAATTCAAATTCTCCATTTTCATCGGATATCGTTCCAATTGTGGTGTTGTTTAAAAAAACCGAAGCACCTTCTAAAACTAAATTTTTGTTATCTGTAATTTTTCCTTTGATAGTTTTCTGGGCAATCAAAGAATGTGTAACAAGAAAAACTAATGTGATAATAAATGATTTCATAATGCAAATTTTGAATTTAAAAATAAGCATTTCAGAAATTTAGGAAAAGTTTTCTTTCTAGTTTTATTTTGTAGTTGGCTGATAATCTAGTGGTAACATAGTTGCGAATGCTTCAAATCCCCAATATTCTTCTTGATAAAAAGAGGAAGGGTCCAATAGTATTCCAGTTGGGTCTATTTGTGATTTTCCTTTTAACAATACAAGATGAGAAGTTTGTACTTTCAATGGTTGCGATCTTCTGTTTCTAAATACTCCTTTGATAAAGTTTTCTTCTTCAGGTTCTTTTGTATAAACTATAATTAAATAGTCTTTAAAATCGAGAAAAGGAACGTTGTTTTCAAATGAAATCATTTCTTCGTAAGGAACATTTCTCTTATACAAGTAATCACGGAATTTTGGAAGTTCCCTAGCTTTTTTTAATGTAACTAAGGCGCTATCTAATTTGGTTTTTGGTGCTGTAATAGATCTTGTGAAATTCACTTTATTTCCATGAAGTTTAATTAATTCTCTTGCGAATTGAATTTCTTCTTCAGTTGGTCTTTCTTCGTTACGAACTCTTCTGAATTGATTAATTACAAATCCATCTTCTTTGAGTTGTTTGGCTAGTAAGCTTCGCAGAAAATGCATTTGTGAACCATTATATGCAGTTAGTCTATTTTCCTTCCATTTTTTACGAACCGATTTTCGAAGATTTTTGTATTGAGCATATCCGCTGAAATAAACTTGATGGCTGTCTAAGGTAAAATCAACTAAATCATATGTTATTAAATACCCTAAACCTGAGTGTTTTATACGCAAAGGTTTTCTTGAAATGGCTGTTAAAGTATTTGTTTTTCTGTCATAATCGAAGTGTAAGTCTTTTTCATTTAAAATTTTACATTCTTCAGCTAATTTTGAACGACCTAAAAAGCTTTTTTTAAATCTAGCTAAATTATATTTCCAATCATCATCGTAGATTGTTTTTACAATTTCTACTTCATTCAGCATTTCATTGTCTTCTGAAAGTTTAATTGACAATGTTTTAGTTTCTTCAGTATTTATTTGTTTTTGATAAGTTTTATAGCCTAAATAAGAAACAACCAACGTATAGGTTCCTTTATTAATTCTTAGCTCGAATTCACCATTTGAGTCAGTTAACGCTCCGATGGTTGTGTTGTTAAAATAAACAGAAGCTCCTTCTAAAGGTGCATTTTGAGTGGAAGTTATTTTTCCTTTAATTATTTGTTGAGCGAAAATATTGGTTGCAAGAAGAATGAATGTAATTAAAAGTCCCTTTTTCATGTTAAGTTGATTTGCATAAAAATAGGGACTTCCAAAAAATTAGTTTCTTAAAAATGTATTAATTCTCCGTCCTCCGGAATATAGGTTTTGTGAAGTAAGTTTTTCTCTTGAAGTATTGAACGTAATTTTTCTCTTGTAGTAGGGCAATGATTTACAGCTTCCATATGATTTGCAATCACCTTGTTTGGAGCATTTTGAACGAACTTTACAATATCATCTACAGTCATTAATAAAGGTTTAAAAATATCGAATTGAGCAGATCCAGCTGCTACTATACTTATGTCTGGTTTATATTCTTTTAAAACTTTATCTACGTCTTTGGTATAAATTGTATCAGAACTTATATAAACTGAAGGTTGATTAGGAAGTTGAATGAGAAATCCCATTACATTACCAGCGGGCTTTGCAACAAAACCGTAACCATGTCTTGCAGGAATTCCTTCTATTGTACCATTTAAAAAGGGAGTTTTATTCCAGTATTCTATTGTGTTTACAACATTTAAACCTTTTTTGTGAAATGTTTTTTCGTCTAATACACTACAAGTTACTGGTATGTTTTTCGATTTTAAATACTTTTCAGCAGCAATGTCAAGATGATCTGGATGATTGTGAGTAATTATGCAATGAGTAACCTTTTCCAGAATAGATTTTGTATTATCTGGAAGTTCTACAGTTGGATTTCTTTTTGATTTAAATCGTATAAATGAGAATGGAGGTAAAGAACCTTCTTTACCTAACATTGGATCAACTAAAATCACTTCTGTTTCAGTTTCTATTACTAAAGTTGCGTTTCTAATATGTTGAATTTTCATGGGTATTATTTTTTATACAAAGTAAGAGGCTCTATAAATCAATCCCATTGATTCAAATCAAGAAATGCGTTTTCTGATTCTACTTAAGGTTTCGGGAGTAATATTTAAATAAGAAGCAATATGGTATTGTGGTATTTTTTCTAACCAATGAGTTTTATAAATGAATAATTCTTGATATAATTCATCAGCAGATTTTGTAATTCTGTTATATTCAAATAATTCTTTCTGTTTTAGTAATTTCTGAAAAGATAAATCGATAAAACTTTTACCACATTCATACTTTTCTAAAAGTTTAGTGAATGGTTCTTTCTCGATTGTTAATAATTCAATCTCACTTAAAGCTTCTTGGTTTTTATTTGTAGAACTATTGTTGTTGAAAGAAAATAGATCAGAAACAAATTGTGGTTTTGTATAGAAATTAATGTTTGTTTCTTTTTCAGGAGTTGCATAAAATTCTCTGACAATTCCTGAATTAAGAAAACGTAATTCTTTCTCTGTTGTTTTAGCTTTTAGAAGAAATTCTCCCTTTTTAAAGTATTTCTTTTTGAATAGCGATAGAAGTTCATCAATTCCATGTTGATTTAAAGGATATTCAGTTTCAAAGAATTTAGAAATTTTATCGTACATACAAATGAAATTAAAAAGAGTTGCAAGTAATTTAAAAACTTGCAACTCAAATTTATTTTAGGCAGTTAAAAGTCCTGCTCTTTTTAATAAAGCTTCTGGTTTAGGTTCTTGTCCACGGAATCGTTTATACAATTCCATTGGCTTTTCAGTTCCACCTTTAGACAGAACGTGGTCTTTAAACTTAGAGGCAATCGTTTTATTAAATATTCCTTCTTCTTGAAAATATTCAAAAGCATCAGCATCTAAAACTTCCGCCCATTTATATGAATAATAACCAGCTGAATATCCACCTTGGAAAATGTGAGAAAATGCAGTACTCATACAATTTTTAGCAACATCTGGATATAATTTGGTGTTGCTAAAAGCTTCCTTTTCGAAATCTTTAACAGAATTAATATTTTCTGGTGTTCCAGAATGCCAACTCATGTCTAATAATCCGAAGCTTAATTGACGTAAGGTTTGCATTCCTTCATGGAAAGTAGCAGATTCTTTTATTTTCTGAATAAACTCCATTGGAATAGTTTCTCCAGTTTCATAATGCTTAGCAAATAACTCTAAAGCTTCTTTTTCGTAACACCAGTTTTCTAAAACCTGACTTGGTAATTCAACAAAATCCCAAGAAACTGATGTGCCTGATAAGCTTTTATAAGTTGTATTTGCCAACATTCCATGTAACGCATGACCAAATTCATGGAAAAGTGTAGTTACTTCATTAAAAGTTAGTAATGATGGCTTAGTTTCTGTTGGTTTGGTAAAATTACAAACAATCGAAACTTGCGGGCGATCATTTACATTGTTTTTGATTTGTTGTGATTTATAGGAAGTCATCCAAGCTCCATTACGTTTCCCAGGTCTTGGGTGGAAATCTGCATAAAAATGTGAAACGAAGTTGCCCTTTGCATCGGTAACATTATATGTTTTTACATCTTCATGATATTTATCGATAGAGTTGATTTCTTCAAAGTTTAAATCGAAAAGTTTATTGGCAATTTCAAAAACACCGTCGATTACATTTTCTAATTTGAAATAAGGTTTTAAAGCTTCTTGGTCTAGATCGAATAACTCCTTCTTTAATTTTTCAGAGTAATAAGAGCCGTCCCATTTTTCTAATCGATCAATATTATCAAGATTTTTAGCGTAATTCTCTAAGTTTTCAAATTCCCGCTCCGCAGCAGGTTTTGCTTTTTCAAGTAAATCATTTAAAAATGAAAGAACTTTTTCTGGAGTTTCTGCCATTCGCTCTTCTAATACGAAATGAGCGTGAGAATTATAACCTAAAAGATTTGCTCTTTGATGACGAAGTTTTACAATTTGAAGGACAATTTCTTCATTGTTATGATCGTTTTTTTGAAATCCTTTTTTCCCCATAGCAATAGATAGTTTTTTTCTTAATTCTCTATTTTCTGCGTAGGTCATAAATGGAATATAGCTAGGATAATCTAATGTAATTAACCATCCATTTTTATCTTTTTGTTGTGCTAATAGTTTAGCAGCTTCTTTTGCTCCGTCTGGTAACCCTTTTAAATCATCTTCATTTGTTAGTAATAATTCAAAAGCATTCGTATCGGCTAATACATTTTCTCCAAATTGAAGCGATAGTTTAGAAAGTTCAGCATCTAATTTTCTTAACTCAGATTTTTTGTCATCATCTAAATTTGCTCCATTTCTTGAAAATCCTTTGTATTGTTTTTCAAGTAACATCTCTTCCTCTGGAGTTAATGTTAATGAATCTTTTTGATCATAAACTGCTTTTACTCTCTTAAACAAATCTGCGTTTAAAATCATATCATTTTTAAATTCGCTTAACCAAGGAGAGATATCTTTGGCTATTTTTTGTATTTCTTCGTTTGTTTCAGCTGAATTTAAATTGAAAAAAATAGAAGTTATTCTATCTAATTTTTCTCCAGTACTATCTAAAGCAACAGTAGTATTTTGAAATGTTGGTTCATCAGTATTCACAACAATTTCATTAATTTCTTCTTTAGCAATTGCAATAGCTTTTTCAATTGCGTCTTTATAATATTCCTCTTTTATAACTGTGAAAGGAGGTGTGTTAAAATCTTGTAGTAGTGGATTTTTCATTTTAATTGTATTTTTTGTGCTTTCCTAACCCAATGGTTAATCCTACACCAACATAAGGAATTTTTGAGACATTTGCCATAAATTTAAAGCCTATACTATTTCCTAGGGTTGTTGGTTTACCCACAGGAATAACTTCATAAATTCGATATCTTGATTTTTCCTCTTTAAACCATTTAATTACAAATTGTAATGGAAACCCAATGGCATTATCAAGATGATTAATCGGCTCGAAATTAAAAAAACCTTCTGATTCTTTAAGTTCAGAATAAGCAATTCCAGCTGAATAACTATAAGAAAAGCCTTCGTAAGTATGCCTTCTTCCATATAATAATGCTCTCTCAATATTGTAGACACTTCCTGTTAGAAAGGGAAAAACAATACTTAGACTTGCAGGAGTAGCCAATTCATAGCTGATATTACTTCTAAAAGTAAATAAATTCTTATTGTATTGATAATTTAAAGAGAATCCAACTAAGGCAGCACCGCCTTCAGAATTGGATCCTCCTATAGTAGCGTCTAAAAACCAAACGCTATTTTTCTTTTGATTTGTAGTAGTTTCAGTAGAATTTTGAGCATTCAATTGAAAACAAGTGAGTGAAATAATAAATAAAAGTATAGTAGTTTTTTTCATTATGTTGGTTAATTTATCCTTGCAAAACTAACCTTATAAAGAATATATCAAAATAGTTTAACTACTGGCTTTTTGATTTTGTTATTTCTTAACTCTTTCCGAAGCTTTTTCTACTTTTAATTTCAGCCCTTCTTTGTAGGCGATGATTTTATCTAAAACACACTTATCAGAAGCACCAATAATTTGAGCTGCTAAAATACCTGCATTTTTAGCTCCATCTAACGCTACAGTTGCTACAGGAACTCCACCAGGCATTTGTAAAATAGATAAAACAGAATCCCATCCATCAATCGAGTTTCTGCTTTTTACAGGAACTCCAATAACAGGAAGCGGACTCATACTAGCTACCATTCCTGGTAAGTGAGCTGCTCCACCAGCACCTGCAATAATAACCTGTACACCTCTTTTATGTGCATTTGTTGAATAATCGAATAATTTTTCTGGAGTTCTATGAGCAGAAACAATATCCACTTCAATTTGAATATCCATACTTTCTAAAACATCAATTGCTTCTTGCATAATTGGAAGATCTGAATCACTTCCCATGATAATTCCTACCATACTATTTTTATTTTGCGATAACCTTTACGGTTTCTTTTACTTTTTGTGCTAATTCTCTAGCCTTTTTAATATCTTCATTTACGATGGTAACATGTCCCATCTTTCTAAAAGGTTTCGTGTGAGTTTTTCCATAAATATGCGGAGTAACTCCATCTATTTCTAAGATGTTTTCCATATTCTCATAAAAAACTTCTCCAGTATGACCTTCAGCTCCAACTAAATTCACCATAATTCCGGCAACTTTACTCTCGGTATTTCCTAAAGGAAGATTCAAAATACTACGAACGTGTTGTTCGAATTGGTTCGTATAACTCGCTTCGATGCTGTAATGACCAGAATTGTGAGTTCTTGGAGCAACTTCGTTTACTAGTATTTCATCATTTTCAGTTTGAAACATTTCAACAGCTAATAATCCAATAAAATCAAATTTATCCGCAACTTTTAAAGCGACTTCTCTAGCTTTTGTGGCAACAGTATCATCAATTCTTGCAGGGCAAATAACATATTCTACCTGATTTGCTTCAGGATGAAATTCCATCTCTACAACAGGATATGTTTTAATTTCTCCTTTTTTATTTCTAGCAACTATAACAGCTAACTCATTTTTAAAAGGAACTAGTTTTTCAGCGATACATTCTCCTTCAGGTAATCCTTCAAAATCTGTGTAGCTTTTAATAACTTTAACTCCATTGCCATCATAACCAAATCTTGCAGATTTCCATACAAAAGGGAATTCTAAGACTCCATTTTCATAAGAATGTTTTAACTCTTCTAAATAAGCATAATGTGTAAAATCTGCAGTCGGAATATTATGTTGAGTATAAAACTTTTTTTGCTGTGCTTTATTCTGGATAATTCTCAGATTACTTGGTTTCGGATAAATAGGCAAACCTTCTTTTTCTAATTGATCCAATGCATCTATGTTTACATTTTCAATTTCAATTGTTAGTAAGTCTACTTGTTTCCCGAAATTATAAACGGTGTCATAATCTAATAAATCTCCTTGATGAAATTCATTACAGATTTGAGCACACGGAGCATCTTCAGCTTTGTCTAAAATGACGGTATAAATATCTAGTTTCTGTGTTTCGGTAAGCAACATTCTTCCAAGTTGTCCTCCTCCCAAAACACCTAATCTAAAGTTTGAAGAGAAATAGTGTTTCACTTTAATAATTCAATTTGTGTTGTGCACACAAAAGTAATAATCTTATTGATGTGGAAGAATTATTTATCGGCTAATTTGCAGTGCAGTACTACTAATTTGCAGTGCAGTATATTCTAAAGCAAAGCATCCTTGACCATCTATAGGTGAACCATTTAGGGAATTATACTCTTTTTGAGAACAAGGACAAATCATTTTCAAACCATCAAAGGTCATAGCTGAAGTACAATCGCCTTCCGGACATTCCATATCATAAGCTTTGAAAGATGAAGTTGTTCTACGAATAATTAAGACTCTTCTTCCTCCCAAATTAATGATTGTGTGCCCACCCGGAACTTGAATGTCTATAAATTGTGGGTTTGACAAATTTATGGTTTCATTTAAAGTCACTCCGAAAAAACAGTTGTTAGTATTAGTGTCATTAGTACAACTAACTAATAGGAAACCAATAAGTAAAATTAGAATGTTTTTCATTTTAAGAAACCTTTATACATTTTATGAGCAGGCTAATTTACAAATATTTTGTACATTTGTGAGACGATCTCATTCCTAACGGACTGGGATTTTTAAATTTTATGACCCCCGTTAAACGATGTCATAAATACGTTTTTTAACCTTTAATAATTAGAAAACGTACACAGATCAAATTAATTATTTAAATCTAGAAGAAATGAGTCAAGTATCATATTATACGGAAGAAGGATTAAAAAAGCTTAAAGATGAGTTAGCTCATTTAGAGCAGGTTGAAAGACCTAGAGTTTCTCAAGAAATTGCTGATGCGAGAGATAAAGGAGATTTAAGTGAGAATGCAGAATATCACGCAGCTAAAGAAGAGCAATCTTTATTAGAAACAAAAATAGCAAAGCTTAAAAATGTTGTAGCAAGTGCTAGAATTATAGATGAAACTCAGTTAGATACTTCAAAAATATTAATTCATTCGATAGTGAAGTTGAAAAATTCAACAAATGGAATGGAGTTTACTTACACATTAGTTGCTGATAGTGAGAGTGATGTGAGAAATGGAAAGCTTTCAGTAAACTCACCAATAGGTAAAGGATTATTAGGAAAAACAGTTGGAGATGTTGCTGAAATTCAAGTGCCGAATGGTTTAATGAAATTCGAAATTCTGGAAATTTCAAGATAAAAAAGAACCTAACGCATTGTTTTTACAATGCGTTTTTTATTTACATTTACTTCAAAAATTAAAAGTAATGGCAAGTATTTTTACTAAGATTGTTAATGGTGAAATTCCTTCATATAAAGTAGCAGAGAACGAGATTTTTTTTGCGTTTTTAGATATAAATCCGAATGCGGCAGGTCATACATTGGTAATACCTAAAAAAGAAGAAAATAAAATCTTTGATTTATCTAAGGAAGAATATGCTGGATTAATGGATTTTAGTTATCGTGTTGCTAAAGCTCTAGAAAAAACGGTTGACTGCGAGAGAATTGGAATGAGCGTTATAGGATTAGAAGTGCCTCATGTTCATGTTCATTTAATTCCGATTAATACAATGGCTGAAATGCAGTTTATAAAAAAAGAGAAATTATCAAAGGAAGCATTTGTTGATTTAGCGTCCAAAATTGCTGCAAACTTCGAGTAAATGAAGAAGTGGATTAAATCTGGTCTTATTTGGGGAATGATTATGTTTATTATTATGACTTTTATTTACCCATATTTTAATGACGAAGAAATTACAACCAAAAAAGTCTTAATAGGATTTATATTGTGGACTATTGGAGGGATTTTATTCGGATTAACTTTAAAAAGGAATTATAAGGAGTAGTCTAAATTTTATTTAATTGAATTTCGAAAGTTGTTCCCTTGTTTAATTCTGATTTTTTGACAAATATTTTCCCTTTATGGTAATCTTCAATTATCCTTTTTGAAAGTGATAAACCTAATCCCCAACCACGTTTTTTAGTCGTAAATCCTGGTTTGAATATTTGGGTAAATTTTGATTTTGGTATTCCTTTTCCAGTATCTGAAATTAAGATAATAGTTTGATAGTCATTTTCTTTAATATCTACTGCAATGGCCCCTTTTCCTTGCATAGCATCAATAGCGTTTTTTATTAAATTTTCAATTACCCAACCATAAAGTTCTGTATTTAAATTCACAGAAATTTCTTCTTTCGAAGTTTGAAATGAAAACTCGACTTGTTTTGAACTTCTTGATTTTAAGTAATTAAAAATATTTGAAGTTATTTCAACTACGTTGCTCTCTTTGAGATTTGGTGCAGAACCAATTTTAGAAAATCGATTCGCTATTATACTCAAACGATCAACATCTTTTTCAATTTCTGCTACATATTCTTCGTTTATATTTTCAGATTTTAAAATAGTTACCCAGCCTAACAAAGATGATAACGGAGTTCCTATTTGATGAGCAGTTTCCTTAGCCATACCAGTCCATAATTTATTCTGGTCGGCAATTTTGCTAGAGTTAAAGAATAAATAAATTACACCAAGAAATAAACCTAAAATTAAAATTAGGGCAATTGGGTAGTAGGTCAGTTTTTGTAAAAGGTCAGAATCACGATAATAAATAAACTCTTTTCTTCCTAAATAGTTAATTTCAATCGGACTGTTTTGTCGTTTCATAATGGCAAGTTGTTCCTGTAAATAAAAAGGATCACTTGTTCTTTTCTCATCTAAATTATGAACTTCTCCAATAGTACCGTTGGTACTTGTAAGAATACAAGGAATATCATTGTTTTCAAGAACTTTTAATTCTAAATTCATATCTGCATCTAGGTTTGGAGTATTACCTACTCTTTCGAGAGCAAATGCAAATTGCTCCATTTTTTCTCTTTCTTCTTGCTTAAATTTTATGAAAAAAGAATAGGTGTTCCATAAAATCAAAGAGACAATTATGAAAGAGATTAAAATGATTAATCTTTTTCCAGAAAATAAATACTTAAAAAAGTTCAACATGCTTCAAATATAAACTATTCTTAAAGTATAACTTTATTGTTAAATCCATAGTATATTTACAGTAAATAAAATCTAAACAACAACTCATGTTAACAATCGATCCTAAAGAAGTATCTACAGGAAAGTTACATCAATATTTATTAGGTGCAATCGCACCAAGACCTATAGCTTTTGCAAGCACAATTGACGAAGATGGTAATCCTAATTTATCGCCTTTTAGTTTTTTTAATGTATTTGGAGCCAATCCACCAATTATGATTTTTTCACCGGCCAGAAGTGTTAGACATAATACGACCAAACATACTTTAGATAATGCTGAAGTTGTAAAAGAGGTGGTTATTAATGTAGTAAATTATGATATTGTTCAACAAATGTCATTAAGTAGTACTATGTATCCAAAAGGAGTAAATGAGTTCGAAAAAGCTGGCTTAACAATGTTACCATCGGAAGTAGTAAAACCGTTTAGAGTAGCAGAATCTCCAGTTCAGTTTGAATGTAAAGTAATTGATATTATTTATACAGGAAAAGAAGGAGGAGCAGGTAATTTAATTATGTGTGAAGTAGTTAAAGTTCATGTTAAAGAAGAAGTTTTAGGAGAAGATGGTTTAATTGATCAACATAAAATTGATTTAGTTGCCAGAGCGGGAGGAAGTTATTATTCAAGAGCAAGAGATGGTTTCTTTGAAATACCAAAACCATTATCAAGTTTAGGAATTGGAGTAGACCAAATTCCAAATGAAATTAGAAATAGCTCAGTACTTACAGGTAACAATTTAGGTGTTTTAGGAAATGTAGAAGAGTTGCCAAATGAAGAGGCTGTTAATAACTTTGCTAAAGAACATCCAGAGTTCGTTGGTGTTACAGAAGAAAAAAAACATACATTTGCACAAGAATATTTATTAAAAAATGACGTTGAAAGTGCATGGAAAGTACTTTTAATTAAATAAGAAGATTATGGAAGTTATAGGGAAGATTAAAATTATTAACGAAACACAAACTTTTGGAAGTAACGGNTTTAGAAAGAGAGAGTTAGTGNTAACTACTGATGAGCAGTATCCTCAAATGTTGATGATTGAATTCGTTCAAGATAAGTGTGACTTATTAAACAGTTTTCAAGTAGGACAAGACGTTAAAGTTTCAATCAACTTAAGAGGTAGAGAATGGATTAATCCTGAAGGAAAAGCAATGTATTTTAATTCTATTCAAGGATGGAGAATTGAGAACTTACAGCAAGCTTCAGCTCCTTCAAATATGCCACCAGTTGATCAATTTCAACCAGCTCCAGATTTAACGGATAATGAGCCAGATGATTTACCATTCTAATTAGAATCGTAAAGAGATAACATAAAAAAAGAGTACAATCAAATTGTACTCTTTTTTATTTTGGAGGCATTGGACCTCTTAAATGTATTATCAAACCGTTAAGGAAATTACGAAGAATTTGATCTCCACATTCCATGTATTTCGGATGACCTTCTTTTCTGAAAAAAGCTCCTAATTCTGCCTTTGAAATTCGAAAATCTACAAGAGCACAAATTTCAATAATATCAGTGTCTCTTAATTTATGAGCAACACGGAGTTTCTTTAAAATATCGTTATTTGTTAATGCCATAATACAAAGATAAAATTCTTCTGATTTAGTCTACTACTGAGAAAATTGCCAAAGCGTAAATTGCAAAACGTAGGAATCTAAATAAACCAAAAATGATTACATTTCTGGCAGGATATTTTATCATTCCTGCTGTTAAACAACTAATGGCAAAAGGTAATGGTAATAAAGCACCTACTAAAATTAAAAAACTTCCCCATTTCTTGGTGTTTTTTAAGTGCTTCGCCATTTTTACTTCCAAATATTCTTTTACAGCTGCTATTCTTAAAGATGCTTGTCCGATATAATAAGCTAAAATACCACCTAGGTAAGATAAGGTTGCTAATATCGAAAGATTTAAATATGGTTCAGAGGTTTTTTTGGTCCAAGCAATAAAAATTTCCGGTGGAATTAAACCTAAAATAGTTTCAGAAGTGAAAAATGTAATAAAAAGACTTGTTCTAGAGAAAGTCTCCGTCATCTTTTGTAGTCCGTCATTAATGTTATAAACGTATTTGTTGAATAGTATTAAGGCTACTATAACAATTACTAATGGGAGAAAAGCTTTTTTTAAACTTTCCCATATAAACATATAAAAACCTGTACGTTGGTAATAGTTGTGAAGACGCTTTACGTGGGCATCTTTATTTTTCTTTTTACTTTTTTTTGTCATTATCGTCGCCGTCAAACAATTAAGCGGCAAAAATAGAGAGGTTTTTAGTATTACGAAAGTTAAATCTTATTATTTTTAGAAGCTAATTCAACAATTATGAAGATTACAAAAATTGTAGAGAATCTTTTTAAAAAATATATTCCATCACCTTTTACCATAGCAATAATTTTGACATTGTTTACAATGTTACTTGCCATTGGGTTTACAAAGCCTTCAGAAAAGAATCTAATAGGGTATTCTATGGATGTTTTAGGTTTTTGGGAGCAAGGAATTTGGAATAATAATTTATTGGTTTTTGCTTATCAAATGATGCTTATTTTGGTGCTAGGACATGTACTGGTTTTAAGCAAACCGATGAGTAAATTAATATTAAGATTAACAAAGTATTGCACAAATACAGCTAATAGTGCAATGATTGTTAGTGTTACAACAATGTTAGTTGCATTTTTTAATTGGGGATTAGGTTTAATTTTTGGAGCATTATTGGCAAGAAAAGTAGCTGAAGATGCTCAAAGAAGAGGTTTCAAACTAAATTATCCAATTATTGGTGCTGCAGGTTATGTAGGATTAATGGTTTGGCATGGTGGTATATCAGGATCTGCACCTATTAAAATTAATGAAAAAGGACATATCAAATCAATAATGAATAATGTGTCATCGGAAGAAACATTAGGGAAAATTCCGGAAATAATTAATTACGGACAAACAGTATTTAGTTGGTGGAATATTTTAATTTTTATTGCAGTATTAATTACGGTTTCTACTACTTTTTATTTCATGGGAAAAAGATCAGAAGCTACTCCTATTAACTTAACAACCTACGATATGGATTCTGAAGATGTTCAGATAACTGATAAATCAGAAAGATTGGATACGTCTTCTATTCTAGGTTATATTATTGGATCTATAATTTTAGTTGCTTTTTTCATTCGATATTTTAATGATTTAATAGAATTAAAGATTACACCAAATCTGATTAACTTTTTAATGTTTGGTTTAGCAATAATTTTGCATAAGAATGTGAAGAGTTTTACTAATGCTGTAGGTCAATCAATTTCTGATGTGTCTGGAATTTTAATTCAATTTCCATTGTATTTTGGAATTATGGGTATTATGAAATCAACAGGAATGGTCGCTTTAATATCAGGTTTTTTTGTGTCTATTTCGTCGGCTACAACATTACCAATCTTCACTTTTTTTAGTGCTGGTTTAGTAAATATATTTGTTCCAAGTGGAGGAGGGCAATGGGTTGTTCAAGGACCTGTAGTTGTTGAGTCGGCTTTACAATTAGGAGTTCCTTTACCAAAAGCAATTATGGCATTGGCTTACGGAGATCAAATAACAAATATGTTACAACCATTTTGGGCATTACCGTTATTAGGAATTACAAAACTTAAAGCGAAAGAAATTCTACCGTATACTTTAGTAGCAATGGTAGTTGGAAGTGCAGTATATTTATTAGGCTTAATTATTTTTTAATGTATTATTGGTTAGGCGAACATTTAGAATTTCCTCCGCATGAATTTAGTTCTAAGGAAGGAATAATAGCATTAGGAGGTGATTTATCTGTAGAAAGATTAACACATGCTTATAAAAACGGAATTTTTCCATGGTTTAATGAGGGAGAACCAATTGTTTGGTATTCTCCGGAAGAACGAATGGTTTTATTTCCGAATGAAATACGAGTTTCGAAATCTATGCGACAAGTACTACGTAAGAATGATTTTGTTATTACCGAGAATAAAGCTTTTAAAGAAGTAATAATGGCTTGTAAACAAATAGAAAGAGTTGATCAAGATGGGACTTGGATAACAGATGATATGTTCAATGCATATTTGAATTTACATCAAGAAGGATTGGCAAAGTCTATTGAAGTTTGGAGTAATGATCAATTGATTGGTGGTTTATATGGTGTAGATCTAAACAATGGTGTATTCTGTGGTGAAAGTATGTTTAGTAAAAAGAGTAATATGAGTAAAGTTGCATTCATCCATCTTGCTCAAAAAGGAAATTATAAGCTAATCGATTGCCAAGTACATAATAGTCATTTAGAAAGTTTAGGTGCGAGAGAAATTCACCGATCAGATTTTTTAAATATTCTCAAAGAATCATAAAAAAAAGTGTCTTGCTCAAAGAACAAGACACTCATATAATCCCCATGAAGTTTCACCTAACTGGATGAAATTTAATCGCTTTTTACCTCTCAAAAAGGTGCCTTGAATAAGACACCTTTGAAGATTCATTCACTTTGGTTTTAAACATATTTAGATAAAAACTCAAAAAGCCCTTTTAAGCCAAGAAATTCTCCCAATACTTGACATAATATTTTGTGAATGAATGTAATAGAACTTATATAAATGTGAGAGGTATTTATATAACAAAGGTCTCTTAAATAAGATTGAGCGACGTTCTTTTTTTTAACCATTTATAGTTTTTTTCAGAACAAACGTGTTCTTTTTTTACTTTTTTGTTCTTTTTTTTTCTGGTAAAATGTATTGGATTGAATCGTATTAAAATTTGTCGATATTTGTGCTATGTTTAAAAAACTACTACTATTACTTATCATTTTAATGATAAGTGCCCCCCTAAAATCTCAGTTAAAAGAGTTAAAAAATCAACCACCAATTGAAACTCTTTGTAACCTCATGCTTAGAGAAGCGAATACAGTAAGCTTTACTAAAACTTATGAAAGAGCGCATCAGTTATTATCGCAGATAAAAAAACAAGAAAATTTAATTTATAAAGAAGTCACAGAAAAAGTAAAAAGTGAATCTTATTTAAATATTATGAATTATCATGTGGCGAATCATGATTTTGATTCTGTAAATCATTATCAAAATTTAATTAAAAACACAAGCCACAACCTTTCAGTTTTAGGTAAAAGTGAAATGCATATGGCAAAAGTATTTGTGCAAAAAAGTGATTATTACAAAGCTTTAGATGCATTTTACAGAGCTATTGAATATTTTAAGAAAAATGAAGATGTAGAAAGTCAAATTGAAAGTTATGTAGCAATTGGCATGTTCTACAAAAAGATAAATAGTATTGATTTATCTACAGAAATTGATTCTATTTTAATGAATGATTATTTACATAAATCGAAGGATTTACATTATAACAAACGAATATTTATAAATCATGCTTCTCATTTAGCATCTTTGGGTAAGGAATATCAGGCAATTGGTGTATTGCAAAATATTAGCCCAAATTCATTAAAAAGTAATGCAGTTCGAAAGTATTATTACAAAGAATTGTTTAGAAGATTTTATAGAACAAATCAATTAGATTCTGCTAAGAAATACATTTATAAAGCGTATGTAAATCCGCAGTTTGTGCTTCCTTGTGATGATGTGAATAAGAATATAGGTTTAGCTTTACTTGCTTTTAAAGAAGGTAATTATAATGCTGTTTTGCAATATTTATCTGGAGTAAAAAAGAACGAGTTTTTGAATAGGGTAGAAGATTTTACAAAACTGAAAATGTATAAAGTGGAGTACTTATCTTATAAAGCTCTTGGAAACTATGAGAAATCATTGGCGGCTTATGAAAATTATTTTGATGTCAGAAACTCTTTAAAAAGTTTTCATATTAACGCGCGTGCTTCAATTTTAAATTTTAAACTGCATTACGATGATAAAATTCTTGAATTAAAAGAGATTAATAGAGTAAGTGATTTGTTCTCTGAGCAACGAAAAAAGTTTTACATTTTATATACTTTTCTTATTACGTTTTCTGTTTTGGCTTTCATGTTTTTTATTTTTCATTCTAAACGTAAAAAAGAGCGATTGGAACTTTTCTATGAGTATGAAAAAATAAAGGCTGTAACCGATTATAAGAATCGATTTATAGAGAATTTATCACATGAAATTAGCACGCCAATTACCATAATTATTGGTTATTTAAGACTTATAGGAAACAATCCGATGGATTATTCTAAAGTTTTAAAGTATACCAGCTTAGCAAAAAGAAGTACAGAAAATATTGCGAATTCGTTGACTAACTTTTTAACCTTGTCAAAATTAGAAAAAGAACACGTAAATCATGAAACCTTAGCACTTCCAATAGGTAAGTTTATTGAAGATTGTGTGATTTCCTTTCAGGGTGTAGCTGAGATAAAAAACATAGCTTTATTTTATAAGTCTAATTTAAACTTGGTGGGAGAATTAGATTACGATTATGATAGTCTAAAGAAAATAATAAATAACCTTGTTTCAAACGCCATAAAATATACACCTCCACAAAAGTCAATTTTTGTTTCTGCAGAACTTTTACAAAATGAATTAGTGGTTACCGTGAAAGATGAAGGAATTGGAATTGCGAAGAAAGAACAGGAACTCATTTTTGATCGTTTTTATCAATCAAAACAAAATCAAATTTATGGAGGTTTTGGAATTGGTTTATCACTCGTAAATGAATTAATTTCTAAGTTAAATGGAAGCATAAAACTGCAAAGTGAAAAGGGGCAAGGAAGCTTGTTTAAAATTAATTTACCACTTGAATTAAAGACTTACAATAAGTATCTAACTACGGAGAAAATCACATTTAAAAATATAAGTTCTCAAACTACTATTGAAGTGGAAGAACCAGAAGATGCTCCTTCAATTTTAGTGATTGATGATAATATTGAAATTATCAATTATATCAATGAATTATTATCTCCTAAGTTCAATTGTACGTTTGCTTTCGATGGAGTTGAAGCTTTGAGTAAAATTATGGAACTACATTTTGATGTAATTTTAAGTGATTTAAGAATCCCGATTTTAAATGGTTACGAACTAAAAGCGGAACTTAACAAACATGATGCAACTAAGAATATTCCGTATTTATTAATGACAACTTCCATTAAAGATTTTGTAGACGGAAAACAAAAGGTATTAGGAATTAAAGATTGTTTAGTCAAACCTTTTAAAGATACAGAGTTACTCACAAGAATCAATTTCTTAATTGAAAAAGATCAATACCAAAAACAACTTCAAAGTATAAATAGCGAGGCTGTAGCCTATAGTGGAGCTTATGCGGATTTAATGAAAAAAGTGAATACGCTTGTCGTTGAAAATATTACAGATAAAGATTTTACGGTAAATAAATTAGCCAAATTATGTGGTTATAGTCACAAACAATTTTCTCAAATCATCAAGGAAAAGTCAGGTTTGTCTCCTGTAAAACTAATTCTTGAAATAAGGTTGTTAATGGCTTATGACTTAATTATCAATAATACTTACCAATCTATTAATGAGGTAATTTTTGCTATAGGATTGAATAGTAGATCTTATTTTAATAAAGTGTTTACCAATCGTTTTGGAGTAAAACCAGGTAAACTAGTTAAAAAGATAAAAATTGAGGATATGTAATTTTACTTACAGTTAAAAAGTTACTCTGAATACTAAGTTTGGAGTTGTTTGTAATCCGACTAAAGTTTCTTCAATAATTTCCGAGTTTTCAGAATCCAAATTGAAAAACTTATCAAGTTCATTTCTTTGATTGTAAATGTTTAAAAATGAAATTCCGATACGAGCTTTTGTATTTTTCTTTGTTCCAATTTTGAAGTCGTAAAGAATACTTCCATCTAATTTGTGGTAACTAATGAGTCGATTATTATTTTGTGAATCGTACTCTAAAATAGACTCTGTTTCGTTATTTTCATTGGTAAAGGTTCCGATTCTAGAAGGAGCAGAAAAAGGTTTACCAGTTGCAAAATGCCATCCTAAAGAAAATTGAAGTTGATTTATTTTATAAGTATTAGAAAAACTAATAACATGTCGTTGATCAAAGTTTCCTGAGAAATTGGAATCCTGTAAATCTTTAAAATTGAATAGCGTTTTACTTAAAGAATAACTTAACCAAGTTCTGAATTTATTGATTCGTTTTTTGATTAAAATATCAAGTCCATAAGCGCTACTATTTCCTGAGAAATAATTATTACTTGTTGAATTAGAACCAAATCCTCGGGTAGAGGTAGTTAAGCCATTTGTATATTTATAATAGGTTTCAATATCAATTTTCCAGTTATTTTTATCGTATAATATTCCTGTTGTAAATTGATAATTATTCAAAACAGGAATGTCTTCATTATCCGCCAAAGCCCAAACATTATTATCGAGTCCTAATTCATTAAATTCAAATGTAATTAATTGACTAATAGATTGGTTTTTAAGTTCTCCTGAACTTTTAAATTTCAAATGTTTGCCAATTGCATAATCAACATAAAATCTAGGTTCAAAAAATGTTTCATTTAATTTGTTCAATCTACTAATTCTTGCTCCCGATCTTATATGCCATTTACTAGAATTATAGATGTATTCTGCAAAAAAGTTAGTCGATCTTAAAGTATTATTTGTGGTTTCATCATTTTCAGATCCATCTAAGAAATCAATCATATAATTTACTTTATAATCGGCGAATTCTGCTCCTACAAGAAGTTTTTTATTGGATGAGAATAAAATTTCAGATGAAATAGTTACTCCAATTTCTTTTACGTTATTAGTTCTATTATAGCTTTCATCGTCCGTATTATTAGTTTGAATCAAACTATTTTCTGATTGATAATCGGAGTAATTAATATTTGTGTTTAAATTAATTTTATTAGTCAGAATATGACTTGATTGAATACTAAATCCAGTATTTTTTAAGTCTAATTTGTCATTTGAACTTTCACCTTCAAAATCTTGATTGGCATAATCAAGCTCATTACGAACAAACAGTCCACTTACATTTATTCTATTCTTCTTATTCAGATTCCAAATAACTTTTGCATTAAAGTCTGTAAAGTAAAATTGATCTTTCAAAACGGTTAATTCTTCTGCTTGTGTAAGTTGATTTGTTTCTTCAATTTTTGTGTTCTGAAATACTTTATTTCCTAATTTTTGATAAGTTATAGAATTGAAAACATCGGTCAAAGCTCTTCGTGATGAAACAACAATTCCTAACTTATCTTTTATAATTGGAAGTTTTACATAAGCATCAACATTTAATAAATTGCTGCCTAATCCAACAGAGGTTTTTTCCAAAATGTCATTAGAAGAATGCATGTCGATAATTCCAGAAATTCTATTTCCGTATTTTGCACTAGCTCCACTTCGGTAAATATCAACACGATCTGTTATATAGGGATTAAATGCTGAAATCATTCCGAATAAATGCCCTTGATGATACATTTTTATTCCATCCCATAATACTAAATTTTGATCTGGAGTTCCTCCTCTAATATGTAAGTTAGTAGCAGATTCAGTAGGACTTGAAATACCCGGAAGTAATTGTAAACTTTGCATCACATCAGGTTCTACAAGTCCTGGTAAAACTCCCATTTTAGTTGGGTTTAATACAATTGAACCATCTTCTTTATTTTGGTTAAATCCAGATGTTAAATATTCAGATGTTACAATTACTTCATCCAGTAAATAAGAAGAGTTGATGTCTTTTCTTTTTAAAATAATGTTTTTCTGATCGATAAATTCTGAAGTCAGTTTGTTTTGAACTTCAATTTCGATTAAGAAAATATCTAAGTCAATAAATCCTGTAAAATTAAATTTCTCTTGTTTTAGTAATTCACTGTTGTAAGAAAAACGAATTTTAAATAGCGATTCCATTTCAGTAATAACCTCCTTCAAATTCTTATTTACATAAGATACTTTCTGATTTTGAGCATTTCCAAGGAATGAGCTAACGATGAAAAAAAAGAAAATTGAAATTAATTTATTCACTAATATTTCAGGATTTTAACTTTGTTTTCTTCAAAGCTAAAAGGAATATTCATAGAAACAAAAATTGTTTTAATTGCACTTTCTAAGTTTTCGTGAGAAAAACGTCCAGTGAAAAAAGCAGGTTTTATATTTTCTTTACCTATAATTACAACTGGAAATTGACGTTCTAACTCATTAACTACTTGCAGAATTGGGGTGTTATAAAAAGAACTTTGGTTTTGTAGCCAAGTTGGTTCTTCAGATTTGACTGAATAGGTCTCTCCTTTATTATTATGAAGTTTAAACGCCTCGCCTTTGGTTAAAATAATATCTGAGGAATTAGGAGTTTTAACTTTTACTTTTCCTTCATAACATATTACATTGTAAAAATTATTCCTTGAATTTACCGTGAATTGAGTACCAAGAACACTAACAGTTCCTTGAGATGTTTTAACGCTAAATTTTTCTCCTTTTTGAACTTTAAAAAATGCTTCACCAGAAAGTTCTAATTCGCGATTTTTTTCCCAACCAAATCGTTTATGACTAAGTTTAGAATCGGCGTTTAAAATTACTTTAGAGTTATCAGGTAGTTTAATGTCAATTTGTTCTGCTATTCGAGTTGTATATGTTATAGATTGGAAGAAAAGTAAATAGCTAAAAGCAATTAATAAACAAGCTGCTACACTACTTATCCAATACGGATTTAATTTTCGGACCTTAGTTTTACTTGTGTTTTGGTCTTTTATTTTTTGTAAAGTCTGTTGGAAGTTTGTTGACACATCAATGTCAGGATACTCCGCAGTTTCTAGCGTAGAAATAATAGCCGAGAATTTATTAAAATCTTCAGAATTTTTAAATGTTTCTAGCTCTTCTTCCGATAGCTCATTAGAAAGCCATCGAGCTAAAAAAGTATCATCGTATTTTTCTTCCATAAAACTTATAATGAGTTGTTTATGTATACAACCAGTTTGTTTTTAAAAACCCTATTAAAATTTATAATTTTTAATGTCATTTCTTAAACTTGAGAGTGCAGCATGCATTCTTTTTTCTACTGTTTTTATAGAAATATCAAGTAATTCAGCGATTTCTTTGTACTTCTTTTTTTCTATTCGATTCAATAAAAAAACTTCTCTATCTTTTTCTGTAAGTCTGTTTATAGCGGCGTTAAGCTCTTGTTGAAATTCAGTTTCTCTATACACAAACTCAGGGTCTTCTTTATTAATTCTATTTGAATTTGCAGTTTTATATTTAAGTACTACTTTTTGATGTTCATACTCATTAAAAAATGCATTTTTAGTAATTGTAAATAAATAAGATTTAGCTTTTTCTACAGGAACCTTCGCACAATTATTCCAAAGTTTTACAAAAGCGTCTTGAGATAAATCTTGTGCTTGTGAATGATCTCCACATTTAGAATAAATGAAGTTGCAAACAATTTGAAAGTATTGTTCAAATACTTTTTTAAAAATAAGTTCCTCGCAAATTGAGCCTAGTGATTTCGCCATACATTACAAACCTAAAAACAAATATAAAAATTTCTATAGGGTTAATTCATTACTTCCTGTTAGGGTGATATAAAACAAAAACACCCTAAATATGAATCAAAGTTTTAATGTAACGATGAAAGTACTGCTTCTATTGGCTTTTGTTTCTATGAGTTTTAAAATTAAACCAATTAAAGAGTCATTTGAAACATTTTTACCAAGTAAAGTTTATGAAGTGAATTATAAGTACATGTTTAAATCTAAAGAAAAAGAAGTATTTATAAAATCTTATTTACCTATTGATAATGAAAGACAAAAGATAGAGAATAAAGTTGAAGTTTCTGAAAACATGAACTTTTCAATAAATAAAGAAGAAGATAATAGTAGAGGGATTTGGAGATCGGAGAAAAATGTAAATAATTCTTTTGTTCAGTATCGTTTTTTATTTAAAGGAAAAGCGAAGAAATATGAAATTGCTGAAAACTTAGGCCTTCCAACTTCTATTAATTATGACAAAATAGATTATTTGCAAGAGGAAAAATATATTGAAGTTACAAATGATAAAATTGATTCTTTAGCGAAGACTTTAACACAAGGAAGCACAAACTTAAAATCATTAATTCAAGATCTTTATAAATATGTTTATGAAATTCCTTCTGCTCCTATAAGTGACTTAACAAGTGCTTTACAGGCTTTTGAACAAAACAAGGCTTCGTGTAATGGAAAATCAAGATTATTTGTTGCTCTTTGTAGAAATAGAGGAATTCCTGCAAGATTGATAGGTGGATTAATTCTTGAGAATACTAAAAAAAGAACTTCTCATTTATGGAGCGAGGTGTATATACATGGAAAATGGATTCCTTTTGATGTTTTAAATAATCATTTTGCTTTTTTACCTGCAAATTATCTCGAAATTTATTCAGGTGATAAATTTCTCATCACACATTCTAAAGAGATTTTATTTGATTACGCTTATGAAATCTCAGAAGTAAATCACATTCCGTTCATAGATTCAATTTCAAATAATAATTTATTAAAACATCCTGTTTCATTTATTGGGTTGTTGAAAAGTAACTTAATCTCAAAACATATTTTAGATTTTATGTTGTTGCTTCCATTAGGAGGATTATTAATTGCTTTACTAAAAAATGTAATCGGACTAAAAACCTATGGGATTTTCCTACCAATTTTAATCTCATTCACATTCACAACAACGGGAGTTTTTACTGGGATATTCTTGTTTTTTTTAATTACTGTCTTAGTGGTTTTAATTTCAGTTCCACTTCATAAATGGGGATTGCTTCATACACCAAAAATGGTTGTGGTTTTGTCTTCCTCTGTTATCATGATATTGCTTTTAATTTCCATTGGCTTGTATTATGAAATTAAATGGTTACAGTCCCTTTCATTTTTTCCAATAATTGTTACTTCTATAACTGCAGAAAGATTTACAAGAGCTATTGAGGAAGATGGTTACGAAAGTGCGTTGAGAAAAATGGGACAAACGTTAATAGCAATTTTGCTGTGTTATCTGGTGTTTTCATCAGATACTATAAAAATTACATTGCTAGTATTACCAGAATTATTTTTAATCATCATAGTAATGTCTTTAATGTTAGGTAAGTGGATCGGTTTAAAATTATTCGAATATCAAAGGTTTAACAGTTTAATTTCCTAGCTATGTTGCAAATTATCAGAAAAAGTCTTCATAATAATTTTGAAGCGATGGGAATTAATGAAAGAAATGTTTCCTTGATTTACCCGAATAATAAAAGAAAGTATTACAAACTTGCTGATGATAAAGTATTAGCTAAAGAAATTTTACATGATAAAGGAATTCCTTGTTCAGAAACGTATGCAGTTATTGAACGTATTAGTAAAATTCAAGAAGGATGGAATATTGTTAAGAAGTATGATAAACTTGCTATAAAACCTGCAAACGGAAGTGGAGGAGGAGGAATAAAAATTCTTAAAAAAAATGGAGATGGTAATTGGGTTAGTAGCGGAAGAATTATCGAGGAAGAAGAGATTTTTCTTCACATGGCTTCTATTATTATGGGACAGTATTCTTTGGGTTCTGATGATCGTGTATTGATTGAAAAATGTATTGAATCTCATTCATTCTTTCATGAAATTTATCCAGCAGGCGTTCCTGATTTTAGAGTGATTTTATTGCATCAAAAACCTTTAATTTCAATGTTACGAGTACCAACAGATAAGTCCGATGGGAAAGCTAATTTACATCAAGGAGGCTTAGGTATTGGAATTGATATGGAAAAAGGAACACTTACAAATGCTTATGATGGTAAGAGCTATTTTAAAGTTCATCCTGATAATGGAAATCAAATTTTTGGGAAGAAAATTCCTTATTGGAATGATATTATTAAAATTTCTGAAGCAACTGCAGCTAGTTTTCCTTTAAATTATTTGGGAGTTGATATTGTAATTGATCAAGATATGGGACCGTTGATTATGGAAGTAAATGTACGTCCTGGATTAGGGATTCAATTGGCCAATAAAACGGGAATGAAAAAAGTATTAAAAAAATCATAGGGTTTTATTTGATGATCCTGTTAACAAATCAAAGTACAAGAATATGAAATATCAAAAATCACCCTTTCCGTATGTTTTCCTTCTTATAGGAATTTTAGGAATTTCTATTTATTTCAATTTGGTAATTGATAAGAAAATTAATGCACCTATTGTTCATACAATTAATGCAAATGATCAAGATGATTTACCGATTGCAAAGTCAAAGGAAGTTCAGTTAAAATCACAAGATCTTTTAGCAGAAAAGTAATTCTTATTTAATTTTTTAATTCTAGAATTTATGAAGTACACAACTCTAATTTTTTGTGTTCTAGGAACTCTTTGTGCCAACTCTCAGCTAAAAGTTACAGCTTCCTCATTAGCAGGTTACGAAACAAATATTTACAAATCTCCTAGTATGTTAATTTCAGATGGCGAGGTGTTAAATGAAAGCGAACTATTTGCTAGTAGTGCATATCAAGACTTAATATTGAATTCAACCTATTCAAAAAAATGGACTAACAGTTTATTTAAAGTAAGTCTTAATCCTCAGTTACGATATTACTTCTCTCAAGAGAATGCTAAAACAAGTATTGTTAATGCACGAGTCAAATACGCATATAATTTTTCAAGAACGACAAAGTGGGAAAACTCCTTGAGTTATAAAGTTAAAAGTCAAAACGGACAAGATTTAGATGCGAATGAATTAAGTACGCCATTAGGTTATAATCGATGGAATTTTTCATCAAGATTTTTGATGCGATTTTCAAAAAGAAATCGATCGGTTTTTGAATTTAATTATGGGAATAAAACATTTGATGCTTCTGAAAGCAGACAAGTAGCTTATAACTTTTATGGACTAAATTTTACGACGAGAAAAGTTAAATGGAAGAATGGTTTATTACATTCATTTGGTCTTAATGTTGCGTATTCAGGAAGAGAATATAATATTCAAAATATTGAAGAAGAAACTAATTCAAAAAGAAATTGGGATTATATAAATACCTCTGTTTTTTACAAGATTCCTTTTAATAAAAAATGGAATATAGAGCCTCAATTGGAATATGAAAAGAGAATGGATAAAACAAACAATCAATTTGGATATGATGAATTTAGTACATCCTTTAAATTGAAATTTAAATCGAAAAGTTTTCTCTTTAATCTGACTCCAAACTTCGCTTACAGAGCTTTTGATAAGTTGAATACCACTGGAACAACTATTCAAAAATTGAATTACAAATATGTAAGGTTGAACATGAATACATCTTATAAGTTGAATAAAAAATGGATGTTGACTTCAAGAGCTTATTTGATAAGTCGTAATTCAAATAATAACAATATAAATACGACCGCCTATCGATCGTATCACAATAATTATTTCGGATTGGGTTTAAAGTTTATTTTTTAGGGGATAGGTTTTTGATAAACATCATTTAAGCCCAATCAACGAAATAAAATAATCTAGTAGTTTAATTGTTAATGGTTTTTCTGTTTTTTCAGAAAAAGAAAAGAGGTCTCACTTGAGACCTCTTTTACATATGTTATAGTTTTAGATATTACTTAGGATCAAGAATTGTATTAATTCGATCAACAGCATCTTGGAAATGATAACGCGTTATCGTATTTCTTGACGCAGCAATATTTCTTTGAATATCACGCTTTAATCGTTTTAATTCTCCTCTAACCACAGGTTTAATATCAGATTGATTAATATTTACACCTGTTTGTTTAAAGTAACCCCCGTTGTTTGTTCCTCTTTGGTTTTTAGCTTTATTTAGTAAGAAATCCATTCTGTCTAAATACGCTCTTTGTAAATTTCTTTTGTAAGCGTCTACAGATTTATTTGCAGTATATAATTCTTTCCAAACACCACGACGTAAATCGTTCATCATTTCTAATAAAGTATATGCTTTACGTCCGTTTAAAGTTTCGTTTTCTACTAAACGAACCATTCTACCTGGCTTTAAAATTCTATTTAAAGTACGAACCTGAAGTGTACGGATTCTTTCTCCAGTTCCTGAAAATTGAGTTTTATCTGCAATATTTTTATCAATTAACCAAGTTGGAGTAGAGAATAATTCCTTATTGATAAAACGTAACGCATTTTTTTGATGAGCTTTTGAAACAGGAGAATAAATAGCTCCTTCTTGCCCAACTGCTTTATAATGTTCGTAAACACCACCGATGTTAGAACTAACATGTCCCATATATCTATTAAATTGGCCTAATAACTGCCCATACATGGTATTTAATTCTTCATACGTTTCACCATCTTCAGTTGTCCATTCTTCTAATTTTGGAAGAATTCTTTTTAAGTTCTTAATACCATAAGTACTTGCTTTAATGGCATCGTCTCCAATATCTTCAGTCTGTGAACTTGGGTCGATAATGTTAGCAACTTGTTGATGTCCAAATCTGTAAACTGGGTTGCCGGCTCTTTTTGCAATCCATGAATTTAAAATCGGTTTTTCCTCTTTTGCTGTTTTATCTAAAATTGGTCTGTATCCCCAGTTGATAGAATATTTATCATAAGGACCGATATTGGGCATCATTGCTACGCCTTTGTCTTCTGGTTGTGCAACATAATTAAAACGAGCATAGTCCATAATAGAAGGTGCAGTACTGAATTTTTTTGTAAATGTTGCTGAACGTAATGAATCTACAGGGTAAGCCACTGAGCTTCCCATGTTATGAGGTAAACCTAAGGTATGACCAACTTCGTGTGATGATACGAAACGAATTAATCTACCCATAATTTCATTTTTAAACTTATTAGAACGAGCTTCTGGATTAACAGCAGCTGTTTGAATGAAATACCAATTATGAAGTAAAGTCATTACATTATGATACCAGTTAATATCAGATTCTAAAATTTCTCCTGATCTCGGATCACTTACGTGAGGTCCGTTTGCATTTGGAATTGGCGAAGCTAAATATCTTACAACAGAATAACGAACGTCTTCAGGACTCCATTCTGGATCTTCTTCTTTCGTAGGAGGATCTTTTGCTAAGATTGCATTTTTAAATCCAGCAGCTTCAAAGGCAACTTGCCAATCTTCAATTCCTTGTTTAATATACTTACGCCATACTTCTGGAGTAGCTCTATCAATATAATATACGATTGGTTTCTTAGGTTCAACTAATTCCCCACGTTTAAATTTTTCAATATCTTCATCTTTAACTTCTAATCTCCAGCGATCTAAATAAGTTAATGATTTACTTTTTTGTTCGTCTAATCCGTAATCTGTTTGAGATCTTGCAAACCAACCTACACGACGATCGAAATATCTTCGTTTCATTGGTTTTTCAGGAAGTAAAATCATAGAGTTACTTAATTCAATAGAAATAGATCCAACACTTCTGTTTGAAGGTGGTTGATTAGATAAATATGTTTTTACATGACGGATTTCAATGTTTTTAGGATAACTGCTAATTCTATCAATGTAAGAACGCTCTTTGTCCATACGTGTAACTTTGTACTGTCTTCTTCTGAATTGAGGAAATCCAATAGCTTTAACATCTTTTGCAAATAAAGGCGTCGCATCAATAACAGTAGCTGTTGAATCTTTACTGAAAGCTTTTATAGGGAAAGAGAATAAAATTGGTTCAAAGTTAGAGTTCACAACCGCTTCGTGAACAGGTAAAATACTATCAGCTACGATTGAGTGAGAAACTACACGTAATAATATTTTCTTGTGTTTTTTTTCCCATCGTAAAACTTGAGTGTTTTGCTTACCACCACCAAAACCAATTCCAGTCGCGGTTTTAGCAATTCTAGTAACCATCAACATCTCCTTTCCTAATAATGTATCAGGAATTTCAAAAAGATAATTTTGATCTTTAGTATGAACTTTAAATAGCCCTTCGTCTGTTTTATGTTTTTTAGTAACCACCTTTTCGTAAGGTTGAATAGCTCCTTTTTTTGGTTTTGCTTTTGGAGCTTTAGCGGCAACCGCTTTGCCTTTTTTATCATTTTTCTTGTTTCTCTTTCTTCTTTGAGCTTCAGTATCTAAAGCTGTTCCAAAGACAAAAAGTAAGGCCAAGAACCTTGTAAGTAATTTTGTATTCATGGTTTTCTTATTGAAAAATTAGTCGAAATTAAGAAACCCTATATCAGATAATCTTAATAATATGTTAAAGAGATTTTAGATTTCTTAATAAAAACAGAACAAAAAGATTTTTTTATTTTTAAACATTCTAAAAATCAATTAATGAAAAAATATATTTTGCTCAATCTTTTGTTGCTAACTTTTACAAGTTGTTTAGTAAGTAATTCTAAAGATAAAAATGAAAAAGATGAAGAAGTTAAAAAGGAATCAAAAAAGTTTTTTCCGGATTTAAAATCAGATAGATATAATGTTGCGTTTTTAATAATGGATGGAACATACAATACGGAACTAACTGCCCCTTTTGATATTTTTCAGCACACAGTATTTAGAGAAGGAATTAAAGCAATGAATGTTTTTACTGTTGCAGATACAGATGAAGCAGTAACTACATTTGAAGGTATGAGAATTATGCCTGATTTTAATTATAAAAAAGATAGTTTACCTAAAATTGATATTTTGGTTGTTCCTAGTGCAGAACATCATTTGGATTCTGATTTAGAAAACCAAGAAATGATTGAATTTGTACAAAAAGTTGATAAGGAAGCGCAATTTATTACTTCACATTGCGATGGAGCATTTGTTTTAGCAAAAGCCGGATTATTAGACGATAGAGTATCTACAACTTTTCCATCAGATATTGATAAAATGAGAGAAAGGTTTCCTGATTTAGATATTAGAAAAAATGTTTTATTTGTGCACGACGGAAAATATATTACTTCAGCAGGAGGCGCAAAATCTTTTGAGGCAGCATTGTATTTATGCGAGTATTTATATGGTAAAGAAATAGCGCATTCCCTAGCAGGTGGTTTAGTAATTGATTGGAAAAATACTGTAGTACCTCATTTAATAGTAAAGTAATTATTAAGAATTCAGATTATTATATTTCACAATTATTCCGATAAGAACCGAAATTACACTAACCAGAATAGCAATAGTTAGAAAAACAAGTATGCATACTATACAAAAGCGCAGGAATTTAAGTAGCGTTTGTTTGAAATTTAGCTTATATAATTTATTAAAAGCGAATAGATAGTAGAGTATAAAAGCGATAGTGCTAAAAGGATACAGTCTGGGAGATATTAGCATTGCTAGTAAAAAAAACAGAATAGAGATATACATTGTAGTTCCCTGTAAGTAGCTATTGATTACAATATGCTCTCCGTAATTATTTGGTTTACGAAATGTTAAATGACTTATCAATGCGTAAAACGGTATGAACAAAAACGAAATTATATTGAAGTATCTGACGAAGATATCAAAATAAGCATCACCAAATTTTAATGCCATTTGTGCGTTTTTTTGTTCTTGTTTTAATTTTTGTACTTCTTGTTCAGAAACATTTTTAAGTTTTGAAATATCCATTTCAGCTTTCTCTTTCCAGGTGTTTTTCGTTGAAATGTTAAAAGAGTTATTCACATCAACAAACTCTTTTGAGAAAAAATTGAATATGATAAGGGATAAAGCAGCACCAACAGCTAAATATGCAAACGGATTGACAAACTTTTTTCTAGCACCATCAAGATAACCTTGCAGAACTACCTGAGGTGTAAAAACCATCTTTTTTAAGGTGCTAAAATACAGGCTGTCCCAACCGAAACTAGCAAATAATTCCTGCAATAATAAAGTAAACGTAATTCGATGTTTAACAACTTTTGCACCGCATCTTTCACAAAACAATGCATCGTCTTCGAGTACGTTTTCACAATTTTTACAGGTCATTTTCAATAGAAATTTGGTTAATCAGCGCCAAATATATGTGAATTAGTTAATATTTGCCGTATTTTTGCACTCTATGAGAATAAGACGATTATCTGATTGGTTACCAACTACTAATAAGGAAGTTAAGTTGA
>JAKVCX010000009.1 GCA_022448525.1 Tenacibaculum sp.
GCACGACCATTTATAAGGAACATTTGCATGGCTTTTGATATGCGATTACAAAGAAAACAACCCGAAACAAAGTTGTTTTCAATGACGATATAGAAGCAATTATGAATTTTTAATTACGAATGAATACGTCATTACGAGGAGGAACGACGAAGTAATCTTTCATTTTCGAAGGAGAGATTGTGCATTTCTCCCGAAGTTTCGCGACGCAATGACGCATACCTGAATAAAAGGTCATACAGAGATTGAACCTTAAAATCCACCGCAAGCAACGGAAAAAATGAAAAGCTGTTTGAACACGACCAACGGAAGTGTGAGTTCTTTTCATTTCGTTTCGAGGATGAGGTTTTAAGAGAGAAAATCTATGAAGACTAGATTTTTTTGTTTAGTTCACTTCATTTTTATTGGATTAAGTGTTCTTGAATCTCCTTGCGTCGATTTCATTTTTCATCAATGGAAAAAAGAATGGAGAAAGTGTTTTATCAGAGATGAACTGCTTCACTTCATTCCATTTCGTTCGCAATGACAACAACAATAACGTCATTACGAGGAGGAACGACGAAGTAATCTTTCATTTTCGAAGTTGAGATTGTTTCACTGCACTACATTTCGTTCGCAATGACAACAATAATAACGTCATTAAGAGGAGGAACGACGAAGTAATCTTTTTCTGAGGTTAAGATTCTGTATTTCTTTCGTAATTACGAAAATTTAAATAAAACCATTATAAAAACAAAAAACCGCAGCATTACACTACGGTCAATATAAACAACGAGAAGAACTAATGTAATTACACAGCTTCACCCGTAATACCATCATCAATAGGTAAGTCAATCGGACTATCAGTGTTAGAAGAAGTACGATTATCCACTACGAGATTATACTGCTTGGTTAACACATCAACCTCATCAATAATAATACTATAAGCAGCATTGGTATTCAAAACTTGATGTGCTTGAATATGACTAATTAAAATTCGATAGGCTATCGTAGCTTGCGAGCGTAACTCTACTAAATTAGCAAGCGGATTTGCAGCAGTTTCACCCACACGTTCTAAATACTTAGAAGCAAAAGCAGTATTGGCGATTTTCAGTTCATTCAACCAATCCGTTAAATTGAGTTCTGTAACAGCAGTGATTAATTCTGGTTGCGATTCAAAATCATTAACCAAGCTACTAACAATAGCCGTTTCTTCCTGATAACTTTTACGAGTAATATCTTTACCATAATTATCTATGGCAAGCAAAGCATTTTGAGCATGCACTTGTTTAGCAGTGTCAAAATGATAGGTAAATCCATTAATTACCGATTTAAACCCCATAAAAGCCTTATCTCTACGATCGTCAAGTTCAATAATTCCTTGAGTTAAGGCACTTCCTAAACTTTGCTGAAAAGCACTATCAATTTGGGAAACAATACTAGCGAGTGCATTACGTTGATTCGTTAATAATAAAGTATCAACATCTTGTTTATTTACTAATTCTAGAACATCTTTCATGTATTGCAGATATTCTCCATTGCGATAACGCGTTACATACGGTGTTGTCATAATTACAATTTTTTAAATTAAACATTTTCTTTTTTGCAAAAGCCGATTAAAAATCTGCTTTGTAGCACTACTAAGATAACGGAGAAATAAGCAAGAAAATGATACACAGGATGTTAATAAAATCTAAAACCAAGTAAACGATACAAAGCTCATGGTAAGTGAAGCTTTTCATTGAGGGAAAATCAATTATGAATTTTTAATTACGAATGAACGCGTCATTACGAGGCTTGTGCCAAATTTAGTTTGGTAATAAGACGAAGTAATCTTCTTTTCGAAGTTAAGATTGCTTCACTGCATTGCATTTCTCCCGAAGTTTCGGGACGCAATGACGATTTGATACTGTCACATCGAGTGATTCTTAGTTGCGACAGCAGCAAAGAATTGTATCGAGATGTAATTTGTAACTGAAACCCCGTTCTCGATACAAAATTGCTTTCCACTATGTTCCAATCAATTCCACTCGAACTGACAGTTGAATTCCTTAAAAACAACAGCAAAAAAGAAGAATACCAAGATAAAACCCCTCCGCGAACTTCGCCGAACCTATTGTTGGTTTGCGAAAGTGCCAGCGAACTTCGCTGATGAAATTGTACTCTTGCTGAAACGTCAGCGAACTTCGCTGATCAAATTGTACGGTTGCGAAAGCTCCAGCGAACTTCGGGGAAGGAATTGCAGGCTTGCGAAAGCTCCAGCGAACTTCGCTGATGGTTTTGTATTAAAAAAGAGACTTGCTTATATAATCAAATAATACTACTTTTAAAATCCCCATTTTGAATACACCAAATAGACTATGAAATTTAACGAAGACTCCCGAGTAAAAATTCCTACAATACTGCATTTAATGCAATTAGGTTATAAATACCTTTCCTTAAAGGATTGCGAATGGGATCAAAGTACTAATATCTTCACAGATATATTTTTTCAACAAATAAAAACGATTAATCCAGGATTATCCGATAACGAAGTACAACAGGTTTTTTCGGAAGTATCTTTATCATTAGAAAATGAAGATTTAGGACGAGCGTTTTATAAAAAACTTGTAGATCAATCTGGAATTAAACTTATCGACTTTACCAATTTTAACAAGAATTCTTTTCATGTAGTAACGGAATTACCTTATCAAAAAGATGATGAGGTTTTTAGACCAGATATTATTTTGTTGATAAATGGAATGCCGTTAGCTTTTATTGAGGTAAAAAAGCCGAATAATAGAGATGGTGTATTAGCTGAACATAAACGTATGCAATCTCGTTTTAGGAATAGGAAATTCCGAAAGTTCATTAATATTACACAAGTAATGGTGTTTTCTAACAATATGAAGTATAGTGAAGATGATTCACTGATGTTAGAAGGAGCGTTTTATAGTACTACAAACTATCACAAGCCAATATTCAACTACTTTAGAGAAGAAGAAACGTTTGATTTAAATAGTATACTTCAAAAATTGAGCGAGGAAGAGGAAACTTTCGTATTAAAAGACACGAATTTATTGAGTATTAAAAATTCGAAAGAATTTCTATCAAATAAAACTCCAGACACACCAACCAATCAAATAGCTACTTCTTTATTTAGTAAAGAACGATTACAATTCATATTACAATACGCATTTGCTTATGTTGAGGAAGAAAGAGGGTTGGAGAAGCATATTATGCGTTACCCGCAATTATTTGCTACCAAAGCCATTGCTAAAAAGTTAGATGAAGGATTAAAAAAAGGAATTATTTGGCATACGCAAGGTTCTGGGAAAACAGCCTTATCTTATTTTAATGTAAAACATCTTACGCATTACTATCAGAAGCAAAATGTTATTCCAAAGTTTTATTTTATTGTTGATCGTTTGGATTTACTAACACAGGCGGCAAGAGAATTTACTGCCCGAGGTTTAGTTGTACATAAAGTAAATAGTAGAGAAGAGTTTACAAAAGATATTAAATCAACAGCGATTATTCATAATGATTCAGGCAAGAGTGAAATCACTGTGGTGAATATTCAAAAGTTTAAAGACGACCCAAATGTTATTCAAAACAATGACTATAATTTAAGTGTACAGCGTGTTTTCTTTTTAGACGAAGTACACAGAAGTTATAATCCAAAAGGAAGTTTTTTGGCAAACTTAGAATTGGCAGACAAACACTCTATTAAAATAGGATTAACAGGTACACCGCTCTTAGGTAAAGAATATAACTCTAGAACTTTGTTCGGTGATTATATTCATAAATACTACTATAACTTATCTATAAAAGATGGATATACCTTACGTTTGATTCGTGAAGAAATTGAAACCAATTATAAGTTAACCCTACAGCAAACCTTAGATGAAATAAAAATTCTTCAAGGAAATAGTGATAAAAATGCAGTATATGCGCATCGTAAATTTGTAGAACCGATGCTTGATTACATTGTAAAAGACATGGAACAAGCCCGTATATCTATGGATGACAATAGTATTGGAGGGATGGTAGTTTGTGATTCTTCTGATCAGGCAAAAATGATGTATGAACTATTTCAGGAAAATTATGCACTGAGTACCCAGGCAAGCTTACCAATTGCCGCTGAGCAAGAATTGACTTACGGAAATAAAAAGAAAAAGGATAGTAAGGTAACAAGTGCTCAAGTTATATTGCATGATATTGGAACTAAACAAGATCGTAAAGATTGGGTTGCCGATTTTAAGTCAGGTAATATAGACTTCTTGTTCGTTTATAACATGTTGTTAACAGGGTTTGATGCGAAAAGATTAAAGAAGTTATACATCGGGCGTAAAATAAAATCTCACAATTTACTACAAACGTTAACTCGTGTAAATAGAACGTATAAATTACACAAATATGGATTTGTGGTAGATTTTGCAGATATTCAAAAAGAGTTTGACAAAACCAATCAAGATTACTTTAACGAATTACAGAGTGAATTAGGAAATGAAATAGAACACTATTCAAACCTCTTTAAATCTGCCGAAGAAATAGAAGAGGAAATAGAAGAGATCAAAGACATTCTATTTAAATTTGACACCGAAAATCCAACCGTTTTTGGAAATCAAATTAATGAAATTAATGATAGAACCGAAATTCGACATATAAGCAAAGCTTTAAATAGTGCGAAAGAACTCTATAATCTCATACGCTTATCGGGGAATTTTGAGTTGCTCGAAAAGTTAGATTTTAGAACGATAAATTTACTCGCTAGGTTAGCTCAGGATAGGTTGGGAATGATTAACACCAAAATAGCACTAGAAAATAATGTTGCTACACATAATATTTTAAACACGGCTTTAGAAGATGTTATTTTCGCTTTTGCCAAAGTAAAAGAGGAAGAAATGGTGTTGGCAGATGCGTTAAAAACAACCTTGCAACGCACTCGCGAGATGTTAGGTGGAAACTTTGACCAACGCGACCCTGTTTTTGTATCGTTACGTGAAGAACTAGAACGTTTGTTTAAAAAGAAAAATTTGACTGAAGTTTCTAAAGAAGAAATGGAAGCCAATATTAAAGCCTTAAACGAAATTTATGATAAAGCGAAAAAGCTTGAACGCGAAAATCAATTACTAAAGGCAAAGTACGATTACGATGTTAAGTATGCACGTATTCATAAACGTTTAGTGGAGAAAAATCCCTTAACAGATAGCGAACGTAAATTATACGAAGCCTTAAAAGGCTTAAAAACAGCTGTAGATAAAGAAGTATTACAAAATGCTAAAGTATTAGAAAACGAAAGTTACGTAGAACGAATGATGATGCGCTTAGTAATACAACAATTTAAAAAAGAACAGAACATTCCTATTAATACAGCAGATGTTAAACGTATTAATAGTATGATTGTGAAAGAATATATGAACGAATACAACGGTTACGCCGTGTATTAAATAGTAAAGCGTCATTCCGAGGAGTTACTTCTGAATTCATTTCAGAGATAACGACGAAGGAATCTGTTTATTGATAAACTTAAGGTATTAAAAGAATAGATTGCTTCGCTTCAGTAAACACAGCTCGCAATGACGATGTAAATTAGAATAACTAGATGACGACAAAGCAATTTGAAGCCCAAACCAAAGCACTAATTGATGATTTAAAAAGTGTATGTGCCAATTATGGATTGGGGAATGATGGGAACGAATTTAAAATTATTACACAGGTTTTTTTGTATAAGTTTTTAAACGATAAATATGTATATGAACTAAAACAATTAGAACCAACATTAGCAAAAGCTGACAATTTTGATGAAGCATTGAAAGCATATCCTGAAGACGATTTGGAAATGCTTACCATGCAAATAAGCGAAAGCACAGCACGAATTGCTCCTAAAAACTTCTTATCGCGTTTGTTTGAACAACAAAACAAAGAGAAGTTTGCTGATATTTTTGATCAAACCCTATTAAGTATTGCAGAAGATAATAATGATATTTTCTCAGTACTTACTCAAGGTGGTGAAAAAGTAGTATTGTTTGAAAATATTAGTAAATATGTTACCGATGATAGAGATGCCTTTTGTAAGGCTTTGGTAAACAAACTAACCAGCTTTAGTTTTGAACATATCTTTAGTGAAAAGTTCGATTTTTTTGCCACTATTTTTGAATACTTAATTAAAGATTACAACACCAACAGTGGTGGTAAGTATGCCGAGTATTTTACACCACATGCCGTAGCTAAAATTATGGCAGCTTGTATGGTAACCGATACTAATATAAATAACGCAACCTGTTACGACCCAAGTGCAGGATCGGGAACTTTGTTAATGAATATTGCACATGCTATTGGTGAAGATAAATGTACTATTTACTCGCAAGACATATCGCAAAAGTCATCTGCCTTACTGCGTTTAAATTTAATTTTAAACAACTTGGTACATTCTATTAGAAATATCATTCAAGGAAACACCATTTTAAAACCCTATCATAAACAAGAAGACGGACAATTAGAAAAGTTTGATTATATCGTATCGAATCCACCGTTTAAGTTAGATTTTAGCGATTATCGAGACGATTTAGATAGCAAAGCCAACAAAGAACGCTTCTTTGCAGGGATTCCTAAAATACCCAATAAGAAAAAGGAATCGATGGCTATTTATTTGTTGTTTATACAACATATTATGCACAGCTTGTCAGATATTGGAAAAGCCGCCATTGTTGTACCTACAGGTTTTATTACCGCACAATCGGGTATTGATAAAAAAATTCGTCAAAAGTTAGTAGAGAGTAAAATGTTGGCAGGAGTAGTTTCCATGCCTTCAAATATTTTTGCCACTACGGGAACAAATGTGAGTATTTTGTTTTTAGATAAAACCAATACCGAAGAGGTAGTGTTAATAGACGCTTCTAACTTAGGAGAAAAGATTAAGGAAGGAAAAAACCAAAAAACGGTATTAACGGAAGACGAAGAGCAACAAATTATTGATGTTTTTAATGCGAAAGAGGCTAAAGACGATTTCTCGGTAGTAGTATCCTATGACGATATTAAAAACAAAAATTACAGTTTAAGTGCTGGGCAGTATTTTGAAGTAAAAATTGAGTATGTTGATATTGCCGCTGAAGAGTTTACAGCCAAAATGAATGCTTTTGAAACTTCTCTAGAGAATTTGTTTGCTGAATCAAAAGAGTTAGAAGAAAGTATTAATGGAAACTTGAGGAATATTTCTTATGAATAATTGGTTTAAATTAGGTGAATATGTATCTGAGTCATTAAAGGGAATTACACCAAAATATGTTGAAGAAAGTGATGTTATTGTTTTAAATCAAAGATGCATAAGAGACAATAAAATAGACTATAGTTTTTCCAGATTCCATGATTCAAATAAAAAGTTTAGTGAATCAAAAATAATAAGAAAGGGTGATTTACTTTTTAATTCTACAGGACAAGGTACTGCGGGAAGATGTGCATTTGTTAGAAGTTTACCTGAAGGAAAGACTGTAATTACTGATAGTCATGTCTTAATTTTAAGATTAAATGATTATTATTTAACCGAATGTTTTAGTTATATGTCTTTTAAAGAAGAACTTTTAATTCAGACATTTATGGATGGTAGTACAGGCCAGGGAGAGCTTGATAAGCTGAGACTATTTAACTTAGAATTTAGGTTGCCTGAAAAAAGGGAACGAAGTATTATTTGTAAGTTTTTAAACGATTTAGACGCTAAAATAGAAGTCAACAACAAAATCAACCAAGAGTTAGAAGCCATGGCTAAATTGTTATACGATTATTGGTTTGTACAGTTTGATTTCCCCAATGAAAACGGAAAGCCATACAAGTCATCTGGAGGAAAAATGGTGTATAACGAAGCGCTAAAACGAGAGATTCCTGACGGGTGGGAGGTATTACCTATTGCATCTTGGATAAAAAAAGACAAAAGTGGAGATTGGGGAAAAGATTCAGAACAAGGAAATTATACAACAAAAGTTTCTTGTATTAGAGGGGCAGACCTCAATGGTTTAAATGGTAAAGGAGAAGTGAAGTCACCAACTCGATTTATATTAGAAAAAAACGAACATAAAATATTAGAGGTTGGAGATTTTATCATTGAAATATCTGGAGGAAGCCCAACGCAATCTACAGGTAGAATGTCATTCATTATTTCTGAAACTCTAGAGAGGTTTGTTAATCCATTAATATGTTCTAATTTTTGCAAGGTAGTTACTTTAGAAGATGAAAAATCAATTTATTATTTTGCTCATTTATGGAATCAGTTATACGATGCAGGAGTTCTATTTGGTTGGGAAGGAAAAACAAGTGGAATAAAAAATTTGTTGTTTGAGTCTTTTATAACAAATTATAAAGTAGTAAAACCCACTGATGAAATAATAGAGAAGTTTTATGATAAAGTAAAGCCAATCTTCTCTAAAATCCAAAAGCGCCTACAAGAAAACCAAAAACTTTCTGAGTTACGCGATTGGTTATTACCTATGTTAATGAATGGGCAGTTAAAGGTTGGGGAGTAAATAATAAAAAGAGAGAAAGAGAAATGACTAACAAACAAATTATTAAAACTGAAAAAATTAATACATGGGATTCAATCACTAAATGGATATTAGGGATTGCTATATTTTTTATTGTTTTCTCATTTATAGCTCCTGCGCTTTTTGTGAGTAATTCCTTAAATACTCATTTAGATTTTACTCAAACTGGTCCCATCGGTGATACTATTGGAGGAATAATGAACCCCTTTATAGCATTAGTAGGAGTATTGTTTACTTTTTTAGCTTTTTACATGCAAATTAAAGCAAATCAAATTCAACAACAACTGTTCTTGGATGGTTTAATGGCTGAGAAACAAAAAACGGAAGATTTAGAAAAAAAAGATGCGGAATATAAAATTAGTTTATTAAAAACTGATCTTGAAAATATAATTAAAGACATTGATGATAAAGCAGGCAGAATAAAAGAATTTTACGAAGCGGAAAGGAAGAATCCTTATGTAATGAATTTATTATTCAGAACTCCTTCAAAAAAATATACCAGAATTCTAGATTTAGATCGATTGTCAATTTATAAAGGATTTAAGCTTTTTTTTAGTACTGATAATACTTGGTTAAATACGTTCAACAGGCTGTACAGTGTTTTAGATTATTTGCCCTTATTTTTCGATGAGATATATAATATCTATGATAACCATTCAAAAACTAAATATGAAAAGAAAAATGAAGTTAATGATTTACTCTTAGAGTTTAATAATAGAGGAAGCCAATTATTAACAACTTATAAGATTGACAATGGAAATGAAACTTATTTGAATTTTCCAGCAAGCTCTTTAGTCAACAATACCATTGATAGTTATTATAAAATTGTCAATGGTAATTATAATGAGGAAGGAAATATAAAGAAAGAAATCGACTATACAGTGTTTAGCGATAAAATGCTATTTCCGTTTATTCAAGAAGCTTTAGATCAAAGAGAAAATCCAGCTTTGTTTGATAGAAGATTAGAGCCCTTAATTCAACTAGCCTCAGATATTCGTAAAAAGATCCATTTAATTAAACAAGAAGGAATTTGGTTTGCCAATAATGTGGAAGAACAATACAAAATATTAATAGTAGATAAAGAAGATTCTAAAAGTACTAAAACTGTTATAAAAGAAATACTTGAGTTTATCTCTAAAGATTTAGTGCCGTAAAAACAAAAAACTTCTGTTGAGCGGGATTTTTTAAAGGTAAAAAAATGGAAACTACAAAATACACTAAAGATTGTCGTAATACTATAAAAGAATTTCATAAAAAGTGGGATTTTGATAAAGTTAAAAGCATGACCTTAGATAAGTTCGTTTCCGTAGACGATAAAACAACATTTTGTTATTGGGTGGAAACAGAAACTAGACATGTTGGTAGTATAACAGGTTCTACTTCTATAAAATTGGGAGATACAAACCCAAAAAAGGTAGGGATATCTCAAAAATTACAAGATTTGAACATGATAAAGAATATGTTTTAACTTCTATCTAGGAGATAAAAAACATGTACACTAATTTTATAAAGAAGAAATAACGATGAACTACATCAAACCAGAAATAATAAGTTTAAAAAACAGTAAGGAGTTTAACGAAAAATGGCTGCAAGCCAGAATAGAAGAGGACCCTGAAATGCTAGGTTTGGGTGAGCTCGAATTTCGTGATACGGAAAAGATTTTAGTAGGCGGAGGAAGACTCGACACAATTTTATATGACCCAGAGGATAAAAAGAGATATGAAGTAGAAATTCAGTTAGGTAAAACCGACGAGTCGCACATAATACGAACAATAGAGTATTGGGATTTGGAACGAAAAAAGAATCCACAGTATAATCATTGTGCTGTGATTATTGCTGAAGATATCACAAGTAGATTTCTTAATGTTATTTCTCTTTTTAATGGATTTATTCCGCTAATTGCGATTCAAGTAAAAGCTGTGAAATTTGGAGATAATATCTCGTTGTTTTTTACAAAAGTTTTAGATGAGGTGAAATTTGACTTGTTAGATGAAGATACAGTTGCGGAGCCTACAGATAAAGTTTATTGGGAGAAAAAAGCCTCAGTGAAATCCGTAAAACTTACGCAGGAAGTATTTAGCAAATTAGGTGAAGTAACTGATGAGTACAATTTAAAATATAACAAACACTACATTGGACTGGAGATTAATAATATTGCGAATAATTTTATCTCGTTTGTTCCTAGGAAATCCGTAGTTATATTACACATAAAACTAGAGAAATCCGAAGAGGTTGATCAATTACTCGAACATTCAGATTTAGATATATTAACTTATGATAAGTTGTACAGAAACTATCGAGTGCGATTAAATGAAACCGATTTAAAATCAAATATGAGTTTAATAAAAGATTTGATAATCAAAGCAAAGAACGAGTATAATAGTTAGTACATTTTTTAGCGATAGAATTATTCAAGAACCCCGTTAAATCAATTAAAATGAATAAGAAAAAAGAAGACTTTAAAGTTTGGATGGTGCGTGCAGGTAGAGGTAGTATATATATCGATAATTTTATCAATGAGAGTATTATTGCCGTTGGTTGGAATGAAATTGGTAAATTGAATAAAGGTATTGATTATGATGGCTTGAAAGAGAAATTATTTCATGCATATCCCGATTGGAGTCAAGGAAAGTTAAATCAATGTACAGGACAAATTTGGCGATTTTTTAATGATTTTAATATTGGAGATAAAGTAATTACTTATGATTCATCCGCTCGTTCTTACTTTCTTGGAGAAATAAAATCAGATTATTTGTTTGATGAAAACTATATTCAAAACCATTATAGAAAAGTAGAATGGGATGGCACTTATATTTATAGAGATGATCTAGAAATATCATCGAAGAATACTTTGGGGGCAATTATGACAGTTTTTGAAGTATCTCTTGAAGTGTATGATGATATTTGCCACGCACATCCTGGATACCTTACAGATGAAGAAGTTGAGGAATTTAATCAGAGAAGTCTAGAGGCTGAGAAACAAATTAAGGAGCAATATGAAAAAGAAGCTCTAGAAACTTTAAAAGAAGACGCCGTTGCTAGATCAACAGAGTTTATAAAAGATATTGTTTATAATCTGAATTGGGAAGAAACAGAATTATTAGTTGCTGGTATATTACGAGGAATGGGTTATAAAACTAGATTAACAAGTAGAGGCTCTGACTTAGGAAGTGATATTATGGCTTCTCCTGATGGATTGGAAATGGTAGAGCCTATCATAAAAACAGAGGTCAAACATAAAACCAAAAGTAAAGATAAAATTGGCGCTCCAGATTTACGTAATTTTATTGGAGGGTTACGTCCACCAACAAGAGGAATTTATGTTTCTACAACTGGGTTTACTAAAGAGGCACAGTATGAAGCAGAACGTGCGAATTTTCAAATTACTTTAGTGGATTTAGATCGCTTGGTAGATTTAATTGTTGAATATTACGAACAATTAGATACAGAAACTAAGGCTTTGGTACCTTTAAGAAAGATGTATTGGCCAGTTTAATCTGAAAAGTGCTATTATGTTTAACCTCTCAGAAGAAAGTAATCCAACTGAAATAGCAAAAGAAGTTGCTAAAAAATATACAGCTAAAGGTTATAAACTTGACTTCACTTTAGAAAGTTTAGAATTTGAGATTGATAAAATTATAAATAATCCTATTACTTATAAAGAAGAGAAAGATATCGACCTCCTGATAGCGGAATTAACAGTTTACGTAGGAGAAACTTTTTGCATTCTTTTTAATGCTGATTGTCCAGGTCAATATTTTGAAGGTGGTACAAGAAAAGGGGCTAATTTTTATACTTATTTTATCGAAAAAAATGGAGAACGTTTTCACCCTTCGCACTTCTTTGAGTACAAACTCCCAATAAAAGATTTTACTAAAAATCAATTTAAAGAGTATTTACATTATAGTCATGCTACTATTGGAGGAAAGAGAAAGGTTCTTCCTGGTGTATTGCATAAGTTTTTAAAAGATGAATCATAGTTGCGGATTATCAATTACTTGAATAATAAACGTTCCTGTCAGTTCGAGTGAAATTGATTGGAACAAAGTGGAAAACAGTTTTGTATCGAGAACGAGTTTAGGACTCCCTAACACTTCTCGATACAAAGTTTAATCGCTAACGCTTTTAAACTTCACTCGAAGTGACATTCTGCTTGTAATGAGGAGATTGCTTCATTTCATTCGCAATGACGAGTGATTTAAACTTCTAACCTACCAACTTCAAACTTCCGACTCAAAACATCCCTTCTCGATACACGCTTCATTCTTACGCGCACTCGAAGTGACAGGTAATAGCTTCTAACCTTCAACTTCAAACTCCCTAACCTCTAATTTGATAACTGATAATTGGTAATTGATTATTGAAAATTCTCCAAACATGACCGATGTCATAGTATAAAGAAGAATGCTAGAATACATTTGATCCGTAATTAAGATTCAACAACATGGGAGTGATATATGTAATGCTTACGGCCAGTGTAATTGTAGCGATTGTGTTTTTTATCGCCTTCATTGTAAGCGTGAAAAGAGGACAGTATGACGATACCTACACACCTTCTGTAAGAATGTTGTTCGATGATGAGTTAATCACAGAGAAAACTAACAAAGAATAGATATATAATTCAATTAATTATGGAGATGCAACAATTTTATTACGATAACAAAATCGTGAAAAAATTTATCTACGCAACCTTACTATGGGGAATAGTCGGGTTTTCAGTAGGATTACTTTTAGCGTTCATGTTTTTATTTCCCAATATTACCGACGGAATTTCCTGGTTAAGTTTTGGTCGCTTGCGTCCGTTACACACCAACGCGGTAATTTTTGCATTTGTAGGAAATGCAATTTATGCGGGAGTGTATTACTCGTTACAGCGCTTGTTAAAAACAAGAATGGCCAGCGACTTGCTGAGTAACATTAATTTCTGGGGTTGGCAGTTGATTATTGTTGCAGCCGCCATTACATTGCCTTTAGGGTATACAACTTCTAAAGAATACGCAGAGTTAGAATGGCCAATTGATATTGCCATTGCTTTAGTATGGGTGGTATTTGGTGTAAACATGATTTGGACGATTTTAAAGCGTCGTCAACGTCACTTATATGTGGCGATTTGGTTTTACCTAGCAACCTTTGTTACGGTAGCGGTGTTACACATTTTTAATAGTTTAGAGTTACCTGTAAGCGGATTAAAAAGTTACTCTGTTTATGCAGGAGTTCAAGATGCATTGGTACAATGGTGGTACGGACATAATGCCGTGGCATTTTTCTTAACAACACCATTTTTAGGATTGATGTATTATTTTGTTCCGAAAGCTGCTAACAGACCCGTTTACTCGTATCGTTTATCGATTATTCACTTTTGGTCGTTAATTTTCATTTACATCTGGGCAGGTCCACACCACCTATTATACACGGCTTTACCAAACTGGGCACAAAACTTAGGTGTGGTATTCTCAATAATGTTAATCGCGCCGTCATGGGGAGGAATGATCAATGGATTACTAACACTTCGTGGAACTTGGGATAAAGTACGTCAAGATCCTGTGTTAAAATTCATGGTAGTAGCCATTACAGGGTATGGTATGGCAACCTTTGAAGGTCCGATGTTATCCTTAAAAAATGTAAATGCAATTGCACACTTTACCGATTGGATTATTGCACACGTGCACGTTGGAGCGTTAGCTTGGAATGGATTTATGACATTCGGTATGATTTATTGGTTAGTACCGAAGTTATTCAAAACAAAATTATTCTCTAGAAAGTTAGCGAACTTCCATTTCTGGATAGGAACTTTAGGAATTGTAATTTATACATTACCAATGTACGTAGCGGGATTTGTGCAAGCATTCATGTGGAAACAATTCAATCCTGATGGAACATTAACTTATGGAAACTTCTTAGAAACAGTTCAAGAAATTGTACCAATGTACTGGATCCGTGCCATCGGAGGAAGTTTATACATAGTTGGTGCTATTGTAATGTTATATAACATCGTAAAAACAGTAAAAAGAGGAGAAGAGGTTACAGATGATTTAGCAGAAGCGGCTCCATTAACAAAAGTTTCAAAATACAGAACAAAAGGAGAAACTTGGCATACTTGGTTAGAGCGTAAGCCAATCAAATTAACCATCTACGCAACGATAGCGATTCTTATTGGAGGATTGATTCAGATTGTCCCTACACTAATGGTCAAGTCTAACATTCCATATATCGAGGAAGTAAAACCATACAGTGCTTTAGAATTAGAAGGTAGAGATATTTACATCTCAAACGGATGTGTATCGTGTCACTCACAAATGATTCGTCCGTTTAGAAGTGAGGTAGAACGTTATGGTGAATATTCTAAGGCAGGAGAATTTGTGTACGATCATCCATTCTTATGGGGAAGTAAACGAACTGGACCGGATTTACATCGTATTGGAGGAAAGTACAACGACAACTGGCACTTTAATCATATGTACGATCCACAAAGTACTTCGCCAGGATCTATCATGCCGGCTTATCAATGGATTATCAAGAACAAGTTAGATAAATCGCAAACAGAAGCAAAAATGCGTGCGATGGTAAAACTAGGTGTTCCTTATACGGATGAAGACATTGCCAATGCGCAAAAGAGTATGGATGAGCAAGGAATGCAAATTCAGCAGAACTTATACAACGATCCTGACTTTGTTCAGAATTACGAAGAAAGTAAAAAGTATGCCGAGCAAAATGGATTGCCTTTCGTGGAAATGAAAGACAGAGAGATTGTAGCACTGATTGCCTATATCCAAAGATTAGGTGTAGATATTAAAGTAAAGGACGTTAAGGATAAACTTTCAAAAAAATAGAACGATGTTAAAATTTGTAAAGAATCATTTAGAGAGTATTACAGGAATAGAGATTTATCCAATCATTTCCTTAACCATATTTTTCACCTTTTTCGTGTTGCTGTTCTGGTGGGTAGCAACGGCAAAGAAAGAGTATATCAATAAAGTAAGCAATTTACCATTAGACAATTAAACCGTTAATCATGAAAAGAATTTTTCAATCGATACTATATATTGTATTTGTTTTTGTGAGCTTCTGGGCGATCATAAAAGCAGTACTAGCCTACGAAAATCCGTTCAGTTTATATGAAAATCCATTAGTGTGGACGCTAATCGTATTGTTCGGTTTAGTAGTATTAGCCAAAGAATATTTCAGTGTTACCATGCAGAAGATAGCAGAAGAGCTTAAAATGGAGAAAGACGGAATTGTTCCGGAAGAAATTGATGAATGGGCTTGGGCTAAAAAGTTATACAAACGCTTTACCAGATCTCGTGATATCGAGGAAGAAGAAGAGATCATTTTAGATCATAACTACGATGGAATTAAAGAGTTGGATAATGTATTGCCACCTTGGTGGGTGTATTTATTCTACGCAACCATTGTATTTGGTGTGGTGTATTTAATTCGTTTCCATATCGCAGGAGGCGATACTCCAGAGATGGAATATGAAAAAGCCATGGCAAAAGCTAAATATGAAATGGAGCAGTACAAAGAAAAAACACCGAATGCTTTTGATATTGAAAGCGTGGCTTTATTAACAGAAAGTTCTGACTTACAAAGAGGAAAAGCTGTTTTTAACCTAAATTGTGCTTCTTGTCATATTCGTGACGGAGGAGGAGGTATTGGTCCGAATTTAACCGATGAACATTGGATTCTAGGTGGAGGATTTAAAAATGTCTTCAATACTATTTACAAAGGAGGTAGAGACGGAAAAGGTATGGTAGCTTGGAAAGGTGTATTAAAACCACAAGACATTCAAAAAGTTGCGAGTTATGTAATCTCTTTAGGAGGAACAACTCCGGCAAAACCTAAAAAACCACAAGGAGAAATCTGGACTGGAGAGGAATAATAAAATAATCGAGATTGTCACTTCGAGTGTTTTACTGAAAAATAACGTTTTACGTGAATAACTTAGGTAAAATGATTGAGCCGTGTAGGGAGATTTAAAAAAGCTTGAAATAATTCTGTATAGAATCACTCGGCCTGACAGAATTACGAAAATCAATAAAAAAGATTACTTCATTCGGTATCCCGAATTCGTAATGACAGAGATAAATGAAATACGTCATTGCGAGGAAGGTTATGTTGAATTTATTACAACATCAATAACGAAGCAATCTTAAAAAGCATAAAAGAATAATAGTTAACTGTAATAATTAGTTTTTAATAGGTAACAGATGGAAACACCCGAGGGAGAACAATTCAGAGATAGTATTGGGACTATAGACAAGGAAGGTAAACGTGCTTGGGTGTTTCCTAAAAAGCCAAAAGGGAAATATTACAAGTATAGAGGATATGTAAGCTATGCCTTATTATTGTTCCTTTTTATTTCTCCGTTTATTAAGATAAAAGGAAATCAGTTTTTATTATTCAATGTACTAGAACGAAAGTTTGTAGTTTTCGGTTATCCGTTTTGGCCACAAGATTTTCATTTGGTGGTCATATCCATGATTATCGGTGTTGTATTTATCACGCTGTTTACAGTAGTATTTGGTCGGGTTTTCTGCGGATGGATTTGTCCGCAAACTATTTTCTTAGAAATGGTTTTCAGAAAGATTGAATATTGGATTGAAGGCGATCGTGGGAAACAGATCCGTTTATCAAAACAACCATGGAACGCTGAGAAAATTAAAAAGCGTTTATTAAAATGGTTCGTCTTTTTCGTAATCTCTTTTTTAATCGCAAATGTATTCTTGGCTTATATCATTGGAAGTGATAAACTGTTATTATACATTCAAAACGGACCGTTCAATCATGTGTCAACGTTTATTGCTTTATTGATTTTTACAGGAGTATTCTATTTTGTTTTTGCTTGGTTTAGAGAACAAGTATGCATTATTGCTTGTCCCTATGGAAGATTACAAGGTGTATTACTCGATAATCAATCCGTTGTTGTTGCATACGATTACAAGCGAGGAGAAAAAGAAAAAGGTAGAGCAAAATTTAATAAGAAAGAAGACAGAGCAGCTTCAGGAAAAGGAGATTGTATTGATTGTAAACAATGCGTACATGTTTGTCCTACCGGAATTGATATTCGAAATGGAACTCAATTAGAATGTATTAATTGTACAGCCTGTATTGATGAATGTGATACCATGATGGAAAACGTGGGATATCCAAAAGGGTTGATTCGTTTTGCAAGTATTGATAACATCGAGAAGAAAACATCTTTCAAGTTCACAGCACGTATGAAAGGATATGCAGCCGTTCTTACCATTTTATTTGGTGTGCTAATTGGAATGTTATTCTTAAGAAACGATGTAGAAGCAAAAATATTCAGATTGCCAGGTCAATTATACGAACGCAAAGACAATGGAATCATTAGTAATGTTTATTCCTATAAAATTGTCAATAAAACAACAGAAGAGATTGGTGATATCTCCTACAAGTTGTTATCACACGACGGAAAGATTGAAGTAGTAACACATCAAACGTTTGGAGTTCCAAAGCAAGGTATGGCAGAAGGTTCTTTATTTATTGAATTGCACCAATCTCAATTAAAGAAAGACAAAGTAAAACTCACAGTCGGAGTTTATAGTAAGGATAAGTTGATAGAAACAACAACCACAAATTTCCTCGGACCGAGAAAGTTTTGGTAATAAAAAAGAAGTAAGATGAGAATAAAATGGAGTACAGGAATAGTGATCGCAATTGCAGCATTTATAACTTTTATTATGGTAATGGTGGTAACTATGGTAAGCGATAATGCATATAATCACGATTTAGTAACAGATAACTACTATCAGAAGGAATTAAAGTATCAAGACAATATTGATGCTACCAAAAACTTACATAAGCTAGCGTATCCTTTAGTAATTCAAAAAGTATCTGATGGCGTGGAAGTTGTTTTTCCTAAAGATTTAACTCCTGAAAAAATCAAAGGAAAAGTCTTTTTGTATCGTCCATCGAACAAGGCTTTAGATAGCGAAATAGAAATTAATACAAATCAACATAGTTTGGTTATTTCAGATGAAGCTTTGGTAAGCGGTCGTTGGGATATCGTGATCGATTTTACTTACAATAATCAAAAGTATTTCTATAAAGAGCAAATCATATATTAATGTTATACACTGCGTTCATATTAGGTTTGTTAGGAAGTCTACATTGCTTAGGAATGTGTGGTCCAATTGCATTTATGTTACCGTTGGATCGAACAAACCAAGTGAAGCAATTCTTTCAATTAATGAGTTATCATAGTGGACGCTTATTAACTTATGGATTACTAGGTGTAATCTTCGGATTACTGGGTAGAGGATTTGAATTGTTTGTCTTTCAACAACACTTATCCATTTTTACTGGAGTTTTAATGATTGTAATTATACTTTTTCCAAAGTTGGTCTATCAACTAAAAGCAACAAAAACATTAAACTCATACATTACCAAAGTAAAATCTGCTTTAGGAAAAGAATTAAAGCAAAAAAGAAACGATACATTTTTTGCCATTGGTTTTTTGAACGGTTTTTTACCATGCGGATTAGTGTATATGGCACTCATAGGAGCCATTGCAACGCATTCAACTTTATACGGAAGTTTATACATGGTTTTATTCGGTTTAGGAACGATTCCGTTAATGAGTTCAATCGTGTATGTTGGGAAATTCACGAACTTTAGATTAAATCGTTATTTCAAGAAGATAATTCCAGTATTTGTAGTTACCATTGGAGTGCTGTTTATTTTGAGAGGATTAGGTTTAGATATTCCTTATATCTCACCATCTGCTGCGGTGAGTAACCTCGTTGAACGAAACGCTACTTGTCACTAAAATTTAGTTTTTCAACATGACAATTATCATAGTTTTAAAAGATTACCTGCTGTACTTTTATACTATAATCTTTTAAAGCTTAGTCAAAATGAAAAAAATTATTGTACCTGTAGATTTCTCTCTACATTCAGAAAATGCCTTACGAACTGCAGCGTTTTTTGCAAATACAAACGAAGCTGAAATTATAGTTGTTCATATGTTAGAAACATCGAATTCTGTTATCTCTGTATCGGAAGCGTATGTTCATGAACAAATTGTTTTTGAATTGAAATTAACGGAGAAAAAGTTTCAAGAGTATTTAGACAAACCTTATTTAAAAGATGTAAAAGTTACACCAATTATAAAGCATCATAAAAGCTTTAGTAGCTTACATAAAGTAGCTGAAGAGGAAGGAGCAGACTTAATAATTCTGTCTTCAAAAGGAGCAACTGGCTTAAAGGAAATGTTTTACGGTTCAAATACCGAAGTTGTTGTCAGAAACTCTACCATTCCAGTGTTGGTAATTAAAGGATTACCAGTGGCAGACGGATTTAAAAAAGCAATTTTTGCTTGTGATTTCTCTGATGATTTTATCGAACCTTTTAAAAGAGCGAAAGATATATTAAGTGTATTTAATTGTGACTTACAATTACTATATGTGAATACTCCTGGAGTAAAATTCAGAACTACAAAAGAGAAGCAAGAACGAGTGGATAAGTTTTTAAATAAACTAGGAAAAGATGGAGTAGTTAATGTTACAGAAGTTTCTGATTATAGCATAGAGGAAGGAATTTTGGAATTCGCTAAAACCAACGAAAGTGATTTAATTATAATGCCAACACATGGAAAACATGGTTTAGAGCATTTCCTGGAAGGAAGCATCGCTGAAGATGTAGTAAATCACGCATCACTTCCCGTTTTAACCGTAAAAATGTAAAAATCCATATATAATTTAATATCTAGAACATCTTTCTTATGAGAAAAAGAGAACCTATCGCAAAAATCATGAGTGATAATGTAATCACTTTAAATTCAACTGACGATTTAACAACTGCAGAAGAACTTTTCAAACTGCATCAAATTAGACATATTCCTGTAGTACAAGGACAAAAAGTAATTGGAATGTTGAGTCATACCGATTTAATGAGAGTAAGTTATGCCGAAACTGTTGAAGAGTACGAAACAGAAGTTGATGTTGTACTGAATTCCACTTTTACTATCGAGCAAGTGATGACAAAGAATGTAGTAACAGTAAAGGCGAAAGATACCATTAGAGAAGTAGCTGAGATTTTATCCGAAAGAGAGTTTCACGCACTTCCAGTAGTGAGTGATACAGAGTTGGTTGGTATCGTAACAACAACGGATTTAATTAAGTTTTTGTTAGATCAATACTAAAAATTTAAAATTCTGTTAAATACTACTTTATACTTCTGAAAACCATTTTGTTTATGTATATTTGATTAAAGTTAAACAAAAAACAGGTTTTTATGGATATCATTAATGAAGCGTTAGCATTTGAGCAAGCAAAAATGAAAAACATGTCAACTAGTGACAGAGTTGTGGCATCTAGAGAAGCAAAAAGATTAGTATTAGCCTTGAACGAAATCTACAAGAAAACAAAAGATTCATCGCTAATGGATATCATGAAGCGAATTACGGTTAAAAAACGTAGAATAGAATCAAGATTAAAAGGGAAACCTTTAGTATAAAATCACTGAAAATACTTATAGTTTAGTTTTTGTTGATTTAGTTAGGCGTAAACATGTTCGGAAGGTTCTTTTTAATCTCCGAACATGTTTCTTTTTATAAATATTATTCCTTTTGGCACGCTAATTGCAATAAACAACATGCTAACAGACGTGTTAGCTTCTTTTTCATAGCAATTTTCCCACTCAACGTTTTGTTGAGTGGGTTTTTTAATTGATGATAATGTCATTTAGAAACTGAAACTTTCCTTTTGGAAATTCATAAACTCAATTCCTAAACAATACAAGTATCTTTGCATATTAACTAAATTGTTTAAAATCCGTTTTTTAATGTAGTTTTGATATATGAGGATTTTGTTAAGACTTCTTGTTTTTTTTGTTGTTGGAATACTTTCAGCACAAGAACCAATCTCTATTCATCTTACAGAGAAAGAAGGATTGCCTACAAAAGAGTTTTATTGTCTTTTGGAAGATGATAAAGGTTTTGTTTGGTTGGCTGCAGAAAAAGGATTGTTTCGATACGATGGGTTTGAGTTCAAATTTTATTCTCACCCGGAACAAGTTGGTTTGTCTGTATTCTCTTTATCAAAAGATGAAAACGATGTTATTTGGTATACGAATTTAGCAAGCCAAATTTTTTGTGTGAAAAATGATGAAGTAATTTTATTTAAGAATCTTAAAAATTTCTTTCAAGGAAATTTACCTATCATACAAATTGATGGTGATCGATTGTTTCTTTCGCAATCTGGAAAATTAATAGTACTTGATAAAAATACTGGAGAAATTCTCTTTAAAACAAAGAGTAATTTAAAGCTATTTCATAGTACTTTTTATTTTAGAAATAAAGAAGCTTATTCCTTTAGTTCTAAAGGAGGTTTATATAAAATTGATAGCAGCTTGGTTATTAGAGATTTACAGAAAGAAGCACCTATAAATGAAAAAAGACATAGAAGAGCCTATTTAAAATCAGTGAAAGATAAATTATTTTTAATTTCATTTAATAGCGATGGTACCTCAGATAAAATCATACTAAATAAAGATTTAGAAAGTGATTTCAAGTTTATTTCCAAAAATTCAAAAGACAATTATTTTATCCAAGAAATTGAAGTATTAGGTAAGGAGTTGTTTATCATGACAAATAGAGGTGTTTATATATATGAAATTATAAATGATGAGTTTGTTTTTAAAAGAAAATTATTAGAAGGTGTTTCATCAACAGATGTTATTCTAGATAAGAATGATAATTTGTGGATTACAACACAACATGAAGGAATACATGTTTTTCCTAATCTTGATTTTAAATCAAACCTTAAAGTAAGTGAAAATAAAGCCTTACGGAAAATGCAAAAAGGAAAGTCTAACGAGCTTTTTATAATAGGAGAAAAAGATGAGTTCTTTGTGCATAACACCGATTTGAATTCTGTTGAAAAATATAGTTATCCAAATTTTGAGGATGTTAAATACATTTTTTACAATAAGTCTCGAGATAATTACTTCATACAAGGTTCGCGTGAAGTAGAATCATTTAAGTTATCAAATCGAAAGATTAAAGTATTAAAGAAGTATTCAAACCTTAACGCAAAGGATCATCACTTTTTATCTCGAGATAGTTTATTAATTGCAACAGGAAATAAAGCAGTTTTATTAGATATAAATAAAGCTCATGGAAATTGGAAGAACAGTCATAAGTTAACACTTACAAGATCTTACAGTTGTTTTAGTGGTAAGAATTTTCCAGATTATTATTTCAGTACTGTTAAAGGTTTATTTGCTTTTGGAAAGAATTTAGTTGACTATCATGAGATTAAATATAATAATCGATCCCTTTATATCAGAGATATTTCAGGTTCAAAGGATGGTGTTATTTGGTGTTTATCGTTTAAAAACGGACTGTTTAAAATTAAAGATAACAAGGTAGTCAAACAGTTTACAACTAAAGATGGATTACTCTCAAATATCAATAGTTTTTTGCGCGTAGATAATAGTAATAATACGATTTGGATTGCAGGAGAGAGAGGACTTCAAAAATTTGATTTAGAAAAAGAAACGTTTAAAAATTTAACCAAGAAAAATGGGATTCCTTCATACGAGTTTACTGGCTTAGAAGTGATTGAAAATCGATTGTATGCAAGTACTTCAAACGAATTGTTTTCATTTGATACGAAAACCGTTTTTGATAATAATACCGTTGTTAAACCTGAACCATATTTTAATTCCATTAGTATAGATAACATTAATGAAAAACTTGCAGATTCTTATTCCATTCCAACGGATGGTAAAAAAGTAGAAATAGGATTTAATACTACCGGTTTTTTGTCTAGCGAGAATGTTTCTTACGAATATCGATTAATAGATAGATCAGACAATGATAAAGCATGGGAAGAAGAAACTTCAAAAAGTAATAAGGTAATTTTCAATAAACTCCCTCAAGGATCTTATACTTTTCAGTTACGAGCTAAAAAGGGAGATGTGTATTCTGATGTAAAAGAAATTCAATTTAATGTTGCTGGAGTTTTTTATAAACAATGGTGGTTTTTCCTTGCCTTAACAGGTTTGTTTGGTTTTACAATTTGGAATTATTTCAATAGAAAGAATAAGCAGTTTGAAGAAAAGCAAAAATTAATTGTAGATAAACAAAGTAAAGAGTTAGAGAACATTTTCTTGAAGCTAGAAAGTTTACGAAGTCAAATGAATCCGCATTTTATATTTAATGCATTAAATTCTATACAAGATTATATTTTAAACAACGAGAAAAAATTAGCAAGAACGTATTTAGTTAAGTTTTCGAGACTTATTAGAATGTACCTTGAACATAGTCAGAGAAATAAGATTTCTTTAGAAGAAGAATTAGCTGCTTTGAACTTTTATTTAGAACTTGAAAAAGACCGCTTTCAAGATTCTTTTACTTACGAAGTACAAGTTGCTGAAAATATAGATAAAGATTTTATTGAAATCCCGACATTTCTTGTCCAACCATATGTTGAAAATGCCATTAAACATGGACTTTTGCATAAAAAGGAAGATAGAAAATTAAAAGTTTGTTTTAGTGTAAATGAAAATCAGAGTGTCTTACATTGTAAAATTGATGATAATGGAGTTGGTAGAGTAGCATCAAATGAAATCAATACGCGAAAAGCATTTAAACCAGTTTCGTTCTCATCAGAAGCAAATGCAAAACGTATTGATTTATTAAACAAAACTCGAAAAAACCCGATAAAACTAGATATTAAAGACAAATATGATAAGGATTCCAAAGCAATTGGAACAACAGTTACTATTGACATACCAATACAATTGTTGTAACTGAATTATCATAAAAAAATCACCCCACATGAAAGCAATAATAATTGATGATGAATTAAAAGCAAGAAGTGTTTTAAATACTTTGATAGAAGAAGAATGTCCCAAAATTAAAGAGATTAAAGACGCCGATGATTTACTTTCTGGAATAAAGTTAATCAGAGAGTTTAAACCTCAAATTGTATTTCTTGATATTGAAATGCCTGAATATTCTGGATTAGAAATCTTAGATTTTTTAAATGAGGATGAGGTAGATTTTCAAATTATTTTCACAACAGCTTACAATCATTATGCAATTGAAGCATTCAAACTAAACGCAGTTGATTATCTGTTAAAACCGATTGATAGTGAAGAGTTGAAAGAAGCAATTGATAAAGCAGAAAACCTACTTGGAAATAAAGACATTCATAAAAAGTTAAATGAACTGAAGTTAAGTTTAAGCGAGTCTAATTTCAAGAAGATTGGTTTGCCAAACAGTAACGGAATTAAGTTTGTTGATTTTAGTGATATCATTATGTTGGAAGCTGATGGGATGTACACAAAAGTATCTACAACTTCGGAGGAAGTTTTAGTTAGTAAACCCTTAAAGTTTTTTGTGGATACATTACAAAAAATAAAAACCTTTTATCGTCCCCACCGCTCGTATTTAGTAAACCTTACTTACCTACGAGAATATGTGAAAAAAGATGGTGGTTATATTGTAATGGAAAATAATAAGTCGGTTTCTATTTCAAAGGACAAGAAAGACGAGTTTCTAACAATCGTTCAAAACATTTAACTTCTTAAAACTCATATTTAGAAGTTATAGTTTAGGTTTTAGAAGTTGTGGTTAAGGTAATTAGCTTTTTTTATGGATATTAACATATCCTAAAAAGCACTGTATGAGAAAACTATTACTTCTGATTACTTTTATATGTTTCAATTTTTCGTTTAGTCAAACCAAAATAATTGACAGTTTAAGAACTGAGATTGTCAATTATAAGGCGAATGATACAGTTAAAATTCAGAAACTTCTCTACTTTGCTAAGAGAATTCAAAGAGCGAATTATAAAGAAGCCGAAACAAAACTTCATGAAGCATTATTCTTGTCAAAAGAATTGAAATCCAAAAAGTTAGAGTCTTTAAGTTTAACGGGTTTAGCTAGAGTTAATTTACAACGAGGCAAATTAACCGAAGCTATGGAGTTTGGAATAAACTCAAAAAAAATAGCTGATTCTTTACAAAACAATATTTTAATTCAAGAGGCAAATGTTCAGTTACTTAGCGCGTATTCAAATAATATGAATTACGATCAGGCGAAGGAGTTAGCAGAAGAGAATTATAATATTTCTAAGTTAAATCCGAATAGTAGAGGTCATTTTCGAAACCTGTATTATTACGCAGAGGCAGAAAGAATGAGTAAAAATTTTGAAGGTGCTGAAAAGAGATTTAAGGAAGGAATTGAACTATCTAAAAAAGCAAACAATAAAGCAGGTGAATATGCTTTCAAAACACCTTTAGCATCACTTTATAAAGATCATAGGAAATTTGACAAAGCTGAGTTGGTAATAGATGATATCATAAATTATTATGAAGCCAATAACAAAGCAAGATTAGCTGGACCTTATTTTTCGAAAGCCACTTTATATTCTATGCAGTTTAAACATCAAGAAGCAGAACCTTGGTATTTAAAATCTTTAAAAATTTATGAAGGGGAAGGTAATTTGTTTTGGAAAAAAAGAATTGCTCAAATATTATATGTCAATTATAGTATTCAACAAAAAAATCAATTAGCTGACTCAATTAACAACGTTTATATCGCTGCAAGAGATAGTATTGATAGTAAGGAAAAAAAGCAAATTATTGAAGATGTAAGGATAAAATATGAAACGGATAAAATTGAACAAGAGAAAAATTATGCGAAGTTAGAAAGTTCAAAAAACAGAAACTTATTTATTGGTTCAGTTATAATTGGAGTTTTAATTTTTATTGCCTCATTATTTTATTTGGGGAGAATAAAAGCAAAGAGAAAAGCTGAAGTAATTGCTTTAGAGTTAAAAGAAACTCAGAAAAGATTAGCCTTAGAAAAGCAATATAGAGATGCTGAATTAAAAGCGTTAAAAGCTCAAATGAATCCGCATTTTATCTTCAATGCCTTAAACTCTATTCAAGAGTATATTGTCTTAAATCAGAAATCTTTAGCGAGCGATTATCTCGGGAAATTTGCGGATTTAATTCGTAATTATCTCAATTATAGTGATACAGGGTTGGTTTCAATTCCAGAAGAGGTTCATAATTTAAATCTGTATTTAGAACTTGAGAAATTACGTTTTGAAGATGAGTTAAGTTATTCTTTTAATGTTGAAGGAAAAGTGAATTCTGAATTGATTAAAATTCCAACAATGTTAATTCAACCGTATATAGAAAATGCCTTAAAACATGGACTTTTACATAAAAGAGATAATCGAATCTTGAGTGTTAGTATTTCTCAGTACTCAAGTTCTTTAGTTCAATGTATTATTGAGGATAATGGAGTAGGAAGAAAAAAATCTGAAGAAATAAAAAGTAGACTTAAACCAAATCATAAATCTTTCGCATTAAATGCAAATACCCAAAGATTAGATTTATTGAATTATGGTAAGGAACGAAAAATTGGTGTTGAGATAATTGATTTGATGGAAAATGATGAGCCAAAAGGAACCAAAGTGATTTTAACCATTCCAATAATAAAATCTTAAAATGAAAGCATTAATAATTGATGATGAAAAAAGAGCAAGGAACGTTCTTCGTATTTTAATTGAAGAGAACTGTCCTAAAATTACAGAAATTTCAGAAGCCGATAATTTGCTTACTGGTGTTGAATTAATAAAGGAAGAAGAACCAAGAATTGTGTTTTTAGATATTGAGATGCCAGAGCATTCAGGGTTAGAGCTTCTTAATTTTATAGAGAAAGATTCCTATAATTTCGAAATTATTTTTACTACAGCTTACAGTGAATATGCCGTTCAAGCGTTTCAGTTGTCCGCTATCGATTATTTATTAAAACCAGTTCGACCAAATCAGGTTAAAGAGGCAATTGATCGTGTCTTAAATTTTGTCGGAGATTCACAAATTAATATCAGACTGCAAGAGTTGAAGTCGAGTTTAGAAAAGTCTAATTTCAAAAAAATAGGATTACCAAATGCGAATGGTATCAAATTCGTGGAAGTAGATAAAATTATCATGTTTGAGGCCGACGGAATGTACACGAGAGTATCTACGACAGAAGGGAACATTTTTGTAAGTAAACCACTAAAGTTTTTTGTTGAAGCATTATTCAATATTAAGGTTTTTTACAAACCGCATCGATCTTATTTAGTGAATTTAACCTACTTGAGAGAATATGTGAAAAAGGATGGAGGTTATATAGTGATGGAGAACAATAAATCTGTGTCTATTTCAAAAGATAAAAAGGAAGAGTTCTTAGCGATTGTTCAGTGTATTTAATATAAGTTTTTGTTATTCAGTTTTTTATAAAGGTCGCAATTGCGACTTTTTTTTATGGGGTATAATTCAATTAGTTTAAATATTTCAGAAGTCGAAACCCTCGTTTCGGAAATTAAGTACATAATTTTCAATACTATCATCGCAACTTTGAGGTATCAAAAACTAATAAAATTATTACATCATGAAAATTTTAAATAAAAAAGGGATTGTGTTTTTTGCATTAGCATTATTCACAATTTTTGGTACTGCTGAGGTAAATGCTCAATTTTTTAAAAAAGTCAAAAAATCTTTATCAAAAAAGTCAAGTTCTAAAAAGTCAAAATCTAGTACTGCAAGTGCTGATACAGGAAGTTCAAAAGGAGGAGCAAATTTTGTTTCAAAGAACAAAATGAGTTCAAGATTTGCGAGCGGTTTTACTAATTTAGAAGTACGTACAAAAACAGAAAAGCGAAGTGGAAAAGAATATACGGCTTATTATTTTGGTTCTGGAAACAAATTGGCTTTCGTATTACATCCAAGATTTGCAAAAGATGACTATAGTAGAGGTGTTGATGGAGTATACAGTAGTCTTTTTGCAAAAGAAGGAGAGGAAGTTTTTCATATTGATGAATTAAAGGATGTTACCGATCAAAGCGGAACAAAGCATTCATTTACGCCAGTTCCATCGCCTTCAAAAAGAGTATTAAAAACTCCAGATGGTGTGTATTTAGTATATGCTTTTGACGGTGGTAAGAAAATTGGAGGAAAGTATCCATATTATGCATCTTCAAAGTCAAAAATTACGGGTCCATTTGTAATTGCTGCACCAAGTGCTGAAAAGTTTGACGAGTGGAGTGGAGAAAAAGCAATGAGCTATGTAAAGGATTTTGAAAAGAGAGTAAAATTAGGTTCTTTCAAGTTCATGCCAAAAGAAGGGAAATTACATTCTCCAGAGTTAGCAAAGTTATGTGAGAAAGCTATTTACAAGAAATTAAAGCAATATAAAAACAATGCGAATTTAGAGATCAGAAAGCTAGTGGTATATTCAGATGAGTGGAAAGAAAAAATGGATAGAGTTACTGATGAAGTTACGGATAGACAATTAATTGCTTACTACGTATATGTAAATGGTGATGATACAGATATAACTGCAGCTAAAATCAACCAGAAAAATACAGATAGTGGTTTTTCAAAAGATTTAGTGATTGAAAGATTATATTCTGATAAGTTTTCAAAAGATATTCCAGTAAGCTTAGTAAACAAGTATTTTAAGAAATAAAAGAAACTATTATTGAATAATAGTGTGTATATTATTTAGGGGATGAAGCCTTGCAATCTAGTCAGTTGCAGGGCTTTTTTAATTATAAAAATGTTTTAATAGAGTTAAAAAAAACTTGAGTTACAATTCAGCAGTTGAAAACCTACTTTCAGAAGTTTTGTGCTAAAACTCTACCAGTTATACAACACTTTTGTGCTCGTAAGGATTTAAAATACAGATCATGAAATTAAAATTACTCTTTTTATTTTTGTTGCTTAGCAACATAACTTTTGCTCAATGGCAAGTAGAGGGAACAGCACGTTTTACAGATGATGCTACAGATCTTGCTATTGCATCTGATGTAAATGATGTACCGTATGTTGCATATTCAAATAATACAGACGGTTTAGTACACGTTAAGAAATTTGATGGTACAAATTGGGTTGATGTAGGGAGCAATGCAACAGGTGTTGTTATTCCAAGTTTAATGGCAATTGCAGTTAATCCAGTAACAAATCAGCCTTGGGTTGCTTATAGAAACAACTCAACATCTAGACTTGATGTTATCAGATTTGACGGAACAAATTGGGTTAGTGAAGTGGCTTCTTTAACAAGCTTCAATCCACATAGCAAAACGATTTTAAAGTTTTCGGCTACTGGTCAAGCTTTTATTGGAACTTCAAGAGCAGGTTCTAGTATCACAAACAGTATTTTCTATTTATATTCAAATAGAAGTGGATCTTGGGCAAATGAATTTAACCGAGATATTTTTGAAAATTGTTACGATTTAATTTCAGAAGATAATTTAGTAGTTGGTTGGGGATATAGATTTGGAAACTGGAGACCAAGAGCTACAAGATATGCATATGACGGAAGTACATGGAATATTGATGTAAATACTTCATATACTCCTCCAGGTGGAGCAAATGCTTATATGTTTACAATGGCTGGAGTAAGTGATAGAATTATTCACCAATATAATTACCAAGGAAACCCTTCAACAAATAGAATTGAAATGATTGGAGGAACAAGACCGTCTGGTGCTGACTCTCCAAAAAAGAGAACTTTGTTCATGGAGTATAATAATTTAGATAATAATTCTTATGCTTTATATTATAACAGTAGTGATAACTTAATTATTAACCAATACAATCAATACTTAAACTCTTGGAGTGATTTAAATATCGGTTTAAATTTTGCGGGAGTAGATCCAAAAGCAAAAATTACTGTTAATAATACAGGTAATAAAGTTTATGTTGCTTATTTAGATAATAACAGAGTTACTGTTCAATATTATGGAGTTACTGCTCCAGCAGCTCAAGTTTATGTAGATGTTGATGCTACAGGAAACAATGATGGTACTTCTTGGGCAGATGCTTATACAAACTTACAGGATGCAATTGATAACACTAGCTTACCAACTCAAATTTGGGTTGCTGAAGGTACTTATTTGCCAACTACAGGAACTGGAAATGGTAAAACTTTTAAGTTAGAAAATAAAGTAGCTGAAATCTATGGAGGTTTCAATGGAACTGAAACTGCTTTAGATCAAAGAGATTTTAGAAACAATGTTACCATTTTATCTGGAGATTTAAATGGAGATGATAACGCTAACATCAGCAATACTGAAGCAACAAGAGCTGATAATTCATACCACGTTGTTTCAATTAAAGGAACAGGTAATGGAACTATTATCGATGGTTTCACGATTTCTGATGGAAATGCAAATGGTCCAATAAGTAATAGTTGTACAACCTCTGCAACAAATCAAGATGTAGGTAGTAGAGGAGGAGCAATCCTTGTGCAACCATTTAATACTGGTAGAATTAGTGCTGTAGTTCAGAATTGTATTTTCGAAAATAATTCTGCTTCTGATACTGCTGTATATGCTCAATTTAATCCATGTGGTCAGCAAAATATTGTAGGAGACATTGATTTTAAAAGTTGTATTATAAGAAATAACTACTCAGATGCTCAATCAGCATTCTTGTTCGCAGGTTCTCAACAATTTACTCAGTATAGTAGAGGTTCGGTGGTAAATAGTCTTTTCCATGGAAATGTATCAGGGTCGAGTGCTTCATGTATGCGATTAGTGACTAGTTCAGGAGGAAATATAACTGGAATTGATGTTGATATCATTAATACGACATTTGCTAAGAATACAGGAACTTTAGGAAAAGTTATAAAAATGGAGAGAGCAGCAAATAGTACTATTAAAAACAGTATTATTTTTGATAATGGTTCGATATCTCCATTCGATGCAACAGGAACCCCTTCTTCAGTAAGTAATTCTATTGTTCAAGGAGGACAGGCTGGAGGAATGGCTTCTGATCCATTATTCACTGATGCTGGAAATAATGATTTCACTATACAAGCAGGTTCAAATGCTATTGACGGAGGTTTAAGTGCAGACTTACCTTCTGATATTACTGAAGATTTAGCAGGAAACACTAGAATTTCAGGCGGAGCTGTAGATATGGGAGCTTATGAAACTACAGTTACACAATACACGTTAACGTTAAATGCAACTGATGGATCAATTACACCAAATCCAGCTGGAGGTACTTATGATGATGGGACTTCTGTTACTTTAACAGCTACACCAGATTCAGGTTTTGAGTTTACAGGATGGAGTGGAGATGCTTCAGGTACTACAAATCCATTAACAATAACAATGGATGCTGATAAAACTATTACAGCTACGTTTGTACCAATTCAAAGAACATTGACTTTAAATGCAACTAACGGAAGCGTTACTGCAGCTCCAAATCCAGGAACTGGATCTTATGACGATGGAAGTGTGGTAACTTTAACAGCTACACCAGATGCTGGCTATGAATTTACAGGATGGAGTGGAGATGCTTCAGGAACTACAAATCCATTAAATATTACAATGGATGCTGATAAAACAGTAACTGCAAACTTTGGTCCAATTCAAAGAACATTAACTGTAAACGCTACAAACGGTTCAGTTGCTACAAATCCAAATCCAACAGGAGGTACTTATGACGATGGAACTTCAGTTATTTTAACAGCTACGCCAGATTCAGGCTTTGAGTTTACAGGATGGAGTGGAGATGTTTCAGGTACTACAAATCCATTAACAATAACAATGGATGCTGATAAAACTATTACAGCTACGTTTGCACCAATTCAAAGAACAGTTACTATAAATGCTGTGAATGGTACGGTATTAACAGATCCAAATCCAGTTAATGGAACGTATGACGATGGAACTTCGGTTACTTTTACACCAAAGGCAAATCTTGGTTACGTATTTGTAGGATGGAGTGGGGATTTTACAGGATCAACAAGTCCAAGAACTGTAACAGTTTTTTCAGATTTAAATATAACCGCGAACTTTGCTCCAATTCAAAGAACTTTAACCTTAGGTGCACCAACCAATGGTTATATAACTGCGAATCCTGGCCCAGTCAACGGAACTTATGATAACGGAAGTGTTGTTGCTTTAACTGCAGTTCCAGATCCAGGTTTTGAATTTGTAGGTTGGAGTGGAGATGCTTCAGGTAATTCAAATCCAGTTAATGTAACTATGGATTCAGATAAGACTGTTACTGCAGCTTTTCAAAGAATTCAGTATAGACTGATACTTGGTTCAACTAATGGAAATATTTCTGTGGATACTGCACCAGATTTTGTTGATCCTGTTACAGGTGTTGGTTCTTATAATGTTGGAACGGTAGTACAGCTTACTGCTACGCCTAGTTCTGGATATGAATTTGATAATTGGAGTGGTGATGCTACGGGAACTAATAATCCTGTAACTATAACAATGGATGCTGATAAAACAGTTACAGCTAACTTCTCTGTAAGTACATTAGGTATAAATGAAGAGAAATTTAAAGTTCCATTTAAATTATATCCTAATCCAGTAACAGATGTTTTACACATAGAATCTCAAGAAGTTGTAAATAAAGTTAAAATTTATAATGCTTTAGGAAGAGAAGTATTACTTAAGAATTCATTGTCTGAGGAAACAATTAATGTGTCTAATTTATCACAAGGAATTTACTTTATGATTATTGAAACTGAAACAGGTAAAGGAGTTAGAAGATTCATTAAGAAGTAATTTACAATACATGAAAAGGAGTAAAGATAATTACAGGTTCGAAATGACTTTAGTCATAATGTATGTCGTCATTTTTTACCTAATAGCTTTGCTGTAAACATAAAAGCTCTTCTAATTTAGAAGAGCTTTTTTTATTTAAAGATTTGCGGTTTACAAGTAAATGATTACACTTCATTAAATTTCTATTCATCAACTTCTAATTAATCGTAAATTTGAGATATAATAGTAAAGTGTTGAAAAAATCTTTATTCTATATTTACTTTCTTTTACTCTTCTTGGGGATTCATGCCCAGGATCCAATTACTATTCATATTACAGATAAGGATGGTTTTCCTGATAATGAGGTTTATGATTTACTGCAAGATAAAAAAGGAGACATTTGGATTGCAGCAAATAAAGGATTGTTCAAATTTGATGGAAAAGACTTTACTCAATTAACGCATCCTAAGAAGCAAGGACGATCATTCTTTAATTTAACCTTAGATCCTTATGGCCGTGTTTGGTGTAATAATTTAGCAGGTCAGTTTTTTTATGTTGAAGATAACAAGTTAGAATTATTTGGGAACTATCAAAACATTATCAAAGGTGCGTACACGGATTTTAATTTTTTTAATGATGAGCTTGTATTTAAAATTTATTTAGGAGAAGGAGCCCAAAAAGTTTGTGCAATAGACATAAAGACAAAGGAAAAAAGAGATTTGCCAATAACAGTTACTGGTATTTCTATGGGGTTAGTATTTAATGATGTTCTATATTACACTTCAAAGGGATTTAAGTTGAAATCATATAGTTTTGATCATAAGGAGGCTAAATTAATTAGTAATCGAACGGTTCATAATATTACTTTTTCAAATTTTTATAAACTTAAAGAAGGGTTTTGTCTCATAAAAAGTAATGCTGAGCATAGAAATAATAGTTTTTATGAGTACAATAATGAGTTGCTACCTGTTGAGATTCCAAGAGAGTTAAATACACATAGAATCGAAGGATTATTCGAAAGAGATAATAGCTATTATTTCTCAACTTCCAATGGCATGTATATATGCACTAAAAAGAATAATTCACTAAAAATTAAGGATCATTACCTCAAAGGAATATTTGTAACAAAATCATTGATAGATGTTAATAATAATTTATGGATATCAACATTAAATAACAGTATTTATATAATACCTAATGAGCAATTAAAAAAGATTTCCGATGTGAATAATATTACTGTTTTAGAGAAGATAAATGATTCATCATGTTACATCGGGACCAGATCTGGTAAACTTTTAGAGTATTATAAAACATCTAATTTTTTTAAAACAAACCTTGTTGCTAATAATTCATTTATAAGGAGTATATCTTTCAATAAAAATGCAGGAAAAACATTATTTGCATCTGATAAGAGTTTTTTTACTTTCGATGCTTTTAACCGAAAGGAAAACATCAGTATAATGAATACATCTGGAATTAAAAATACTGATGTAATTAACGATTCTACATATGTTGTTAGCTCTTCTAGCGGTGTTTATATTGTAAAAGGGAAAAGTCAAATAACTAGAATTACCTTTAAAAGAGCATATACATCTTTGTTTTCAAAATCTAATAATCAACTTTATGTTAGTGATGTTGATGGTTTGAATTTATATTCGAATGATTTAAAGGTTAAAAAGGAAATTGAGATTGATCAAAATCCTATTTATACTTTTAAAATGGCTGAGTCTACAAATGGAATTGTATGGGTTTCTACCTATGATAAAGGTGTTTATGGAATTAAAAATGGTATTGTAATAAAGAAATTGAATGAAGAAAATGGTCTTGCTTCAAATTTTGTGAATACAATTAATACTGATGGAAATGATGTATGGATTGCTACAGAAAAAGGTGTTCAACTGTATAATTCCAATACTGATTCATTTAAAATTTTAACAAAACAAGATGGAATTAACTCTTATGCTATTAAGCATATAGAAGTTTTAGGAAATAATGTCCTATTATCTTCAAATTTGGGATTATTCAGTTTCGATAAATCAAAGATTTTTAAAGAGCGTAAACTTCAAAAACCCTATGTCAAGTCGGTACAAATTCAAGAAAAAGACACATTGAATTTACTGAGTTATAAATTGCCACAGGAATCTAGTAATATCAGATTTAATCTTAATATTAAAGGTTTTCACTCCAATCAATCGATCACGTATCAATATAAATTAGATGGTGTTGATAAAGATTGGATTACACTTACTCGAGGTGCCGATTATGTAAAGTATAATAGTTTGCCTAATGGTAATTTTACCTTTCGATACAGAATTATTGATGATATAAGTGATGAAATTTTAGAAGGGGAAAGTATAGATATTAAAGTTACCTTACCTTATTATAAAACCGAACTATTCTGGTTGTTTTTATTTCTTGTAAGTATATCAATTGTGATTTTATACTTCAAAAAAAGGACAAGAAGATTAAAAGAGAAACAAAAGATACAACTAGAAAAAGCTGAGATTAATCGGGATTTAATATTTTCTCAATTAGAGAATTTACGATCACAAATGAATCCTCATTTCATTTTTAATGCATTAAATTCTATCCAAGATTATATTATCATAAATGAGAAAAAGTTAGCTAGAGAATATCTAGTAAGATTTGCCAAACTCATTCGTTTGTATTTAGATCAAAGTAGAAAAAATGAAATTTCTTTAGAGGAAGAATTGAATACTTTGAATTTATATCTAGAACTCGAAAAAGAACGTTTTGAAGGAGAATTTGATTATGAAATTAATGTTGATAACACATTGGATATTGGCGATATTTATGTTCCTTCTTTATTAATTCAACCTTATGTTGAAAACGCTCTTAAACACGGATTGCTTCACAAAAATGAGGATAAAAAATTACAAATATCTTTTGTTAAAGATATAGATAAGAAATCTGTACAATGTACTATTATCGACAATGGTATTGGTAGAGAAGCAGCAGCAAGAATAAATAAAAAAAGACATAAAAATCATGTTTCTTTTGCCACTTCAGCGAATCAAAAAAGAGTTACACTTTTAAATTCAGCAATGAATAAAAATATTGAAGTCAAAATAGTAGATCTTTATGATGAAGAACGAAACGGAATTGGTACTGTAGTAACTATAAATTTACCCTTATGAAAGTAATAATAATTGATGATGAAAATAGATCTAGACGTGTTTTAAGATCGATTCTTGAAGATAATTGTAAAGATGTGAATACAATTTTAGAAGCATCGAACCTTATTGAAGGTGTACGGTTAATTAAAGAAGAAAAACCTTCTATAGTATTTCTTGATGTAGAAATGCCTAAACATTCAGGTTTAGAGATACTTGATTTTTTTACAAATGAATCTATCAATTTTCAAATTATATTCACAACTGCTTATGAACAGTATGCAGTCGAAGCTTTTAAACTTTCAGCTATAGATTACGTATTAAAACCAATTGATGAAAAAGAGTTAATACAGGCATTTGAGAGAGCTAAACAGGTAATTAATGATAATCAAATTAAAAATAAACTAGAGAATTTAGAAAAAGCGTTACACCAATTATCGTTAAACAAAATAGCTTTGGAAGTTCCAAAAGGAATCATTTTTGCTTCACATGAAGATATTATGTACTTCGAAGCAGATGGAGTTTACACAAAAGTTCATTTAGAAAACGGTAAAACCGAATTAATCTGTAGAACTTTAAAACACTTTACTGAACAGTTAGTGAATCAACCTTTATTTTACAAACCTCACAGATCCTATCTTATAAATCTAAAATTTATGAAGGAATTAGTTAAAAAAGATGGTTTTCATATTGTGATGAAAAACATCAGTACTATTCCCATAGCAAGAGACAGAAAAGATGAATTTATTCAAATGGTAAACAGAATATTCAACTAATTACATTTCACTTACAAAACCTAACAGTTCACTAAATAAAAAAATAATCAACAGCTTAAAATAACACCTTTGTTTTCATAATGTAAAAAATGAAATTTATTATGAAAATAAAATTATGCTTATTGTTTTTATTTACATGTTTTCTCGGAAAAGCACAAATCTATGTAGATAAAGATGCAACAGGAAGTAACGATGGAACTTCATGGGCTGATGCTTACACAAGTTTACAAGATGCACTAGCAAATGATTCAAATGGAGATGAAATTTGGATAGCAGAAGGTAACTACAATCCAGGTACAAATAAAACGGATAGTTTTATTTTGAACCAAGCCAATGTTAAGCTTTATGGTGGTTTTAATGGAACCGAATCACTTTTAACCGAACGAAATATTGCTTTACACAAAACAATTTTTGATGGTGATGTAAATGGAGATGATACAGGAATTAATTATTTCGGTGTAAACAGATCAGATAACATCATTAATATTGTTAAGATTAAGGCTGTCAATTGTGCAATAGACGGAATTACAATTGCAAACGGAAATGCACAAGATACATCTTCTTCGGACAGACAAGAGGGTAGTGCGGTATTGATCGATGCGGACAATATGACTATTAGAAATTGTACAATTGAAAAGAATTTGGTGAGAAGGTTAGGAGTAATTCAAATGATTGATTACAAAGGTTTTTTAAATATTGAAAATACGGTGTTCAATGAAAATTTTGGTAATGGAGGTGTCGTTCTTTATACTAGAGCAAATAACGGAGTTCTAAATATTAAAATAACGAATTGTCTTTTTAGCAATAATACGTTAGAGTCTGCTTCTGGAGCTGGGAATGCAGGAATTATTTGGTTTAGGCAAGACTTTAATAAGTCTAATGTTTGGCAAACAGCAAACATAACTAACTGTACTTTTGTAAACAACAAAAACAATTCTAAAACTACAGGGGCGACTTTAATAAACGCTTCGAGAATTTCTTCAAACGTTCCTAATTCTGTAAGAGTTTATAATTCTATTTTTTGGGGAAATACAAATGGTATTGGGGATCCTATGCATTCTATTGGAAATGATACTTCTCAAATGAGTGCTGCAAGTTACGTTGCGGAAACTTCAGTAGGTGGAGATGGAGGATTTGATAATTTTCCAACGCTTAACGCAATTAATAGTACGAGTGCTTCTAGAAGTGCGACTACAGACTTAGACCCAATTTTTAATAGTACTACAGATTTTGGTTTACAGGCAACCTCTCCAGTTGTTAACAACGGAGATAGTTCAAAAATTCCAAACAATATTACTACAGATATTTTAGGAAACGATAGAATTCAATCATTGGGTGTGGATTTAGGATGTTATGAATCTCCTCACACTACAGGTAATGCACCGTTTAATATCATATTTGTAGATAAAAATGCTACAGGTAGTAATAATGGATCTAAATGGGATGATGCATATACTAATTTACAAGATGCTCTAGATAATTATACAACAGGAAAAGAAATATGGGTAGCAAAAGGAACATATCAACCATCAGGATCTAATGGAAGAAATAACACTTTTGAAATTACCGTAAATAGAACAAAACTTTATGGTGGTTTTGCAGGTACAGAAAGTAGTTTTAATCAAAGAGATTTAAGTGTTAACCAAACGATTCTTTCCGGAGATATTAATGATGATGATACTGGTGTTTCATTTACAGGTAATAATCGAAGTGAAAATTTATACAATGTACTTACTGTTAATACGCTAGAAACAACTATCGATGGGTTTACAATTTCTGGAGGTCAGGCAGATGGAACTACTTCAAATACTAGAAATGGAGCAGGATTAGCATATAGATCAACAATTGCATCTTTCGATTCAAATGCTTCATTATCAAATGTGATTCTTGAAGATAATGTGTCAATAGGGAATGGAACCATTCAAGGAGGATTAAGAGGTGATCTGACTATGCAGAACTTAATAATTAGAAACAATTTAGCTAGAAGCGCAACGGCAATGTTTATTTTTGGTTTTAACCCAGGATTAGATGTTACTATTACAAATTGTTTAATCGATGGTAATACACTTAGTGATTCTTCAATTGGAACTGCAAGTATGGGAATTATGTGGTTTAGAAACGATGGAAGTGGAACCCCTAATGGAACAACTAATGTTACGTTAATTAATTCTACTTTAGTTAATAACAATAATACATCGAACAGCAGTAATTCGGCAACGTTATTTAATGTAAACAGAAATACTTTTTTTAACAACGGACCAATAAATCTCAAGGTTTATAATAGTATTTTTTGGAATAATTTGAATGCAAACAATCAAGTGTTAAGATCAGTTGGAAATGAGCATGCTACTTTCCCAAATGGAAATATTCAAGTGAAAAATTCACTTTCTTTTGACGGGTTTTTCAATGTTAATAATACAAATACAGTAAGCAGTGATCCTTTATTTACAAGTACTTCTGATTTTACTTTACAATCAGGTTCTCCTGCTATCGATGCTGGAGATAGTTCCCTTGTTCCTTCGGATATTACTGAAGATTTGGCCGGGAACAATAGAATATCTGGTACATCTGTAGATATGGGTGCATATGAATCTTCATTAGTTCAATATACCTTAACGTTAAATGCAATTGGCGGATCAATTTCTCCAAATCCAGCTGGAGGAACTTATGATGATGGAACTTCAGTTACTTTAACAGCTACACCAGATTCAGGTTTTCAGTTTACAGGATGGAGTGGAGATGCATCTGGTACAACAAATCCATTGAGCATAACTATGGATGCGGATAAAACGATAACAGCAATGTTTTCACCAATTCAAAGAACTCTTACCTTAAATGCTACAAATGGATCGATTTCCACAAATCCAAATCCAGTTGGAGGAACGTACGATGACGGAACTTCAGTTGCTTTAACAGCTTCACCAGATCCAGGTTTTGAGTTTTCAGGATGGAGTGGAGATGCTTCAGGAACTACAAATCCATTAACAATAACAATGGATGCTGATAAAACTATTACAGCTACGTTTGCACCAATTCAAAGAACATTAACTGTAAATGCTACCAATGGCTCAGTTGCTACAAATCCAAACCCAATCGCAGGGACATATGATAATGGTACTTCAGTAATTTTAACAGCTTCAGCAGACTCTGGTTTTGAGTTTACAGGATGGAGTGGAGATGCTTCAGGTACTACAAATCCATTAACAGTAACAATGGATGCTGATAAAACTATTACGGCTACTTTTGCACCAATTCAAAGAACATTAACTGTAAATGCTACCAATGGTTCGGTTGCTACAAATCCAAATCCAATCGCAGGGACATATGATAATGGGACTTCAGTAATTTTAACTGCAACACCAGATCCTGGTTATGAATTTACAGGATGGAGTGGCGATGCTTCAGGAACTACAAATCCGTTAACAATAACTATGGATGCTGATAAAAATGTAATAGCTATGTTCAGTCCAATTCAGAGAACATTATCAATTACAGCAATGAATGGAACTGTAACCGTGAGTCCAGATCCAGTAAATGGTACATATGACCAAGGGACCATTGTTACTTTAACCGCTGTTCCAGATTCAGGATATTTATTTGATTCTTGGAGTGGAGATGCTACAGGAACAACAACGCAAGTAACAGTTACAATGGATGCAGACAAAAATATTACTGCTACATTCTCAGCTACATTAGGTATAAACCAAGAGAAATTTAAAATTCCATTTAAATTATATCCTAATCCAGTAACAGATGTTTTACACATAGAATCTCAAGAAGTTGTAAATAAAGTTAAAATTTATGATGCTTTAGGAAAAGTAGTATTATATAAAAATTCATTATCTGAAAATACCATGAATGTATCTAATTTATCACATGGAATTTACTTTATGATTATTGAAACTGAAACAGGTAAAGGAGTTAGAAGATTCATTAAGAAGTAATTTATAATACATGAAAAGGAGTAAAGATAATTACAGGTTCGAAATGACCTTAGTCATCATGTATGCCGTTATTTTTTATCTAATAGCTTTGCTGTAAACTCAAAGTCCTTCCATAACGGAAGGGCTTTTTTTATGATTATGAAATAAATTCTTTATATGAATTAGGGTAAACATCAATTAAACTGTTTAATACTTCGACGAGGTTAATTTTTTAATATCCAACCAAGTAACATTTCATTACGAATTAACAGTGTGGAAGGAGAATTATGAAGAAAAGTAAAGACAATTATCGTTTTGAACTAACATTGGTTGTAATGTATAGTATCATATTTGTTCTAATAATTTTGTTATAAAAAAAGAGAGCCCATCAGGGATATTTGAGGGCTCTTTTGTATTTGGTGTTTTGGAGGAACGATTTAAGAATGCCATTAAATTTAAGAATTTTTGAGCTCAAATACAAGAAGGGAAGCACAATTGTACTTATTAAGATTTTGATTGTCAGAGTTTTTTGACGTGATTGTTTTTTTGGAAATAACAATTTGTCCTGTATTGCGTTATTAGATTTATATGAAATGAGTTGAGTTTAATATCCATTTATACTAGATTCAAAGAGACGATTTTTGAATATTTTTTATCGTTTTTGAATTTAGTTTGAACATAACATAATGGATTAGGGTTCTTTAACATTTAATATTAGTTAATTGTGTTGAAATGAAATATATTTGCGGGTTTAAAGTAAATGTTACTAAATGAAATTTTTGATTAGAGTTATTTGTTTGTTTTTTGCGGTAATCGGGGTTCAAGCGCAAGAAACCTTACCAATTTATCAAGATTATTTATCTGATAATGTTTACTTAATTCATCCAGCAGCTGCAGGTATTGGTGATTGTGGAAAAATTCGTTTAACAGCGAGAACGCAATGGTTAGGTGTTGAAAATGCGCCGGAATTACAAACATTAAGTTTTCATGCCAAAGCAAGTGCAGATTCAAAAGCTGCATATGGAGCTATCATTTTTAATGACAAAAATGGATTCCATTCTCAATTAGCTTTTCAGGGTACATACGCTTATCATTTAGAGTTGGATAGAGGAAATACTTTTAACCAATTATCTTTTGGTTTATCTCTTTCTGGAGTTCAAAATCAGGTAGACCAAAGTACATTTACCGGTGATCCTACGGTAAGACAGGTAATTGAGAGTGAATTATATGTAAATGCTGATTTTGGTTTAGGGTATCATTACAAAGGATTATCAAGTTACTTAACAATTAAGAATATATTTTTATCGGCTAAAGATGTTCTTAGAAATGAGTTCGAAGCATTAAATCTTAGAAACTACATATTAGGAGCAGGATATTTTTTCGGAGACGAAACAAAACTTCAGTATGAGCCTTCTTTTATGTTTCAATTTAAAGAACAAACACAGGAAAAAATTCTAGATTTAAACGTAAAGGTTTACAAAAATTTTAGAAAAACGAGACTTTGGTTAGCGGCTTCTTTTAGATCTTCTTTTGGAGGAAATACTTTTGGTAATGCACAATATATTTCTCCTATAGTAGGTGTGAATTTTAATCGTTTTATGTTCTCATACACATACACGAAGCAATCAGGAGATATTTTGTTTGCTGATTCAGGATTTCATCAAGTTACATTAGGAATGAATGTATTATGCAGAAAAAAGAGATTGGCAGCCTGTCCTAACATTAACGGACAACTATTCTAGAAATCTATTTCGTCAATAATTATATCAGTATATTCTTTTAAGATATTTTTTAAAATCATCTTATCCTTATTTATATAGAAAATATTACGCTGGTCAGATTCAGAAATACGTAATAAATTTTCTTTATCTAGAATATTTTTAGTTTGTTTGGCAACGGCTTCACCAGAATCTATGATTTTTACAGAGTTTCCTGTGATTTGCTGAATTTTTGGTATCAGATAAGGGTAATGTGTACATCCAAGCACTAAACAGTCTATATTTTGATTAATCATTGGTTGTAGATATTGATTAAGTAAGATGTCCATTTCGTTAGAGTCAATCTTTCCATTTTCAATCAATTCCACTAAACCTTCCCCAATTTGTTCTATAATTTTTACATCTTGATTTATTTTGGAAGAAGTTTGTTCAAATAGAGAACTATTTAAGGTACCCTTTGTAGCTAAAATTCCAATTTTGTTAGATTTCGTAAGAATCGATGCTGGTTTGATAGCAGGTTCTATTCCTATAAAGGGAACTTCATAATTCTTTCGCAAATATGAAATTGCATTTGTAGTAGCAGTATTGCACGCAACAACAATAATTTTACAATTTTGACGTAATAAGAACTCCGTATTTTTGATAGATAAATCAATTATGGTCTCTTTAGATTTTTGTCCATAAGGAGCATTTTTACTATCAGACAAATAAATAGTTTGTTCAAGTGGAAGTAAAGAATGGATCTCTTTCCAAATTGAAGTTCCTCCAATTCCTGAATCGAAAATACCTATGGGTTGTTGTTTCTTAGCCTTCATTATAATAGCAACAAAAATAAAAATCCTGCTTAACAAAGCAGGATTTTTAGATAATATTATGGTTTCTTGATTAGAATCCTAATTTTGCTTTTACAGCAGCAAAAATATCATCTCCTTTTTCGAATACTAATAATCCTTTACCTGGAGACGCATCAAGAACGTAAATAAATCCTTTCTCAGCTGCTACAGATTTAATAGCTTCTTCTGCTTTCTTTAAGATTGGTAACGTCTTTTCTTGGTATCTTTTAGCCATTTCTTGGTTCATAGTTTGCTCTGCTTGAGCAATTTTAGCTCTATCTTGTTGAACCTCTTGAGCTCTTTTTACGTTAACTTCTTGAGTTTGTGTCTTTCCTTCAGCTTCGTATTTCTTTACTTTAGCTTCAAGTTTTTTAAACATTCCTTCGATATCGCTTCTGTAAGTGTTTCTTAATTTTTCAAGATCCGCTTTTAACGCCTTTGTTTCAGGCATTTCAGCTAATAACTTGTCCGTATTAATGTGTGCAACTTTTTGAGCATTCGCCACACCACCTAATCCAATCGTAAAAATCGCAACTAATAATAACGTCTTTAAATGTTTCATCTTTGTTTTAATTTAAATTTTATGTTCTTTTTTCCTGTTAATTATCTATTTATTGATCGTTTGATTCTTGACCCTTTTTGTCTTCTTCTTCCTTTTTCTTAGCTGCTTCCTTAGCTTTCTTTAAGGCTTCTTTCTTCTCTCTTAACAATCTTCTTTTTTCTTCTCGAGCTTTTATTTTTGCTTCTCTTTTATCTTTAATTTCTTGAAGCTTCTTTTCTCTATCGGAAAGCTTTTTCTGTTTTAAAGCTTCTTTTTTTGCTTGTCGCTGCTTTTCTGCTTCAGAAACTTCTTTATTACTTAATAATTTCTTTTTAGCAGCTATTTTATCGCGTTTAGATTGTTGCTTCTGATCAATATTTATCAGATTTAAAACGAGTGAGCTAATATCGTGTTTTTTATTAGAATACAACATTATTAATTCGCTCGATTTATCGAAAACAAAATCGTATTTTTTTCTTGCAGCGATTGTTTGAACAGCATTGTAAACTTGGTCTTGGATTGGTTGAATTAGTTTCTTACGTAAAATGTACATATCACCATCAGTACCAAAATATAACGACTCTAACTTTCTTAGAGCTTCTTGCTTCACTAAGATATCTTCTTCGCGTTCTTCGATAAGCTCAGGAGTAAGAATTGCCTTTTCATTTCCTAAATCTGTTTTCAAAACTTCAATCGCTCTTGCTTCTTTATCAAGATTTGCTCTCCATTTTGCAACTTTATCGTTTAAAGCATTTTGAGCTTCGATATATTGAGGGATATTCTGAAGAATATAATCCATATCAATAAAAGCAATTCTTTGATATTTTTGCGCAGTAACGCTACTTACAATAAGTAAAAGAACGAATGTTAAAATGTTTTTTTTCATCTTTATAATGTGTTTAGAAAAAACCGTGCCAAAAAGCCATACACATCACAAATGTAAGTTTTTAGAACTGTCTTCCAATAATAAAATGCGTTTGCCATCCAGATTTTTCTGTTTCTCCTGGTAAAGGATCGAATCCGTGGGCAAAATCAATACCTAATAATCCGAACGCTGGCATAAAGATTCTTACACCTAATCCAGCAGATCGCTTCAATTCAAACGGATTAAAAGTACTAAAATTGTCATAAGCATTACCTGCTTCTAAAAATCCTAGTGTATATATTGACGCAGATGGTTTATCTGTGATTGAATATCGTAATTCTAATTGGAATTTATTATAAATAGATCCTCCTTCAACAGAAGAAATTCTATTGTTAGCGTAACCTCTTAAACCAACTATTTCTCTACCGTCTAACTGACCTTGAGCAATTCCATCACCTCCAACGAAATATCTTTCAACTGGAGTAAGACCTAACTCTTTATTATAAGTTCCTAAATATCCTAACTCGAAGTTAGACATTAAAACTAATTTTTTGGCTAATGAAGTATACCACTTCCCTTTTGCAGATAGCTTATAGTACTCTAACCAGTTGTAACGATCAGCTAAAAAGTCTTGACGTTGCTCATCGGTTAAATTATCAGGTTCCGTTAAGTCTTTTCCATTTACTAAAGAGTATGGGAAAGTTGCTTTTGCTCTTACTGTAAACTCAGATCCGTAAGTAGGGAAAATTAAACTTGGTCCAGCCGAGTTTCTACTTAATGAAACGGTATATGATAAGTTATTTAAATCTCCATTATTCAGGATTGAATTTGAATTTCCTACTCTATATGGGAAATCATCTAATGCAATTCTTTGGTAACTGATGTTTTGTGCTAAAGTGAAGAAATCATCTGGCCATTGTAATCTTTTAGCTAATCCTATAGAGGCTCCTAAAATTCCTAAACTTTGGCTACGATCTACTTGATTCGTTCTAAAGTCAAAACGGTACTGATTTGAGAAGTAAACAGAGAACGATAATGATTGTGGTTTTTTACCACCTAACCAAGGTTCTGTAAAAGATAAACTATAGGTATTGTTTGTTCTACTGGCTTGTAAACGTAAAGATAAACTTTGACCGTCTCCCATTGGCAGAGGAGTATAAGCATCTTTATTAAAAATGTTTCTAATCGAGAAGTTGTTAAATGATAAACCTAGAGTACCTATAAAAGATCCTCCACCGAATCCACCTTGTAATTCAATTTGACTACCTCCTTTTTCCACTACAGAAAATTCAATATCTGCAGTTTTATTTTGATAATCAGGTTTTACATCAGGAACAACGTTTGTATCAAAGAATCCTAACTGACCAATTTCACGAATAGAACGAATAATGTTTTGTCTACTGAATAAATCACCAGGCTTTACTCTTAATTCTCTATAAATAACGTGGTCATTAGTTTTATCATTTCCAACAACTGTTACTTTTCTAATTGTAGCAGGCTCATCTTCTCTAATTCTAATTTCAACCGTTATAGAGTCGTTTTTAACTTTTGTTTCAACTGCATTTACTTGTGAAAATAGATACCCGTTGTTATGATACAATGTTTGAATATCTTGTGAATCCGGAGTTCCGTCACCAGAAATTCTTTCTTTTAAAACTTTACCGTTATAAACATCTCCTTTTTCAATCTTTAAAAATTGATTTAAGAATTCATCGGTATATTTTTTATTTCCAACAAAAAGGATATCACCAAAGCGATATTGCTTACCTTCCTCGATGTCAATTTCTAAGTTAATCGTGTTGTCTTCATTCCAAGTTAATCGGTTGTCTAATACACGAGCATCTCTAAAACCTAGCTCACTATAACGTTCTAAAACATTTTCTAAGTCTTCTTTAAAATCATCTTCAATATATTTAGATGATTTCCAAAAACGGCCTAAAAATTTTCGTTTGGTGTTCTTCATTAAACCTCTCAATTTACCTTGAGATAGTGCTTTATTACCAACGAAATCAATGTTTTTAATTTTGATACGATCTCCTCTGTCAATATGAATGTACATATTAACAGTATTTGTATCAGTAGTGTCTCTTTTAGTGTTAAGAGAAACTTTTGTTTTTAAATATCCTTTATCTGTATATTTTTTCGTGATGTAGTTTCTAGTAGTAACAATTAAGTTATCAGTAACTTGAACTCCTCTCTTTAGTTCAGTCTCTTTAATTAGTTCTCTAGATTTTGATCTACTAACACCCGTAATAGTTGCTGTGTTTAACTTAGGTAATTCTACTACATCGAATTGTAGATAAACCGTATTACCATCAATCTTTGAAAGATATACGTCTACAGCACTAAACTGTTTACTTTCATATAACTTTTTGATGGCACTTGTCAATTTATCGCCAGGTAGTTTAATAGGTTGTCCTTCAGATAATCCTGTGTAAACTTTAACTGTAGATTCTGTGAATTTTTGTAATCCAGTGACTGTAAATCCACCTAAGGTATATTCTTTCCCTTTTTCGTAATTAATTTTACTTGATTCTTTAGGATTAGGCTGAATAGAATCTTTTGCTGTTTCTTGTGCTAATGAAATCGCTGTTGTAGCGAAAAATAATACTACTAATAAAAATCTTCTATACATCTGTACCAATCTGTTCACTTGTCTTTCCAAATCTACGTTCTCTGTTTTGATAGTTTATTACTGCGTCGAAAAGGTCTCCTTTTCTAAAGTCTGGCCATAAAACATCTGTAAAGTACAGTTCTGCATATGCCATTTGCCACAATAAGAAATTGCTGATTCTTTGCTCGCCACTTGTGCGAATCATAAGGTCAACGTCGGGCAAATTAAATGTATATAAATGATTATTTATAATTTTTTCATCAATTTTTTTTAGGTCGATTTCGTTATTAACAACTTTTTTAGATATGTTTTTGATAGCATTAACAATTTCTTCTCGACTACCATAACTTAAAGCAAATGTTAGAGTTATAGTGCTATTGTTTCTTGTTTCGTGGATTACTTCTTCAAGTACTCTTTGCGCTTTTTTAGGCAGGTTTTCAATAGCTCCAATGCTATTTACCTTAATTCCGTTTTTATGAAAATCAGGAAGTTCTTTTTTTAGTGAGTTGATCAATAAACTCATTAAAGCATCTACTTCTAGTTTTGGACGATTCCAGTTTTCCGTTGAAAATGCGTAAAGTGTGATGAATTTTGCGCCTATATCTGCAGCTCCTTCAACAGATTGTCTCACTGCATCTAAAGCATTACGATGTCCAAAAATGCGTTGCATTCCCTTTTTCTTGGCCCATCGTCCGTTACCATCCATAATAATGGCAATATGATTAGGAACTTTATGTAAGTTTATACTTTGTAGTTTTTCATTCATAAATCATTCGTTATCAGCGTAGCATGCGGGTCTTCCAAAAGTATATACTAGTGAGAAGCCCGTAAAAGTATAAAAATCATTACCATTACCTCCAAAATCTAATGAAGTAATTTTATCTGTAGTATAATCAATATCATCTGTAAAGGTTAATCTTACAGCTGATTCAAAAGCAAAAGCTAAATGGTCGGTTATTCTTCCTTTAATTCCTATTCCTAATGGTATCGCTAAAGAAATATCGCTTGTAAATTGAACATTTCCTCCAACAACAGATTCAGGAGTTTTGTAGTTGTATGCAGCTACTTGTGCTAATATATAAGGAGTAAAAGTGTGCCCTAAAGAACGGACATTATATTCAAAGAAATTAAATTCTAATCCAGCTGCTAATTCATGAATTGTATTATTAAAACTGAAGTTTCTTTGTTCTCTTAATAAGTCATCAGACTGATTATCGTCACCAAACATAGGAAGTGCATTGTAGTTTCCTCTGATAGCAATTCTCGGATTAAGGTTGTATTTGTATACTAATCCTCCCGCGAATTTATTCGGTAAAATATAATTAGTCCTTCCTATATCCCCAATAAAATTAGAGCCTCCTAAGAAAACACCAACCTCATGGATTTGAGAATATGAAACACTTGTTAAAAATGTAAATAATATTAATATATACCTCCTCATTGTAAGAAATAGCGTGCAAATATATGGAATTGAATTTGCTTTAAAAAGTTAATAATCTGTCTTTTTGATTAACTTACTTTTTAAAGAAATATTGTAAGAAATTCGACATTTAAGAAGAGGCTTGGTTTCTTATGTCTTCACCCCATAATAATTTTTTGCGTAATGTTTTTAAATATGATTGATCTTCTAGTTGTATAGTTTTAATAGTAAAAGGTGCCTTTTCAATATATACTTTGGTCTCTTGTGGCACTGTGGTTATTCTTGAATCGAGAGAAATTAAAAAATCTTTTTCTCTTGCACTAATCTCTAATTGAATAGATGTTTCTTCTGGAATAACAATAGGCCTCGCATTTAAATTGTGCGGAGCTATCGGAGTAATAATTAAACTTGTCGAATCTGGTAAAATAACGGGTCCATTGCAACTTAAAGAATAGCCTGTAGAACCCGTTGGTGTTGCGATGATTAAACCATCGGCCCAGTAGTTCGTTAAGTATTCTTCGTTTAAGTAGGTTTTTATACCAATCATCGATGTGGTATTTCTCCTAGCGATGGTTATTTCATTTAAAGCGAAGTTTAAATCAGAGAAAGTGTTTGTTTCAGGTATTGTTTTTAATTGAAGTAAGGTCCTTTCTTGAACACTATATTTCCCCTTCATTAAAAGATCAATAGCTTCTTTGATTTCTTTTTTCTGAACGGTTGCTAAAAAACCTAATCTACCTGAATTTATTCCTAAAATTGGGATGTTTAAATCTCTTACATATGTTACTGCTCGTAAGATTGTTCCATCTCCACCAACTGAAAATAAAGCATCGAATGATTCTGATAAATCATCGAAACTAGCAAATACCGGATATTTCTTAGTTAAAATATCATGTTGAGAAAGTAGTTCGTAAAATTCTTTTTCTATAAAAATTACGACGTTATACTTTTCTAATTCCTTTATTAAGGTTTTGATTTCTTTCTCGCTCGAAACAGAGTAAGATTGTGCGTATATTGCTACTTTTTTCAATCGGTTTTCTATTTTAATTCAACTTACATGTCAAGATATTTCTTGAAGTAGTTTGCTCTATCCTTAAGTTCTTCTAAATACATGTCATCTTCTAATTGAGAAATAACGGTATAATCATACCTTCGGAAGGTTTGTATAATTTCGTTCATTTCTTCAGAAGAAATTTTTAAGGTCACTTCAACATCATCTACCGTTTCTCTTGAAACATATAATCCTAATAACTTTGCTTTGTTGCTTTCTACAATTTGTGCAACTTGACTAATAGTAAAATCTGCTTTCGATTTTGAAACAACTAAAGTTACATTGTCGTTATGCATGAACGGACTGTCAGCAAAAACATCTAAAATATCTCTTAAATCATAATATCCAAGGTATTCTTGTTTTTCATCCAAGACCGGAATGATATTACAGTCGTTTTCTGCAAAAAGAGAAATTAACTCTAGTAAAGAAGATTTTTTGTGCGCATGAAAATGCTGAATCAAATGAATATACTCTTGTAAAGTAGTTTCTTTATTTTCTATGGTTTGAATGTCGTCCTCAGCGAAACATCCTATTAACTTATTGTCTTTTACAATTGGTATATGAGTAATTGGTAAATGTTCACATAATTGCAATGCACTACTTACAGAATCTTCAGGAGTAAGTGCTTTAATTTCTTTTAAAATGTAGTCGTTAATATTCATAGATACAAACGTAAATATTCATTGACACGAATATAGTTTAAAAACTTTTAATAGGTTATTTTTGTAGTCTTAAAATACAGAGATGACAAAATTAAGTGTTAACGTTAATAAAATAGCTACATTAAGAAATTCAAGGGGAGGTAATGTGCCGAATTTATTAAAAGTAGCGTCAGATATTCAAGATTTTGGAGCAAATGGAATTACCATTCATCCAAGACCGGATGAGCGTCATATTCGTTATCAAGATGCTTATGATTTAAAACCAATTGTTTCTACAGAGTATAATATAGAAGGAAACCCAATTAAAAAGTTTACAGATTTGGTTCTGGAGATAAAACCAACTCAAGTTACTTTGGTTCCAGATGGAGAGGATGTGTTAACATCAAATGCTGGTTGGGATACAGTAAAACATCAATCATACTTACAAGAAATGGTTGCCGAATTTAAAAATGCAGGTATTAGAACTTCAATTTTTATAGAAACAGATTTGAAATTGATTGAAGCTGCTGCAAAAACTGGTGTAGACAGAATTGAGTTGTATACAGAAGATTTTGCAAAGGAGTTCGAAAAAGGAAATAAAGAAGCCGTGAAACCTTATACTGAAGCTGCTATTTTAGCAAATGAGTTAGGTTTAGGAATAAACGCAGGTCATGATTTAAATCTCGAAAACATTGAATTCTTTAAAAATAACATTCCGAATTTAGCAGAAGTATCTATCGGTCACGCGTTAATTTCTGAAAGTATTTATCTTGGAATAGAGAATGTGGTAAATATGTATTTGGATAGATTAAAATAATCATGGAGAATATCTTACATTCTAAAGTTGTTGGAGAAGGAAAGCCGTTTTTAATTTTACATGGTTTTTTCGGAATGGGAGACAACTGGAAAAGTTTAGCAAATAAATTTTCAGAGGAGAATTTACAAGTACACTTAGTTGATCAAAGAAATCATGGAAGAAGTTTTCATTCTGATGATTTTAATTATGATTTATTGGTTGAAGATTTAAAGAATTATATCGAGTGCCATAAATTAGAAAAAGTAATTTTATTAGGTCATTCAATGGGAGGGAAGACAGCAATGTTATTTGCTACAAAATATCCTGATTTAATTGAGAAACTATTAGTTGCCGATATAGCTCCAAAGGAATATTCACCGCATCATCAAGATATAATTAGAGCTTTAAACTCTATTGATTTTACAATTCATAACTCACGTAAACTAATTGATGAAAAATTGTCGGAGCTAATTCCTGAAGTCGGTGTTCGACAGTTTATTCTAAAAAACACCTATTGGGTTGAGAAAGGTCAATTAGGCTTTCGTTTTAATTTAGAATCGTTAACTGAGAATTATAATGAAGTAATTGTAGGTTTACCAACAGGTGCAACTTTTGAAGGTGAAGTTCTATTTTTAAGAGGAGGAAAGTCACAGTACATTCTGGATCAAGATGCTCCTTTGTTAAGTGCACATTTTTCCGATTACAAACTCGTTACTGTTCCTAATGCAGGACATTGGTTACATGCAGAAAATCCAAAAGATTTTTACAGTTCAGTGATGAATTTCATAAAATAAAAAAAGCATCTTGTTATTTTACAAGATGCTTTATAAAGCCAGGGAAAGCAAATAGACCTTATCCTCTTCTATCTTCTCTTCTTTCTCTTCGGTCTTCTTTTATTTCTTTTCTATCTTCAATAATTTCTCTTTTTGTCTCTGCGATATCTGCTTCCATAGTTTGAGCAAATTCCTGAAGTAGTTTAGAGTTTGTCATTAATTTATGTTTTCCAGGTGCTCTTTTTGCTAAGAAATTATACTTTTTAATTGCTTTCATAATTTCTTTTTGGCGATCAGTTCTCTTGATTTGTCTTTTTAAATCTCTTCTATCATCGTTCTTGTCTCTTCTGTCATCTCGTTTGTCACGAACGTCATCTCTGTAAGCTCTTCTGCCTCTATTCATGTGATTGGAAGCTTCTCGTCTTGATCGACCAAACTCTCTGCGACTTTGTTGTAGTTCTTTCTGATCCTGTCTGATTTTACGTTTACTTTCTTTGATTTCACGTTTCATATCAGATAAAATTTCAGCTTTTAATGATTTCACAAGATTGTTATCATGTGCAATAAAAGCTTCCTCAAATGCATTAATCTTGGTTTTAAAGCTTTTTAATTGTGCAATGTCTTTTTTCAGTTGTTTATGATTCAAGAGCATTGCTTTGTTGTTATCAATTGCTTCTTTAGTGTTTCCTAAATTTTGGGCGCTTAAAGAGCTTGTTGCTACAACTAAAACTCCTGCTAAAATTGATTTAATTACTCTCATAATCTCATTGTTTTTAATTAAGACAATAAAATTTTTAAAAGGTTTAAAATTGATGAAAAAGAAATATGAAAGAGATAGAAAAATTGTTTTTTTTGTAAAGTCCCCAGAACTTAAATTAACCACTATACCAAATAAAATGATTAACAGTTTAGACAAACTTATTGAAGACGCTGTAGAAAGAGGGATTTTACAAAAATCTACAAACAATAATCGATTAGATTCTGCAGAGATTTCAATAGATGAAAATACCTACATAAATTTCGGTTCTTGTAGTTATTTAGGATTAGAGTATCATTCTCAATTAAAAGAAGGCGTTAAAAACACAGTAGATAATTTTGGAACACAATTTTCAACCTCCAGAACCTATTTGTCGATTGGATTATACGATCAGTTAGAGGAAGAGTTGAGAAATATTTTCAATAAACCTGTAATTGCTACGGCTAGTACAACATTAGGCCACTTAGCTGCGCTTCCAGTAATAGTTGGAGAAAATGATGTTGTAATTCTTGATTTACAAGTTCATTCAAGTGTGCAAATGGCGGCTCAAATTTTGAAAGGAAATAAAATTCCAGTTTTTCTTGTTCCTCATAATGATATGGAAGCCTTAGAAACTAAAATTAAAACTTTGAGTGAGAAAGCCGATAAAGTCTGGTATATGGCAGACGGTGTATACTCTATGTATGGAGATTATGCACCATTAGTGAAGTTGGAAGAGTTGTTGAATAAATATAAAAAGTTTCATTTATACATAGATGATGCACACGGAATGAGCTGGACTGGTGAAAATGGATCAGGTTATGTACGTAGTGTAATTGATCATCATGATAAGATGGTTATGGCTACTTCTTTAAACAAATCTTTTGCTGCTTCTGGTGGTGTTTTGGTTTTTCCAAACAAAGAGATGTATCGTAAGGTTAAAAATTGTGGAACAACGCTTATTTTCTCAGGACCAATTCAACCGCCAATGTTAGGTGCAGGAATTGCTTCGGGTAAACTTCATCGTTCAGTTGGATTTAAGGAAATTCAAAATGAATTAAAACATAAAATTGCATACACGAATCAAAGACTAAAAGAACTTGATTTACCTCAGTATATGGTTACGGATTCTCCTTTGTTTTTTATTCCGGTAGGTTTACCAACAATAATTGTAAATATTATCAGAAGAATGAAAGAAAGAGGTTTCTTTTTAAATAGCGCTGGTTATCCTGCAACTCCAATAAAAAGAGGGGGAATTCGATTTATGATTACGAACAATTTAAGTATTAATCAAATTGAAGCAATGTTAGTTGCTCTTAAGGAAGAATATATTTTAGGGTTATTAGACGAAGGAAGTTCTCCAAAATATGTTTCAAAACAGTTTAGGATTCCTCCATTTTTTACAGATTTAAATGAAGTGTTAGTAAAACAAAAGAATACTTCTATTTTAAATCAATCTGATTATTCAACAATTAATGATATTCCGATTTCAGAATGGGATAAATTATTTTCAAAAGAAGGAATTAATAGTCATAATAACTTATTGAATTTAGAGGAAGTATTTAGTGATAATGAAAAGTTAGAGGATAATTGGAAGGTTGAATATGCTATTCTTAGAGATAAAAAAGGTGAAATTGTTTTAGCAGGAGTGTATTCAATTAGTTTAATGATGGAAGATTTGTTGGCGGAGAAAAGTCTTTCTGAAAAAATTAAAAAACTTCGTAAAGAGAATCCATATTATTTGACTTCATCCACGTTGTTAACAGGAACACCTTTTACAAAAGGAAAAAGTTTACATGTAAACTATGAACACCCTGACTGGAAATTTGCAGTAAAGCAATATGTGGAAACTTTGCAAAAAGTGGCGGAAGAGAATAACGTTTCAAAAATTATTCTAAGAGATTTTAACGAATTAGAACATAAAAAGCTGGAAAGCTATTTGATGGAATTAGGATTTTTAAATCTGGAATTTCCAAATAATTGTGTAGTAGAGAACCTGAGTTGGAGCACTTTTGAGGAATACATGAAAGAGATGAATCAAAAATACAGATACTCGCTACGAAAGGAAATTTTAAAGAATGAGGAGCAGTTTATTGTAAAATTTGAAAAGCCAAGATCAAAAGAAGAAATAAATAAAGTTATTTCTCTTTATCAAAGAGTATATCGAAAATCTACTGAGATTTCGGTGTTTGAACTACCTAAGAAATTATTTGAAAATTTTTCTGAACGAGAAGATTATGATTTGATTTCTATTTATCTAAAAAATAATCCTGACACTTTAGTAGGTGTTATGATAAGTGTTGTCGTTGATAATGTTTATTATGCGCAATTAGTTGGTTTAGATTATGAATATGTTACAGAAAAAGGAGTTTATAAGCAACTTTTGTATCAGTCAGTTAAAAGAGCGAAAGAACTAAGTTGTAATAAACTTGATTTAGCTTATACAGCAGAAATGGAAAAGAAAAAAGTAGGAGCTAAAGTTGAAAAAGTTTATGGATTTATAATGGCTTTGGAACACGATAGTTATATGGAAATGCAAATGCTTAAATAAATAAAAAAACTCGACGTCTTATTGATGTCGAGTTTTTTTATTTGATGCGAGCTTACTGTTATTCCTTATCTTGCTCAGCTAATATTTTCTTTTGATAACGTCCTTGAACAATATCAGTAATTACTAAAACGACAATTACAAAGTAGAAAGTAGTTTTACTCATTGGCTCAATAGGGTTCCCAAATAATTTAATATGTGCTAAATGTCCGCCTTCTGTTACTAACATAATTCCAACTACAAGTAATATGAATAGTCCAAGTACCTCGTACATTCTATTTTTAGCCAAGAAAACTGAAATTCTATCAGCTAAGAAAAGCATTAAAAGTCCACTTATTACAATAGCAATAGCCATAACGATAAAAGCAGTCGTAGAATTTTCAATTTCACTTGTTAACCCAATAGCTGCTAAAATAGAATCGAAAGAGAACACTAAATTCATAATAACAATACTTACGATGGCAGCATTTGCAGATTTTGTTCTTTTTCCGTCACCTTCCACATCATGATCTAGGTCTTTTACAGAAATCATGTGCCAAATTTCTTTAATCGCAGTGTATATAATAAATCCACCTCCAGCTAAAACAATCAAACTATGACCGTTGAAAGCAAATTTCACAACATTATCAATTCCTCCCGACAGGAATGCAAATGGCTCTTGAAAGAAATCAATAATAGAAACCAATACAAAAAGTAAAACAATACGTAAACCAATGGCGATTAAAATTCCTGTTTTACGAACGCGTTTACGTTCTTTTTCTGGTGCTTTTTTAGATTCTAAAGAAATGTATAATAAATTATCGAATCCTAATACAGCTTGAAGCATTACAAGCATTAATAGGGTAAAAATGATTCCAACCATTAGTGAAAGTGTTTATTTTTTTTGTGCGCTAATTTATAGGAAATAAAATAAAGTGTCAAAGTAGAGTTTTATTCTGTTTTCGAAATCGTTATTTATCTATTTCTTTAACTAGCCAAGAATTAGTTCCCCATTTTTTATAAAGTTGTGAGTACTTTATTTTAGGTAATTCATTTTCTGGTTGAAGTATTTCTTCTAGGCCGCGTACAAACTCAAAAATATTATTAGTTAATTCTATATGAGTTTGAGGATATCCGTCTGGATCGTAATAATAAGTTTTATCCTTATATTCTCCTTTCAATCCTAATAAAACCCCACCAATCGTGCAATATCCTATCGCTAAGTAATCAATATTGTCTTTTTGTTCAATTTCTTTAGCAAATAATATAGAGTCTTCAATAGAATTAAATCCTGTAAAATCGATTTCTGGTTTTGGAATGTAACTATAATAGGTTAGATATCTTTCATCATTGTGATCTGGATGAATATAAGTTTCATAACTTAAAGAATTGTTTTTAAGTATGAAGTTTTTAGCGAATATTTTATAAATAGGAGGTATTTCAAGATTGTATTTTTTCTCCAAATTAATAAAATTGACTTGGTCAGAAATACTTCTTGATTTTAATAGTTCGAAACCCTTTTTCATGAATTTACTGTAGGTTAATTTTTCTTTAAGTTTTGATAGTGTTTCTTAAAATTGTAAGTATTCTATAATTATCTTGTGAAAATTACACGTAGGAAGAGTAAGTTAGAAATTCCCTAAATTACTTCCAGTTAATTAATTGTTTTATTCGCTTTCTTAATTCTTGGATTAGAGTATTTCACTAGTCTGAATATCATATAGAATAGAAAGATTACTAGAGCGAAAGTTATTATTTGACTGATAATTAATCCAAGGCTGTAGTTGTTCAGTGTTTTCATATCGTTTTTCGTAAAAGTAAACCTTTTGGTGAAAATAAATGTCATTTTTTACGTGATTTATACATACTTTATGCCAAAACTTCCTGTTTTTGAGTTTGGTATAATTTTGGTCTCTTTAAGTTAAAAAGAAAGAATGAAATTTATAACGAAATTATTGTTAACTGCCTTTGCAGTATTGGTTTTGTCGAATTTATTAAGCGGAATTGTTGTAGATAATTATGTTACGGCTGTAATAATTGCATTTGTTATTGCTGTGCTGAATATGTTTGTACGTCCAATTTTGATAGTGCTCACATTACCAGTCACTATTTTAACGCTTGGTTTGTTCCTGTTAGCTATAAATGCTTTCATCATTTTAATGGCTGGAAAATTGGTTACAGGGTTCTACGTAAATGGATTTTTCACGGCATTAATCTTTAGTGTTTTATTATCAATATTTAGGTCGGTTTTATTCGGTTTGCTCAAAGAAGAAAAATAGAAACTGTTAGTTTTATATAAGTATCTTTATTTCAATTGTATAAAATGCTTGTTAGACTAATTTAAAAATAGTAATTTTGCACCCAATTTTTTTAAGAAGATAATAGTCAAATGAATATTACAAAAGAAAACGTAGACGCATTAAATGCCATTGTGAAGGTTGATATTGTTGCTGAAGATTATAAAGACAAAGTAACAGAGGTTTTAAACGATTACCGTAAAAAAGCAAATATTCCTGGATTTAGAAAAGGAAATGTTCCTATGGGAATGGTAAGAAAGCAGTATGGTAAAGCGGTTATGATTGATGAGGTAAATAAGCTTTTACAAGAAAGTTTAAATAAGTTCTTAGTAGATGAAAAATTAGACATCTTAGGAAATCCATTACCAGTTGTAAAAGACGATTTTTCTTGGGATACTGATAAGTTTTCTTTTGAGTTTGAATTAGGATTAGCTCCAGAATTTGACGTTGATGTAAAAGGTAAGAACAAAATTACTGAATATAAGATTGTTGCTACTGACGAATTAATCGATAAAGAAGTAGAAAACATTCAAAACCGTTACGGTAAATTAATCACTTTAGAAGAAGGTGAAGAGCACGCAAACGTAACTGGTACTTTCGTAAATGAAGAAAAAGAGATTAATAAAAAGTCTACTTTCTTAGTAAATGATTTAAAAGGAAAGAAAAACGAAAAGAAATTCATCGGTGCCAAAGTTGGTGATGTTGTTGAGTTAGATACTAAGAAACTTTTTGAAGAAGAAGTGAAGTTAGCTCAAGCATTAGGTGTTACTAAAGAAGTAGCGGATGAGTTAGATGTTAAAGTAACTTTTACAATCGAAGAAATTAGCAAAACTGAACCAGCTGATTTAGATCAAGAGTTGTTTGGAAAGATTTTCCCTGACGGAAGTGTTACTACGGTAACTGATTTAAAGGAAAAAATCAAGCAAGATGCTGAAGGACAATTTCAACAGCAAGCTGATCAACAATTATTAAACGCAGTAACTGAGCATTTCATTGATAGTATTGAGTTTGATTTACCAGCTGAATTCTTACAAAAGTGGTTACAAACTGCTGGAGAAAAAGAATTATCTGAAGATGAAGCTAAAGAAGAATATACTAAATCTGAGAAAGGATTACGTTACCAATTAATCGAAGGAAAGATTATGAAGGATAACGATATCAAATTAGAGTACCCAGAGTTATTAGATTACACTAAAGGATTTATTAAGGCTCAAATGGCTCAATTTGGAAACATGAATCCAGAAGAAGAGGAGTTAAACAACATCGCAGGTAGAGTTTTATCTAACCAAGAAGAAGCTCAACGTTTACAATCTCAGTTAATTTCTCAGAAATTATTAACGTTCTTCAAAGAAAACATGAAGTTCAAGAGTAAAGAAGTAAGCTACGAAGATTTTATCAAAGAAGTTTACAAATAGTCTTTACTATAAGTAATATTGAAAAAGCCGATGCAATTGCATCGGCTTTTTTATGTTGTAAATAAAGTGTTTATTCATAAATCACATCGAATTGATAAACAGGATCTTCATTTTCAAATTCGAATATTTTAGAATAATCCATTACATTATGTATTCCTTCTAATTCACATAAATAACCAACAACTGCATTGAGTCCGTTAAAAAGACTGTCTTTATCGGTACTATTTTTGGGCTTAGGGTTGTAATGACATAGTGGAACTACAAATCCACATGCTTCTAAAAAAGTTTTTTCTATTTGTAATAACTCTAATGGAGTATATCCATTAAAACGTCTTCCTAGTTTTTGGTGAATATTTCCAACGTAATTTAATTCTGTTGAGCCATGTTCATCTGATAAGTGTTTCCAGCTGTCGTGATTGTCTAAAATATTACCAACAGCACAAGCTGAACAACATTCGGGATTTAGTTGATTGTTATGAAAGGCGTTGTAGAGTTTTATTAGGGCTTGTTCTAAACGTTTAGGTGTCTTCATATCTTCATCATTTATCTCTCTAAATATACAAAATAATGGTTGTACCTTTGCGGAAATTAAGTTAAATGACAACTTTCGAAGATTTAGATTTATCGAACCCATTAAGAAACGCAATTCTTGATTTAGGTTTCGAACATCCAACACCAATTCAAGAAGAAGCATTTCCTATTGTTAGATCAGGAAAAGACATTGTAGGTATCGCACAAACTGGTACAGGTAAAACCTTTGCTTATGTTTTACCAATTCTTAGAGATTTAAAATTTTCAAAACAATTAAATCCTAGAGTGTTAATTCTTGTGCCTACACGTGAACTTGTATTACAGGTGGTAGATGAAATAGAAAAGTTGTCAAAATACATGACTTTACGTGTGCTTGGTGTTTATGGAGGTGTAAATTTAAATCGCCATAAACAAGCTGTAGCTGAAGGATGTGATATTATTGTAGCAACACCGGGTAGATTATACGATTTAGCATTGAGTAGAGTTTTAAAGATGAAGTCTATTCAAAAGTTAGTAATCGATGAGGTTGATGTAATGTTAGATTTAGGTTTTAGATTTCAGCTTTTAAACATTTTTGATTTACTTCCAGATAGAAGACAGAATATTATGTTTTCTGCTACCATGACGGAAGATGTGGAAGCTTTAATTGATGATTTCTTTATTGCTCCTAAAAAGATAGCTATTGCCGTAAGTGGAACGCCATTGGATAATATTGAACAAACATGTTACAATGTTCCAAACTTCTATACAAAAATGAATCTTTTAAATTTCTTATTGTTTGATAAAAGTGAGTTTGAAAAAGTTTTAATTTTTGCTCCAAATAAAAGAAATGCAGATCGTATATTTAATTTGTTAGAAGAAGAGTTTCCGGGGCAAAACTGTGTAATTCATTCTAATAAAACTCAGAATTACCGTATAAAGTCTATTGAAAATTTTAATGAAGGTAAACATAGAATTTTAATTGCTACAGATGTTATTGCACGTGGTTTAGATTTACAAGAAATTTCACATGTAATAAACTTCAATCCTACGAGTTATCCAGAAAACTACATGCACAGAATTGGACGTACGGGTAGAGCAGAGCATAAAGGTAAATCGATATTATTAGCAACAGAAAAAGAGCAAGAGGCGAAAAAAGGAATTGAGGAACTAATGAATTATGAAATTCCTTTGTTAGAAATTCCAGAACCAGTTGAGATCTCAAAGCAATTAACGGAAGAAGAGCGTCCGAAAGAAGATCAATCACAATCAAGAAATAGAAATTCTCAAGAGTATGTACCAGGTCCAGCTTTCCATGAAAAGAAGGAAAAGAATAAAAAGGTAAACCTTGGAGGTAGTTATAGAAGAGAAATAGCGAAGAAATATAAAAAACCAAAGACAAGAGGAGATAAAAATTTCAATAAAAGAAATAAAAAGAGAAAATGAAAGTCTTAACAAAACAAGAGCTGCATAACTTGGCAATGAATATTGCTGGAAAAAAGTTAGAAGAAATGGGGTATGAATTCGTAGCAATCAATAGCGAATTAAAAAAGCACCCTCAATTTGTTCTTTTTAAGAAAGGGGAGCCTACTATTTTTGTTTTGGTAAAAGCAACCAATAATCTTCAAAACCCAAATGAGTACGATACTGTTTGGATGGAAACTTTTAAAGCTCATGCAGAAAAAAAGGGCGCAAAGGTCTGGTTTGCAGGAGTTGGTTTAGCAAATGCAGAAAGTGTTGAAATGCCTGTTATGAAGGATCAACCTTACTATGTTGCGTTCGAAAACTTCTTAAAATTAACTAATTAGCAATTTTTCCTATGTAATTTATGTGGATTTAACATCCAAATATGTAGATTTTTATGCTTTTGATACAAAAAGGGGTAAAATCCTGTGAAAATCAGCGAATTGTGTCGTATATTTGTATTGGGATTATTTTAAATTATTAACATCATGGGGAAATTATTACTTAAAAGGGTAAATAGTTTTTTTAGAAGTTTATTTACAACTTTGTCTGAATTTGGAAGCGGAGCTAGCTACGCAATCAGACACTAAAAATTAAAACTATTTTACAGAATACACCTACTATTAAAGAAATAGTAGGTGTTTTTTTTGTTACTTAGTAATATGATCAAATTACTTGATGAAATTAATAGTTGTACACTTTGCGAGGAGTTTATTACTCCACGTCCAGTAGTAAAGGTCTCAAAGAAATCCAAAATTATTGTTGTTGGTCAAGCACCAGGAACACGTGTTCATGCCTCGGGAATTCCGTGGAATGATGCGAGTGGGAAACAACTACGGAAATGGTTGTCGGTAAGTGACGAACAATTTTACGACACGAATCTTTTCGGTATTATTCCTATGGGATTTTGCTATCCTGGTAAAGGCAAGTCGGGTGATCTTCCGCCAAGAAAAGAATGTGCTCCAAAATGGCATTTACCATTGTTTAATGAATTAGAAAATGTAAAACTAATTCTACTTATTGGACAATATGCTCAGAAATATTACTTGAAAGAGAACTTTCATAAGAATCTAACAGAAACCGTAAATCATTATGAAGATTATTTGCCTGAGTATTTTGTGATGCCTCATCCTTCTCCAAGAAACCGTTTCTGGTTAACAAAAAATCCATGGTTTGAAGAGCATGTCATTCCTGATTTACAAAAACGAATACAAGGGATTATTAGTGGTTAGTTAGCTTTTAATTTCTAGAATTTCTAGGAGCATGTATTTGTCCATTACGAATGAAACTAGTTTTAGTTTTAACTCTTCGGAATTCATGTCTTTCAGAAAATCTTCATCTTGACAAAGTTCAGTGTGTAATTCTTTTATAGTTGTTGGAGTTTCAAAGTATAGTAATATGGCTAGCCAATCTTTAATTTCTTCTTTTTGTAGAATACCGTTCTGCGGTAATGAGTAAGAAAGAAAATTATTATCTCCTTCATTAATTATTTCTACGTTTTTACTTAAACAGAATTTTGTTTCGAAAATATCATTAATTGAAACTGTAGAAAGCCAGTCATAAATTTTAAATAGATTGTTCATTCGTTCCTCGGAAAAGTCACAATCAAACTCGTCTTCAGGAAACGTAATATTTAAGTTGTTAACTAATTCATTGTAATACTCTGGATAGTGATATTTTAATCTTGCTTCTAATTGTTCACAGGCAAAAATTGATTTTTTTGCATATCCAATACAATGAACATAACTCGATGAAAATGGTACAGTATGAAAGTTGATTACTTGTGAGAAATCTGAATCTACATTGTCTAAATAGTATGATATAGGAATGTTTTTCTTTTGAGCAATAGCATAGCCAAGTTGTTGCTCAAAAATAGTATTGAAGATACCAATATCTATTGTATGTAAAAGATGTTCGTTCTTATGGATGAAATCAAAAACTTTGTCCTTTAATAATTGAAAAAACGAATAATTATTACCTCCAATAATTCCAGCATTGAAAGCTTGGATATTTTGGTTTTGGTAGAGTGAGTTTATAAGTTCGGTTGGAATCCAGTCAAAGGTTTTAAGAATTTCATTAAAAGCATCTTGATAAGCTGGAAAATTGACTTCTAAATTTTGAGTAAACAACTCTGAAGAGGTTAGTTCAGGTTCTAATTTTTGCCAGATATATACGTCTGTATCTGCGTGCAAAAAGGGTTCTTTCTGTTGTGCATAGGTGATAACCTTTCCAAGTGCCCAGAGTTTTGGGTTGTATGAATTGATTTCATCAAGCGTTACATGCACTTTGGTGTATGGAAGTTTCAATTGATCAATTAATAGGTCTTTTCCTTGCGTATCAGTAAAAAGCTCAACTTCTGGATAAAACTGTTTAAATGATAAACAACTTAACGTTTGACTAAAGAAAGAGTATTTCTGTTTTAACCATCCACCTTTATATCTTGAGTTTGGATCATCGGATTGATTCATACTTGGTTTAGACCAAAAGCTTTGAATAATTTTCATAGTAGGGTTCGGAATATATAACAAGAATATGAGGTTCTTATAAACATAAAAACCTCATTGTATTTACTTTTTAGTTGGATTATTGCCAACAGAATAATGCTGGGTTAGGTTTATAGATGTATAATCTTCTTCCTGAGCTAGTAGTTGGACAACCTTGCTTATAGGCCCAACCTGCCGTGTTTCCAACTCCACCGCAAATGATAAATGAGCAATCTCCAGTAAATGAACCGTCGTAACCACCAACAATAGTTTTGGTTTCTTTTTTACTTAAAACTGTCGCTTTAATCTGTTTTAAAATGTCTTTTTTCATGATTTGATTGATTTAAATGTTGCCTACTCTTAAGCTTTTCGGCTTCCGCTAAATGTGAAATACTAGTTTATAGACATAATTTCTTAGGTCTGAATTGCGCAATTTGTTTTGATTGATTCACATTGTAATCAATTTGCTTATCGAAATAAATAGAAGTAAAAAAGACATTTTCAAGCGACTGGGAGGTCAATTTTCATTCAGATCTTTCATAACTCTTTTTGAAAGTAAACCACTTGAATAGTGGTTTGTATTTCCTTCGTTTAATTAAATTTAGGAGAAAAAAGAATGAACATTTTAAGTAGAAAAGTTAAAATCAATTACGCACACGTTTTCGTGTTGATAACTTTGATAAGAGAGACATCATTCTCAACTAAAAAAGCTCACGAAACTATTTCGTGAGCTTTTTTTATATATGAGTAGTTTAGACTTTAATGTGCTTCTAACCAGTTTGCACCTAATCCAATTTCTACATCTAAAGGAACAGAAAGTTTAAATGCATTTTCCATTTCTTCTTTAATAATAGGTTTTATTGTTTCTAGTTCATCGTTATGAGCATCAAAAACCAATTCATCATGAACTTGTAATAACATTTTAGATTTGAATTGTTCTTGTTCAAAACGCTTTTGAATGTTAATCATGGCAAGTTTTATAACATCTGCCGCACTACCTTGTATTGGAGCATTTACGGCATTTCTCTCAGCTGCACCTCTAACAATAGCATTTCTAGAATTAATATCTTTTAAATAACGTTTTCTCCCTAGAATTGTTTCTACATATCCGTTGTCTCTTGCGAAGTCAACTTGTTGCGCAATAAAGTTTTTTAGTTTAGGATATGTTTCATAATAGGCATTGATAAGATCTTTTGCTTCTGATCTAGATAAATTGGTTTGATTACTTAAACCAAATGCCGAAACACCATAGATAATTCCGAAGTTAACCGTTTTCGCGTTACTACGTTGTTCACGAGTAACTTCATCTAGAGCTACATTAAATACTTTCGCTGCTGTAGAGGCGTGAATATCTTCGCCATCTTGGAAAGCTTTAATCATAGTTTCTTCTTCACTTAAAGCGGCTATAATACGTAATTCAATCTGAGAATAATCCGCAGCTAATAAAGTATAATCTTTATCCTTTGGAATAAATGCTTTTCGAACTTCTTGTCCTCTTTTTGTTCGAATTGGAATATTCTGTAAGTTCGGATTGTTAGAACTTAATCTTCCAGTTGCTGCAACCGCTTGTGCATATACGGTATGAATTCTATCTGTTTTTGGATTTAATTCATTAGGTAGTGCATCAACATATGTGCTCAATAATTTTTTGCATTGACGATATTCTAGAATGTCCGCTACAATTTGATGTTCTTTCAAAGAAGATAATACATCTTCTGCTGTAGAATATTGACCAGTTTTTGTCTTCTTAGGCTTGTCTACTAATTTCAATTTCTCAAATAAAATTGGACCTAATTGTTTTGGAGATGCAATATTGAATTCTTCGTCAGCTTGTTCATATATTTTCTGTTCTAAAGAAGTAATATCTGAAGAAAGCTCTTTGGAAAACTCTTTTAGGAAATCTGTGTTTAGGTTGATTCCTTCAATTTCCATATTGGTTAAAACCGAAACTAGAGGCATTTCAACATTTGTAAACAACTCAGTTAATTTTCCTGATTCGAGTTCTTTAGTGAAATGATTTTTCAACTGCAAAGTAATATCTGCATCTTCAACTGCATATTCTGTTTGCTTATCTAAGTCAACGGTTCTCATAGAAAGTTGATTCTTTCCTTTTTTACCAATCAAGTCAGTAATTGGAACGGGTTGATAGTTTAAATAAGTTTCAGAAAGTATATCCATGTTATGGCGCATATCTGGATTAATCAAATAATGAGCAATCATGGTATCGAATAACTTACCTTTTACTGGCATGTTGTAGTTCGATAAAATTTTAATATCGTATTTAATATTATGGCCAATCTTTTCTATATCTTCTGATTCAAAGAAAGGACGATAAAGTTCTAAAATTTCTTTTGTTTCTTCCTGATCTTCTGGAAAAGCAACATAATATCCTTTTCCTTTCTCCCAAGAAAAAGCAATACCAATAAGTTCTACTTCTAAAGCTTTCAATCCTGTAGTTTCTGTATCGAAACAAACAGATTGCTGTAGCATTAATTTGTCTAGCAATAATTTTCTTGCGACAGGAGTGTTTACTAACTGGTAAAAATGAGCAGTATTCGAAATAGTTTTAAATCCATTTATACTTTCTGTAGCTGTATTTCCTGATCCTGGAGTGTTGAATAAATCAAATTGACCACCAGATATATTTTGCTTTGTATTATTAGTTTTATTCACAGAAGCGCTGTCCGCACTTTCTATTGAAAAAGTTTTTAAGAAATTATCCGTCAGACGTCTAAATTCTAACTCGGTAAATATTTCTTTTGTTTTTTCTACGTCTGGTTGTTCAAAAATCAGTTTATCCTGTTCTAGTTCAACAGGTACGTCCAACATAATTGTAGCTAACTTTTTTGAAAGTAAACCTAATTCTTGATTGGCCTCAACCTTTTCCTTCATTTTCCCTTTCAGTTCATGAATATTTTCAAACAAACCTTCCATAGAACCATAGGCAGCTAGGAATTTTTTAGCTGTTTTTTCACCAACACCTGGTAATCCTGGAATATTATCAACAGAGTCTCCCATCATTCCTAAGAAGTCAATTACTTGCTCAGGTCGTTCAACTTCGAATTTTTTCTGAACTTCTTCAACTCCCCATTTTTCATAACCATTCCCCATTCTTGGAGGACGATACATGTAAATGTTTTCAGAAACTAATTGTGCATAATCCTTATCTGGAGTTACCATGTAGGTTTCTAGCCCTGCTTTTTCGGCTTTTTTTGCTAATGTTCCAATAATATCATCAGCCTCATATCCTTCTTTAACAATAGCAGGAATGTTCATTGCTTCCAAGATCTTTTCAATGTAAGGAACAGCAATTCTTATAGCTTCTGGAGTTTCCTGTCTGTTAGCTTTGTATTCTGGAAAAATTTCAACACGATCTGCACTACCACCTCTATCAAAACAAACGGCTAAATAGTCGGGTTTTTCTTTTTTAATTACATCTAGTAATGAGTTTGTAAAACCAAGAATAGCAGAAGTGTCCATTCCTTTAGAATTAATTCTTGGATTTTTAATAAATGCATAATATCCTCTAAAGATTAAAGCATACGCATCTAATAAAAAAAGTCTTTTTTTGGCAGTCATATGTGTATTCGCATTGAAGAATGTAAAACTACAAAATAATACTGCCGTTCGAAAAAAAAGAGTAAAAATTGAAACAAACTTTTGTAATTTACGTCAGACAGTTAACCTTAAAATCTAAACTAATGAAACTAATTTGGAAAATTATAATTGCAGTTGTAATACTTGGAATCCTAGCTTTTGGAGCTGCTAGTATTTGGGCATTTAATAAAATGGCAAAAATAGATGAATTAGTCCTTAGTGAGAATGATAGCCTAACCGAAAAAGTAGAGAAAACAGATAAATGGTTGGCCAAGCTTCAAAAAGATAATAAATTTAATGGAGCGGTATTGTTGATTAAAAATGATAGTGTGTTGTTTAAAAACACGTATGGTTTTACAGATTATACAAGAAAGGAAAAATTAACAACTCAATCATCGTTTAGATTGGCATCTGTTTCAAAACAATTTACTGGAGTAGGTATTATGTTATTGAAAGAACAAGGTAAACTGAATTTTGATGATTCCATAATAAAGTATTTACCTGCTTTACCATATGAAAAAGTAACAATTAGAAATTTATTAAATCATACTTCAGGAATTCCAGATATATATATGGATTTTCCCAAAAAATATAAGAAGGAAATAGGAGATGCTCTAACTATACCTATGATGGTAGAATTATTAGCTAAAGAAAATTTACCATTAGAAAATATCCCAAATGAAGTTCATTCTTATAACAATACAGGATATGTGTTATTAGCAGCAATTATAGAGAGTGTTTCAGGAAAGTCATTTGAAGAATTTATGCAAATCGAGTTGTTTGATAAATTAGAAATGAAGAATACGAGAGTTTGGAATTTACTTTCCAAGGATAAAACTTTTCCGAACAAAACATGGTCTTTTGAAAATATTTTAGGAGATGTTGTAGAATTAAAACCAGGAGTTTTAGATGGCATAGCAGGAGATGGAGGAGTGTTTTCTAGTGTAGATGATTTTATAATATGGAATCAGTTTTGGTATGATAATCAATTGTTGTCTAAAACGACCATGCAAGAAGCATTTAAAGAAACAGTTTTAAATGATGGAACGGTTATCAATTATGGTTTTGGATGGTCTATTTTTGGAAAAGATGCACATGCTCATAACGGTTCTTGGTTAGGAGCGAGAACAAGTTTCGCAAGAAATACGAAACTAAAGAATGCAATTGTTGTATTAGATAATTCTGCAAGTTTGAATGTTGATAGGATTGTGAAACAATTAGTGAAAGTTCTAAAATAAAATGAATTTATTACTGTGATTATAGTTTATATTAACAGTTATTTATCATATTCGAGGTTTTAGATGTATATAACATATTCCAAGATAGCCGTATCTTTGTTCGGTTAAATTAAAAATAAAATTATGCCTCGTTGGGTAATCCCTGTAATCATTATTCTAACTCTTGTAATTGTTTTAGAGTTATATGCATTTCAAGCAATTAAAACATTAACCAAAAATAGATTAGTAAAGTATGTATGGCTTGGTTTCGGTCTCTTAGCGTATCTTAATTTTTTCTATGTTATGGTAACTTCTGATAGAAGTTCTGGACAAACTAGACAGTTTCAATGGGCAGCTGGTTTTATGTTGCTAGCGTTATTGCCAAAATTATTTATTTTGATCGTAATGTTTGGGGAAGATGTATTTCGTTATATCAAAAAAGGTATCTCATTCTTTTCATCGGAAACTACGCAGTCTGTTGCAGGCAGACGAAAGTTTGTTTCTCAACTAGCTTTAGGATTAGCTGCAATTCCTTTTGCGAGCATGCTATATGGAATATTCAAGGGGAAATTCAATTATAAAGTTTTAAAATATCAATTAGCTTTTGAAGATTTACCAGAAGCTTTTGATGGATTTACAATCACTCAAATAACAGATATCCACTCTGGAAGTTTCGATAATAAAGAAAAGATTCAATACGGGGTAGATTTAATTAACGAACAGAATTCAGATATGATTTTATTTACGGGTGATATTGTAAATAATTTCGCTAAGGAGATGGATCCTTGGATTGATATGTTCAGTGCTTTGAAAGCTCCAATGGGAAAGTATTCCATTTTAGGAAACCATGATTATGGAGATTATTCTCAATGGGAAACAGAAGCAGATAAAAAAGCAAACTTTGATGCAGTAAAAGATATTCATCCAAAAATCGGTTTTGATCTTTTGTTGAATGAGCACCGATATGTTGAAAAAGATGGTCAAAAAATTGCTTTAGTTGGTGTTGAAAATTGGGGAAGAGGATTTAAAAAAGCAGGGGATTTAGAAAAGGCTGCTGAAGGAGTAAATAAAGAAGATTTTAAAATATTGATGACTCATGATCCTACGCATTGGGATTTAAAAGTGAAGGATAACGATTTCAATTATCACTTAACGTTAAGTGGTCATACCCATGGCCTACAGTTTGGTATAGAAATCCCAGGTTTTTTTAGATGGAGTCCTTCTCAATATGTTTACAAACAATGGGCTGGTTTATATAAAGAATTTGGTCGATATATAAATGTTAATAGAGGTTTTGGTTATCACGCTTTTCCAGGTCGTGTTGGAATTTGGCCAGAAATTACTGTAATAGAATTGAAAAAAGCTTGATTTTGAGGTTTTTTCTCAGGAAAATCGTTGATGCTTAATAAAAAAATAGTAATTTTAGCCGTGTTTTTTAAATAAATTATTAAAAAAATGACAAAGTTTGGCGAAATCATCAACATCGATATCCCCGTATTAATCGATTTTTACTTTGATTGGGATGATGCTGAAAATAGCGTAGAAACATTAAGAGATGTTGCCGCGGCTTTAGGAGATAAGGCAAAGGTTATTAAGATTGATATTAAAAAGAATGAAATTTTAGCTGACGCTTTAAGAGTTAAAGGAAACCCTACTTTTATGATTTATAAAAAAGGAGAGATGATGTGGAGAAAGACAGGAGAACAAGATGCTAATACTTTAATTGGTTTAGTTCAACAGTATGTTTAGACTTTAAACTAATTTGAAAATATAATTAAGAAGGAAGGTTGCCAATTGGCAACCTTTTTTATGTTGTTAACTTATGAAAGTTTATTTTGTAAAGATTCTCTTTTTGCGAAATGTATTCATTGAAAATTGAATATAATTTTTGTTCGTAGTTCTCTAAACTATTATGGTCATTAGCTAAATGGTTTTTAATAGAACAAGCGGCTTCTTTTGCTGTATATATTGCATTAGAAACCCCGTGTGATGCAATTGGATCAAAAGCTAAAGCAGCATCTCCAATACTGAGTATATTGTTATGTGTTATTTTTTCTGGAATTGATGAGTTAGCCTGTCTTCCATATACTTTAAAGCTTCCTTGTTTTGGGAGACAATGTTTTAAAACATCCGTTTTGTATAATAGGTTTTCCCATTCTTTGTACTGTTTGAATAAAGAAATTTGTTTGTTTTCTTTTGAAGTATACAATGATATAATTCTAGTAGTTTCGTTGAGGTCTGAAACTGTTCCCCAAGAATCTTTAGAAAAAACTTCAGTTAAAAATCCATATTTTAAATTAGGTCCTGTTTTTGGGACATAACATAGAAATGCTAAAGTATCATCGTATGATATTTCTTTAATCTTTGCTTGTTTTAATATATGTCTTTTTCTGCCTGTGGCATCAATTAGTAATGATGTATGAATGTTTATATTTTTATTCTCATTATTCTTTACGAATACCTTACTGCTTGATTCAGTTCTAGTGTCAATATGAACTTCACTAATCTCAATGATTTGATTGCATTGTTCTTTTAAGGATTGAATAACTTTTTTCTTGTCAATTTTTAATCCATGACCGAATTTACTTTTCAAAAAGAAAGATTCATCAATAATTTTTGAACCAACCCATTTTGATTGGTATCCATATGTTTTCTTTGCCTGTGATTCAAACAAATTCAGTAATCCAATCTCTTCTAATAACTCCAAAGTACTTGGAGGCAAAGTCTCTGCTAATGGTAAGTTTTGTTGATTGTTACTTTTGGATAGTAGTATGCTGTTAATTCCTTTTCGTTGCAATAGATAATGTAAAATGAGTCCTGAAACTCCGTTTCCTACAATTAGTGCATCGGTATGTAATGTCTCAGGACTCATATTTCTATTTTATAACTAAGTAAAATTCTGAAGAAGATTCATATCCTCCACATTTATCAATATAATTTACTTCAATGGTTACAAAAGAATTAACTACGTTTTGTAGATTAGAAGTTATATCTATAGGTGCTTGAGGTGTTATTTTGCCACTACAATTATTACTAAAATCGTGTTTAAAAACTGATTCACCATTTATTTTCATTTCGAAAACATCATCAACAAAAACTTCTCCTGTACCATCTAAATTAGAAGCTAGTACGATAGTAGCATTGTCAGGTATCCAAACCATTTCTCTTGTATTTGTATAGAAAGTACTTGGAGGGTTTAACGTTACAGGTTTTCCAGGAATAGCCTTTCCTAAAAATATAGAAGTTTTATTTTTTACGTTTTTACTTTCAGCAGCAACATATACTAATTCTGGAATACCATTAACGTTAGATTTTCTTCCTGCTACAACTCCTACATTCTTCCATTTGTATACCATGTTTATTAAACCATTCATATATCCTCCTTCCGCATGATATCCTACATATCCAGTGTCTGTTGTCATTAACCAAGGAAGTCTGTTCGCATAAACGTATTGAATAGTTTCCGACTTTAATTCAGTATTTCTCATGGCTACTAAACTTTCTTCAGTTAATACATCAACTGGTAAGTTTGCTGCCCACCAAGCTGGAATTGGGTATTGACTATCTAAAAACACTTTTTGACAACTTCCTGCATCAGATTGCCAAGGAATCCCCATCCATTTGGTTAAATCTCCTGGTGTACTTTTCCACAACCAATTTTTAGCATCTCCATCATTCATAGAGGCTTTAACATCATCTGAATTCATTTGAAATCCAAAATCATTATAAAAGATATTTTCTTTTTCCTCCTTTGTAGCCGCTGCAACTCGAATTTCTCTTAATCCAAAAAATGAATTCCCAGGAGTAATATCGGCGTATGCTAACGAGTTTTCAGCATACATTTGAGCATGTCGCATCGGCCAAGTTAATTCGACTCCAGGATGAAACCCACCTCCATAAAGAGTTTCCAATACAGCTCTTGTCATCAATAAAGCAGATTTAGCTGGGTCTTGTGCAGCTTCTAGATATTGATTTTGATAATGTTTTCCTAATTCATCCATATTGGTAAAATCACCTTCTAATGAGCTGAAATTTCCATCTCTCCATTTTTTCAATTCATGATATAAAACTGGTGGTATAGCAAACCATTGTGCAGGACTACCTGGATAATTAATTCCATCTCCTGGATAAAAAGGATATTTTAGTTCCTGTGTACCGCTACCAATATTAGTGATGTCAGTTTTACTTTTACTCGGAATTATAGGTTCATTAGTATAGTTGTATAAAGGATCTCTAAATAAGTTAAAGATTTTATTTCTTACTGGTTGTGCCGCTTTCGAATTACTATATAGAGCTTTGAATTCTTCTGGTGTTAATTCATCTATTGTTTCTCTGAATGAAGGAGCTAAGAAGTCACTTAAATTCACCCATTGCATCCTGTATAAACGATATAATACTGGGAAGATTAAACTAAAATCTGTGGTAAAATCTTCACTTGCTATACCACAAATAAGATCATACATTGTAGATAGAGGTTGAATTTGTGGAGCATAATCTGGCGGAGCAGTAGCAACCCACGCAGCTGAGTCAGCATCATTCAATTCATACGTATTTCCATTCATTGTTACTTTAGCTGTGATTTTTCCATCACATATATCATCATACCAATTTGAGTTGTCTGCAAAATCAGTATTTAAATCTGATGGGTTTAAAGCAGCAGAGATTCCATCTCCAGGATAAAATATAAGACTTCCTTCATCATATTCAACCGCACCTAAATTTACATCTCTAGCATCTAAATTCATGGCAGCTGCAATCTTACTGTCAGTTTCTCCTTTTAATGGAAATGGAAATTTACCACCTAATTTTACAGGCGAAGTATTTGTTGAGTTAATTGTGGTTGGATTAGGACTATTTACTAATTCTTGTCTATAATCATAATCCTTATTGTTGATTAATTGTTCGTTTAAAACATTTGGATTTCTTCTTGATGTACTAATTCCTGGAGCAATATTTTTCGTGAAAAAATTAGGACTCAAATTGTGATTATCGGTATTTACTGATAAATCTAAACTGTTATTAAAATCATACCAGAATGGTTTTTTATTCGCTACTTCTACAGTCCATTCAATGTCACAAGAAGAAGGATCAATTTTACGAATAGGTTTACCATTATCATCACACTCATAAATATAAAATCGTTGAGCCTGCTTTTTTAATGCACCGTCATTGGTGTGAAATTCTAAGTTTTCTTCATATAAGTTTGCCCATGGAATTTCTGGCGTAAATACAACATCTTTTTTGTTTGTTGGACCATTTCCAAGTCTTGCAATTCCTATTGAAGGATATATACGTAGTTTCATTTTAATTTGGTTTAAGGTTACAACCAAATTTACCATCGGTTATGCTCTGCTGCTAGAAAAATGTAACAAGGCTTTAAAAATGAGTTATAAGAATGGTTATTTTAAGTATGAATGTTCATTTGAATAATTTTGAGTGAAAACAATGTAGAATTAAAAACGCCGCCAATTGGCAGCGTTTTATTTTATTATGGTTTAATTGAGTCTAAAATTCCTTCTGGTATTCCTTGTTGAACTTCTGGTTCTGGTTCCGGAAGAAGGTCTTTAAATAGTCTTAGCTTTTCAAAGAATCCATTCTCTAAACTTTCTATATAGTCTTTGTCTTTGTCGAATCTAGCAACTTGACTAATGATATTTCTATACATGTATAAGTTAGTGTCTAAATTATCAAAGATATAATCAATGTTTTCGTAAGTACTATAATGTTCTAATTCTTGTTGGAAAAGATTAATTAAAGTTTCTGTGGTCTCTCGAGCTTTTTCCTTATCTCCAATTCTATAATATAATTCAGGATAACCTAAAGAAATACTATAATGGTCAAAGTCAGGAATAGGCATTTTATGTAAAGAAAGATCTAATACTTCTTTGGCTGTAGCTGTATCTCCTTTAATTAAAAACTCCTCAGATAAGCGCATTAAATTATTTCTGATAGAAATAGCGTTTCTTTTCGCCTGTTCATCTAAGTAGATTTCTCCATTGTTGATGGTTTTCCATTCCCATTTTTTAATGTTTTCATACATTTTCTCTGGGTCAATACGTCCCATATCAAACATTGATTTGTTTGCAATTGGAGTTTTAATTGGAACTAGTTTAAAGGCCATACCATCCAGTTGCAAGTAATCTTTTAACCAAATGTATTCTTCTGAAGCGTTTGCTCCACCAGTAAAATATATTGGTCTTTTCCAATCGAAATTATCCAGAATATCTAACATTAAAATTCTGTTTTTTGTAATGGCATCGTCTATTGTGATATCAATATAATCAACCATTTTATCAGCGTCTTTAGCTGCCACAATTCCATATTTTAAAGCGTTTTCTTTGTTTACTGGAATTCTAATTTTATTTGTTGGATATACTTTTTCTTTTAAACCGTTTTCAGTTTCATAGTAAGTAGCATCATTACTACTAGCAATCCACTTCATAAAAGTACTTAAAGAAATAACTGAGTCTTTTAGCTGAGGGTGTGGCATATGATATGCAACATCAAGCGTTCCATATTTATATTGATGATGTTTTAACTTTGACGGAATTGGATCAGCATCATAAGTTTTCTTTTTCATTTGATCAATGTACCAGTCAGTAGCGAATAAACTTGTATTTACAATTTTTATATCTCTACGAACTCCTTCTATTTGTTGCATATACCAAAGAGGGAAGGTATCGTTATCTCCAATGGTAAATAAAATAGCATTTGGATCACAACTCTCTAAATAAGTTTGAGCATTAAGTTGTGCTAAATAACGATCAGCTCTATCATGATCATCCCAATTCTGGAATCCCATAAGAACAGGAACCGCTAATAATGAAATTATAGAAACTCCAAGTGCTACTATTTTTTTGTTCATTACTTTCTTTAAGCTATCGTATAAAGCCATCACTCCAAATCCAATCCAAATCGCAAAAACATAGAATGAGCCAACAACAGCATAATCACGTTCTCGAGGCTCAAATGGTTTAGGGTTTGTGTAGAATATAATAGCAAAACCAGTGAAAACAAAGAATAAAGCTAGAGTATACCAGTTTTTTTTGTCTTCTTTAATATGATAGAGTAGTCCAATAATTCCTAAAATCAGAGGAAGGAAGAAATAAGTGTTTCTTGCTTTGTTGTTTTTAATGCTGTCAGGAAGTTTTTCTTGAGAACCTAATCTAGCTTCATCAATTGCTTTAATCCCACTTAACCAATTACCATTATTATCTAAATGGCCTTGAATATCGTCCTGTCTCCCCACAAAATTCCACATGAAGTATCTACCATACATATATCCAAATTGGAAATTGATCATAAACCTCAGGTTTTCGATAAATGTTGGTTTACGTGTGCTTCGTTGTGGGATTCCAGCTATTTGTTTATAAAATTGCTCTGCACCAGGATCAACCATACGAGGAATAAATCCTTTATGTTTACTTGAATACTCTGGTATTACATTTTTATAAATATTAACGATTTCATATTTACCGTTGATTTTCTCATATTTAGGTTTGTCATCTTTGTAAACATTAACCAAATTTCCATACTCGTCTCGTTGTTTTTCATATTCTCTCTTGTAAGAAAAAGAATAGAATTTATCATAAAACACATTGGCATCACCATATTGTTCACGATTATAGTATGCTAATAATTCTCTTGCACTAGAAGGGTTGTTTTCGTTAATTATGGTATCTGCATTAGCTCTAATAGGAAGCATTAGCCATGTAGAGAACCCAATCATTATGAATAAAAGTGATAAAATTATAGTATTGGCAAATACTTGTTTTTTCTTGCGGGTGTAATTAAGTCCAAAATAAAATAAGGCAATCAATACAATTCCTGCAATGATGGTTCCTGAGTTATAAGGTAATCCAATTGAATTAATAAAGAAAAGCTCGGAAACACTAAAGAATTTTAACGTGAACGGGAATAAAAATTTGAAAACAAAGGCTAATATTAATATTGAAACAATTGTAGCAATTGAAATAATCTTTAATGCTTTTATTAAAGGTTGAGGTTCTTTCAAAACATTTTGATCAAAATTGACTTTAGGTAATTTATATGTTTTGAAAAAGTAAATCATAACAATTGAAGGAATTACCAATAATGAAAGAATGTGTACACCAAAAGACAATCCAACAACAAAACTGATAATTAACAACCATTTGTTGCCTCTCGGGGTGTGAATTTCACTTTCCCATTTTAAAGCCAACCAAAAAAGTACAGCCATTAAAAATGATGACATTGCATAAACTTCACCCTCAACGGCACTAAACCAAAAGCTATCCGAAAATGTATATGCTAAGGATCCAACCAGTCCACTACCTAATACTGCGATTTTTTCACCCGTAGAAAATACTCCATTTCTGTTAGCCATTTTTTTAGCTAAATTAGTTATGGTCCAGAACATAAATAAAATAGTAAAAGCACTGGCTAATCCAGACATAAAATTCACCATGTAAGCCCAATTACTTGGGTCATTTGTGAACATTGCAAAAAATGCACCAAGCATTTGGAATAAAGGAGCTCCTGGAGGGTGTCCAACTTCTAAATTCACAGCTGTAGAAATGTATTCACCACAATCCCAAGAACTCACTGTAGGTTCAAGAGTTAATGTATAAGTAATTAAAGCAATGAAAAAAGTTGCCCATCCTAAAATAACGTTCCACTTATTGTAGTTAAAGTCTTTCATAATAGTGTTAAAAAATCAATGCGAATGTACTATATTTTATTCTTAAATTTAAAGCAATCTGTTTTTTAGACTGCAAACAAAAGTAACTGTTATCTTATTTTATAAATCGAGAGCGGAACTAAATTATTGTTAAAAAACAAAAATTAGAAAAATGTTTTGTTTTTTGTAAAAAAGTTATAAGTTTGCACCCGCAATTAGCAATTGGCCTATGGTGTAATGGTAACACACCGGTTTTTGGTGCCGTTATTCTAGGTTCGAGTCCTAGTAGGCCAACGGTAAAAGCTTCAGTTTAAACGCTGAAGCTTTTTTTTATGGTTTTTTTAGTTGTTCATCACTTTTTTTTATTTAAGCATCACTTTGCTACCATTCAGCTGAAATCAGATTTTTTTAAAGAGGATGAAATTAAATTTATGGTATAAAATCAGTTACCATGAAAAAAATATTACTTCTTATCGTTTTTTTATCGCAATTAACCATTGCACAGAATTATAATTATTTAGGAACATATTCATCAAACGGAACTCCTGATTACTTGGAAACACCAGGAGATATCGTTTCAGTTGAAACATTAGAAATGATTAGCAATGCTATTCCAGAGTCTTATCCAGTTCCAGACTACAATCCTCAATATATTACTGCAGGGTATGATACTAATATTGAATTGTCTCAAGCAGCAGAGGTTTATGTTACTTTCATTTCGGAAGGAGCAGGATATAGAAATGTATTAGGATTTTATACTTATGATTTAGATAATCCACCTACATCAGCACCTGGTGAAGAAGATATTACTATTATCTTTCCAAATGCATCAGCTTTAGGAAGTGGAGGAGGATTGCAGGTTGGTGATAAGGTGAAAATTGGAAGTTTTCCGGCAAATACAGGAATTGGTTGGGTTTTAATGGCAAACGCTTGGAGTGCTTCGCAACAAAAAGTAGGTTGGGGACATTGGACTGTTTTTTCTGATCCAGACTTCAATCCTGAGTCTAACCCAGATTTAAGACATCATAATGTTTTGTTAGCAGATCCTGATAATGAAAGAGTTATTTTAGGGTTTGAGGATATCAGAAGAGATTATGGTAGTTGTGATAATGATTTTAATGATGCGGTATTTTATATTACTGCTTCTCCATATGATGCGATTCGTACAAATAATGTAGCAGATGTAAGTTCGAGAAGTAATGTTACGTCTTCTTATGATGGTGGATTAGAGAGTAATGGAAAGTTGGCTGAGTTAATTGCAAAGAGAAACTTACAAAGAAGTAAAAATAAAACGTACAAGAACTTACAACAATATCAAGAAAAGTTCGATAAACAATTATTACAAAGTAAAGGAGCGAGTTCTATTTCTAACTATTTACCAGAAACTGGTATGTATGGTGTAGAAACTGCATCAATTTCAAGTCCAGACGATTTATTAGGAATTACGAATGCTGTAGAAGTTTTTGCTGCTGACTATTATAGTGGTAGTAACAGAGTATCGGCAATCTTAGCAACAAGAACAGAGGATGCTGTATATGATCACTCAAAAGCAATATGTGATCGCTTAAATAGTTCGTCAATTGAAGATATAAGAATTATAACCACTAGAGGACATAAGTTGGTTAGTTCAAAAATTAGAAGAGCAAATGGTTTAATAGAGTATACCGTAGGGTTTTCTATCAAATTAGGTGATGCTCAAAACGAATTACACAGCTATTGGAATATAGAACAATATCCAACTGGTGATTATTATAATTTTCAAGTATGGGGAGGAACATATTCTCAGGTATTTTCTAATGTTAATTATATTTTAGATACTTTTTCAAATGAGAAGTCGCTTGTGAGTAATGGTGCAAATACGGCAATTCCATCAGTTTTTGTGAGTTCAGGAAGTTATGCTAACGGGAAACTTTACTTAGATATTATTAATAAAGATGAGGCAACTGAAGCAGTATTCAATGGTAATATTCAAGCAACAGAAGTTTCTGATATGACTAATATGACGGAGTCTATTAGTTTAACAGGAGAGTGGAATGAACAACTTGTTATCGATACAGGAGTGTTATTTGATGTTGGATTTTCGCTTTCTACTTCGACATCTACAGCGACTGATGGTTTGTATTTAGCAGATGGTCCTTGGGGACTAGATTATTTAAGTTCTGATGCTTCAATAAGTATTTTAGATATATCGAACGAAGAGGTTTTTGATGAGGAAGAAGTTCATGAAATTAATAGAAACATTTATGTAAATGGTCAGGTATTAGGAACGATGAATATATTCAGACATGTATTACCAGGAGATCAAACTCTTGAAGTTACTGATTACAATTACCTTTCTTTTGAAATGAAATCTACACATCAAATAGAAATTGTCTTAATGAATGAAGGATTGTCAGATTGGAATAATAGAATGAGATATGTGATTCCAGCGAGTGAAGATTTAACAGAACACCAGATTTCTTTGAGTGATTTTGTGGATGGAAGCGGTAATAAGGCGAGTATCAACGATGTTAAAACAATTGTTTTTTCGGTAATAGGTGATTATGCAAATGACGTGGCGTTTGAGGTTGATATAAACAAAGTAGCATTTAGAGCAAATAGTTCAGTGTTATCAGTTGATGATTTTGTAATTGATGTTGGAGATAAAGTTGTTAATTACCCAAATCCTTTTAGAGGTCAAACAACAATTAGATTGCCAAAAAGCTCTGATGTAGTTTCATTAATGGTTTACGATATTTTAGGTAGAACTATTTTTAATGGTGATTTAGAAACGAAAAGTAATAATAGAAAAGAAGTGCTATTCAACTTAGCATCAAATAAAAAAGGAATTTTTAAATACATGGTAGTAGATGGCGAGGGCACAGTTTACAAAGGTACACTTATAGCGGAATAACGTTCAAAACCGGTGGTTTTTACAAAAAAAATAAATTTTGTTTTTTGTAATTTGTAAGTTTGTATTATATTTGCACCCACAATTTTGGCCCATGGTGTAATGGTAACACACCGGTTTTTGGTACCGATATTCAAGGTTCGAGTCCTTGTGGGCCAACAGAGCTTCTAACTTTTCGTTAGAAGCTTTTTTAATTTACGCTGTAAATATTTGTTGTTTTACTTTTATTATAGCTTGTACATGGTATTTTATGATTTGTTGTCTGCCATTGAAATCGTTAAGAATATTTTTAAATTCTTCAAAGTTATCCATAAAGAAGTTTTCTGTTAGAATTGCTGGCATTTTGGTCATTGTGAGCATGTGAAATCTATTTTCTTTATCCAGGTCACCATCACTGAAATCAGTTCTTAATTTCCTATTTGGGAATTCTTTAGTGTATTCGTTACCAAATATTGTTGCTATTTGGTCGCTTTTAGTGTTTCCGAAAGAAGTGAAAATTTCACTTCCGTTCCCTCCGCCTGCGTTAGAATGAATACTAAGTAAAAAAGATTTTTCTTTATCGAACCGGTTAGCGCGCTTAACTCTAGTTTCCAATGTTACATCTCTATATTCTGGAGTTATGTTTACATAGTGAATGTTTAGTTTTGTTAATTCTTGAATGATGCCATTAACAATTGCTCTATTAAATTCTCCTTCATAAATAGTACCTTCATTTTCCCAGTTTTTTAGTTTTCCCTTGGTTTGGTACACTCCCTTAATAAGTCCTCCATGTCCGTTGTCTAAAAGTACGATCATATTTTAAATGTTTGGTTGATCTTAAAAATATTAAAACAATTTCCACGAGAAAAGGGTAAAGATGTTTATTTCGAAATTATTTCTAATTTATTGGCTTGAATATCATTTTCATAATGATTATGTTGTTTGCTTTATACAGAATTAGTTCTTATATTTGCACCGAATTTCTCAAATAAGATGGATGCAGGGGACGAAAGTCCCCTCTTTTTATACCTAAAATGAATCAAGATAAAGTAAGAGTATTATTACAGGAAGCATTGGATGAAAATCCTTCATTATTTCTTATCGATTTAAAATTTCTTGCAAATAGTAAAATTAAAGTAATTGTTGATGGAGATTCAGGAGTTCCTTTAAGTGAAATAATTCGAATTAGTAGAAATATTGAGCATAATCTAGATAGAGAAGAAGAAGACTTTTCTTTAGAAGTTACCTCTCCTGATATATCAGATTCTTTGAAAGTAAAACGTCAGTATAACAAAAATTTGAATCGAACTCTTAAAGTGAAAACTGGAGAACAAGAGTTTGAAGGTAAGTTAGTTGAAATTCAAGAAGAGAATATAGTACTAACTTGGAAGGCAAGAGAGCCAAAACCAGTTGGTAAAGGAAAACACACGGTAGAAAAAGTTCAAGAAATACCGTTTGATAGTATAACAGAAGCAAAAGTGAAGATCATATTTTAATAATACAGGAATGGAAAATATTGCATTAATTGAGTCGTTTTCAGATTTTAAAGACAATAAAAGTATAGATAGGGTAACCTTAATGTCTATATTAGAAGAAGTATTTCGTTCTGCATTAAAAAGAAAATACGGTTCTGATGATAATTTTGATATTATTATCAACCCAGATAAAGGAGATTTAGAAATTTGGAGAAACCGTGTTGTTGTAGCTGATGGAATGTCGGAAGATGATAATGAGGAAATTGAATTATCAGAAGCAAGAAAAATAGAACCTGATTTTGAAATAGGTGAAGATGTATCTGAAGAAGTTAAATTAATAGACTTAGGAAGAAGAGCTATTTTGGCATTACGTCAAAATTTAATTTCTAAGATTCATGAACATGATAGCACTAATGTATTTAAGCAGTTCAAAGATCTTGAAGGAGAGATTTACAGTGCAGAAGTACATCATATTCGTCATAATGCAGTTATCTTATTAGATGATGAAGGAAATGAAATTGTTTTGCCTAAAACTGAACAAATTCGTTCTGATTTCTTTAGAAAAGGAGATGCTGTAAGAGGTGTTATTAAAAAGGTGGAGCTAAGAGGTAACAAACCGTCTATTGTGTTGTCAAGAACAGCGCCAGGTTTTTTAGTGAAGTTGTTTGAGCAAGAAATCCCAGAGGTATTCGACGGTTTAATTACAATTGAAGGCGTGGCTAGAATTCCTGGTGACAAAGCAAAGATTGCTGTAGATTCTTATGATGATAGGATTGATCCAGTAGGAGCGTGTGTTGGAGTGAAAGGATCGCGTATTCACGGAATTGTTCGAGAATTAGGGAATGAAAATATTGATGTAATTAATTATACTAAGAACGAACAGTTGTATATTGCAAGAGCATTAAGTCCTGCTAAGGTGACATCCGTTACTATAGATAAATTTGAGGAAGAGAAAGATGGTAAGAAAGGACGTGTAAATGTTCTTTTAAAGCCAGAAGAGGTGTCAAAAGCAATTGGTAGATCAGGTGTGAATATTCGTTTAGCAAGTCAGTTAACAGGATATGATATTGATGTACAACGCGAAGGTATCGAGGAAGAAGATGTTGAGTTAACTGAATTCTCTGATGAAATAGAGGCATGGGTAATCGAAGAATTCAGAAGAATAGGATTAGATACAGCTAAGAGTGTTTTAGATAAAGACGTTACTGAATTAGTTAAAAGAACGGATTTAGAAGAAGAAACAATCGTAGAAGTTCAGAGAATCCTAAGAGAAGAATTCGAAGATTAATAATATAAGGTTTATCGATGCCTTTAAATCGATAAAGTGTAAGTGAGTAATTTAACTTACTTATGAAATATAAAGTATTAAACTATTTATGGCTGAAGCTAAAAAATTAAGACTAAACAGAGTTTTAAGAGAATTAAATATCTCTTTAGATAGAGCGGTGGAACATTTGGCAAAAAATGGTCACGAAATCGAGGCGCGTCCAACTACGAAGATTTCTGATTCAGAATACCAAGTGTTGCTAGACGGTTTCCAGACGGATAAGTCTAAGCGTGTTGCTTCTAAAGAAGTAAGCGAAGAAAAGCGTAAGGAGAAGGAAGAAATACGCAAAAGAATCGAAGCTGAACAAGAAGCTAAAAGAGCTGAAGAAGAAGCAAAGAAACAAGAGATTCTTAAAGCTAAAGCGGATAAGCCTAAGTTAAAAACTGTGGGTAAAATAGATATTGGTGCGCCAAAATCTACTCCAACTCCTGAGGTAAAAGAGGAGCCTAAGCAAGAAGTGAAGGAACCTGTTAAGCCAAAAGTAGAGGAGGTTAAACCAGAGGTTAAAAAAGAGGTGGAAGCACCTAAGAAAGTTGAGCAACCAGTAGCGCCAAAGGTTGTAAAGCAAGAGGTTAAAAAGGAGGAGCCAAAGAAAACAGAAGCTCCAAAAACTAAAACTCCTCAATTCAGTAAGCCGCCTGTTAAAAAGGAAGAACCTAAGAAACAAGCTGAGCCGAAGAAAGAGATTACTCCTGAGAATGCGGAGAAAATCAAGACTAAGTATCAGAAATTAGATGGTCCTAAGATGACAGGTCAGAAAATTGACTTGAAACAATTTGAGAGACCTAAGAAAAAGAAGCCAGAGGCTAACAAGGGTAATAATGATAACGCTGATAAGAAGAAGCGTAGAAGAATTACTAAGCCAGGAACTGGTGGAAATAATAATCAGCAAGGAAATAACAGAGGAGGTCAAGGACAAGGTCAAGGAAATAGAAACCAAGGAAACCGTAATCAAGGAAATAGAAGAGGTAACCAAGGAAATAGAAGAGGGAGAAGACCTGAGGTTAAGAAAGAAGAGTTAACAGAAGCTGAAATCCAAAAACAAGTAAGAGAAACTCTTGAAAAACTTCAAGGGAAATCTAATAAAGGTAAAGGAGCTAAATATAGAAGAGAGAAGAGAGATCAGCACAGGCAACAAGCTGAGGCTGAAATGCAAGCAGCTCAAGAAAATATCTTAAAGGTAACCGAGTTTGTTACGGTAAGTGAAGTTGCTACAATGATGGATAAGCCGGTTACGGATATTATTTCAGCATGTATGATGCTTGGAATGATGGTGACAATGAATCAGCGTTTAGATGCAGAGACACTTCAAATCGTTGCAGAAGAATTCAATTATAAGGTTGAATTCGTAGGTGCAGAGGTTGAGGAATCTATCGAAGAAGTTGAGGATAGTCCGGAAGATTTATTACCACGTGCTCCGATTATTACAGTAATGGGTCACGTAGATCACGGTAAAACATCATTATTAGATTACGTTCGTAAAGCAAATGTAATTGCAGGTGAAAGTGGAGGTATTACTCAGCACATTGGTGCATACAGTGTTACTTTAGAAGATGGTCAAAAGATTGCCTTTTTAGATACTCCTGGTCACGAGGCCTTTACAGCAATGCGTGCACGTGGTGCTCAGGTTACAGATTTAGTAATTATTGTAATTGCTGCTGATGACGACGTAATGCCACAAACTAAGGAAGCTATTTCGCATGCACAGGCAGCGGATGTGCCGATCGTATTTGCAATAAACAAAGTTGATAAGCCAAACGCAAATCCAGATAATATTAGAACTCAATTATCTTCAATGAATTTATTAGTTGAAGATTGGGGTGGAAATATTCAGTCACAAGAAATTTCGGCTAAAACAGGTCAAGGAATTGACGAGTTATTAGAAAAAGTTTTGTTAGAAGCTGAAGTTTTAGAGTTAAAAGCAAATCCAGAGAAGAATGCTGTAGGTACTGTTGTTGAGGCATTACTAGATAAAGGTAGAGGATATGTTTCTACAATTTTAGTTCAGGCAGGTACACTAAAAATCGGTGATTATATATTAGCAGGAAAGCATAGTGGAAAAGTAAGAGCTATGTTTGATGAAAGAGGTAATAAAATTAAAGAAGCTGGTCCATCTACTCCAGTGTCAATTTTAGGTCTAGACGGAGCGCCTCAAGCTGGTGATAAATTCAACGTATTCGAGGATGAAAGAGAAGCGAAACAAATCGCAGCGAAACGTTCTCAATTACAACGTGAACAATCTGTAAGAACTCAGAAGACATTAACATTAGATGAAATTGGTCGTCGTATTGCTTTAGGAGACTTCAAGGAGTTAAATATTATCTTAAAAGGAGATGTGGATGGTTCAGTAGAAGCATTAACAGATTCTTTCCAGAAATTATCTACTGAAGAAATTCAAGTAAATATTTTACATAAAGGAGTTGGAGCAATTACTGAGTCTGATGTATTATTAGCTTCTGCTTCAGATGCTATTATTATTGGATTTAACGTAAGACCTCAAGGAAATGCTAGAAATGTAGCGGACAGAGAAGAGGTTGATATTAGAACTTATTCAATTATCTACGATGCGATTAACGATCTTAAGGATGCAATGGAGGGAATGTTATCTCCTGAAATGAAAGAAGAGGTTATTGGTAATGTTGAAATCAGAGAGGTGTATAAAATTTCTAAGGTTGGTAACATTGCAGGATGTATGGTTATGAATGGTAAGATTACTCGAGATGCGAACGTTCGTATCATTAGAGATGGAATCGTTGTTCATGATGGTACGTTATCGTCATTAAAACGTTTCAAAGACGATGTAAAAGAAGTTACAAAAGGATATGATTGTGGTTTACAAATTAAAGGATACAATGATATCAAGGAAGGAGATGTAATTGAAGTTTATATTGAAGTAGCAGTTAAGAAAAAGCTTAAGTAAATCTTAAGTAATAGAATATTAATTTTAAAAGGTCTTGATGTTATTCAAGACCTTTTTCTATTTCTTTAAATTGTAAATATTTTAATAAAAGTAGACTTCCTGTTAAGCCAACGGCATAATAGCATTTGGGAATACCTTTTAAAATTGTTAGAGGACACTTAAAATTACCTAAAATATGTAAAGTAGATGCAATGCAAGTAATAATGAAAACAATCCCTAAAACGATAAAATAAATCTTTTTCGTCTTGTTTGTAATATGAGATATCAAAGCGATAATGAATAAACTCAAAATAGGATAACATAGAGGAATGTTTAATAGTTTCGGACAAATGCCTCCTGTTCTAATTTCAAGTATCACAACTCTAAGCAAAGCGGATATTCCGACAAATAGAAATAGGTAAATAACAATTGATGTAATTTGTTTGTAGTTCATAGGGGAAATTATTAATAATTAATGTCCACCACCCAAGTCAAATATAAAATTTGTATTCAATAAAAAAAACTCTTTCAAAAAATGAAAGAGTTTAAGATTTTAAGAAATAAAAATGTTTTAACTATTTTCTGAAGCGAATAACAATGGCTCCTGAAAATTTTTCCTTGATTTTATTTAAAGCTCGATCAGCTTCAATTTTCGAATAGTATTTTCCAACTTGAACTTTCCATTCTGGTGCTTCATATTTCAATTTAGGAACACCTTGAAACTTCATCATGTAATTTTGTTTGATGTTACGTGCCCTTCTTTCATTACCATTGTACAACTGAATTTTGTAGATGGTTTCATTGTTTTTATTGTATTCTCTTTTCTTTTTTAAGAGCGAATTAATCTTCTCATTATCTGTATAATTAGATTGAGAATGAACATTTAAATACCCAATTAAAAAGAGGGTTAAAAAAAATAAATTCCTACAACTTTTATGCATGTTTCATGTTTTCTACAAAAGTAACGACTTGTGAGCTAATAGATTGCTGATAACTGTTATTTAGAATTGATATAAATTACAAATTAGGAATCTCTTAACATTTCCTATTTTACAGATAAGTAGTAATTTTGTCCGAGTTTATAGGAATGGAATAAATTATTTCCAATTGTTATAACAACATACATAATAGATACAAAAAATTATATTTTTACAGTATGAAAAGTGTGAATCATCACAATAAACTTAGTCGAATCCTTCTTAGTAGCCTTACTTTCTTATTTGTATTTCTAGTAAGTATTTCGGTAAATGCCCAAGAAGTTGACGAAGCTCGTCAAAAAGCAGGGAGAAAATTATTCAATGCTAACTGTGCATCTTGTCACAAGTTAAACAAAAGAGCAACGGGACCTGCATTAGGTGGAGTAGAGGAACGAAGAGAAAACGAATGGCTGAAAAAATGGATTCGTAACAATGCTGCGTTAAGAGCTTCAGGTGATGCTGATGCGATTGCGTTGTACGAGGAGTGGAATCAATCAAATATGACTGCTTTCCCTCAGTTGACAGATCAAAATATTGATGATATTTTATATTATACGACTGTTGGTGATCCGGGTCCAAAAAAGGAAGTTACTGGTTATGAGAACGGTGGGGTAGATAAACAGGATCAAGCGCCAAAATGGTTAATCTGGATTTTAGCTGGAGCAATCGTTGTTGCGTTTTTAATGATCGGAAGTTTATTAAAAACTGTAAGTGAATTAAAAGGTGCTCCTAAAACTCCTGGTTTATTAGGTCAAGCTGCTGAGTTATGGGAAGGAATCAAGAAAAATACCTTCTTACATGTGTTGTTTGTGATTTTTGCGGCATTAATAACTGCTTACGTTTTATTCGGTACTTTATTTAAAGTTGGTGTTGATCAGGGTTATCAACCAGTTCAGCCAATTTTATTCTCACACAAAATTCACGCAGGAGATAATAAAATTGAATGTCAATACTGTCACTCTGCTGCGAAACACTCTAAGCATTCAGGAATTCCATCTTTAAATGTTTGTATGAACTGTCACAAGAATATTGCTGAAGTAGCTGAAGGTACTAAGGTTGTTTTAGAAGACGGAGGACGCGTTGTTGGTAAAGCTGAATTAGATAAAGAAATCGCAAAAATCTACGAACATGTAGGTTGGGATAAAGATAAATTAGAGTACACAGGAAATACTAAGCCGATTGAATGGGTTAGAATCCATAATTTACCAGATTTTGCATACTTTAATCACTCTCAGCACGTAACTGTTGCTGGTGTTAAGTGTCAGAAGTGTCACGGTCCAGTAGAGGAGATGGAAGAATTATATCAGTATTCTCCATTAACTATGGGATGGTGTATTGATTGTCACAAGGAAACAAATGTTGACTTGAAAGGAAATGAGTACTATGCTAAAATTCATGCAGATTTAGCTAAGAAGTACGGTGTAGAGCAAGTGACAATCGCTCAATTAGGTGGTAAAGAATGTGGTAAGTGCCACTATTAATAATTAAGAAAGTAGAAAAACACGTTATATAAATGGCTTCAAACAAAAAATACTGGCAAAGTGTTGAAGAACTAAACGATAGTTCTGTTGTTGAAACGCTACGTAATAAAGAGTTTGTACAGGAAATACCTACAGAAGAGTTTTTAGGAGATCAAGAAGCTCTTGAAGGTTCATCTACTTCACGTAGAGATTTCTTAAAGTATGTAGGTTTTTCAACAGCTGCGGTTTCATTAGCAGCATGTGAAGGACCTGTGAGAAAATCAATCCCTTATGTAGTTCAACCTAACGATATAGTGGTAGGTGTAGCAGATTGGTATGCAACTACAATTGCAGACGGATTTGATTTTGCAAACGTTTTAGTGAAAACTAGAGAAGGTCGTCCAATTCAAGTAATGCCTAACAAAGAAGCGGGAGGAGTAACAAGTGCTCGTACGCAAGCTTCAGTGTTATCATTATACGATAGCGACTTACGTGTAAAAGAACCAAGAAAAGGTGATGCTCAAATTACTTGGGCAGATGCAGATAAAGAAATCATCGCTAAATTAGAGAGTCTTAAAAGTGCAGACGCATTAGTTTACTTAATGACCGGAACTTTAGCAAGTCCATCTACTGAGAAAGTAGTTGCTGATTTCTTAGCAAAATATCCAAACGTAAAGCATGTAACATACGACGCAGTTTCCGAAAGTGGAACGGCTGATGCTATGGAAGCAATGTATGGAACTCGTGCATTACCAAACTATGATTTTAGTAAGGCTGAAGTAATAGCTTCTATAGGTGCAGATTTCATTGGAGATTGGCAAGGAGGTTACGAAAAGTCTTATGCTGATGGTAGAAGAGCAGATACTGGTAAAATGTCTTACCACGTGCAAATAGAAAGTAATATGTCTTTATCTGGAGCAAATGCAGATAAACGTATTGTTGCTAAACCTTCTATCCAAGTAAATGCATTAGTTAAATTATTTAACGCAATTACAGGTCAGAATATCACAACTGAGAATACTCCAATCGATGCTCAAGTGGCTAAATTAGCTACTGATCTTAAGAAAGCAGGAAGTAAGGCAGTAGTTGTAACTGGAATCAACGATAAAAATGCCCAACTAGTTGCTTTAGCAATTAATAAAGCATTAAATAGTGAAATCATTGATACGAAAGCAGTAAACCTAACACGTCAAGGAAATGATACAAAGGTTGCTGAACTAGTAGCAGATATTAAATCTGGAAAAGCAAAAGGATTAGTTACCTATAACGTAAACCCTGCTTATTCGATTACAGGATTTGGTGAGAATACTAAAAAGTTAGATTTCTCTGTAGCAATTTCTACGCAAGATGATGCTACAGCAAATTCAACTCAATTTACATTACCAGCACCTCACAACTTAGAGAGTTGGGGAGATGTTATGGCAACTGCTGGGAAGTATAGTTTAGTACAACCAACGATTGCTCCAATTTTTAATACACGCCAGTTTCAAGATGTGTTACTAAAGTGGTCTGGAGCATCTCAAAATTATTATGATACTTTAAAAGAGTTCTGGAGTACGAATGTGTTAAATGGTGCTTCTTGGAATCAAGCATTACACGATGGTTTCTTTATGGCTCCAGTAGCTGAAGGAAGTAACGAAGTTAATGCAGAGGATACAACTGCTGTTAATCCAGTAGATTCAGCAAATGAATTATCAAAAGTAAAATCAACTCAATTTGAGTTAACATTATATACTTCTACAGCTTTAGGAGATGGTAAACAAGCAAATAACCCTTGGTTACAAGAATTACCAGACCCTATTACTCGTGCTTCTTGGGATAACTACTTAACAGTTTCTATGGCAGATGCTAAGGAATTAGAGTTTACTAACCCAGTTAAAGATAACGGTGCTATTGATGGAGATTATGCAAAAGTAACTGTTAATGGAGTAGAAGTTGTAGTTCCTGTTATTATTCAACCAGGTCAAGCTAAAGGTTCTTTAGGTTTAGCTTTAGGTTATGGTAGAAAACAAGGATTAAAAGAGGAAATGCAAGTTGGAGTAAATGCTTACCCGTTATATGCAGATAGTAAAAACGTACAGTATAATGTTTCTGTTGAAAAGGTAAGCGGAACTCACAAGTTTGCTTGTATACAGGTTCAAAGTACATTAGCTGGTCGTCACGATATCTTGAGAGAAGCAACTTTAGCGGAAGTTAATAATCCGAATTTAGTACCAGATGAAACTTGGAATCAACCTTTCATGGTTTCATATGATCACCAAGAGACAAAATCTACTGATAAGAAAATTGATTTATGGGATGATCATGATAGAAGCTTAGGTCACCACTTTAATCTATCAATTGATTTAACTTCATGTACAGGATGTGGTGCATGTGTTGTAGCATGTCATGCTGAGAATAACGTTCCAGTTGTTGGTAAAGATGAAGTACGTGTAGGTAGAGATATGCACTGGTTACGTATTGATCGTTATTATTCTTCAACAGTAGAGGATAAGCAATATGCAAAGGATAAAGATGGTAATGCTATCATTACTATGGATGAGTTCAAAGCTCAGAATCCAAACATTCCTAATAAAGATATTGAAAGAAGATATACAGAGAAAGTATTAAAGTTAAGTAAAGGTGATTTATTTGACGCTTTAGAGAATCCAGCGGAGAACCCAGAGGTTACTTTCCAACCAATGATGTGTCAACACTGTAATCACGCTCCTTGTGAAACAGTATGTCCGGTTGCTGCAACTTCTCACGGTCGTCAAGGTCAAAACCAAATGGCTTACAACCGTTGTGTTGGTACTCGTTATTGTGCAAACAACTGTCCATACCGTGTGCGTCGTTTCAACTGGTTTAACTATGCTGATAACAAAGAATTTGATTTCAACATGAATAACGAATACGGTAAAATGGTATTAAATCCAGACGTAGTTGTTCGTTCTCGTGGAGTTATGGAAAAATGTTCTATGTGTATCCAAATGACACAAGCTACTATCTTAAAGGCTAAGAGAGAAGGTAGAGCTGTAAAAGCGGATGAATTTAAGACAGCATGTTCACAAGCATGTTCTACTGGAGCTATGGTATTCGGAGACGTTAATAACGAAAAAGATACTGTTGCCAAGTTAAAAGAAGATAAAAGAGCTTTCTACGTGTTAGATTACATTGGTACAAAACCAAACGTAGTGTATCAAGTGAAAGTAAGAAATACAAACGAAGCTTAATTAAAATTATAAGAATATAGATTATGTCGGGTCATTACGAATCGTCTTATAGAGAACCTTTAATACTTGGTGATAAGAGTTACCATGATATTACAGAAGATATAGCAAGACCAATAGAAGGAAAAGCTAACAAACACTGGTATGTAGCATTCTACATTTCTTTAGCAGCAATGTTATGGGGATTTGGATGTATCTTCTACACAGTAGGAACAGGAATCGGAGTTTGGGGATTAAGTAAAAACATCGGTTGGGCATGGGATATTACCAACTTCGTATGGTGGGTAGGTATCGGTCACGCGGGTACATTAATCTCAGCCGTGTTATTATTATTCCGTCAAAAATGGAGAATGGCAATTAACCGTTCTGCTGAGGCAATGACAATCTTTGCAGTATTCCAAGCAGGATTGTTCCCTATTATTCACATGGGACGTCCATGGAATGGTTACTGGGTATTACCTATTCCTAACCAGTTTGGATCGTTATGGGTTAACTTTAACTCGCCATTATTATGGGATGTATTTGCAATTTCAACGTATTTATCTGTATCATTAGTTTTCTGGTGGACTGGATTATTACCTGATTTTGCTACAATTCGTGATAGAGCAGTTAAGCCTTTCCAAAAGAAGATTTACGCTTTATTGTCTTTCGGGTGGTCGGGAAGAGCAAAAGATTGGCAACGTTTCGAAGAAGTATCTTTAGTGTTAGCTGGTTTAGCAACTCCATTAGTACTTTCTGTACACACAATTGTATCGTTCGACTTCGCTACTTCTGTTAACCCAGGATGGCACTCAACAATTTTCCCTCCTTACTTCGTTGCTGGAGCGATCTTTTCAGGATTCGCAATGGTACAAACCTTATTGGGTATTATGCGTAAGGTAACTAACATGGAAGCATATATTACTCGTTTACATATCGAGTATATGAATATCGTAATTATTTTAACAGGAGGTATTGTAGCTGTTGCATATGCTACTGAATTCTTTATCGCTTGGTATACAGGTTCACCATATGAAAATTATACATATTTATCATTTGGTGCAGAAGCTGGTGCTTACGGATGGGCTTTCTGGTCATTAATGATATTCAATATCATCATTCCTCAAATCTTATGGATTAAGAAGTTTAGAAGAAGTTTCGTTGTTTCTTTCTTAGTGTCGATTGCAATTAACATCGGAATGTGGTTTGAGCGTTTTGATATTATCGCAATTGTATTAAGTAAAGGTCAATTACCTTCTACTTGGTGGAGATTTGAGCCAACATTTGTTGATGTAGGTATCTTCATCGGAACTATTGGATTCTTCTTCGTATTATTCTTATTATATGCTAGAACATTCCCAGTGATTCCAACAGCAGAGATTAAGACGATTTTAAAATCTTCAGGAGAGAATTATAAAAAACAAAGAGACGAGAACAATGAGCACTAATAAAGTAATTCACGCATTATACAATGATGATGATATCTTAATGGATGCCGTTAAGAAAGTAAGAGGAGAACATCATCATATTGAAGAAGTATATACTCCTTTCCCAGTTCACGGGTTAGATAAAGCTTTAGGTTTAGCTCCAACTCGTTTAGCAATTACTGCGTTTTTATATGGAATTACAGGAACGTCAATTGCAATTTGGTTAACTTGGTATACAATGATCGCCGATTGGCCTCAAGATATCGGAGGAAAGCCTAGTTTCACTTGGTATGAAAATATGCCAGCATTCGTTCCAATTTTATTCGAATTAACGGTATTTTTTGCTGCTCACTTAATGGTAATTACTTTCTACATGAGAAGTAGAATTTGGCCTTTTAAAGAAGCTGAAAATCCAGATCCAAGAACAACAGATGACCACTTCTTAATGGAGATTCCGGTTCATGATAATGAAGAAGATTTAAAGTCTTTATTAGAAACAACAGGGGCAGTAGAAATTAAAGTAGTAGATAAGCACTAATAGATAGATATGAAGAGTATAAAAATAATTATTGCTTTAGTTATTGTTACAGTATTTGCTTCTTGTAACGATAAGCGTAAACCACAAGTACAATATATGCCAGACATGTATGTGTCTGTTCCATATGATGCAAATGGAATTTCTTCAGCTGGTGAAGTACCAGTTAATAGATTGCCAGTTGCAGGAACTGTTAGCAGAAATGGTGTTGTTGCTTATGATATTCCAGATACAAATGCTGGTTATGAGAAAGCTAAGGCTGAATTGAAGAATCCTTTAGCTAAAAATGAAGACAACTTAGCTAATGGTAAGAAAATGTACGGAATTTACTGTGCAGTTTGTCATGGTAAGAAAGGTGATGGAAACGGAATATTAATGGAGAGAGAGAAATTCTTAGGTATTCCAAACTATAAAGATAGAGACATCACTGAAGGAAGTATCTATCACGTATTAATGTACGGTAAGAATATGATGGGGTCACACTCAGGTCAACTTACGTACAAGGAGCGTTGGCAAGTTGTACAATACGTGCAGAAGTTAAGAAGCGAATTAAAAAAATAAGTCTATAATAGATAGTTAAGATATGTACCAGTTTTCAGGAAAATTAAAAATGCTAGCTATTATTTTAATGGCAGTAGGTTTGTTAGGAACGATTATTAGTTTCGTAAACACCCCTAGTTCATTAGAAGAAGCTAAAGCTATTTTAGCAGAACAGGAGGCATCACATCACGGTGGTCATGGAACATCTTCTCATGGAGATGATACTCACCACGTGGATGCTGCTCATAAAACAGAAGATAAACATGCAACTGAGCATAAGGAAGAGACTAAGGATTCTCACAAAACTGAAGCTCACAAGGGGGAAAATCATTCGGTAGAAGCTGCAAAAGATTCTATGAATCATGAAGCTCAAGAAAAAAATGATTCTATCGTAAACAAAGATGATCATACAGATTCTACGCACGTTGTGTCTACAGAAGAGCATAAGTCAGAAGGTCATGCAGAAGATACACGTTTAACTGATAGTTTAAATGGTCATGTAGCTGATAAGGCTCATGCTAATCCATCTCATGAAGATGCTCATGCAACACATGACGAACATCACGGAGACCATCATGCTGAGCATGCATTTCACCAAATGCAAAATAGACCATGGTCGGCTGTTTATGTGTCTTTATTATTCTTCTTAGGTATAACATTACTTGTAATGGCGTTCTATGCAGCTCAAAGAGTTGCTCACGCTGGTTGGTCTGTTGCTTTATTTAGAGTTATGGAGGCAATTACTGCGAATATTCATTATGTAAGTGTATTCATGTTAGTGTTTATTATATTAACTGTTATGCACAAAAATCACTTATTCCCATGGATGGCAGAAGGTACTTTTACTTTAGGTCATGAGAAATACGATCCTATCGTTGATGGTAAGAAATGGTGGATGAATATTCCAGGATGGGCTATCCGTAGTGTTATCTATTTAGCTATCTGGAATGGATTCCGTTTCATAATCAGGAAGAAGTCAATTGAACAAGATAATGGTGATTTAAATTTACACAAGAACATTTACAATTTATCTGTTGGATTTGTTGTGTTATTTATGATTACTGAAAGTATGATGTCTTGGGACTGGATTATGGGACTAGATCCTCACTGGTTCTCTACATTATTTGGATGGTATGTGTTAGCTACTTTCTTAGTATCTGCATTAACTGTTATATGTTTAGTTACATTATATTTAAGAGCAAAAGGACATTTACCAATGGTTAACGATAGTCATATTCATGATTTAGCTAAGTTTATGTTTGGATTCTCAGTATTTTGGACGTACTTATGGTTTGCTCAGTTCATGCTAATTTGGTATGCTGATATGCCAGAAGAAACAGTTTACTATGCATTAAGATTCAAAGAGTATATTGTTCCTTTTATTGGAATGCTTGCTTTGAACTTTATTTTCCCAATCTTATTATTAATTAACAGTGATTTTAAAACAATTCCTTGGATTTTAGTAATAGGTGGATTGTTTATCCTTGTAGGTCATTACGTTGATTTATTTGTAATGATTATGCCTGGTACTGTAGGAGGTCAATGGGGATTCGGAATTGGAGAAATTAGTGCTTTCTTATTCTTCTTAGGTCTGTTCATTTTTGCAACATTTACTGCATTCTCAAAAGCGAATCCAGTAGCAAAAGGAAATCCGTTCTTACATGAAAGTGAAACACATCACTATTATATAATTGAACACAGAGGAGAGGATAATAACGCTCATCATTAATATTAAGAATAAAAAAATAAGTATATAGGTATGCTAGCTCTATTTTATATTTTCATTGCAGTAGCACTAGGAGTAAGTTTTTGGCAAATAACACGCGTAATGAATTTACGTAAGGTGATTGCAACGGATGAAGACAACAACAAGCAAGGAAAGATTGCCTTAGGATTCATGGTATTCTTATACGCGATGATGATTTATTGTTTATTAGCAATGAATGTTATCATGCTTCCAGAGAGTGCTTCTTTAGAAGGTGAACATGACGATACGCTTTTTAATATTACATTTATATTAATTGGAGTTGTTCAGTTTATCATGCAGTTTTTAATTTTCTTCTTTACTTATAAGTATAGAGGGAACAAGGATAAAAAGGCATTATTCTTCGCAGATAGTCACAAATTAGAATTAATTTGGACAGTAATTCCTGCTGTTACCATTGTTTTATTAATCGGTTACGGTTTATGGCAGTGGAATAACATTATGTATGTAGGAGATGAAGAGAATCCAATTGTGATTGAGGTATATTCTCAACAGTTTAGATGGGATGCTCGTTACGCTGGTGCAGATAATGAATTAGGTTTAGGTAACGTAAACTTCATAAATATCAACAAGCAAAATACAATGGGAGTTGATATGAGCGATCCTAAGTCTCAAGATGATAAGCAGGTTACAGAATTGTTTTTACCGAAAGGAAAGAAGATACTTTTTAAATTCCGTTCACAGGATGTATTGCACTCTGCTTATATGCCTCACTTTAGAGCACAAATGAACTGTGTTCCAGGAATGGTTACTCAATTTTCTTTTACCCCGAAGTATACTACTGAAGAAATGCGTAGAAACCCAGAGGTAATAGCGAAGGCTAAAGGGATTAATAAAATTCGTCAAGCTAAGGGAGAAGATCCTTATGTATTCGATTATTTATTATTATGTAATAAGATTTGTGGTGCTTCACACTATAACATGCAGATGAAGATAACTGTTGTAGAAGAAGAAGACTACAAAAAGTGGTTAGGTGAGCAAAAAACATTAGCTCAAGTTATTAAGTAAGATTTTAAATAAATTTATTAAGATAAATTAAATTATGTCAGGAGAACATCACCATCATAAAGAAACATTTGTAACTAAATATATATTTAGTACTGATCATAAGATGATTTCTAAGCAATTTTTGATCACAGGAATGTTTATGGGAATCATAGGTGTATTCATGTCAATGTTATTCCGTTTACAGATTGCTTGGCCAGAGAAATCATTTTCTATTATTGAGGCTTTTTTAGGTTCTCATCAGCAAACTGATGGAGTAATGAATTCAGATACGTACTTAGCGTTAGTTACTATTCACGGTACTATTATGGTATTCTTTGTACTTACTGCTGGTTTAAGTGGTACGTTTTCAAACCTTTTAATTCCATTACAAATTGGAGCAAGAGATATGGCATCAGGTTTCTTAAACATGGTTTCATATTGGTTATTCTTTATTTCATCTGTAGTAATGGTTGTGTCTTTATTTGTTGAAGCTGGACCAGCATCTGCAGGTTGGACTATTTATCCGCCATTATCGGCATTACCACAAGCAATTCCAGGATCAGGAATGGGAATGACTTTATGGTTAGTATCGATGGCTATTTTCATCGCGTCGTCATTAATCGGATCATTAAATTATATTGTTACTGTATTAAATTTACGTACAAAAGGTATGAAGATGACAAGATTACCTTTAACAATGTGGGCGTTTTTCGTAACAGCTATCATTGGGGTAATTTCTTTCCCAGTATTATTATCAGCGGCCTTATTATTAATTTTCGATAGAAGTTTTGGTACATCATTCTACCTTTCTGATATTTTCATTTCAGGTGAAGTTTTACACTATCAAGGAGGTTCGCCAGTTTTATTTGAACATTTATTCTGGTTCTTAGGGCACCCTGAGGTATATATCATTTTATTACCTGCTTTAGGAATATCTTCGGAGGTAATTTCTACAAACTCAAGAAAGCCGATTTTTGGATATAGAGCGATGATTGGATCTATATTAGGTATTGCATTCTTATCTACAATCGTATGGGGTCACCATATGTTCGTATCAGGAATGAATCCATTCTTAGGATCTGTTTTCACATTTACAACAGTATTAATTGCTATTCCTTCAGCTGTAAAAGCGTTCAACTATATTACAACTTTATGGAAAGGTAACTTACAGTTAAATCCTGCAATGTTATTCTCTATTGGTTTAGTGTCAACATTCGTAACAGGTGGTTTAACAGGGTTAGTTTTAGGAGATTCAGCTTTAGATATTAATATTCACGATACATATTTTGTAGTGGCTCACTTCCACTTAGTAATGGGTGTTTCTGCATTATTTGGAATGTTTGCTGGTGTTTACCATTGGTATCCTAAGATGTATGGAAGAATGATGAATAAGGTAATGGGATACTGGCACTTCTGGTTAACAATTATTTCTGCATATGGAGTATTCTTCCCAATGCACTTTATTGGATTAGCTGGTTTACCACGTCGTTACTATACTAACACGTATTTCCCAATGTTTGACGATTTAGCAGATATCAACGTATTTATGACTGTTATGGCAATCATCGGAGGATTAGCACAGTTAATTTTCTTAGCGAATTTCTTTATTTCAATGTATAGAGGTCCTAAGGCGAGTCAAAATCCATGGAAATCTAATACTTTAGAATGGACAACACCGGTTGAGCATATTCACGGTAACTGGCCAGGGAAAATTCCAGAAGTACACAGATGGGCGTATGATTACAGTAAAACTGATGAAAATGGAAACTATATTCATGGACAGGACTTTGTTTTACAATCTACACCACTAAAAGACGGAGAAGAACCATCGTAATTGGTTATATATATTATAATTAAACCTTTCAATTTGATTGAAAGGTTTTTTTTTTGTTTATATTCAATTCCAATAAATTAAAATATCAACCAATATGAAAAGATCCGCGAAGAGTACTATTGCATATACTCTAATTGTGTTGCTCTTTAGTTGTAATTCGAGTAAAGGTATTAGTGACAAAGATTCCAATAAGGAATCTGCAGAAAGTTTAATTCAAGAAGGATATGTAAGAGCAATAATAATTAAGAATAAAGCCAATTCTGGTTGTCCGTTAACAGTGAGTATGGAAAACTCCAAAGAGTTGTTAGATCCGCTTGAAATCAAGCCAGAGGATTTTCAAAACGAAGAAAAAATATGGATTAAGTACAACTCAGTGCGAATGATGAATAGATGTAATGATGCGAGACCTGTAAAAGTTATAGGAATAAAAAAAAGAGATGAATAGTTCATCTCTTTTTTTATTTTGGGTTATGCAGCCTTTCGTTATTTAACGAAAAGTTTAACCGTTTTAAATGCTCTTGTACTTCCCATTCTAACGATATAAACTCCTGTACTTGCAAAAGACATATCTAATGAGTATTTATAAGTTTTACCTTCTTTAGTTATATTATTAAAGACAACCTGCTTACCTAACATATCATATACTCTAAAACTTATCATGTCCTCATAATCAGTTGTCAATTCTATTTGATATTGCTTATTAGGAAGAGTTAAAACTTTAATTTCAGAATTCTCTAATATAGCGTCGTCTGTACTTAATGTAGAGTCAACAATATTTACAGAATAATCATGAACTTCTCCAAATCCATAGTCAGAACATGGATCATTAATATCACCAGTAGATGTAATATCAATAGCTTTAACTCTTAAAATATGTGATCCTAAAGGTGCGGTTTGCGGAATATTTAAATCGAAATCTTGTAAAGCATTAGCTACTGAAAATGATTCACCAACGATTAATTGTTCACTAGCTTCAAAGTCTCCATTATCGTTGAAATCAATCCATGCAGATAAACTTTCTCCTGATGCATTTGAAGACCAGTTATGTTGCGCTCTCAAAGTGTAAGCTGTACTAACAGATCTATCTAAATCAGTAGTTAGGTCTTTACGATTAACATATCCAGCAACAGATCCTGTAGAATTACAGCCATCATTACCATCATCTACGTTTATGTCTTCCAGAATAAATCGTTTAATACCATCAACAGTACATCCACCAGCTGTTGGAGTACATGTAACAAGTCCATTTACCACTTGAGCAGTAATTGAATTATTAACGTTATTGGCATCTGAAGGTAATTCTGTAAATGCTTCTATATTATAAGTTTGGTTTAATGTAGATAAGTTAGAAGTCGCAGAAAACGTAAAAGTATCGGTTTGCGCCTGAGTAAGTGTTCCGGTATAGGTTTCAGTGATTGTTGTTCCACCATCTACTCTGTAGCTTACTGGGAAGTTCGATTGATCAAATCGACCAAAGTTTTTGATAGTAACAGTAATTTGTTCAGAATTGGTTAAAAGACCACTTGTTGGGCTATCAATGCTAACAACACCAACATCCGCACGTGGAGCAGAAGTTAGTCTAAAAACACCAACCATATTACTTCTGTTACCGTTGTTAAAATATTCACTAACAAACCAGAAGTCTGAATTATTAGATGGATCTACAGTCAAATGAGAATAATCAGCATATCTAACCGCTGGATTATCTGAAGTACTTAGTACTATTAATTCTTCTAGAGCAGTCATTGCGTTCAAAGGATCTCCATTAAAACGTCCTGTATATCTTAAACTAATTCTCTCTGTTGAACTTACAGAAGAATACCCCATACCAATATTACCTGCTGCGTCCATTGCCATACTCGCACCAAAGGCATGTCTGTTTTCTGGAGCTGTATAAGTTCCTTCTTGGTAAATAGACCATGGTTGTCCATCAGCGCTTTGTCTCAATTCATACCATCTGATACCTGCAAGTTTACCAGTAGCGTTTGTATTTACAACAAAATTAAATACAACAGAGTTATGTGTAGCAAACTTTCTAAACTGTGCTTGGTTCATGATTGTAGCTTGCATTGCGTCAATACTTGGCCCTGAAGGCTGAGGAAGATTGGAAAAGCCTCCACCATCAAAAACTCCAGTAAATGGTGCTGTTGCAATTTCAGTAGCTGCAGAAATTGTTGAATTAGCTGGTGTAGTCCAATCTACATTAATTGTCCATAATTTTAAATGATCAGAATTTACATTTGCCCATGCATCATCTTGCATGTAAACAATTGTAGCATTTCCTCTAGCAGGTAAATTACCGTCTGTTACATTAAATGCTTGTGGACTGTAAAACCCGTTAGTTTCAATTCCTGGTAAAGAGAATGCTTGAATGCTTGCAGTTTGATCACCAGTTAACATTTTATCTCTTTCTAACACCCAAACTTGTCCGTTTCTAGTGTTACCACTTGTATCTGTTTCAGAAATGTTCGCTGTTACATAATATCCGTCTGACCAAATTGAGAATTTAGTGTAATCTGGGAATGTTCCAGTTTGAAAACCAGTTGCACTATAAATATGCCATCCACCGTTTACTGGGTCATTTGTTTGTGAAATAGCCACGTGGAAACCATTTGGTGAATTTTCAAATTCTGTAACGATGTAACGATCGGCTTGAGCGTCATAAAGTACAATTGGATCACCATTAGGGCTACCAGGGAATAATGTCGTTAAACTCGCTGCTGGAGTTGCTGGTGTACCATTTTTATTAAAAATTCTAAAAGCCGTGTTCCATGAAGCGATGTAATAGTCTCTTCCTACAGCTCCAGTAGGATCAGAAGGAGTCGACGTACTATTAGTAGTTTCGAAAGTTAAACTAGTTGTTTTAACCCTTCTTGAGAAAGCACTTTTTTGTTTGCTTAAAAGTGGGTCTAATCCTTTTGGTAGTCCTTTTCCAGGTACTACTTTATTTCCTTTTGTTCTCTTGTCTTTACCGTAATAGTTATTTTTATTTATTGAAGCAGGAATAAAAGTTCCTTTTTTCAATTGTTCAGTTATACTCGGAACATAACGATATGTTAAGTTTCCTTTCCATGATAATTTCTGTGGTGTGTTGGGAACCTTCTCTTGTCCATTTAAATTTATTAATAAACAAAAAGAAAGAAGGCAAAGTAATTGGGTTAATCTCGATTGCATTATTTCCATTAAATTAGTTGAAGGCCAAAGATACATTATTATCAATTTTAAATGTTGTTTACGTAAAAATTCAACAACTTTTCTGTGAAAAAAGTGAGCTTTACTTAATTACAGAGTTTTATTATTTGTATTCTTTCTAATTTTAAGTTTTGCGATTAGAAAAAAGGATTACTTTTTATAAGTAACAATTATTACAATCATAAGACTTCTTTTAAAGTATATTTGCAGATATGAATGAGCATTTAAATCCTGAGAACACGAATTATTCTAGAGAAGAAATGGATGTCGAAAAGAAATTACGTCCACTATCTTTTGATGATTTTACAGGTCAGGAGCAAGCAATTGAGAACTTAAAAATATTTGTGGAGGCGGCAAATCAAAGAGATGAAGCTTTAGATCACGCTTTGTTTCATGGACCTCCAGGATTAGGTAAAACTACACTTGCGAATATTTTGGCAAATGAATTAGGAGTAGGAATAAAAGTTACGTCTGGTCCTGTTTTAGATAAACCTGGTGATTTAGCAGGTTTATTAACAAATTTGGATGAAAGAGACGTTCTTTTTATTGATGAAATCCATCGATTAAGTCCAGTTGTAGAAGAGTATTTATACTCAGCCATGGAAGACTATAAAATCGATATCATGATTGAGTCAGGTCCGAATGCAAGAACTGTTCAAATAAATCTAGAACCATTTACTTTAGTAGGTGCAACAACAAGATCGGGTTTATTAACAGCACCAATGAGAGCTCGTTTTGGTATTAGTAGTCGTTTACATTATTATTCTACTGAACTTTTAACAACTATTATTCAACGTAGTGCTATGATTTTGGGTGTGCCAATTTCGATGGAAGCTGCCATTGAGATTGCAGGTAGAAGTAGAGGAACACCTCGTATAGCGAATGCGTTATTGAGAAGAGTTCGAGATTTTGCTCAAATTAAAGGAGATGGGAAAATTAATTTGGGAATTGCTCAATACGCGTTAAAAGCACTTAATGTAGATGCACATGGGTTGGATGAAATGGATAATAAAATTCTTCATACAATTATAGATAAGTTTAAAGGAGGACCAGTCGGTATTACAACATTGGCTACGGCCGTAGGTGAAAATGCCGAAACAATTGAAGAAGTATATGAACCTTTTTTAATTCAAGAAGGATTTATTATGCGGACTCCTAGAGGAAGAGAAGTAACAGATTTAGCTTATAAACATTTAGGAAAAATAAAAGGAAGTAGTCAAGGAGAGTTGTTTTAAGTGAGTTTTCAAAAGTACATACCTATTTTAAATTGGTTGCCTAAGTATCGGAAAGATCAGTTTGAAGGCGATTTAATTGCAGGGATAACTGTTGCAACAGTTTTAATTCCTCAAGGAATTGCGTATGCTTTAATTGCAGGTTTACCTCCAATTTATGGTTTATATTCAGCGTTAATTCCTCAGGTAGTTTATGCAATTTTTGGATCTTCAAGACATGTAGCCATTGGTCCAGTTGCAACCGATTCTTTAATTGTAGCAGCGAGTATTTCAACCATTGCTTTAATGGGATCAGAAAGTTACATCGCAATTGCAATATTTTTGGCGTTTCTTGTTGGTTGTATCCAGTTTTTAATGGGAGTTTTCCGATTAGGGTTTATTGTAAATTTTTTATCAAAGCCCGTAATTACTGGGTTTACGTCAGCTGTTGCAATTACAATTGGTTTAAATCAATTTAGAAACTTTTTTGGAGTGGATTTTTTACAGAGTGATCAAATCCATATTTTACTAGATGATATCCTGTCTAGAATTTTTGAATTCGATTTAAAGACTACGATTATAGGCTGTATTACAAGTCTTATTATCATTGTTTCTAGACGGATTAACAAGAAAATTCCAAATGCATTAATAGTAGTTGTTCTTGGAATTCTTACCATGTATTTTTTTAGAAGCAATTTTTCAGAAGTTGCAATTGTAGAAGGGATTCCTTCTGGATTACCCGGGTTTGAAATACCTGAGTTTAATTTTGGGTTGATAAAAGAGTTACTTCCAATGGCATTTACTTTGGTAATGGTTGGTTATTTAGAAACAATTTCTATTGGAAAATATATCGAATCTCAGCAAGATGAATATAAAATTGATTCCAATCAAGAATTAATAGCATTAGGATTGAGTAATGTTTTTGGTTCATTTTTTAAAGCATATCCATCGACATCAAGTTTTTCTAGATCGGCAATAAACTTTGATGCAGGAGCTAGAACCGGAATTGCTGCTTTTATTTCAGCAAGCTTAGTCGTTCTAACGTTATTGTTTTTAACACCAGTATTCTATTTTTTACCAAAAACAGTTTTATCAGCAATCATTATTGTTGCGGTTTTCAGATTGGTGAATGTAAAAGAAGCTCGCTTTTTATGGAGAGCAAATAATCTGGACTTTTGGTTATTACTCGCCACTTTTTGTGCTACTTTATTTTTCGGAATAGAATACGGGATTTTAATTGGAGTTGGATTGTCATTAGTTGTTTTAATTTTTAGAACATCAAGACCAAATGTAGTAGAGTTAGGTAAAGTTCCTGATTCCGACTTTTACAGAAATAAGAATCGCTTTAAAGAGGTTATTATCGAAGATGATGTGTTAGTTTTTCGTTTTGATGCACAATTGTTTTATGCGAATGCTAATTACTTTCGAGAGCAACTAGAATTAATGGCAAAAGCTAAAGGAGAGCAATTAAAACTTATCGTTTTAGACGGAGAAAGTATTAATAGAGTTGATAGTACTGGAATAGAAATGCTAAAGCAACAAATAGTATTTTATAAGAGAAAAGGAATACTTTTTTATTTTGCAGGAATTAAAGGTCCGGTGAGAGATGCAATTTTTAAAGCAGGGATGTTAGATGTGGTGAGTATAGATCACTTCTTTATGAGAGCAAATTGGGCCGTACTATTTTACAAAACAGGAGATAATCAAAATCAAAAAAAATACGCACAGTATATACATCAAGCGTATGAATAAATAACAAAGAATATGAAGATAGAGCAAATTTATACGAAATGTTTATCGCAAGGAGCTTATTACATTGAAAGTAATGGAGAAGCTGCTATTATTGATCCATTGAGAGAAGTGCAGCCGTATTTGGAGAAGGCAGAAAAGGACGGTGCGAAGATTAAGTATATTTTCGAAACTCATTTTCACGCTGATTTCGTAAGTGGGCATATCACATTAGCTGAAAAAACTGGTGCAAAAATTGTTTATGGTCCAACTGCGAAAACAAACTTCGAAGCATATATCGCGAAAGATAATGAATCGTTCTTCGTTGGAAATATAGAAATAGTTGCTATTCATACTCCAGGTCATACTATGGAAAGTACGATTTACTTATTAAAGGACGAATCTGGAAAAGATTATGCGATTTTTAGTGGAGATACGTTATTTATTGGAGATGTTGGTAGGCCAGATTTAGCACAAAAAGGAGATATTACAAAGGAAGATTTAGCTGGTTATTTGTTCGATAGTCTTAGGAATAAGATTATGGTTTTGAATGATTATGTGATTGTGTATCCAGCACATGGAGCAGGTTCTGCATGTGGTAAAAACTTAAGTAAAGAAACTGTAAGTACTATTGGTGACCAAAAGAAAACGAATTACGCGTTGAGAGAAAATATGACACGTGAAGAGTTTATTAAAGAAGTAACCGATGGTTTATTACCTCCGCCAGATTATTTTCCTTTGAATGTGAAGTTAAATAAAGAAGGATATGAATCAATTGATACAATCTTAGAGAAAGGTTCTAAGTCGTTATCTGTCGATCAGTTTATTGAAAAAACTGAAGAATACAATGCTTTAATTTTAGATGTTCGTCATCAATTCGATTTTATTAAAGGATTTATACCGAAATCAATGTTTATTGGTTTAAACGGAACATTTGCGCCTTGGGTTGGAGCTTTAATAAAAGATATCAATCAACCAATTGTTTTGGTTACACCAGAAGGTAAAGAAGAAGAAACAATTACTCGTTTAGCAAGAGTTGGATTTGATAATGTAATCGGTTATTTAGATGGTGGATTTGAATCTTGGAAAGAAGCAGGTAAAACTATCGATACGCTGAAATCTATTTCCGCTGAAGAATTAGAAAAGAATATTGAGAATAATGTTATTGTTTTTGATGTAAGAAAGCCGGGAGAGTTTGATAATGAGCATATAAAAGATGTGAAAAACACCCCATTAGATTATTTAAATGATTATATTAGTGTATTCCCTCAAGGCAAAGACTTCTTTATTCACTGTGCTGGAGGATACAGATCTGTAATCGCAGCATCTATTCTAAAAGCAAAAGGTTTTAATAATGTAATTGATGTTGCCGGTGGGTTTGCAGCAATACGTAAAACAAATATTCAAACAACAACACCTGTTTGCAGTATGTCTTCTTAAATTATAAGAAACCATGAGAAAATTATTTTTAGGTTTATTATTCTGTTCGTTTTTAATCTCCTGTGTGAAAACAGATGAGAGGGTAAAACATATTACAGTAGATGATCTGAAAGTAATTTTAAAAAAGGATAAAAATATTCAATTGTTAGATGTAAGAACATCATCAGAAACCAAAAACGGAATTATATTCGATGCTGTACAAGTTAATATGATTTCCAGTGATTTTGAATCTAGAGCAATTGAAGTTTTAGATAAAAAGAAACCTGTATATGTATATTGTCGTTCTGGAGGAAGAAGCAAAATAGCTGCTTCAGTTTTAGTCGATAATGGTTTTAACGTTTATAATGTTAAAGGAGGATATAAAGCATGGGTGAAACAAAGTAAAGTAAAATGACAAGAGAAATTTATATAGAAAATTTAAAATGTGGCGGTTGTGCCAACACTATAAAAAACGGATTGAATGAAATTAAAGGAATTGACAATGTTGAAGTAAATGTTGAAGATTCTAAAGTAAGTTTTAACGCTCCGGAAAATATTGTTGAAACGATTAAGGCAAAATTATCGAAACTTGGATATCCAGAAGTAGGAGATGAGAACAACTTATTGCACAAGGCAAAATCATTTGTAAGTTGTGCTGTAGGAAGAATTAAATAAAACGTTAGATGAAAAAGGAAACAAATTATAGAAGTTGGTCTTTCCGACTTTTAATCTACGTTTTATTATTGAATTTATTAGCCATGTATTTAACAATTCAATTCATCCCTTTTATTCATGATGAAGAGAGGTTTTTAACTAGAATGTTAATCTTATCAGGATTAGCAATGTTATTGTTTATCACAGGAGTAATATTAACTATATTCTCTGTTAGAAATAAAGAAAAAAAAGATTACAAGTATAAAGTATCAGTTTATGGTTATCCAATATTTTTTCTGATAAGCATAATAGTACCAATTTTATTATAGGAAATAAAAAAGGCCGAGTAAAAACTCGGCCTTTTTGGTTAATAATAGTATATAATTAGAACTTGAATGTAACTCCCGCCAAGAAGTTAATAGTTGCTTGTGGGTAGTATCCTGCTCCATCAACCGTAGTTGTTACACCAGGATTAGACCACGTATCGTCATAGAAGAAATAATATCCTCTATCTACGTATTCTCTATTAAAAATATTATTTACTAAACCAGTAAATACAATTGAGTCAAATATTTTATTCGTTTCAAGTTCATAAACAATGTTTAAATCACTTGTAAAATAGCTGTCTAATTTCTCATTGTCAGAAATTCTACCACCTAAATTCCCCATAAATTGTTCCCCTACAAATTTAGATAAGAAAGCAATTTGTAAATTGTTTGTTGGAGTGATTACTAATGAGTTTCCAACAATTACATTAGGAGAAAAAGAGATATTTGTATTTCCTAAATTTTCAACTACTCCATCAATTGGAGCATTAAAATCTCTATTCTGATTTGTACTTAACCCTAAGTTAGGTTTTATCGATACGTGTTCAGTTAAAGTTACGTCAGCATCAATTTCTAAACCAAAACGGAAACTACTTCCACTAGTTTCTCTTAATGGTTCACCAACATTATTAATAGCTCCAGATAAAACTAATTGATTCGTATAATCCATATAGAATAAATTAGTGTTTACTTTAATTTTATCAGAAGCTAAACGCCATCCTAATTCAAAATCATCTAATGTTTCATGTTGTGTATTTCCACCTTCAAAATCGTTTCTGTTAGGTTCTCTATTTGCTCTAGCATACGATAAATAGAAACTATTAGAATCATTTAATTGATATGTTAGCCCTGCTTTTGGGTTAAAGAAGTTGAAATCTTTATCAATATCTAAAGGAACTCTATCAGAGTTTAATCCACCAGTTCTGTAGCTTACAAATCTTCCTTGTAAATCAACATAAGCATTCAACTTATCATTAATTCTAATATTAGTTTTAATAAAAGAACTTAAATCTTGTTTTTTCGCATCACTAAAATAATAACGATCTCTGATATTTGTATTTGCCGCTAAATCACTTCCCCAAATTACTTCTCCGTAATGATCATTCGTATAATTACTATAAGAACCACCAGCGATTATTTCTAAACCATCTACAGTATATGTTGCAGCAGCATTAAAAACATAGAAATGATTATCTAACCAACGACGAACAATAACATCACTACCATCAACAATTAAATTATTAAAGTCAGGAGCAGATTCACCAGGTTTATATTGTTCAAAGTATCCTTTTCCACGTGTATAGTTTAAACCAATGTTTGTAGATAACTTATCGCTGAACTTTTCATTCCAGTGTAATTGGTAATGATCTTGCCAATAGTTGTCAGTTTCGTTATCATAAGTGTAAGGATTTTGACGACGATTTTCTGCTAACTCTTGAGCTGTTAAACCAAACCAAGCTTGGTAAGTTTGCTCTGATCCTCCAAAAACAACTGCTTTAATTAAAGTGTTGTCATCAGAATAACTTCCTTGTAAAAAGTATGATTTTAAATCTGTAAAAGCACGATCTACATACCCATCAGAGTAAATATTAGATAAACGACCAGAGAATTCAAAATGATCATTGACTCTTCCAGTTGTGAACTTAACTGTGTGTTTGCGAGTTCCGAAAGATCCAAAAGCGTTTGAAATTTCACCACCGGCTTCTTCAGAAATAGCGTCAGTTAAAATGTTTAAACTAGCACCAAAAGCTCCAGATCCGTTAGTCGAAGTTCCAACCCCACGTTGTAATTGTAAACTTTGAGTTGAAGAAGCAAAATCTCCTAAATTTACCCAAAATGTTCCTTGACTTTCTGGATCATTATATGGAATTCCGTTTATAGTAACGTTGATTCTTGTTGCGTCTGAACCACGAACTCTCATATACGTATAACCAATACCAGCTCCTGCATCAGAAGAAGATATCACAGATGGTAAATAATTTAATAAAACAGGAATATCCTGACCTAAGTTACGCTTGGCAATTTCTTTTTTAGATAAGTTTGAGTGAGTTACCGGAGCGTCTGCTTTTACTCGAATAGTAGAAACTAAAACTTCATCTAATACTTCATCTTCAGAAATTAATTTGATTAGAATATCTTTCGTTCCTGAAGCAATTTCTTTCTTTATTGTTCTAAATCCTACAAAAGATACCTCTACTAAATGATTTCCTTCTGGAACTCTTAAAGTAAAGTTTCCATCGGCATCAGTAATAGATCCTTTTTTGATATCGCGAATAATTACGCTTGCACCATTTAATGGATTAGAATTACTGTCAACTACCTTACCAGAAATTGAACCTGATTGAGCTTGGACAGCTAATGAGATAGTAAATAGTAAAAGAGATACTAACATCTTCACTCTTTTACAAATGTTTAAAAACGTCATTTTAAAATAAGTGAATAAAAAGAGGTAATTATTCGTTGTTGTTGTTTGAATAAATTATCGGTGAACTTCGCAAGAGCTAAAAAGATGTAACTTTTTATACTCATTAAAACATTTAAATAAATGCTGCTACAAAAGTTCCTAATCCCTAAACAGCATTACCTGTTCTAGGTTCGATGGGTATGATCTCAGCCGTTTTATTGGCACCCCTTTTTTGAGAACGGTGCAAAGGTAAGGTGGAAATTTAAAATAACGACTAAGAAATTAAGTTAATCTACGTTTGGTTTTCGTCTTAATTGCTTTTTTAGTGAGTGGTTTTGTTTGTTTTTTGCCTTTTTGAGTAAAGAACTTCTTGTTGGCTTTGTAGCCTTCCTTTGTTTAGGTCTTATTAAACTGTTAGTTAATAGTTTAAAAAATGATTTTATAACAGTTTCTTTATTCTTATGTTGAGAGCGACTGTCTTGTGAATATAAAATGAGAATTCCTGTTTTGGAAATTTTATTATTCAACTTAATACGTGTCAAGTTTTTTTCTTCATCTGATAAACCTTCTGAATTATCTAGATCAAAATATAATTCAATTTTAGAAGCAACTTTATTTACATGTTGTCCGCCTGGGCCAGAACTTTTACTTGCTTTAAATTGTAATTCAGATAAAAGAATTTCTTTGTTCACAGATTAATGCATTAAAGTATTTGGATCTATATTTTGATGTAGGAAATGTAAATCTAAATCGATTAATGAATCTGAATAAGAATACAAATTATCTTTTTTAGCAATTAAATCATCAATAATTTGAGTTGCTTTTTTTAATCTGGTTTCTTTATCTCCTTTTAAAAGAACATAAGGGCGATTGTATTTTTCTAGAGCATTTTTAAACGCGTTAAACATTTCTTCTCGTTGTTCAGGTCGATCGCGTAAATCATCTTCTTCCCATGGTGTATCTATATAGGTCAGGAAGTAAATGTCGTAGGTGTTTTTAGTAGCAAATTCATTCAATAAAGGATCAACAAATCCGCCATAATATTCTTCTGAATACACTTTGGTTTCTAGTAAATCTGTATCACAAATTAATAATTTGTCCGCCTTTTTTGCTAGAGAGTTTTCTAAATCCATTTGACCAACAGCTATTGGAATTAAATCACTTTCTTCACAAGTTTTACGTTCATTATTCCATTTATCTTGTAAATATTCCCTCGCGTATTCTGGCGCCCAAACTGTATTGTAATGCCGGGCAAGTTGACGAGAAAGTGTTGTTTTACCAGTACTTTCTGGACCAAACAGAACTACTTTAACTAAATTAATTTCGGATTGTCTAAGCTTTTCTTCCATGCTAAATATCCTAGTATTGCTATAAATGTAAATATTAAATATTGAAAACTTGTAAATACAAACCCTTTGTATAAATATAAAGGAACAGAAATAAGATCACCTATAATCCAGTAAATCCAGTTTTCTATTTTTCTTCGTGCCATTAACCACATTCCAACGAAGAAAACTGCGGTGGTAACTGTATCTACATAAGCTGTCCAATTATTCCATTTGTCGAATGTTGCATAAACAACATACACAAAAATCAATGTAGCAAAGAAAATAATAACACTAATTTTCTTTTCTTTTATAGTGGTTCTTGAAATTGGGTGCGCTACATGTCCATCTTTAGTTTGTGTCCAAATATACCAACCGTATACACTCATGATGAAGTAATAACCATTAATCATCATATCACCAAGTAATCCCCATTTCAAAAGAAGATAAACGAAAATAGCCGTGCTTATCATTCCAGTGGGGAAAACCCAAATCTTATTTTGTTTAGAATACCAAACTGAAAGAAAACCAAAAACTACAGCCACGATTTCTAACGTAACATCAAGAGTACTTGATCCTTCGTATTGACTGAATAAAAAATCAAAAATTTGGTTCATAATTGCTTCTATCAGTTTTTACAATTTTCATTTGAAGTAATCCATTGTCAATTGCTTCAAAAGCTTCTTTAACTTCTGAAGTTAATAATTGCATTACTGTATCGTAATCTCCATAAACTTGAGTACTCAAAGGATTCTCAAGAATAGTTAAACCAGAAGCTCTAAGTTTCTTGATGAAATTAATAATAGGTTCTTCAAAATTATCTTGAAGCGGAGTAAGTGTTAACTCTACTGATATTTTCATTGAATAGTATTTACTGCAAAAATAAGGACTATTTTGAAAATGCTTTTTTGAAAAAAGATTCTAAAGTATAATACAAAGCAATCGTTAGAATAAAGAATAAGAATCTAATCCCTAAATAGCCTAAAACAGTTAAACTAGAGATATTCATTGATAACCATGTTTTAGGGATTGAGCCTTTACTTATAATTATCGCTAATAAATCAAATGTTTCATATGAAATATAAAAAAGGAGACTTAAGATAATTCTATATAGTAATTTTTCTTTTACGTATCTAGTTTTGAATAACCAAATTAACGTCACATAAATAAAATGAATAAAAAGAACACTTAGTGCAAAATATGTGGTTTTGGTAATAAAAATTATTAGCAGAGAGAATATAACCCATATTACACCGATTTTAGGGATAGATTTCAAAATTTTTTCATCTATCAGTTTGAGCTTCCTCTTATTTGTAGATATTTTTTCGCAACAATAATAGATTATAGCATAAATCCAGAAAGTTCCAAAAAAGAAAATTCTAAAAGTGTAAAGTATAAAATAAATTAAATCATCAAAAAGCATACACACATGTGAAATCCTCTATTTCCTCAAAATGGATATCATATTCAGAAGTAACACCTTCATATAATATTTTTCCTGTAGTTGAACTGGTGTCAAAAGAGAAATCTTCGATATACATGTGATTTAAGAAAAGTAATTTTTTCTTTCCATAGATTTTATACAAACTTTCTTTTGCTCCCCAAACGATAGTCAATTTACTAACTAAAGCATCATGATTTGCAATGGATTTGTACTCTTCAATTGGAGTAAATTTATGTGCAATTTTTACAATCTTATCTCGCCTTTTTTCAATGTCAATTCCAACTTTATTTTCCTTAGAAATAATTAAAGCAGAAAATATAAAAGAATGTGTAATAGAAATTTGAGTTCCGTCTTTTAAATGTGGTTTTCCATATTCATCATAAAACAAATCACTATCCGAATAACCAACTTCTTTCAATAAATGACGAACACTTAAAAAGCCTCTTTGATGAATTTCTGATTTCATTTGAGACACACGATCAGTACTTTGCGAAGTCAACTCAATTCCTTCAGAAAGTGTATCGAAAGACTCTTCAATCTTCCAAATCAAAACTTTAGAGTGTTTGTTAATATTGATTGTTTTATATAGAGGCATGATTTAGAAAGTTATTTTGTAATTTTGCGACTCAAAACAGAATATAATAAATATACAAAAATATGAGCACAAAAACCGCTGCGTATGTTCCTTACAAAGTTAAAGATATTTCTTTAGCAGATTGGGGAAGAAAAGAAATTGAATTGGCAGAAGCTGAAATGCCAGGTTTAATGAGTTTACGTGAAGAGTATAAAGATGAGCAACCTTTAAAAGGTGCTAGAATTGCAGGATGTTTACACATGACCATTCAAACTGCGGTTTTAATCGAAACTTTACAAGCTTTAGGTGCGGAAGTTACTTGGAGTTCTTGTAATATTTTCTCTACTCAAGATCAAGCTGCTGCTGCTATTGCTGCTGCTGGTACTCCAGTATATGCTTGGAAAGGAATGAACGAAGAAGAATTTGACTGGTGTATCGAGCAAACGTTATTCTTCGGAGAAGATAAAAAGCCATTAAACATGATTTTAGATGATGGTGGTGATTTAACAAACATGGTATTAGATAAATATCCTGAGTTAGCTGAAGGAATCAACGGATTATCTGAAGAAACTACAACAGGAGTTCACCGTTTATACGAAAGAGTAAAGAACGGAACATTACCAATGCCAGCAATCAACGTAAATGATTCTGTAACTAAGTCTAAGTTCGATAACAAATACGGATGTAAAGAATCTGCAGTTGATGCAATTCGTCGCGCTACTGATGTTATGTTAGCTGGAAAAAGAGTTGTTGTTTGTGGATATGGAGATGTTGGTAAAGGAACAGCTGCTTCTTTCCGTGGAGCTGGATCTATTGTAACTGTAACTGAAATTGATCCAATTTGTGCTTTACAAGCTGCAATGGACGGATTTGAAGTTAAGAAATTAGAAACTGTTGTTGGTAATGCAGATATCGTTATTACAACTACAGGAAACAAAGATATCGTTCGTGGTGAGCATTTCGAAGCTTTAAAAGATAAAGCGATTGTTTGTAACATCGGACACTTCGATAATGAAATCGATATGGCTTGGTTAAATGAGAAGTATGGAGATTCTAAAGTTGAAATTAAGCCTCAAGTTGATAAGTATAACGTAAACGGAAATGACGTTATCATTTTAGCTGAAGGTCGTTTAGTAAACTTAGGATGTGCAACTGGTCACCCAAGTTTTGTAATGTCTAATTCATTCACAAACCAAACATTAGCACAAATCGAATTATGGAATAACGCTGATGCTTATAAGAATGATGTTTACATGTTACCAAAACACTTAGATGAGAAAGTAGCAAAATTACACTTAGCTAAAATCGGAGTTGAGTTAACTGAGTTACGTACAGATCAAGCTGAGTATATTGGTGTAACTGTTGAAGGTCCATACAAACCAGAACACTACAGATACTAAGATTTAAATCTTATTAAAATATAAATTAAGACTCGCTTTTAGCGAGTCTTTTTTATTTTCGTAATAAACTAAAACTACCTTTTTTAATAGTGGTAACACCTGATGGAGTGGTAAGCTTTGCTTCAAACCAATAATCGTTAGATGGTAAAGGGTTTCCTTGGTAATTACCATTCCATCCTAAATCATCCATTGTTAGCGTATAAAGTAATACTCCGAAACGATTATAAATGTTTACAATTCCATCAGTATAAAAACTTTGACCTAAGCCTTTAATGTGCCAAAGATCATTTATTCCGTCACCATTTGGAGTAAAAAACTTCGGATAACTTATAATTGAAATTTCAAAAGACTGAATTCCGCATCCATTTTTATCTCTTATAAGAATAGTGTAAAACCCACCATCAAGACTATCAAAAAACGGTTCTTCTTGATAATCATAAATAGTGTTATTATCATTGTCAAGTAAACTAAACTCATAATTACCAATTCCAATATTATCAGTATTAATTGTAATACTATTATTATCAGAATCGTCTACAATTTCAAGATCCTCTTTTACCAAAGATGAAATACTTGATTCTTGAATAGTAATGAATTTAATATCTGATTGACAATTCTTATCAGAGAAAGCTGAAACGGAGTATATTCCTCCTTTATCCACAGTCATACTTTCCGAACTACTAATAATTTCATTGAACTCGTTTCGCCATTCATATGTATAATCTCCTGTAGGATTTTGAATATTAACATCAATTGTTGGTCTCAAATTAGAGCATAGAATAGCTAAGTTTTCAACTTCAAAATTAGGTTTTTGGTTTACTAGAAAATCAATCGTTGTTTCCTGAAAACAAGTGGTATAAATTGGGTTTTCAACTCTAACTCTTATTGTTTGTGTGTGAGTTGAGAAAGGATTAGGTAGAGGACTTGAAAGTTCTGTATTATTTTCATCAATATATTTAATAATCAATCCTGATTGGTTACCTATAATATTCGATTCAATCTGTGATGTATCGAATAAAGCTATTCCATCAAAATCTGTATCACAAGTTTCCTGTGTTTCGATTTTTGTAACAGATGGTACAGTGTTCACAATAAAATCAAAAGTAGTTTCAGAACTACATTTTCCGCTGGGATCTTGTGAACTGCTATTTTCAACAACTACTTTTATGGTTTGACTATGAGTGCTAAATGGATTCGGCAACGGACTAGGTAAACTATCACCATTTTCATCAAAGTAGTTTACTGTAACATTAGTTTGAGAACCAATAATTGTATTTTCTATGTTAGAAGTATCAAAAGAAAATAATCCGTCTCCATCGTTATCACATTCTGGGGTAATTGTTACTGGATTTGCAACAGGAATTTTTTCTGTAATTAAGGTAATATAGTTTCCAAAGCCTAAACATTCATTATTTAGTGAACTCTCTACTCGAATGTAAATTTCTTGTTGATATGGACTATTGATGTTCTGAAAATTATTTAGAGTAGATTCAGGTATAGGATTAGTTTCAAATAAAGCGTCAGTTTCACCTTCAAAATAACTAATCATAATATTTTGATTGGATGGAAATAGATTTTTTATTTCTTCAGACACGCTACTAAAATCAAAAGAAGAAATACCATCATTTATATTTAATCCATCATCACACTTGTAAAAAGTTTTTTGGAAAGATGTTGGTATTTGGGTTGTAGAAACAGTAAGTTGAATTTTACTTGTAGCGAAGCAACCATTCTCGTTTTCAACTCTTGCCCAAATAGCATCAACACTTACATTTTGATTTTGATAGGTGTTAATGTTTTGAATTGGGTTATTATTGCTTTCAGCTTCAGCTAAACTTTCAAAATATGAGATAGTGTAATTATCAGAGTTTGAAATTAGTTGTTCGTCTATCTCGTTAAGATTAAATAAAGAGTAACCATCTGTATCATCGTCACATTGGTTGAAAGATAAGTTAGTGTTTATCGATGGAACAGAAAAAATGGTAGTTTCTTTTTCAATAGTATATACTGTTCCATCAGTGTGAGTAACGGTAGCTGTCACATTATAAGTACCATTAGAAGAGTATGTATGTGTAGTGTTTAAATTACTTGAGGTATTATTAGTCCCAGAAGAAGGTTCGTTAAAATTCCAAATAACCGAACTAACTTCTGAGTGATTTGTTAAACTAAAATTACTTTGTTCTCCTTGGCATACTGAGTTGTGTATAATTTGAAAAGGGAGTGTAGTTTGTTTTTCACCATTTACAACGATATAAAAACGTGCATTTGGTCTTTTTAAAGCTCCAGGAAAATTATCGGTAGCTTGATACCCCGTTCCGTTACCAATTCCTAAACATCCTTTATACCAAGATTTCCCTGTGTCATTATCTGTTCCTGCAATTGTAGCAAGTGGTATTGTAGGGTTATTTGGAGTTACTGTCTTCTTGACTTCAACTAAAATTCTTTTGACATGAGCTGGTACTAGTATTGGGGTTTCAAAAGTTTTTTCTACAACTTTTGACACACTACTAGCATAGGGAATTGAATAGGTGTTACTACTACCAATTAATAGATTACTATCAAAAGAGCTAGGGAAGTTATCATCAATTTCATAAATGTTAAATTGATAAGACGCACCTCCATAGGAGTAGTTTATAGCAAATTTACCGCTTTTAATAATAAATTCTTCGTTTTCTCCGATTCCGAAGTCGCTTAAAGTAAACTCTCTTGCCCATAATTCTGTTTCATAACAAGAGAACATGCCTTTGAACTTTACATCATTACCTATATTATTTGTTAATTCAATTTGAGAAAATAGCGAATGGATTCCAAAAAAGATTAGGATAAGGGGTATTATTCTTTTCATAGGCTGCGAAATTAAGGAATCGTAATCAAAATACTAATAACTACTTTAAGTAATTATGAAACCAATTATAATTTCATTTCACTACATTTATAACAACCAAATTATATGTAAATGAAATCTTTTTTTATATCCCTAGTTTCAATAGTTCTTATTTCTTGTGGGCAATTAGAAAAATCTGATTCAAAGGAAACAAAATCATCAAATGCTAATTCAGTTGAAGTAGTGGAGGTAGAGAGTTTATCCTTAACTCTTGAACAAGCAAATAAATTAGCAAGTTTACCTATACATTGTATCAACGTTGAGTATCCGAATAAGTTAAATCAAACAATTGGAAGTGGAGAAGATTTAAAATCTCCAAAAGAATTACATCCTACTTTTTATGGTTGTTTCGATTGGCATTCTTCGGTACATGGCCACTGGAGTTTAGTTGCGTTACTGAAACAATTTCCAAATCTTGATAATGCTGAAACTATTAAAGCACAATTACTTCAAAATATTTCAAAAGAAAATATAGAAAAAGAAGTAAAATACTTTTATGGAAAATATAATAAGAGCTATGAACGAACCTATGGTTGGGCTTGGTTATTAAAATTAGCTGAAGAATTACATACATGGGATGATGAAACTGCCAGAGTCCTTGAAAAAAACTTACAGCCTCTTACAGATTTGATTGTTGGAAAATACTTTGAGTTTTTACCGAAATTGAAATATCCAATTAGAGTAGGAGAGCATGCTAATACTGCATTTGGATTAACTTTTGCCTGGGATTACGCAAATACTGTTAGCAATGCTGAATTAAAGCTGTTAATTGAAACTAGAGCAAAAGCATTTTATTTAAAAGATCAGAACTGTCCTTTGTCATGGGAGCCGAGCGGATTTGACTTTCTTTCTCCATGCTTACAAGAAGCGGCAATTATGAAACGAGTTTTATCTAAAGAATTATTTGATGATTGGTTTGATAAATTTCTACCACAATTGAAAGATGTAAATTTTCAATTTCCTGTAGGAGAAGTATCGGATAGAACAGATGGTAAGTTAGTTCATTTAGATGGTGTCAATTTTTCTAGAGCTTGGGCGTTGAATAAAATCATTGAAGGGTCTCCAGAATTAAATCATTTAAAGAAAATGGCAAATCAACATATAGAATACTCATTACCAAATTTAGTTGGTGATAGTTATGAAGGAGGACATTGGCTTGGAAGTTTTGCTATTTATGCATTAAAATCTTCTAAGAATGATTAAAAAGTTATTCAAAAATATTGGTCCAGGAACCTTAGTTGCAGCAGCATTTATAGGTCCAGGAACGGTGACTGTTTGTACTATTGCTGGTGTTAATTTCGGGTTCAATTTGCTTTGGGCGATGCTCATTTCGATATTAGCTACGATTTTCTTACAAGAAATGGCCGCTCGTTTAGGAATTATTTCCCAAAAAGGATTATCAGAAGTTATTCGAGAAGAAGTTAAAAATCCTGTTTTTAAAAGTATTTTAATTGCTCTGATATTGGTCGCTATTGTTATCGGGAATTCTTTATATGAAGCGGGAAATATTAGTGGTGGAGTTTTAGGTCTAGAAACTGTTCTAGGAAGCCAAAACTATATGATGGGTCCATTTTATGTAAATGCATTGAGTATTATTATAGGAGTAATCGCATTCGCATTGTTATATGTAGGTAACTATAAGTTTTTAGAAAGAGTTTTAGTGAGCTTGGTACTTATTATGAGTTTGTCTTTCTTAATCACAGCAATTATAACAAAACCCAATGTAATTGAAATTTTCAAAGGGTTAGTAGTTCCTAAACTTCCAGAGAATGGATTATTAACCGTAATCGCATTGATTGGTACAACTGTGGTTCCATATAATCTATTCTTGCATGCTTCTTTAGTGAAAGAAAAATGGAACAAACCTGAGGATATCAATAGTGTAAAAAAGGATACAATTATTTCGATTGCATTAGGAGGATTAGTATCGATGGCTATTATCATTTCTGCAGCAAGTATAAACTCAGATACAATTGCGAATGTTTCTGATTTAGCAAAAGGATTAGAACCATTATATGGAGCATTTGCAAAATACTTTTTGGCAATTGGTTTATTTGCGGCTGGTATTACTTCTGCAATAACTGCGCCTTTAGCAGCAGCTTATGTTGCAAAAGGATGTTTAGGCTGGAAAGGAAATTTGAAATCTAAAAATTTTAGAGGAGTCTGGATTTTTATTTTACTTCTAGGAATTTTATTTTCATCATTAGGGGTAAAACCAATACAAATAATTAAAGTTGCTCAAGTTGCGAATGGTTTATTGTTACCATTAATTGCTGGAATTTTACTATGGGTAATGAATAAAGAGTCCGTCTTAGGAAAATTCAAGAATACCAAAACACAAAATTTTATTGGACTATGCTTGTTGGTGTTTACGATTTTCTTAGGCTTAAAAAGTATTCTAAAAGTTTTAAATGTTTACTAAACAAATAGATATTAATTGTGATGTAGCTGAAGGATTAGGTAATGAAAAGCGTTTAATGCCTTATCTAAATTCATGTAATATAGCTTGTGCAGCGCACGCAGGAAGTAACGAAGTAATTGATGAGGTGATTTCATTAGCGAAATCACATAAAGTTAAAATTGGAGCACATCCTTCATTTCCCGATAGAGAAAATTTCGGAAGAAAAATTATGAATATTTCTTTTTCTGAACTTCAGAAAAGTATTCGTAGTCAGATTCAATTAGTAAAAAGTAAAACAGAAGAGTACGGAGAACGTTTGCATCATATTAAGCCACATGGAGCTTTATATAATATAGCAGCCAAAGAGAAGAGCTATGCTGAAATTATTGTTGCTGAGTTGGTTCGATTAGACTATCCGGTTTTTTTATACGCACCCTATAATTCTGTTATCTCAAGCTTAGCTAAAGAGAATGGGATTCAAGTAATGTTTGAAGCTTTTGTAGACAGAAATTATAATAGTGATTTGTCTTTAGTGTCTCGAACACTCCCAAATGCAATTATTAAAGAAAATGAAACTGCTTGGGAACAATTAAAATCAATGATTGATAATGAAGAGTTAATTTCTATACAAGGAGAAAAAGTAAAGATAAAAGCAGATACATTTTGCATTCATGGCGATCATGAAAATGCTTTGGAATTACTTCAGTTTATTCGAATGAAACTCTCACAAAATGATTAAGGAAATCAAATCTAATCGTTTTGGAGAGAAGGCAATTTTATTAACTTGGAAAAACGAAATATCGCCAAAGATTATTGAAGATATTAATAACTTCAAAAGTAGTATTCTACAGAAAAAGCACACACAGATTACTGATTTCATCATTGGTTATAATTCTTTGCTTTTAAAATATAATGATGATTTCAACTTTTCTCAAGAAATAGAAGAGTTGAAAAACTTGTATGAAAAGAGGAATTTAACATCACAAAACATAAAATTCTGTTGGGAAATTCCAGTTTGCTATAATACTGACTTTGGTTTCGATATAGAGAATTTATCGGAGAAGTTGAACTTGTCTGTTGATGAGATTATTCGTAAACATTCCAGTGTAGATTATACGGTTTACTTTATCGGATTTTTACCAGGATTTCTTTATTTAGGAGGTTTGAATACTTTTTTGGAAGTCAATCGAAAGGCGACTCCACTTTTGAATGTTCCTAAAGGTTCTGTGGCAATAGGAGGTAAACAAACAGGAATTTATCCAAATGAAAGCGCCGGTGGTTGGCATATAATTGGGAGGACACCAATAAACTTCTTTAATCTTGAAAATGATCTTCCTTGTTTTGCAAAATCTGGAGATCAGTTACGGTTTAAACCTATTTCATTAAAAGAGTTTAAAAGAATAGAAGTTGAAATAGCATTGAGTCAATATGAAATAACAAAAACCGTAATTCATGATTAAAGTTATTTCACCGGGTATTTCAACTACAATTCAAGATGAAGGTAGATCAGGATTCGCTCATTATGGTGTTCCTACCTCAGGAGCAATGGATGCACGTTCATATCAACTAGCAAATGCTATATTAAATAATGAACATAATTCTGCCGTACTTGAAATTACGTATGGAAATGCGAAGTTTGAGTTTTTAGTGGATCATGAAATTTGTATTTCAGGAGCAAACTTCACACCTCAAATCAACAATAAAGAAATCAGTTTAAACAAACGAATCTTTGTATCGAAAGGAGATCAACTCACTTTTGGTAATAGAATCTATGGTCTTAGAATTTATTTGGCCGTTAAAGGAGGAATTCACTCAGAAGTAAAGCTGAAAAGTAGAAGCATGTATAAAGGAATTACCGAAACATCTAAACTTAGTAAGGGTGATATTATTTCTACAGTAAGTTTAAATGAAAAATTAGAAGACACATACACAAAATTTAAAATTGACGAAGAACATTTCACAAGTTCAATTATAAAATGTTTTAAAGGACCAGAATTTGATTTGTTATCAAGAAAACAGCAGGAAAAACTACATAATACTACGTTTTCAATTTCTTCAATGAATAGTAGGATGGGGTATATGTTGAGAGAAAAAGTTGAAAATAATTTGCCTTCAATTTTATCTTCGGGAGTTTTACCAGGAACAGTTCAATTAACTCCTTCTGGAGAATTAATAATTTTAATGAGAGATTGTCAAGTTACTGGAGGATACCCAAGAATACTTCAATTAACGGAAGAAGCAATAAATAGATTGGCGCAAAAAACAACAAATGATCTTGTTAATTTTAGAATATAAAAAAGCCTCACATTTTTGCGAGGCTTTTATTTTATATGTTAAGTGAATTAAATAGTTCAACAAGTTTCGGATCAGAAGGCCTTGGCGCATCTGCATTAACGATGTTTCCATCAGGGTCAATTAAAATGAACCTAGGAATTGAGCTAATTCTGTATGCCTTAGGAAATTCTTTGTCTTCATTGGCATATAACTGAATTCCTCCAAGATTTTTTTCTTCAACCATGTCTGTCCAAGTGAAATAATCATCTCTTTTATCAATTGAAATACTTACAAATTGAATGTTCTTATCATGATAATCTTTTTCAAGTTTTTGTAAAGATGGAATTTCAGCTAAACAAGGGTTACACCAAGTTGCCCATACATCAATGTAAACATATTTACCTTTTAAGTCATCTAAAGAAACAGTTTCTCTATCTGGTTTTTCGTAATCAACAAATTTAGGAGCCGCTTTTCCTTGTCCTAATTCGTTTTTTAAATACATTTTTTCTTCATGCATAGACTTTACTTGTCTTTCTAAAGCTTCTATATTCTTTGATTGTGCAGAAGTAAAAGCAGTGTCTAATACCTTATTCGTTAAACGAGTTTTAAAATCAGATACATAGGTAGTTAGTTTTGTGTCGAATTCAGCTTGTGGTAATTCAATCATCGCCATTACACCTTTATTAAACTCTAATTGGTTAATCGCAGTTTTTACCATAAAGTTACTCTCTGCAGCTCCTTTTCCTGAAAAAATAATTGTATTAATAAAGTCCTTCCCATCTGCGTCCATAACAATTTCATCACCGTTACGTAAGTAAGCGCTTGCATATTGTTTTCCATCAAATATTGCAAAATATCCGTCTTTAACTTTTAAAGTGTCTTTAAAAGTTCCATTTTCATCCAATTTAATTACTTTGTTGTATCCTGTCTGACGATTTGCAATAACTATTGAGTCTGAGTTTTGATTTGTAATATTTCCTGAGAAATTTACAAAGTCATTTTTCTTACACGATGTTAAAGCTAACATTGCTAAGAATACATATAATACATTCTTCATCTTATATAAAATTAGGTTGAGTAAAAATAGTGGAAATAATTAATTATTCTAAAAAATGAAATGATTTATCATGTTGCGAATAAATCGTAACTTTACTCCTTTAAAAATCACAAGAACTTTTTTGCTGAATGTATTTAATTTTTGATACAGAAACTACAGGTTTACCTAAAAGCTGGAATGCACCAATTACAGATACTGATAACTGGCCAAGAGCAATTCAAATCGCTTGGCAGTTACATGATGAAATGGGAAATCTTATCGAACATAATGATTTCTTAATTCAAGCTGACGGATTTAACATTCCCTTTGATGCAGAAAGGATTCATGGAATTTCAACAGATTTAGCAAATGAGCAAGGAATTACTTTAAGCGAAGGTTTAGAGTTGTTTAATGAAGCATTAGCAAAAACAAAATTTATAGTGGGTCAAAATGTTGGGTTTGATGTCAATATTATGGCTTGTGAATTTTATAGATTGGGAGTTGAAAACAATCTGGAGAGTTTACCTGTTTTAGATACGTGTACGGAGGAAACCGCTTCAATGTGTCAAATTCCTGGAGGTAGAGGAGGAAAGTTTAAATTACCAACACTTACCGAGTTACATCAACATTTATTCGGAGTAGGTTTCAATGAAGCGCATAATGCAACTGCCGATGTAGAAGCAACAACTCGTTGTTTTTTAGAGTTATTGCGTTTAAAGCATTATCCTCTTGAAAAGTTAGATGTTGCAGATGATTATTATGCGAAATATTCGGAGAATAATCCGATGCCGATTCAGTTAATAGGTTTAAAACATTTAAACTTAAAGGCTGAAAGTGATAAAATCAGAAAACGACTAGCCGCAGAATCTGATAGTGCCAATACACAATCTACTTCTGAAGGTTTAGCGCAACTTGAAGGTGTACAATTTGCTCATTTACATAATCACTCTCAATTCTCGGTATTACAGTCAACCATTCAAATTAATGGATTAGTAAATGCTGCTGTAAAGGATAATATGAGTGCAGTCGCCTTAACCGATACAGGGAATATGATGGCTGCGTTTCATTTTACTTCTGCTGTAGCGAATTACAATAAAACTGCTGAAAATCCTTTAAAGCCAATTGTTGGTTGTGAGTTTTTTATCTGTGAGGATCATACAGATAAATCGAGAAAAGACAATGGTTACCAAGTTGTTTTATTAGCTAAGAATAAAAGAGGATATCATAATCTAGCTAAAATGTCTTCTATTGCATTCGTAGATGGATTTTACTACGTTCCAAGAATTGATAAAGAAGTTGTAAAACAGTATAAAGAAGATATAATTGTTTTAACTGGTAACTTGTATGGAGAAGTTCCAAACAAGATTTTGAATATTGGTGAAAAACAAGCAGAAGAGGCGTTACTTTGGTGGAAAGAAGAGTTTGGTGACGATTTGTATATTGAGTTAATGCGTCATGGACAAGAAGATGAAGATGCTGTAAACAGAACATTATTAGAATTTTCTAAAAAGCATGATGTAAAAATCGTTGCTACAAACAACACATATTACTTAGGAAAGGAAGAGGCTAATGCACATGATATTTTATTATGTGTAAAAGATGGAGAGAAGCAGGCAACACCAAAAGGTAGAGGTAGAGGTTATCGTTATGGTTTACCGAACGATGAATATTACTTCAAGTCTACCGAAGAAATGAAAACACTTTTTGCTGATATTCCAGAAGCAATAAGTAATATTCAGGAAATAGTCGATAAAGTTGAAGGCTTTACATTAGCTCGTGATGTATTATTACCTGCCTTCGAAATTGGAGAAGAATTTCAAGACGCACAAGATGAGGTAGACGGAGGGAAACGAGGAGAGAACAACTATTTACGCCATTTAACCTATGAAGGAGCGAAAATCCGTTATGGAGAAATTACAGATAGTATACGAGAACGACTAGATTTCGAATTAGATGTAATTGCAAAAACAGGATATCCTGGATATTTCTTAATTGTAGAAGATTTTATTCGAGCTGCTAGAAAAATGGGAGTTTCCGTTGGTCCTGGTCGTGGATCAGCAGCGGGTTCCGTAGTTGCATACTGTTTATGGATTACTAATATTGATCCAATTAAATACGATTTACTTTTTGAGCGTTTCTTAAATCCTGAACGTGTATCCATGCCCGATATCGATATTGACTTTGATGATGAAGGTCGTGGTCGAGTTATGGATTATGTAATTGAAAAATATGGTGCAAATCAAGTAGCACAAATTATTACCTATGGTACAATGGCGGCAAAATCATCTTTGCGTGATACTGCCAGAGTGTTAGATTTACCTTTATTTGAAGCGGACAGAATTGCCAAACTTGTTCCAGGAATTAAACTGAAAAATATTTTTGGTGAAGATGAAAAAAGTAAAGGAAAAGTTGCAGGTTTACGTGCCGAAGAAAAAGAGAATGTAAATGAATTAAAAGCCATCGCACAAGGAACAGGTTTGGAAGCGAGTACAATTAATCAAGCGGTTGTACTTGAAGGATCTGTTCGTAATACAGGAATCCACGCATGTGGTGTAATCATAACTCCTGATGATATTACCAAGTTCGTTCCAGTATCGTTGGCTAAAGATTCCGATATGTATGTTACACAATTCGATAACTCGGTTGTGGAAAGTGCAGGATTATTAAAAATGGATTTCTTAGGGTTAAAAACATTAACTCTAATTAAAGATACAGTTAAGATTGTAAAAGCTCGTCATGGTGTGGAACTCGATCCTGAGAATTTTCCAATTGACGATGAAGAAACATATGCATTATTCCAGAGAGGAGAAACGGTAGGTATCTTCCAGTATGAATCTCCTGGAATGCAAAAATACATGCGTGAACTGAAACCAACGGTATTTGCGGATCTTATTGCAATGAACGCATTATATCGTCCAGGTCCGTTAGAATACATTCCTTCATTTATTCGAAGAAAGCATGGAGATGAGGAGATTCAGTATGATCTTCCTGCAATGGAAGAATATTTAGCAGAAACCTATGGAATTACGGTTTATCAGGAGCAAGTAATGCTTCTGTCGCAAAAATTGGCTGACTTTACCAAAGGTGAAGCCGATGTTTTACGTAAGGCAATGGGTAAAAAGCAGGCTGCCGTTCTTGCAAAAATGAAACCTAAGTTTGTTGATCAAGCAAAGGCAAATGGACATGATGAAAAGGCTTTAGAGAAAATCTGGAAAGACTGGGAAGCATTCGCATCTTATGCTTTCAATAAATCTCACTCTACTTGTTATGCTTGGATTGCGTACCAAACTGCTTATTTGAAAGCACATTATCCTGCTGAATATATGGCTGCTGTACTTTCTAATAACATGAATGATATCAAATCAGTTTCCTTCTTTATGGAAGAATGTAAACGAATGGGATTAGAAGTATTAGGTCCAGATGTAAATGAATCGTATTCTAAGTTTTCAGTAAATAAAGAAGGTGCAGTTCGTTTTGGAATGGCGGCAATTAAAGGAGTTGGAGCTTCTGCAGTGAAGGCCATAATTGATGAGAGAAAGGAAAATGGCGCTTATACTTCTGTTTTCGATATTGCAAAACGTGTGGATTTACGTGTAGCAAATAAGAAAGCATTTGAAGGATTGGTATTAGCTGGTGGATTTGATTCTTTTACAGCTACACATAGAGCGCAATATTATGTTCAAGATGAAAAAGGACAAACCTTTTTAGAAAGAGCATTACGATTTGGAAATAAATATCAAGAAAATTTAAATTCATCTCAAGTTTCTTTGTTCGGTGAAGCAAGTGATGTTGAATTACCAGAGCCAATAATTCCTGAATGTGATACTTGGGGAACTATGGAATTATTAGCCAAGGAGAAAGAGATGGTAGGAATGTATATTTCGGCACATCCATTAGATGATTTTAAGAACGAATTAAAGTTTTGTAATGCTTCTGTAAGTCATTTTAAGGACCTTAAGAAATATGAAGGTTTAGGATTGGCTTTTGCAGGAATTGTTACTGATGTTCAACATAGAGTATCAAAAGCTGGAAAAGGTTGGGCTTCTTTTATAATAGAAGATTATAACGATAGTTTTGAGTTCAGAATATTTGGTGAAGAATATTTAAAGTTTAAACATTTTTTAGTTCCGAATTCATTCTTGTATGTAAAAACTATTGTAAAACCTGGATGGGTGAATAAAGAAGGTGTTAAAGGAGATCCAAGGGTTGGTTTTACAGAGTTTAATTTACTTCATGATATCATGGAAAGGATGTGTAAGAAAATTACCATAAAAATGCCATTGAGTGATGTAAAAGAAGATACAATTAAGAATTTACAGCATTTATTTGTTACGAACTCAGGGAAGCAAGGACTAAGATTTGTAATTTATGATGTTGAAGAAAAGTTAGAGTTAGATGTTCCAAGTAGAACGACAAAAATTAAAATTACAAATGAGTTTCTTTCAGAACTCGATAAACAGCACATAAATTATAAACTAAATTAAAAAGAGCCTCAACATATAGTGAGGCCCTTTTTGTTTAAAGGTATAACTATTCAGATAAATTATAGGTAACTCCAATAAATAGAGCTCCTTTGTATACATTGTTGTAACGAATTTCTATGTCATTTGGAGTTGAAAAAACTAATTCATTAGAATCGTTTAAATTTAAATTCCCTCGGTCTAATCTATCTACGCTGGTTAGAGAATATCCTACAGACAAAGCAAAACGATTTTTCTCAGTAAATAACAATGATCCTCCAAAGTAAAAACCTATACTTCCATTTCCATCAATACTTACACCAGAAGAAATAGCAGGTTGGAAACCATCAAAAAATCTTGGATATGCATGAATTAATCCACCTATAGCGTGTTTGATTTCGTTATTATTTGAATTGTTGACACCAATAATACCAGTGTTGTCTTTTCTATAAGTATAGTTGTCATCTGAAATAAAACTTAATAGATATCCTGTACTAAAATTTACTTTCCATCTGTTGTGTGTTTGAATATCTATTGATTCAAATTTATAAACAGTTTCTCCTTTTTCATTTACAATACTTGGTTGTAAAGTATTGTTGTCTTCGTTCAATTGGTAGGCATTCGTATAATATTTAAAGGTTTCTTCTTCTATTTGCTTAGCTAAGTTAATTCCTTTACTTGCTTTTTTAGTAATGTAAGTTTTGGTTTCTTGTTTCGCCAGTGAGTCTCTTAGTTGTGAGGCGAAGGCCATTTCTTCTTCAAATATTTTCTTCCTCTTTATACTGATTTTAGCACTTTCCACACCTAAAGTAGCTTTGTTGTCATTATCTTTTAATTCACCTTTAAAAGTGAAAGTCTCAGCTTCTAATGTTTTATTAATGATATCGTAATTCATTTTCATCTTACTGTAACTGTCCATAAGTTCATCAAGCGAAGAAGATACTTCAGTTAGTGGTTTGTCTGGGTTACTTGGATAGAAAGTATTATAAAGAGTTGAGCTTGTTTTTTGGAATAGTTTAATATCTCTAATAAATATTGAATCTCTGTCTAATTCTGTATTAAGCAAGTCTTCTAAAATTAGAAAGTTATTGATCTTTTCAAGTTGCTCTAGGAAGCTTTTTTTACTTGTAAGGAATGAATCTGTTGAAGCTAATAGTGTTTGCATTTCTTTTATAAGCTTTTTTAGTTTTTCTATTTCCTGTTCGTTTTCTTTGATTTTAGCATCGATTCTATTTTTATAATTTATACTCTTAGCGGTATTCTTAATACCAATTAATCTTAAGTTGTCATCTTCAATTTGTTGTAGTTTTTCATTTGATTGTGCTATAATTTCAGAGTTGACATTATAGAGATTATATTTAGTTTTAAGTTTATCATCAGAGTCATTTGATTCTTCTGCTAAAATGTCTTTAAAAACTTTTGGTATTTCGAAATTTAGACTTTTTCCTGCTCCTTCAATTTTCCCTGTTGACCGAAGTCTAATAACATTAACATTTTTGATTTGAAATTTTACGGTTGATCCGAAATCATATTTTTTATGATAGGAGTTAATTCCGAAAGGATCGATTTTAATGATTTGATCTTTCTTTTCTTGTGAGAAAATAGTGGTGTTAATAAATATTAGTAGTAATAAATATACATGACGTTTCATGACAATAGCGTTAAAATTAGTTATTGTCAAAATTAAAGTTAGGATGAGCTGTTTTTTCTACCTACAAGTAGGTAAATTATTGTGTCATTTCTCTAAAAAGGGTTTCTAAATTCTTGTTTTCAGAATTTAATTCAAGAATTTTAAGTCCATATTCTTGAGCAAAATCAAATAGTTTTGGGCGCATGTCTTCTTCTGTGTTGAAGGTTAATGTCCAAGAGTTATCGTAGTTGTTTTTGATGTTAGTAATATTAGCTAATCGCTGTAAAAACTGTTCTTCAATTTTATAATCAAACCCAACTTTTATGACTTGCTCCTTTGAATCTTTTAATTCAGCTAAATTTTTGTCAATTACAATCTCTCCATTATTTATTATAATAACTCTATCACAAATTGCTTCTACTTCCTGCATTATGTGAGTAGATAAAAGAACTGTCTTATCTTTTCCTAATTCTTTTATTAAAGATCGAATTTCAACTAATTGGTTTGGGTCTAAGCCTGTGGTAGGTTCATCTAAAATTAAAACATCAGGATTATGTAAAATTGCTGCCGCCAAACCAACTCTTTGACGGTATCCTTTAGATAGCTGACTTATCTTTTTATGTGATTCTTTTGATAAACCTACTTTTTCGATAACGTCAATTATTGTTTCTTGTTGAATGTTATGAATATCTGCATGAAAAGATAGATATTCTTTAACATACATCTCAAGATACAAAGGATTGTGTTCTGGAAGATAACCGATACTTTTTCTGGAATCAATACTATTTGAAATTACATCAATATCGTTTACGGTAACAGCTCCTGAAGTCGGTTGAATATAACCCGTTAAAATTTTCATAGTTGTTGATTTTCCAGCACCGTTAGGACCTAGAAAACCAACAATTTCTCCTTTTTGAGCAGAAAATGATATATTATTTACGGCTTTTTGTTTGCCGTATGTTTTCGAAACTGATGTAAGTTGAATTGACATTTTATAAGTAAAACTCCAGCTGACGCAGGGAAATTAATTTTATTAATATGATTTTATAAGTCGAGGTTACTTCCTTTTATAAGAAACGAAACTATAGTCGTATTTATTTTTATCGTCTGCTTTAAAGTCTTCTCTAGAAACTTCTTCCCAAATAGTAGTATCAATATTTGGAAAATAAACATCAGCATCAAAACTTTCATGTACTAAAGTAATGTCTAACTTTCCAACGGCAGGGTTATTTATAGCTTGGTCATATACTTGAGCTCCTCCTATGATAAAAATCTCCTCATCATCTTTGGATAGTTGAATTGCTTCATCTATACTACTTGCAATAAGACAACCATCCTTAAAATAGTTGTCGTTTCTTGTAATAATTACTGTAGTTCTGTTTGGTAACGGTTTTCCAATACTTTCATAAGTATTTCTTCCCATTAATATGTGATGACCAGAAGTTACTTTTTTAAATCGTTTTAAGTCTGCTGGTAAATGCCAGATTAGGTCGTTGTTTTTTCCTAATTCATTGTTTTTACCTATTGCGGCAATAATTGTAATCATAAAATAATTGGAGAGGTTACATGTTTTTAACCCATTCCTTAATGTATCCAGTTAAATCTCTTTTATCAGTAACGTGATCAATAGAATTAGAATGAATATTTTTAATAATAGTTTTAACAGCTAACAAAACATTTTCGTCATCTATCTCGGCTACGATATCATATATCTCTTCTTTAATTGTGTCTATTTCGGCTATCATTTTAATCTAGTTGTTTGGTTACTAATTTAGTTAGATTTTAACTAATTAAAAGTCAAAAATTAATAAAAGAACGTTAAAAAAATTACACAGCAACAACTCCTTTAATGTGAGGGTGTGGATCGTAATTTAACAATTCAAAATCATCAAAAGTAAAGTCTTCTATATCTTTTACTTCTGGATTAATCTTCATTGTTGGTAATGGTCTTGGATCACGTGTTAATTGAAGTTCTAATTGTTCCATGTGATTGTTATAAATATGAGCATCACCAAATGTATGGATGAATTCTCCAGCTTCATATCCGCAAACTTGTGCAACCATCATTGTAAATAAAGCATAACTAGCAATGTTAAATGGTACACCTAGGAATATGTCAGCACTTCTTTGATATAATTGACAAGAAAGTTTACCATCAGCTACGTAAAACTGAAAGAATGCGTGGCAAGGAGGTAGCGCAGCTTTACCATTCGCTACATTATCAGAAAATGATTGTGATGTGTCCGGTAAAACGCTAGGATTCCAAGCAGAAATTAACATTCTTCGGCTATTCGGATTTGTTTTTAATGTTTCTATAACATCTTTTAATTGATCAATTTCATCGCTATTCCAATTTCTCCATTGATGACCATAAACTGGACCTAAATCGCCATTTTCATTAGCCCATTCGTTCCAAATACGAACACCGTTTTCCTGAAGATATTTTACATTCGTGTCTCCTTTAATGAACCATAAAAGTTCGTAAATAATAGATTTTAAATGTAATTTTTTGGTTGTAACCATTGGAAATCCCTCGCTTAAATCAAAACGCATCTGGTAACCAAAAACACTTTTAGTTCCCGTTCCTGTTCTGTCTCCTTTTTCATTTCCGTTAGCTAAAACATGTTTCACTAAATCTAAATACTGCTTCATATATCGTTCTAATTTTGGGTAAAAATAAAAAAGCATCAACAAAAAATGTTGATGCTTTAAAAATTGTTTTCAGCAAGTTATCAACCGATAACTATGCCCAAATGCATTGTCCGTGACCAATGCAATATCCGTAGTCACAAAACTCAAATCCTTGTTGAGTTCTAACACAGCATTGTCTTGGTCCGCCACAATACGGTCTGTTGTAAACAGATCCGTTAATTTCACTTTGTTCTTGTTTAGAAAGAATTTTAAATCCGTTTAGGTTTTTTAAATTTTTCATGTTAAAGATTTATTTAGGTTGATTAATTCAAAAGTTAGGCCCAGATACATTGTCCAAATCCTTGGCAGTAACCATAATCACAAAACTCAAATGTTGGACTTACACGTACACAACATTGATTATTACCTTTACAGTAAGGACGAGAAATAGCTCCGTTAATTTCGCTTTGTTCTTTTTTAGAAAGAACTTTAAATCCTGTTAATTCAGAAATTTTCTTCATAATAAAAATTGATTTATTTGGGAGTCAACTTGACTCACCGAGGTTAATTAAAAATATTCGTTTGTTTAAATGAAAAAAATCAAATAGTAATGAATATCAATTTTCTATGATGATAGCTCGAATAATTGTAAGAAGTAAAAAATTGAGTCTTTTGTTTGGAAAGATAGTGGTCTTTCAAAGGAAAAGAAATTGTTCATTTTATTTGGATTTCGGGTGATATAAATATATGAAAAAATGAACAAAAAGAAAGTAAGTGTTATAAAATCAGTTTGTTATTTTGGGTTAAAAGGCTAAAACAGCAATTAAACCCATTATAACTGCTATGATTCCCATTTGAAAAATTAAGGAAAAATTGATCTTAATTACTTCTTTGTCTTTCTCTTTAATGTGGGCTTTAAGCTTAGTTGCAATTAAAATTCCTGCAGTTGCGTCAAAAACTCCTAATAGAAAAGAACCCAAAAGAGCCGTTAATAATCCACTTGAACTATCTATATATGAGGTGAAAATTCCATAAATAATAAAAGAACCAAAAGCCCACCATACATATTCGAAACCAAAATGTCTAGATAACAAAGAACCTATGATGTCATAAATCATAATGACAGCAAATCCAATCAATATTATCGTAATAACTGATTCCACAATTATGGGGGTTTTGTGTTTCTATTATTTGTTTATCCTATAATCATACCAGCAATTGTTGCTGACATTAAAGAGGCAATGGTTCCACCGATTAAGGCTTTCATTCCGAACTCTGAAAGAGTTTTTCTTTGGCCTGGAGCTAATGATCCAATTCCTCCAATTTGAATTCCAATTGAAGCAAAATTCGCGAATCCACATAACATATATGTAGCCATTATAACGGATTTATTATATGTTAAGTGTGTGGCGTTTGCAATATCTTTTAATTCCGCAAGTTGAATATAACCAACAAATTCACTTGCTGCAAGTTTAATTCCTAATAATTGTCCCATTAATGCAGTGTCTTCTCCTGCAACTCCAATTAACCACATTAGCGGAGCAAATATATAACCAAGCACGGCTTCTAAAGAAAATTTGTTATAAGGAGTATTAGCTGCGATCCAATCGTTAAGTGTAGTTACATCACCGACCCATCCTAAAATACCGTTAATCATTGCAATAAATGCAACAAAAACTAATAACATTGCTCCAACATTCATGGCCAAATGTAAACCTTCAGTAGTACCGTTTGCAATAGCATCTAATACATTTGAACCAATTTTTTCAGATGAAACATTTACGTCAGTATTAACTTCTTCTGTTTGAGGGTATAAAATTTTTGAAATTACAATCGCTCCAGGGGCCGCCATTACTGAAGCTGCCAATAAATGTTTTGCAAATTTTAGCCTTAGTAAAGGATCATCGCCTCCTAAGAATCCGATATAAGCCGCTAAAACAGCACCTGCGACAGTTGCCATACCACCGATCATTACTAATAGTATTTCTGATCGGTTCATTTTTTCTAAATAAGCCTTAATAAGTAAAGGTGCTTCTGTTTGACCAAGGAAAATATTCCCTGCAACAGATAGACTTTCTGCACCTGAAATTTTTAGGACTTTACTTAAAAGTTTGGCCATCAGTTTTACTACTTTTTGAATAATTCCTAAATAAAATAACACAGATGTTAAAGCAGAGAAGAAGATAATTGTTGGTAATACTTGGAAAGCAAAAATAAATCCAAAGGTATCCATATCAACTACTAAACCTTCAAAAAGAAATTTACTACCAGCTCGAGTGAAATCTAATACACTAACGAAAAGTTGTCCAATACCATTAAAAAGCTTTTGAATAAAAGGAACTTTTAATACACCAAACGCAATAAGAAGTTGGAAACCTAAACCTAGTCCAACTGTTTTCCAATCAATTGCTCTTTTGTTTGTGCTAAATAAAAATGCAACAAAAAGTAAAACAATCATTCCAATAACTCCTCTGTAGAAGCTTTGAAAAGTGAATCCTTGACTTGCTATGATTTCATTGTTTGCTTTGTTGTCTGATGCAACTTCTGACTTTGTGGTAACTACTTCTTTTGATTCTACATCAGTAAAATTGTATGTGATATCCCCTTCTGAAAGCGATAATTTATCGTTAGTTAAATTAACGATATTATAGTACCTTACTGTGTCTTTAGGTTTGGTGTAATTAAAGATTAGTAAATTATTCTGAGAAATATAATTTCCGTAAGCATATAAACTATCTTTATTCTCAAGGAAATAAGAGAATTTACCTTCTTTAAGTTTAAAGTAATCACCTTTATTAATATTTACAATTCCTTCTTTATTGATATTTTCTATAGAAGAAAAATTCCAGTTTTTTTCAATCGATTGGGCTTGTACTGTTAATGATAAAAGGACTAACAGTATCGAAAAGAATTTTTTCATGTTGTTACGCAGGTTTAAGAGCGTTTGTCAATTTCGTCTCTAATTTTAGCCGCTAATTCATAATCTTCATTATTAACAGCTTCGTGTAGTTTTGTTTCTAATTCACTAATAGAAAATATAGAGAAGTCATCCATTTCAGAAACCTCCGAGTCAGGAATTAATTCTATTTTTTCTAATTCATCATCTTCTTCGTTGAATTTTTCTTCAGCTTTTAAATAAATACCAGCTTTATCTAAAATATTTTCGTAGGTAAAGATTGGAGTTTGGAAGCGAACGGCAAGAGCAATGGCATCTGAAGTTCTTGCGTCGATTGATTCTTCCACACCGTCTCTTTCACAAATTAAACTCGAAAAGAACACACCATCCACTAATTTATGGATAATGATTTGCTTCAATTCAATTTGAAACTGTTCTGCAAAAGTTTTGAATAAGTCGTGCGTTAATGGTCTTGGAGGTCTAATTTCTTTTTCTAAAGCTATTGCTATAGATTGGGCTTCAAAAGCGCCAATAATGATCGGTAAAGTACGAGTTCCTTCCATTTCACTAAGAACTAGTGCATAAGCACCGCTCTGAGTTTGACTGTATGAAATTCCTTTAATAGTTAATCTTACTAAGCTCATGTATCTATCTTCCTACAAAAAAAGCCGTCTCAATTGGACTGCTTTTAGGGTGCCACAATTTAAGAAAAAATATGTGTATGGAAAGGTCTTTAGAATAAAAAACCTCAAAAGACAAAAATCTTTTGAGGTTTACAGATATATTTAACTTTTTAAGCTTGTTTGAAAGCTTTTAATTTTTCAATAAGTTGAGGTACAACTTCAAAAGCATCTCCTACAATTCCATAATCAGCAGCCTTAAAGAAAGGAGCTTCAGGGTCATTGTTAATTACTACTTTTACTTTTGATGCGTTTACACCTGCTAAATGCTGAATTGCTCCAGAAATACCAATTGCAATATATAAGTTAGAAGCTACTGGCTTACCAGTTTGTCCAACGTGCTCGCTATGAGGTCTCCATCCTAAATCAGAAACTGGTTTAGAACAAGCAGTTGCAGCTCCTAGTACGTCAGCTAATTCTTCTACCATTCCCCAGTTCTCAGGACCTTTTAAACCACGTCCTGCAGAAACAACAACGTCAGCATCAGCAATAGTTACAGTTCCACTTGCTTTATCAATAGAAACAGAAGAAACACCTAATTCTGGTAATGAAACATCTAAACTTTCAGTAGATCCAGAAACTGCATTCTCATGAGCTCCAAATGAATTTTTGGCAACACCAACTACTCTTTTACCAGTTGCGATTTCTGTGTTATTGAAACCTTTATTAGAAAAAGCTTTACGCTTTACAACAAAAGGTGCAGTACTGCTTGGTAAAGCAACTACGTTTGATGCATATCCAGCTTCTAATGCTACTGCTACTAGAGGAGCAACAGTTAAACCATCAACACTAGAATCGATTATTACCGTGTCAGCACCTTGAGCTTCACTAGCTTGTTTGATAATTTCAGCATAAGCCTTAGCGTTGAATGAAGTTAAATCATTCTTTACTTCTATCACCTTTTCAGCACCATAAGTATATAGTTCTGATGCATCTCCTCCATTTATAGTTAAGGCAACAACATTAGTTCCTAATTGCTCTGCCACTTTTTTTCCATATGAAACAACTTCAAAAGCTGTTTTCTTAAATTTTCCTTCCGATGAATCGGCAAAAACTAATACAGACATACTCTTAATTTTTTTTAGAATTTTAGTGGATGGTGGTTAAACGCATCCACTAAAATGTTTTGATTTTAAATTTAAATTGCTTTTGCTTCGTTGTGTAATAAGTTAATTAACTCATCAACATTATCTACTAATTTCACATCACCTTTTGGTGCTGGTTTTTCAAACGTTTTCGTACTAGTAGAAGCAGCTGCTCCAGAAGCTTCAACTACATTTAATGGCTTTTTACGTGCCATCATAATTCCTCTCATATTAGGAATTCTTAAATCCTTTTCTTCAACGATTCCTTTTTGTCCTGCAACAACTAATGGTAAAGATGAAGATACTTTTTCTTCACCACCATCAATTTCTCTTTCTAAAGTTGCGTTTGTGCCTTCAACTTCAATTCCTACACAACCGTTTACGAAATTGTATCCTAATAATGAAGAAAGCATTCCTGGAACCATTTGACCATTGTAGTCAGCAGATTCTTTACCAGCCAATACTAAATCAAAACCACCGTTTTTAACTACTTCAGCTAATTCTTTAGCAACTAAAAAACCGTCAGTTGGTTCTACATTTACACGTATAGCATCGTCAGCACCAATTGCTAAGGCTTTTCTTAATGTAGGCTCAGTTTCAGCTCCTCCAACATTAACAACAGTTACAGAGGCACCTTGCTTTTCTTTAAACCACATCGCACGTGTTAAACTAAATTCATCGTATGGATTTATTACAAATTGAACACCGTTTGTATCAAACTTAGTGTCATTTTCAGTAAAATTGATTTTTGAAGTGGTATCAGGTACATGACTGATACATACTAATATTTTCATATAGGTTTGTTTTAAAAACACTTAATTTCGAGCTACGAATTTAAGCATTTTTTTTGATTTATTATGCATGCATAATAAATTTCTGTCAAAAAATATATCAAATATAGATGATTTTAACATTCTGTTAATTTCGTTCAATGTAATTTTTTTACTTTTGCAAATTAAATAAACAACTACTAGAATAAAATACATATGAAAACAGTACAATTTAGAGAGGCTATTTGCGAAGCAATGAGTGAAGAAATGCGTCGTGATGAAAGTATTTATCTAATGGGAGAAGAAGTTGCTGAGTACAACGGAGCGTACAAAGCAAGTAAAGGGATGTTAGATGAATTTGGTGCAAAACGTGTTATTGATACTCCAATTGCCGAGCTTGGTTTTGGTGGTATTGCTGTAGGTTCTGCAATGAATGGAAACAGACCAATTGTAGAGTATATGACGTTTAACTTCTCGTTAGTTGGTATTGATCAAATTATTAATAACGCGGCAAAAATTCGCCAAATGAGTGGAGGTCAGTTTAATTGTCCTATCGTATTTAGAGGACCAACGGCTTCTGCAGGTCAATTAGCGGCAACGCACTCTCAGGCTTTCGAAAGCTGGTATGCAAACTGTCCGGGTTTAAAAGTAATTGTTCCTTCAAATCCATACGATGCAAAGGGATTATTAAAAGCTGCTATTAGAGATGATGATCCAGTTATTTTCATGGAGTCGGAGCAAATGTATGGTGATAAAATGGAGATTCCAGAGGGAGAGTACGTTTTACCAATCGGTGTTGCTGATATTAAAAGAGAAGGAACTGATGTAACTGTAGTTTCTTTTGGAAAGATTATTAAAGAGGCTTATAAAGCTGCTGATGAGTTGGCAAAAGAAGGAATCTCAATTGAGGTTATTGATTTAAGAACTGTTCGTCCGATGGATCACAAAACGATTCTAGAGTCAGTTAAGAAAACAAATAGATTAGTAATATTAGAAGAGGCTTGGCCATTTGGAAGTGTGTCTTCAGAAATTACTTTTAGAGTACAAGATGAAGCATTCGATTATTTAGATGCTCCAATCAAAAGAATTACTACTGCTGATACACCTGCACCGTATTCACCTGTTTTATTAGAAAAATGGTTGCCGAATGCTAAAGATGTTGTAAATGCGGTAAAAGAAGTAATGTATATCAAGTAAGATATTGATAATTAGAGAGATGATAATTGTTGAAAATCCTTTTAGTTCCAAACTGAAAGGATTTTTGAAGTAAAATACCTATGAAAGTAAAGATTTCAGCGCTGCTCATGTTTATGAGCTTGGTAATTAATGCGCAAATTATTTTAAGAGGAACGGTGGTTGATGAGTACGAAAATCCTTTACCATTTGTTAATGTAATTATTAAAGGAACAACTCAAGGAACCACTACAGATGATGAGGGAAGGTTTGCGTTTAGAACGAAAAAAAACCGTGGCGTTTTAGAAATTTCGTTCGTAGGTTTCCAAACTCAAACGATTAAAGTCAGTCGTAAAACGAAGTACTTAAATATCGTTTTAAAAGAAGGTACAGATGTTTTAGAGGAGGTAATAGTTGTTACTAAACCTAAAAAACGTTTAAAGAAAAAAGAAAATCCTGCTTATCGAATTTTGAAAGAAATATGGAAGAGGAAAAGGAAAAACGGTGTTGATCTCGTTGATCATTATCAATTCAAAAAGCATAAGACAATTGAAATTGGATTGAATAATCTTGATACTGCTTTTATCAAAAGTATTTTTAAAGATCAATATAAACAAGCGATAAGTGAGATTCAATATGATAGTGATGGAATTAATTATTATATCCCGATTTACTTAAGTGAACAAGTTTCTAAGGTTTATGGGAATAATGAGTCAAATAAAGTAAGAGAAGACATTGAAGCAGAAAAAGCTGAGGGGTTAGGTGCTCAAGGTTTTGTTTTTGATAGAATGGCAATGACTTTTCAAAATATTGATGTTTTCAGAAATAACATTACTTTATTACGTAAGTCTTTTGTAAGCCCGTTATCAACTGATGGATTTGCAACTTATGATTACGTATTGTATGATAGTATAGTTCAAAATGATAAGAAATTATACAATATTTATTTCTTTCCGATTAGAGATCAAGATTTAGCATTTAAAGGGAATTTTTGGGTTGCTGACAAAGCATTTACAATCAAAAAACTTAGAATGCAAGTTGTAAAAGGAGCAAACCTAAATTTTGTAAGAGGTTTAACTTTTGAAAAAGAGTTTGAGGTAAGAAATGATAGCATTTATATTCCTACTAGAAATGCCTACGAAGGAGATTTTACTTTCTTAGATAAAAATGATGCCAATAAAGGTTTAACTATTAAAAAAACAATTAATTATGAAGATTATTTGTTGGATAAGCCTTTGCCTGAAAGTTTTTACGATTTTAAGAATATTAAAATTCGTCCAGATCAATATTACAAATCAGAAGAATATTGGAAGAAAGAAGAGAAAGAAGATAATAAGGATACATACAAGTTAATTACTTCTGTGAAAAGCAAGAAACGTATTAAAAAAATCACAGGTTTTATAAATACGATATCAAGTGGGTATATTAATGTAGATGCGTTAAATATTCAATTCGGTCCTTTCTGGACTGCCTTGGCTAATAACGAAGTAGAAGGTTTAAGAACTCGTATTGGATTTAGAACTTTTAAAACTAAAGATGATAGATTTAGATTATCTGGTCATGTTGCTTATGGAACGAAAGATAAAGAGTTTAAGTATGGTCTAGAAGCAAAGTATTTATTATCGTACAAACCAAGAATAGCTGTTAGTGCAGCTTACCAAAATGATATAGAGCAGTTGGGTAGTTCACTATTTAATACAACTCAATTATTAGGAAATACTTTTGGATCAACGGCTTTATTCTCTAGAGGAAATAACTTCTTCTTATCGAATGTAGAAAAGTATGCAACGAATTTTGACTATGCTATTAATAACAACTTAAGAGTTGGGTTTAATTTATCGCATTCTAGAATTAGTTCTGCAAGTCCTGAAAACTTCTCCGTTAGCTACAGAGAAAATCCTGGTGATGTAAATTTTGTTTCCTCGGTTACTGATGTGGCTTCAGATATTTATGTTTCCTTTACTCCAGGAAGATTCGTTTATGGTTTAGGAGTTGAGCAACGTTTCGGGCGTAATGTTTTTCCATCAATTGTATTAAACTATCGTCACGGATATAAAGGAGTGCTAAACGGAACTCATGATTATGATCGAATTCAAATTAAATATAATCAACCAATTCTACTTGGTAAATTTGGATTGTTAGATACGACAGTTGAAGGAGGAAAAACTTTTGGACAAGTTCCAGTTTCATTAATGAATGTTATTCCAGCTAACCAGTCATTTTCGTTGGTTCCAAATACTTTTTCATTATTGAATTTCTATGATTTTGTTACAGATACATATGTGTCAACACATTTAGAGCATCATTTTAACGGGTTTATTTTAAACAGAATCCCTTTAGTTAGAAAGTTAAACTTAAGAAGTTTACTAACATTCCGTGCTGCATACGGAATGGTTTCAGACGCAAATAGAGCTTTAAATGATGGTGTAATTAACAGTGTTGGTACAGAAAACATTCAATATAACGCACCAAATAAAGTGTATTATGAATATGGTTTCGGATTTGAAAATATTGGTTATGGTAATTTAAGATTCCTTAGAGTTGACGCTATTTGGAGAAGCAATTATAGAGCTCCAGCAAATAGTATTGCGGTGCCTACTCCTAAGTTTGCAATCCGAATTGGTATTAAACCAGGACTTTAATCTTTATTTAACCAAAAAATAACCCTCAAAGATTGTGTTATTACTCTAATTAATCCGTAGTTTTGCAATCCGATTTTTGAAACGAAGTAATAAATTTATGACAGCAAAAGAGAAACAAACTGTTGATGTATTAATAGAAATACCTAAAGGAAGTAGAAATAAATACGAGTACGATTTTGATTTAAAGAAAATTCGTTTTGATAGAATGTTATTTTCATCAATGATGTACCCTGGAGATTATGGTTTCATTCCAGAAACTTTAGCTTTAGATGGAGATCCTTTAGATGTATTAGTTTTAGGTGCTGAGCCAACTTTCCCAATGTGTGTTATGGAAGTAAAACCTATCGGTGTTTTCCATATGGCAGATGAGAAAGGTCCAGATGAGAAAATTGTATGTGTACCTGTATCTGATCCAATTTGGAATAGTTATAATGATTTATCAGATTTAAATCCTCACCGTAAAAAAGAAATCACTCACTTTTTCCAAGTTTATAAAGACTTAGAAGAAAAGAAAGTTGATGTTGGAGGTTGGGGAGATGCTGACGAAGCTTATGAAATTTTAGATAAGTGTATCGCACGTTACCAAGAAAGCGAACATAAGGAAAAAGGAAGCTTTAAAATCTAAGTTTCCAATTACGAAATATTAAAGCTCATCACGAAAGTGATGAGCTTTTTTTGTTTAGAGTTTGATTTTGTTATATTTAAGGCAATAAACTAATCAATTAATTAAATATTATGGAATCAAACATGGTGTATATGCCAATTATTTTGGCTGTTTTAGGGCTTGTTTTTATGTTCATCAAAATGTCCTGGGTAAAAAAGCAGGATGCTGGAGATGAAAAAATGCAGTCAATCTCTAAAAGTATTAAAGAAGGAGCGTTAGCATTTTTAAATGCAGAGTACAGACTTCTTTTAATCTTTTCAATTATAGCCTCAATTGCACTATTCGTTATATCTCAAATTGTTGACACTACACACTGGATTATAGTTGTTGCTTTTATAATCGGTGCTATTTTTTCTGCTCTGGCAGGTAATATTGGAATGAGAATAGCTACAGATGCTAATGCAAGAACAACTGAAGCAGCAAAAACAAGTTTACCAAAAGCTTTACAAGTTTCTTTTGGTGGAGGAACTGTTATGGGATTAGGAGTTGCTGGTTTGGCAGTTCTAGGATTAAGTCTTTTCTTTTTGTTGTTTGTAGCAATGTTTGTTACGGGAGAAGGAAGTTTTTATGATGAAATGACTGTTGCTTTAGAAGCTTTAGCAGGTTTTTCTTTAGGTGCTGAAAGTATCGCTTTATTCGCTAGAGTAGGTGGTGGTATTTATACGAAAGCTGCAGACGTTGGTGCAGATTTAGTTGGAAAGGTTGAAGCAGGAATTCCTGAGGATGATCCTAGAAACCCAGCAACAATTGCAGATAATGTGGGTGATAATGTAGGAGATGTTGCTGGAATGGGAGCTGATTTATTTGGTAGTTATGTTGCAACTGTTTTAGCAGCAATGGTTTTAGGAAACTATTTAATTAGAGATATGTCAGCTACAACTCAGTTTACTGATGCTTTCAATGGAATGGGGCCAATTTTATTACCATTAGTAATTGCTGGTGTTGGAATTGTAGCTTCTATTGTAGGAACATTCTTAGTTAATATTAAAGATAATTCAGCTAAAGAACCAGAGGTTCAGAAAGCTTTAGATTTAGGAAATTGGGCATCAATTTTAATTACATTAGTAGCGAGTTGGTTCTTAATTCGTTGGATGTTACCTGAAACTTTACAAATGAATTATTTTGGTGAAGGATTAAAGGCAGTTCCTTCTCGTCATGTGTTTTATGCATGTATGATTGGGTTAGCTGTAGGAGCATTAATTTCAACAGTAACGGCTTACTATACTAGTCTTGGTAAAAAACCAGTTTTAGATATTGTAAAAAATAGTTCAACGGGAGCAGCAACAAATATTATCGCTGGATTAGCAGTAGGAATGAAATCAACATTTTTATCTGTTATTTTATTTGCAGCTGCAATTTATGGATCTTATGCACTTGCTGGATTTTATGGAGTTGCATTAGCAGCTTCAGCTATGATGGCTACAACAGCAATGCAATTAGCTATTGATGCATTCGGACCGATTGCGGATAACGCAGGTGGAGTTGCGGAAATGAGTGAGTTAGAAGACCATGTTCGTGAAAGAACTGATATTTTAGATTCTGTAGGAAATACAACTGCAGCTGTAGGAAAAGGATTTGCAATTGCTTCTGCGGCATTAACAGCTTTAGCTTTATTTGCGGCATATGTTACATTCACAGGAATTGACGGTATTAATATTTTTAAAGCGGATGTTTTAGCAATGTTATTTGTGGGAGGTATGATTCCTGTAATTTTCTCAGCTTTAGCAATGGAATCTGTAGGTAAAGCGGCAATGGAAATGGTACAAGAAGTTCGTCGTCAGTTTAAAGAAATCCCTGGAATTATGGAAGGAACTGGAACACCAGATTATGCTAAGTGTGTTGATATTTCTACAAAAGCAGCACTAAAAGAAATGATTTTGCCAGGTTTAATTACTATAATTACTCCAATTATTATTGGTTTATTATTTAAAGCTGAGGCACTTGGAGGGTATATGGCTGGTGTTTGTGTTAGTGGTGTAATGTGGGCTATTTTCCAGAATAACGCTGGAGGAGCTTGGGATAATGCTAAAAAATCATTTGAAGCAGGAGTTGAAATTAATGGAGAAATGACATTTAAAGGTTCTGATGCTCATAAGGCTGCAGTTACTGGAGATACAGTTGGTGATCCATTTAAAGATACTTCAGGACCATCAATGAACATTTTAATTAAATTAACATGTTTAGTTGGTTTAGTAATTGCTCCAATTTTAGGTGGTCACTCTGCGAACACGCATAAGAATGCTAAAGAAATCAGAGTAGAGATGAAAGATGCTGGTGGAGATCAGGTAAAAGCTAAGATCACAGTAAAAACTACCGAAAACGGTGAAACTAAAACTGAAGTTAAAGAAGTAAAAGGAACAGATGAAGAGGTGAAAAAAGAGATTGAGAAACACGAATAAGATTTCTATGATATTTGAAAGCCATTGTGAAAACAATGGCTTTTTTTATATGCTTATTTTAGCGGTGTTTTTTACTTCTCCTATCATAAATGAACTTTGTGTACTACCTATATGTTTAATCGTAGTCAGTTTATTTACCATAAATTCTCTATATTCTTCCATATCTTTTACGAAAATTTTTAGGACATAATCGTAATCTCCGCTGATATGAAAACATTCTGAGACTTCATCTAATTTTAAAATTTCACTTTCAAAAACAGATAAATATTCACGTGAATGTTGAATTAGTTTTACTTGACAAAAAACAATAAAAGATTTATCTACTTTTTTAGGATCAACTTGAGCAATATACCCAGTAATTATTTCTGCTCGTTCTAATTTTTTAATTCTTTCGAATACAGCAGTAACAGATAAATTTAGTAATAAAGATAATTGCTTGTTTGTACGTTTACTATCCTCTTGCAGTAGGTTTATAAGTTTTCTATCAGTATTGTCTAGTTTCATTTTGAAAATATTTCTATAAAATTAAAATTATTTCGATAAAAAATGAATTTTAAACTGCGTTTAATGTTTTTAAATGAATTAAAAACTGTATTTTTTACATAATATTGAATTTTATTAGGTTTTTACGTTGCTTTGAGAAAACAAATACTATTTTCTTATGAAGTTTAAACCAGCTAATAAAATTCAAGATTTACAATACTTTGGAGAATTCGGAGGTGTAAATCCATCTATTTCAGATTCATCAACATATACATTCCTGTCTGCGAAAACAATGTTCGATACTTTTGAGGGAAATGCAGATGGCTGTTATTTATATTCCCGTCATACTTCTCCTTCAAATTTATACTTAGGTGAAGCATTAGCAGAAATGGAAGGTACAGAAACTGCAAATGTTGCAGGATCGGGAATGGGAGCAATAACTCCAGTATTAATGCAATTATGTGGAGCTGGTGATCATATCGTTTCTAGTAGAACAATTTATGGAGGAACTTATGCTTTCTTGAAGAACTTCACGCCAAAACTTAATATCAACACAACTTTTGTGGATATTACAAAACTAGATGTAGTTGAAAATGCGATTATGGAGAATACAAAAGTCTTATACTGTGAGTCTGTTAGTAATCCGTTATTAGAAGTTGCAGATATTCGTGGATTAGCAGCATTAGCGAAAAAATACAATTTAAAATTAGTGGTAGATAATACGTTTTCACCATTGTCGATAGCACCAGCACAATTAGGGGCAGATGTTGTTGTGCATAGTTTAACAAAGTTTATCAATGGGTCATCAGATACTGTTGGTGGAGTGGTTTGCGGAACACAGCAATTTATAGACGATTTAAGAAACGTAAATGACGGAGCTTGTATGTTATTAGGTTCTACTATGGATAGTTTAAGAGCGTCTTCAATTTTAAAGAATATGAGAACTTTACATATTCGTATGAAGCAGCATAGCAAGAATGCAATGTATTTGGCTCAAAAATTTGAGGAAGATGGATTGAAAACTGTGTATCCAGGTTTACGATCACATCCTTCTCATGAGTTATTTACATCAATGATGAATGAAGAATATGGTTATGGAGGAATGTTGACTATTGATGTTGGTTCGTTAGATAAAGCGAATGAACTTATGGAGCTAATGCAGAATAAAAACTTAGGATATTTAGCAGTTAGTTTAGGATTTTACAAAACATTATTCTCTGCTCCAGGTTCGTCAACTTCATCGGAAATACCAGAAGACGAACAAGCTGATATGGGATTAACAGATGGTTTAATTCGTTTTTCGATTGGATTAGATAATGATATTGAGCGAACATACGAAATGATGAAAGATTGTATGAAACAAGTAGGAGTTTTAAAAGAAGAAAGCTTCGTTTAATTATAAATAATAATGGTCTAGGTTTATACTTAGACCTTTTATTTTCCTTTCATTCTTTCCCAAATTGACTCGATTAAATCTGCTGGAGAAGTGTCTTTAAAACGTTCAGAGTCATTTTTATATTCCCATCTTTTTCCGTTTTTGTACAAACGAAAACCAAAAACAGAACTACTACTAGCATCATTTTTAATTAATGGATATCGTAAATCATTATATCTAAATTCTCCATTTGGTAATGAAGCTAAGTTGTAATAATTGTTACTAAACCATGTTAATTTCTTCAAGTCAAGATCAGACATGTCTAATAGCTCCTGATTTTTAGGGATAGAAATGAAATTTGTTACTTGAGAGTTTTTATCAAAAATTGAATAATAACCTACTTTATAATCTGTTTCGGTTTCAGCAACTCCATACCAAAGAACATTATTTAAAATTGATGGCTGTACCGTGAAACGATTATAGGTAATTCCTGCATTTTCAAATGATTTTTCAAAAACATCATCAACATAAAACTTATTGAAAATAGTAAGCACCATGTAAACAGAACTTACATAGATTCCAGCTTTTAACCACCATTTACGTTTTGATGTTCCTCTTCTATAAAACATAAGAACTATCAAACTGATTAAAAAGGGAAGTGTATATAATGGATCAGCGACAGCGATATTATTAAATGCCACACGATAGTCGGAAAAAGGTAAAAACAGTTGTGTTCCATAAGGAGTGAAACAATCTAAAATTGGATGGGTTAATATGGAAAGTAAGAATAACCAAATCCAATCTTTGCGAGTTGTTGTGTCTTTTCTTTTACCATTGTTGTAGAGGTAATGGGTAATATATCCAAAGAAAAATGCTCCAATAACAGCAAAAGGAATAGAATGCATAAAACCTCTGTGAAATATCAGTTGATCAATAGAGTTTGAATAGAAAAAACGTCCAAGAAAAACATCTAGATCAGGAATGGTTCCGCCAATGGCTCCAAATAATAATGCTTTGTTTCCAATCTTTTTTCCAAGAGCAATTTCTCCACAAGCAGCTCCAAGTACAATTTGAGTTAATGAATCCATAGAATTACAAAAGTAGCAAACGCTTTTCACTTGCGTAAGTCTTAACAAAATCGTAACATTACAAACCAAAAAAATCGACCAATGCAAGAAACTAACAACGGTTCAGAAATAAAAATACAAGATCAAAAAATTCAGCAAAATAAAAACTTGTCAATTTGGGAAGCTTTAATTCCGGTAATTGCGTTAATCGGAATGTTAGCATACAATGTGTATGTTTTCGGAGACGATGCTTTAAGTGGAAGTAATCAATTTGTTTTATTAATTGGAGGAGTAGTAGCTGCAGTTGTTGGTTTTAAAAATAAAGTAAGTTTTCAGTTGATGATGGATGAGGTAGCTGAAAATATTAAATCAACAGCCAGTGCAATTCTTATTTTATTAATGGTTGGAGCTTTAGCAGGAACATGGTTAATCAGTGGAATTATTCCTTCTATGATTTATTATGGATTACAAGTTTTAAATCCAACAATATTCTTAGTTGCTTGTTTAATTATTTGTGCTGTTATTTCTGTAGCAACGGGTAGTTCTTGGACAACAGCAGCTACAGTAGGTATTGCATTAATAGGAATAGGTGGTGCATTAGATATTTCACTTGGAATGACAGCAGGAGCAGTTCTTTCTGGAGCGTATTTTGGAGATAAAATGTCGCCAATGTCGGATACTACAAATTTAGCTCCGGCGATGGCAGGTACAGATTTATTTACACATATCAAGTACATGGCCTACACAACAGTTCCAACTTTTGTTGTGACGTTTATTTTCTTTTTAATTTTAGGTTTTACGCAGTCGGCTAGTGGAGATGCCAATACTGGACAAATGTTAGCTGATATTGATAAGGCATTTAATATTACACCATGGTTGTTTTTAGTTCCAGTTGTAGTAGTTGTTTTAATTATTAAGAAAACACCACCATTGATTGCACTTTTGGCAGGAACTATTTTAGGTGGGATTTTTGCGCTTATTTTTCAATCTCAAGTAGTAGCGCAAGTTGCTGGAGTAGAGAAATTAGATTTTAACTCAGCATACAAAGGAGTAATGCAAGCTATCACTGTTGATACTTCTGTGGCAACAGACAATGAAGTTTTAAAAGATTTGTTTACTGCAGGTGGAATGAAGAAAATGCTAGGAACAATTTGGTTAATCTTATGTGCAATGGTTTTTGGAGGAATCATGGATGCTATTGGAGCACTAGCGAAGATTAGTAGTTTTATGTTGAATCTGTTTGATAGTATTTTCGGTTTATTTGCCAGTACGGTATGTACCTGTATCGGTTTAAATGTTACTGCTTCTGATCAATATTTAGCTTTAGTTGTACCAGGGAAAATGTATGCGAAAGCTTTTAAAGATAAAGGATTAGCGCCAGAAAACTTAAGTAGAACCTTAGAAGATTCAGGAACAGTTACTTCTGTGTTAATTCCTTGGAATACTTGTGGAGCTTATCATTCTGGAGTTTTAGGTGTTCCAGTTGTAGATTATGCTTTCTACGCAATGTTCAACTGGTTAAGCCCGTTTATGACGTTAATTTTTGCTGCTTTCAGAATAAAAATTAGACAGCTTGCTAAATCGTAGTATAATTTCTATTACTGAAGGTATACTTGAATATACCGGTACTAGTAAGGATATAGGATTGTATTTATATTGTAGGCCTTTTAAATTATCCATTTCAGAAATTAAGTATATTATTTTATCTCCAAGATTAGTGATTGATGATGAAGAGGCCTATCTCCTTTTTATCGATAAAAATTATCAAAAATATGTATTGCCATTATTTCATACTTCGAATGTTGATTTAATAGAAAATCTTTGTCGAACTCGAATAACTGGTGATTTATATTTTGATAAGTTCTCATACGAAAGTCATTATGGTAAAGTTGATATGATTGTGTATCCTGAAAGATTCCAATGGAAGCCTGCTTACAAAAATGACTGGAAATTATTTATTAGAATTTTATATACTTGGATTTTACCAAAGTCCTTTTTTGGAACACTTATAGAATATTAGAAGTATCTAAATTATTTGCTTTTTGAAAGGATGTTTAATATGATGGATGTTAGTAATAATATCCACGGCATTCCGTGTAAAATGGTGTCAAACCAATCCATAGCTGTCATAGCTTCATCTCCACTAAAAGCGTTACCTCCAGCAATCCATCGAATTTTTCCTAAAATATGAGGTTCTTTAAAAGGAGCTAAACCTAAGGTTAAACTTACTATTAGAAACAAAGCCCACGATTTTTTGATTGATTCTTTCATTTGATCTTAAATGAACCAGTTCCAAACAAGTCCAAAACGAATGGACATATCTCTATATGGATGACTTGGAGCTGAAAAGTAATTCTTCTCTAAGAAATTGGAACTTACATTATCAATTTTGAAAAAGATACGAGTTCTACGCACTTTCGCATTAAAAAACAGATCTAAAGTAGGAAATCCAATCTCTGTATCATTTTGTAAAATAAACTCTCCTAGAAGTGGATTATATGCGTTTGCTCTATAGTTTGTGAAATACTTAAATGTAGCTCCAATTTGAACTTGTAATGGGTTTCCCTTAAACCAATGATCTGTATAATACAATGTATTCCTGGTTACAAATTCAGGAACTCTAAACACATCACTTCCGCTTGATACATTCTGATACATTATGGTATTATCAAGAGCAAACTTTTTGAAAAATTTAAATTCTTTATTTGCTTTTACTTTTAAATACGTAATGGAACCATCAAATTGTTTTGGTAAACTATCCGTTCCGAAATAAGTATAATCTTCAATATTGGTGAAATCAACACTAGCATTACCCCATTTTGAATTTATAGAAAAACCTATGTTTCGTGTATCTTCATTGGTGAAATTGTTTTCCCAATTGTATTTGTCGTAAACACTTTGTAAAAACTGTTTATTAAAGTTTGGAGCTTTTGATGTTAAAAGTAAACTACCTTTCACTTTAAAAACACTGTCTTTCTCATAAATAGCTTCACCGCTAAAATGGTTTCCAGCTAAATAACCACTTCCTGGTGTGACCAATGCACTAGCATTTACACTGAAATTACCAACTTTACCATTCCAATCACCTCCCAAAGAAATTGCATCTCCGCTAATTCTTTTCTTAGTAATTAATTTTTTACTGTTATAAATACTATCATATCCATATTTCACAGTAGTGTAGTTTGCTTTAACTCTAAATCGTCCTAAAATATATTTAGAATTGAATTCTAAATAACCTTGATTATTAATTAATCGGTAATCAGAAGATTCACGTAAACCTCCGGCTGTTTTACTTGCTTCTCCAAACTGGCTCGTTGTTATTCCAGATTGTTCAAAAGTGAAGAATTTTTTTTCATAATGAAGCTCGTGTCCAACTTTTAAATTGGTAAAGTTTTTTGTGTTTGTGCTATCAATGCTATTGAACAATTTGAAATTATGATCCAAATAAAATCGAGTTCCATCCAATAAGCTTTCCGCATCATTTAAATTCACGTCAAGTCTACCTCGGTCTGTAAAGTTAGGGTCTTCATTTATAAAGTTTTCTACAGATTCCGCGGTTAATCCACCATTTTCTTCGTTTGTGAAATCTTGAGTGGTTATATGAGTTCGTATGTTGTATTGGTCTTTTGGAGTGCTATAGGTCAAGGTTCCTCGAAAGTTACCTGAACTAGACAAAGATCTTCTGTACTGGCCTAACGAGCGTAATCCTTTGTAAGCAACACTTATGTTTAGTCTCTTAGATAGGTTGAAAGTGAAAATTGCATCTAAAACTTGACCTTGTTCCTGACCAGTTTTGTACATAATTTGTGTGGTAGGAGTAGGAACTCGGTAGTAGTCGATATCATCAATATTCAAATAATTGAATTGCTTTGCTGTAAATCCAATATCAGGAAATTGTGAAATTGAACGAAAATCATAACCCAAAGAATTGAAAGTTTGTCCTTGATTATGAAAAGCTAACAATTCGAAATTATCTTTTCTTCTGAAGTTATGTGTATATTCTTTTTGAATAGTAAGAGTGGTATCAACGTAAGAAGTATCCCTCTTTTTTAAGTTGATAATCTTATAATCTGTAAACTTGGTAATACCGTTTATCTTAACGCTAATTTCATCGTTTGCGAGTGAATCATTAACTCTGTTTCTACCAGATCCAGCAAAACCACCATTTACTGTTCTAAATTGGGCTTGAACGCTTAAACATCCAAGAAAAAATATAAGTATGAACAATTGTTTCATAAAGGCAAATGTAAAATAATTAAACGAAAATAAATGTGAATGTTATCTTCGAAAACTGTTAATTTGTACTATGCTTAAATTAAATTACAGCGGATTTTCATTAGAAGCGGGAACTGATGAAGCGGGAAGAGGTTGTTTATCTGGTCCTGTAGTTGCTGCTGCGGTAATTTTACCTGAAAATTTTGAACATCCTTTTTTGAATGATTCCAAGCAATTATCAAAGAAAAAAAGAGATGAGCTACGAATTTATATTGAAGAAAAGGCATTGACGTATGCCGTATCGTTTATTCATAATGAAGAGGTTGACGAATTAAATGTTTTGCAGGCTTCCATTGAAGGAATGCACAGGTCGATAGCGGGATTAGATGAAACTCCAGAATTTATAATCGTAGATGGAAATAAATTTAGGCCATATGGAGAAATTCCGCATGAAACAATTGTGAAAGGTGATGCGAAATTTATGAGCATTGCAGCGGCTTCAATATTAGCAAAAACTCATCGTGATGAATTTATGGCTAAAATTCATGAAGAATTTCCGATGTACAACTGGAAAAAAAATAAAGGCTATCCTACAAAAGAACATAGAGAAGGAATAAAAACTCACGGTGCTACAAAATATCACAGGAAATCTTTCAAACTTTTACCTGATCAGTTAACTTTAGATTTTAGTTAAATTATGTTAAAATATATGTTTTAACATTTGATATTTAACGGATTAGTTACATTTGTCGCTCGGACGGAGAACCTTTTTATAATAATCCCTATTATAAATATGTGCGGCAAGCATAATACTTTACTGGTTATTAGTTGCCGCATTTTTTTTATTTAGACTTCACACCAACGAAGTGATCAGACTTTAATTTGAATAAGACATTAAATGTTGTTAAACTTCCATAAATTCTAGTAATATACTGTTGTAAGTCTATTTTATCTTGATCATCTAACGTTTTACTTGAATTAATCTTTTGTTCCATTACTCGAATACGATCTCTCACCATCACTATTTTGTGAAAGAATGTGTCAATTGGAATTTCTTTAGAAGCTAGAGAACTATCTGCAGGTTCAATAACTAATTTTCCACCTTTAAATTTATCAGCAATAGGAACAATTTCAGAAACATCACTCCATTGTTTTAGTATTTTACGTAAAGAAGATTCAACTTCATAAAAACTAATCGTATCTACTTCATCTTCCACAGCTTCAATGGTTTCAAACTCGTCATCAAGAGAAATGGTTTCTAAACCGTTTTCTTGAAATGTAACCCAATAATGACGGCTATCAACATTTGTAACTACTCCAAATCCGTATTCAGGATGATTAATTCTAGATCCAATACCTAATAATTTCATAAATCAACTATTTTTTACGATACTAAAATACGTATTTTTGTTGCCTAATTTTTAGAAAGATGATTAAAAGAACTCGTGTTGAAATAACAAAATGTATAATTCACAAAGTAGCAAATAAATACAATAGCGGACAGAATGCATTTTCTGAAAGCTTGGTACGTTTTGATGAAGAAAGTTATGATTTATTAGTTCCGTTTTTGCTTAAACCATTCGGAGGAGTTACGCAGAGTTATCGTTTTAATCATCATGCAGATGTTCGTTTGAATGAAATTAATAATTACAGTTCTCAAATTTTTGAAGATGAAGAAACATTTATCGAGAACTCAAAGAATGTTGTAAATCATTTATATGAGCAATCTAATTCGGCAAATATTAAAACAGGAGATGTTTTAGTTGTTCTTTTTGAAGGAATCGAATATAAAGATGTGCTGACTGAAGCGGTTGGAATTTTTAAAATTGAAAGTAAAGTAGATTTTTTTCAAACCTATTTGGATGAAGATAGTTTTGATGTAGTGGTTCAAAAAGGAATTTCAACAAAGAGATTGGATAAAGGTTGTTTGATTTTAAATTCTTCTGATGCGGAAGGAACGGTTGTTTTATCTGTAGATAATAATAACTATGATGCACAATATTGGATTAAAAATTTCTTGAATGTAAAATATGCTGACGATAGAAACTTACATACTCAGCATTATTTAGAGTTATGTCGTGATTTTTCTGAAGAAATTATAAAGCCAGAATATGGAAAGCACGAACAAGGAAACTTCCTGGCAAATACTGTCGATTATTTTAAAGAACATGAAAGTGTAGACTATCATTCGTTCAAAGATGAAGTTTTTGAAGACGACAAGCATAAAGATATGTTTGAAGATTATAAGAAGCATTTTGAAAAGTTAAATGATGTATTGGTAAGAAATAACTTCGAGGTTTCTGATATTGTTTTAAAGAAAGAGAAAGGAAAGTTAAAAACAGAAATTAAGTTAGATACCAATATTCAAATTAAAATTGATATTGATGCTCCAGACGCAGCTTCAGACTATTTAGAAAGAGGATATGATGAAGATAAAAAGATGAAGTATTATAAAGTGTATTACAACGCAGAGAAATAAAAAAAGCAGCTGAAAAAGCTGCTTTTTTATTGGTTGTATTCTTTTATTTCCCTTTCTAAGTTGCGTTTTAACTCTTCCAGGTTTTTTAATTTTTTTTGATCCTGATATTTAGAAACTACATGATAAATAAAACAAAGAGAAGTATACACAACAGCACAAATTAAAACTGAAGAAGTGTATGAATATTCCCCAGCATCTACCATTGATTTTCCACGTTGTAAAAACTCTCTTTCAGGTCTTCTTGTTGGAGCCCAAAACGAGAAAAGTACGCCCAACACTATCACTTTCCAAAGGTTTCGTAAAAGAAAGTTTTGTTCTCTTTTTACATTTTCAATTTTGAATATTGTTGCCTGTAAATGTTTTTCTTTATGAGCTATTGACATCTGTTATTACAGTTTTTTTACGTATTTAGTTACAATAACAATATTCTGCCCGTCTACTTTTCCTTCTATATATTCAGCATTTTCTTGATCTAAAGAAATACGTCTTACAGCAGTTCCTTGTTTACAAACCATACTCGATCCTTTTACTTTTAAATCTTTTATCAATACTACATTGTCACCGGCTTGTAATATAGCTCCGTTGCTGTCTCTATGAATTATTTTTTCACTTTCATCTAAATGATCTCCTGAGGCCTGAGCAAAGTTTAATTCTTCAGGTTCTAAATACATCATATCTAATAAATCCTGAGACCAACCATCTTTTTTTAATCTATGAAGCATTCGCCAAGCAACAACTTTTACAGCAGAAAATTCACTCCACATACTATCATTCAAACATCTCCAATGATTTGAATCTACAGTCTCTGGATTGTTAATTTGTTCGATACAGTGGTCGCAAGCTAAAATACTTCCATCAACACCACCAGTAGAAATAGGAGGGACTTCATAAATTCTTAAATTCTTTGTTGAAGCACATAACTCACATTGATTCCCACTTCTATCTTGTAATTCTTGTAATAAACTCATTGCTTGTATTTGTGCTTGCGAAAGTAATCTTTAAATTGAAAAATTAGCAGGAAGTATCAGCAATAATTTTCCATTCACCTTTAATTTTCTTTAAAATAATCATAAAAATTCCATCAGCATTTCCAATTTCACGAGTTAGGTGATATTCACCCATCACATAATAACTGTTGCTTTCAATTTTAGAGATTGATCTTATTTTAAATTTTAACTTTCCTGTATCTTCTTCATATGGATAACTCTTTTTGTAGTTTTCTAAAGTTTGTTTCCATCCATATGTAATGCCTTTTCTTCCTTGAAATTTTAGTGAGTCTGATTTCCAATATCCAAGCATAAAACAATCTAAATCATGTCGCGACCAGTCTGATTCTTGGTGTTTCATTAATGCTAAGATTTCTTTTTTATCTTGTTCTTCATTGGATGAAGCGCACGACAAAAAGACTACGAGAAGGGATAATATTAGTTTTTTCATGTTAAAATATTTGTTCTGAAAGATATAACCTTTTTTAAAAACCGTATTATTGAAGTAAAATAAGTGAAATGAAATTAGAAAATGATCGATTAATTATTAAAGATGTTGAACCGGAAGAAGCTTCTTTTTATTTTGAATTATTCAACGATCCTGATTGGTTGAAGTATATTAATGATAAAGATTTAAAAACAGTAGAAGCTACAAAGAAGTACTTGATTGATATATTAGAGAAAAATGCCAAGTTAAACGGATTAGGTTTTTTTACAATCTTCTCAAAGGAATTAAATGAACCAGTCGGTATGTCTTCTGCTTTGCAACGAGAAAAGCTAGATTTTATTGATGTTGGTTACGCGTTATTACCAAAAGGAAGAGGAAAAGGTTATGCAAGTGAAGCTACGTTGTTAATGATGGATTATATCAAAGATACTTTCAAACAAGAAAAAGTCTATGCTTTTACTTTACCAGAAAACGAAAAGTCTAAACGATTATTGGAGAATCTAGGTTTTACTTATGTAGGAAAGCAAAGTGTTTTTGAAGGAGAAGAAGATTGTGTTTATGAATTCAAATTTTAGTAGATGAAAATTGATACTATTCATCATATCGCAATTATTTGTTCTGATTATGATGTTTCAAAGCGGTTCTATACGCAGATTTTAGGATTTAAAGTAGAACAGGAAGTTTACCGAAAAGAAAGATCATCCTATAAGTTAGATTTGTCTTTACATGGAACGTATGTGATAGAATTATTCTCTTTTCCAAATCCACCAAAAAGAACATCTTTTCCTGAGGCAACAGGATTACGTCATATTGCTTTCGGAGTTAGAGATTTAAAAGCTTGGAAAGATTATTTAGAATCCAATAATGTGAGTTGCCAAGAAATCAGAATTGATGAATTTACAGGAAGACAATTTTTCTTTTTTAATGATCCGGATAATTTACCAATTGAACTATATGAAATTTAAAAATTAGAATAGTGTTATGAAAATCTCTGCGAATACCATATTTGGAAGTATTATCTCCGTAATTTTATTATTTATGATTTTCTGGATGGTAAGCATTCAAACGAAATATGAATATCCGGATGTCACTGATAAAGTTGAAGAAGCGAGAAATATGGAACTGTCAGTTAAAAGGGGAAGAGATTTATTTAACAAAGAAGGTTGTTATAGCTGTCATAAACCGGATAAGTTAGATGGATTTAGACCTTTAGTAACTGGTAAAGTATCGCGAGAATGGTTATTTCGATTTATCAGAGATGAAGCTTCTTTACTTAGGAATAAAGATTCGATAGTGTTGGTCTTAAAAAAAATGTATAATTGGTCTAATGGAAAACACGATAAGAAGCATTTGAATGATCAAGAATTAACCGATATTCTAAACTATTTGGATAGTTTTAATTAAAATTAGCAAAAAAGATTAAAATGAAAATCTCTGCAAATACCATATTTGGAAGTATTATCTCTGTAATTTTATTCTTCATGATTTTCTGGATGGTAAGTATTCAAACAGCAACTGATTATGATCCATCAAAACATACTCTCAAAGATGAAATAGAAGAGCAGAAAGATCCTTTGTTATTATTGTCAATGGAAAGAGGAAAAGATTTATGGATGAACGGAGGCTGTAATAGTTGTCACAAACTAGCTGTTCGAGATGGTTTCAGAAGAGGGGTAAAAGAACGATGGGAAATAAAATGGTTGATTCAATATATTAAAGATGAACAAGTTTTGATCAATCAAAATGAACCTGATGTTATCGCTTTGAATGCTGAATGGAATTCAAATAAATCAGAACATTATAATCCTAACCTTTCAGAAAGTGATATTATGGATATCTTAAGCTATGTTGATGGCTATTAATTAATATATAAATCAATTAATCCTTCAGGAGTTTCTACTTCGATAGTTTTATGTTCTCTATCTACTTTTTTAATGAAATCATCAATCATTGGAATGAACAATTCAATTCCTTCTCTGTCTATTTCAAATAAAGGTTGAGCGGCAGAATCGTTTATATTGGTGATTGTTCCTACTTCACCAAAGTTTACATCTTTTACTGTAAATCCAATTACTTCATGATAATAGAATTTATTTCCAGAAAGTTTTGGTAGTAGGGTAAGAGGTAAGTAAATACCAGAGCGTAAAATCGCTTCAGCATCAGCTTCTGTATCAACACCTTCGAATTTTACACGGAACATTGTGCTTTTGCTCAATGAAGATTTTTCAATAAAAAAAGGAATCAGATTATTGCCGAGTTCGACAAATACTGATTCCAAATTTTTGTACAGATGAGGCTCGTCAGTATCTAATTTGATAACTACTTCGCCTTTAAAACTGTGTTTTTTGACGATTTTGCCTAAATAAAAACAATCTTTAGTTTGCATTATCGTCTTGTTTTTTACTCTTCGCTATCTCCACCTTCTTCAGTAGTAGCATCTTCGCTATCTACTACAGGAGCTTTTGCAGCAATACGAGCTTCGTTAACAGCTTTTTCAGCTTCTAAAGCTTTAGCTTTAGCATCTTCTTGNGCTTTAGCTAAACCATCTACTTTACCAGCAACTTTAGCAGCTTTTTCNTCTAACCAAGCGTTAAACTTAGCTTCAGCTTGCTCTTCTGTTAAAGCACCTTTTCTAACACCTCCAGCTAAGTGATGCTTTAATAAAGCACCTTTATAAGATAATAAAGCTCTTGCAGTGTCAGTAGGTTGAGCACCATTTTCTAACCACTTNACAGCAGAATCAACATNTAAGTCGATNGTTGCAGGNTTAGTGTTTGGGTTNTACGTTCCGATTTTNTCTAAGAAACGACCGTCTCTTTTAGCTCTAGAATCTGCAGCAACCACCCAATAAAATGGTTTTCCTTTTTTACCGTGTCTTTGTAAACGAATTTTTACAGGCATACTTGTTAATTTTTAAGGTACGCGACCTTGATTATTAATCTATTAATTTTAAATTCCAAAATAGCTCGGAATTTTGAGTGTGCAAATGTATTAAATCTTTTTAATATAAAAGTAGTTTTTAAGGCTTTATTTAAAAGGAAAAGCATCTGAAAATCAGATGCTTTTAAAAAATTAAATGTTGTTATATATTAAATTACTCTAACACTTACAGCGTTTAATCCTTTTCTTCCTTCTTTTAGTTCAAACTCTACAGTATCACCTTGTTTAACTTCATCCACTAAACCTGAGATGTGTACAAAGTATTCTGTTCCTGAACCTGATTCTGTGATGAATCCAAAACCTTTAGATTCATTGAAGAACTTTACCGTTCCTTCTTTCATTATAAAATGTATTAAAAATATTATGGATAAAGGTAAGGCATAAATTTTTGGAATTGACTCCTTTTTAAATATTTATTTCAAATCATAATATATTTTTCTGATTCTCAAAAAAAGTGTCAGCTTGAAGCTTAATTAAGTCAGTTGCTATTTTTTGTTTGTAATTATAAAGTTCTTCTTCCGATTTCAAATCTTCATATATTTTGGTATTCATATCAATGTCGGTAGAAGCAATTTTTTCGCGTTGATCAACTTGTTGCTGAATCCATAATTTAACTTGAGATTCTTGATTTTCGAATTTATAATCATATTCACCTTTCGAACTAATTAGCTTAGTGAATATTGGTGCTGTTTCAATAGCCAGGAATAATAGAAAAATAAAAAGTGATGGTAATGCAGGTAATTCGTCTAAAGCTTCTATTCTTGCCATCAATCCGTCGAAATTTGAAATAATAGGTTGTGTGTTTGTTTCAGCTTCTTTTTGTTTTTGAATTAAAGTTGCAATTTCACTTTCTTTTGAATTTATTTTTTCAGTATTAACTTTTTTTAGTTCGGTGAATTCCTTCAAAGCAGTATCGTGTTTTTGTCTTTTTTCTTTATAAACAGGACCTTTCCCTACTTTTTTTGTTCCTTTTCTTCCTTCAGCTTCGGCTATATAGGTTTCGTACAAATCATTTGTTTCCGTTTCTTTTGCCGTAATTTCTTCTTTTAACCCTTTTAATTCGGATTGAAGTTGAGCAATTTCTGGGTTGTATTGTTGTGCAATTTGAGTTTTGTTATCGAGTGTCATTTGATTTTTCTTTGTTAACAAAACTTGATTAATTTCTTTTTCGAAAATTTTTAGTTCTAAAGGTTTGGATATAACCACTGCTATAATCATTGCCAATAGTAAACGGGGTAAAACCTGAATAAATTCTTGTGATTTTTTGTCTCGTTTTCTTATAGTAGAAACAATGAAACGGTCCAAGTTAAAAATTAGTAATCCCCAAACAACTCCGAAGAAAATTGCGGCATAAACATTATCAAAAACTGTATACAAAGCATAACTACCGGCGATGGCAGCCATTAATGCGGTAAAAAATACGGTAGCTCCTATACCAGCGTATTTATTTTGTTCTCCGTTTGAGCAATCTTTTATTAAATCTTGATCAACACCAGAGCAAAGGAGGAAAAATCGTTTGATCATAGTTATAAGCTTATACTATAGGAACGACTTCTAATTAATAATGTTACAAAAAAAGCCTCTTTTATGAGGCTTTTAACAATTGTAATGAATTAGTTATTAAGTAATTCTAATAATTTATTTTGATTTAACTGTGTACAGTTTTATTTCTGAGAGTTTTTCATCGGAGGTGGCGGTGGAGGTGGAATGTTAGTTTTGTCTCCTTTTTTAACCACAGGGAACTTTTTCTCAGGATTTATAATCTTACCGTTTTTAGTAACTACCTGTCCCCAGCGATTATAATAAGTGGTTCCTTGTTTGTTTGTAATATAATAAATGGTTTTATCATTTACCTTTACTGTACCTTTAGTTTGTTTTTGTTTTAAAACTTTCATTCTCGGTGGAGGAGGAGGTAGAGGAATATTTGTTTTATCTCCTTTTCTTACTATTGGAAATTTTTTCTCCGCATTAATAATGTCTCCATTTTTATTTACTTCTTGTCCCCAACGATTATAATATCTTGTTCCTTTACTGTTGGTAATGTAGTATAACTCTTGGTTATTTACTTTAACCATTCCTTTTTTAGATTTCTCTTTTACTTCAATTTTTACAGGTTTAGGGCTTTTTTTGTCCGAATGTTTTTTAACTTTTTTTACCCATTTACGGAACGCCTTTTTCGCTTTTTCTTTTTCTTCTTCTGAAGCATCAGGAGCAGGAGGTGGTGGCGGAATATATAACTTATCTTCTGCCGTTAACTCGTTAGGTAATCGATAATAGAAATCATTTCCTTTTTTAATTTTTAGATAAGGAGCATAAGGACGAGCCGCACGTTTAAGTTTGCGTCTGTTCTCTTTTGAAAGTTGGAAATAAATCAAACCTAGGTTTGAATACATCTCATCTAGTTCATTCTTACGTTCAGGTTCGCTTTCAATATAATGTGGCTTTTGCTTTCTTAGTCTATCGTATTTTCTTTTTAATTTTCTGTAATCAGAAATCTCTTTTGATTGATCGATAATTATTTCACTAATTTCCTTATTAGAGTTTTTAGTTGTTTTTTCTGTATCAATCTTTAGAGGCTCAATATTACTTTGAGTTGACTTATTTACGTAAGCTTTTTTAGAGACTGAGTTTGTAAGACTTTTAGCAATAGATGATGTTTCTTTATTTTCTACTTTAACAGAATTAACTTTCTTCAGGTTTAAATCATTTTTTAAAACTGGATTGTTAACTCTAGTAGCTCTTTCGTTTTTCTTTTCTTTATAAACAACTGTCCCATTCTGATTGATATATTGCTTTTTATTCGGTTGTAATGTAAAACCTAATGTTTTCCAAGCGGTATTTTTCAATCCTCTGAAGTAAACTTCATTATTTGTAATTTTAATAGTAAAAGCGTATGCTCCTTTATCTACATTTGATTTGTTAGTGAAACCCCAATCTGTGATTGTAAATTCCTTATTCATTGGAACTTTTAGTTTTGCCCAACGTTCGCAATTGTAGCATTTTAAGATTGCTTGATCTTCAGTTTTTTCAATAGAGGCAAGGAAAGTATGCTTCGAGTTTTCTTTGTTTTCAATGCTAGATTTTAAAGCGTCTTTTTCTGATAATTTTCTCTTGATATCTTCCAAAGGAGAAATGTTGGTTTCTTCACTTTTAGGAAATTCTAGATTTGAAATGTCTGAATCTAAAAGTGTATTGTTTTTCATTTCATAGCTTTCTACTCTTTCTGCGAAAACATAAATACTTCCCGTTAGCAGTGGTATTACTGCTAGTCTTTTCAGCCAACTATTGACTTTTGATGTTCGTGTGCTCATCATAACTAATCGTTTTTTTGTTAATGAATAATTCAAATTACTGGCCAGGTAATAATCGTTGTTCCAAGTAGCTTTGTTTAATAACAAATGTTGATACTCGGAAATATTTTTATGAAGGTGAATCACCTCGTTATCTGCAATAAACTCGTGGTTTAATTGAATAAGTTTTTTTAAGAAGTAGAATAAAGGATTGAACCAAAATATTATTTTCAATAATTCAATTAATAAGACATCTATTGTATGTCGTTGTGTAACATGTGTCAATTCATGTGTAAGTAACTCTTCTTCTAATTTTTCGTTTGTATATTCTTCTTTATTTATAAAGATGTAATTCCAAAATGTATGCGGACTGATTAAGTCTTCAACTAAAACAAGCGTAGCATTATCAATCTTAATTTTTGTATGCTGTTTTATCTTTATTATGATTTTAGATAGGTTTACGATGAAACGAATAAAAAATACTATTGAAATAGTTAGAGATAAGATTCCAGCAATTGTCCAATAATTTATTTCTTTTTTCTGTTGAAGTATTTCACCATTTAAGAACTCTTCATTAAAATCAAGTGGAAAATCTAACGTTTCAACTGGTATGTAAATATTAATTACATAAAGGGGAGCTAGAAATGAAAATAGAATACTTCCCAATAAATATGCACGATTGAATTGATGCATTTTTTCTTTTTCTAAAACAAGCTTATAGAATACAAGCAAGAGTAGCAGACAAATTGACGATTTTATTAAATAAGCAATCATTTCTTTTGTTCTTTAATTTGATTGTCAATAATCTTGCGTAACTCTTCAAGTTCACTTACAGATAAATCTGTTTCTTTTGTGAAAAAAGAAGCAAACTGGCTGGCAGAATCGTTGAAGAAATTTTTAATTAAACCATTTACGTGTTTAGAGAAATAGTCTGATTTTTTAACTAACGGATAATATTCTCTTGACTTTCCGTACAGCTTGTAGTCGATAAAACCTTTATCTCGCATTCTTTTTAACAGAGTTGCGACAGTCGTTGTTGCTGGTTTTGGTTCTGGAAATTCTGAAAGGATATCTTTCATGAAACCTTTCTTTAGTTTCCATAATAATTGCATTAATTGTTCTTCGGTTTTACTTAACTGCATTTCTACGTTATTAGAATTTACTCTACAAATGTAGAGATAAAAATTAAATTCTACAAGTGTAGAGTAAAAATTTGTAGAATTTAATTTTTGAGCAACGCTGAGATTAAGTTAATTAGGAGTCTCTTTAATCCAAGTGAAAGGGCGGTTTATAAGTGGGAATTCCTTTAGGTTTATCGCTTTTAGACGAATAGAGAGAGTGTCTCCATAGAAGGTTCCTTTTAAAGATAAATTATTTTCTTTTCTAACAGTTTTAAAAGGAGAATGGTCTACGCTATCTATTCTTCTGAAGATATCTAACTCCTGTTTGATGCTATCATATTCTGCATTAAACCATGTCGCTTTATTGTTCATTAGTTTTATAGAAGCAATACCTTTTTTATCAAAAATTAAATATCTCCATCTGGTAGAATCTGTTAAAATTGGAGGTTTATCTTCTCCATTTATTTTAAAATTGGAAACTTCCCATATACCATATAATTCAGATTTTTCCCTTTTATCTCCAAAATTTCGTTCACTTAAATAACCTTGGTAAGACATGGTTGATATGAAAATGATAACCATAACTAATTTAAACCAGAATATGAATCTATGATATCGCTTCGAAGATATTGGATGATAAAACTTATAATTTTCAATACTTTTATTTTTAATAAAAACACGCCAAACTCGTCTAAAATCTGTCAAGAAAATTAATGATGACATTAAGAATAAATGAATAGAGAATTGTTTTACGGGAATATCATAAAACAAATTAAGTAATACAATCTGAAACATTACCATCATGGTGAGAATGCTACCAATGGTTTGTGTTCTTCTTGGAATCAGTAACAAACCACATAATACTTCTATTAATCCGGTAAATAAATTAAATCCTTCACTATGTCCCATATAAGTCCAGGCTAAACCCATAGGAGAAAATTTACCCAAAGGCTCTAGAAGTTGTGCAAGATTTGGTGCTGGAAATTGAGTTTTATATACTTTGGCAAATCCGTATGCTAGCATGAAAATAACCAGTACGATTCTTATGAAAACGATAAACCAATAAGAAAGTTTATTATACGATTTTCGATTACGATCTAAAAAAGACCAGACGATGGTTCCTAGAATTGTAAAAACGACTTGGACAAAAATACTGATATAAGCCATAGTAGTGTCGCCACTTCCTGTTGGGAAGTATTCTAGTCGACCTTCAGATTTTAAGATGTTTTTTCCGACCCAAGCGAATAAATCTTCAAAGAAGAATCTACCTGTAAATAGGAAGAAAATGTAAAAGCCGAAGTATAAAAAAATAAAACGAAAAATAACTTTAGAGGAAACAGACCACTGCTCTCTAAATTCTTGAGAAAGTAACATTAGTTTAAAATATTTAATTGGTTTACTGTTTCTTCGACGAATTAAATAAACTAATGTTACTCTATTAAATAACTAGATTTTTTAATTATTCTTTCTTGAATTCAATATAAGCGTCTTGAGCTTTTATAATATTATTGAAGTATTCCTTTAAATAATGGTATTCTACATTTGTATAAACTGCTTTTCTCAAGCTATACTTCATAAAAACGATAATATCCTTATCAGTTTTATTGACTTTATAAATTAATTTACCTCCATTATTTGGTAAACCTATTGTTTTATCAGGAGGTATCTGAGAAACAGTATATCCTTCTGGTATATTAATTCTAATAGAAAACGATTCTGACCAAGAGAAACCAAAATCAACTGGGTAATTACGTTCCTTTAATTTAAATGGGTTTTTGCTGTTTTTTTCGATAATAAAAGGGTTCAATCGAATATTATTATCGTCAATAGTAAAATCAGGAATGGCAATTTTATAAGCAGTTTTAATAATGTCTTTTTCATCTGAAACAACATCAAATTTCTCTACCTCAATTAAAGGATTTTCAGTTTCAAATTCCTCTAAATAATCTTCCTCTGAATTATTTTTCAGCATTCTTCGTTTTCTTAAGGCATTATAACCTCTCTCTGTAGAAATTATATCACCTTTCATTTCACCTTCTTCGTCAAATTTTAATGAGATGTTATGACGGATGGAAGATCTATATTTAGGTTTAAGAAGTTCCCAGTAACTCCCTTTTCTAAAGTCGAAAACTCTCACCTCTCCATTTAAACATGCGAAAGGAAACTCACCAAAAATTAAATTTTTATCACTCGCATCTAAAAAATAAGTATTTCCATCAACAATTACTTTTACCAAGTAGTAATTGAATTGCTTTACTGATGGATGAAGTTTAGTTAATATACCATTGTTTCTTGTTGACAAAGCCGTAATGTAACTTTCAATATTTGCAGCTTGTAATGCGTTGTATAAAACTAAGTTGATACCATCTACACCTCCTGTGTTGTTTTTATAAATCTCTTTAACCCTAATTGTTTTTGTTCGGTATTTTTCATTCCAAGTAAGTTTGTTTTGAATAAATTTATATATACCCTGTGCTTTTTCAGTTTCAGTTGCAGCATTAAATAGTTTATTAGGTAGGTTTCTTTTGAAATAGTTCTTTTTAGAAGTTTGTGCATCCAAAAAGTTTTTACGAATCGTCTGGTCTGCATCTTTCCAAGTTTTGGTGTATTTTCTAATAACACCATTCGTTTGTGTAAAGGAAATGGGTTCAAAAATAAGTTTGGCTTTAAAGTTTTCCTCCGAAACCATAAAGTTTTCTTTTTTAAATGCTGGTATGTGATCCATTCCATATTCCATGACAGAACAATCGGCATCTCCCAAACCACCGACTGTAATACAGCCACTTTTTATGTAAGATTTATTTCGATCTAATTTTTGAGAAGAACGAATTCTGATATTGTACTTCCAGTTTCCTGGGAAAGAAGAGGTGAAATCACTTTTTAATTTTGGAATATCCCATTGAAATTTCCAATCATCAATTTGGTTATAAGGAGAGAAAATACTGTATCTATATTCGATTACAGATCCTTCTTTGATATTAGGAAGCGTAAAAGTGGTTCGTCTCCAGTTTTCAGAAAGTTGGGTTTTAAAAACTTGACTACTTAATAAGTGAATTTTTGTTCTTTTGCCATCTTCAAGATTATAAGTAACAGCTTCAATGTATCGAACTTCTTCTTTTAGATACAAATCAATTTCTACAGTAGCTCTGTCGAATTCAGCTTTGTTAAAAAGTTTAATTCTTCGATAAATATCTCTTCTGAAATCAAAATTATTTTGGTCATCAACGTATGAATATCCTTTTTCTTCTAGAACTAAAGCTCCTGCTGCGGAATCTTTGTTATAGTAAGTCATTTTTAATTCATCATTTTTAATCTGACCTAATTTTGGAGTTTTAGTATTTCTTTGACTATAAATAGAAATACTACTTATTATAAAAATAAGTAGTATTAAATATGATTTATTCATTTGTGTTTTATCCTTTAACTAAGACGATTTTTTCAGTTTGTTTTGCAACTACTTTTGAGTAGAACTCTTTTAAACTGCTATAATAGTTTGGTGCAATTACAGGAGTGTTGATTTGGATAATTGAGCTTACATTAATAGTATTACCATTTTGAGAAACTTTAAACTTAAAGAAACCTAAGTTTTCAGGAAGTCCAATAGCAAACTGCTCTGGTAAAAATTCTGGTTTGTATCCTTCTGGTAACTGAATTGATACATTATTTGTTTCTTTCCAAGCAGATCCATAATCAACTGGGAATGTTCTTTCTTCTGATTTAAACGGATTTGTTCGCTCAGTGAAAAATAATAATGGATTAATTAATAGTTTTCCATTTATTCCTTCTACTAAATCTTCAGAACTGAACTTAATCATTTTGTTATATGATTTGAAAGGATTCTCTTTATTATTCACTCTGAAGTTTTCTATTTCAATATTATAGCGTTCTTCCAAATTAGTAATAACATCTTCTTCTTGTAGATGATTATATCTAATTCTTCCTAACATTGCATTTAAATAATCTTCTTTTGTTCTTAACAATCCAGTAATAGAACCTTCTGAATCTAATTTTACCTTTAAAGTATTTGTTTCTGCAGAATGTTTCGGTGAGTTTAAGTTAATCCATTCTGAGTATCCTTCTTTTGTAACTTTACGTCCGTTCCAATTCAGCGCTCTCATAGGTAACACATTCGGCATTGAATATTTCTCTGTAGCGTCAAGTAGCATTGTTTTACCGTCAGTAAATTCAACATAACAAACTACATAATTAAAACCATCGAAAGTTGGATATAATGGAACTCCATGATTTCTAGTACTTACTAATACTGGATTTGCACCTAGTCCTGCTTCTCTTAACATTGCTGTTAAAATTAAATTGATATCAGCAGCATTTCCAGTACCGTTTTTATATGCTTTCTTAGTACCCTCGTCTGAGTATTTTCCGTTGTAGTTATTCCATTTGATTTTACTTTTAACAAATTCGAAAATGGCTAACGTTTTTTGTACATCACCTTTTGCGGTAGTTAAAATGTTTTCTAAATCATCTCTGAAATATTTCGTTTTCTCCAATTCATCACCAAATCTTTTTGAGTCGTAGATTTTTTTACTAACATTTTCCCAAGTATTAGTGAAGGTTTTAATTTGAGAATTAGGATATTTTATGGCTGATAGTTCATATTTAATTCCTCCGAAGTAGTTATTGATGTTTGAGATATAAGGTTCTCTAGAATCCAAAGCAGGAATGTGTTTTGCATTGTATTCATCAACATTATATTTCAAATCTATATTTTGATTTGAAACTTCAGAAGAGGTAACTACACCACCAAGTCCGTTTGAGTTTGCTCTGGTTGTATTACGAACTCTCTGTGAGTAAGAAATTCTACCTTGTTTGATGTATGATTTAGGAGGAACAGGAAAGTATCCTTTACTAATTTTGTTAAATATGAACCATTCAGGTATTTCTACTTTAACTTGTAGTTTTTTCACAGGGATACTGTATTGAAATTTTAAATCATCAATATTTGTTCTGTATGGTGAAGTATGTTTGTATTGTAAATCAATAATAGCACCTTCTTGAATGTTAGGCATTGTTATTTTTTTTACACTTCTGTATTTACTTAATTTTTCATCAAAAATACTTTGACTAGTTAATTTAGTTTTTGAAACTTTTTGGTTATCGTCTAAATTGAAAGTGTAACCTTTGATTGAAGTGATTTTTTCTTTTTCACCAGATTCAGGTTTATAGTAAACTAAGCTAAAATTAGCATTTTCAAATCCTTCTTTGTTATATATTTTTATTCGAAAGTGATATTCATTGATAATTTGAAAACCTGTGTTCTTATTAAACTTGTAATAGGTTTTTCTTTCTTTAAATAAGTAAGCAGCGTTTGCTGTTGAGTCTTTCGGGTAAAATTTTTCTTGTAAGTCTTCTTTAGAAATTTTTCCGAATTTAATTTCTTGTGAATTACCAATAATGGTAAAAATAAATGCAAGGGCATAAATAATTTTCTTCATAGTTTTAATCTGAGATATTATAGTTTTTGTAGGGCAATCCTTAAATTTTCTTTTTTAGCAATACGTTTACGAAATGTTCTGTAAAGTTTATAGTCTTCTTTAGGGAATGTACCCTCTTTAATTACGAGAGTTTTATGGTAGCTTAATGTTTTTTCATCTATTTTTTTTATTTCCATAGTGTAACTACCGAACTTATTCGTTAGTTCATATTTTTCGGGAAGATAGCCTATTTTGAATCCTTCAGGAATTGTAATTCTATATTGATCAACATCTTTATATCCTCTATTAATTCTTAAAGGATGATTTCTAGTTCTGTACCTTTTTGGAACAAACGTATTTTTATTAAAAACATTAACTCTTAACAGGAGTTCGTTTCCTGTTAAACTTGCATAATCTGCAATCGTAGCCTTGATTTCTTCTTTTAGAAAAACTTTGTTTTTATCATTAATAACGTTGGTAGCTTTAATTTCTAAGTTATTGTTGTAAGACCAAAGGTTTGACTTATAATATTTAATTAAATCTTCCGTAGAATAATTATCAATAAAAGCTCGATTATCATATTGTATGCCTTCTGATTTTATATCTATATCTGCAGTGATTGATCCTTTATTATCTAAGGTGATGTTAGCATTACAATTTTGAATATTTTGTTCGTTAAGATAGGATGGTGTTTTTTTAATAATTCCACCTTCAGGAGTTATAACTAAGGCGTTTCTATCATCTGTAAAATCACCTAAAAAACCGAAAGGTTTAGTCTGACTGGTACACTCTAACCATATATCGTTTCCGTTATTAGGAATATTTAAAATTACATGATTACCTTGCATGCAAGAGAAGTCTTCTATGACATCCTTTTTTTCAGAGCCAGCCCAAATAACAGAATAATGAGATTTTACACCAACTGCATCTAATAAGGCTTTTGTATAGTTGGTTAATCCTTTACAATCACCATATCCCATTTTGTGGACTTCATCTGCCGGAATTGGTTTCCATCCTCCTATTCCTTCTTGAACGCTGATGTATCGCGTCCTGTTTTGCATGAAATCATAAACAATTTTAGCCTTTTCAATATCATTTTCCGCAGCGCTAACTTTTTGTTGAATTAGACTTTTGACTGATTCAGATAAAATATCATTTCCATTTTTTAGGTTTTCATAGCGCCACTTCCCGAATTCTTTCCAATTCGTAGCACTTCCTTTGATTCCTTTTAAACTGAAATCATTTAAAGCAACAATTAAACTTGGAACAAGTTCTGAAATGTTAACAGTGTTGTTTTCATATTCAATTGCAGGAATGTTTTTTGCGATGTAATGAATGTCATTATCTGACATTTTTTTTATGTCATATCCTTTGAAATTATGTTCTCTAATACGAGTTTCAATCTTTTCTGGATTGATTATTTTGTATTCACTGTTTTGTACTGATAAATAATACGAGTTTATTGGGTACCACTTTGGAATAAAGCCTGTAGATGAGGTTTTGTATTCAACTTCAAATACAACGGTGTAAGGATATTCGGTTGGAGTGTATTCAATGTATTTTACTCTTGAGTCAGAGTAAAGAGTTCCCCCGTCAACAGCACTTACATCAGTAAATTTACTTTTGGAGTATTTTTTAATTTCTTTACCGAAAGCGTTATAAACTTTAGCAGATAAATTTATAATTTTTGTGTCGTTGTCATAGTTAGCGAAAGCGTCTACATGTTTGTTTCCAAGTTTATTTAAAACAGTTGTAACTCGTCTTTCTTTGATAGTCATTTTATCGACTGCATCAATTGTTATCTCTGTATAACTTTCTCGAATTACTGCGTTAGCGTCTTTCTTCAAATCTGGAGAAAGTGTTAAAGACATTAAGCTTGCATCTTGCGCAAACGAAACATAAAAACACGCCAAAAAACATACCGATAAACAAGCAATTTTATTTCTCATAGCATTAATTTTGAGGCAAATTTATAAAAAAAATCAAAATAGGCTAGAAGTACATAAAAATCAGTGAATATTCCATTAGATTTGTGTAATAAACTGAATGATTATGAAGTTCACTCAAATTTTTACTATACTAATATTCTTTACAGTTAATTCAATTACTGGGCAATATAAATTTGAGAAAGAACGAAGAGTGAAGCCTCACGAAGTTCCTTCTGAAGCAATTGATTTTGTGAGCAAAGTTAAATTCAAGAAAAAGATTAAATGGTATTTAGAAGAGAGTCAGGATGGTAAAACATTTGAGGCTAAAGTCTATTTTAAAAAAAGAAAGCATAGTATAGAATTTAACCATTTAGGGAGTGTTTTGGATGTAGAGATTGAAACAAAATTTTCTAAAATTGAAAAAGAAACGCAAAACAAGATTAATTCAACTTTGGAAAAGCGTTTTCGAAAATTTAAGATTAGAAAAATTCAATTACAATATAAAGGAAAGGAAGAAGATCTTATGAATTGTATAAAGAAAGAATGTTCTTTAAAACCTAATTATGAAATTGTATTAAAGGGTAAAACAGATTCTTCATATAAATTATACGAATTGTTAGTTGATTATGCAGGTGAAAGGATATTGAAAGAGTTAAAATTTAGTCAGGATAATTTCGATAATTTACAGTTTTAGATAATGAGAAAAATCTTGATAATTAGTTTATTCCTAGTATCTGTAAGTGTAAAGGCTCAGAGCGCTTTGTCTTTTGGTTGGCTTCCAAAAGTGAACCTTTCTAAAAAAGTATCTAGTTCTATCAAATGGGTTAATAGTGTTGAAGCTCGTGAAGATTTATATAATAATACATTTATGTTTTCTCATAATTTAGTAGATGTATCTTCAATTATTTCTATCAACACAAATGTGTACCAGTCATTTAATTTTGGATATATAGTTCGTTTTAAGGGAGATGAAGTAGTTCATCGATTATTACAGCATTTTAATGTTGTGCAAAATTATGATGGATTGAAAATTGGTCATCGTTTAGGAATGGAACAATTTTTTCAAAATGCTGTTAGACCTCAATATAGAACAAGGTATAGAGCTACATTTGAAAAAGCTCTAACAGGTTTAAAAGTAGATGTTAAAGAATGGTATTTGAAAATTTCAAATGAGTATCTGTATCAGTTTAATAAAAATGATTTAGAAGCTAGGATTAGTCCTTATTTGGGGTATAAACTAGGTAAAAGAGATAAAATAGAAATTGGTTTAGATTATCGTTTGGGTTCACTTTTAGAATTTGAAAAGAAAAATAATCTTTGGTTTAGAACCACGTGGTATATATCGATATAAATAAAAGGCACCTAATTAGGTGCCTTTTTTATATTATTTACTTAATTCAGCAAAGTATTTGTAGAAAAATGGAATGGTTTCAATTCCTTTTAAATAATTCCAAACACCAAAATGTTCGTTTGGAGAGTGAATAGCATCTGAGTTTAATCCGAATCCCATTAAAATAGTTTTACTTTTTAATTCTTGTTCGAATAGTGCTACAATTGGAATACTTCCTCCACTTCTTTGTGGGATAGGAGTAACACCAAACGTTTCTTGATAAGCTTTACTCGCTGCTTGATATCCAATGTTATCTATTGGTGTAACATATCCTTGTCCTCCATGATGAGGAGTTACTTTCACTTTTACACCTGCTGGAGCAATATTTTCAAAATGAGTTTTAAATAACTGAGTAATTTCTTCCCAATCTTGATTAGGAACTAATCTCATAGATATTTTTGCATATGCTTTGGAAGCAATTACTGTTTTGGCTCCTTCACCAATATATCCACCCCAAATTCCATTAACGTCTAAAGTTGGCCTAATTGAATTACGCTCATTCGTTGTGTAATTTTTTTCACCGTAAACAGCATCTATATCTAAAGCATTTTTATATTCTTCTAAAGAAAATGGAGCCTTAGCCATTTCATCTCTTTCTTCGCGAGAAAGTTCTTCAACCTTATCATAAAATCCAGGAATGGTTATATGATTGTTTTCATCGTGTAAAGAAGCAATCATCTTTGAAAGAATATTAATAGGATTTGCAACTGCACCTCCGTATAAACCAGAATGTAAATCTCTATTAGGTCCTGTTACTTCAACCTCAACATAACTTAATCCTCTAAGTCCAGTGGTTATTGAAGGAATATCATTTGCAATCATTCCTGTATCAGAAATTAAGATTACATCATTTGCTAATTTTTCTGTATTTCTTGGAACAAACCAAGCTAAGCTTTCAGAACCAACTTCTTCTTCTCCTTCAATCATGAATTTAACATTACAAGGAAGGTTTCCTTGAGAAGTCATATATTCTAATGCCTTTACATGCATATACATTTGTCCTTTGTCATCGCAAGCTCCACGAGCAAAAATCGCTCCTTCAGGATGAATGTCAGTTTTTTTAATAACTGGATTGAAAGGAGGTGAGTCCCATAAATCAATTGGATCCGCTGGTTGCACATCGTAATGTCCGTATACTAAAACTGTCGGAAGATTATTATCAATAATCTTTTCTCCGTAAACAATAGGGTATCCTGGGGTTTCACACAATTCAACTTTATCACATCCTGCTTTTTTCAAAGATTCCATGATAGCGTCTGCAGTATTTAAAACATCTTGAGAGTAAGCTGTGTCTGCGCTTACAGAAGGAATCTTCAATAAATCAATAAGTTCTTCAATAAATCGGTCTTTATGTATTGATATATATTCTTGAATGGTTTGCATTGTAAATATTTATTTAACGCTAAGTTAATTCATTTTTAAAGAAATATATGGTTCAATTTTTAAGTGAATAGAAAAAAATAACACAAAATGTATATTTAAGTTTGTGTTTTGAATTCTTTATGTATATTTGCAGACCAATTTTAAGTAACGCGGGTGTGGTGGAATTGGTAGACACGCTAGACTTAGGATCTAGTGCCGCAAGGCGTGGGGGTTCGACTCCCTTCACCCGTACCAATAGAGAAAAGCATTTTAGGAAACTAAGATGCTTTTTCTTTTTTACTTCAATTCTTTTAGTTTTTTCTCTATTAATGTTACATATATTTTTCGTGTAAAATGAAACAATTTTGAAGCGGAGCTCTAAAGTTAGATGGTAATTTTGCGGCGCTAATGAAAATTAGTTATTAGTCTAGAAAGAAAGAATTTTAAAAATTCATAAAGACATAATAATTATTGGGGGATAAGTTATTATGGTGCCAAATAACACAACTTTCGGGTTGTGTTTTTCTTTTTTAATCGCTAAGATGATCACTTAGCGTTTTGGAAGCGGCGTTTTCCCCTAATTCACCCTTGCCGCTTCCTTTCTAAATTAGTTCGATTTTACTACTTTTGTTTACTACACCAACTTACTACAAAGGCAAACTACTGAAGAATATTATTTGTGATTCACATATAGTTTGAATTAAAGTTAATTCTTATAAGAGAAAGTAAAATGGAAGAAAAGCAATCTTCAGTAGGTATAGAAAATAACCATGCGTTGGAATTATCAAATTTTTTCAACGGAATTTCATATGACTTCAAAACAGTTGCGTCTTTGATTTTGTCCTCTGCAGAATCAATGTTAGAAACGAATGAGAACTCTAATAAAGAAGAACTTCATCTAATAAGAGATAATTCTAAGTTGCTTTTGAGAATGATTAATCAATTGTTAGAAGTTAGAAAGTTAGAAAATGAGGATTTCGAACTGAAGATTTCAGAAACTGATATTGTTGATTTTATTAAAGAAATCTTTCAGGAGTTTCATAAGGATTCAATAAAGAAGAATATAGCGTTTAATTTCACTGAAAATGTTGCAAATCCTTATTTGTTTATAGATAGAGAGCTGATTTACAATTCAGTTTATAACTTACTTATAAATGCCTTTAAGTTTACACCTTTTGAAGGAACTATAGAAATTTCGATTAAAGAAGATCTTAATTCTATTTTTATAACCATTACAGATTCTGGTATTGGTATTTCTGAAGTTGATATACCCAAAATATTTGAACCTTTTTACCAAGGAAGAAATGATAAACAGTCGACTTCGGGAGTAGGATTGTATTTAACTAAACAATATGTGAAACTCCATAAAGGAGAAGTAAGAGTGAATGCTGATAGGCAAAAAGGAAGTGTTTTTACAATAGAATTGCCCAAAGGAAAAGAACATTTCAATAGTAATCAGTTAATAGTTACAGAAGATGTAAAGTCTAATGACCATTTAAAAGAAACTACAAAGTCAAAGAATCGAGTTAATAATGAACTAGAGGATGATGACAGAGATATTGTTTTATTGGTAGAAGACAACGATGATTTGAGATTCTTTTTGAAGAGTAAATTAAAGAAAACATATTTAGTTCACGAATCGGATGGGATTTCAGTGGAAGATAAGGTTTTAGAAATAGTTCCTGATGTAATTATTAGTGACTTAAATTTACCCGAGAAAAATGGATTTGAAATTTGTGAGTTCATCAAAAATGATGAAAGAACTTCACATATTCCAATTATTATGTTGACTTCCCTAAATACTGATGAGGCGCATTTGAAAGGACTAAAATCTGGAGTTGATATGTTCTTAACGAAGCCTTTTAATCTTTCGGTTCTATCGCAGTCAGTGGAAACATTACTAAATAATAGAAAGCAACTTCAAAAATACTTTTCTCAGCTAAATTCTGACGAATCTAATCAGATTATTAGAAAAGAAAAAAAACAAGTTTCAGATAAGCAAGTTGTCTTTATTAATAAACTGAATGATTTAATTAATGCTAATCTTGATGATTCAAGCTTTTCGGTTGAAATTTTAGCAGAAGAATTACATATTTCTCGAGTTCAATTATATAGAAAAACAAAAGCTGTATTAGGTATAACAATTAGTGATTATATTCAAAATATTAGATTAGAAAAAAGTAAGCTACTTTTATCTGAAAATAGAGACTTATCAATAGCTGATATTGCCTACTCTGTTGGTTTTTCGTCACCAAATTATTTCTCTACTGCATTTAAAAATAAGTTTGGAAAAACTCCAAATGAGTTTAAAAAGTCATAAGTCCTTTATTTTGGTTAATGTAACTTTATTGAACTTTTAGGGTTTAATAGGTTGTTTTTCAATTCGTTGAGGTTGTTTTTGTTGTGTAACAATTTTGAAGAGTAAAAAGAAGCTTTCTCTGTAAATTTAGAAATGTCTTTTGGGGTTTATTAAAATACTAGTGAAGATTTTTTTAGGGGATTATATATACTTCATTATATTTTACAAAAGATTTTAAAGTGCGGTTTGTTTACATCGCACTTTTTTTATTAAAAAAAACAACAAAGCAAAGCTGCTTTGTTGTTATAGTTATTTAAATCTTAAGTTCTGCATAAAACTTTATCCCCCAACTCCGTTTTGATGCATGTATGAGTCTTAAGATTCTCATCTTTTACTTCTGCGAATTTACTTTCTATTCTTTTCGAGTAGTTTCGAATTTGTTTCAAAAACGCTCTTTTAGATAAGTTTTTGTTAATGTGATTCTTATGAAAGTGTATTATGATTATGTTACATTTTCCTGAATAGGAATTGTAAAATGAAAGGTTGTTCCGATGCCTTTTTGCGATTCAAACCAAATTTTTCCACCAATTGACTCTACGATTTTCTTACAGTATGCTAAACCAATTCCAGTTCCGTCATATTGTTCTTTTGAGTGTAGTCTTTTAAATATTACAAATATTCGATCTTTATGTTCGTCTGCAATTCCAATTCCATTATCTGAAATTGAAAACTTCCAATAAAATGTATGGTTATTATCAGGTGATATCTTTTGAGAGGTAATATTTATAATAGGATCGGTATCAGTTTTTTTAAACTTAATAGCGTTATTAATTAAATTTTGAAATAGTAATCGTAATTCAATTGTAGATCCTGTAATAGTTGGTAATTCTCCTTTATTTATTGTAGCGTTATTTCTTGTTATAAGACTTGATAAATCTGTTTCGATATCTGAAATAAGTTTGTTACAATTTATTAACTCAGAAGTTGATTCTGAGTTTCCTAGTTTAAAGTAACCTAATAATGCATCAATGAATTGTAATCCACGATTACTAGCTCTGGTAATAAAACGAACAAACGTACCTGCATCTTCACTGAGTTCTTCCTTATGGTTTTCTTCTAATTCGTTGGCAAAACTAAAAATAGAAGCTAAAGGTTCTTTCAAATCATGGCTAGTAATATGAGCAAATTGTTCTAATTCTTTGTTTTTGGCTGCTAATTGAATTGCTTGTTTATTAATTTGATTGTTTTTTATGGCAAGCTCTTTATTGAATTTTTTTAATGTGGTATAGCTTCTAAAAATTAAGAAACTGATTAATAAAACAAACCCAACTAAAATGATAAGAAGATAGTTAATTGTTTTTTGAGTATTTAGTTTATGGTCTTTCTCTTTTAGTATAGTTTCTTTAAGATCAATTTCTTCTGATTGTTCCACTAATTTTTTGTGTTGTTTTTTTATTTCAGAATTGATTAAAAGAATATTTTTTTCTTGTTTTTGTATCGAACCTAATTGCTTTTGAATTCGTTTTTCAAGCTCTTTTTCAATCAGTAACTTTTCTTCATATTTTTTCTTTTGAAACTCATTTTCATCGAAAAGTTTTTCAATTTCTTCTGTTTGTTCTTGAATAGATTCATCTTTAACAGTGAGTTCTTTTTCTTGAACCTTAATTGTTTGCTGTTGAGATTGGATCTTTTGTTCTTTATTTTCAATAACTTCCTTCTGTTCTGACGTTGTCTCTTCCGCTTTCGTTAACTCTTTTTCTGTTGTTTTGTACAGTTGTTTCCATTTTTCGGAAGATGATATTGCAAACCTTTTTAATGAAGGAGCAATTTTAAAATTTTCTTTAGAGAGTAATTGTTCATTAATTTCATAAGAAAAGGAATTATTAACACTCACTATGTTAATCATTGAGGTTTTGTAACCATAATCTTCTGTAACTAATAAAATGTTTTTATTCGTGATTTTATGAATAAGGTAATTTATGTCGTAGTTAAACTTTTGGTTTACAAAAACTAGTTGGACATTTTTAATGTCTTTAATAGAAGAAAACTGTTTGATTTTAACAGGTTTGTTTTGGATTTTTCTCCATTTTGCCAAGTCTTTTAAGTTCGTATAAACCTGATCTTTCCCTAAAACCCCGATCGTAAAATCATTTTTAATAGTTTTAGACCAGCCAATTTGTTCGGCAAAATTAAATATAAACAAAGCTCTTTGTCTTCTTTTTACCTCTTCCGTTTGTGCGAAAGAATTTATGGTATTTAAAAAGGCAAGTAGAATAAAAAATAGAAACTTTGTTCTTATTTGTATCATAACTTCAAATCTAAACGTAAAAAGTAGTGAGCTCCTCGCACTCCAAATTGTTGAACACGTCTACTATACGTAAAATTACCTTGGCTTGTATTTGCTGAATGTTTATGTTTATCTGGTAAAATATTGAAAACATTATTTGCACCAAAACTAAGATTTATCCAATTTTCTAATTTATAGCTTACAGATAAATCAGTCAAAATTTTAGGAGAAAAAGTTTGGTCTCTAGATTCTATATTTCCATTAAACTCGTTGAGAACCCAGTTATTTTGGTCCCCATCACTTGGGTGTACGTAGGTAACTTTACCAAAATAAGTGTTACGAATTTGAAATCCAAAATTACGCCAATCGTATGAGAATAGTGAGTTGACTTTAAAGTTAGGTTGCGCAGATTCTATTCGTGCTACTTCTTCACGATTAAAAATTGCATTTTCATTCATACCTCCAATTTGTCCACTCCCAATATTGATTCTATCTACTTTGGTGTTGTTAAAGTTTGCAGCCAAAGAAGCATATAATTCTCCTTCACCTATTTTATTTCTATAATTTACAACAGCATCAATACCTTCTGTACTAGAGTCAATTGCGTTAGTTAAAAATTGTGCAGCACTAACGTTAAAAGGTTCGAGTATAGTTTCAAAACCATCTTCTAATCTTGCGGATAATACGATTCTATCTTTAATGGAAACTTTATAAACATCTAATGAAAAAGTAAAAGTATTATCAAGTTTACCACTAAATCCTAAGCTAAAATGATTGGATAATTCAGGCTTTAATTCGTCAAGTTCAAAAGCATCATTTACAATAGCACTTTCACTATTAAAAGTACCAACTTCTTTAATTTCACCATCGATAAATTGATTACTTACGTTTTGAAAATATACCTGATGAAGTGAAGGAGCTCTAAATCCTGTTGAAAAACTGGCTCGAGCACTTAAATTGTCTGAAAAGCTATATCGAGATGCAAGTTTCCATATAGTTTGTCCAGAGAAATCATTATAAAATTCATAACGCATAGCAGCTTTAAGCAATAAAGCTTCGGTTGGATTTAATTCAACGTCCACATAAGCGGCAGCATTTGTTCTAAATCTACTTAATTCATTTTCAGGTCTAATTCCCGGAAATACTTGAGCACCAGGAATTCTTGGTTGTTCCATTCCATTGATATCAATATAAGTACTCCCACCATCTATATAAGAGGCTTCTTCTCCCGCTACAATTTGATAATTTTCAAGTCGCAATTCTCCTCCAATGGCAAGATTCAATCCTTCTAAATAATCATAGTTTTTTGTTATGTCTAAATTCGTAGTACTTAACTGATATCTAAAACCACCGGAATTAAAAGCTCTTGGAGATGAAATGCCTAATGAAGCGTTATTTGAGTTTTCTACATTAAAACCTATTGTGTTAATTCCCAAAGACTGGCTAAAATCAATATTCCAATCGTTTTTAACTCCTGTAATACCAGCAGTAATGGCATCATCTCGGATGTCAGTTAATATTTTCGGAGAGAATCCATTTGGGTTTAACTCAAGTACAACTCTATCTTCATCTTTTGGGAACCGGAAAAAACCTCTTGAATTTCCTTGGCGATTATTTCGACCTCCGTTGAAATAGAATTTTGTGTTTTCATTAATAGGAAGTTCACCGTTAAAGAAAAAACTAAGATTTTGTGTCCCTGCATTCCCAATTTCCATAACCCTACGGTTGCTAAAACCTGTTTGATTAAAAAAATCATTCTGATTAATCAATTGAGTGTCAACAGCGGGATCGTTATCATAAACCGCACCTGTATAATCTCCAGCTCTATTAGTAGCTTCTCTTCTTCTATATTCTGCAGAAATATTTAAAAATCCTTTCTTACCTATTTCTAGTCCTAAATTCGCTCCGAAATATCTTGTTTTTCCATCTCCAGTAGCATTAGTTCCAAATTGTCCATCCAAACTAATAACTTCTGTTTGTTGTTTAAGAATAATATTAATAACTCCAGCAATTGCATCTGAGCCATATTGAGAAGTAGCACCGTCTCTCAGAATTTCAATTCTATCCACCGCTGCTTTTGGGATAGCATTAAAATCTGTACCTACACTTCCTCTTCCCACAGTTCCGTTTACGTTTAACAGAGAACTTGAGTGTCTTCTTTTACCATTAATAAGAACTAAAACTTGATCGGGTCCCAATCCTCTTAAACTCGCAGGATCAATATGGTCTGTGCCATCCGAGATAGTCTGATGTGTGGAATGGAAAGATGGAACTAAATAATGTAGAATTTGACCAATTTCTATATGCGAAGAATTTGAAATTTCTTCTGGAAAAATAATATCAACTGGCACTGTAGTTTTTAGGAGTGATTTTGGTTTTGCTCTTGATCCTAATGAAATAGGTTCATCAATTGAAAAACCTGCAGAAAGTATAAAATCTAAATGAGCATCATCTCCAACATTTACTTTAATAGCTTTTGATGAAGAATTATACATTATAAAGCTTACGTTTAAAACATATTCTCCTTCTTCTACGTCAAATTTATAATATCCATTCGCATCAGTAGAGGTTGCTAGTGAAGTTCCTTCAATACTCACTTTAGCTCCAGGAATTGTTCCTCCAAATTCATCCGAAACTATACCTGAAATCGAAGCTCTATTTTGTGAGTGCACATTAAAATGAATTAATGTACAAACAATTAAGGATAACCTTAAAAGATTTATGAATGAAAAATTTTTCAAATAGAATGGTTTAATTGATTGTCAATAGCTTTTTGATTGATTTGGGGTAGACTTAGAGACAAATATATTTAATTTTTTAACATTAGGTCCAGATTAAATTTAATACTCTAACTCTTATGATACTAATTTTATATAAAACGAGAGGTTATTAAATGTAAATATGCGTTATTTGCGAAAAATTTGAGGACTGAAGTCAATTAATGTGAAAAAGGATTTTAGAGGACTACTCTGATTTGATACACTTCATTGCATTTCAAACAACAGTTTATTCATCCAAAAAAATAAAAAATGAAATTGAAAAAATTACTATTTGCTTTTATTGTTTTTTTCTCTACACAATTGACCTCACAAATTGGATTTCAAGAAACTATCATTACTGGAGAAAGTTATGCGACTAGATGGCCGAAAGAAATGATTACAGCCGATATTGATGGAGATAACGATTTAGATATTATAGTTTCAGGATCAGGTTTAAAGTGGTATGAAAATATTGATGGGAAAGGTCATTTTGGAGAAGCAAATTTAATTCAAGAAGGTTCAAGTTCAGATAGTTTCTTGAAAATAGCTGATTTAGATAACGATAACGATGTTGATATTGTTCACTCAATAGGAAATAAGATTAAAATTTTTAAAAATGTAGATGGATTTGGAAATTTTCAATTAATTCAAACCCTGGAGTATGGAACGAACTATAAACCAGGATTAATTGCTGTTAATGATATAAATGTTGATGGAGATAAAGACATAGTTCTTTATTATCGATATGATAGTTGGCCATATGAAGGAAGGTTACTTTGGTTAGAAAATGATGGGACAGGTAATTTCGTTGATAGTGAAAATATAATTCATACTTTTTCAGAGCAAGTTTCGGTCTTAGCAATGGGAGATGTTAATGGCGATCAATTAGATGATATTGTTGTTGGTTATTCAGGCGAAAAGGAAATTGCTTGTTTAAAAAATAGTGGAACCAATGGAGGATTTGAGTCTATTGTTGAATTTACTACTGCCTATCAAAGTTTGAATAGAATATTTTTAGGAGACCTTGATGGAGATAAGGACTTAGATATTGCAACAATGTCTAAAAATGATGAACAAATTCAATGGTATGAAAATAAAGATGGGTTAGGTGATTTTGGAAATGAGGCTGTTCTTTTTACAGGTATAGATAGTCCGAAATATATGAGTTTTTCGGATCTGAATGGAGATGAGTTAATTGATGTTGTTTATACTTCTGGTAATGAAATTAAAACTCATCTTAATCTTGGGTCCGGTAACTTTGGTAATCAAATTCAAATAACAAATAAGGCTTATGATGCGAGAACTGTAATAGTTGCTGATTTAGATGGAGATAGTAAGAATGATATATTATCAGCATCTTATGAAGATGATAAAGTAGCATGGTATAGGAATGTTGACAATTCAGGAAGTTTTAGTAATCAGTTAGTTATCGGGAGAAGAGCGGAGTTCCCTTTTGCTGTTTATCCTGCAGATTTTGACGGTGATGGCGATATAGATTTATTAACAAATTCTCAGCACGATGCAAAGCTTAGTTGGGTTGAAAACGTAAATGGTAAAGGTTTTTACAGTACTCAGCATATTGTTACAGAAAACCCAGGAACTGGAAATTCAACTCCTTATACTTATCCAATTGATGTAGATGGCGATAATGACATCGATATTGCAGTAAGTCATAAAGGGATTCTTAAATGGTATGAAAACACAGACGGTTTAGGAACTTTTGATGTTGAACATATTATAAACGATCAAGGAAGTGGAGCAACAATTATACGTGCAGGTGATATTGATGATGATGGTGATACTGATTTAATTTTTGGTTTTTACAGTGCTAATAAAATATTTTGGCATGAAAATGTAAATGGTGTTTTTGGACCAGAACGTGTAATTAGGTCTGGTGGAAGTAGTGGATCTATAACATCTCTCGAAATTGCTGATTTTAATGGTGATGATAAATTAGATGTTATAGGGTCGTCATTTAACACTGGTATGTTTCTATATTACAATTCAGATGGTTTAGGTAATTTTCAGAAACAACAAATGTCAACTTTTGATTCTATGAAAGCTATTTACCCTTCCGATATTGATGGTGATGGTGATAATGATATTGTCGGGGTTGATAATAATGGAGGAGGATCATTTGTTGCTGTTGCTTGGTACGAAAATGATAATGGTGTGTTTAATAAACAACATGACATATCAAAACTTTCAATTCATGGAGAATCAATTCATTCAGTCGATTTAGATAATGACGGTGACATGGATGTTTTAACCGCATCAGGGCATTCAAATACCTCAGGGAAACTTTCTTGGTATGAAAATATTGATGGGAAAGGAAATTTTGCTGAAAGACAAATTATTCATGAACTATTTAATAATAGTATTGCCAGGTATGTAAATGCTGCAGATGTAGATAATGATGGTGATAAAGACGTTTTAGTTACCTACGGTTATTTTAGTAATAGTAGAGAAAGTAAAGTGTCTGTATTTAAAAATTTAGGAGAAAATCGAGGTAATTTTATAACGGGGTTAGTTCGTTTAGATGAGAATAATGACGGATGCGATGGTACTGATTTACCAATGAGTAGTTTTATGATTTCCTCAATAAGTGATTCTGATTCCTTTGCTACTTTCCCTCAGAAAAAAAATGGATTTTATAATATGGCTCTAAGTGAGGGGACTTTTACAACTAGAATCGAAAATCTTCCAAATTATTTCACTTCAAGTCCTGTTTCTAAAGAAAGCGATTTTACTGGTTTCAATACAACTGAAGAATTAAATTTTTGTATTCAAAAAGTAAATGAAATAAACGATTTGAATATTGCCGTTTATCCGTCAATAAATGAGCCTAGACCTGGTTTTGATACAACCTATAAAATTGTATTTAAAAATTTTGGATCAACTACTTTAAGTGGCGATATAAATTTTGAATTTAATAATTCAAAAATGCAATTTTTAACCGCTAGTGAGGCAATAAAATCTCAAACTGAAAATACATTAACTTTTAGTTTTGATGCCATAAAACCATTCGAAACTCGTATTATTAATTTAAATTTCAATGTGTTTGCGCCACCTGTAACTAATATTGGAGATATTTTAACAACAAAAGTGAGTTTAGTAATTCCCGTAACTGATGCTACGGAAAAGGACAATCAATTCGAACTGAATCAAATTGTAATAGGTTCTTATGACCCTAATGATATTAGAGTTTTAGAAGGAGATGAGATTTTGATTTCTGAGATAGATGACTATTTGCATTATATCATTCGTTTTCAAAATACTGGAAATGCTGACGCAATAAATGTAAAAGTAAATCATATTTTAGATGAAAAACTAGATTGGAAAACAATGCAACTAGAAAGTCTAAGTCACAGTGGAGTAGTGGAAGTTATTGGAGAAAGAAATGTAAATTTTGTGTTCGATAATATTTACTTACCAGATAGTACTTCAGATGAACCTAATTCGCATGGGTACATTGCGTTCAAAATCAAACCCAAAAATGATGTGGTTGTAGGTAATATAATTAATGGAGTTGCTGATATTTATTTCGATTTTAATCCTGCGATAACTACTAATACAGTTGGTACAGAAATAAAAGAACCTACTTTATCTGTAAGTGATATAGAGAAGAAAAGCACAATTCTTTTTCCAAATCCATCAAAAGATTTATTACATATTCAAAGTGATAATAGGATAAAATCTTTTGTGGTTTTTGATACAAATGGAAGAACTGTTTCATCGGGTAAAAATATTGATGAAACAAACAAATTTAACCTTGATGTTAAAGGGTTGGCGAAAGGAGTTTATATTTTGCAGGTTACTTCGGATAACATAAAACAGTCATTTAAATTCATAAAAGAATAGGATAGGTTTTCTCATAGTTAGTGTTTGATTTAAAAGAAAAATTAAAATTGATTTTGTCTGTTAAGTCAAAAACTATTTACTTAGCATAAAATTGCTAAAAGAAAAATATGCTAGTTAAAGTTCATGGCTCGGCCGTTTTCGGTGTCGAGGCAATTACCATTACCGTTGAAGTAAATATTGATAAAGGAATCGGATATCATTTAGTTGGATTACCCGATAATGCTGTACGTGAAAGTTCCTATCGAATTTCTGCAGCCTTAGCTAATGTCAATTACAAATTACCAGGAAAAAAGATAATCATAAATATGGCGCCTGCTGATATCAGAAAAGAAGGAGCAGCTTATGATTTGACAATTGCGATGGGAATTTTAGGAGCTTCTGGACAAATAAAATCAGAAAAAATTGATGAATACGTTATCATGGGAGAACTTTCTCTTGATGGTAATTTACAACCTATAAAAGGAGCATTGCCAATTGCAATTAAAGCCAAGGAAGAAGGATTTAAGTATTTAATTTTACCAAAGGATAACGTAAAAGAGGCTGCTATAGTTGATGGTTTAACTGTTTTTGGAGTTGAAAATATTAAAGAAGTAATCCATCATTTTAATGAAGATGCATTTTTAACCGAAACAAAAATTGATGCTTTTGATGTTTTTAATTCCAACAATAATGAATTAGATTTTGACTTTGCAGATGTAAAAGGACAAGAATCGATTAAGAGATGTATGGAAATTGCTGCTGCAGGAGGACATAATATTATTCTTATTGGACCACCGGGAGCGGGGAAAACAATGTTAGCAAAACGATTACCATCCATTTTGCCACCAATGACACTAGAAGAAGCTCTTGAAACAACAAAAATTCACTCTGTTATTGGAAAGGTAAAAGATTCAGGGGTTTTATATCAACGACCGTTTCGTTCTCCGCATCATACAACTTCTGATGTTGCTTTAGTAGGTGGTGGACAATATCCACAACCAGGAGAAATATCATTAGCACATAATGGCGTTTTATTTTTAGATGAATTACCCGAGTTTAAGCGATCGGTTTTAGAAGTAATGCGTCAGCCATTGGAAGACAGAGAAGTCACTATCTCTAGAGCAAAATTTACAATTACCTATCCTAGCAGTTTTATGTTAGTTGCGAGTATGAATCCAAGTCCTTCTGGGTTTTTTAACGATGAAAATAATCAGTTTTTATCTTCTCCAGCGGAAATGCAAAGATATATGAGTAAAATTTCTGGACCCTTGTTAGATAGAATAGATATTCATATTGAAGTAACACCAGTTCCTTTCGAAAAATTATCAGAAGAAAGTAAAGGTGAAAGCAGTATTACAATTCGTGAGAGAGTTATAAAAGCGAGGTTAATTCAATCAGCGCGATTTAAAGAATTTGAAAATATTCATTACAACGCTCAGATGACTGTGAAACAAATTCGTGAGTTTTGTAAATTATCTGAGGAAAGTAAATCCTTGTTAAAAAATGCTATGGAAAAATTGAATTTATCCGCAAGAGCTTACGATCGAATTTTAAAAGTTAGCCGAACAATCGCAGATTTAGATAACTCTATACAAGTGAATACATCTCATATTGCAGAAGCAATACAATATAGAAGCTTAGATAGAGAAGGTTGGCTAGGATAATATTATATATTGTTGAAATAAATGTAGTTTTCTTTTATTTCTTTCTTTTCAACTATTATTAGCTCTTCATCTAAAGAAGTGTATTTTGAAATAGAATAAGAAATAGAACTGTTTTTATCATGTGCAAATCGAATTGATTTTAAGGGCAAATCATCATTACTTGAAAAGGTTAACGTTTTTGTTTTTTGTTTTTCTTGCTGAAAATAATGTAGGTTAAATTTAACTTTTGTGATGGATTCATCTTCAAAAATGGTTGGATTCATTTCAATATCAATAATTTCGTTTTTGATGTTTTGCTCATTTTGTGACGAAGTGATATCGATAATTGAATTGCATTCTGGTTTATAAATCCATTCTGATATAGATCGATCTCCATTTTTAGTTATTTCAGTAATACGATAGCGCATAGGAGCGTTCATGTTAACAGCATAAGGAAAGTTAATTGACTGACTATATAAATCTGAATACTTTTTTCTGAATTTAGTTTTGATTTTGATTTTCTTATCATTGGAAACACTTGTCGCTTCTATTTCAATAGTTTTCATATATAATTCTGGACGTAAATTTTCCTTGAAGTCATAACATTTCACTTCAATAGCTGCATAAGTTGGAGGTATTTCTTCATTTAAATCAACTTGTTTAATAATGTCGGGATACTTTTTAGTGTTTACATTTATGGTCAATGTATTACTTTTAATAACTCGATTTTGAATGTTTTTAGAGGTATCATTTAAACTGTCTTTTTCAAATTTCTCAACTAATTCTTTTGACCCAGTTATTTGTTCGTTATTAACTGAAACATTCGAATGATAAACATAGTTTAGATTAATACCCAGTAAATTATCTTTTAATTGTTGATTTAATAATTGTGATTCATATTGATTCAAACGAATTGTATATGTCCTTTTGGTCCAAAACGAATTCGAACTACTAAAGCCTGATTTATCATTAGCTTCTAAAACTCCTTCATTTTCAATTGGCTCATGTCTTTTCTGATTGTTTTTTTCAACAGGAATAATTAGCCTTGTATTAATGTGCGAAATAGGTAGAGGTTTAAGAGTATACCTTCCATATTTCTTTAAAGCTGACTTTATGTTTTTGAGTTTTTCAGATGGAATTTTTTGCATTGTTACTCCAAATTGAACAATACTCATAAATTTCTTTTCTCCACTATCGCTGGAGCATTTCGTTCCTGTGTAACGAAGATCTAAAAAGTTGAAATCTGGCTCTCCATTAGCTGTGGTATTCAGGATTAAATCACCAGGCTCATAATAAAACAATAGAGGATCGGCGGTATCACGAAAAATTGCTACACCATCAATTATCTGTTTTGAGCTGAAATCAACTTGTGCAAATAGTTGAAAAGTATTAGCTATGAAAACAAAATTAAATATGTTTACTAAAAACTTACCGATCCTCATGATTGTTTATCTTTTAATGAAAATTTAGTTTATTCTTCGTCTTCTTTAGGAGTATCTTCTTTCTCCTTTTTACCTAGAATATCATCTAATAATTCTTTCCCTTTTTCAATCAAATCATCTTTATGATCAGAGAGAAGAGAGTCTTTTAGTTTTTCTAGTTCAGATTTTTCTTTATGGTCGTATAATTTTTTAATCTGGCTTTCACCAATAACCAATAAACTTGAATTACTCGTTTCCCATTTACTCGTTTTAACCTCTCCATCTTTCATAATGGTTATAAGTTGATAACTGTAAGAAAGTTCTTTGTTTTCAGGAACAAATAATTGAATTCCTTCGAATTCTTGATCGTCTTCTTTGATACTAAATGCAGGAAAAGTAATTTCATTAATTCCATTCGGATCTGCTTGGATAGACTTGATTATAAGTTTCATTGAATGGGCATTAGAATACGATAATGCATTCAGTATTTGAACACTTAGATTAGTAATTTCATTATGAGAAGTACCTGTAATTATTTTCTTTTTTACAGTCTGATTACATGAATTACAATCTTTGTTTAAAGCATAATCCAACCATAAATTAACGATGTTGTTTTTACTTGTTAATTTATTTCTTACACTCTCAGAAATATGTAATGTTTCACCTGTTGCTATTTCTTCACTTTCTAAATCAAGAGTTTCAAAATAGTTACGACTTCCTTGTTTTCTTAACACAACTATACTCTTCGGAACAATTGGATAGTCAATAGGATTAACCCAGTTTTCAAGAAGTTCGTTCGTGTTTGAAAATTCAATTTTACCAAAAGTTAAAGGAGAATTTACTTCTAGATTCACAGGAACATTAATCACTGTAGTTTCATCTCCATATGGTCTAAATTCTAAATTAATATTTACTCCAATATTGTTTAACATAGCACCTACAAAATCGTCTATGTTACTATCCATTCTCCAATCTAGTATGATAGGTTTATGATAATCTGAAGGAATACTTGTGTTAATACTTTCAGGTTTTACATTAAAATTTGTTAATGTTGCTCCGAAATCTACTTTAGGAACATCTCTTAAATCCATTGGCATTAACTTTACTGGTTTTCTAAGTTTACTTGCTAATAGTTTTTCTGCTAATTTGATGTCTTCACTACTTACTTGTGGAGTTAACTCCGCATTAACTAATACACTACCTCTAGTTCCTTCTGCTGACATGTAATAAATGTTGAAAGCATATTCATTGGTTTCTTTATTCCACATTAAGGTGTACTCAGATGGGAAATAATAATAGACATTAGAGTTGCTATTTTGATCTTTATAAATCTTACGGAATACATTCAGTTTTTCTATAAATGAAACGTAAGAGTCCCCATCTAAGAGAGTTTCAATATCTTCATATTTAGTAATGTCCGGACCTTTTCTTTCTTTGTTGTTTGAGGTGCTCGTACCTGTCGTTCTAATTGGAATATATTTTACCAATCCAATGTTTTTTAAACCCTTACTGTCAATTTTAGCAGGTTTTGTATCAGTTTTTACTAAAACAGGAGGCTTGGTAATTATCGGAAATGTTCTTTTGTTAGAAGAAAGAGATAAAATATTATAGGCTTCGTTTCCTTTTAGTTGACTTCTATTTTCATTGTAAACGGACCATTTGTTATTACTGTACCAAACACCAATCGGATTTTTAAAATTCTTAATTGAAGTTTGAGAATTAAATGTCGCAAAAACTAAAGATTTATCTTTTTTGTTTGTTTTAGCATTATTTATATAAGTAATATGTCCCTTTTTATTCAAACTATTAACCTTGTGTTTGAATATATTAGAGTTTACTAAAATATTAAACTGAGCTCCTTTAGGTATCGTTTTGCCATCGGTATTAAAAATATTCCATTGTTTCTTTGAAGTAGAATAGTAAACACCAATTGGACTTTTGTTATATGGCCCTCTAGAACCCCAATTTGGAGTTGCTAAAAATGTAGCATTCGGGTTTCTATTAAGTTTTGGATGTGAAACAACTACTGATTTTGTGTTAGCTTTTGCTTTCACAATAAAAGCATTGTTTGATTTGTTCGTTACCAATACATTGAACTTAGTATTTGCTTTTATAGGAGTTCTATCCTGATTAAAAACAGTCCATTTTTTTCCATTGTACCAAACACCCACAGCTTTTGTTTGATAAGGTCCTAGTTTTCCATAATCGTGAGTTACAATAAGAATCTTATCTTTCTTTCCATTAGAACTGCTATGGTTTATGGACGATATATGTTGTTTCGTGTTCGATGAGCTGACTGTATGTTTAAATACAGTTTGAGCTTTTACCATTGTTACACTTATTAGTAATGCAACTAAAAAGCTTAGATGTAACAATGATTTTTTGTCAAAGTAGGTTTTCATGATGTTTCATTTAAGTTTTTAGTAAGCAACATAAAAAGCACTTGGTTCGCTAAGTTCCCTGAAAGCCAATGTTTCTTGTCGATTCACAAATTCTTGATAAGTTAATTCGTATACAGAACCTCTATTTGAACTTCTAAATCTTGTCATTCCTTGTTCCCATGGATCATAAATTTTTAGGATTGTTCCATTTGGTGTTCCATCACCTCTAATTCCTGCAACGACAACAACATGAGCTCCATCTTGTAAATCAGTGGCAACCCATAATGGTCCACCTTGTAATAAAGAAGCAAATCCTTCTACGGTATAACTTTGAGGATGATCATAATTGAATCCCCAAACACTAAACATTTCGGTATTATCTGGTGGAAGTCCATTATTGTAGAAATAAGTTCTCCAACCATTAATTCCTCTAGCAATATCTTCAGGACTGATACTCCTAACATTATCTCTCCATGCAACAATCATTGCTGCTGCGGTAGCCCAACAGGAAACTCTAGAAGTTTGAGGGATTAATCTGATTGGATATGAAATATCAAAGCTACTATTTGAAGTTGAGGTACTTGTGCTGGTGTCGCTGGTTCCAGGGTCGTCGCTTGAAGCTGTACTTGTTGATGATGACGAACTACAAGCAGTAGGATAAATACCATTGATACTTGCAATATCCGTTGCACTCATTCTATTTCGTTGACCAATAGTAACACCACTTCTTTTCGGAACAATTGTGGTCATACGTCCACCTCCTGATTTAGGTTTACCAAAGGCAGTTGAACCATAATGCATAATTGAACCATAATCATAATTTCCCATGTTTCTTCCTTCCGGCCAGAAACGATGATACCAACTTTGATTGTATTTTCTGAAGTTGTGAGACTTTCCTGATATAATATTTGAACCATTAATAGTAACATATCGATCTCTATCATCTCTACTTTGCTCATGATAAAAACCTAAAGCATGCATCATTTCATGAACAGCACTTCCTCTTGTGTTTCCGCAACTGTCACCAATTTTAATTGTTTGTTTTCCTCCAACTTTCCCTAGTCTAGAAGAACCGCAAATTCCTGCTTGATATACAAATTCAACATAATCTGATTCTGTAGTTCTTGGAACTACACAAACATTAGTATTAGTATTGATATGATTAATAGCCCAAAGTATATCTGCTCGTTTTGGATGACCACTTGCAATTACATAAGGCATTTTAGAACCACTCCATCTAGTACTTGAAGAAGCTAAAGCAGCTCCACCACGACCTCCAGATTTTGGAAACACAATGTCTCCTTCGAATAGATACTCGTTATTAATTTCTGTTACTTTTATTGTAGTCTCTCCTGATGTGAATGGAAGAGTTACTCGAATTTCTTTATTGGTACCTGAAGTGTTGTTTGGGTACCCTTCTTGTGCTAAGGTTACTTGAGCTAAGAAACCGAATAGCATCGCTATTATTATTCTGATATATTTATTTGATTTCATGATTTCAATTTTTTAAATATTACATAAACCTGTCTACATCGATTCTACCATAGTCCGACTTTTGTAAACCTGATTTCTTAGGACGTTCTCCTCTTATGAAATAAGTGATTTCATATTCGTAATCTTCAGAGTTTCTAGGAAGTAAAATCTCAATTGTTTTTGATAATTCTGATTTGTTGACACGAAGATTAGTACTACTTACTTCGTTCTTTTCTCCAAGTTTACTGTACACTTTAATTTCAACAGCTTTTATGTTTTTCTCGAGTGTGAAATCTTCATCAACTTCTATGTAAATTGGTTTTTTAACTAAAGGTGGTTCTAAGGCAATGCTACCAAATTTTGTAGTTTCCCAATCTGATTCTATTTTATGGTTTCCTCTAAAACTCCATAAAGTTTTAAAATCATAAGCTAACCACTTGTCTCTATCATTATCACCTTTCCAACCGTATAACATCTTAAAGAAATTTCCTTGTTTGTTAAATTCAGATTTATCAATTTTTATTTCATCTACAGTTTCTTGATCATTTCCATGTTTTTTTCGCATAATCACATTTACAAAGTTTACATGTTTAAAATCATCCGCATTCATTCCTCCAAGAGTTGCATTAATCTGACGTTGTTTCATTAAAGGATCGTCTGCGTTAATTTCTCTAAAACAAGAAGGACATTTACTTTTTACATCTCCTAAATTGTAATCAAAAGGCAATGTTTTAGTTGTTTGCGTATATTTATTTAAGTCAATCTTATAAACTCCACGTCTTCTAACTTGTTTCATTTGATAAGAAACGGCTACTGATAAACTTGGAATTGGTTCTCTTTTAGGTGTTTCTGTTTCATCATCGTCTTCATTATCAGCTGTGTCTTGACTTCTAGTAATTGGCTGATGACCACCTGCAGTTCTTACACTATCTGCTCTTGTTTGAGCTCTTCTTTGTGTTGCTCTATTTCTTTCTGCTCTCGATTGCTCTAAAGCATCTAATCTTCTATTTTCGTCTCTCGCTTCTTTACGAGCTTTTTGTAGTTGTTCAGTAGCTCGATCTAACATACTTTTTTGTGTGTTAGGTGTTAATTGATTTAGTTGAGGAACACCTGTACCACCAACTTTATCAAACATTAAATTCATTAATTGAGTGTAAGCAGCTTCTTTTAACTTATTAAGCTCTTCATCATCTCCAATTTGCGTTAGTTTAATTGCTCCCGAATCGAAAAGGTCGTCAAAGCTTGCTTTAATTTCAGCAGATAAGACAGGAGCAGCAAGAGCAGCTTCAAAAGTTTGGTGTTTATAAATTCTATCAAAGTTAGCTTCAATTGTTACTCGTTTCGGCGATTGATATCCTTCAACTTCCATCTCAAAATGTGCACTAAAATCAGGAGTAGGAGTATTAAAGGTTTCCCAAAGAATTTTTGATCCCAATTTGTTGATATGAACAGAAACAGCTGAACGTTGATTTTCTAAAATTGGTGCATTACCTAATCCACACACTTTTGCTTCAAATTCACCATTTGGTTTTGCAACAGAAGAGATTAAAGAAACCGTTCCAGATTTGAATACGACTGGCCCAATTATTTTACCGTTGCTATCGACACGACTTAAGGCTCTTTCAGCATCTTTAATCATTTTTTCAGGAACTTTTAACTCAACTAAAGCGTGAACAATTCCACCTCCAATAGAGCTTTCGGAAATTCCATCATTTGAGTCAGCGGCAGATTCTTCATTTTTCACATAACGTAAAAAAGAAAATATAGGATCTCCAGTAGGATGAGAAGCAAGTTGAGGTTTATCAGGAAGATAATAGTAATTACTTCTATTGTTTAAATCTGGGAAAAGAATGAGTTCTCCTGCTCTTACTGGTTTATCTAGTAAAATTTGTTGCTGTGCATGGGTTGTATTTAAGTAACTAAACAATACAAAAAGCACACATATGGTTTTATATAATTTTTTCATCTTATTAGTTTTAATTTTTTTGAAAAACTTTGAATATTAGTTTTTCACAATTCCAATTACGTCCTTGAATTTGTCAAGTATTGATGCTTCTTTACTGACTTTTCCATCTGCTCCAGGTTTTAAAATAACCTTACCGGCTTCAATAATTTTTTCTAAATAATCAGGATCCTCATCTCTTAATTCCTCTGGAATAGAAGCATAGATATAATCATCATTAATTTTATCATCCCATCCTAAAGCCATTTTACCTTTTTCTTTATGAGTAAGGACAAGTTGATATGCATAACCTTGGGTATTTCTATCGGTGAAGATCATTTTCTCAACAAGAGGTTCGTCTTTTGAAACTGTAAGAGGAACATTCGTTTCTACTTCTTCACCAAACCTATAGTATCTTAATAATAATGTGGCACGAACAACACCTAATGAACTCAACTCTTCAAGGTCTGCTTCAAATTCAATAGTTCTTGGAACAACTGGCGGTTCTAGAGTTACTCCTTGCCAATCACCTTTTATCCATTGTGGATCTTTTGGATATATATTTCCTCCGCGTAAACTCCATTGAGTTTTGTATTCGTATACTTCGGAGTTTTTATCGTTTCCTCTGGCATAACTAATTGTTGCTTTTAATCCTTTGTTTTTTAAATGATCTGCATCAATAGTTCTTGAATCATCGAAATGTTTACCAGAGCTTCGCTTTTTTCTAACATTCACAGTAACATAATTAATTTCTTTATCGAACATTTCTTTCGCTTGTAAGTCAAGAATTAAATTGATGTCTCTATGCGTAAAGAATTTGTCATTCATTAAAACAGTTCCCACACATTTTTTGTTGTTTTTTACGCCATTGTACCAGCTTGCAAGGTTTGCTGTAAGAGTGAATGGTTTCTCAACCGCTAGTCTGTAGTTTAAATAATAGGTTTCAGTTTTCTTTTTAAAACTACTCTCAAAGAACCTTCTATTGTAGGTGTATTTTTTTCCATACTTAATATTTGGCATAGCTTCTTTTTCCTTTTCAGTAGGTGGCGTCAAAACATCCGAATCACCAGATTCAGTCATTTTTTGTAGAAAGAAATCAAAGAAAGCCTCTCTAATTTTGGTAACTCTATCATCAGAAATGTTTTCATCAAAATCTACCTTGATGTATTCTTTTTCAACCATTTGATCAATTACACTTCTTACTTCATCGTATGATCTACTTTTTACTTCGCTTTTTTTACCAAATAAAGCATCGGCAACACCACCAAATAATCCACCGCGACTTTTTTTACCATGTACTTCTTCGTATTTGGCGTAGTCTCTTTCCATATGTTTTTGAACTTCGCTCCAATTGACAATAACACGTCCTTTAGCAGCTGGAATTCTGGTAGTGTATTTGAATCCCATTTCTATTGATAAATCAGTAATTGATCTGGTCTTTTCAAAAGTTGCTGCTAGTAATTGAGCCCCATTAGAACTTAAGTTTGAGGCAACTGCTACTTTTGCTCCAGGTAAAACAGGTGCACTTAAAGACTGAACTACAGAAGGAGCTAATTTATCATCAGATAAAGTTGCAGAAATGATTCTCAAAGATTTATCTCCATCAGGTTTCACATCAAGAGCTCCTTTTAACTTACTCTTTTTCCTTGCTCCTTGTTCTCCTTTTGCTAAAATTTGTTCTACTTCTTTTTGTTGTTTTGGAGTTAATCCCCATTCCATTAACATATGTAACAAAGCTCCACCAATTCCACCGTCATCTTCTTTTTCTTCAGTAATGTATTTTAAGAATAGAAACTCAGGAGTTTTGTCTGGTTTTGCACCTAATCTTAAAGAAACAGGTAAATAGTAATAGTTTTTTGATTTTCTATCAGATAAGCTAGACGCCTCGCCATATAGCATAACTTGTGTTCCATCGCTAAGTGTTAAACTTAGCTTGTTCGTATCGTCGACAATTTGAGCTTCGGACGATGCAAAATTTAGTAACAGGTAAAGTAAAATTACCCCTCGAATTACGTGTTTAATTTTTGTTTTCATGATTTATTGATTTAATAATGTGTATATATTCTCTTGTAATTGATATGGTTCTTTTGATATTCCATATCCGTTTTTTCCTTTAAATTGAATGTTGAAATTCATGGAGAGGAAAAGTTTTTTTAGTTCTTTTTTATTCCTTTTCAAGGCTTCTTCAAAACTTTTAGAATCATTAATGCTTAGTTTGAAAGAAGAAGCTGATTTGCTGTGTGGAAAAGTTGTTGTACGACCAATAGAAGTCGCTGAATTTTTAAGTATAGAAGTGAGATTTGAGTCTCCAGAAATCTTAACCTTCGTATGATTTTGGTCAATTTCAGGAAGGACTGATCCCATAAATCGAGCATTTTCACCAACTTTTTTTTCTAATAATTTTTGAACTTCATTTCTCTGAGATTTTGTTAATCCCCATGAAACTAGAAAGTGCAAAACTGAATTTTGATTTCCTTGATCATCGTGATAAGTGATGAATGAAAATTCTTGTTGTTTGTCATTGTTTAATGAAAACTTTAAATGTGAAGGCAGACTATAATATTCATTAGATGCTTCATCAAAGCTTTCAGCTTTTTTATATACTTTGACTATTGATTTGTCGGAAAGAGTAATTATTAATTCTTTTCGAGCATCCAGTGTTTGAGCATAGTTAAAATGATATGCTATTACTAGAGTTAGTAATGTCAAAAATTTTAGATTTGTTTTCATAATAGACTGGTTTATTCAGGGAATTCATCGATAAAAAGAAGTCCATATTCATCTATTCCATTTTTACGAATAGGAGCTCCGTTTTTGATATACCATGTAATTGAATACTCTACAGAGTCAGATCCTTTAGGAAGTGTGATTTCAAAGAATTTATCATTCACACCTTTCTTAGGGTAAATCGTTAAGCTTTTAGATTTTGGCTCTCCAAAAAAGTCGTAACTAATTTTCACTACAACTGCTCTAACATTATTAGAGCGAAGTGTTTCAATGTCTCCAGAGATTTCAATTTTTTTTCTTTGAAATGGAGTGTAGAGGTTTATCATTGATGAAGAAGCGAGTTTCCAGTCTTCTGAAAATGTTCCACCTCCGATAAATTTCCAAATGGTTTGGTATTCATAATTCAACCAAGCGTTTTGATCTGAGTCTCCTTGATTTAAATAAGACATTGCTATCTTACCATTCGTATCTTTATAGGTGTTTTTTGTTAATAAAACTTCTTTAAGTGTCGCATCACCAGATTCATGTTTTTTATTGAGTTTAACAGTTACACTGTTTAACATTTTATCAAACTCTTTTTCGATAGTGCCATCTATTCCTACGTAAACATCACGTTGTTGAAAGGCAGGATCCCAAAGTGGAACATCCTTGAAAATTTCTTTATTATCACCATATTTTTTATATAGATTTCCAGCGTTGAATGTGATGTAGTGATTTCTATTAACAAGGCTTCTGCCTTTGAAAACCATGTTACTTTTTCCTGTTGTTCTGTGTTCTTTATATTGATATCCAACATTGAGTGCGAATCCAGTTGTATTCCTACTTCCCATAGCTCCATTTGCTCCGATTAAAGAACTTAAAGCGTCCTCTAAACCTCCACGATGCTCTTCAGGAACTTTCTCTAGAGGTGTAGGTTTAAACATTAGTTCTAAAAGCTTGCTATAAACTGTTTGTACCAAACTTTCCATCGATTCATTTTTACCGACACTGGTAAATTTGATAGCATTGTCTTTTCGAAGTTTATCAAAACCAAGACTTACATCAGCTCCAACGAAATAAACACTTCCTCCAGCGTCAAAGGCATGACTTTTTTTTACTTCAGACCAGTCAATTTCTAGTTCAGCTTCGTAGTTTTCTGTTAATCCTGAGAAGCCTAATTCAAATATTAATGAAACATCAGGTGTTGACATTTTTAAGCTTTCTAAAAGCAATTTTGATTTCAACGGATCAACATTAAATGACAATGGGATTTTACTGTTCTCTATTATTGGAGCCGTTCCAGATCCTAAAATTGATTTTTTCTTTTCTCCAGCAGGATTCAAGATTGATGAAACCAAAGTGTATTTTCCACTATCGAAGATTATTGGACCTTCAATAATAATTTCATCGTTTTCAAATTTCTTCTTTAGAAAACTTTCCGCGTTTGTAATTAGTTCCGTTGGTGTATCATAAAGAACTAAGAAGTTTAAAATTCCACCTCCTCCAGCTTCGGATATAGTTTTAGAGTTGTTTTCAGATGGCTTTTCAGTAATATATCTCAAGAAAGAGAATTCAGGAATACTGTCGTTTTGTAGTGATAATCTTGCTCTTTGTGGAAGATATCTGTAGGTGTTTTCTTTTTTATGAACCGGAAAACACCATAGTCCTTCTGCATTAATTCCTTTGTCGATTAAAATAGATTGAGCATTTGAAATAAGGCACCAACCGATTAGCACAACAATTGTTATGAAGTGTTTATAATTTTTCATGATGAATATGTTCTGCTAAATGTTTACTCTTCAGTTGGAGGTATTAGAAATAGATAATCGCTATCTAAAGATTTCAATGGTTCTGTAGTTGGACCACTTTTTTTGTGCCAGTTTACTTGATAAGCAACAGGTTCATCGGCGTCGTGATATAAATTGAGTTTAGATGTGCTTTCAGTATCATTTTTTCTTAGTACAACTGTTCCTTGAGGGTTTGGTTGACCGTTAAGAATGGTGAAAAACCTGATAGAACAAGCTTGTACATTTGCTTCTTTAAAGAAGGTTCTGTCAGCATCTATTTGAACTGTTCTTTTTTTGAACGGCGGAGTTAGTGCGATAGAAGCATCATTGGCAGACATCCATTTGTCCTCGGCTTTTGGAAGCTTGATAGTTTTATTGTTTCCTTTTAAATTCCAGCTAATTTGGTATTGATAATCTAGCCACTCAGCATCTTTTATCCCTAATCGAGGATAAAAAATATTTTTATAGTCTTTTCCAGCTTCCAAATCAGAACGATTTATAATGATGTCTTTAGTAACATCATTATGATCTTCACCATAATGTTTTTTAAAGCTAACAGTTACCGAGTTTAAAATTTCACTAAAAGTATCTACATATTCTCCATCAAGTTGAAAAATAATCTCACGTTTTGAAAAATCAACATCATCTAAGTTTACAACTCTGAAGTATTTGTCTTTGCTTGATGGATCTTCTTTGAAAACTTCATATAATCCACTAATATTACCTGAAGAATAAACAGGAACTTTAATAGTTGTTGATTTACTTAAGTTCAAATAGAACTTGTTCACTTTAATATCAGTTCTGTTTTTAAGAACGAATTGATTGTCTGTAACATACTTTTCGTCTCTTGCTCCACCAAATACTCGACTGAAAAATCCTCTTTTTTGTCGACCTAATATTTGACCTTGTTCTACCGCTGTTTCTTTTTCAGGTTGTTTTGCCCAACCCATTTCAGCATCAAACATAAGTTCGATAAGTTTGTCTGTAACTAACGAAAGGATACTACTCATATCATCGGTTTTAATTCCTAATCCACTAGATCTATCAAACACATCAATATTCAGTTTTTGTTGTTGCACCATTTCATCAGTAATCTTCCTCATTTGTCGTTTAGTGTAGTCTTTTTGATTGCTATATACCTTGCTGTAATGATCGTAAATAGTTGACATGTCGGCAGAAACAACAGCATTGTAACCTTTTACTTTTGCTTCATAGTAACCACTTACCACAACTGAAATGTCAGATGTTTTACCTTGTAGAGATTCCCATAATAAAGTTGCACCTTCCTGATTTAGTTTTGCTGCAATTGCCGCTTTCGAATTTTTATATAATGGAGCGTGACCTGATGTAATAACATTTTGGGTAAATGGATTTTTTCCATCTACGTTGTTAAGAATAGAAGAAACAATTTTAAAACTTGCTATACCATCTTCACCATCTTTTAAGGCTTGTTTCATTGGAACCGGACCCGCAATTTTTGCACCTCCCTTTTTTTCTTGTAGTTCTTTTTCTAAGTCCTTAATTACTTCTTCAGGTAAGTCAAATTGAATTAATGTATGAAAAAGTCCGCCACTTGCATTTCCTTCTTGTCCAATGTATTTTGTACACATAAGTTCAAAATCACCATCTTCTTTGGTAGCTAAACGAGGAAAGTCAGGGATGTAATAATATGTATCAGATTGATTACTGTCTTGTAGAAGTTGAATGCCGTTAATCATTAATCTTCCTTCGTCATAATTTACTTGACTGATTATACTCAAAGGTATAAAGAAGAGTAAGAGTATACTGTAGTTAATTAGTTTTGAATTTCTCATGATGTTAAAAGTTTTGTCAAAGTTAAATTGTTGATGCGTAGTTGTTTGGGGCTTATTTCTTGGTTTTTAAAAAGTGATTTAGAGTATTTTTTATACTCCTAATTCACTCTAAATCAAAGAGGAAAAACAACGATAACATGTTGAGGGAAAACACCTAAAAATTCTGGGTGAAATATGAAATAAAAATTTAGGAATCAGTGTGTAAAGTGTTTGTGGGCTATATATTTGTTAGTAACAGATTTGATGATTGTGAATATTATATACTTTCATTTACCAACAACAGAAATAGTGTTACTTTTGCCTGATGTCTTTGAGAACAGAACAAACATTTTTTCTTGAGAATATTGAGGTCTTCAAAAAGCAATTATTAGCTTGGGGACAGCAATATGAAACGGTAGTGTTTTTAGATAGCAATAACTATGAACAAACTTATGGAAGTTATGATGCGGTTTTAGCTGTTGAAGAATTTACTTCTATTAAAACTGATTATTTTGATGCTTTTGAACAATTGAAAGAATATCAATCTTACACAAAAGATTATTTGTTCGGTTATCTTTCTTATGATCTAAAAAACGACAGAGAGAATTTATTCTCAAATAATTTTGATGGATTAGGTTTTCCTGATTTATATTTCTTTCAGCCACAAAAGATAATTTTCATTAAAGGAAATGAAGTAGTGTTATCGTACCTAAGAATGGTTGATGACGAAATTGAAGATGACTTTCAACAAATTATAAATGGTGAATTTGATATTGATGATTCTAATAAGTCTGAAGGTTTAAAAGTAAAACTTAGAATTCATAAAGACGAATATCGAGAAAAGGTCACTAAGGTAATTGACCATATCAAAAGAGGAGATATTTACGAAGCGAATTTTTGTCAGGAATTTTATGTGGAAAACGCGCAAATAAATCCGATAGATACTTATAGACACTTAAATAGAATTTCTCAGCCACCATTTGCAACATTCTTTAAGAACGATGAATTATATTTATTATCAGCATCACCTGAAAGATATATAAGAAAAGAAGGTTGTAAAATTATTTCGCAACCTATTAAGGGAACAGCGAAACGATTTGTAGAACCTGTTGAAGATGAAAAAGCAGTTTTTGATTTAGCGCGTGATGAAAAAGAACGTTCCGAGAATGTTATGATAGTTGATTTGGTTCGAAATGACCTATCAAGAACAGCAAAAAAAGGAACTGTAAGAGTTGAAGAGCTTTGTAAAGTATACTCATTTAAACAAGTTCATCAATTAATTTCTACTGTAGTTTCTGAAATTAATGATGATGTGCATCCTGTAGATGTTATTCGTGATACTTTTCCAATGGGAAGTATGACAGGAGCTCCGAAAATTTCTGCGATGGAAATTATTGAAGAATTAGAGGAAACCAAAAGAGGTTTATATTCTGGTAGTGTCGGTTATTTTACTCCTGATGGAGATTTTGATTTTAATGTTGTTATCAGAAGTATTTTATATAACGAAGAAAAAAAGTATATTTCTTATTCCGTAGGAGGAGCGATAACAGCCAAGTCTACGCCAGATAAAGAATATGAAGAATGCTTGTTAAAAGCGAAAGCAATGAAATACGTGCTAACTAACTCTTAAATCATTAAAAGAATGACTCATCAAACTCTTAATTTCGAATTTCATAAAACAAATTTCTTTGGTCAATATTGGAGATCAGAAGAAGTGAAGTCGGTTGTATTAATTTTACATGGTTTAGGAGAACATTCAGGAAGGTTTACTGAAGTTGCAGAAAACCTGGTTAATAATGGATACGGTGTAATTGCCTTCGATCATTTTGGTCATGGAAAAACTTCTGGGAAAAGAGGTCATAATCCAGGTTATGAGTATGTTTTAGATAGCATTGGGCAGTTTATTCAGAAAACAAAGGAATTGTTTGAGAATAAAGATATATTCCTATATGGCCATTCGATGGGTGGTAACGCTGTGCTAAACTATATGTTGTCAAGAGATAGTCAGGTGAAAGGAGTTATTGCTACAAGTGCATTTTTAAAATTAGCGTTTCAACCACCAGGATGGAAATTATTTTTTGGAAAGCTAATTCAGAAGATAGCTCCTTCTGTTACTTTAGATAATGAAGTGAACTCTTCATCCATATCGAGAGATCCAGAAGAGGTAAAGAGATATGAAAACGATTCGTTGGTACATAATCGAGTTAGCCCGAACTTTTCCTTGTCATTCATCGAAAGAGGAGCGTGGGCTATCGAAAATGCAAACCTATTAAAAAAACCTATTTTACTTTTACATGGTACCGATGATAAACTGATAAGTTGTGAAGGTTCAAAAGAATTTGCAGCTAATAATGCAGATAATGTTACATTGAAATTATACGATGGAGGATATCATGAGTTACACAATGATTTTTGCAAACAAGAAGTTATTGGAGATGTTATTTCATGGCTAAATGCAAATAGTTAATTGTGTTACTAGAACGATTTAAAGAACATTTTTCAAGTGACTTTTATTTTATAAAAGGTAAAAGTGTTTTAGTAGCAACCTCGGGAGGTGTTGATAGTGTTGTATTGGTTCAATTATTATATTCATTAGGAGTAAATATTGTTTTAGCACATTGCAATTTTCAATTAAGAGGAGAGAATAGTGATTTAGATGAGTCGTTGGTAAGGAAGCTAGGAGAGGAGTTGAGTGTGGAAACACATGTTAAGAGTTTTAATACGAGTGAAATAGCCGAAGAAAAAAAGTTGTCAATTCAAATTGCAGCTAGAAATCTTCGATATAATTGGTTCTTTGAAATATGTGAAAATCATAATATTGATTTTATTGCGACCGCTCATCATGCAGATGATAACCTTGAAACGTTTTTAATTAATCTTTCAAGAGGTTCAGGTTTAGATGGTTTGTTAGGAATTCCTGCGAAAAATGGAAACATCATTAGACCGTTGCTGCCATTTTCAAAAGAGGAAATAATAGCCTATGCAAAAAAAGAAAACTTGGCATGGAGAGAAGATGAGTCAAATGAAGAAACGAAGTATACTCGTAATAAAATCAGACATCAGGTTATTCCTGTTTTAAAATCATTAAATCCGAGTTTATTAAAGAATTTTGGAAATACAATAAATCATTTAAGCGAAAGTCGAAATATTATTGATGAGAAAGTCGAAGAGATTTCAAAAGAAATTATAAAAAAAGAAGGTGATTTAGTAAAAATTGACATAGACAAAATGTTAAAATTGTCGAATTCGAAAGCTTTCTTATACGAAATTTTAAAAGACTATAATTTCACAGAATGGAATAATGTTTTTGAGCTTTTACAAACTCAATCAGGAAAAATAATACGTTCAAAATCACATGAATTACTCAAAGATAGAGGCTTTTTACTATTGAGAGAAATTAAATTAAAACTAGAAGGAAAAACAAGATATTATATTGAGGAGGACACTAAAGAAATTGTCGAACCCATAAAAATATCTTTAAAAAATACAGATAAAAAACGGACAGTGTCTAAAAATTATGTTTTAGTTAACAAAAATTTAGTAACTTTCCCAATAATTTTAAGAAAATGGGAGGAGGGAGACTTCTTCTATCCAACTGGGATGATTGGCAAAAAAAAAGTTAGCAAGTTTTTTAAAGACGAAAAACTTTCTAAATTTAAAAAAGAACAAACTTGGTTACTTTGCAATGCTAAAAATGAAATCATTTGGATAGTAGGAATGAGACCTGATAGAAGATTTTCTATTGATTCCTCAACATCAAACATTTTACAAATTAGTATATAAAATAACCCCAATACAATACAAACAATGAAAAGAGTTATTACCTTACTTTTATTTATTTTTGGATTTGCTTTTACGGCCTACGCGCAAGATGAACCTGTAGAAGTAGAGACGTCAGTAAAGAAAATCTCAGACACTGAGTATGATTTAATTTTTAATGTTTACATAGAAGATGATTGGCATTTGTACTCTCAGTACAATCCAAAAGATGCATCTTTACCAATGAGTATAAAACCTTCTGAAGGAGAAACTGGTTTTACAGTTGTTGGAAAAGCTCAAGAAAGTGAGACTACTACAGAATATAGCGAAATATGGGGAATGGATGAAACTTTCTTTGTTGAGGAAGCTACATTAATTCAACGTATCAAATTAGATGATCCTACAATCACTCAGGTATCTTTAAATATTGAAGCACAAGTTTGTAAGGAGTTTTGTTTACCATATGATGACGACTTTACTTTCTCTTTAAATGGGGGAGAAGTTGTAGAAACTGTAGCAACAGTTACAGAAAAAGATGAGCAAATTACTAATTCTTTAAAGTTAGATTTAAAAAATAAGGAGTTATTAGAATCTTCAACTGAAAGTGAAGAAAATAAAGGTAATTTATTAAATATATTCGTTCTTGGTTTCTTAGGAGGTTTAATCGCGTTTTTAACTCCTTGTGTATTCCCATTAATTCCATTGACAGTTTCATTTTTTAATAAGCAATCAGAAAAAAGATCTAAGGGAATTACAAATTCATTAATTTATGGATTTTTTATTGCTGCTATTTATGTAGGGTTAAGTTTACCATTCCATTTTGCAGATAGTTTAGATCCTGAAATATTAAATACTATTTCGACGAACATGTGGTTAAACATTTTCTTCTTTATTGTATTAGTATTCTTTGCTGGTTCTTTCTTTGGTTTCTACACAATAACTTTACCAAGTTCATGGAGTAGTAAAGCAGATAATGCTTCTGGTATTGGAGGTATTTTTGGAATCTTCTTCATGGCAATTACTTTAGCGATTGTATCATTCTCTTGTACAGGACCAATTTTAGGTTCGTTATTAGCAGGTTCTTTAACTTCTGATGGTGATCCAATGCAGTTAACTGCTGGTATGGGAGGTTTTGGAGTTGCATTAGCTTTACCTTTTGCTTTCTTCGCATTATTCCCGAACTTATTGAAATCATTACCAAAATCAGGTTTCTGGATGAAAGCTGTTACTGTATTATTAGGATTTATTGAATTAGCATTAGCTTTCAAATTCTTATCAAATGCAGATTTAGTTGGAAATTGGGATATTCTTAAAAGAGAAATATTTATCGGAATTTGGATTTTCATTACAGTTTTAGCTGCGTTATTCTTATTCGGTGTAATCAAATTCCCAGGAGGTCCAAAAGTTAAGAGAATTTCAGGATTAAGAATTATTTTAGGTTTAGCAGTATTAGGGTTTGCAGTTTATTTAGGTCCTGGTGTTACTAAAAAGCCAATGTGGAGTCAATCTTTATTAAGTGGTTTCGCTCCACCTCAATTCTACAGTATTTATGATTTAGATAATAATAAGTGTCCATTAGCTTTAAATTGTTTTAAAGATTTTGATGAAGGAATGGCTTATGCTAAGGAAGTTGGAAAGCCAGTATTAGTTGACTTTACTGGGTGGGCTTGTGTGAACTGTAGAAAGATGGAAGAAAATGTTTGGAGTGAGAGCAGAATTTACAATACATTAAAAGATGATTACGTGTTAATTTCTTTATATGTTGATGATAATGAAAATGTATTACCTGCTGATGAGCAATTTGATTTTGTAAAGCCAAGTGGTAAAATTAAAAAGATTAGAACATACGGTGAAAAGTGGGCTACATTACAAACAGTAAACTTTAAGAATGCTTCTCAGCCATACTATGTGCAGTTAAGCCCAGATTTAGAAGTATTAAATACACCACAACAGTATACTGATAAATTAACTTATTACAACTGGTTAAAAGAAGGTGTAAAACGTTATAAAGAATAACATTTATAAAAAAGTTATATAGATAAAAAGATCATTCGTAAGAATGATCTTTTTTTTATTTACTGAATTAAAGTTGAATTATAGATTATCGAAATGACCAGTTTTTATAATTCGTTGATGATTCGAGTTCGTTCTCAATTTCATCTGGAAGTTCTTTAAAGAAATCAATGCCAGTTTTTTGTTCTAATTCATCAACAGAGATAACAAAATCATAAAGTGGTTTATTACTTTCTTCATGAGGTAATAAAAATGCGATAGCTTTAACTTCTGGTTGGGTATAATCTAATAAAACTTTATAGAAGTATTTAGGTACAGTTACCTTCTCTTTACCAATTGAATTTAGATTATTATCCGTTAAAATTCCCCCAGTAACAACATATAGATGATCGTATTTTTTTGTCCAGTACCTTACTTTTTGTTCTAACTTATTCCAAATTCCAGAATTAAATTCATGTTTTTGTGGAGAAATATTAGAAGTATAAAAGGTTTCTTCAAAAGCTTCTTTTGATAATTTTCTATCAGCAGCAGGACAAAGGTGTCCGCGATCATAGCCAGAACGTTTATAATTTCTCCAATCTGCGGATTTAGTCATAACCTTTGGGTCTTCGATAAAAAATGGACGTTTAAAATTAGTATAAACTATATCATTTTTGTGTAAGGAATATGCAACCCATTCGGCTTGTTCATGTTTTTCACTATACGATAAGGTGAAATGATTGTGTTTAATAATTTGTTGAGTAGTAGAGCTAGGAAGAAAGTTGAAAGTATTAAAGCCTTGCTTTTTTTCAACTTGATTTACTTCCTTTTTTTTAGAGTCTGTATCTGTTTTTTGCTCTAAGTAATAATTGTAAAATAAAACTGCGCTTAATATAAGCGCAGCTATGATTCTTTTTTTATTCACTTTTCAAAAGTATTTCTTTAAAGTCTTCCGTGCGTTCAGCATCGTTGAAAATTTGTTGGAACTTTGCAGGAGGAACGGTTAATTTACGTTTTGTTAAATCTAACCAAGCTCCATAAACATTAATTATAGCCGATAATTTTCCTTTACTATTGAATACTTCATGTTGGATTTTCCAACGTTCTCCTTTAGCTGATAATCCAGTAATTTTTAAATTTACTGATATATCTTCTCCTAAATGTATTTCTTTTAAAAACTTTGTGTTCTCTTCAAATAAAATTGGACCAACTTTTTCTTTCGTAAAGTCATGAATAGTAATTCCGAATTTATTAAAAAAACGTAAACGCGCTTCTGCGGCATAATCATTATAAGCTGTATGACGCATGTGTATATTAGCATCGAAATCAGCCCACCTTGTGGTAAATTGTACTGTGAAATTCATGAGTTATTTTTGATGAAGTAGCGAAATTACGAACTTAAGCTTTTACATCCAACGCATCTCTTAGTGAATTTCCTAGCAGCATAAAAGCCATCACTAAACTCATAATTGCAAAACCTGGAGCTAAAGCTAAAAAAGGCTTACCTAAAATAATATAGTTATAGTGATTCTTAATAATTGCTCCCCAAGATGGAGTAGGAGGTTGAGCTCCAATTCCTAGAAAGCTTAATCCACTTTCGATTAAAATTGCAGCTGCAAAATTCGCGGCAGAAATAACAATGATAGGAGCCAAAATATTGGGCAAAATATGTTTGAAAATTATTCTGGAATGTGAATAACCTAAAGCTTTAGCAGCTTCTATATATTGTTGTTGTTTTGTTGTGATTACTTGTCCTCTAACAATTCTTGCAACTTCAACCCACATGGTTAGTCCAACGGCAATAAAAACTTGCCAAAATCCTTTTCCTAATGTTAGTGTAATAGCAATTACTAATAATAAGGTTGGAATGGACCAAGTAATGTTAGTTAACCACATGACAAACGTATCTATTTTTCCTCCAAAATAACCTGCAATTGCGCCTATCGGAATACCAATAAGTAATGAAATTAGAACAGCGATAAAGCCTATTGAAAAAGAGATTCTAGTACCTATTAAAATTCTACTCAGTAAATCTCGGCCAAATTTATCCGTTCCCAATAGAAAGGTTTTCTCCGAGATAAAATTTTCTGGATTATTTTGAAAAATTTCTAATTTGAAATCTTTTACTGAACCGTCATATTTTTTTATTGATAATAGTTCTTCGGAAACTTCATAGGAAATGATTGGAATTTCATTAGAAGATGCTTCTTTTCCATTGAATAAAATTGAAATCCAAGTGTTAGACTTTTTATTTTGTTCGTCAGGTAATGTTAACATTTTAGTAGAAAAACCTGGATCTTTAGAATGAATTTCAATATGCATTTGATTCGCTGAATTCGAATTATCAGGAGCAAGTACATAGCAAAACAGGGCGACTAATCCACATAAAATAATGTAGGAAAAACTAAAAAGTCCAGTTTTGTTTTTCTTGAACTTTCGAAGTGTTAAATTCCAAAGTGAATTAGATGATTTCATTTTTAGTTGACACTTTTAAGTTGAGCTAAATCATTTCCTGTTGGTGATTCAAAAATTTCTAAATCAAAATAAGAAACAGATGCACAAATATGATCAAAAATATCGGCAATAATTCGTTCATAAATTACCCATTCTTTGTTTGTGCTAAAGGCATATATCTCTAGAGGAATTCCTTTTGAAGTAGGAGTTAACTGACGTGTCATTAAGGTTAATTCTTTATTTATTTTCGGGTGTTGTTCCAAATATAAATCGATATACTTTCTAAATATCCCGAAATTTGTGAGGTTTCTTCCGTTGATCAGAATTTTTTTATTTATGTTATTTTCGGAATTAAACCTTTCAATTTCATATGATTTTTCTTCTACATAAGAGCTTATAAGTTCAATTCCCTTAAGTTTCTCTAAATCTTCACTAGAAACGAATTTTATGCTACTCATCTTAATAGAGACAGCACGTTTAATTCTTCTTCCTCCAGAATTACTCATAGCTCTCCAGTTTTTAAAAGAATCAGAAATTAAGGAGTAAGTTGGAATACTAGTGATGGTATTATCAAAATTTTGAACGATAACTGAGGTTAAATTTATTTCGATAATATTTCCATCTGCTCCATATTTTTCCATGGTTATCCAATCTTGAAGTCTAACGGTATCGTAAACGGAAATTTGAATACTTGCAACAAAGCCAAGAATAGCGTCCTTAAAAATTAACAGTAATACCGCAGAAAAAGCTCCCAGCGTTGTAAAGAAACGAGCTAAAGGTCTATCAGAAAGAATAGAGATGCTTACAATTAAACCCACTAACCAAAGGAAAACCATAAATATTTGAACGTAACTTTCTAGTGGTTTGTCTTTAAATATTGTTAAGGTTCTTAAATAATCTTTGATACTTGAAAGAATGCTTTTTATGAGTAAGATAAAACTAATGACAATACAAACGTTGATAATCTTTTTACCATAATTTAAAAGCTCTGGAAAATCGATGAAAATATAATCGAGAAAAGCATAGGTTATAATAAAAATTACAACTCTGGAAAGATTAAGAAATACCTTGTTTTTTATTAAAATATCATCAAACTCAGTCTTAGTTTTAGCAGCGATTTTGCGAATCATTTTACTTCCAAGTAATTTTACTATTCGGTAAATCAGATAACCTAAAATTGCTACGACAATTAAATTGCTGATTACATTTAGATACTCGGCAACTGTTTTGTCAATATTAAATGTGTTTGTAAAAAGGTTATAGAATAACTTTGTTGATTCCATTTACAATTATATCAGATTTTTAAATTCTTCTCCTTCTTTTAAATTAAATCTTTTTCTGAACCAATAGACGGATACATATAGTAAAGGCGTGTCTAAAAGCGCAATGAATACTTTAAAGATTACCCCGCTAATTAATAAGCCTAAAAACTTGTCCCATGCAATGATTTCAAAAGAACATAATAAAACTAAAACAGTTAAAGTATCGATTATTTGAGAAGAAAATGTAGAGAAATTATTACGCAACCATAAATGTTTTCCATTTGTAAAGTTTTTCCAGAAATGGTACACTCTAATATCTACAAATTGTGCAAATAAATAAGCTAACATTGATGCCAAAACAGCTAACGGAGCCGCTCCGAAAACTTCATTAAAAGTATTATCATCCACAGGTGACCATGTCGTAGCTGGTGAGAATTTACCGATATAAATTATTCCAAGTGAAAATAATGAAGCGAAAATTCCAGTAATTACAACTTGGTTAGCTTTTCTTTTTCCATAAATCTCGGATAAAATATCCGTGATTAAAAATGTAATCGGGTATGGTAATAATCCAACCGATACTTCAAATAGTTTGGCTCCATAAATTTCAACATCAAAAGGATACCAGTAAAAGAATTTCTGAAAAATTAAGTTGGAAGCCACCAACGAAGCAATAAATAAACCAGCAAGTACTAAATAAATATTTTGGGCAAGTAGTTTGTTTTTCTCGGTCATAAAACGAAAATAGCAAAATTAAAATTGATTATGTTTGCATTATTAAACAAATGATTAAAGAAACATATGAAAGCATATATTTTTCCTGGACAAGGAGCGCAGTTCACGGGTATGGGGTTAGATTTATATGAAAAATCAGCTTTAGCTCAAGAGTTATTTGAACAAGCGAATTCAATTTTAGGATTTAGTATAACAGACGTAATGTTTGAAGGTACTGCTGAAGAGTTAAAGCAAACAAAAGTCACTCAACCTGCAATATTTTTGCATTCTGTAATTTTAGCAAAAGTACTGGGTGAAGATTTTAAGCCAGAAATGGTAGCTGGTCATTCATTAGGTGAATTATCGGCATTGGTTGCTAGTAATGCTTTATCGTTTGAAGACGGTTTAAAGTTGGTAGCAACAAGAGCAATGGCGATGCAAAAAGCTTGTGAACAACAGGAATCGACAATGGCAGCAGTATTAGGTTTAGAAAACGAAGTTGTTGAAGAAGTTTGTAATTTAATAGAAGGAACAGTTGTAGCAGCAAACTATAATTGTCCTGGACAAATCGTAATTTCTGGAGAAGTAGAGGCTGTAAACAAAGCTTGTGATATTTTAAAAGAGAAAGGAGCGAAAAGAGCTCTAGTTTTACCAGTAGGTGGAGCATTTCACTCACCTTTAATGGAACCTGCTCGTGAAGAGTTAGCAAAAGCAATTGAGGAAACTACTTTTAATACTCCAATTTGTCCGGTATATCAAAATGTAGTTGCTAAGGCAGTTACAGATCCTGCTGAGATCAAAGAAAATTTAGTAGCACAATTAACAGGCGCTGTTAAGTGGACGCAATCTGTACAGCAAATGATTGCAGACGGTGGTGCTGAATTTGTAGAAGTTGGTCCTGGTAAAGTATTACAAGGGTTAATGAGAAAAATTGATAGAAGCGTTGCTGCAAGTGGAGCAAGTTTTGAATAAAAAATCAATTTATTATAAAATAAAAACGCCCTAATTACTAGGGCGTTTTTATTTTTTATTGCTTCACTTTTTCTTGAAGCTTATTAAGTAAGACAGGCTCTCCAAATCCTAAATCTTTCATTCTTTTTAATTGTGTTTCTGCATCTCCAACAACTAACCAAATCATTTTGTTAGGATCAACATATTGATTTGCTAATTCTTGAATGCGAGGAATAGTCATTTCAGAAACGATTTTCTCTCTACCTTTTACATAGTCAGGAGATAAGTTATAAGTACTAATGTTTTCTAGCATTCTTAATTTTGCATTCATCGTTTCAAAAGCACGAGCATTTGATTTAATTAAGAATCCTTTAGTAGTTGTTAAATCTTTCTCGTTATAGTTATTAGCGTAGTTTTCTAAAATTTGTTTTACTAATTGAGATGCTTCTAAAGTTACGTTACTTCTTACTCCACTAGAAATAGTAAAAGCTCCTTTTTCTTTATTTCCAGAGAAACCAGAACGAACTCCGTAAGTATAACCTTTACCTTCTCTAAGTTGTTGAGTTAACTGTGAAGCAAAACCACCACCACCTAAAATGTAATTCATAACAGTAGCTGGATAGTAGTCTTTATCATTAAATGCTAATGCTGGAGTTCCAAAACGTAATTGAGATTGTTTTGCGTTTGGAACGTCGTAGAAATAAACTGTTGATTTTTTTGGTGGTTCTGGAGTAGGGAAACTTGGAATAGTAACTTTCTTAGCTTTCCATCCGTCGTTGATTTCTTTTAAAGAAGTTACAATACTACTTTGATCAATATCTCCAACTACATGCATGGTAGTAACAGAAGGAGAAATATAATTGTTATAGTAGTTTTTAATATCATCAAGAGTAATTGCCTCAACCGAGGTAATTGTTCCTAAAATGTTTTTAGAACGGATATTGTCTTTACCGTATAATAATGCGTTATACTGATTTGCAGCGATTGATCTCGGACTAGCTTCTTGCTGTCTTAAGTTTGTAATAGCGCGTTTCTTTAATAATTCAAATTCCGTTTCGTCCCATCTAGGTTCTAACAACATTTCTTTTACTAAAGCGAAAGTTGCATCGTAGTTTCTAGTTAAAGTTGTTCCTGAAATTCTAATATTATTTTTAGTAGCAAAAATGTAAACAGAAGCACCTAATTGAGCCAAAGCATCTTCTAGCTCACTAACCGTTTTATTTTTAGTTCCTTTTTCTAATAAACCAGCTGTTAAGTTAGCAACACCCAATTTATTCATGTCTTCTAAAAGTTGTCCTCCTTCAATAACAAAGTTGAATTCAACTAAAGGAACTTCACTGTTTTGAATACCAAATATTTTGATTCCGTTATCTAATTTATCCTGCCAAACATTTGGAGTTTTGATTTCAGGTGATTTTCCATATTCAGGCTCAACTGAACGATCAAAAGATGAAGGTGTTTTTTCGTATTCTGCAGCAATAGAAGCATCAAACGATTCTTCTGCACCGATTACGATTTTCTCTTCTGCAATTTTTGCTTCTTCTGAATTTGTTAAAGCTAAAGCTTGGTCACCACGAGGAACAAAACTAGTAGCAATAAAGTTTTTTCCTTTGATGTATTTATTGAAAACGTTCATTACATCTTCAGTTGTAACTGCTAACGTTTCGTTTAATTCTTTTGTTACATAACCTGGATCGCCAGTGTAAGTATTGTATGAAGCCAAACGAGATCCTTTTCCAAGAACGCTAGAAAGACTACTGTAAAAATCAGTTTCTAATCCTGCTTTAATACGATCTAAATCTTTTTGAGGAATTCCATTTTGTTCAAAGTCAGTAAAAGCTTTGTCGATTCCTGTTTTTACTTCATCAAGTTTGGTATTATTAAAAGCTCTAACGATTAATTGAACCTGTCCCGCAATTTCCGATGTAAAATTAAACATTGTTGTTCCAGAAGTTAATTTTAAATCGTCAACTAAAACTTTATTTAAAGGCGCTTTTTTACCAACAGTTAAATATTCTGTAAGAATGTCAAGTGCATAAGAATCTTTATGATATTGTTCAACAGTAGGCCATGTTAAGGTTAATTCAGGTAATCTTGCGAAATTATCTTCATAAAATAAATGCTTAGTTTCATTTACAATTCCTGGGCGTTTTTGAACTGGAGTGATTTCTCCTCCTTTAGGAATTTCGTCAAAATATTTATGAACCCATTCTTTTGCTTTAGCAACATCTATATCTCCTGATAAAACTAAAGTAGCATTATTTGGAACATACCATTTTTTAAAGAAGTTTTTTACATCGTCTAAAGTGGCATTTTGTAAATCTTCTAATGAACCAATAACTTGCCAATTGTATGGATGATCTTTTGGATATAAGTTTTTACCGATAACATATTGTCTGTGTCCGTAAGGTCTGTTATCAACGCTTTGTCTTTTTTCGTTTTTAACAACTTGTTTTTCTTTTGCTAAAACAGGATCGGTAACAGTATTGATGAACCAGCCTAGTTTATCAGCTTCTGCCCAAATCATTTTTTCTAAGGCATCGCTAGGAACAGTTTGTAAATAATTAGTTCTATCTCTAGAAGTTGAACCATTTGCTCCAGATCCACCGATGCGTGCACTCATTTTATCTAGTCCACCTTTTCCTAAGTTTTCAGATTCAAGGAATAATAGATGTTCGAATAAGTGAGCAAATCCAGTTCTACCTTCTATTTCTCTAGCAGAACCAACATGAACCATTAATTCAACCGCTACAACTGGGTCAGATTTATCTACGTGAAAAATAACATCAAGTCCATTGTCTAACGTTATTTTTTCATAATCGATTTTTAAAGCTATAGGTTTAGCTTCTTTAATTGAAGAGGTACAGCTCAGTATAAATACTGAAAGACATACCAATAGTATATTTTTAGTCATTTTGGAATTATTTATGGGCTGAAATTACAAAAACTAGTAAAGAAGCCTTTACTAGTTTTTGTTAAATGTTATTGAAGACAAGCAAGTTGCTTGATATATTATTGCTTTTGTTGCCATTCCCAGGCAGATTTTAAAGCTACTTCTATGGATTTTTCTGTTTTCCATTTCAACTCACTATTCGCCAAAGTAGTATCTGCATAAGCGGCTGTAATATCTCCTTCTCGACGAGGAGCTATTTTATAGTTTAATTTTTGATTCGTAGCTTTTTCAAAAGCGGTTACAATTTCTAAAACTGAACTTCCTGTACCCGTACCTACATTGAAAAACTCAAAATTCTTTTTATTCTCTTTTTGAATTAATCTTTTTAATGCAGCAATGTGTGCTTTTGCTAAATCTACTACATGAATATAATCACGAATAGCGGTTCCATCAGGAGTATTATAATCATCTCCAAAAACGGAAAGTTGTTCTCTAATTCCAGCAGCTGTTTGCGTTACATAAGGAATTAAATTTTGAGGAACTCCAATAGGTAATTCACCTATTTTAGTTGAATCGTGAGCTCCGATAGGATTAAAATATCTTAATGAAATTGCATTTAAGTTATTCGCTTTACAAGTGTCTCTAATAATTTCTTCACCAATTTGTTTTGTGTTTCCATAAGGAGATTCTGCAGGTTTTATGGGAGCGTTCTCGGTAATAGGAAGTTCGTCTGCTTGTCCGTATACTGTACATGAAGAACTAAATATGAAATTATCGATGTTACGATCTCGCATTTCTTGTAAAATGTAAACAAGACTACCAATGTTGTTTTCGTAATAATCTAGTGGTTTTTGTACACTTTCTCCCACCGCCTTAAAGGCTGCGAAGTGAATGATTCCATCGATTTTATTGGTTTCAAAAAAATGATGTACATCCTTTTTAACTCGTAAATCTATTTGGAAGAGTTCAGGTTTTACTCCAGTGATTTCTGTAATATTATCTAAAACTTCAATTTTTGAATTAGATAAATCATCTATTATAACCACTTCATATCCTTCGTTTTGTAGCTCTACTACAGTGTGTGAACCAATGAAACCTAATCCACCAGTTACTAAAATTTTTTTCATAGTTAATTGTTGAATTCTGAATCTTTTAAATTCAGAGTAGTTTTGGCGTTTACTTTTGTTGGTCTAATTAATATGAGTAATATTAAAACACCGATATTTAAATTAATTAATTCTGGTTTTAAAATTAGAATTAAGAATCCTGCTATTTCCAATGGTGCCCATCTTAAAACGAATGAACTTAAATAGGTCATAAGTTTTTCTGAGGTTGGTTGTTCCTGTGTCACTTTTTCCAATTTTTTGTTTGATAAATAAATACCAAGGAAATAAGCAAGTATAGGTATTAGAAAAAATACAAAATTAGAACTATCTATATTAAATTTATCAAGGTTTTTAAAATCTCCTAAGACATAATTAAAAATACAAAACCCAATAATTTGGGCTAAATGCATGATTTGACCAGTTCTAATTTTTTGATTCATTTTAACTTAAGAAATCATTGATGGTTTTAGTGATGAATGTTAATTGTTCTTCATCTAATTCAGTATGCATTGGTAAAGAAATTACAGTCTGTACTAGTTTATTGGTAACTGTAAAATCATCTTCATTATAACGTTCATCTTCATAAGCTTTTTGTTTATGTAAAGGAACAGGATAGTAAATTGCATTAGCAATTCCATTATCTAATAAATGTTTGTGAAGCTCGTCTCTCTTACCATTTGTAATTTGTAAGGTATATTGGTGGAAGACATGACAATCACATGTTGCACAAATTTGACCACAACTCGATGAAGTTGGTGTAATTATATTTGGATTAGCTGCGAATGCATTATTATAAAATCTAGCAGCATTTCTTCGAGCATTGCAATACTCGTCTAACAAAGGAAGTTTAGCCTTTAAAACAGCTGCTTGAACACTATCTAGTCTAGAGTTTACTCCGACAACATCATGATAATATCTTTTATACATTCCATGATTGACAATTCCTCTAATGATATGTGCTAAATCGTCATCATTGGTAAAAATAGCACCACCATCTCCGTAGCATCCTAAATTCTTTGAAGGGAAAAAAGAAGTTGTTCCTACATTTCCAATAGTTCCAGCTTTCTTTTTCGAGCCATCTTTAAATGTATAATTTGCACCAATAGCTTGAGCATTATCTTCAATAACAAATAAGTTATGTTCTTTAGCAATTTCAAGAATGGCTTCCATGTTTGCAACTTGTCCGAATAAATGAACCGGAACGATTGCTTTGGTTTTAGGAGTAATTGCTTTTTTTAATGCTTCAATGTCGATGTTAAAAGAGTCTGGTTCAACATCAACTAAAACTGGTGTCAAGTTTAACAATCCAATAACTTCAACAGTGGCGGCAAAAGTGAAATCTGCAGTAATAACTTCATCACCTGGTTTTAAACCAAGCCCCATCATTGCAATTTGTAAAGCATCTGTTCCATTGGCACAAGGAATTATATGTTTTACATCTAAATATTTCTCTAAATCTGCTTGAAATTCTTTAACATAAGGACCATTAATGTAGGCTGAAGAATTTAGAACTTCTTGAATTGATGCATCTACAGTTTCCTTAATTTTTTGATATTGACTTTGTAAGTCAACCATGTGAATTTTTTTCATCTCCTGCTGTTTGTTTACTCAAAAGTACAAATTTAAAACCTTTATATTTGATAAAACATATTTAAGAATGAAACTACTAAAAAAACTCCTCTTTTTTTTAATTGGTCTGTCTTTATTATTACTTATTGCTTATTGGTTTATTGGAAATTCACTAGCTCCAGATTACAATGGAGAACTTAATGTTGCAGGTTTAAAGGATAAGGTTACAGTGTATTATGATGATAATGGAGTTCCTCATATTAATGCTGAGAATAATGAAGATGCTTTAAGGGCATTTGGATATGTTCATGCACAAGATCGTTTGTGGCAAATGGAATTGATACGAAGATTAGCCGCAGGGAGATTAGCCGAAATTTTTGGAAAAGATTTAGTAAGGGTAGATAAACTTTTTTCTGGTTTAGGAATTGAAGAAGCAGCCGAAAAAAGTATCACTGAGTTAAATACTGAGTCGGAAGCATATAAATTAACTATGGCATATTTAGATGGTGTGAATCAGTTTATAGAAAATGGTCCGACACCATTGGAATATTATTTAGTAGGAGTGGAGAAAGAGAAGTACACGATTAAAGATATTTATAATGTATTTGGTTACATGGCGTTTAGTTTTGCCGCGGCTCATAAAACAGATCCTATTTTAACAGAAGTCAAAGAAAAATACGGAGAAAGCCATTTACAAGAACTTATTGGTTCATATTCGAAAAATTTAACGATTAATCGAACTCAAAAAAATGCTGAAATCAAGGCGACTATGGCTTCCGCTATGAATACGATTTATGAAAAATTACCAGTCTCGCCATTTATTGGAAGTAATTCCTGGGTATTAGCTCCTGAGAAAACTGAAAATGGAAAGGTAATTTTGGCAAATGATCCTCATATTGGTTTTTCTCAACCTTCGGTTTGGTACCAATCACATATAAAAACTCCAACATACGAAATGTATGGTTTTAATTTGGCATTAACACCGTTTCCTTTATTAGGACATAACCGTGAATATGCTTATGGTTTGACCATGTTGGCTAATGATGATATCGATTTTTATATTGAAGAAAATAATCCAGCTAATTCATTAGAATATAAGACTGAAAAAGGTTACGAATCTTATAAGTTGGTTGATAAAACGATAAAAGTAAAGGATGGTCAAGACACTACCTATCAAATTAAAGTTAGTAGACATGGACCGATTATGAATGATATTATTGACCATCTAAATGATACTCGTCCGATTGCGATGCAGTGGATTTATACCAAACTTCCAAATCAGTTGTTGTTAGATGTTTCATACGATTTATCACATGCAAGTTCTTTGGAAAGTTTCAAAGGTGGTGCTGCCAAGGTTCATGCACCAGGATTGAATATTATGTATGGTGATGCGAAAGGAAATGTGGGATGGTTTTCTTCAGCAAAATTATATCAAGTAAGAGATAGTTTATTTAGACAAACGTATTTGGATGGTTCGACAGGTAAGGATGAAATTACAGGTTTTGTAGATTTTGATGAAAATCCACAAGCAATAAATCCTGATTGGAATTTCGTTTATTCTGCGAATCAACAAATTGATACAGTTTGTGGTAAATTATATCCAGGTTATTATCAACCTCAAGACAGAGCGAAAAGAATAGTTAATGTGTTAGAAAGTCAAGATAAGTTTTCAAAAGAAGATATGAAAGCTATGATTTTCGATATTACTTCCTCAACAGCTTCAACTATCATTAAAGATATGTTGGTTGATGTAGATGTAAATAATTTATCACCTTCGGAAAAAAAGGCTCATGAATTGGTTTCTAAATGGGATGGATCTTATAAAATGAATAGTGTTGAAGCGACTATTTATAATCGTTTGTTATTTGAGTTTTATAAAGCTACTTACCAAGATGAACTAGGGAAGAGTTTTGATATATTTTTAAATACCCAGACAGCTAAAAAGATTTTGGCGGAGCAAGTAAAAAGACAAGAATCAGTTTGGTGGAATAACGTAAATACTGAAAAGATTGAAAATCGAGGTGATATAGTAAATGCTGTTTTCAAAAATGCAATTTCTTTTCTTCAGAATCAATTGGGAGAAAATATTGATAATTGGACTTGGAACAGAGTTTTATCTGTTGAGCACGAACATGCAATTGGTAAAGCTGGAGGAATTCTTCGTAAAGTTTTTAATGTGGGTCCGTTTGAAACAGTGGGTGGTAATGAGGTTTTGAATAATCAAATTTTTCATTTAGATAGTACTGGTTATTATAAGGTAAAATCTGGACCTTCAACAAGAAGAGTTGTCGATTTTTCTGATATAGAAAATAGTGTTGCCGTCCTTCCAACAGGTCAATCGGGAAATGTTTTTAGTCCTTATTATAAAAATCAGGCAAGTAAATATGTAAATGGAGAATTCGTTAAAATGAAATTGAACCAGGAGGAAATTGAACAATCGGAAAATATTTTAATATTACTACCAAAGTAATTTTATAGTCTTAGCAATTCTTTGTAAACACCTGTTCTTAAGGTGTAATCATAAGAAGAAATTTGAGCATCAATAGTTCCAATTTGATGCTCAATTTGTTTTGAAATTGTATCTAAATCTCTATAATATTCCAATAAGTTCTCTGGAGTAACACCTATTTCCTTTGACCATTCAAGAATGTCATTGGATTCTATATAATGTTCAAGATTATATAAAACTAAGAACCAATTAACTAGTTTATTTGTTAATGAAAAATCGTTAAACTCATCTTCAATTAGTATTTTCCAGGAATTGTTGTTAATAGCAACTTCCACATAAAATAAATCACTACGAATCCAGTTGGTCGGTTTGGATATTTCTATTTGATGATTTTTGAAGTAAGAATTTAATTGTTCAATCTCAGAGTATTTTACCATTAGTGTCTTTGGTTTTCTGAATCGTTTCTTACTTGGTTTATGCTTTGGAGAAGTTTTTCTCTCAGTTTTTTATTTTCTTGTTGTTGAGTTTGAAGTTCTTTGATTAAATCTCCTCGACTTTGAATTAAGGTAGAATTTTGCTCTAGATAGTTGGAGTTGTTAAGTAAAAGAACATCTACACGATCTTTTAAAATTTCTTCCTTGGTTCGTAACTGGTCATTAAGTCCTTGAAGAAAATTAAGTAAACTTTCTTTGTGTTTAAGTTCCGTACTAAGATTTTTATTAGCTTGTTTTAATTGTTTTTGAATATTGAATTTGCAAATAGCAATACTAATAGCGATCTGAAGTTCTCGTTCTTTGAAAGGTTTTAATATGTAGGCATATGGAGCAGTAATTCCTGCTTTTTGTAAAGTTTCTTCGTCGTCATATGCAGTAATATAAATTACTGGTGTTTCGCTCGTTTTATTTATTTCATGAGTGGTTTCTATGCCAGACATTCCTTTGCCCAGATTTATATCAGCTAAAATTAATTGTGGCTTAAACTTTTTTGCAATTGCAATGGCTTCTTCTCCCGACAATGCAGTTTCAATAGAATCATAACCCATGCGAGTCACGTTCGCTTCAATATCATTTAATGTAATTACATTATCTTCAATAATCAAAATCCTAGTTTCTGCCATAATAATCTCATTTTGTGTTCAACATTTAAAATTCCATCCTGTATTCAATACCTTTTCCTGGGGTTGATTTTATAGCAAGTTCTCCTTTAAGTTGACGTTGGATAATACTTTTAATTAATAAAAGTCCTAACGTTTTGGTTTTTTCTATATCAAAATTTTCACTGAAACCAATTCCATTGTCACTAAAGTTAAGATGAGTTTTATCTTCTTTTTTAAACATTTGAATAGCAATGATTCCATTTTCTTGGTCTTTAAAAGCATATTTGAATGAATTGGAAACTAATTCGTTTATAACTATAGCAATTGGTAACATGATATCTAAATCGAAATAAATTTCTTCGACTTCAATAAATTGTTCAATAAATTTTGAATCGGTATTGTAGTTTTCCGATAGTTTACCAACTAATTCTGTAATATAATTTTTAATATTTACAGTTTCAATGTTTTCAGCTTTGTAAATATGTTGATGTATAAGAGCGATAGATTCAATTCGGCTAATACTAATGTTCAAAGCATCTACTACATTCGTATCATAAGCGGTCATTTTTTGTTGATTGAGTAAGCTTGTAATTGTCTGTAAATTATTTTTTACACGATGATGAACTTCTTTCAATAATACATTTTTAACTTTTAATGCTTCTTTAAGTTCTACTTCTGTTTTTCTTAGTGGTGTAATATTATAAAGAGAGGAGAATATAAATTTTTCATCTTTAATATTCATAGGAATACTCTCAATCATAATATTTAAAACTTCTCCATTTTTTGTCTTGTGAAGTGTTTCAAATTTAAAAACCTCTCCTTCCTCAATTTGATTTATCTTTTGTCGGGTTTCATGAGGTTGTTCTAAAACATCAATTTCATTAATGTGCATTCCAAGGAATTCATCTTTGGTATATCCTAACAATTTATGTGCGGCATCATTAAACTGAACAATGTGTCCTCTAGTATCTGTAAGCCAAATAGGATACATGGATTGATTGAATAGTTTGCTATATCGTTCTTCACTTTGACGAAGTGAACGTTCACTTTTTTCAAGCTTATGCATATTATCTAGCCTTTCTGAAATATCGTGAAACATGGAAATCATTTTTCCTTTCGTAGTACGGAAATTGAAATTTTCGAAAGATCCTTTAAAGTTATTGTCTTTATAATTAATAGAAGCATTATTCCAACTTTCTCCGTTTTTAATAATACTTTTAAAACGGTTAATTGTGTCTGTTTTTTTGATTTCGGGAAATGCCTCATCAATTCTTTTATTAATAAACTGAGAATTATCAATTCCTAGTAATTCATCTGCAGCTTTGTTGTGTCCTGTGAAATAAATTTCACCATCATCTCTTAATTCATAAGTATGAGCTCCCAACATGGAGTTGTTAAATATGTTTTTAAACATCTCTTTTCTCTCAAGTAATTTTGCTTCGTTATTTTTTCTTTCCGTAATGTCGTTTGAGAGTACTAAAACACCTTCCTTGATAGGTCTTATGTTGATGTCGTACCAGCCTTTTTTTCCGCAAGGAAACTGAAAATCCATTTCAAATTTGTGAGTTGTTCGATTTTCTAAACATTCACAGATTAGTTTAAACATTTCGGTTTCAGTAATTCCTGGCCAACAATCTTCGAATTTTTTTCCTAGCAGTTCTTCTCTTGATCGCATACTTTGTTTTTCTAAACTTTTATTTACAAAAACATAAGTGCGATCAAAGTCCAAAATCTTATAGCCTTCAGCCATATTTTCCATTAAATCTTCCCATTTTTGAGCAGTTTCTTCAGCAATATTTTTTGCTTTTAAAATGTTATTGTTGAAAAAATTAAGAACAATAAAAAGTAAAAGAATGGCATATATTGAGAAGGAAATACTAATCCAAAAACGATGAGTTACATTTAACTCAAGTGTATAACTTGATAATTTTGAAAAACCAATAACAGTTGCTAAAATGCATATTCCAGAATACAGAAAAGGGAAAAATTTCTGTTTGGATGGCATAATAATATAGGAAACAGCGATTAAGGTTAAAAATGTAAGTTCCAATCCAACACCTGGGCCAAGTAGCATAAGAAAGTAAAATACACCTAAAATAGATCCTACCATTAGTAAATGGCGTGATGTTTTTATGAAATTGTTATAAGAGGCAATCACAGCGATTATAAAAACTAGAACAACAGCAGATACAAAATCTATACTTTTGGTAAATATGGCGTTGTCTATATATAAAATTATACCAACAAAAAGAGGGCTTACACCTAAAAGTATAAATAGTATTGTGTTGGAAAGTTTTGTTTTTGTTTGTTCCTCTAGAGTTAAATTATCTGCAATTCCAAAGTTTAATATTTTGTTTAAAATACTCATGGCTCTTGAATTCAAAAATATCTCTCTACAGATATAGTATTCTTTATAAGATATTCATTTACACTACTAAAAATAAGTTTTTTTTAGTAAAAAGGCTAGAGTTATTTTATGAAATGCATTGAATAGTAGTTGTTTAGTTGTTGGTTTTCGATGTTTTGCAGTTTTGTAAAGTCTATTTGTTGATTAACTTTGTTAAAGTTTGTGATAAACTTCTTCAAAAGGAATTCTAAATCGTTCGCCATAAACTCCTTCTTCTTTTCTTATACCGCAAGAAATAATCATATTGATTTCTGCTCCAAAAGGCAAGCCAATTACTTTTTTTACACGCCAAGTATCTGATCCTTCCATTGGGCAAGTGTCATATCCTTCTGCAGCCATACTGATCATAAAGTTTTGAGCTGCTAAAGCAGCACTTTTGTGGGCTACAACTCTCATGTCTTTACTACGAACTTCTCTGTAAATAGGTTTAAAAACTCCCATAATCAACATTATGAAATATTTTAAATATCCAAATACACCAAAGAAGTCACGATAAACGGTTGGGATTAACTTTTCATAGTAGTTTTTAGCGAATTTTTCTCTTCGACTTTGCTCTTTCTTTGGTTTTGGTGGGAAGATTTTATTGAGATGATTTAAATTGGCTTTTGCTCGTTTAGCCCACAAATCTTTTCTAACTGTAACAACAACTAATTGTTTGGCAGTTTTTGCACTATTCTGACCAAAACATAAAGGAGTTATCTTATCAATTATTTCTTGTGAGGTAATATGGTAAAATTCCCATAACTGCATATTACTGCTATTCGGAGCGAGTACGGCTTGCTCAATGCATTTTTTTACAATATTAGAATCGATTGATTTTTGATCATCATAAATTCTTACAGATCGTCTGTAGTTTATTGCTTCAGATACAGTTTTTTCACTCATGTTTTTATCCTAACTTCATTAGAGTTTTTAATTGCTTTAATTTTCCTTTGTACGGGGCGTAACGTGTTGGTACATCAAGCCAATTGCCTCTCGTTACAACTCCTTTTTTATGTGAAAAAGTATCAAAAGTTTGTTTACCATGATATCCCCCAATTCCGCTTTCCCCAACACCTCCGAAAGGTAAATTGTGATTAGCGAAATGCACAGTTGTGTCATTTATCGTTCCGCCTCCAAATGAATATTGTTTAATAAGTTTTTTTGCAAAGGATTTTTTGCCTGTGAAAACGTAAAAAGCAAGAGGTTTATCGTATTTAGAAATTATAGAATGTAAATCTTCTTCTGTCTCATAAGAAATTAAAGGTAAAATTGGACCGAATATTTCTCCTTTCATTACTTCACTTTCTAAGCTTGGTTCATCTAAAAGGGTAGGAGAAATATAACATTCATCTCTATTGGTTTTTCCTCCGGTTAGAAAAGATTCATTTGTTAACATTTTATGTAAACGATCAAAATTCCTTTGATTTACGATACGTGGGAAATCATCTGAATTTTCAGGATTTTCTCCATAGGCTTTTATGATTTCTTCATTAAAAGCTTTAACGAATTTATCCTTATTCGTTTTGTGAATCAGTAAATAGTCTGGTGCAATGCAGGTTTGACCACCGTTGATAAATTTACCCCAAACGATTCTCTTTGCAGCGAGTTTAATATTTGCGGAGTCATCTACGATACAAGGACTTTTTCCACCAAGCTCCAATGTTACAGGAGTTATATATTCCGCTGCAGCTTTAGCTACAATTCTTCCTACTGGAACACTACCGGTAAAGAAAATGTAATCCCAACGTTGTGCTAGTAATTCCTGCGATTCTGGAATTCCACCTTCTACTACGGTTACATGATTTGGGTCAAAGACTGTTTCTATAATCTCTTTACAGATTGTGCTAGTATTTGGAGTTAATTCAGACGGTTTTAAAATAACGGTATTGCCGGCAGCAATAGCACCTGCTAAAGGAGAAAATGCTAGTTGATATGGGTAGTTCCATGGAGCAATAATTAATGTAGTTCCGTAGGGTTCTGGGTGAATTTTCGCTAAAGACGGAAAGTTTAGTAAAGAAGGCATAACTCGTTTTGGTTTTGCCCACGAAGAAACATTTTTAATCATTGTTTTGACTTCAGAAATTACGATACTGGTTTCCGTCATTACACCTTCGTATTCAGATTTTCTAAAATCATCGTGTAGTGCTTTTAGAATATCTTTCTCTCTACGAATAATTTCTTTAAGTAATTTTTGTAAACTTTTCTTTCTGTACGATATGTCTTTTGTTTGTTGAGTCGCAAAGAAAATTCTTTGTTGCTCAATAATTTCAGGAATTGTCATTAATTAAATTTCTTGTAGTTTTTTATTCATTACTTTAAACCAAATAGGAGGAATAAGTGATAAGAGCATCATTCCTGGATAGCCAGTAGGCATTTGTGGACTTTGAGGTAATGATTTTAATATTTGATAATGCTTGCTTCCGTTGTAATGATGATCTGAATGGCGTGATAAGTTGAATAAAACTAATTTTCCGATAACGTGATTTGAATTCCAAGAATGAGTATGCTTAACACGTTCGTATCTTCCAAATTTATTCTTAGTTCTTAGTAATCCATAATGCTCAATGTAATTTACGGTTTCCAAAAGTAGAATTCCGAAAATAGCTGTGATTAAAAAATAGATGGTTGTAAGTAAACCAAAGAAGTAAAAAATACTAGCTACTAGGATAAAATGACAAATAGTGTAAATTAACATTCTATTTTGATGATGAAACCATGATCGTTCCGAATTAATCATTCTTTTATTTTCTAATTTCCATGCTTGAATGTAACTCATAAACTGAGATCGAATCCAGAATATATAAAGAGGTTCGTTTTTTCTTGCAGTGGCGGCATCTTCTGGAGTTGCTACATTAAAATGATGTCCTGCATTATGATATGGTAAAAAATGAGTTTCTAGAGAAGTCATTAAAAGAATCTCACCTAATAATTCTTCAAATCTATTGTTTCTGTGACCAAGCTCATGTCCTACGTTAATTCCAATTACTCCACACATAATTCCCATTGCTGAAATTCTTCCAATTAACTCCAGAGTGGTTGTAGTTTCATTAATAACGAAAAGAAACCAAACTAAAAATCCAACTTGAACAGGAAGTGTTAGGTATAATATATAGGTGTAGAACTTATTGCGCTTTTCAATTTCTTCTTGTTCTTTATCGAAGTTTTCCGCGTTCACTTTCAAAAACATATCAGATAAAGGAACGATTCCGAAAACATAAATTAAAGGTAGAAATGTTAACCAACCAGTTGAAGTAAATGACAAATAAACTGTTAACGGAATAGTGAAAACAAGTAAATATTTTAAGGCTTTCATTAATAAAGGATTTAATGAACTAAATATACGAATTTAGTTACATGCATCCCAAATTGGATCATTTTTTGGAAGTGGAGCAGTTACTTCAATAAGTTCTTTGTTTACCGGATGAGTGAATGAAATTTTTCGCGCGTGTAAATGAATACTTCCGTTTTTGTTACTTCGAGCAAATCCGTATTTTAAATCTCCTTTAATAGGGTGACCTATGGTAGAAAGCTGACATCTAATTTGATGATGTCTTCCTGTTTCTAAGTCAATTTCCAATAAACTGTAATTAGTGAGTTCTTTGATAACCTTATAATGAAGAATCGCCTTTTTACTTCCTTCGATCTCTTTAGGAAAGGCTTTAGATTTGTTGTTTTTTGGATTTTTTTTAAGGAAGTTGATTAATGTATTTTCTTTTCTTTTAAGTTTATCTTTAATTACTGCAAAGTATGTTTTTTTGATACTTTTCTCTCGAAGCATTTTGTTTAGTCTCTCAAGCGCTTTTGAAGTTCTAGCAAAAATAACAATTCCTGATGTCGGGCGATCCAATCTGTGAACCGTACCTAAAAAGACATTACCTGGTTTATTATATTTTTCTTTGATGTATTCTTTTACAACATCACTAAGAGGTTTGTCTCCAGTTTTGTCGCCTTGTACAATGTCCCCAGCTCTTTTATTAATTATAATAATATGATTGTCCTCATGAAGAACTAATAGATTGTCTTTGTTAGAATGCATATCGATTTATTTAAAATCATCTGCAACATCCTTATTAACACTGTCTATAAAGTTTAAAACTTCATCTCTTCCTAGTTTTGAAGAAGAAGAAGTTAAAAAGTTAACAGGTAAACTTTCCCAGTGCTCGAGTAGTTTTCTCTTATAAGACATTAATTGTTTGTTCAATTTAGAACTTGGTAATTTGTCTGCTTTAGTAAAAATAATTGCGAAAGGAATTTGGTTTTCACCCAAGAATCTCATAAACTCCAAATCAATTTTCTGTGGATCATGTCTAGAATCGACTAATACGAAAGCGCAAACTAATTGTTCTCGTTCTTTAAAGTAATTCTCAATGAAGTATTGGAAAATAGTTCTTTTCTTTTTAGAGACTTTGGCGTAACCATATCCTGGTAAGTCTACTAAAAACCATTCATCATTTACTTTAAAGTGATTGATTAGTTGTGTTTTTCCTGGAGTTCCTGAAGTTTTAGCAAGCTTCTTTCGCTCCATTAACATATTAATTAATGAAGATTTGCCAACGTTTGATCTTCCAATAAAAGCGTATTCGGGAATATGATCTTTCGGAGCATTAATAACGTTACTATTGCTCATTACAAATTCAGCAGATTTAATCTTCATTTTTGTTGTTTTTTAAATCTAAAAAAGAATTAGAGATTTCGTTTTTTGAACCATTCTTCAAGAATTTGATTGAATTCTTCAGGATGTTCCATCATTGCTGCATGTCCGCATTTTTCTACCCAAAATAAATCACTATCGGGTAATAATTTATGGAAGTCTTCAGCTACTTCTGGTGGAGTCACGGTGTCATTTTTTCCCCAAATTATACAAGTTGGTTGACTCATATTAGGTAAATCATTAGCCATATTATGACGAACAGCACTCTTAGCAATGGCTAAAGTTTTTACCAAAGTATTTCTATCATTAATAACATCATAAACTTGGTCAACTAATTCATCTGTAGCAATAGATTTATCATAAAAAACTTCTTGAGTTTTTGTGCGTACAAATTCTTTATCTCCTCGTCTTGGGTAGTTGTTACCCATAGAGTTTTCATATAAACCAGAACTTCCTGTTAGAACAAGTGCAGATACATCTTGTGGGTAATGTTTGATATAATACAAAGCGATATGGCCACCTAAAGAATTACCTAATAAGACAACATCCTTTAATTGTTTGAATTCAATAAAGTCATGTAAAAATTTAGCTAAATTTTTCACATTAGTTTTCAGTATAGGCAAGGTGTAAAGTGGTAATTCAGGAATTAAAACTTTGTATCCATTTTCCGAAAAATGCTTGAATGTAGCGTCAAAATTACTCAAAGCACCCATCAATCCATGAAGAACAATTATCGCTTTTCCTTCTCCAGCTTCAGCATAGGTAAACTTATCTTCTCTCTTTAAAAAATCTGTCATTCGCTAAGATTTGGCTCAGAGCAAAAGTAATTCTTTTTTTCATACCTATCAATTTCTTTTCAAATATGGTTTTTATCCTGATTTAACCATCAGAAAACCAGTTTTTTCGTCTAAAAAGGGAAACTTATTAACAATGTGGTAAAAAGTGGTAAAAAGTGGTAAAAAATTTATATTTTTGAATATTACTTGTCTAAGGGTGGTTAATTTAATTGGAACATACGAGTGTAAAGCTGACGCCAAAGGAAGGCTGATGGTTGCTTCTGCATTAAAGAAGCAACTAAGTCCTGTTTTGAGTGAAGGTTTTGTTATAAAGCGTTCGGTTTTTCAACCATGTTTGGAATTGTACCCTATGCAAGAGTGGAACGAAATGATGGCGAAAATAAACAGGTTAAATCGTTTCGTTAAAAAGAATAATGATTTTATTAGAAGGTTTACTGCTGGTGTGAAGATGGTGGAGATGGATTCTGCAGGAAGGGTTTTGATACCTAAAGATTTATGTGTGTTTGCTGGAATTGAAAAACAAGTTGTTTTGTCAAGTGCTGTAAATATTATTGAAATCTGGGATAAAGAAAAGTATGAAAGTGTAATTGAAGATACGGCTTCAGATTTTGCAGATTTGGCTGAGGAAGTAATGGGAAATATAGAAATTGATGAGTAATTATCATAAGTCGGTTTTGTTAGAAGAGAGTGTTGATGCACTTAATATAAAAGAGGATGGTGTTTATGTTGATGTGACATTTGGAGGTGGAGGTCATTCAAAAGAGATACTTAGTCGTTTGGGAGAGAATGGTAGGTTGTTTGCTTTCGATCAGGACGCGGATGCTTTGCAAAATACAATCCAAGATGATCGTTTTGTTTTGATTGGTGAGAATTTTAGATATATCAAGAGGTTTTTACGATTTCATGGTGTTCAGAAGGTTGATGGTGTTTTAGCGGATCTAGGTGTTTCCTCTTATCAGTTTGATGAAGCTACAAGGGGGTTTTCTACTCGTTTTGATGGTGAGTTGGATATGCGAATGAATCAGTCTTCAGGGTTGTCTGCTAAAGTTGTGATTAATGAGTATGAGGAAGAGCGATTGGCGGATGTTTTGTATTTGTATGGAGAGTTGAGAAATGCGCGAGCGATTGCAAAACAAATTGTGAATTCTAGGTCGGAAAAAAGTATTGATACGAGTTTTGGGTTAAAAGAGGTTTTGAAAAGGTTTTTGCCAAAAGCAAAGGAGCATAAAATATTAGCTCAGATTTATCAGGCGATTAGGATTGAGGTGAATGAGGAGTTAGAAGTGTTGAAAGAATTTTTAATGCAGATGCCTGAATTGTTAAATGAGGAAGGTAGGTTGAGTGTTATTTCATATCATTCATTAGAGGATAGGTTGGTGAAGAGGTTTATTCGAACTGGAAAGTTTCAGGGTGAGCCAGAGAAAGACTTTTATGGTAATACCAATGAACCCATGAAGAAGGTCGGAAAATTAATTGTTCCTACTCAAGATGAAATTAAAATAAACAATAGAGCACGAAGTGCAAAACTTAGAATTGCAACATTGAAATAATATGAGTCAAAGTTCTGGTGGAATATATGATTTATTAAGAGGTAGTTTTCTGACTGATGAATCTGCTGCAAAAAACTGGCGTGTGATTTTCTTTGTTGTGGTTTTGTTGTTGGTGATGATTTGGAGTTCGCATTCAGCTGATGAGAAGGTTGTAAAGATTGCTGAGTTAAATGAAGTGAAAAGAGAATTGCGGGCGGAATATGTAGATACAAGTACAATTCTGATGCGAATGAAATTGGAAAGTGCAATTCGAAAAAAAGTAAAAACAAGTGGTTTAAGTCCGGCAGAAGATCCGCCGCAAAAAATTAAAGTGATAATTAAAGAATAGATTATTGTCAACAATTAAGAAAAACATATTAAATAAACTCTATATAGTAGCGACTGTCATGTCGCTTTTTCTGCTTGTTGTAGGTTTTAAGGTTTTTGAGTTGCAATATTTAGACGGAGATAAGTATAAGAAGAAAGCGTTAGAGTCTACGATTAAGAATGATACCATTTTTGCTAACAAAGGAAATGTTTATGCTGCAGATGGGAATTTACTAGCGACATCAATTTCTAGTTACACAATTAGAATGGATGTGGTTTCTGTAGATGATAATGTTTTTGAAGAAAATATTGCAGGTTTAACTAAAGAGCTTTCGAAAATGCTAGGTAGAACTTCAAGTTACTACGAGAAAAAGTTAAGGGAAGCTAAGAGAGTTCGTAATAGATATTTGTTAATAGCCAGAAATATTGGATATAACGATTATATGCGAATGAAGAGTTTTCCAATATTTAAGTTGGGAGTTTATCGTGGAGGTTTTATTGCTGAGCAAAAAACTGTAAGAGAACATCCAATAGGAAAAATAGCAGAAAGAACTATTGGTTATAATGATCATCGTGGAGGTGCGGGAATAGAAGGAGCGTTTTCTCAATTTATGTTGGGTAAAAACGGATGGAGAATGAAGCAGAAGATTGCAAAAGGTCAATGGAAACCAATTAATGATGTGAATGAACAAGAGCCTGAAGATGGTAAGGATGTGATTACTACTATTGATGTAAATATTCAGGATATAACGCATCATGCCTTGCTGAAGCAAATGGAGTATTATGAGGCTGATCATGGTTGTGCTGTAGTAATGGAAACTTCGACAGGAGAAATTAAGGCGATTTCAAATTTAGGAAGGACTTCTACTGGTAAATATTATGAGAAGAGAAATTATGCGGTTTGGGAGAGTCATGAGCCAGGATCGACTTTTAAGCTGGCAAGTTTAATGGCTGGTCTGGAAGATAAAGTTATCGATACGTCTACTGTTGTTGATACAGAAAAGGGAAAGATTTATATCAATAATAGAAAAGTTGAAGATAGTGATAAGGATGGTTATGGTAAAATATCATTAGCTAGAGTTTTCGAAGTTTCTTCAAATGTTGGAATTGTGAAAGCAATTCAAAAGCATTATGATAATAATCCAGAAAAGTTTTTAAAACGAATGAAACAGTTCGGTTTAGATCAACAAACTGGGGTAAACATAGTGGGTGAAGGAAAGCCTTATATTCCTTCTGTCAAAGAAAAAACTTGGAGTCCTATTAGTTTGGAATGGATGGCTTGGGGGTATGGTGTTTCGTTAACACCATTGCAGACTTTAATGTTTTACAACGCTGTAGCAAATAATGGCGAGTTGATTAAACCGCGTTTTGTAAAGGAGTTAAGAGTTGCTGGAAAAACGGTTAAGAAATTTGATAAAGAAGTTTTAAGTAAGCGGATTGCTTCTCAAACAACAATTGATAAGGTGGTTCGTGTGATGGAAAACACGGTTAAGAAAGGAACAGCAAAAGGGATTTACTCTCCTAACTTTTCAATGGCGGGTAAAACAGGTACAGCGAAAAAATATATTCCAAGAACTAAGAATAAAAATGGTGAGTATGAAGGTGGGTATTATTCGAATAGGAAATATGTAGCATCTTTTGCAGGTTTCTTCCCTGTTAAAAATCCGAAATATTCATGTATTGTAGTTATTCATGAGCCAGATGTTATGAAAGGTTATTACGGGGCTAAAGTAGCAGCTCCAGTGTTCAAGGAAATTGCTCACAAGATTTATACTTCAAAACCTTCAAGTGTCCAAATGGTTACAGATTCTGTTGTTAGTAAAACAATTGATAAAGACTATAACAAGTATTTCGCGGTTGTGAGTAAATATAAGACCATAATGCCAAAAGTTATTGGTATGAGTGGTATGGATGCTATTTCATTGTTGGAAAATATGGGGTTGAAAGTTAGTTTTTCAGGTATGGGGAAAGTAACAGAGCAATCGATTGAAAGAGGTGTGAAAATTAAAAAAGGAACAACAATACATTTAAAATTATCATAATTGAAAGTTTTAAAAGACATATTATATAAGGTGCCGGTTAATGCGGTTTTTGGAGATACAAATGTTCAAGTGAATGCTATTCAGTTTGATAGTAGAAAGTTGTCTTCAAAAGATGTTTTCGTTGCTCTAAAAGGAGTGACTGTTGATGGGCATGACTTTATTCAGAAAGCAATCGAAAGTAATGTGGCTGTTGTTGTTTGTGAAAGAGTTCCGGAAAATAAAGAAAATGGTGTTACTTACGTAGAAGTCGCTGACTCAAGCGAAGCCCTTGCGATGATGTCTGCAAATTTCTATGATAATCCATCAAAAAAGATAAAGCTAATTGGTGTCACTGGTACCAATGGAAAAACAACAATTACAAGTTTATTGTATGAGTTGTTCATGAGCTTAGGGAAAGGAGTCGGGTTGCTGTCAACTGTTAAGATAATGATTAACGATCGTGAGTTTAAGGCAACCCATACCACTCCTGACTCTTTAACTATTAATAGTTATTTAGCTGAGATGGTTGATGATGGTGTTGAGTATTGCTTTATGGAAGTTAGTTCTCACGGAATTCATCAAAACCGAACATTAGGGTTGGATTTTGTAGGTGGTGTGTTTACAAATCTTTCCCATGATCATTTAGATTATCATGAAACTTTTGCTGAATACCGAGATGTGAAGAAACGTTTTTTTGATCAGTTATCTAAAGATGCTTTTGCGCTAACGAATATTGATGATAAAAATGGAAACATCATGATTCAAAATACCAAAGCAAAAAAGTTGTCTTATGCCTTAAAAACGTTAGGTGATTATAAGGCTAAAATTCTTGAAAAAAGTTTCTCAGGTTCACTTTTAACGATAAATGGTGTTGAGATATGGACTAAGTTGATTGGGAATTTCAACGCTTATAATGTGTTGGCTATTTATGGGGTTGCTGATTTGTTAGGTGTTGATAAACTTGAAATTTTAAGAGGGATTAGCGAATTGAATAGTGTGAGTGGCAGATTTCAATATGTGGTTTCACAAGAAAGAGTTACAGCAATTGTTGATTATGCGCACACACCAGATGCTCTTAAGAATGTGTTGGAAACAATCAATGGAATCAGAACTGGTAACGAAAATGTAATTACTGTTGTGGGTTGTGGTGGTGATCGTGATAAAATGAAAAGACCAAAGATGGCTCATATTGCTTCTCAATTAAGCAGTCAAGCAATTTTTACTTCTGATAATCCAAGGACAGAGGATCCTCAGGCCATTATTGATGAAATGGAAAAAGGAGTTTCTCCTGAGAACTATAAAAAGACGTTATCTATCCTAGATAGGAAACAGGCGATTAAAACGGCTTATAAACTAGCGTCACCTGGTGATATAATTCTAATTGCTGGAAAGGGACATGAAAATTATCAAGAAGTGAATGGGGAAAGACGTCATTTTGATGATTTAGAGGAGATAAAAATGTGTTTTAATTAATAATCGTATAGAAGATGTTGTACTATTTGTTTGAGTATTTAGAAAGTGAATTTAATTTAACTGGAGCTAGTGTTTTTCAGTTTATCACCTTCAGGTCGGCAGCTGCTTTTATTTTGTCTTTGTTGTTGTCAACAATCTTTGGTAAGCGAGTTATTAATTATTTGAGAAGATTACAGGTTGGTGAAACTATTCGTGATTTAGGATTAGATGGTCAAATGCAGAAAGCAGGAACACCGACAATGGGAGGTGTTATTATTATTGCTGCTACTTTAATTCCAGCATTGTTGTTAGCGAAGTTAGATAACATTTATGTTACTATTCTTTTGATAACTACAGTTTGGATGGGGTTTATTGGTTTTACTGATGATTATATTAAAGTGTTCAAGAAAGATAAAGCTGGATTGAAAGGAATATTTAAAGTAATTGGTCAAGTTGGACTTGGGTTAATTGTCGGTGCAATGTTGTATTTCAGCCCATCAGTTACTATTAAAGAACAGTTACCGGTTGAACAACAAGTAATTCAAGAAAATGGAAAAAGACAGGTGTTCGGAGAGGCTCATAAATCTACAAAAACAACAGTTCCTTTTCTAAAAGATAACGAGTTAGATTATGCTAAGGCTCTTAGTTTTTTAGGTGATGGATACGAGAAGTATGCTTGGTTAATTTTTATTCCTATTGTCATTTTTATTGTAACAGGAATTTCTAACGGAGCAAATTTAACAGATGGAATCGATGGTTTGGCTGCTGGATCTTCCGCGATTATGGTGCTGGTTTTGGCCTTGTTTGCATGGGTTTCAGGTAACATAGTTTTTGCAGATTATCTCGATGTAATGTATATCCCGAATTCCGGAGAAATGACAGTTTTTGTGTTGGCTTTTGCAGGAGCTTTGATTGGTTTCTTGTGGTACAATACATATCCAGCTCAAGTTTTTATGGGTGATACAGGGAGTTTAACAATTGGTGGAATCATCGCTGTAATTGCAATTGCAACGAGAAAAGAATTATTACTTCCGTTGCTTGCAGGAATATTTGTTATTGAGAATTTATCGGTGATTTTACAGGTAGGGTATTTTAAATATACCAAGAAGAAGTATGGTGAAGGTAAAAGGATTTTTAAAATGGCTCCTTTACATCATCATTATCAAAAACTAAACTATCACGAAAGTAAAATAGTGACTCGTTTTTGGATTATAGGGATTTTATTAGCGGTGTTTTCTATCGTTACATTGAAATTGAGATAATGAAAAAGTTAGTTGTTTTAGGTGGTGGAGAAAGTGGTGTTGGTACTGCCATTTTAGGAAAGAAACAAGGGTTTGATGTTTTTGTTTCTGATTTAGGAGTAATAAACCAAGAATACAAAGAAGTTCTTTTACATCATAATATAAATTTTGAAGAAAAACAGCATACTCGTGAATTGATTTTTCAAGCAGATGTTGTTATGAAAAGTCCTGGTATACCTGATGAGGTGCCGATGATTCAAGAGTTGCGATCAGAGGGAGTTTCAGTTGTATCCGAAATTGAATTCGCAGGGAAATTTACAAACGCAAATATTATTGGTATAACTGGTTCTAACGGGAAAACAACAACAACAATGTTAACCTATCATTTATTGAAAAATGCTGGTTTGAATATTGGAATGGGTGGAAATATTGGTGATAGTTTCGCTAAGCAAGTTGCTCAAGAATCATATGAAAATTATGTGTTAGAGTTAAGTAGTTTTCAGTTGGATGGTGTTGAGGATTTTAATTCTCATATCGCGATGATTACAAACATAACGCCTGACCATCTAGATCGATATGATTACGATTTTAATAAATACATCGCTTCAAAATTTAGAATAGCAAAAAATCAAACATCAAATGATTTTTTAATTTATGATTTAGATGATAAAGTAATAACGGATTGGTTAAAAGCTAATCAAGTAAAATCAAAATTAGTTCCGTTTTCAATTAAAGAAGAGTTGAATTATGGTGCGTTTTTGAGTGAGAATAATATAATAATAAGATTAAACGAAGAAGAGTATATAATGAATACATCCTATTTAACAGTTAAAGGAAAGCACAATACAAAAAATGCAATGGCTTCAATGTTAGCGGCTAAGTTGTTGAAAGTAAGAAATCAATCAATTACAGAAAGCATGTCTAGTTTTGAGGGAGCCGAGCATCGTTTGGAGAAAGTGCTAAAGGTAGAAGGGGTGTCTTACATAAATGATAGTAAAGCAACAAATGTAAATGCTACATTTTACGCACTAGAATGTATGGATAGACCAACAGTTTGGATTGTGGGTGGAGTAGATAAAGGAAATGATTATAGTGATTTATTGCCTTTAGTTAGGGAAAAAGTAAAAGCAATCGTTTGTTTAGGTTTAGATAATCAAAAAATCATAAATACGTTTCAAAACGTGGTAGATGTTATTGTGGAAACTGCAGGAGCAGAAGAAGCAGTGAAAGTGTCGCATAAGTTAGCAGAGAAAAATGATGTAGTGTTGTTGTCTCCTGCTTGTGCAAGTTTCGATTTGTTTGATGATTATGAAGATCGTGGACGTCAATTTAAAAGTGCAGTAAGAAGTTTATAGTAAAAGTTGAAAACGGTATTTAAACATATCAAAGGAGATCGGGCTATTTGGGCAATTGTAGCTATGTTAGCGATATTGTCTTTTATGCCTGTATATAGTGCTAGTACAAATCTTGTGTATGTGGTAGGTAATGGTTCTACTACAGGTCATTTAATTAAGCATATTGCTTTATTAATTATGGGGTTTGGTATTTTATATGGAGTTCATAAGATTCCGTATAGATATTTCAGTGGAGGCTCAGTATTAATGTTACCAATCGTTATTTTATTGCTGATTTTCACAATTGCACAAGGAAATACTATTGGTGGAGCAAATGCAAGTAGATGGATTCGTATTCCTTTTGTTGGTGTAGGTTTTCAGACTTCTACTCTAGCTGGTTTGGTGTTGTTGGTTTATGTAGCTAGATATTTAGCCAAGAATAAAGAGAAGCAAATTGTTTTTAAAGAGAGCTTGATTCAGCTCTGGTTACCGGTTGGGTTGGTCTTGATGTTGATACTTCCTGCAAACTTTTCTACAACTGCAATTTTGTTTTTTATGATTGTTTTGTTGGCTTTCATTGGAGGTTATCCTATGAGGTACATTGCCAATGTAGTAGGAATTGGAATTGTTGCTTTAGGATTGTTTATTCTGGTAGCAAAAGCTTTTCCAGATTTAATGCCAAACAGAATTCACACTTGGGAAAAAAGGATTTCTGGATTTTTCTCTGGTGAGAGCGCTGAGAATTATCAAGTTGAAAAGGCGAAAATTGCTATTGCAACTGGTGGAGTTACAGGTAAAGGTCCAGGTAAAAGCGTGCAAAAGAATTTCTTACCTCAATCTTCTTCAGATTTTATCTATGCTATCATTGTTGAGGAATACGGTTTAGTAGGAGCGGTATTCGTACTGTTTATTTATTTTTTATTGCTGTTTCGAATTGTTGTTTCAGCAAGAAAAGCGACCACGATTTTTGCCACGCTGTTAACAATAGGTGTCGGTTTGCCAATTGTTTTTCAAGCGATGATTAACATGGCGGTAGCGGTAAATTTATTTCCGGTAACAGGGCAAACATTACCATTGATCAGTAGTGGAGGTACGTCTATTTGGATGACGTGTTTTGCCTTAGGAATGATTTTAAGTGTGAGTGCTTCTAAAAATGAAACTGAAGAATCTATTTTGGATGATAATCCACTAGATATATTGCATGAAACTATATAATTAAAGAGAAATGGGAAAGTCTTTAAGAGTCGTAATGAGTGGTGGAGGAACAGGAGGTCATATTTATCCTGCCATAGCTATAGCTAATGAAATTAAGCTGCGTTATCCTAATGCAGAAATTTTGTTTGTGGGGGCGAAAGACAAAATGGAGATGGAAAAGGTTCCACAGGCGGGATATAAGATCAAAGGTTTGTGGATTTCTGGTATTCAAAGAAAACTAACGTTAAAAAACTTATTGTTTCCAATTAAGTTAATTAGTAGTTTGTGGAATGCTTATAAAATTATAAGAAAATTTAAACCAAATGTAGTTATTGGTACCGGTGGTTTTGCCAGTGGACCAACGTTAATGGTTGCAAATAAAAAGGGAATACCAACATTGGTTCAAGAACAGAATTCTTTTCCTGGTATTACCAATAAATTATTAAGTAAAAAGACTAATAAGATTTGTGTTGCTTATGATAATTTAGAAAGGTTTTTCCCGAAGGAAAAGATAATTAAGACAGGAAATCCAGTTCGACAAGATTTGTTGTTGATTCATTCTAAAAGAGAAGAAGCGATAGAGTTTTTTAAACTTGATAAAAAGAAGAAAACGGTTTTGATTATCGGTGGAAGTTTAGGTGCCAGAAGGATTAATCAACTAATTGAGTTAGAGTCAGATTTTTTAAAAGCACAAAATGTTCAATTACTATGGCAATGCGGTAAATTATATTATGATGAGTACAAGCAGTATAATGATGTAGAAGGAATTCAAGTGTATCCGTTTTTAAATCGTATGGATTTAGCATATGCTGCTGCGGATTTCATTATCTCAAGATCTGGAGCGAGTTCTGTATCGGAATTATGTATAGTTGGAAAACCGACCATATTTATTCCTTCTCCAAATGTTGCAGAAGATCATCAAACCAAAAATGCAAAAGCAATTGTCGATAAACATGGAGCTTTATTGTTAAAAGAAAGTGAGTTAAATACATTTTCTGTAGTTTTTGAAACTCTGATGAAGGACGAAGGAAAACAAGAGAGTTTAAGTGAAAACATAAAAGAGTTGGCGCTGCCAAACGCAACAACTCACATTGTAAATGAAATTGAAAGATTGATAGAGTAGTGGATTTAAAAAATATACATAACGTTTATTTTATCGGTATCGGTGGTATCGGAATGAGTGCTTTGGCAAGGTATTTTTTTAATAACAATAAAAAAGTAGCAGGTTATGATAAAACACCTACTCCTTTGACAAAAGAACTTGAAGATTTAGGGATTGAAATTCATTACGATGATAATCTTTCTTTAGTTTCTCAAAACTTTCTAAATAAAGAATATAGTATCGTAGTTTACACACCTGCTATTCCAAATAGTCATAAAGAATTGTCTTATTTTCTACAAAACGATTTTCATGTTTTGAAAAGAGCGGAAGTCTTAGGGAAAATTACAGAAAATACATTTTGTTTAGCAGTGGCGGGAACTCATGGAAAAACAACAACAAGTTCTATTTTAGGGCATATCATGCAGCCGTTTAGTGCTACTTCGTTTTTAGGAGGAATTACAGAGAATTATAACTCAAATTTGATTCTTGGAAAAGATGAAGTTTCTGTTGTTGAGGCAGATGAATATGATCGTTCTTTTTTGCAGTTATCACCGAATATTGCATGTGTAACTTCTATGGATGCTGATCATTTGGATATTTATGGAGAACATAATTCTTTGTTAGATTCATTTAAAGAATTTTCTAACAAAGTCACTGAGAAATTAGTTGTTGCTAAGGGGTTAGATTTAGAAGGCTTGACTTATGCTATTGATGAGGAAGCTGATTACAAAGCATTCAATTTAAGAGTCGGTAATGGTGCATATCTTTTTGATGTTGCTACTCCACAAGGAAGTGTTACCGATATTGAATTTAGTTTACCAGGAAGACATAATATAATGAACGCTTTAGCTGCTTTGGCGATGGCTAATTGTTATGGTGTTTCTTTAGAAGATATTAAATCTCAGTTAAAAACGTTTACTGGAGTTCAGAGACGTTTTTCATATAAAATAAAAGAAGAGGATTTAGTTTTAATAGATGATTATGCACATCATCCGACAGAGATAAAAGTAGTTGAGTCAGCTGTTAGGGAAATGTATCCTAATAAGAAAGTCTTGGCTGTTTTTCAACCTCATTTATATTCGAGAACTAATGATTTTATTGAAGAGTTTGCCTACGAGTTGTCAAAATTTGATGATTTGGTATTGTTAGATATTTACCCTGCCCGTGAATTACCAATGGAAGGAGTGACATCAGAGTGGTTACTGAGTAAAATAAAATCTGAAAATAAGTGTTTGTTGTCTAAGGAAAAGATGAAAAACTATGTAAAAGAGTCGGATGCGAATGTTGTTTTGATGTTGGGAGCTGGAGATATTGGCCTCTTAGTGAAAGAAGTAAAAGAAGTAATGATAAATCGTGTAAAAAAAGTATGAATAGACAGGTAATTATTTATCCAATATTTGTTTCTTTGCTGCTTGTTTTGTCGGTATTATACGGCTTTACAAAAAATAGAAATTTAGACAGAAATGTTCATTCTATTGAGGTAAAATTTGCTGAAGGTGATAATTCATTTTTAACTCATGAAACGGTTAATAAATTGTTAATACAAAGTGAGGTAACCGTTAAAAACCAAGCAAAAAGAATCATAGATTTACACAGTCTAGAGGAAAAGGTGTTGGCAAATCCATATGTTGATAAAGCAAAGGTATTTGTAACACCAGGGGGATTAATTAAAACTCATATTTCACAAAAGGAGCCTGTCGCTAGAATTATTTCTGGTGAGCAGATGTATTATGTTGATGATAAAGGATATGAATTTCCATTATCAACAAACTATTCTGCGCGTGTACCATTGGTAAAAGGAGAAGATTTATCTTCTAATATTGAAGAAATAACGAAGTTAATTCGATTTATTTCTCAGGATGATTTCCTTAAGAAAGAAATTACAGGTATTCGAGTTACGAATACCAAGGAGTATATTTTACATGTACGAAGTGGAGATTATACCGTTCATTTTGGAAAGTTTGACAATGTGAATGTGAAGTTTAAAAAGCTAAAAGCTTTTTATAATAAATCGTTAAAAGATAAATCGATTAGTAAATACGAGACAATTAATTTAAAGTACCGCAACCAAGTGGTTTGCACAAAACAAAATCAAGATGGAAAACAATAAAATCGCAGTTGGTTTAGATATCGGAACGACCAAGATTGTTGCCATGATTGGACGAAAGAACGAATATGGTAAAATCGAAGTCCTTGGTATTGGGAAAGCTAAAAGCTTGGGTGTAAAACGTGGTGTGGTAAATAATATTACTCAAACAATACAATCGATTCAACAAGCTGTTGATGAGGCAGAAAGTGTTTCAGGACAAAGAATAAACGAGGTTGTTGTAGGTATTGCTGGTCAACATATAAGAAGCTTACATCACAGTGATTACATTACTCGTGCTCATGCAGATGAAGTAATTGAAGAATCAGACATTGAGAATTTGGTAAATCAAGTTCACAAGTTGGTGATGTTACCAGGGGAAGAAATTATCCATGTGTTACCACAAGAGTTTAAAGTGGATAGTCAGCCAGATATTAAAGAACCAATCGGTATGTATGGTGGTAGATTAGAAGCGAACTTTCATGTAGTGGTAGGACAAGTTTCTTCAATTCGTAATATTGGTAGATGTGTTAAAAGTGCTGGTTTAAATTTAGCGGATATCACATTAGAGCCTTTAGCTTCTGCATCAGCTGTTTTAAGTCAAGAAGAAAAAGAAGCTGGTGTTGCTTTAATTGATATAGGTGGAGGAACAACAGATTTAGCAATATTCAAAGACGGAATTATTCGTCATACAGCAGTAATTCCTTTTGGAGGAAATGTAATTACTGAAGACATCAAAGAAGGATGTTCTATCATTGAAAAGCAAGCTGAATTACTAAAAATAAAGTTTGGATCTGCTTGGCCAGGAGAGAATAAAGAGACAGAAATTGTTTCTATTCCAGGATTAAGAGGAAGAGAGCCAAAAGAGATTACACTTAAGAATCTTTCTAAGATCATTCATGCACGAGTTCAAGAAATTATTGAACATGTGTACTTAGAAATTAAGAATTACGGACACGAAACCCAAAAAGGGAAGTTAATAGCTGGTATTGTTTTAACAGGAGGAGGATCTCAGTTAAAGCATTTACGTCAGTTAGTAGAATATATAACAGGAATGGATACCAGAATTGGATATCCAAATGAACATTTAGCTGGTGATAGTGATGATGTTTTGTCAAGCCCGTCTTACGCAACTGCAGTAGGACTTTTAATGGAAGGCTTAGAAAAACAATCAACAATTATCGAAGAGGAACCAGCAGTTGTTCAGGAAAAAGAAGTGAATGCTGATTTAAATCCTACAGAGGAATCACAAGAAATTGTGGAAGAAAAGCAAGAGGAGAAAACTGTGAAACGAGGTAAATCTTTCTTAGAGAAATTTACAGAAAGATTTAAAGAGTTTTTAGACAACGCAGAGTAAAAAATTAATTAAGAGATAAAGAGTTTAAACAAAAAGAAGAGTTATTATGAGCGCAGAATTTGATAACATTTCATTTGATATGCCAAAGACACAATCAAACACAATAAAAGTGATTGGTGTTGGAGGTGGAGGTAGCAACGCAGTAAATTACATGTATAACAAACAAATTCACGGAGTTGATTTTGTTATTTGTAATACTGATTCCCAAGCATTAGAAAACAGCCCAATTCCTAATAAAATTCAATTAGGAGCACATTTAACTTCTGGTTTAGGTGCTGGTGCAAATCCTGAAGTGGGAGCTCAAGCGGCTGCTGAAAGTATACAGGAAATTCAGCAAATGTTAAACACACATACAAAAATGGTGTTTATTACTGCTGGAATGGGTGGTGGTACCGGAACTGGTGCTGCTCCAATTATTGCAAAAATAGCTAAGGATATGGATATCCTAACTGTTGGTATTGTAACAATGCCTTTCCAATTTGAGGGAAGAATGCGCTCAAAACAAGCTCAAAAAGGAATTGATGAACTTCGTAGAAATGTTGACTCTTTAATAGTTATAAATAATAACAAATTACGCGAAGTATACGGAAACTTAGGATTTAAATCAGGTTTCTCAAAGGCAGATGAAGTATTAGCAACTGCAGCGAAAGGAATTGCAGAAGTAATTACGCATCACTACAAGCAAAATATTGATTTACATGATGCAAAAACAGTATTAGCAAATAGTGGAACTGCTATTATGGGTTCTGCAAGAGAGGCAGGAGATAACCGTGCTAAGAATGCAATCATTAAAGCACTTGATTCTCCTTTATTAAATGATAACAAAATTACAGGAGCAAAGAATGTATTGTTGTTAATTGTATCAGGTTCAAATGAAGTTACTTTAGATGAAATTGGAGAGATTAACGATTATATTCAAACAGAAGCTGGATATGACGCAAATATCATTATGGGTATTGGTGAAGATGAAGCTTTAGAGGAAGGGATTTCTGTAACTGTTGTAGCAACTGGATTTGCTCAAGATCAGCAACAAACTATTAATAATGTAGAAACAAAAAAGATTGTTCATACATTAGAAGAAGAGCAGAAAGCTACCTATGATTTTGAACAAAAAACAGTTTTAAAATCTCCAACTTTAGATGAACCTATTTCAACTAAAAAACCAGAAGAAAAAGTTGTTCATGTTCTAGATTTGAATGAGGAGAAAGAAGTAGCTGTTCCAATGTCAGATATTGTGAAAACTACAGAAGCTATAAAAAACATAGAAGTTGATTTTGAAGAAGTTTCTTATGAAAATATTACAGCAGTTCCAGCAGCTGAGTTTGTAATAACTAATGTTACAAAAAAGCAAGAAGTTAAAAAGGAAATTGAAGAAACTCCTGTGATTCAACAAAACTTATTGTTTGATTTGCCTCTAAATTCATACGAAGAAATTAAGCCAACTGAAACAATAGAAAATGAACTGATAAAAACAACTGACGCAATTAGAAATATTGATGTAGTTGCTGAAGAAGTTAAACCAGTGTATGAGAAAAGATATGTGCTTGACGACTTTGATATGCAGCCAACAATTGGAAAAAGCTCTGTTCCAGAAGTAGAGTCGAAGGAAGAAGAAGAGGAAGCTTTGCAGTTTGAAGTTCGAACAAAATCTGAAGGAACTGGAGGTGACGATAGTTCAAATGATGAAGCTTCACCTTTGAGTTTAACCATTACTGAACTACAAAGAAGAGCAAAGGAGCGTAGAGAAAAGATGAAAGGATTTAATTACAAGTTCTCTGATCAAGTTAATAAAAATATTGACGATATTGAGCGTCAACCTGCATATAAAAGGTTAGGAGTAGATTTAGATACTAGTACTAAAATTAGTAAAACAGAAACTCCGTTGGATACAAATTCGGATGATTTTCCGCTTCGCTCAAATAACTCATTTCTACATGATAATGTAGATTAATATTTGACAAACACAAAATTGAAATCCTGAGAAATCAGGATTTTTTTATATGTATATTTGAAACACAAAGAAATAAGAAATTACACAAATGAGCGTACAGAAGGAAATTACAGAAAAAATGAAAGAGGCTATGAAGGCTAAAGATACTGTTGGTTTAACTGCTTTAAGAGCTTTAAAATCTGCTTTTTTATTAGCGAAAACAGAAGCTGGTGCGGGAGAGTTGACTGCTGAGCAAGAATTGAAAATTATTCAAAAGCAAGTGAAGCAGAGAAAAGATAGTGCTCAAGTTTATATTGAACAAAACAGACAAGATTTAGCAGATCCGGAATTGGCTGAAGCTAAAGTTTTAGAGCAGTTTTTACCAGAGGCATTAGGTGAAGAGGAAATTGCAAAAGTGGTTGCTGAAGTTATAGCTGATACTGGTGCTGAAGGAATGAAAGATATGGGGAAAGTAATGGGAATTGTATCTAAGAAATTAGCCGGACAAGCTGATGGTAAAACAATTTCTGTAATTGTAAAACAAAAGTTATCTTAGGATAACTTTCATGGCCTAGTAGTTCAACTGGATAGAATATCAGATTTCGGCTCTGAGGGTTAGGGGTTCGAATCCTCTCTAGGTCACAAAATTCATAATATGGGTAAAAAAGTATATCATAAGAATTCGAAAAAAACAGTTTCTAAAACACCAAAACCTAATATTCGAAAAGGAATTAAAGAAGAAAGAATTTTGTTTCTTGATAAAGTAATTCTAACTCTGTATTTAGCAGTTGGTTTTTTGCCGCATATGAATGCTTTTGATGTAGCCATAACTCAATGGTATTACATTTCAATAGTAAATGTTTTAACATTAGGTTATCTATTCATTTATAAGAACCATATAAAAATTGATATTCATAATAAATTTGTAAAGTCAGTATTCTTTGGAGCGTTAGTATTCTTGTTAATTTCTTGTTTATCAGTTGTAAATTCTATATCCGTATCTGAGAGTTTTGTTTTTCTAAGTATTTTATCGAATACGCTTTTGGCTTTTTTTAATCTGTATATTATTTTAAAAGATAGGTTATCTGAACTTTTTCCATTTATTGCTTATGTTTTAATGTGCTTCCTAGCAATTGAAACGTTGCAAGTAATTTACCATTTTGTAGTACTTAAGGCAGGAGAACCAAGGAGTGAAGAAATCTTTGCTGGCTTAAACCCTACTTATGGAAATAGAAATATTTTAGCAGCAAGTATCATTATTAAAACTGCGTTTACTTTTTATGTTCTTTATACTGCGAAAGGTATAAGAGATTATTTTCTTTCACTTTCAATTGTTTTTCTAGCAATCTTTTCTGTTTTAATTATAGGAAGTAGAACTGCGATTTATAGTTTGCCGATAATAGTTTCGATTTTATTTTTTGGAAAATTTTATTTAGAAGGCAAGGATAATTTAAAGGTAATGATAAAACGATATTTGTTGCCTTTGTCAATAATTACGTGTATTGCGTTAGTAAGTGTTTTATCTGTGAATAAGATCAATAAAGGAGAAATGAACTCTTTTAATGATCTTGTGTTTACCAAACAAAAGAAATATTTATATCAAGAGGGAAGTAAAATTAAATCTCTTGCAAGTGATAGTGGAAGAAAGAAGTTTTGGGACGCTGCTTTAGATGGATTCATGTCAAATCCTATGCTAGGTGTCGGTATTGGGAACTGGAAAATGATAAGTAAGCAAGAGCTGGTAAAAAGTGCAAAAAACAGCAACCATTTTTATCCAAGACGAGCACATAATGATTTCTTACAAGTTTTATCTGAAATAGGAATGTTTGGATTTCTGGTGTTTCTTGGGCTTTTTGTATTGGTGTATCTAATGTTATTAAAAACGTTGTTGAGTAATGGATCTGCTAATTTAAGGCTTATGGCTTTAGTTAGCCTAACAGGGTTTGTAGCATACAGTTTAGATTCTTTAATAAACTTTCCGTCAGAGAGAACACCTATACAAATATTAGGATTTTTAATAATTGTAGTTGCTTTTTGCTTACTAGAAAGGAGTAAGTCAATAAGAATAGGTTTACCAATAAAAATAAGCTTATCTGTTTTAGGGATACTATTAATATTTTCGAATTATCAAATGTTTGTTTCGGCCAAATACCAAATGATAGTGAGAAACAATATACGAGGTAAAAATATTTTAACGGAAAAATATAAAGTTGGATATGAACAAATGAATCGACTTTATCCATCTTTTCCTACGCTGAATTTTATGGGACAACCTATAGATTATTCGAAAGCAGTTTTAGCTTACAGTGAAGGGAAGTATATGCGAGCATTGAAACATCTTGATTTAGCTATAAAAGAGTCACCTTACTCATTAGAACATTATGCATTTAAGTCAATGATTTATAGATCCAATAAAATCCTTAAAAATCAGGATAGTTCAATTTATTTTGCAAAAAAAGTCTTTTATCAAAGACCTGGATTAATTAATCAATATAGAATACTTAAAAAACATTACATAGCAGAAAAGGATACAGTTAAACTATTTGATTTGATTTCTAAGCACAAGGATTTCCTTCCAGAGAATGAAGATGTATGGTTGGATAAAATTAATTTTTATCTGAAATATCCAAAAGATGTTAAAAGTGCTCTTTTGCTAATAGATTCGGCGAAATTAATGTTCCCAAAGAGTTCAAGAGTTCAAGAACTAAGGGTTATAAATAATAAAAACGCTACAGAAGTAATAACGAATACGGATAGTTTAAAATTAAAGAGAATTGAGCTTCAAAAAGTTTTAAATAAAGCAAGTAAATTATTCAGTCAGAAGAAATATAACGAAGCATACTTAGAATTTGATAAAGGTCTTGAAATGTCACCTAAAAACGAAGAAATTCGCTTAAGTATGGCGCTTACCGATATAAAATTAAAAAGGTATAAAAACGCGATTGAAAAATTGAATACTGTAATTCAATCCAATAAAGTTACTAATGGTAAACCTGAATATAATAGAGGTTTATGTTATTTGAGGTTAAATAATAAAAAAGCTGCTGGTGTCGATTTTAGAGCTAGTTATAACAAAGGTTTCTCTATGGCAAAGTCTTTAGATAAGAGAATTCTTAATTATTAAGTTTAAGAAGAACCATGAAATCTTACTTTTATTTTAAAGTAGCAACTTATATTTTAAGTGGCCTTACAATTGGTGCTAATATTTTTGAGTCTATTTATGTAACTGTATTTAATAAACCAGTTTTTGTTCATCTATATTTTATAAAGAAAAAACTACCTCGAAAAAAGAAGGAGTTTTTAAATGACGTTGCTTTTTACAGAAACTTATCACCGAAGTATCAATCGTATTTTGAACATCGATTAGTTAATTTTTTTAGGAATAATGATTTTATAGAAAGAGATGGTTTTGAATTAACACCAGAATCAAAAGTTTTAATAGCAGCTTCATATGTTAAGTTAACTTTCGGAATGAGAAGATATAACTCTTCTACCTTCGATAAAATAATGGTTTATCCTTCTACTTATTATTCAACTATCACAGAACAATATCATAAAGGAGAGTTTAATCCTGCCTTAAAAATGATAGTTTTTTCTTGGGAAGATTTTCTATTGGGAGAAATTATTACAAATGATAATTTAAACTTAGGAATTCACGAGTTTACGCATGCACTAACATTTCATGGAAAAAAGTCTAAGGATAAAAGTGCGAAGATATTTTACAGGGTTTTTCGTGAAATATTAAAGTTCATGAAAAACCCTGACAACTCAACCGTAATAATTAGATCGAATTATTTTCGAGATTATGCAAATACGAATGCATTAGAATTTCTTTCAGTAATTATGGAGCACTTTTTTGAAACTCCTGAAGATTTAAAGAAGAATTTTCCCGAATTATTTTTTAAGATTGAAAAAATGCTTAATTACAAAGCGATTTTAAATCAGCAATTGTCTCAGTAGGATTTTCACTTTTAAAAACATAGCTTCCAGCAACTAATACATCCGCACCAGCTTCTGTTAACTGCTTAGCGTTTTTGTTTGTAACTCCACCATCAATTTCTATTAAAGTATTTGCTCCTGATCTTGTAATTAAATCTTTTAATTGACTCACTTTCTTATAGGTGTTTTCAATGAATGATTGTCCACCAAACCCAGGATTTACACTCATAATACAAACTAAATCCAAATCAGCAATAATGTCTTCTAAAACCGAAATAGGTGTGTGAGGATTAAGTGCAACTCCAGCTTTCATTCCGCTTGCTTTAATTGCCTGAATAGTTCTATGTAAGTGAGTGCAAGCCTCAAAATGAACAGTTAGGATATCTGCGCCCAAATCTGCAAAAGTAGTTATGTATCTATCTGGATCAACTATCATTAAATGCACATCAATAGTTTTGCTGGCATGAGATGAAATTGCTTTTAATACTGGCATTCCAAAAGATATGTTAGGAACAAAAACCCCATCCATAATATCAATGTGGAACCAATCAGCTTTACTGTTGTTAACCATTTCTACATCTCGTTGTAGATTTCCAAAATCAGCCGCTAAAACTGAAGGAGCTATAAGTTTATTCATGTTTTTTTGTGTTGTGTTTGAGCGGCAAAAGTACAATTTAAAAAAGAAAACTCTCAATAGAAATATTGAGAGTTTTGTGATCTTGTAATGTAAAAGCTTTTTAACCTAAGTAAGTCATTAAAATCTTACTTCTAGAGGTGTGCTTTAATCTACGGATTGCTTTTTCTTTAATCTGACGAACTCTTTCTCTCGTTAAATCAAAAGTCTCTCCAATTTCTTCTAAAGTCATTGGTTGGTGTTCACCTAAACCAAAATATAATCTAACAACATCTGCTTCACGTGGCGTTAAAGTCTCAAGTGCTCTGTTAATTTCAATTCTTAATGATTCGTGTAATAAAGTTTTATCTGGATTTGGTGATTCACCAGAATTTAAAACATCATATAAGTTTGAGTCTTCACCTTCAATTAATGGAGCATCCATAGAAACGTGACGACCAGAGTTCTTCATAGATTCCTTTACATCGCTAACAGTCATATCTAATTTCTTAGCAATTTCCTCAGCACTTGGAGGTCTTTCGTTTTCTTGCTCTAAGAAAGCGTACATCTTATTGATCTTATTAATTGAACCAATTTTGTTAAGAGGTAAACGAACAATACGAGATTGCTCAGCTAAAGCTTGTAAGATAGATTGACGAATCCACCAAACAGCATAGGAAATAAATTTAAAACCACGAGTTTCATCGAAACGCTTAGCAGCTTTAATAAGTCCAAGGTTACCTTCGTTAATTAAATCAGGTAATGTTAACCCTTGGTTTTGATATTGTTTAGCAACCGATACCACGAAACGTAAATTGGCTTTAGTTAATTTCTCTAAAGCTCTTTGGTCACCAGCTTTAATACGCTGCGCTAACTCCACTTCTTCATCAGCAGTAATCAAGTCTACTTTTCCAATCTCCTGTAAATATTTGTCAAGTGAGGCAGTTTCTCTGTTGGTTACCTGTTTCGTAATTTTAAGTTGTCTCATATGCTTTTAATTAATTTAATGGATACTTTACAACTACTTATACGTTAGATTTAAAATAAATGTTACAAAACATTTTATTTTTTTTGAAAAAAATTTTTGAGAATGTTAAAATGTGTTAAATTTAGCAAATCACCAAATTGAATTGTGACTTACGCTAGCATTTTGTGTCTCAATAGAATATAACCTAACTTAGAAGTAAGAAAGAGAACTTTGAATACCAATAAAGTTGATCACATAACTGACGAAGAACTCGTTCGTAAGATAGTGGAGAAAAATGATACTCATTTATTCGCTATTCTTTACGATAGATATGCTGGTGTTGTTTATAATAAATGCTATGGCTTTTCCAAGAGTAAAGAAGAGGCTCAGGATTTAACTCACGATGTCTTTGTACGATTATTTGTTAAACTTAGAAGTTTTAAAGGGAAATCTAAATTTTCTACTTGGTTGTATTCTTTTACATATAATTTTTGCGTGAACTACGTACAAAGGAATAGTGCAAAGAAAAACGAAAAAGTGACGGTTGTTACTGATGTAATTAAGGATGAAGATGCAGATACTGAAGAAATTGATGATGCGTCTTTATTCGAATTAAAATCAGATAAATTGGCTAAAGCATTGGAAATTATTGATCCTCAGGAAAAAATGATACTTTTAATGAAGTATCAGGATGATATGAGTATTAAGGAGATTCAAGAGCTTTTGGATATTGGAGAGAGCGCAGTGAAAATGCGTGTAAAGAGGGCTAAAGAAAAAGTTGTAAAGGCTTATAATAGTTTGTAATTATGGATAATCCGTTTAAAAAAATACTACATAACGAGGAGCTTCCTGAGGTACTTAAGAAAAAAGTACTGAATGATGTTGCTATGATTAAGTTATCTATAGATATGGCAGACTTATTTGTAGTTAAATATCCAAATGCTATTGGAGACTTGTTAACAGGTGGTGGTGCTGATGAGGTTGAAGCTAAAAAGAAAGAGGATAAATTAAATAATACGGAAGACGAAGAATAAAATAATACTAACTAAACAACTATATGATATGAATGAATTAATGCAACCTTTCGAGGAAATATTAACTGAAATAAAAAATGTAATTCCTTCAGTTTTTAAGTTTTTAGGTTTTTTAATTTTTGCGTGGTTATTCACCAAAATCTTATTAAAAGTAGTTAAAAAGGTCTTGGCTAAAACTAAAATAGACCAATGGTCAGAAAAATTAAGTGAGACTAAAATTTTTGGTGATACAACGATTAATATTGTTTTAACCAATGTGATATTAGGTGTATTAAAGTGGTTATTGATTCTAATTTTTGTAATGGCTGGTTCAAGTATATTTGGGCTTACATTTGTTTCTGATGGATTGAGAAGTTTCTTTGCTTATTTACCAAGTTTGATTAAGGCGTTATGTATTTTCGCTGGTGGTGCTTATTTGGGTACTATGGTAAAAAAGGCAATTCAAGGAATGTTCAAGTCTCTTGAAATTAGTGGTGGGAATGTTGTAGGGAATATTGCTTTTTATTTGATTGTAGTTTTTCTTTCCATAACTGCTCTAGATGCTGCAGAAATAGATACGTCATTAATTAAAAGTAATTTAACATTAATTATAGGTTCAATATTATTGGCGTTTACTATCGCTTTCGGTCTAGGTGCAAGAGATGCTGTAGGTAGGTTATTGTTTGGCTACTATTCACGAAGAAATATAGCAATAGGGTCAAAGGTTAAAATTGGAGATTTAGAAGGACAAGTTTTGGCTATTGATAATATCTGTTTTACTATCAAAACTCCGGATGGAGAAGTGATTTTGCCAATCAAAGAGGTGGTAGACAATATAATTATTATTAAAAAGTAATTTTACTAATAAAAAATATATATATTTGTAAAGTTTATATTATAACGCATTCATTAAAAGTACTTTTAACAAGTATTTACGATTATAATTTATTTGGTAGATTTCGGGGGACTTCTATCTACAGGGTTGCGTAGTGGGCAACTCATAAAGGGCTAGTTTAACTAGCTCTTTTTTTTTGAAAAAAGTTTTGATTAATGTGACCTATTAAAAAATAATGTGTCTTATGAAATATAGTATGTGTATTTGTGATCTGGGGGGACGTCATTTATACATACGTGTTAATAACAATTAGAGCCGCTTTTAAGCGGCTCTTCTTTTTATATTATGTCTTTTATTATTTTATTATTCTATTATTCAAATGCAAGGTGAAGGAATATTCCCCTTGTAGCCATAAAGGCTATAGGGTCTGTCCACTGGCTTGGTGAACGTTCGTCGTATTTTACTTCATTTGTGATTGCAAAAATACCTCTAATTGACGGAGAAAATTTAAAGTAAGGTAGGTATAAATCTATTCCGACTCCAACTTCATACATTAAATTACTTGCCGTTTGACGGAATTGACCACCGAAATTATCGTTTTGATTTCTTTCGTTGCTTGAAAAATTGTAATCAAATGAAGCTCCTCCTAAAACGTATGGTCGAACATTATTTAATCTGTTCGTGCTAAACTTGAATATAAAAGGTAAGTGTAAATAAGTGTTTCCTACTTCTCGTGTATCTTGTCCCGGTGTTGTAACGTGTGTAAAACGTAAAACTTTAGTGTTAGAAATTAATCCTGGTTCAAAACGTAAATTAATGTTGTTATGTAATTTTAAATCAGCAATTAGTCCTACGTTAAACCCTACTTCAGATTCTACAAGTACTTGAGGGTTATTAAAAACACTAGGTTTATATTCTACTTTAAATCCATTAGTGTTTAAGCCTAAGTAAAAACCATAATGGATTCTTCTTTTGTCAAAACTTGGTAAATTCTCGATTCTTTCGCGTTGAGCGAAAAGGTTTAGAGATACAAATATTAAACAAACAGATATAAAAAACTTACTTCGCATATTATTTTGTTGATGTATAAATTGAAGCTACTCCAAAAGTAACGGGCAAACTACTTGCATTCTTAAACCCATTTTTAGTTAAAATATTGTTGAAGGCTTCACCAAATGGAAAAGAATTAGCACTTTCTGATAAGTATGAATAAGCTACTTTATCTTTTGAGAATAGTTTTCCGACTATTGGTAAGAATATATTTGTGTATAATTTATATCCTTGTTTGAAAGGAAACTTAGTAGGATTAGAAGTTTCTAATACAACAAATTTTCCTCCTGGTTTTAGAACTCTATGGATTTCTTGAAGTCCTTTGTCTAAATTCTCAAAGTTTCTAACACCAAAAGAAACGGTAATAGCATCAAATGTATTGTCTTCGAAAGGAATGTTTTCACTATCTCCAACTACCATTTCAATTTTATCAGAAAGATTAGCCTTATTGATTTTCTCTTTTCCAACTTCCAACATACCTGCTGAAATATCCAAACCAATAATTCTATCAGGATTTAGCTCAGCCATCATCATTGCTAAATCACCAGTTCCTGTTGCGATATCAAGAATTTGTTTAGGGTTGTTCTCAGAGACTAATTTAACTACTTTCTTTCTCCAGCTAACATCAATCCCTAGCGATATTACTCTATTTAATCCATCGTAGTTTTTTGAAATGGTATCAAACATTTGAGCAACCTGCTCTTTTTTACCCAATTCTGAGTCTTTATAAGGTTTAATTTGCTTATCCATTAATAGCTATTACTTCGTTAATTTGGTTTGGTAGCATTTCTTTTAACATCGTCTCAATTCCATTTTTCAACGTAATCGTAGAAGAAGGACATCCACTACAAGCTCCTTGTAAAATAACACTTACTCTTTTTGTTTCAGCGTCATATTCTCTAAAAGCAATATTACCTCCGTCTGATGCTACAGCTGGCTTGATATACTCATCTAATATTTCGATAATTTTAGTAGAAGTTTCATCAAGATTTACAGGTTGTGTCTGTGCTTGTTCTTTTTTCTCCTCTTTAGGTAACTCAGAGATTATCGTTTTTCCTTCTTGTAAGTATTGTCTGATAAAAGCTCTAATTTCTTGATATACTTCATTCCATTCTACAATATCGTATTTAGAGATAGAAATGTAGTTTTCTGAAATGAACACTTCCTTAACAAAAGGAAAGCTAAAAAGAGATTGTGCTAATGGAGATGTTTTACTGGCTTCTTCAATATTTTTAATTTCAACATCAGTTTGAGTCAAAGCCTTATTGGTTCCAAACTTCATTACTGCTGGGTTTGGAGTAACTTCAGCGTAAACCTCAATAGCATCCTTTTTTGTTTCTTGCTCCTTAATTACATTGTTTCCTTGTTCTAAGTAAGCCTGTATTTGCTCTTTTACTTCTTCCTGAACATCATTCCATTCTACAATGTCAAATCTTTGGACAGCGATGAAATTAGCTGTAACAAAAACTTTTTTTACGAATGGTAAGTAAAATAATTGCTGTGCTAATGGAGATGACTTGGCTTCGTCAATATTGTTAAATTCGTAGCTACCTCCATTTATTAGTATTGTGTTACTAACAAACTTTATAATCGAGTTATTGTTAGTTTCTTGTATCTGTATTTTAATATTTTCCATGAGTAAAATTGAGATGCAAAATTACCATAAAAAACTGATTAAATAAAAAAGCCTCTCAGGTATTGTAAGTTATCATTACACCTAAGAGACTTCGTATATAAAATCCCCAATTAATTTTTATAAACTAAACACTATCGTTGCAGCAATTCTAGATGTTCTTTGATCGATATCTATGTCAGCGGCATTATATAGTGAGTAAAATTGTCTATTCTCAGCTTGTTGATAGGATAAGTCAATTTTAGTATTACCAAAGTTATAACCTAATCCAGCAGAGAATGATTTAATATTATCTTTGTCTGTATTTCCTCCAATCACTAGGTTTGGATCTTTTTCATATGAATATCCTCCTCTCAGACTTACTCTGTCAAATCTCCATTCTGTACCTACGCTAAGTCTTTGTAATGCTCTAAAATCAGTGCTAAAAAATCTGTTAGCATCTTGTAATTCTGGATCGACTTCACGGTAATTAAAATTTTGGAAATCTTTGTAAGTATAATCAACACTAATAAGTCCTTGTTTTCCGAAAACTAACGCTCCACTTGCAGTGAAACGACTAGGAGTTGTAAATCTTAAAGAATAAGGTCCGTCAAAGAAACGATCTTGAACTCCAGAAAGATTTAAATTTGGTATTTCAAACATTGTTAAGCTTCCGCTTCTATCCTCAATTGATTCTTGATACCAAGTAGGAGATTCATAAGATGCTCCTAACCTTATAAATTTATTTAACTTATAGATAAATCCAAGGTTGAAAGAAAAACCATTACCTTCTATAAACCTTTCTGCGAAATCATCTACAACAAGAATATTCCCATTCACGTCATCATTTCTTTCTGTTAGAAAAGATCTTTCTCGGAATTCTAAGTTATGGAATTTTAAAGATGCACCAACATATAGCTTATTATCATGTACAGCTGATATACCTAAATTGAATGAGCTATTACTACCTCTCATTTCATTAGAAAAGTTTTGTTCTAAAGATCTATCAAAAATATTAGCAGGTGTTGAGGTGTCGTCTAAATGTTGGTCATAAAACAAAAAGTTGCTATTTCCTCTTCCAGAATAAATATTGTCAAAATCGGCCTTTAACTGATAGTTAAAAGTAAAAGCAAAACGATTCCAACCAGAGTTATTTTGATTAACATCAAACACAAAAATCCCTCCTGCTTGTGAAATATTAAAGTATTCGTCTTGAAGACTGTTCGTGTTTCCGTAATAATTTACAGTTGACTCGATCGATTTATTAGCGAGTGTCAAAGAGAATTTACTGTCTCTAGCTACTGCTGCCCCTGCAGGGTTTATATCGGTTGCAGATAAATCACTACCTAATGCTCCAAATGCTCCGGACATGGCATTAAATCTAGCAGTACCAATATTGTTATCTCTTGAGAATAAAACCCCTAAATCATTATAATCTAATGCTTGAGAAAAGGACGTAGATATCGTGGTAGCAAATGCTACTATTGTTAAAAATCGTTTCATGTTTGTCTTGAATTTCTAGGTTTCTAAATAAGAATTTAGGTTTATCTTCTTCTTGAAGATCCTCTTCCTCTAGAAGAACTTCTGCTACTACCAGATGAGAAACTTCTAGAACTTCTACTACTACCAGATGAAAAACTTCTTGAAGAACTTCTGCTACTGCGACTATTTGAGTAATTACTACTTCTATTAGAACTTTTACTGTTCGAGTAATTTCTTCTGGTTCTTACATTAGAACTCTTTGTTCTGCCTGGTTTTACACCACCAGTTCTAGTGTTTCTAATGTTTCTGATTTTTGTTTTAGTAGGTCTAACTCCTCCTGTTCTCGTAGGTCTCACACCACCAGTCCTTGTTCCTCTAATAGTTCTAGTTCCATTTGAATTTCTGATAGAATTATTTCTTCTTGTTCTATAGGTTCTAGTAGATCTATTATTTCTATAAGTTGCATTTCTTCTTGAAATAGCTCGTCTATTTGTATTTCTGTTATAAGCTAAGCCGTTTCGACTGTTAATATAACGTCTGTTATATCTATTATTATAGTACCCCCAACGATTACGTGAAAAACCATTGCGAAATCCTAGTCCATAAGGAGGGCAATAAAATCCATTGTTCCAGCCCCAGTTGTTCCATCCCCATGCAACACCATGGTAAGGTCCCCACCAAGGATTGTAGCCCCAGTTATTCCATCTCCAGCCCCATCTATTCCAACCCAAAGGACCATCCCAGAAAGGATCTCCCCAGTATGTGTTAAAGTTCCAACCAAGTCTGTTGTTTGGAATAGTGTTTACGTTAATCACAATGTCAGTGTCTGTATCATAACCCCAAGGAGCATTTTCACTGTTATAATTGATTTGTACATCTGGTTCTTCATCAATTTCTTCATCTTCAAATTCATAATCTTCAGATTGATAATTTTCTATGTCAGTAAGAATATCAGTTCCATTTAAAACCTCTAAACGTTCTAGTTCTTTCGAAAAGTAATTCTCATTGTAATCTTTATAGTCCTTATTTGTGTCTTGAACTATAATTCGACGTTTAGGTGATTCTGATTCATCTGCATAAATACCATCATCACTACCTGCTACAGACTGTGTTGTAGAACAAGAAACTAAAGTAGTTACCACAAGTAATGATAAGAAATAAAGTGGAAGTTTGGTTTTGGTGTAATGTGGTTTCATATCTTATCTGAATTTAAGTGTTAATGATTAAGTAAACTGACGCAAAAAACTATTGTAAAAATACGCAACTTTATTGTAGTTTTGCACACATAATTTACGCATAAAAAAACAACAATTTTTATGCCAAACTTTCAAACATGGGTAAACATTTAACGAAAAGATCTGAAGATTATTCAAAATGGTATAATGAATTAGTAGTAAAAGCAGACCTAGCAGAGAATTCTGCAGTTAGAGGTTGTATGGTAATTAAACCTTATGGTTTTGCTATTTGGGAAAAAATGCAAGCTGAATTAGATAGAATGTTTAAAGAAACAGGACATCAAAATGCGTATTTTCCACTTTTCGTACCTAAAAGTTTGTTTGAAGCTGAGGAAAAAAATGCTGAAGGATTTGCCAAGGAGTGTGCCGTTGTAACCCATTACAGGTTGCAAAATGACCCTGAAAGAGAAGGTAAGTTACGTGTAGATCCTAATGCAAAGTTGGAGGAAGAATTAGTGGTAAGACCAACATCCGAGGCAATTATATGGAATACCTATCGCGGATGGATTCAATCTCATCGTGATTTGCCGTTACTTATAAATCAATGGGCTAATGTTGTTCGATGGGAAATGAGAACCCGTTTGTTTTTAAGAACAGCTGAGTTTTTATGGCAAGAAGGGCATACTGCACATGCGACAAAAGAAGAAGCGGTGCAAGAAGCAAAACAGATGCAAGAAGTGTATGCTACTTTTGCTGAGCAGTTTATGGCAATGCCTGTTGTACGCGGTGCTAAATCTGAAAGTGAGCGATTTGCAGGTGCAGATGATACTTACACAATTGAAGCTTTAATGCAAGATGGAAAAGCGTTACAAGCTGGAACATCACACTTCTTAGGTCAGAATTTTGCAAAAGCGTTCGATGTAAAATATACCTCGAAAGAAGGAAAGCAAGAGCATGTTTGGGCAACATCATGGGGAGTTTCTACTAGATTAATTGGTGGATTAATTATGACGCATTCAGATGATGCTGGATTAGTTTTACCTCCTAAACTAGCACCTATTCAAGTTGTTATAGTTCCTATTTATAAGGGAGAAGACCAGCTTAACGCTATTTACGATAAATTGGAAGGAACTATATCAGAATTAAAAACGAAAGGAATTTCAGTTAAGTTTGATGATAGAGATACAATGAGACCTGGTGCAAAGTTTGCAGAATACGAATTGAAAGGAGTACCTATAAGAGTAGCGGTTGGAAATAGAGACCTTGAAAATGGTACTGTTGAAGTTGCAAGGAGAGATACTTTCCAGAAAGAAACGGTTTCACAAGAGGGAGTAGTTGATTATATTGAAAGTTTACTTTCTGAGATTCAGGAGAACCTATACGGTAAGGCTTTATCCTACAGAGATGAACATATAACTGAAGTAAATTCATTTGAAGAGTTTAAAAAGGTTATTGAAACTAAAGGAGGTTTTGTATCTGCACATTGGGATGGTACGGAAGCTACAGAAGATAAAATTAAAGAGCTAACAAAAGCGACAATAAGATGTATTCCTAACGATGCTGTTGAAGAGGAGGGAACGTGTATTTTTACAGGTGAAAAGTCTTCAAAAAGAGTTCTTTTTGCAAAAGCCTATTAAAAAAAACAAAAAAAGTTTGGCGGTTTTTAAAAAGGATTATATATTTGCACCCGCAAACTGAAAAGATTGTTTTGCTCCGTTCGTCTAGGGGTTAGGACGCCAGGTTTTCATCCTGGTAACACGGGTTCGAATCCCGTACGGAGTACAAAGCTTCGAATTTTATTTCGAAGCTTTTTTTATCTGATTTTTTAGAAGATAAAATATTGCAAATACAAAAAAAGAGTTTTATATTTGCACCCGCAATCTTAAAAAGTTGTACTGCTCCGTTCGTCTAGGGGTTAGGACGCCAGGTTTTCATCCTGGTAACACGGGTTCGAATCCCGTACGGAGTACAAAGTTTTTATAAACATTTAAGAATTTAGTAAAATGGCAAATCACAAGTCAGCAATTAAAAGAATTAGAAGTAACGAAGCGAAGCGCTTAAGAAATAAATATCAGCACAAGACTACACGTAATGCTGTTAGAAAATTAAGAGCGACTTCAGATAAGAATGAAGCTGTAGGAATGTTACCTAAAGTTGTTGCTATGCTAGATAAATTAGCAAAGAACAACATAATTCACAAAAATAAAGCGGCAAACTTAAAGTCTAAGTTAGCTAAGCATGTTGCAGCTTTATAAGAAGAACAAAGAGTTTTAAGGTTAGTTAATATTAGCACTTCGATTAATCGAAGTGCTTTTTGTTTTTCTATAAAAATTAATTTCTGGTTTTAAAGGTTGTTTGCTCAACCTAGAATCAGTTTTTTTATTTTGCTTTTTGATTAAAGAGAACTTAATGTTTTTTGTGTTTTTAATCTCTTATCATTATTCTATTGGTTGATTTCGAATTATCTAAATACTTTTCTTTTTAATTTATCTACCACCATTTAAAAAAGAAAAAAGAACGATATATAGTTCTGTTCTTTTGTTAGTAGTCATATTTCTTGTGGGCGTCTAACCTGATGAAAATAAAAACTAATAAAGTAAAGCCCCATAAGGAAGAACCTCCGTAGCTAAAAAAGGGTAATGGGATTCCAATTGTAGGTAAAAGGCCTATAACCATTCCGATATTTACAATCACGTGAAAGAATATTATAGAAGCAACACCGTAGCCATAAATTCTAGAGAATTTATTGGTTTGCTGTTCTGCTAAGTATATAATTCGATAGAGTAATATCATAAACAAAATAATAACCAATGCGCTTCCGAAAAACCCCCATTCTTCACCAACCGTACTAAAGATGTAATCGGTGTCTTGTTCAGGAACAAAATTTCCTTGTGTTCTGTCGCCCTGAAGAAAGCCTTTTCCCCAGAAATTTCCTGATTTAATGGTTAGTTCGGCTTGATATGTATTGTATCCAATTCCTCGATTATCATTGATCTTTCCTAGAAGAATATCGAACCTATCTTTTTGATGTTGTTCTAAAATGTTTGTATAAGTGTATCCTACACCAGCAATAAAAATTGTTGTAATGACATATCCAATAAGAATTATTGGCCAATTGAATCTAATGAATTGCTTGTTTTTATAACCAACATAGAACAGTACGATAGTTAAAAATGAAATGGTACCTATAAGTATGATCTTAGTTCCGAAATAGATTGTTAGTAGGAACAAGACAATCGTGGTAACACCTAAAATAAAATATCTTAACGTTAAACCTTCTCTGTTTAATACGAAAAAGAAAGCAAAATATATTAGAACAGATCCCATGTCTGGTTGAAGGGCTATTAGAAAAGCTGGTAAGAAAATGATTATAAACGCTTTTACTTGATTTTTTACCAGTTTTAAATTGTATTGACGATCACTCATTAATTTAGCTAATGCGAGTGCTGTGAAAGCTTTGGAAAACTCTGAAGGTTGTAGTCCAATTCCACCAAAATTATACCAGGAGGTAGCGCCATTTATTTTTTTACCAAATACAAGGACACCAGCAAGTAGTAAAAGAGAGAAGAGGTAGAGTAAACTTGAGAATTGCTCGTAAAATTTTGAGTTAAGAAACAGGACAATAATACTTAAAGGAAAAGCTAGGCAAATAAAAATCATTTGTTTACCATATCTAGTAGAGAAATCAAATAATTCTCTACTTGTATCAGTAGATGATGCTGCATAAATATTCATCCAGCCAAATCCGACAAGTGCAATATAAATGAATATGGTAATCCAATCGATGTTAGCAAATATATTATTCTTTAATTGTCTCAAGAGAGTCGCTTTTTTCTAATTGTTTATCGTATGTTTCTTTTAAGCTTAAATTGATCATTCTTTCTTCAATATGCTTTCTTTGTACTTCACCTGTTAGGTATTTTTCTATCATCAAACTTGTGATTGGAGCAGCGATAGTTGAACCAAAACCACCATTTTCAACGAAAACAGCCATTGCAATTTTCGGATTTTCTTTAGGTGCAAATGCAATTAAGATAGAGTGGTCAGGTAGTTGTACTTTTTCCCCATTTATGATAGCGAAATTTTCTACCGTACCTGTTTTTCCACAAATATCAATTCCTTTTACTTGGCTATATTTTCCAGTCCCTGTTTTAAATACTTCATGCATTGCTTCTACTACAGCAGGGAAATGATTAGAATTTATAGATGTATTTTTTTTAGTGGTGAATTTTGAATTGTCAATTGGCGAATCACCGATACGTTTTACAATATGTGGGGTGTAATAATAACCTCTATTTGCAATTGCAGCCGTGGCATTGGCAAGTTGAATTGGAGTTGTTAAAATTTCTCCTTGTCCAATTGCGTTAGAAATATTAGTTGTTGCTCTCCATCCAAACGAATATCTGTCATCATAATATTTTGAATTAGGAACCAATCCCTTATTACCTACCGGTAAATCATAACCTAAAAAATTACCTAAACCAAAGCTTTTAACTTGATTGCTCCAGTTATCAAATCCAATTTTGGTATTTTCTGATTTGTTAATGATTTTTCGATATGTTTCAGCGAAATAACTATTGCATGATTTAGCAATAGCTTCTTTCAAACGAACTGGTCTTCCGTAAATTCCACAGTGACATCGCATGAATTCATGTTTTCTTTTTCCATAACGATAACCACCATAACAGTAAACCGCTGTTCTTTCATCAATAACATTCTCTTGTAATCCGATAAGTCCATTGATGATTTTGAATGGAGATCCTGGTGAGTAAACAGCTTGCAAACCTCTATCAATTGTTGGGTTATTGATTGTATCCGAAAATAATTTTTGGGAGAAAGCACGTCTTTTTCTTCCTACCATCATATTTGGGTCGTAAGAAGGTGCCGTTACTAATGCTAATAATTCTCCCGTTGCAGGTTCCAGAACTATAATTCCGCCACGTTTTCCAGTCATTAATAGTTCTCCGTATTGTTGTAAATCACTGTCTAAGGTAAGTGTTAAATCTTTTCCAGCTAGTGCCAAAGTATCGTATTCACCGCTCTTGTAGGAACCTGTTATCCTGTTTAGGTTATCACGGTTAAAATATTTTTTCCCTTTAACACCTCTTAAATCGTTTTCATAATAATTTTCAATACCAGATTTACCAATTAACTCACCGTTTTCGTAATATTCACTTTTCTTAGCTTGTTGTTCATTAACTTCTCCTAAAAAACCTAAAATATTGGCAGCAGATTTTATAGGGTAGTTTCTTATAATACGTCTTTGTATATAAAACCCTTTGAATTTATGAAGTTTCTCCTGGAGATAAGCAAAGTCCTCTTTTGCAACTTGTTTTAAAAATACCGAGGGAAGCCAACGAGCATATTTTTCCGCTTTATTAAATCTTCGGAGAAAATCTTCTTTCGTAATTTTTAAAAGAGAGCAAAATTGAAGCGTATCTATGCTTTTAACTTCTTTTGGAATTACCATAACATCGTATGAAAGTTGATTTGCAACTAACAATTTTCCATTACGATCGTAGATATAACCTCTTTGTGGATAATCGTATTCGATTTTTACAGTTGCACTATTGATTGGGTTTACTGATTTTCCCTCAATTACCTGTAGCTGAAACAATCTGCCAATGTAAATTATCCCTATTAAAAAAATTAATATGACTAAAAGTGAGCTTCTTTGCACGTTTATTATTTTCTGCTTACTATAAAACTACCTAAGAAATATACAATCAACGTAAATATACCTGATAGAATTGTATTAGATATTACATAAAAAAAGTTATGGAAACTAAAGTTAAGTAAACTAAATAATAAAAAATGATGTATGAAAGTTAAAATGACAATAAAATTAAAGACTTTTCCAAAGGATTCCTGTTTTAGACTGAAAAATTCATAGTCTAGTTCAGTTTTTTGGAAAACGGTTCTAAAAAAATAAGGTCTCAAGAATGCGATAGTAGTTGTAGCGAAAGCATGTGCGCCTCCAGAGTCAGAAAATAGATCAACGAAAAGTCCAAGTAAAAACCCTAAACTAATAATAGGGAATCTATTTTTTTTAAACGGATAGATAAAAATAAAAGCGATATATAAATATGGATTTATCCGATCAAATAATAAGACATTGTTTAAAACTAATGCTTGAAGAAGAATTAGTCCGATAAATACAAACAATAAATAAAACCCTCTTCTACTCATTTGCTACCTTCTCTATGTTCTGAATTTCGTTTTTGTGGAAATTGTTTATAACATGTATATCTCTTAAACTCTTCATATCATTGAATAGTTTAATTTGTATGATGTTATTGTTTTCTCTTTGATCAACATTAATAATCGATCCAACTGGAATACCTTCAGGAAATATTGCAGATCTTCCACTTGTAACGATTGTATCATTTAGAGATACCGTGGCTTGTCTTGGAATATCACTTAACTGAACTATTTGAATATCTTTTGTGTCCCAACTTACAGATCCGTAGTAATAGTTTCCGGTGATGTCTTTATTTTTTAAACGAACATTAAGTTCATTATTTCTGTTAAGGATAGATCTTACTCTCGCATAAGAATTACTTACAGCATCCGTTACTCCAATTACACCTTTATGGTTAATAACAGCCATTTCTGAAGAAACACTATCTTTTTGACCTCGATTAATAGTTAGGTAATTGTAGGCCTTATGATATTCGTTTTTTGTGATGATTCCATCGATATATTGATATTGTTGATTGTATTCAATAGTGTCAAGAACCAAATGGTTGGCTGTAGTATCGAGTTTTGATTTTAATAGAGCAATTGCATTTCTCAAATAGGTGTTCTCTTTAACTAGAGCTTTATTCTGCTCCGTTAAATTTAAGTAGTCAGTTACTGATTTACGATTTTTATAAATACCACCCGATATACTGTTCGCAGAACTTATGAATTTACTTCTATGAAAACTATGATTATTGATGATTAGAAATAAAGAAATAAGCTGCAACAGCAAAAAGAACAGAACATATTTAAATTTCTGAATAAAATAAATGAGCTGTTGCATTCTAAGAAAATATTTAGCTTACTAATACGCTTTTGAATCTATCAAGATTTTTAAGAGCAATTCCAGTTCCTCTTACTACGGCTCTTAATGGATCTTCCGCAACGTAAACTGGTAAGTCAGTTTTTCGAGAAAGTCTTTTGTCTAAACCTCTAAGCATTGATCCTCCACCAGCTAAATAAATTCCAGTGTTATAAATATCTGCTGCTAATTCTGGAGGAGTTTTTGATAAAGTCTCCATTACAGCATCTTCAATCCTTAAGATAGATTTATCTAATGCTTTGGCCATTTCCCTATAAGAAACTTGAACCTGTTTTGGTTTACCACTTAGTAAATCTCTTCCTTGAACCATCATATCCTCAGGAGCATCTTCAAGATCTTCGGTAGCCGCACCAATTTGAATTTTCATTTTCTCGGCTGTAGTTTCCCCAACATAAAGGTTATGTTGAGTTCTCATGTAGTACATAATATCACTTGTAAATAAATCACCTGCAACTTTTACAGATTGATCACAAACAATACCAGCTAATGCAATTACTGCGATTTCTGTTGTACCACCACCTATATCGATAATCATGTTACCTTTAGGTTCCATGATATCAACACCCACACCAATGGCTGCTGCCATTGGTTCGTAGATGAGGTAAATATCTTTTGCATTCATGTGACGAGCAGAATCTATTACTGCACGTTTTTCTACTTCAGTAATTCCAGATGGAATACAGATTACCATTCTTAATGAAGGAGGGAAGATTTTTTTTCTGATAGAAGGGATTTGTTTTACAAATTCTTTTATCATTTCTTCTGATGCTTGGAAATCAGCAATTACTCCATCTTTTAAGGGACGAATGGTTTTTATATTTTCATGGGTTTTACCCTGCATTTTGCGAGCTTCCTTTCCAGTTGCTATAATTTTGCCAGACATTCTATCTCTGGCAACAATGGAAGGGCTATCGATTACAACTTTACCGTCATGTATAATCAATGTGTTCGCAGTACCTAAATCGATTGCGATTTCCTCAGTCAAGAAATCAAAAAAGCCCATAAAAAATATTTAAAATGTGATTCAACAATGTATTCTCACAAATCTAACAAAAAAAATTAAAGAAAAGGACCCTAAATCCTTAATGTTTAAAGTGTCTTGTTCCTGTGAACACCATTGAAATGTTATTATTGTTACAATACTCGATGCTTAATTCATCTTTTATTGATCCTCCTGGTTGTATAACACTCTTAATTCCAGCGTTGTCAGCTATTTCAACACAGTCAGGAAAAGGGAAAAATGCATCACTCGCCATCACAGCTCCATCTAAATCGAAATTAAAACTTTTCGCTTTTTCAATTGCTTGTCTTAATGCATCTACTCGGCTTGTTTGTCCAGTTCCGCTTGCACATAATTGCTTGTTTTTAGCTAAAACAATTGTATTTGATTTTGTGTGTTTACAAATTTTTGAAGCAAAAAGTAAATCTTCAATTTGCTCTTCGCTTGGATTTGTATTTGTTGGATAAGATAAATCTTCGATTTTATCCGTTTTATTGTCCTTATCTTGAACCAATACTCCGTTTAAAGCAGTTCTCACTGTTTGTTTAGGTAAACTAACTTCTTTTTGAACTAATAAGATTCTGTTCTTTTTACCTTTTAAAACTTCAAGGGCATCTTCATCAAATGCCGGAGCGATTACAACCTCACAGAATAATTTATGAATTTCTTCCGCTGTGGCTTTATCGATAGTCACATTGGTGATTAAAATTCCTCCAAATGCAGAAACAGGGTCACCAGCTAATGCGTCAACATAAGCCTGATAAACGGTATCTCTTTGTGCAAAACCACAAGCGTTGTTATGTTTTAAAATAGCAAATGTTGGAGCTTCATCTTGAAACTCGTTAATTAAATTAACCGCAGAATCGACATCTAATAAGTTGTTATAACTTAATTCTTTACCGTGTAATTTGTCAAACATTGCATCCAAATCTCCGAAGAAATATCCTTTTTGATGTGGATTTTCTCCGTAACGAAGTGTTTTTGAATTTGTTTCGCTGGCTTTATACGCTATTTCATCTTCATTAAAATAATTGAAAATAGCAGTATCGTAATGAGATGAAATATTGAAAGCTTTTGCTGCTAACTTTTTTCTGTCAGAAATAGTAGTCTCTCCGTTGTTCTCTGAGATTAAGTTTAAGAACTCATCATATTGTTCCATTGAAGAAACGATACAAGTATCTTTAAAGTTTTTAGCAGCGGCTCTAATTAACGAAATACCACCTATATCAATTTTTTCGATAATATCTTGTTCTGGGGCTCCTGAAGCAACCGTTTTTTCGAATGGATATAAATCAACAATTACTAAGTCGATTTGAGGAATGTTATATTCTTCTAATTGAGCAACGTCTCCTTCATTTTCTTGACGATTTAAAATTCCTCCAAAAACTTTCGGGTGAAGTGTTTTTACTCTTCCTCCTAAGATTGACGGATAATCCGTTACTGATTCAACAGGAACTACATCAATTCCTTGGTCCTTAATGAATTTTTCAGTACCACCAGTAGAGTAAATAGTCACATTTAAATCATTTAATTTTTTTACAATTGGTTCTAAACCATCTTTGTGAAAAACTGAAATAAGTGCAGATTGAATTTTTTTAGTGTTGCTCATTGTGTTGTGTTGTTATTGAGCGTGCAAAAATACTAAAAGTATGAACGTGTTCAACGTTTTTGGGAGAGTTAGTCATAAAAAAAATCGGAAAAACTTGTTGATAACTTTCAGTTTTTCCGATTTAAATGTTTTTATTGACCTTGCTATTCTGCATTTTCTAGGAAATCACGAACCCAAAGAGCTAATTTTTCCAGTAAAGTCAATTTTTCAGTTTGGCTATTCGTACCCAAACCTTCATAATTAGGGATGTGTTTACTCATCTTTAGGGGAATTAAATGATTAGTAAAATTGTTAATAACTTTTACGAAAATATGGAAAAAAACTTAATTTCCAAGTATTTACACATCTTTTTATAAAAAAACCGTAATTTCTTTACATATGTATTCTAAAAGTTCTTCGTCTTCTTTAGAAAATGGATTTATAGTATGAGAGTCAATATCTATTTGTCCGATATTTTCTCCATCGATAAAAATTGGAATTACAATCTCAGATTTTACTTTCCATCCACATGAAATATAATTGTCTTGTTCAGAAACATCTTGAACCACAAAATTCTCATTGCTTACGGCAACTTGTCCGCAAATTCCTTTACCAAAAGGAATAATTGTATGTTCTGTTTCTTCACCAGCATATTGAGCAAGTTTGAGTTCTTCTTTATCTCCATTTTTGAAATAAAACCCTACCCAATCATAATATGTTATTTCTGATTTTAAATAATCGCAAATCTCTTGTAATTTCTCTTCTCTTGTTTTTTGAGAAGCTACGATTAAATCAATTTTAGATTTTAAGTTTTCTATAACCAATTTTAAAGCATTTTTAAATTATTAATTTCTTGTTGAGTTAACTCTCTATATCTTCCTCTTGGTAGATTCTTTTTTGTTAAACCTGCAAATATTACACGATCTAGTTTTGTAACGTGGTAACCGAAGTTATCAAAAATCTTTCTTACAATTCGATTTCTTCCAGAGTGAATTTCAATACCTACTTCAGTTTTCTTTTCACCTTCAACATAAGAAACAGCGTCAATAAATACACGTTTCCCTTCAATTACAACATCTCCTCTTAATTTATCTAAATCCGATAAACTTAATTTTTTGTCTAAAGAGGCATGATATAACTTTCTAACATTATGTTTTGGGTGCGTAAGTTTTTTAGCCAATTCACCGTCATTAGTGAACAATAATAAACCAGTTGTATTTCTATCTAATCTTCCAACAGGATATATACGTTCCTTGGTCGCATTACCTACTAACTCCATTACAGTTTTTCTACCTCGATCATCTTCCATCGTGGTAATGTAGTTTTTAGGTTTGTTTAAAAGGATATATCTTTTTTGTTCTAATGAAATTAAAGTTCCGTCGAAACGAACTTCATCTCCAGGTTGAACTTTGTAACCCATCTCAGTTACTAGATTTCCATTAACAGTTACACTTCCGTGTTCTATATACGTATCAGCTTCTCTTCTCGAGCAAATTCCGGCGTTGGCAATAAATTTATTCAAACGAGTACCCGTTTCTTCTTTTACTTTATTCGAATCAGCCGGTTTGTTTGATTTTCTATTATTGAATTGTTTTTTGTTGCGAGGATTGCTGTTCTTTCCAGCTTGTCGTCCTCTCGACGAGTTATTTCTATTCATGATATGAAAAATTGAGGGCGCAAATGTAATTCAAATATTTGGTTTTCAGATACCAAACCTGTGAAAAAAATGATTAATTTATTAATCAGTTAAATTGTGAAATTATTTTATCTAAAAGTAATGATTTATCAATTAATAATAAACTGAATACACCTATTAGTAGTAAGATTTTTAGAATGTTATGAAGTAATTGATATTGTTTTTTATTCTTTGCTTTGAATAAATAGAATCCGATAAATATTAAAATAGCTCCGGCGAAATAGAAATAATATTTCATGTAGGTAATTCCTTTGTAGCTAAACAAAATTACTGTTGGAACGAAAGCGAGCGTTATAAGTAAGGTGATAAATTGTTTTGTCTTTTTTTCACCATATGCTACAGGGAATGTTTTGTAATTATTAACCATAGCGCCTTTAATATTTTCTAAGTCTTTAATTAATTCCCTAACCATTATTACTAAAAATAGGAAAACAGCATGTATAAAAATGATTTGAGAAAAATTTTTGTAATGAATAAAAATTACGAAAAAAGGTAAAATTGTTAGTATTGTTGCTGAAATTAATCCTATCAAAGGGTATCTTTTTAGTTTATGAGAGTATAACCAAATTCCGAAAATATAAGTCGCAAAAAATATAGCTGCTCTCCAAGAAACCAACCAACCAAAACAAAATCCAATAAAGTTGAGCAGAAAATAAAGTGATAGTTTAGTTTCCTGTTTAATTTGAGCGTCCAATCCTGATTTTAATGGACGATTTATTCTGTCAGCTTTTACGTCGTAAAAATTATTTATAATATAACCAGAAGCAACTACAGAAACTGTTGCCAAAACAAGATATAGTAAATGCCAATCAAATAAAACGGGAAAAATAGTTTTCTCTTCGGAAAAAATAAAAATAGCAGCTAAGTATTGTGCAGCAACTAGAACTAAAATATTATAGCCTCTTACTACAGAAAATAAGCTTAAAAATTTAATTGCAAGTTTATTTTTATTAGAAGAGATGAAACTCATATATTAAAATCGATAAACGATTTCTAATTTGTAGTTTTTTAAACTTTCTTTAGCTTTTTCGAAATCTTCAGTGAATCCTAGGATGTAACCGCCACCGCCTGAACCACATAGTTTTAAGTAGTAGTCGTTTGTTAGAATTCCGTTTTCCCAAACCTTATGAAATGCATTAGGAATCATTGGTTTAAAATTAGCTAAAACAACTTTAGATAACTTTTTTACATTACCAAAAAGAGAAGTTACATTTCCTTTAAGAAAATCTTCAATACAAGCATCGGTATAAGTAACAAACTCTTCACTTAGCATTTTTCTGAAACCTTCATTTTTCATTTTATTCATGAAAATGTTTACCATTGGTTCAGTTTCACCTACTTGTTCTGAGTCTAATAAGAAAACAGCTCCTTTACCTTCTTTTTGAGAAGGAATGCCAGTTGCTTCAATGTTTTCCTTTGAGTTTATTAAAATTGGAATACTTAAATATGAATTTAAAGGATCTAAACCAGAACTTTTTCCATGGAAAAAAGATTCCATCATAGAGAAAATTTCCTTTAGGTTTATAAGTTTATCTCTTGTTAAGTTTTCTAGAACTGTAATTTTATCTTTGGCATACTTGTCGTAAATTGAGGCAACAAGTGCACCGGAACTACCAATTCCGTAACCTTGTGGAATAGAAGAGTCGAAATACATCCCTGAAGAGATATCTTCTTTTAAACTATCTAAATCGAATGATACTAACTCCGTATTTAAATTCTTCAAATAGTTATAAAATGCATTCAGACTTTCATTAGACTTTTTTGCTTCTCCTGTTAAATTCTGAGCTGTTTTTAAAGCTCCTTTATATGAATTAAAAGGAATAGCTAAACCTTTTGAATCTTTAATGATTCCGTATTCGCCAAATAATAAAATTTTAGCATAAAAAAGAGGTCCTTTCATCTATTTTCCAAGTTTAAATACAAAGATAAGTATTATTTAGATATTCTTAATATTCATTTTTATAAAAGGTTTTCCAAATGCCAACTCTTTCATTGTCTTTGTATTTACCTTTTGTTTTTATTTTTCCATTTTTATAGAAAGTCTTCCAAATTCCTTGGCGTTTTCCGTTTTTATATCTTCCTTGTTCTTTGAGTTCACCTGACTCATAGAATACTTTTCGAACACCATCTAGTTTTCCATTTTTGTAATTAGCCTTATGAAATGGTTTTCCATTTTGATGATAATAGGTAACTAATCCATCAAAATTTTCTTTGTTTGGTTCTTTGATAGTACTAAAACCTTCCATTTGAACTTGACCATTTTTGTAATAGTCAACTATCCAATATCCGCTTTTTACTTTTTTAGGTTGAGGACGATAATATACACTATTGCCTTCTGAAGTTTCTTGCCAATTCTTATCAAACCAAACCGTTTTTTGGCCATAACTTGATAGGAAAACAAAACCAACGAGGAATAATGTCAGTAATTGAGTAACTTTTTTCATGATGTAAGGGGATAAATTGGTTACATGTTTTTTGCACCTAAACCGGTACTATCACAAATATAGTGATTTTTTTGGCAATATGTCTTTAACTTATTGTCTATGAGTTTTTTAATGTTTTCTTTTTCTTGTTCAGGATATAGCAAGTGTACGTTAGCTCCAGCATCTAGAGTAAAACAAACATTACTATTTGTTTCTTCGCGGTATTTCCAAATTTCATTAATAATATTCAAAGTGTTTGGCTTCATTAAAATAAAATATGGATTGCTTGTGAGCATCATTGCGTGAAGAGTCAATGCTTCGCTTTCGACCAGATTAATGAATTCTTTGATTTCTCCAGACTGTAATATTTTAGATAATTTACTCAAATTATCATTTGCTTGTTTAAAACGATTTTCTGCATAAGGATGATTATGCATTAAATTGTGTCCAACAGTACTAGATACTTGTTTTTCACCTTTATCTACTAATAAAATAGTGTCCTGGTAATTCTGGAAAATTTTATGAACGTGGTAAGGGAATTTTACGCCAAATAAATCTGAACTTCCTTCAATTTCTGGATGTTCTCCCCAAACAACTAATGGTCCTTCAATGCTGCGGCTTGCACTTCCGGATCCTAATCTTGCCAGGAATGAAGCTTTTTGGTTTAGGAAATCTTCAGTCATGTTTGGGTTTAGTTCTTTTTCTAAACTCAATAAACACATAGCAATAGCGCTCATTCCACTTGCAGATGATGCAATTCCACTACTATGAGGAAAAGAATTTTCAGAATTTATAATCATTTCGTAGTCGAATATATAAGAACAGTATTCTTTAATTCTCTCGAAAAATTTAGCGATTTTCGGTTTGAAATCATCTTTCTTCTTTCCTTCAAAATAGAGTTCGAATTGTGGATCTTTACTTCTTGAAATTTTTGTAAACTTAATTTCGGTAGTCGTATGACAATTATTTAAGGTAAAGCTGATTGACGCATTTTTTGGTAGTTGAGGTTCACTTTTTCCCCAATATTTCACTAATGCAATGTTACTTGGAGTTTGCCAAGTAAAAGAAGCTTTCTCAAGAGTTTCAGTTGTTCCTTTAAAAGTAAAGTCTGTCGTATTCAAAATTCAAATTTTTTGTAAAGATAGAGCTTAGCTTACATTTCAGCTAATTTTTGTAAAACACTTTCCTTATAGCTTCTACTTATAGGTAAGGCTTTTTTGGAAACCTCTATAAATTCATTGGTGTAAGAATGAATTTTGTCAATTGAAATTATGTAAGATCTGTGTATTCGTATAAAAAGGTTTTGTGGAAGTTTGTCATTTATATTACTGATAGTTTCTCTTGTAACTATAACTTCGTTATTTAAATAAATTTTGATGTAATCACTCAGGCTTTCAATGTAAAGTATGTCATTAAAAGATACTTTAATCATTTTTCGTTCGGATCGAATAAATAAGAAATGGCTTTTTTGTTCTTGATTGAAATTTGCGCTAACAAGTTGACTTTCTTTTGGTAATTTCTCGATGGCTTGTAAAAAACGATCAAAAGCAATCGGTTTTAAAAGATAATCAATAACATTCAAGTTAAAACCGTCAATTGCATAATCTCTATATGCAGTGGTGAATATAATATGTGCTTTTTTATTGATGATTTTTGCTAGACTCAATCCATTAATTTCAGGCATATTAATATCTAAGAAATAAAGATCAACATTATCTTTTTGTTCAAAATTCAGGACTTCAACTGCGTTTTGAAAACTTCCAAGTAGTTTTAAATTTGGAGTTTTTTCGATAAAACTTTCTATAATTTCTCGTGCAATTGGTTCGTCATCCACAACAACACACCGGTACATGTTATTCATTTTTAATAGGAATTTTTAGAAAGGTTTTAAATTCATCTTTTTCTTTTGAAATTTTAAAATCAAACTGATCATTAAAAAGTTTGGATAATCTTTCCTTAATATTTGTTAAGCCGATTCCAGTTTTTTCAGTTGGTTTATTATTTGATGAGTTTGAACATGAAAAAGTTAAGAAATCTTCTTTTAGTTGAATGTCTAATGAGATATTTAAAACCCCATTTTTTCGAGCACCATGTTTAAAGGCGTTTTCTACAAAAGGCAATAGAAGCATCGGTGGTACAAGAATGCTGTGCGTATTTTTTGGAGCATTAAATTCAATATCTAAATTATCACCAAACCTTATTTTTTCTAAGGATATGTAATTTTTAATGTGCTGAATTTCATCTTCCAAAAGAACTTTTGGTTTGTTTACTTGGTAAAGTATGTAATCTAATAAACCAGAAAGTTTTAAAATAACTTCTGATGTTTTTTCTGATCTTTTTAAGGCAAAACCATATAGTGTATTTAACGTGTTAAATAGAAAATGCGGATGGATTTGCATCTTCAAATATTTCAACTCTTGTTCCTTTAATCGAAGTTGAGTAGCTAAAAATTTATTTCGAAGGTCTTCACTTTTTAAAGCGGTTTGATAACTATTAATTAGTAATCCTAGTACAATTACAATTAAGGTTATAAAATAAACTCCAAAAATAATATAAGGTACTGTTTTCGTGAGTGGATTGGCGTCTTTAATAACTAATTCATGAGACAAAACCATTCCGTAAAATATAGAAAGAGCAATAAAAAAGAAGGAAACAATAAAGGTGTAAATCGAATATAACCCGAATAAAAAGTGTTTTTTGGTGAGTAAATATTTAGGAATTAGAAAGTAAAAAAAGAAGTATCCCAATGTGATTGTGATCGGCATTAAATAAAAAGCAAAATTGTTTATGTAAGCAGTATTTGTACTTCCATAACCCAAGTAATAAGTAAAAAAGAAATACACACCAATCCAAAACAAAATATGAATAACTATGCGAGTAAATTCTTTCAAAAATAATTTTGCTCTCTTCATTAATGCAATATTAATTTTTTTGAGTTAATATAAGAATACTTGCGACGAAATTCAGGTTTTCTTCTGTTTTCTACCTAATTGCTAAAAGACTAATTAATCTTGTTGAGTTTATTGTTAGATTTGTTATTCGTCGAAATGAAAATTATTGGAGTAACCTTGCACATACTTTTGAAGCATATTAATTTAAAACAGAATACTATGAACTTTTTAATTTTAGGAGAGCTTTTTAAAAGAATGAACGAAGGAGGGCCAATATTTATGTATCCTTTATTCCTTTTATTATTAACATGTATCGGACTTTCAGTGAAAGCATTTTTGAAAGGAGATTCGAATAATAAAATCAAAGAAATAATAAGTCATTTGAGTTTGTTTGCTCTGGTTTGGGGATTTTTAGGAATGATGATAGGTTTAATTGGAGCTTTTGATGCAATGTCGGATGCTAGTAAAAATATTGCAGCACCAATACTTGCAGGAGGTTTAAAAATTGGTTTGTTATCTCCAGTATTTGGAATGTTTGTCTTTATAATTGCCAGATTAAGTCTTATTGGACTAACTATTAAAAATAAGAACTAAAGCTTTTTAATATGGTTTTAGAGACTGTTGTAAAAAGATTTTCAATCTTAATAGGATGTCTATGTCTTTTTGTGAGTTGTGATAAAAAACAAACTCTCGATAATTTACTCTTAGAGATGGAAACACAGAAAGAGGCTATGGGAACTATTTCTATTTTTAAAGATGGAAATGAAATATATAATACTTCTTTTGGTTACAAAAAACTTGAAAGTAAAAAGAGAGCTGACGAAAATACTCGCTATTGGATTGGTTCGGTATCCAAAACTTATACGGCTACGATTGTTCTACAATTGATTGAGGAAGGAAAGATTTCGTACAATAGAAAGTTGGGTGAGTTTTTTCCAAGTATTGTGAATGCAAATGAGATTACAATTAAAGATTTGTTATTGCACAGATCCGGTTTACATAATGTAACCAATGATCCTTCTTTTGAAGTTTGGATTGCAGAACCTCGAGACAGAAAAGAAATGATTTCGCGAATCAAGAAGTTTAATCCGGATTTTAAACCGAATAAAATGACTAAATATTCGAATACAAATTATGTTTTACTGTCTTACATTTTAGAAGATCTGGAGCAAAAACCTTTTGAAGAAATTTTAGAGGAAAGAATTTTCAAGAAGCTTAACCTTCAGAGAACATCATTTAATGATACGCTGAATTTAGCCAACAATGAGGCAATGGATTATTTTCCTGAAAACGGAAAATGGTCACCAATTGTGTATCAAACGAATTTAACCGGTACAATGGGAGCGGGTGGAATTATTTCCACAGCGAGAGAGGTAAATGTTTTTTATAGTGAATTGTTTGGTGGTAAATTTCTTTCTGCAGAAACTTTGAAAACAATGACAACACCTATAGGAGATGACTTTGGAATGGGAATCGCTGTGAGTACTATGAAAGGATATGATATTTATGGCCATACAGGAAGAATTGATGGTTTTAGATCTATGGCGGCATATTTCCCTGAAGAAAAATTATCAATAGCATTAACTTTTAATTGTGGGAAAGGTTCTATGGCAAAGAAAATGAAACGGGTTTTAAACGCGTATCGATATACGTTTAAGTAGATTTAATTAAGAATGCTCAATTCAGAAATGAATTGGGTATTTTTGCATTATGGAACGAAAAATTAAATTGATTTGGGACTTCAAAGGTCCGGATGCATTAGAAACTGCAAAACATCATTGTATTCATTTAAAAGAATTTGCTCAAATTGACAATCTGAATTATCACGAAGTAGCATATAACGAATTGAACGAAATGTACACAATGGCTTTCATAACAGTAGATGAATCTAATATGAAAATTTTTCGTGATGCTTTAAAACCTCACCGAGGCGAACTTGCTGATTAATTCACTTGTTTATTCGTGGTTTTTTCGAAAGTAGTGTCGTAATCTTCGCGAATAGTTCCCATAATTCTATCCCAGAAAAGGAAATATAAACCGTAGTTGCCATTGAATCTTTTATGATGTAAATTGTGAGATACAGACGTGTTTATCCATCTTCCAACGAATGTTTTATGAAATCCCTTTGGGTATAATTCAAAACCTAAATGTCCATAAACGTTGTAAATTATCTGGAAAAGGAAAAAGAATCCAAAAGCAGAAATATGTACAGGTAAGGTAAAAGCTATAATTGGAGCAATTAAAGCTTCTAAAAATCCTTCAAGAGGATGAAAAGCGTAAGCAGTCCAAGGAGAAGGATTGGTAGATTTATGATGAATTAAATGAACCTTTCTGTAGAGTTTAGGATGATGCATCATTCTGTGCATCCAGTAAAAATATGTGTCATGAATGAAAAGCATCCAAATCCAACTGAATATGTAATAACCAACGCTATGTTCACTAAAGTCAAAATATATGTTCGTGTAAGAAATTAGGTAAAAGAAAATAACTAATGAAACTGTAGCGAATATTGATACAGAAATCAAGGAATATCCAATATCTCTTTTATAGTCCTTTAACTTTGGAAGCTTCTTTTGAATTTTTCGAAACCAAAAAGGCTTTTTAAACAAAACGTAAAAAAGAATAAACGCTATACTCGCTGTTAAAAAATATCTACTTAATATAACGTAACCTCCATTCAGCCAGTAATCTAAAAAGTTGTCACTTTGAATCATGTAATAAAAATAAGTGGAATTAAATTTTTATCAAAATCCGACGTTAAAGATTTGAGGAATTTAACTTGTTAGGTTTAAGGTTCTTTTTAAGTTAAAATATTGTATTTTGTAAGTTATATTAAGTTTTTATGTTTAAAAAATTGTCACTTTTCGGTTTGTTTATTGTAGTTGGAGGTTATGCGCAGCATGACTTTTCTACTTACAATGCGCATAAATCGTTATTAAAATCGATTAAAGTAAGTGATGAGGTTATTGAAGGTAGAACGGCTTTTTTTGAGAAACAAGCGGAAGAAAAACCATTAATGTTTCAAAAAACAAGAGTTAGAATCGGAGAGCTAAATCGTTTGGCAAATAATCTTTCAAAGTTTATTGTAAATACACAAAAAGAAGTAAATACGGAACGTGTTATTTATGATTTACTGGATGAAGATTTTTACCGAAAAATTTTATTTAAACATAACGGAAGCTTAACAAAAGAGGGTAAGAAGCTGAAAATAAAAATCGATAGCTTGTACGATATATCAATTCGTGTAAATGTGCATCGATTATCTCAGTTAGAAAATTTTTCAGAAGATCATTTTAAAACTAATGGAGAATATTATGATCACGATGGCAATCAAATATCTTATTTCGATCAGCTTTTTTACGATAAAACAAATTACGGAATCATGATGTCTATGAATTATTTGTTACTAGATATCAAAACATTTCAATTGCTGTATTACGGTACAGTAATGAGTTATTAATTTTTAAAACAAACCAATATGTATTTAATTAATTTACAAGCAGAGCCTAAAAAAGGAACAGAGTATTATGAAAAAGTAGCAGGTGCTTTTGTAAGTGTTTACATTGATTATGCAGACGCAGAAGGAGCTATTCATTTAGCAAAATACTATACAGAAGAAGAAGGCTGGAAAGTAGATAATGTAGATGATGAATTTTTTGAAATTGAAGATGAAAAAGAATTAGACAAAGAAAACCGTGAATTCTATGACGAAGCCAAAGAATACGGATATACAATGGTATTTAATTGTTATGAGTCTGACGAAGAAGAATAAACTACTACTCTTGAGCTAAAGCATTAGCGCAAATCCAACCACCAGTCCAAGCGTTTTGAAAGTTAAATCCTCCAGTTACAGCGTCGATATTTAAAATTTCGCCAACGTAAAATAGGTTTTTATGGAGTTTGCTTTCAAAGCGTTTGAAATTAATTTCTTTTAAATCAATTCCTCCAGCCGTTACAAATTCTTCTTTAAACGTAGATTTTCCATCTGCATTAAATGTAGCTTTAGTAAGTTGTTCAGCTAGAGATGATAGTTGAGTTTTATTGGTGTCTGCCCAATTTTGTTGTAATCGAATTTTACTGGCAATAATTAATCGCTCCCATAAACGTCTTGGAATTTCTGGAAAAGGAGATTTTAAACCGATTTGTTTACGTGAGTTTTTATTTTTTAGATCTAGAAGTTCTTCTGAGATTTGTTCTTCTGATTTTGAAATCCAATTGACACTAACACTGTATTTGTAGTTTTTATCAGCTAAAATTCTTGCTCCAAAAGCAGAAAGTTTTAAAACTGCCGGGCCGCTCATTCCCCAGTGAGTAATTAATAAAGGTCCATAGTTTTCTAATTTAGTTCCGTTAATTTTTACCGTAGCATTTGGTACGGAAACTCCTCCTAAATCTTTAATTCGATTATCTTTTATATTGAATGTAAATAAAGATGGAACAGTTGGAATAATAGAATGATTTAATTCTTTTGAAATATCCCAAATCTTTTTACTACTTCCAGCCGCAATAACTAGTTTATCTGCAAGGAACTCTCCTTCTTTAGTTTTAACAATCCATTTTTTACCTTGCTTGCTAAAAGATGTAACACCTTTACTAGTAAGAATTTTAATGTTTAAACGATTAATTTCTTTGTGAAAACAATCAATGATTGCTTGTGAAGTATTTGCTTCAGGAAAAACTCTATTATCGCTTTCAATTTTTAGAGGAACTCCTTTGTTTTCAAACCATTCAAAAGTATCGCCAGTCATAAACTGATGAAATGGTCCTAGGAGTTCTTTTTGTCCTCGTGGATAAAATTTTGTTAGTTCTTTGGGTTCAAAGCAAGCATGAGTTACATTGCATCTTCCGCCCCCAGAAATCTTAACTTTTTGTAAAACATCTTTTCCTTTTTCAAGAATTGTAATGTCTAAATTCGGATTTAATTCTTTCGCATTAATTGCTGTAAAAAAACCTGCGGCACCGCCACCGATAATTACAATTTTACTCATAAAATCATGTCTTTGTAAGGAATAACTGTTGTATATCCTTTCTGTTTAAAATAGTTCGGTGTGTCTTGGTTTCCTGTTGCTAAAATGAAATCGCCTCCCCAAGCTCCTAAACTTTTTACTTGTCCAAAGTAATCTGAGAATAATAGATCTTTTACTTTTGGTAGCTCAATAATAGACGAAATAATTGTTTCATGCTCAGCGATAAGAAGTTCAAATTCTGATAAAGATTTGGCGGAATCCATCTCTTTTGATATTTCTGAAATTCTATTTATCTCGCTTTCTATAAACTGTTTCTTTTCTCGGTATCTTTTAATTCCTTCTCTACTGTTCTGTTTTTGATTTAAATACACAAAGAATAAATTGTCCTTGAAAATAGGAGAGAAGTTAACTTCAGAAATAATGGGTTTTCTATCTTTTAATGTATAGAAAATAGGAGAGTTATATTTAGCACAAGCAATATCATAACCACTTCCAGAAAATGCATTCCATAATAAGTCAAACGGATTAACATTTGCCCATGTAGCAATATTGTTAATTAAGGTAGAAGAACTCCCTAGTCCCCAATCTTGTGGAAAGGTAAGATTGGTTTTAACGATGCATCCTTTATTGGATTGTAAGAAATCTGGATTTAGTTTTCTAGCTTCTTGCAATATGTTCTGTAATGTTTCAGCGATAGTTTCAGAACTACCTTCTTTTTCGGAATTGAAAGAAGCTGAGGTTAATCGAAGTTTCGGTAAGCTGAATTGTGCTTCAAACCAACAATTTCCTTCATTGGTAAAACTTCCCCAAACCAAAATTGGTTCTTCAATAGGTTCAATCACTAGGTCTTGACCGTATTTAGTTGGAACAGCTAAGGAAGTTGCTCCGTCTAATACAACATATTCTCCAGTGAGTAGTAATTTTCCGTTTGAATAGAATTTCTTCAATTTATGAGTCTTTGTGAGTGTTATTCCTTTTTCTTTTTAAAAACACAGCCATAATTAAACAAACACCAATAAAAATTCCACTAAAAGCATCAGTTAAATCTTTATCGGCATAAATACCATAAACAGAAGCTAATATTGCGAAAACACCTATTATGATAACTAATATTTCTGTTGATTTTTTCATTGATAGTTTTTCTCTAAACTAAACCAAATTGTTTAAAATGATGCGTAAAATGCTTCACTTGAAACTTTTTCCAATACTCAAAATCTAAATCTCCAAAGAAAGGATGTGTAATTGTTCTTGAAGGCTCTTTTTCAAAAACTTCAAAGAATATGTTTACTTGATGTATTAAATCTTCAATGGCTTCCTCAATTGAGTTAAGCTTTAAAGGAGTTGGATTTTCTGAAAGAAAAGAGGGTTTAAACCCTGGTTGTAATTCATTTTCCGTATTTAAAAAAGGCTTTCTTCTTGATGCTTTTTCATCATCTACGAAAATATCTACTTTCCAGTTTCCATTCGGAATTTGTGTAACAGCGCTTAAATGTTCAATCATTTGTTGCGCATTCATATTCCCGAAAATAGGTTTAGAATCTATTGTTAAAGATTGAAGTTTATTTCTTACTTCGTTTTCATTTGAAAAGTCGACCCAATTAACTTTAGGTTTTCTTAGTGAATTGATTTTTTCAACTACAGCACTATGAGAAACAGTTCTATTTTCAAAATAAGCAACAACTTCCTCTTTTTCACTTTTAGTTGCGTTATGCTGATTCAAAATATTCATCAAGTGCATTTTCATATGTCCATGTTGAATACCTTTTGTGGTTAATGCTCTTAAAGCTGCGAAATTCTGAGCTAAACCAGCTGCTGCAATGATCTGCATTAAAGTTCTAGCAGAAGGTTTTTGCATCATATCTAAGGAAAGTTTTGCCATAGGATGTAAAGCGGTTAAACCTCCCACAGTTCCTAAAGCCAAAGGAATTTCAATCCAAAATTTGAAAATTCCATCCTTTACTTCACAATGTGTTAAACTGGAATACTCTCCATTTCTTGCTGCATAAGCATGTGCTCCAGATTCAATAGCTCTAAAATCATTTCCAGTAGCTAGAACAACAGCATCAATTCCGTTCATAATTCCTTTGTTATGAGTTACAGCTCTGTAAGGTTCTATTTCTGCGATTTTAACAGCTTGTTCAAATTTATAAGCAAACTTTTCAGGGTTTTCTCCGCCTAAATCTTTAATAGGACAACTCACTTCAGCGCGAACTAAACACTCGGGCACATAATTAGACAGAATACTCATGACGATTTCAATGTCGTCATTTCTGAATTTTTTAGCAATCGCTTCTAAACAAGAATTGATAAAATTAGCTCCCATGCTATCTTTTGTTTCAAAAGTTACATGAAGCTGGTAATAGTCTTGTAGTTTGTTTGTTTTATCTACTAATTCAATGTCTAAAATACCACCACCACGCTTTTCCATGTTTTTAGTGATAGATGCGGTAGCTGCATAAAGTTCAGTTTTATTTAGTTCGAAATAGTTGTGAAGATCTTTCTTGTCTCCAGCATACATAAAATGAACTTGACCAATCTTAGTTGTCGAAATTACTTCGGTTTTAAATCCACCTCGAGTACTCCAATATTTTGCGACTTTTGAGGCTGCTGCAACAACTGAACTTTCCTCAACAACCATAGGAACAACATATTCTTTTCCATTAATTAGAAAGTTTGGAGCAATACCATAAGGCATGTAAAAGTTTGAAATAGTATTTTCTATGAAATCGTCATGGAGTTGTTGTAATTTCTCATCAACATTCCAGTATTGTTTTATAGTTTGAATGATTTCAGGTTGACTGTTGAAATAGTTTTCAGCTAACCAATCAATTTTTTCTTCTTTACTTAGTTTTGAAAAACCAGAAATAATCTTCGACATTCATCTTGTTTTTAGAGAAAACAAAGATAAATCTTTCAAAGAAAACACATTTATTTATCGGAGTTTTCTGTTAATTTACTGTAAAGTTTATTATTTTTTCGTAAACTTGGCAGTCGTTTTATCAAATTATCAAATAAATCAATTTTTTTGATGGGAAAATCACGCTTATTAGCAATACTAGTAGTATTATTCATAGGAAATAGTATTACAATTACTTCACAAGGAAAGAAAGAAATTACTTTAGAAGAAATTTGGTCCGGAGCATTCTCTGCAGACCGTATGAATGCACTAAACTCCATGAATGGAGATTTTTATTCAGTTTTAAATTTTAATCAAGAGACTAAAAGTACATCTGTAGATAAGTACAGTTATGCTACTCAGTTAAAAGTTGAAACTATTGTAGATAGTAAAGATTTATACAATCTTGCTTATTTCACTACATATTCTTTTAATAATGATGAAACTAAATTATTATTAGGTACAGATTTTAAACAAGTTTACCGTCATTCATCTAAAGGAACCTTTTATGTGTATGATGTGAAAACGAAAGAGTTAACTTTATTAGGTAATGATATTCAAGAACCCACTTTTTCACCTGATAGCAAAAAAGTAGCTTACGCAAAGGAGAACAATCTTTATGTAAGAGATTTAGAAGGTAATAGAGAAGTGAAAGTTACAACTGATGGTAAGTTTAACTCTATAATTAATGGTACTACAGATTGGGTATACGAAGAAGAATTTGCTTTCGTAAGAGCTTTCGATTGGAGTGCAGATAGTAACTATGTCGCTTTTTTACGTTTCGATGAAAGTGATGTTGCACAATTTTCTATGAATGTAACAGGGAATGAATTATATCCTTCTATGAATACATTTAAGTATCCTAAAGCTGGAGAAAAAAATGCAAAAGTAACTTTGAACCTTTTTACTTTTTCTGATAAAAGTGTTAAAAGAATTGAGCTTTCTAATTATGAGTACATTCCTCGTATTCAATGGACAAAAGAACCAACTGTTTTATCGGTAACAACATTAAATCGTCACCAAAATGATTTAAATTTGTATTTCTACGATGCTAAAACAAATACGTCAAAAGTTGTATTAAATGAAAAAGATGAAGCATATGTAGATGTTCAAGACAATCTAACATTCTTAGATGATAATAGTTTTATTTGGACTAGTGAAAAAGATGGATTCAATCATATTTATCACTATGATAAAACTGGAGCTTTAAAGAATCAAGTAACTAAAGGTAATTGGGAGGTAACTAACTATTATGGTTTAGATAAGAAGACAAACAGAGTTTTCTATCAATCAGTTGAAAATGGTTCTATCAACAGAGGTGTTTATTCTATTGGGATAGATGGTTCTGGAAAGAAATTATTATCTCCAAAAACTGGACAGAGCAATGCTTCATTCAGCAAGAACATGAAGTATTTTATTAATACACATTCTTCAGCAACGCAAGTTCCTACATATACTTTATTTAACGGGGAAGGTCAAAAAATCAAAACTTTAAAGGATAACTTAGAGTTACAAGTTAAAATTGGAGGATATAAGTTAAGCAAGAAAGAATTCTTTACTTATAACATTAATGGAAATGACTTAAATATGTGGGTAATTAAACCTGCAGATTTTGACCCTAATAAAAAGTATCCATTACTAATGTTTCAATATTCAGGACCAGGTTCTCAGCAAGTAGCAAATCGCTGGAATTCTAGTAATGATTACTGGCACCAAATGTTAGCGCAAAAAGGAATAGTTGTTGCATGTGTTGATGGAAGAGGTACAGGATTAAAAGGAAGAGATTTCAAGAAAGTAACTCAAAAAGAGTTAGGGAAGTATGAAGTGGAAGATCAAATTGCAGCTGCTAAATTTTTCTCAACAGAACCTTATATAGATGCAAATAAAATCGGAATTTGGGGATGGTCTTACGGAGGATTTATGAGTACTAACTGTATCTTAAAAGGAAATGATGTGTTCTCTATGGCAATTGCAGTAGCACCTGTTACTTCTTGGCGTTTTTATGATACTGTTTATACAGAACGTTACATGACAACACCACAAGAAAATCCAACAGGTTATGACGAGAACTCACCTATTTCGCACGCAGATAAATTAAAAGGTAAGTATCTTTTAGTTCATGGTTCTGGAGATGATAATGTACATGTTCAAAATACAATGAGAATGGTAAATGCTTTAGTGCAAAATAATAAGCAATTTGATTTGTTTATTTATCCTGATAGAGCACACGGTATTTACAGAGGAAAAAACACAAGATTACACTTGTTTACGAAGCTAACCAACTTCGTTCTTGACAATCTAAAAAACTAATAACAAACAACTACTATTATGAATAATTCTCAAAAAGATATCCTAGGGCATCCTTCAGGACTGTTCTATTTGTTCTTCGCGGAACTTTGGGAGAGATTTTCCTTTTATGGGATGAGAGCTCTATTAACCTTGTATATGGTTAATGAAATCTTCAAAGCTCTATCTGAAAGAGATGTAGCCGCAGCTGCAGTTTATGCTTCGTACGGTTCTCTTGTTTATGCTTCCACTGTAGTGGGAGGAAGAATTTCTGATAAGATTTTGGGAATGAGACAATCAATATTCTTGGGTGGAATATTGATGGCATTAGGTCATTTTGTATTAGCTATTGAAAACGATATCGCATTTTTCTTAGCATTAGCTTTCATTGTAGTAGGAAATGGTTTTTTTAAGCCTAATATATCCACTTTTGTGGGTTCGTTATATGAAGATGGTGATAGAAGAAAAGATTCGGGCTTTACGATTTTCTATATGGGTATAAATATTGGAGGGTTTATAGCTCCATTATTATGCGGGTGGTTAGGTAAAGAATATGGTTGGCATTATGGCTTTGGTCTAGCTGGAATTGGAATGTTACTAGGTTTGATATTTTTTTGGAGTGGTATTAGAAAGAATGTTTTTGGAGATAAAGGGTTGCCGCCAAGTGAAGAAGTATATAACAAGAAAGTTTTAGGCTTGCCCCAAAAAACATTAGTTCCTGTCTTAGCTTTTTTATCAGCTCCATTAATTGCATATCTCTTAGCTGAATACAAAGCTATTGGTAATGGAGAATCATTTTTAGGTGATCAAAACATAGTTAATGTTCTTTTCAAAGTTGTTGGTGTAATCGTACTATTATACTTAGGTAAAATTATGATGGGAGCAACTGTAGAGGAAAGGAAAAAGTTATTTATGGCAGTTTTAATAACTTTTTTTATGACTATTTTCTGGGGGTTCCATGAGTTGTCGGGAAGTGTTATCACCTTATTTGCAGATAGAAATGTTGCTTTAGATGGAATCATGAATGCAAGTCAAACTAATTCCTTGAATTCATTAGTTATTATACTTTTATCTATTCCAGTTTCTTTGTTGTGGACATATCTTTCAAAGAGAAATTTAAATCCTAGAACGCCTTATAAATTTGGAATGGGTTTATTACTAGCGGGTATCAGTTTTTATATTTTATCATTGAGTAAAGGAGCAGCTAACGAAGAAGGAATGGTTCCGTTCTTTTATTTATTAGCAATGTATTTTGTATTATCTATTGGTGAGTTATTTATGTCGCCTGTAGGTCTTTCGAAAATTACTGATTTATCACCTAAAAGAATAATTGCTTTTATGATGGGGATTTGGTTTTTATCTTCGACATATGCTTTTCAAATAGTAGGATTTATTTCGAAAGAATTAGCGGTTGAAAGTACAGATACAAATGTTGGAGGTTTACAAACTTTGGCTCTATACACCGATGGTTTTGGTTTGATAGCCAAGTATGCTCTCGCAGCAGGAGCTCTGGTTTTGATAACATCTCCACTTATGAAGAAGTTAATGGGTAAAGTACACTAAATTTAAATAACTAAGTTTTATATATGAAGAATCAAGATATCGATAATCTTTTTAAAGATACAGTATTAGGACATCCAGCAGGATTGTTTGTGCTGTTTTTTACGGAAATGTGGGAGCGTTTTTCTTATTACGGAATGCGTGCTCTGTTTGTTTTATTTCTTATTAGTTCTGTTACTGATGGTGGTTTTGGATGGGCTAAGGCTGATGCTTTATCGCTCTATGGAACTTATACCATGGGAGTTTATTTAACTCCAGTATTTGGTGGTTTAATCGCCGATAAATTGTTAGGTTACAGATGGGCGGTTATTATTGGAGCTTTAATTATGACTTTAGGTCATGCTGCAATGGCCGTAGAAACCCCACTTTTCTTTTATATTGGGATTGGTTGTTTAATGGTTGGTAATGGTTTATTCAAACCGAATATGACTTCTATTGTTTCTTACATGTATAAAAACCATGAGGAAAAAAAAGATGGTGCTTATTCTATTTTCTATATGGGAGTTAATGCTGGTGCATTCCTTGGAATTATGTTATGTGGATACATTGGTGAAAATTATTCTTGGTCATTAGGATTCGGTCTAGCAGGTATTTTTATGTTTATCGGAATGTTACAGTTTTATTTCACTCAAAATATTTTTGGAGATATAGGGTTACCACCAAGTAAATTAAAAGAATTAAACCTTGAAGCTATTGGTAAAGATGGTGATCAAGATTTTGTAGAGAAATCAGAAGAAGAAGTTTCTTCTAAGGTCGTTATAGACAGGTTGATAGCAGTTGGTGTTTTCTGCATTTTTACGGTATTCTTTTGGGCTGCTTTTGAGCAAGCTGGAGGTTCTATGACGATTTTTGCAGAGGAATATACACAAAGAAGTTTATCAGGTATTTACGGTACAATATTTAAATATGTAGATGCATTACTAACTATTTTACCATTAGGTATCATTACTTATGTATTATATCTGTTATTTAAGAAGACCTTTGCAAAATTTGCAATTGGTAACATTATTCTTTCAATTAGTTTTATCATTATTTGGGGTATTGTTGGTTGGAAAATTAGTGTTGATTTTTCAAAAGAAAGTGTAGAAGTACCTGCAACATGGTTTGGAATTTTAAATTCATTGTTTATCATTACACTTGCTCCATTTTTCTCTAAATGGTGGGAGAGTAAATATAATTTATCTGGTACAATGAAATATGGTCTTGGACTTTTATTACTAGGTTTAGGATTTGGATTCTTAGCAATGGGTTCACAAGGAATTGTTGCTGGTGAGCCTATCGTAAAAGTTAGCATGTTCTGGTTAATCGCAGCTTATTTATTCCATACAATGGGGGAATTATGTATATCACCTGTTAGTTTGTCTTACATTAGTAAGTTAGTACCTGCGAAATGGATTGGATTAATGTTCGGAGTTTACTATTTATTTATTGCAATGGGTAATAAATTAGCAGGAACAGTAGGAAGTTACATTGAAGAAATTGAAAAGGCATATTCTATTTCTGGATTCTTCTTAATTTTTACTGCAATTCCAATTATTGCTGGATTAATTATCGCAGGAATGAGTCCATTAATGAAGAGATTAATGCACGGAGTAAAGTAATAACTTTTACTTTAAGAATATATTACAACCTATCAAAGTAAAATTTGATAGGTTTTTTTGTAAATTTGGAATACATATTGAGACATATAGATTATGAGAAATATTTTACTAGTAGCTGTATTTGTAACTTCTGCATTCACAGCAAATGCGCAAGAGGTTAATTGGGTGTCATTTGAAGAGGCATTAGAATTAAATAAAAAGAACCCAAAACCTATAATGGTCGATTTATATACAGATTGGTGTGGATGGTGTAAAAGAATGGATGCTACGACTTATAAAAATGAAGTAATCGTTAAGTACATTAATGATAATTATTACGCTGTAAAAATGGATGGTGAAGGAAAAGATGACATCACCTTTAAAGGAAGGACGTTTAAATTTGTTCAAAAGGGAAGAAGTAAGTATCATGAATTAGCGGCAGCTATTTTAAATGGTAAATTGAGTTATCCTTCAACTGCATTTTTTGATTCTAAAGAACAATTGATTCAGGCAGTTCCTGGTTATTTAGTTAAAGAACGTTTCGAAAAAATCTTGGCATATTTTAGTGGTGAAGCATACAAGAACACACCTTGGCAAGATTTTGAGAAAAACTTTAAAAGTTCTCTTTAAGTAGAACAATTTAATAGTTTAAAATATATGCGCCATTTTGCTTAGTTGAGTGAAATGGCGTTTTTAGTTCATTACAAGTTTCTTTCCATCTACTGATATAGCTATTGTAATTGGATCCATCGGCAATGATAATTTTTGGATTCAAGGTTTGTATTAATCGTTGTAAATTCAATTTTGGAGAATGTTTTAAAACGATTATGGAGTTCTTATTAAAGTTTTTTGGATATATTCCTAAACTATCAATCTTTAAAATTAATTCATTGTCTATATTCATTATTCTATTATTCAGTGTGTCCTTTTTTACAGTAAGTCTTTCATTTGCGCTGTAATTTCTTATTAAATTTTCCATTAGCATAGTCTCTTCGTCCTTGTCAGAATAAATATCTAATAGATCGGAGTCTCGAATACCGATTACAGAATTTTTATAATTATGAAATACTATGAATTCTCTTTTCTGGTTTAGTTGCCAATCATTAAATATTGTGAAAGATTGAAATGTTATAATAACTAAAAGCACTGTCATTATTGTTTTGGTAGTTCGATGTAGAATTAGCTGATAACATGAAATGATTAGTAGATACCAGAAGATAACTTCAAACGAGGAAATGTAGATGTTTTTAAAAATAAAACTTTCTTTACTGGCCACCCATTGAATCGAAATATTCATGAATTGAATAATTTTTTCATAGAATATGATTACAATTTGAGGGAGAATGAATAATTCTGAGAGAATGATAATTATAATTCCTGAGAGCAAAATAATTCCTAAGAAGGGTATGATAATTAAATTTGAAATTAGAAATAAACCGGGAAATTGATGGAAGTAATAAAAGCTTAAAGGTAGCACACCAAGTTGCGCGGCGAATGAAACAGTAGTTAATTCCCATATTTTTTTAGTGAGATAATGTTTGGGTTTATAAATACCTAATAGTTTTGGTTGAAACTTTACAATACTAAATACGGCCAGATAACTTAATTGGAATCCAACGTCAAATAAAAATTGTGGATGAATTAATAGGAGTATGAGCATAGAACTGATTAAGGAATGTTCCACTGGTTGTTTTTGTTTTATAGAACTCCCAACAATCATGAATGAAAACATCGTTACTGCCCTAGCTACAGATGCTGATAAACCGGTGAATACAGCGAATATCCAGAGAATTAAAACCATTACAATGAGTCGAATCGTTTTTCCATGTTTAAATAAAATTATCGGAGAGAATATGTAATTGAGAAGTAGTACTAATATTCCAATATGTAATCCGGATATCGCTAGGATATGGATAGCTCCGGCATTCGCATAGTTATTTAATAACTCTTTAGAAACGTTTTTCCGCTCTCCCAGAAGAAGAGAGTTGATTATGGAATATACGTCAGGAGAAAATTTGGATTTTAAGTTTTCTTGGATATTCGTTTTAATGTTATAAAGAAAAGAGAAAGGATTGTTCGTTTCATAATTGGTCGAAGTGAACTCCCATTCTTTTAAATGTAGTTGATGATAAATCCCTTTATGCTTCAAATATCTTTTGTAGTCAAAATCGTATGGATTTTTTGCTGGGGATATGTCTTTAAATGAAGATTTAGTAATTAGTATACTTCCATATTTAAGAACAGTACTGTTTTTATTTTTAGCAATGTTAAGAATCACCTTGCCAGATACTGAACGTTCATTTATTTGAAGGACTCGTGCTATATAACGGTAATTATAATCATTTTCTTTAAGTACTTCTTTAACTTCTAGTTTGATAAGTGAATTCTGAAGGTTGAGGTGAGTGTAATGATTTTTGCTATTTAAAGGGTTAGAAATATAATATGTAGTAATTCCAATTAAAATGTAGGTAAATGAACCGGTAAAAATGAATAACAATCTTTTTTTAAGGCGATGTGCAAAGAATAATATTGTTAATGATATGGCTAATACAACTTGAAGTATCGTAAAATTAAGATTCCAAATAGTAAAAGTTTCTTGTAAGTATATACCTAAAACAACACATAAAAGAATGTGAAATGGGATGTACCATATTTCGTTTTTCATAGCTAGATAGTAATAAGAGTATTACTGAAAACTTGGATTCTAAAATTGAATTTTTTATGTAGATTTCTTTAATCGAATTATTTTGAATTACGGATTGTTTATTTAGTTAATTGTTTTTTTATGAGTTTGTTATAATTATTCATAAAATTTTGTAAATTGGTAAACCAGTTTGGGTAACCAAATTGGTTTACCAAAAAATCTAATATTAACTTAACAAACAAATCATGAAAAAAAGATCAACCAAATCAATTGTACTGCATTACTTTTTTGTGTCCCTCGGTTTTGTTTTCATTACATCTTGTACTAATCAGTTAGAAAATGTAGAAGATGTTACCCAACTTGAAAGCAATAATTTTATAGTTTCAAAAAGGGTATTAAGAGCGAATGAAATTTCCGTAACCGCAAACGGAGATGATGGTAACAAACCCATAAACACCTTGGATGGTGATTTAAACACAAGATGGTCCTCTAAAGGAATTACAGGAAAGTATATAACCTATGATTTAGGTGAAACTAGAAAAGTTGATGAGATAAAAATAGCTTGGTATAAAGGAGACCAAAGAGTCTCTTATTTTCAAGTTGCTATTGGGAATTCGACATCATCTTTTCAAACTGTTTTAAATAGAAAAACTAATGGATCGTCTGGAGCTAGCAACGATTTAGAAAAATATGAATTACCTGATACAGAAGGTAGATATGTTAGAATTCGAGGATTTGGAAATAGTAGTAATGACTGGAATAGCATTACAGAAGTCCAAATTATTACAACCGATCAAACAGGTCCACCCAACTCAGTGGTTGTAATTCCTGCAAAAATAGAAGCGGAGAATTATTCAAATCAACAAGGAACACAAGTTGAGAATTCTGCTGATTCTGGTGGAGGTAAAAACGTTGGTTATATAGATACAGGAGATTTTTTAGAATATGAAATCAATGTTCCCGAAACAAAAGATTATAACTTTGAATTTAGAGTTGCTTCGCTTAATAAAACTGTTCGTTTTGATGTTTTAAGTAATGGTAATTATCTAACCAGTATTAGTAAAGAGTCAACTTTCGGTTGGCAAAATTGGATTACAACTAAGAAAACAATTCGTCTTAACCAAGGAACACAAACAATAAGATTATTAGCCACCGATGGGGGATGGAATATAAATTGGCTTCAAATTAAAGAAGCTAGTTCTAATCCTGGAAATGGTGATACTCCAGCTGCTATATTAGGAGGTTTGGTCAATTGGAAGTTGAATGGTTACTCGGGAACGTTTAATTTGGGAGCTAGTAATAACGGTTTAAGTTATGTAGATAAAACTCCGAATTTATCAAGCTTTAGTAATCCGAATTGGTTTTATACAGATGGTACTTGGACTTTCTTCAAGGCATACACAGGAAACCCAACTTCAAGTGGTTCTGGTAATCCGCGCTCGGAATTAAGAGAGTTAACTACAAATGGAAGTGATAATATTTATTGGGATGGAACCACAGGAAAAGAACATAGAATGATTTGGAAAGTTCGTGTTGATCACTTACCTCAATCAGGAAAAGTTTGTTTCGGGCAAATTCATGATAGAACAGATTCGCTTGATGATGTAATTAGAGTGCAATGTCAAGGAGATCCATATCAAAGTTCCGGAGATGTTAAACTAAGAATAAATGGATATGTAACTGAAGTTTTAGAAGGAGGAGGGAAGACAGTTGGAACGATTACTTTAGGACAAGAGTTGTATTATGAATTGACTTATCAGAATAGCATTGTTAAACTTTATGAACTAAATGCAAATGGTGTACGAGTTAAAACGATTTACACATCAAAAGCTGTACCTGCTAAAGAGAATTATTTTAAAGCAGGATGCTATTTACAATCTGTAAAAGGGAAAAAGGCTACAGGTACCAATGATTTTGGTTTAGTAGGAATAAAAGAACTGAAAGTGTTCCATTAATGTTTGTATAACAGAAAAGAAGAACGAATTGAGTTGTCAATCGTTCTTCTTTCTAATATTTATAAGCTTATTAGTTCAGTTTAAAATTAATAGGGAATTGATAAACCGTATGAACTGGAACATCATCTTTCATTGCTGGTCTGAATTTCGGAAGCTTTCTGATAAGTTGTTCAGCCGCAACTTCTAAAATTTTTCCATTTTCTGGCCCTTTAGTTCGAATATTAACAATTCGCCCTTTATTACTTATAACAAAACTAATGTTTACAGTTCCTTGAATATCTGCGTTAATAGCGTCTACAGGATAAGCAAAGTTTTCTTGAACGTGTTTTTGAAGCTCTGTAATAAAGCAGTCAGAACTACTATCTCCTTCATTTGCACAAGCCTCAAACAATGGAACTTCTTCTAGTTCTTCGAAAGTATAAGATTTATCGTTGTCAATTTCATCTACTTTTTTCGGACGAATATTAGTTCTTTTTACTCCTGGAATTTTAAACTTGATTTGTTGTGTGTATTGCACATTAATTGGTCGTCCTAAATGTTTTCCTGGAATAAATTTAGGTAGTTTTCCAATTATTCTCTCTACTTCAGCTTTAAGAAGCTCACCTTTGTATGGAGAAAGAATGTTGGTTATTTTAGTATTTCCCTCTTTATCAATTAAGAAATTAACCATAACTCTTCCTTGAATTCCTGCTTTATAGGCTTTTTTAGGGTATTGAAAGTTTACTTGTATGTGATGAGACATTTGTTTTCTAAAACATGCTTCTTGTTCTAAAAAAGGAGTGTTTTCACATTTATCAAATAATGGAATTTGATCTACATTATGAAAAGAGACGATTCCATTTACACTTTCTTCATCTAATGATAAATCAGTTAGTAAGTTCGTTTTTTTCTTTACTTCGGAAACAGTTTGTTGATAGCCACCAGTTACAGCATTTGTTGCTAAATCTCTTTTTCGTCGTACTCTTTTCCTTGAAGATACCTCAAAAGACACTTTTTTGGTGTTTTTCTTGTCGTCCTTTTCAACAGTACATTTAGTAATACTGTTTAAATCAAGAACAGGGTCAACAGAAGGAGTTTCACAAGTTTCTGCTTTTTGAGCATGGGCACCAAAAGACAATGCAATTAATGCGATAGGGATTATAAATCTAGTTTTCAAAACTATATTGTATTAGGGGGTTGGGGCGCCAAATTTAAAATTTTTTTTGGAGTTCCAATGTTAAGTTTTCATCCTTAAAGTTTAATTAACATTGCGATAGAGATAAAAAAAGGCGACCAAAAATATGGTCGCCTTCAATAATATTATTGATAATTCTAATATTTAAACTATCTCAACAAATAATCCATCGTCAGTTTTTGAAACTTTAGCAAGATTATTCTTAGTTAATCCTTTAATGGTTTTATCCCATTTTTTATTACTAAGTCCAGATTGAGTTTTTAATTCTCCTAATTCTAGTTTTTCAGCTTTTTCTAATAAAGCTAAAACTGCTTTTTCATCATCATTTAATTCAACTGAAGGAGCTTTTCTTTCTGGTTTCATTTGTGGGAAGAATAACACTTCTTGGATAGAAGGATTGTTCGTTAAATACATAATTAAACGATCCATACCAATACCTAATCCAGATGTTGGTGGCATACCATATTCTAATGCACGTAAGAAATCTTGATCAATAAACATAGCTTCATCATCTCCACGATCAGCTAATTTTAATTGAGCTTCAAATCTTTCACGTTGATCAATTGGATCATTTAATTCTGAATATGCATTTGCGATTTCCTTACCACAAACCATTAATTCAAAACGCTCCGTTAATTCAGGGTTGTCTCTATGTTCTTTACATAGTGGAGACATTTCTTTTGGATAGTCTGTAATGAAAGTAGGTTGAATATAATTTCCTTCACATTTCTCTCCGAAAATTTCATCGATTAATTTTCCTTTACCCATGGTTTTGTCAACCTCGATTCCCATTCCTTTTGCTGCTTCGAATAGTTCTTCTTCAGATTTACCATTAATATCGAAGCCAGTAAAATGCTTGATAGAATCCGCCATTGTTACTCTCGCATAAGGAGCCTTAAAGTCTACTTCGTGTTCTCCAAAAGTAGCTTTTGTTGTTCCATTAACTGCAATAGCACAATGTTCTAATAATTTTTCAGTGAACTCCATCATCCAATTGTAGTCTTTATAAGCAACGTAAATTTCCATTGCTGTAAACTCTGGATTATGAGTTCTATCCATTCCTTCGTTACGGAAATTCTTAGAGAATTCATAAACACCATCAAATCCACCTACAATTAATCTTTTTAAGTAAAGCTCGTTAGCAATTCTCATGTATAATGGAATATCTAATGAGTTGTGGTGAGTAATAAATGGTCTTGCCGCAGCTCCACCAGGAATTGGTTGTAAAATTGGAGTTTCAACTTCAAAATATCCAGCATCGTTAAAGAACTGACGCATTGCATTAAATAACTTTGTTCTTTTAACGAATACTTCTTTTACGTGTGGATTAACTGCTAAATCTGCATAACGTTGTCTGTAACGCATTTCAGGATCTGTAAATCCGTCATAAGTATTTCCTTCAGCATCAACTTTAGGTAATGGAAGTGGTTTTAAAGATTTACTTAATAAAGTAAAATTTTTCACCATTACAGTTGATTCACCAACTTGAGTTTTGAATAATTCTCCCTCAATTCCTACAAAATCTCCGATATCTAAAAGTTTCTTATAAACTTCGTTGTAAAGAGTTTTGTCTTCGCCGGTACAAATTTCATCACGATTAAAATATACTTGAATTCTACCTTCACTATCTTGAAGTTCGGCAAAAGAAGCCTTACCTTGAATTCTTCTAGACATTAAACGCCCTGCAATTACCACCTTTTTACCTTCTTCAAATTTTTCTTTAATCTGTTTAGAATTAGAATCTAACGGATATAAATTTGCTGGATAAGGATTGATTCCAAGCTCACGTAATTTCGTCAGCTTTTCTCTACGTACAATTTCTTGTTCTGATAATTGCATTATTAATTATTTTAAGTGATTTAAATTAAAGGCGCAAAGATACAATCAATTGAAGAATTAAACAATCTTCTTTTTTATTCAAAAAAATAAAAAAACAAAAAAATGTTTGGTGGTAATTTAAATCTTTATATATTTGCAGGCTGTTTAATTTTAAAACAGCATTTAGTTGTGTTGTGAGGCGAGAGATCGCCTAGGTTTTGTTAACCAATGGAAAGCTTCCCTGAAATGGGTTGCTTTTTTATTTTGTACCTACTTCGTTTTAAAATAAAACACTTTTATATTCCCAAACAGTAGATAAAAACAAGAAAAAGTAAACAATGGCTACCGAGAATTTGATGGTTGCTGAAGCCAAGAAACCTAAAAAAGCTCCCGTTGAAGCTTTTAAAGCTCTATTTGTATCCTTGCCATCGTATAATAATTCTCCAACAAATGCTCCAAAGAAAGCGCCAATTAATATTCCAAAAGGAATAGGGGAGAATAAACCAATAATTAACCCAATAGTAGTTCCGTAAGCTCCATATTTGGTTCCTCCGAATTTTTTAGCTCCAATTGCCGGAATGAAATAATCCATGATAAAAATAAAGACAGCAATGAATAGTGTAATTCCGAGAAAAGTCCAGTTTTGAGGAATCACTTTAGTCAAATGGAGCAATAATAAGCCAACCCAACTGGTTATTGGTCCAGGTAAGATGGGTAAAAATGACCCAATAATACCCAAACAAACAAAAACAAAGCCTGCCAGTGTTAATAAAATATCCATAGAATTCATACAATTTATATGTATATGACGACTTGTATTCATGATTGTTACAGAGTGAATAATTGATTTTATAACTAAAAAATTAGTTTAAACTAATTTTTTAGTTATATTTGAAAGGTAAAAAATTATGAGTTTAAGTAAAATGAAAAAGTATCTAGGAGTTTTTGGGTTGTTGTTTATGTTTTGTTCTTGTTCAAAAGATGAGGAAAAATTCAGAGTAGTAGGATTTCATGATCGTACAAATTTTGAAAAATTCAAAGAATTAAAACTTGATGATTCGTATGTGAATTTATTAAATCCAAAGTTTTCTAAGAAAGAAGAATTCAAGGACGTGTTAAAATCATGGGGAGATTTTCATAATAAAGTAAATGAAGTTTTAGTGGCAAATGATTTTTCTTGGGAAATTCCTGATTCATCAATCACCGTTGTTAATAGAATTTATTTCAATAAAGATGGAGGAGTCAATTATTTTTTAGTGAATGTGCGTAACGATAATGTTTCCGGCGAGGTGAAAAATAAATATATTACGTTATTGAATACTCATTTAGATGAACTTTCAATAGAATTAAAAAGAGAAGATAAGTTTGCCCAATGTGGTAAAGTAAAATATAAAAATTATGAGTAAACAGTTAACAAAGGCGGAGGAACAAATAATGCAGGTGTTGTGGGATTTAAAAGAAGCCTCTGTAAAAGAAGTAATTGCTGAATTACCAAATCCAAAGCCAGCTTACAATACCGTTTCAACAATAATTAGGATTTTAGAAACTAAAGAATTTGTTGGGCATCAGCCAAAAGGAAGAGGTTATGTGTATTTTCCTGTAATTGAAAAAACAGATTATAGTAACCAGAGTTTACATAAACTTATGAATGGATATTTTGGAGGATCGTTTAAAAGTATGGTGTCATTTTTTATGAAAGAGAACAAACTTGATATAAAAGAATTGGAAACTATATTAAAGGAAGTGGAAAAGAATAATAAAAAATAGAAGTTATGTTGTCTTACATTATTCAAGTAGTATTATTTCAAATTCTGTTTTTAGCGGTTTATGATATTTTTTTAAGTAGAGAAACATTTTTCACGAAGAACAGATTTTATTTGATTTTTTCTGTCGTAGTATCTTTTATTCTGCCTCTGATCAAATTACCAGTTATTAAACAAGCAGTCCCTCAAGAATATACAATTCTATTACCTGAAGTTGTTTTATCTCCACAAACTATTATTGAGAATCAAGAATGGTATCAGTCTGTTAGTTATTTAGATGTTTTATTTTGGATAGGAGTTTCAGTAGCTTCTTTATTCTTTCTAATAAAACTTTATAACGTAATTAAACTTTTATTAGAGAACAACGTCGAACAAAGAAAGGATTATAAGCTGATTAGTTTACCGAATTCAACAAAGGCTTTTTCATTTTTCAATTTCATTTTTATTGGAGAAAATATATCAAATGAGAGAAAAGAAAAAATTATTCAGCACGAACTAGTGCATGCCAAACAAAAACACACATTAGACTTATTGTTTTTTGAAATTCTGAAAATATGTATGTGGTTTAATCCGATACTTTGGGTGTTTCAAAAAAGAATTACAACAGTACATGAATTTCTTTCCGACGAAGTTGCTAGTAAATCCCTAGAAACCAAAACATACATCAATAGTTTACTTGAACAAGTGTTTCAAGTTGAGAAAATATCATTTGTAAACCAGTTTTATAAAAGTTCGCTAATTAAAAAGAGAATCATTATGATGACAAAGAAAAGATCAACAAAAGTAAAACAGTTTAAATATTTATTAATCGCTCCTGTTTTATTGAGTATGTTGTTATATACGGCATGTTCTGATAACGAAATATCAGAAGATATTGAACAACGTGTCGAGAAATCTACAAAAGTAGAAGAAGAGAGTTCTACAGTTCATCCTTTCCAAGAAGTGAAAGGTATAAATGTTCTTTATGGAGGAACTGAACCAAAAGGTAAAGAATTAAAGTTTGAGGATTTATCTCTTACAGAACAGCAGTACTACATTAAGATTAAAAACTCGATGCAGGTTAAAGCACGTGGATTAGAGCTGAAAATTTATGAGAACAATCAAAAAGAAAAAGTTGTATTTGTAAATATGAATAAGCTTTATGAAGAAATAAAGAAAGAATCATTAAAAGAAGGAAATGTACCGTTTTCAATGATTGATAAATCACCAGCTTTTATGAATTCAGGAAACACAAAAGATGAATTTAACAGGAATATGAGAGATTTTATTCAAAAGAATTTTAATGTGAATTTGGCTAATAGTTTAGGTTTAAAAAAAGGTAAGAAGAGAATTTTTGCTCAATTTAAAATCAATGAAAATGGTCAAGTAGTTAATATTAAAGTTCGAGCTCCACATCCTACATTAAAAGAACACACAAAAGAGATGATAAAAAAGTTACCTCTTTTAATTCCAGGAGAAAAAGACGGGAAAGTTGTAAAAGTTGGTTACACAGTGCCAATTACGTTTGACATTAATTAATAACAGAAAAAGAGAATTTTTATAATAATTGAAACTATGATGTTTATAAAGGCTGAAGTTATACTTCGGCTTTTATGACGAATAAAATAGAGAAATAAAAAAGAGTTTATGAAAACAAAAATTGCAATAATTATTTTATGGTTTTTCTTAATTGGGTTAAATGCCCAAAAAGAAACAGAGTTGATTGATAATTTAATTAATCAAGGGAGATATCAAAAGGCCTTAAAAGAGTTGAGGTTATTAACAGATTCATTCAATAAAAATTATAAAATTGCGACAATTTATGATGTGTTAGATAATCATAGAAAAGCGTCATCTTATTTTAAAAAAGCATTGATTTTTAAAGATGATTACAACACGAAAGTAAAACTTGGGAAGTCTTTGCTTAAGGATAAACGAATTCGCGAAGTGGTTGCTTTGTATGAAGATATTTGTTTTAAAGATCCTGAAAATTTAATTGCAAAGTATACTTTAGGGAAAAGATATCTGCAGATTAAAAAGTTTACCAAAGCAAGAGAAATTTTTAAGCAGCTAATAATTGCGGATAAAGAAAATGCGAATTACTACTACCAATATGCATTGTCAAACCCTCAGCCTAAAAAAATATTCAAGCGCATTGATTATTATTTGTTAGCCTATAAGAAGGATAACCAACATTTTAATTCGATTGAAAAATTGGCGCGCGGATTTACAACAATTAAAGATAGAGATTCTGCTTTAGTTTTTATTGATAAAGGTTTGATGTTAAGGCCAAATCATATTGATTTAAATCGTCTTAAAATAAATAGTTTGTTTCGAAAGAAAGATTATGAAGAAAGTATTTCATTATTGAAACATATCGATACAATTCAACCTAATGAACATTATACTCATAAAATGTTAGGACGTTGTTATTTCAATATAGAAAAGTATGTTGAAGCAGAAAAGCATTTTCAGAAAGCCAGTAAACTTGATATAGAAGATTATAGTAGCATGACTTTTTTAGGTGATATTGCAATGATGAATAAACAGCCAAGAATGGCTTTGGTCTATTATATGTCTGGAACAACAAGAGGAAAGAAGAAGAGAGATCGAGCATACATGGGATTAGCAAATGTTTTTTCGGAAATGAAAATGCCAAGAAATGTGTTAGAATCATATGAAAGTGCATGGGAAGATAACTCAAAGAACTACAAAGCATTATTTAGCTTGGCAAAACAGTCAGATAATTATTATAAGGATAAAAAAATTGGTTATAAATTATATAAAAGATATAAGTCAAGATTTGAAGGAAAAGACTCGATTACAGATAAGTTTGTTGATAATAGAATAAAAGAAATAAAAAAGAAGTATTTCTTGAAGGGAGAAAAGTTAGAATAAATCTTTTTTTATATTTTCACTTTATAAATCTAAAGTTGTGATTCGTAGGGTGTTTATTTTTGTGATAATGTTAAGTAGTTGCTATTCATGTAACTATTTCTCTAATGACGGAAAGCCAACAAAGCAAAAACTAGACACAATTGTCGATTTTACTACGGTAAGTCAGTCTCCTTCGTTTAAAAACTGTGAGGAATTACTTGATGATGATAAGACAAATTGTTTCAGAAATAGTATCAGAAAACACTTTACGGAAAAACTAAAAGAAACGCAGTTTTCGAGTGATGCGGAAATAAGTGAGACAGTAGTGCTTATTTTACGCATAAATAATAAAGGAAAGGTTTCATTAAAAGAAGTGGAATCCTCTAATGTGATACAAGAAGAATTACCAGATTTATTAGCGGTTTTAAATAAGATTGTATCTGAGCTTCCTCAATTAACACCTGCTAGTAAAATAGGAATTCCTGTTACAACAGAATATCAATTACCTATAAAAATAAAAACAACAGAATAGGTATTACAAATAACGGAGTAATTACAATTGTTACGGATATAATAGTCCAAAATAAGAAAGTAAAAAGGTTAAATTTTACGGTTTTAAGTTTAAGAAGCATTTCATTGACCTCTTGTATTGTAAATTCCAATATTTCTTTTTTAGAAATATTTTGGTCAATTAACCCGTTATAAGAAAGTCCTTTTTTAAATCCCTTTAAGACCTCTTTTGGGTGTGTTAAAATTCCAAAACCCATTGCCCACAAGCTTAAAAAGCCAATAGGAAAATGTTTCCACATTCCAGTCGCAATTTCCCACCCAGCAATATAGGCTTCGCCTTTCCAAGAAACGTCGCAATTAAATAATATGTGTTGTATATCATGAATGTGAACAATCTTCTTTCTAAACTCAGAGTTAGGAAGTTTCAATGAGAAAAATCGGAATTTCATTATAAAGTATTCCTTATCTATTCCACCATCAAGATCTAAGTTGTTGGCTTGATAAAAATATTCGAGTTCTTTAGCAACGGTCATTTTGAAAATAATTATAGCATAAAAGTATTTCTCTTATTTAAAATAGAAATTGACAATTATCAAGAAATTATGATGATGAAAAAGATTTAAAATACTAGTTTTAGCGAAAATTAAAACCAAGCAAAATTATGAAGAGAATAGCTTATTATTTTATGTTTTTCATGACGTTAAATCTTTTAGTGGGATGTGAAGTTGGATGGGAAACAAAATTTAACAAAGATGGAAGTGGTAAATACAGTATGATTGTAGACTTATCGTCACTTCTTCAAATGGCCTCAACGTTACCAAAATCTGAAGATGATAAACCATCGGCTTTAAAAGATACGGTAATTAATTTTTCTGATATTTTAGAAACGAAGAAAGATAGTATATCGAAATTGCCAAAGAAAGAACAAAAGAGGTTAAAAGAATTAGAAGATTTAGCCATAGTGATTAAGGCTGATACTGCTACAAATAAAGGTTTTATGCGTATTGATTACGATTTCGATGATATGCAAGATTTGCAAACTCTAGGAAAGAAGTTAAAAAGCGCAGAAATTGATAAACTTGCTGATTTTGGCAGTGCAAAAAAAATGAATCCAAAAGGAGAAAAGAAAGATTTTCCTGTAATTACGGATATGTTTGATATCAATTTCAGTAAAAATAGTTTTACGACTAAAATCAAAGAAGATGCAGGTAAAAATATGAAAAGTGACGATGGGAAAGATGAAGCTTTTGCCAAAATGATTGTTTTTAAAATTCGATATTTATTCCCGTATAAAATTAAAAGCGTGAATAACGAAAATGTAAAAATACTTGCAAATTTTAAAGGAATCGAATTCGAGGCTAATATTGCCGATATGGCTAAAAACCCTAATTTCTTTGATGTGAAAGTTGATTTCGAATAATAAGGAAATACAAGAGGTTATAAAAATATATAAGATGAGTCTTCAATAGAAGGCTCATTTTTATTTTGCTCTTATTCTACTAAAAGTTTCAGGTGTCATACCTAGAAAAGAAGCAATGTGTTTCGCTGGAACTCTCTTAAATAAATCGGGTTTACGTTGTAGCAGTTCTTCATATCTTTCTTGAGAAGTATGCAATAATAAGCTGTCTATTCTTTCCGCTAAATCACAATAAATTTTCTCTAAAAATAACCTTCCAAAATGTTCAAATTGATGACTTTGTTCTGATAGTTTCTCCAAGTCAACTCTCGAAATAGCTAAGCATTCAATGTCTTCTAAAGCCTCAATATTATACTTGCTTTTACTTCTTTGAATAAAACTATCAATAGCTGTAATACTTTCTTGTTCTTGTGCAATATGAACTGTTATGTCCTTGCCATCACGGAAATAAAATACTCGAGCGATCCCATTGAAAATTAGATAAAAATGTTTACAAATAGAATTGGCAGGATGAATGAGTTCTCCTTTTTTAAATGACTTGTGAATAGCGACTTTTTCCAAAGCTTCAGCTATTTCTGGATGTTCTAATAAAAGATGAGCATTGTGTAGGAAAAATGACTCCATTTTCTTTTAAGTTAATTCATGAAGTTCTTCTATAAACTCACGTTTATTAGATAATCGAGGAACCTTATGTTGTCCTCCTAGTTTTCCCTTTTGTTTTAACCAATCATAAAATAGTCCTTGTCGAGCTTGCTGTACTTTAGGCATATTTAAAGTCATATCATTATAACGTTTAGCCTCGTAATCAGAATTACAATTCTTTAATGCTTCATCTAAAATTTCAGTAAAGAAACGTAAATCGCTAGGTTGATTGTCAAATTCAATAATCCATTCATGGGCACCTTTATCTTTTCCGTTCATAAATATCGGTGCAACAGTATATTCTTTTACTGTAGAATTCGTTTGAGCACAAGCAAATTTTAATGCTTCTTCAGCATTTTCGATTATTAACTCTTCTCCAAAAACATTAATATGATGTTTCGTTCTTCCCGTAATTTTTATTCTGTAAGGATGGGTTGAGGTAAATTTAATAGTATCACCAATTAAGTATCTCCATAACCCACCATTTGTTGAAATTACGACAGCATAGTTTACATTGGTTCGTACATCTGAAAGTGGAATGGCTTTGGAATTTTCACCATCATAATCAGTCATCGGAATAAATTCGTAAAAAATACCATAATCAAGCATTAACAATAATTCGTTAGAATCATTCCTATCTTGAATGGCAAAGAATCCTTCTGAAGCATTATATGTTTCGTAATATTTAAAGTCTTTTTTAGGAATTAATTTTTCATATTGATCTCGATAAGGACTGAAGTTTACACCTCCATGAAAATAAACTTCTAAGTTAGGCCAAACCTCTAAGATGTTATTTTTACCAGTTTTTTCTAGAACCTTGTTCAATAGCACTAACATCCATGATGGAACACCTACAATACTCGTAATATTTTCTTGTATAGTTTCATCGATTATAGCTTCCATTTTGGTTTCCCATTCGCTCATTAAAGCAACTTCTTGTTTTGGAGCTGAACTATAATCTGCCCAAAAAGGCATGTTTTCAATAATAATTGCTGAAAGATCTCCGAAATAAGTTTCATTATCTTCGTAAATAGCAGAACTTCCTCCTAAACGTAAACTTTTACCTGTAAATAATTGAGCATCTTCATTATTATTAATATACAAGCAAAGCATATCTTTTCCAGCTTTGAAATGACAATCCTCTAAAGCTTCGTCACTAACGGGAATGAACTTGCTTTTAGCATTTGTTGTACCACTAGATTTAGCAAACCATTTTATTTTTGTAGGCCAAAAAATATTTTGTTCGCCTTTCCTGCATCTTTCAATTAGAGGTTCTATTGTTTCGTATCTTTGAATAGGAACATTATTACTAAAATCGTCATATGTTGTTATTTTAGAGAATCGATGTGTTTTTCCAAATTCGGTAAATTTAGCTGTTGCTATTAATTTCAAAAGTAATTCTTGTTGAACATCAACAGGATACTTTAAAAAGAGTTCCATTTGATGCTTTCTTTTTTTAAGAAACCAAGAAATAATAGAATTTATAAACTGGAACGGCATTTTTAACAGCTAATTTGTAAGTTTGTTCTAGGCTAAAAATAGTAAATTTTACAACATGCAATACACTGGAGTTTTAAAAAAAATGAATACTGAACTTTTAGATACTGTTCAGTATTATTTAGATATGAAAACTGATTTTATTAATGTAAATCAGTTGCTTAACAAAACTATCGAAATAAGCTTTGTTACTTACGAGTGCTTAAATTGTGGGTTGGAAAAAGAAATTTATCGTCAAGGCTTTTGTAAATCGTGTTTTTTTGAAACTCCTTCTGCCGGAGATTGGATTATGAGACCTGAATTAAGTAAAGCTCATTTAGGAGAAGAAGATAGAGATTTAGAGTATGAAAAGAAGGTGCAATTACAGCCGCATATTGTTTATCTGGCAAATTCAAGTAATGTTAAAGTAGGAGTAACGAGAAAAACACAAGTGCCAACTCGTTGGATTGACCAAGGTGCACATGAAGCAATTGAAATAGTTGAGGTTCCAAATAGATATTTAGCCGGAATTACAGAGGTTGCGTTAAAAGAGCATGTAGCAGATAAAACCAATTGGCGTAAGATGTTGAAGAATGACATCGAGGATGAAGATTTAACCAAGTGGCAAGAGCGTTTACGTTCTTTTATTCCAGAAGAAGTTCAAGAATATTTTATAGAGAATAACAAGGAAACAGAAATTAAGTTTCCTGTAGAACAATATCCAGAAAAGCCAAAGAGCCTTAATATTTTGAAAGAAGGAAGTTATACTGGTAAGTTAGTAGGAGTAAAAGGACAGTATTTTATTTTTGAAGATAATACTGTTTTTAATGTTAGAGCTAACGAAGGATTGGTTGTTAAAATAGAAGTTATTAAATAATTAAGAAATAAAAAAGGGTTGCTATTTAGCAACCCTTTTTTAAAACTATTTTTTAACTAGCTCTAGCTTTTTGTCCATTTTTAGTTCACTCAAAACATTTAATGCTTCATTCAAATAAATATCTTTTTGTAAGCTTTTGTGCCACATCTCTCTTTTGTCCTTTAATACAGTATCAGTTTTAAAATATGCCAATTCGTAAGAAGGTGAAGTAAAGGTTAAATTAGATTCATATTTAAAAATGTCTTTGAATCTTTTACTTTCTTCAAGACGTTGTTCAACATCTTTTTTATACGAATTATAGTCTAGGGAATAAATATTATCATCTTGACCTTGTTTCAGCCATTTTGCATATTCATTAATTGAAAGGAATTTTTGATCAACATTAATTCTTTCCTTACTGTTTGTAACTACCTCGTTAAAATTAGTGTAAGAATTGGTTTTGTTGTATGAAGCTTTCTTAACGCTATCCCAAGGTAATGCTCCGTCTAAATCGCGTTCACCAAACTCCATATAGCTATATCTGTCTGGCATAGCAATATCAGAATAAACACCTTCAATTTGAGTTGATCCACCGTTAATTCTGTAAAACTTTTGAATCGTCATTTTTAAAGCTCCCAAATCGTCTGGATATTTACTAACGTAATAGTTTAAAGGAAGTACATTTTGAACAGTTCCTTTACCATAAGTTTGTTTACCACCCATAATAACTCCACGTCCATAATCTTGCATTGCTGCAGCGAAAATCTCAGAAGCAGAAGCCGACATTTCATTTACCATTACAACCAATGGTCCGTCCCAATGAGTTTGAGAATCTGTATCGTTTTTAATAATTGCTGGTTCACCGCGATATTTCACCTGAACGATTGGTCCTTCATTAATAAAAAGTCCTCCTATTTCAATAACTGTTTTTAATGATCCACCGCCATTATCTCTTAGGTCAACAATAAGTCCTTCAACATTTTCTTTTTTCAAACGTTCAATTTCTAATTTCATATCGCCGGCAGCGTTTCTTTGTTTTGCATCGTCAAAATCAATGTAAAATTTAGGAAGATTAATAACTCCATATTTTTTACCGTTTTTCTCAACAATACTAGACTTAACGAAAGTTTCTTCAAGCTCAACAATATCTCTAATAATTGGAATAACTTTCGTAGAACCGTCCATTTTCTTCTTAACAGTTAAACGTACTTCAGTTCCTTTTTTACCTTTTATAAAAGTAATTGCATCGTCTAAACGCATTCCAACAATATCAAGAGGTTCTCCTTCTCCTTGAGCTACTTTTAAAATAACATCTCCAGGCTCAAGTTCACCTTGTTTCCAAGCAGGTCCTCCTGAAATTAATTCTACAATTTTAGTATAGATACCTTCTTTTTGAAGTCTGGCACCAATTCCTTCTAACTTTCCAGACATGTCCTGATCAAATCGAGATTTTGTTCTTGGTGACATGTAGGTAGTATGCGGATCGAATCCACTAACAACACTATTTAAAAAAGTTGAATACCAATCTGAATTTTCTAGTTCATCAATTCTGATGTATAAGTCATTCATGTTCTTTTTTACTTTTTCGCGAGCATCAATTTCCATTTTTGCGAATGACTTCTTTTTAGTTTTTGGATCCTTTTTGAGTTTTTCAATTTGTTGTTGTTCAGTTTCTTGTATTAAACTTACTACTTGCAATTTAAGTTGCTTTCGCCAATGATCAACTAGTTCATTTTCATTTTTAGCAAAAGGAACTTTTTCATAATCAATATTGATGTCTTCTTTCTTTTTAAAATTGAATGGTTGTTGTAGAAGTGCAGCATACGTCAATTTAGCTGCTTTAACCTTTTCGAGAAAACGACCATATACTAACTTGTAAAAATCTAAATTAGAGTTTCGTAATTGATCATCAATTTGATATTTGTATTGTGAAAATTCTTTTAAATCTTCTTGTGTGAAATAACGTTTACTCGGATCTAAACTATTGATAAAATCGTTATAAACATGTTCAGAAAAATCATCGTTTAAATCCTTTTGAACGAAGTGTCCTCTGGTTAATATGTTTTTTAATACGTACAAGATTACCTTATCTTTTTCAGGATCTTTCTTGTCGATATAAGGATTAGCTTGTACAGAATTACTAACGAAAAATATTGTTAATAATGGGATTAAAAATTTCATCTTCATAAACCGTCTATCTTTTAAGTGAATATAAGTGTGTTGTTAATTGCTAAGCTACTAAAATAATGCCAATTTTACTAGCTGTTCTTTTTTTTGTAAATACCTTTAAATGCCTGACGAATTAATTTGCCGTCCGTACCTACAAAGTCCCAAATTTGCGTTACCGTTCCATCAGAATTATTGGTCCAAGTGATTCGGTTGATATAATCTCCTTTAGGATTTTTAATGACTTTACTTTCTAAAATCATTTTGTTTTCGGTAAAGTTACCTTCAGTTTCAAGTACATATCCTTGGTTGTCAATCCAAAGTTGATGCCACTTTTTATCGGCAAGATTATAATAGCTATAACTAGTACCAAGAGATTTACCATTTTGTGAAGTCCAGTTTTCTTGAATGGTACAAGCATTAGGCATTTCTTTGATATTATTTTGTCCGATTAATTTATTTTCGGAATCATAAACGTTCCAATTTCCAATCCAAAAGTTAAATTGATTGTATTCAGTAGAAGAACAAGGAGAAGTGTTGTTGTTTTGAGCGTCTAACTTGGAAAAAAAATAAGAAAGAACTAACATGACCAATACTGTAATAACTCTTACCATAATTGTAACTGATTAGTTTACTACAAGTTTACTGATTAATTTTCCCCTAGTATCTTTACAAAATGTTAAAAATCCAAGATGATTTTTAATGTATATTTGTTTAAAAGTAAACTCAGAAATATGCAAGATAAACCTTTGATCTTAGTAACTAACGATGATGGTATTACAGCACCAGGACTAAGAATGTTGATTGAAATAATGAATGAAATTGGAGAAGTAATTGTCGTTGCTCCTGATAGTCCACAAAGTGGAATGGGACATGCAATTACAGTTAATAATGTTTTGCATTGTAATCCAACTTCAATAGATGAGGGTCCGCAAATTGAATATAGTTGTTCTGGTACACCAGCCGATTGCGTAAAAATGGCAAAGAATGAAATATTAAATAGAAAGCCAGATTTATGTGTTTCGGGAATCAATCATGGATCGAATTCTTCAATAAATGTTATTTATTCTGGAACTATGAGTGCTGCAGTAGAAGCTGGGATTGAAGGAATACCTGCAATTGGATTTTCATTGTTAGATTTTAGTTGGCACGCAGATTTTAGATCTTCAAGAGAATTTATAAAAAAGATAGCTTTAAATGTATTACTTAATGGGCTTCCTGATGGAGTAGTTTTAAATGTAAATATTCCAAAGTTGAAGAAGGAAGAAATCAAAGGGATTAAAGTTTGCCGACAAGCAAATGGTTATTGGAAAGAGGATTTTGACAAGCGTAAAAGTCCAATGGGAAAAGAGTATTATTGGCTTTCAGGTGAATTTATCAATAATGACAAAGGGCAGGATACAGATATATGGGCTTTAGAAAATGGATTTATTTCTGTTGTTCCAGTTCAATTTGATATGACAGCACATCATGCAATAAAAAATCTTCATTCATGGGATCTATAAGAAAAGAAATCGCCATTGGGATAATGGTTTCATTATTTGCTACGTTTTGTGGTTTGTTCATCTATTTACAATATGTTTCTCGTTTTGGGTTTTATGAAACTATTGAAATGATTCAAAAGAATGATGTATTAGGACCCGTAATTACACTAGCGGCATTACCTAATTTATTTGTTTTTTTTATTTTTTTAAAGAAGAAACAAGATCATCGAGCTAAAGGTGTTCTAATAGCAACATTGTTTACGGCTGTCATAACCTTTATTTTAAAATTCTTCTAATTTATGAAGTATTATATTGTTGCAGGAGAAGCTTCAGGTGATTTACATGGAGCTAATTTGATGAAAGAGATTTTTAAACAAGATCCTGAAGCGAATATTAGGTTTTGGGGAGGAGATTTAATGAAGGAAGTTGGAGGGACTCTTGTTAGTCATTATAACGAAAGAGCTTTCATGGGATTTATAGAAGTAATAATGAATCTCAGAAAGATATTTGGTTTCATCAATTTCTGTAAAACTGATATTGATGAATTTAGTCCTGACGTAATTATTTTTATCGACAATTCTGGTTTCAATTTGCGAATAGCAAAATGGGCTAAAGAGAAAGGATTTAGAACTAACTATTATATTTCCCCTCAAGTATGGGCAAGCAGAGCGGGTAGAGTTGAAGCTATTAAGAGAGATGTTGATAGAATGTTTGTGATATTGCCTTTTGAAAAGGACTTCTATAAAAAGTATAATTATGAAGTAGAATTTGTTGGTCATCCTTTAATTGATGGCATTGCTGGAAGAACTCAAATTGATGAACAAGATTTTAGAAATGAATTTGATTTAGGAGATAAAGAAATTATCGCTTTATTACCTGGAAGTAGAAAGCAGGAGATAACGAAAATGTTATCTACAATGCTATTAATGGTTGAAAAATTCCCAAATTATCAATTTGTGATTGCGGGAGCTCCAAGCCAAACAAAAGAATTTTATCAGGATTTCTTGAAAGGAAATAAAGTCAAGTTTATAAACAATCGCACGTATGATTTGTTAAGTGTTTCACATGCGGCTTTGGTTACCTCTGGTACTGCAACTTTAGAAACAGCGTTATTTAAAGTGCCACAAGTTGTTTGTTATAAAGGAAGTTGGATTTCTTATCAAATTGCCAAAAGAATCATTACATTGGAATATATTTCACTTGTAAATTTAATTATGGATAAAGAAGTTGTAACAGAATTAATTCAAAATGATTTTACAGAGAGAAAATTAGAAGATGAATTGCAAATGATTTTATCTGGTGACAAACGTAATGAAATGTTTGAAAATTATTTTGACCTAGAAAATAAACTCGGAGGAAAAGGTGCGTCGGAACAAACAGCTAGATTGATTATCGAAGGATTGAAGAATTAATATATGATTAGAAAAATACTTTTTTTATTAATAATTTCTAGTTTCATAGTTTCTTGTGGATCATCAAGAAATGTTGGCAAAGAAAGAAATAAGCGAAAAGTCGATAGAAAAGCCCAAAAGGTAAGTTCCCATGGGGCTAGTATAGCCGATAAGATTGTTTGGACTGCCGTTACTTTTAAAGGTGTTCCTTATAAATACGGAGGAACGAACAGAAATGGTATGGATTGCTCAGGTTTGATTCATACTTCCTTTAAAAAAAGAAATGTTGTTATACCTAGAACATCACTACAAATGTATTCCGTGGGATATAAAATACCTTTACGTGCGGTTAGACGAGGTGATTTATTATTTTTTAAAACAGCTAAAAAACGAAATAGAGTGAATCATGTTGGATTAGTAACATCTGTAAAAAATAACAACATTAAGTTTATACATTCCACAAGTTCTAGAGGAGTAATTGTTAGCTCGCTTAATGAACTATATTGGAAAAAGGCTTTCATCAATGCTAAAAGAGTGTTAGATGAATAAAAAAGTGTTATTCATATTAATAGTAACACTATTCTGTATTTATCGCTGTTTCAACAGGGATGAGAGAGCGGAAACCAATCATAAAATTGAAAAAGTAATTGATTTAGCAAAAAGTTTTAAAGGAGTTTGCTACCGAGCAGGAGGAACGTCTCGTTTAGGTATGGATTGTTCAGGGCTTGTAATAACCTGTTTTAATATAGTTGATATTGGATTACCTAGGTCTTCTAGTAGTATGAGTGAGCATGGAGAAAAAATTCCTTTAGAGGAAATTTCTAAAGGAGATTTATTGTTCTTTAATATTGATAGGTTGAAAGGAAAAGTAAATCATGTTGGTCTTGTTACTTCTATTAAAGAAGAGGAGATTGAATTTATCCATTCAACAACATCTAAAGGAGTTATTTATTCATCTTTAACAGAAAACTATTGGAAAAATAGTTTCGTTGTTGCCAAACGAATAATTACTCATTAAGATATTTCCAAAGTTTATCCTTTAATTCTGTTAATCCCATTTGTGCAACTGATGAGATGAATAAAGTTTCAACGCCACTTGGTAGTTCCTGAGCAATTTCCTGCTTTAATTCGTCATCTAACATATCGGCTTTCGAAATAGCTAATAATCGCTGTTTATCGAGTAATTCAGGATTATGTTTGCGTAATTCGTTTACAAGGATTTCATATTCTTTCTTAATATCTTCACTATCTGCTGGAATTAAAAAGAGTAGGAGAGAGTTACGTTCAATATGTCTTAAGAAATAATGTCCTAAACCTTTCCCTTCGGCTGCTCCTTCAATAATACCAGGAATGTCTGCCATTACAAAACTTTGATGATTACGATATTCAACGATCCCTAAATTAGGTTTTAGTGTTGTAAATGCGTAATCAGCAATTTTTGGTTTAGCAGCAGTTAAGACTGAAAGTAATGTAGATTTTCCTGCATTTGGAAAACCAACTAAACCAACATCAGCTAATACTTTTAACTCAACTCTATACCAAGCTTCTTTACCTTCAATTCCTGGTTGTGCATACCTTGGTGTTTGGTTTGTAGGAGATTTGAAATGCCAATTTCCCCTTCCTCCTTTACCACCTTCTAAAACAATTACTTCCTTACCTTCTTCTGTAATTTCGAATAAGATTTCGTCAGTATCGGCATCACGAATAATAGTACCTAAAGGAACTGGAATAATAACGTCACCTCCATCTTTACCAGTACTTCTACTAGATCCGCCATCACCACCATGATCAGCTCTGAAGTGACGTTTAAATTTTAAGTGAAATAACGTCCACATATTCTTGTCACCACGAAAAATTACGTGTCCTCCACGTCCACCATCTCCACCATCTGGACCACCTTTAGCAATGTATTTCTCTCTGTGTAAATGTGCCGATCCACGTCCACCTTTTCCAGAGGATGCATAAATTTTTATATAGTCAACAAAATTTCCTTCCGTCATTTTCTTAAAATTAGTATTCCCGCATAAAGCGGGAATAAGTTTTTATTATAGTTTATCAAATACCTCTGATAAACGTTGTGTTATTTCTTCAATACTTCCAACTCCATCTACACCATAGAAATTTCCTTGGGCATTATAAAAGTCTTTAAGTATTGCAGTTTTTGTATTGTATTCGTTAAATCTATTACGGATTTTTTCTTCATCAGTATCGTCTGATCTTCCACTAGTTTTTCCTCTTTCTAAGATTCTTTCAACTAATAAATCTTCAGGTACTTCTAAAGCAACCATTCCATTAATGCGCTCATTTTTCTCGGCTAAAAATTCGTCTAAAGCTTTCGCTTGAGATTCTGTTCTTGGAAAACCATCAAAAATAAATCCATTAGCAGCAGCATTTTTTTCTACTTCTGCTTTAAGCATATTAATAGTAACTTCATCAGGAACTAAATCACCAGCATCAATATATTTCTTAGCCAATACTCCTAATTCAGTTTCGTTTTTAATATTGAATCTAAAAACGTCACCAGTTGAAATATGAACCAATTGATATTTCTCTTTTAATAATTCAGCTTGTGTTCCTTTACCTGCACCTGGAGGTCCGAATAAAACGATGTTTTTCATTTTGGGTTGTGTTGTTGTTAATTGATATATCGCGGGTAAATTTCGTCCAAGACCATTATAGTCTAGTCCGTAACCTACGATAAATTTATCTTCAATGCTTTTTCCGATATAGTTAATGTGTAATTCTTTTCTGTAAACGTCTGGTTTAAAGAAAAGACTTACAATTTTTAATTCTTTAATATCCTTATTTCTGAAAATTTCATAGATCTCTTGTAGAGTTGTACCAGTATCTATAATATCCTCTAATATAATTACAGTCCTTCCTGTAATATCCTCATTTATTCCAATGAGTTTTTTAACATCTCCAGTGGAAGACTCTCCGTCATATGAAGCTAATTTCACGAAAGATATTTCACAGTCTCCATTATACTCGCGAATGAAGTCAGCGGCAAACATAAAACAGCCGTTTAAAATTCCTACGAAAAGTGGTATTTCTCCTTCCGGTAAATCCTTTTTAACCTGTTTTGCTAAGGATTTTACAATTGTTGTAATTTCCTCTTGACCAATTAATTGTTTGAAATATAAATCGTGAAGTTTCTTAATTCTCATATACTTGTAAATATAAGGATTAAATAAAAAAACCGTCTTGTTCTACTGATAAAACAGTGGGTACAAAACGGTTAATTTATTTTTAGAATATCTTATTACTTATTATTCTCTTTTTCTTTGTTTTTAGTTGCATCAAACATAATTGGAGTTGCAACAAATAAAGAAGAGTAAGTACCTACAAGTACACCAATGATAAGGGCAAACATAAATCCTTTAATACTATCACCTCCAAAGAAGAAGATTGCTAGCATTACTAACATTGTAGTTAAAGATGTATTGATTGTTCTACCTAATGTACTACTTAAGGCTTTATCTACTAAACTAGCTGAGAAAGTTTTACTTCCTGCAGCGTATTCTCTAATTCTATCGAAAATTACCACGGTATCATTCAGAGAGTATCCTACTACTGTAAGAATTGCAGCGATGAATGACTGTCCGATTTCCATATCGAAAGGCATAAATTTGTATAAAATAGAGAAGATTCCTAATACGATTAATACGTCATGGAATACAGCAGCTACTGCTCCAATAGAGAAAGAAACCTTTCTAAAACGTAATAAAATATACAAGAAAACTACAATTAAAGATCCTAATACTGCCCAAATTGCAGCTTGCTTAATATCATCAGCAATTGTTGGATCTACTTTCATGTAGCTCATAATACCTTGAGGTTGACCTAATTTCTCGAAACCTGGTTTAAAGCTTTCGTAGTCTAATTCACCTAAATAAGGCTTTAATCCTTTATATAAAGTGCTTTGAACAACTTCATCTACCTCTTTACTCTTATCATCAATTTTGAAAACAGTCGTAATTTTTAGCTGGTTGTTTGCACCATAAGTTTTAACTTCAGGAGCAGTTCCGAAGGCATCTTTTAAAGAAGCTGCAACTTCATTTGCTTTCATAGGTTGATTAAAACGTACAACGTAAGAACGTCCACCTTTAAAATCAACTCCTTGTTTTAATCCAATTGTGAAAATCGAAATTAAACCAGCAATAATAATTCCTCCAGAAATGAAGTAAGCTAACTTACGCTTTCTTAAAAATTCAATATTGATATTCTGAAACCAGTTCTTAGAAATGTTTGTATTGAAAGTTAAATTCGTTCCTTTAGAAACAGCACCGTCAACTAATAATCTAGTGATAAAAATCGCTGTGAATAACGAAGTAGCAATACCAATCATTAATGTTAATGCGAAACCTTTAATAGGACCAGTTCCGAAAATATATAAAATAATACCGGTTAATAAAGTCGTAATGTTAGCATCAATAATTGCAGATAACGCTCCTTTGATACTAAATCCTTCTTCAACAGCTGTAAGTAATCCTTTTCCTGAATTTAAGGCTTCTTTAATTCTTTCAAAGATAATTACGTTAGCATCTACCGACATACCGATAGTTAAAATAATACCAGCAATTCCAGGTAATGTTAATACAGAATTAAACGATGCTAATACTCCAAAGATGAATAATATATTTACAACTAAAGCGATGTTTGCATATAAACCAGCTTTACCGTAGTATAATACCATCCACACTAATACTAATAAAATAGCTAAAGCAAATGACCACATACTTGCTGTAATCGCTTCTTTACCTAAAGATGGTCCAACCACTTCAGCTTCAATTATTCTTGCAGGTGCAGGTAACTTACCAGCTTTTAATACGGTAGCAATATCTTGAGCTTCTTCAACTGTCATTGATCCTCCAGAGATAGACGAACTACTTCCCAGTTGTTGATTAATAACTGGAGCAGTATACACATAATCATCTAATACAATAGCAACAAATTTTCCTATGTTTTCTCCTGTAAGTTTAGACCATTGCTTCGTTCCAGAACCATTCATTAACATTGAAACTACAGGCTTACTTAATTCGTTGTAGTCTTGTTTAGCATCAGCAATAACATCTCCCTCAATAGCAGCTTCATCATTACGGTTACTTTTAACAGCGTATAATCCAATTACTTCATTTGTTCCGTCTGCACTAGTTTGAGCTTTGTAGTCCCATAAGAATTTAGCATAACGTAAATTGTCAGGTAATAAAGCTCTTATTTCTCTATTTTTTAGTAAGCTATTTACTGTAGCAGTATCTACTACTCTTGCCTGAGCTACTAATGAACTAACTTGATTTTGGTTTTGAGCTACATTTGGCAATAAATATGTAAATAAGCTTTTTTGATTCGCAACTTCTGTTGAGTCAGAAGTTTCAGCAATCAAATCGTCAATACTGTCTGAAGTTTTGGTAGTATCTTTCTCTTTAGCCGTTGCAGAATCATCTTTTAAAAGTTCTGCAGCTTTTGCGTTAGCAGTAAAGAAGAAGTTTTGAAGTTCCACATTAGTAAAAACTTCCCAAAATTGCAATTTAGCAGTGCTTTCTAATAGCTTACTTACACGTTCAATATCTTTTGCACCAGGTAATTCAACTTGAATTCTTCCTGATGTTCCAATTCTCTGAATGTTTGGTTGAACAACACCAAATTTATCAATACGACTACGTAATACTTCAAAAGCTGTATTAATCGATGTGTTTATTTCTTCTTGTAAAATTGGTTTTACTTCTTCGTTGGTTTTGTTGAAGTCAATCTTGTCACGAAGTAACTTGTTTCCGAAAATCGTTGGATCACTTAATTTTACAGAACCGTTACTTGCTTTTTCGAATTCATCATAAAAAATATCAAGGTAATCTTCTTGACTATTTTTTTGAGTTTCATCAGCATTTTCTAACGCTTTTGTAAAAACAGAATTTTGAGATTCGTTTGATAAACCTTTTAAGATATCTTTTACAGATACCTGTAAAATTGCATTGATTCCACCTTTTAAGTCAAGACCAAGGTTCATTTCCTTGTTTCTGATCTCGTCATAAGTGAATCCTGCAACTACTTCTTTATTTGCAACGCTATCGCGATACTTCTTTTCTAAACGAGCAATTTCTCTACCATCATTCTGATCGCTAACTTTACTCGTAGCATAGGCATTTGCTGCCTTTTCTACTTTGTTAGCAAAAAAAGTGAATGATAATTGGTAAATACTTACTAATCCGAAAAGGATTGCAAATAATCTAATAAGACCTTTGTTTTGCATCTTCAATAATTTAAATGACTTCTTTTTAAAAACGTGCAAATATAGTATATCAAAAAAGAAAACCCAATTTTTTGTTGCTTTTATAGCATTATAAGGTTGAAGTTTTTTAAGAAATAATAAAGTTCTATTCTTTTTATTGTCTTAATTGTAACTCTATCATTAGTGAATAATCAAAGAATAGTTTATTTTGTTATTAATTATGGAATGGAAGAGACAATTGTTCGATTATTTTTGAGATAAAAAAAGCTCCAAATTCTTAAGAACTGGAGCTTTATTATTATATATAAGATGAATTAAACACCTCGCTGTTTGT